>NZ_LOPW02000010.1:195941-529664 GCF_001469875.2 Haloferax marisrubri | reverse complement strand
GGGTCGCGCGGGGGGCGAAACCGCCTGCGAATTATCCGCGCGCTCGACGACATGCCGATGAACGCCAACCAACTCTCGAACGAACTCGACCTCGACTACAAGACCACACAGCACCACCTGGAACTCCTCGTCGAGAACAACGTGTTGATGACTATGGGTGACAACTACGGAAAGACGTACTTTCTGACCGATCAGATGGAAGCCAACCTCGACGTGCTCGACGAGGTGGCTCGGAAGGCCAACTTAGACGACGTCGCGGTCGGAGGTGACGACGCGTGAGCGACGCGCCCAACCGCGACCCGCTCCGACGGACCGCGGTCGTCGTGGTCGTCTCGCTCGCCGTCGCCGCGCTCGTGACGTGGTTCGGACCCGCCCTGTTCGTCCCGCACAAGCCGGGCGGCCCCGGTGGCCCGCCCATCCCCGACCTGTTCGTGCAGCTAAAACTGTTCGTCTCGACGTACAACCTCGTCGCGCTCGGGTTCCTCGCGGCCACCTACGCGATGCTCTACCGGGAGCTTCCGAACCGGTTCACCCTGAGCCTGCTGCTCTTCACCGCGGCGTTGCTCCTGTACGCCCTCACGTCGAACCCGCTGGCGTCTATCCTCCTCGGGTTCAGGGGGAGTGGGCTGGGACCGTTCACGTTCCTGCCCGACCTCTTCGCGGCCGTCGCCGTGACGTTCCTCACGTATCAGAGTTCGGCGTGAGGAAGGCGAGGTTCGCGTTCGGTGTTCGTCGGTCCGGTTCGCTGTCGTCTCTTCCGACCTATTTTTCGTCCGCCTCGAAATCGAGCGCGACCGAGTTGATACAGAAGCGCTTGCCGGTCGGCTCCGGGCCGTCGTCGAAGACGTGGCCGAGGTGGCCGCCGCAGGTCGAACAGACGACCTCGGTGCGGTCCATGCCGTGGCTCAGGTCGCGCCGAAGCTCGATGTTCGAGTCCTCGGCGGCGTAGAAGCTCGGCCACCCGCAGTTCGAGTCGTACTTCGTCTCCGAGTCGAACAGCTCGGTCCCACAGCCGGCACAGCGGTAGACGCCGTCGTCGCTCCGGTCGACGTGCTCGCCGGAAAACCGCGGCTCGGTCCCCTGTTCGCGGAGGACGCGGTAGGCGTCCTCCGAGAGTCGCTCGCGCCACTCGGACTCGGAGAGGCTGAATTCGCTGTCGCTCATACGTCGAGAGAGGGTTCGAACGCCCAAAGGCTCGTCGGCTACTCGCGTCGTCCCTTCGACTACCCGCGTCGGAGGAACTTCGGTAGCCGAATCCGAGCGAAGTCGTCGTCGTTCCCGTCGAGGACGGACGCCCGGCCGACGGCGTTGGGGATGCCCTGTTTGTCCGTCGGCTTCTGCATCGTCACGTCGGCGCGACCCGTCGTGGCGGGCGTCGTCTCCTCGTCGACGAGCGCCTCCCAGACGTCCTGTTTCGAGTCGTACTCCGACTCGTTGCGGGCGACGCGCTGTTTGCCCTCCTCGAAGGCGAGTTGGAGGACGCTCCGGCCGTAGGCGGTCCCTGCCTGCCGGCGGATGCGTTCGAACTCGCCGCGGTTCGGGTGGCCGAGCGCGCTGGAGACGCCGAGGGCGTACATCCGGCGGATGGCCTCCTCGTCCGAAATCGTCCGCCAGTCCGTTCCGAAGACCCGTTCGTACATGGTTGTGGTTACCTCAGAGGTCGACCTTCGACCGGGGGTCGACGACCAGTCCGTTGTCGGTGAACTCGAGCGACCGGATGTCGCAGTCGATGTTCGTCCCGCGCATCTTGATGACCTGAATGCCGCGTGTCATCCCCGTCGCCTCCAGATAGTTGTGGAAGAACACCACGCCGTGGGCGAGGAAGTGCTCGTCGGAGTACGACGAGGGGTCGGTCATCTCGGAGATGAGAAGCGTCGTGGCGTCGCCCTGCTTGAGCGCCGTCAGAAACCGCGTCATCTCCTCGGAGCCGTTGGCGAAAAACAGCCGAAGCAACATCGTCGAGTCGATGACGAGGCGGTCGACCTGCCGGGAGTTGACGAACGCGACGATTTTGTCGGTGAGGCTCTGGACGCTCGACGAGCCACCGGTCTGGGAGAACTGGTTGAGGATGTGTTTGCCCTTCGGGCTCACGAGATTGATGAAGCGAAAACCCTCGGAACTGGCGAGCGTCTCGAAGCCGAAGTCGAAACTCGACATGTCGTTGACGAGTTCGTCTTCGGTCTCGTGCATGGTGATGTACATGCATTTCTCGCCGTTCCGTAGCCCCTCGGCCATGAACTGCGCCGTGAACGTCGTCTTCCCGCTCCCCGGCGGTCCGCTCAGCACGTACAGTCGGCGCGGGAGGAAGCCCCCCTGGATGAGTTCGTCGAACCCGCTTACCCCACTCGGAATCCGCATGGTCGGACACTCGCCCGTCTTATTATAATCGTTCCGGGACTAGTATCGAAATTGAGACTTCGAGACGGCGCCGAGCGCCTGACTCGTCACTCGGGAAACAGTTCGACCTCAAATTCGATACCGTCGATGGCCGCCACGTCGGCCGCATCGAGTTCCAGCGAGACGGCGTCGAGATTCGCCCGGAGATGCTTCTCGCTCGACGCCTTCGGAATGGGGCACAGCCCCTTGGCGGCCAGCCACGCGAGGCTCACCGCCTCGGGTGTCGCGCCGTGTTTCTCCGCGACCGCGACGACCTCGTCCACGTCGCGGACGCGGCCCCCCGAAAGCGGCGAGTAGGCGACAACGTCGTAGCCGTGTTCCTCGGCGTGGTCGAGGAGCGCGGGGCGCTGGAACAGCGGGTGGTACTCCGTCTGGTGAGCGACGAGCGGCGCGTCGAGCAGGTCGAGTGCCTCGTCTAGCTCGGCGATAGTGAAGTTGCTCACGCCGACCCCGCGGGCGAGGCCGTCGTCGACGAGTTCGTCGAAGGCCGCAAGCGTCGCCTCGGGGTCGTAGGTGTCGATGGGGCGGTGGACGTACAGGAGGTCGACGGAGTCGGTTCCGAGCGTTTCGAGGCTCTCGCGGGTCGTCCGGCGCACGTCGGCGGGCGCGAGGCTGTCCGCCCAGACCTTGGTTGCGAGCGTCACGTCCTCGCGGGGCACGTCGGCGGCCGCGAGCGCATCGCCGACGACCGCCTCGTTCCCGTAAATCTGCGCGGTATCGACGTGGCGGTAACCCAACTCCAGCGCCGTCGTCACGGCGGCGGCCTCGTCGGGCGTGTCGAGGCCCATCGTCCCGAGGCCGATGCGGGGGAGCGACCGGGTCATCGAGACGGCGCTCCGCCTTCGCGGCCGCCGTCGGCCGCGGGACCCGACGCGGCGGACGCGTCGCCGACGACGGGCACCCCGTCGAGTTCGAGCAGGTCGTCGAGGCCGGCGATTTCGTGGGTCGGATCGGGCGTCGGCGTGTGGTCGGCGCGGTGGCCGCGGCGGATGAACGCGGAGTCGACGCCCGCGGCCTCGGCGGCGGCGATGTCGCTGTCGCTGTCGCCGACGAACAGCGGCGATTCGACGCCGAGGTCGGCCATGGCGCGTTCGAGGTAGTAAGGTTCGGGCTTCTTGCGGTGGAGGCTCGTCATCGAGGGCTCGCGGCCGTAGGCGGTTCCGAACAGGTCGGTCGCATCGAGGTGGTCGAGGACGAAGTCGATGGTCGCCTGCTGGTTGCTGGAGACGATGCCCATCGGGGCGTCGATGCGGCGGAGCGCGTCGAAGTCGTCGTAGGGGACCTTCTGGCCGTCGGCGATGGCCCGCTGTTGGGCGGCCGACTGGAGTTCGTCGCGGACGCGGAACAGCGTCTCGGGGTCGAGGTCGTAGGGCTCGGCGGCGGCGCGCACGTCCTCGGGCGTGACGTGGATGACCACCTGCTCGACGTGGTCCGGGTCGGGGTCGGCGACGCCGAGTTCGGCGAAGGCGTCCCACGTCGCGTCGCGGAGGGGCGAAAGCTCGACGAGCGTCGTCAACACGCCGTCGTGGTCGAAGATGACCGAGTCGTACATACCCGGACTCCGGCGGCGCGACGTGAATCGTTTTCGCCTCCGGCCGGGGTGGAGGCGTGGGCGCGGTCCCCAATCCCGCCGCGTTGCGAGTCTTTTAGCGCCTCGAAGCCTCACGTTTGACCAATGCTGGCTGGACTCACACGCGGGGTGGCGAGATGACTCGCGACGTGTGCATCGTCGGAGCCGGGGCCGCTGGGGCTGGCGCGGCCTACGCGCTCCGCGAGGCGAACGCGAGCGTCACGATTCTCGAGAAGAGCCGCGGCGTGTGCGGGCGCGCCGCGACGCGCCGCCGACACGGCTGTCGGTACGACCACGGCGCGAACTACGTGAAAGACTACGACCGCCGCACGGAACGGCTCGTCCGCGGACTGGGCGCGGACGGGTTGGTCGACATCGACGAACCGGTCTGGACGTTCGACGGCGACGGCGTCATCTCCGAGGGCGACGAGCGGGACCAACACAAGTGGACGTGGACCGAGGGCATCACCCAACTGGCGAAGCGCCTGCTCGCGGAGACCGAAGCGACGGTCGAGCGCGAGACGCGCGTCGCCGCTATCGACCACAACCCCGACAGCGGCTACTGGTCCGTCGTCGACGAGGCGGGGACGCGCCACGGCCCGTTCGACTCGGTGCTCCTGACGCCGCCGGCCCCGCAGACGGCCGGGATTCTCACCGAGATGGGCTGGGGCGACCAGTGCATGGTCGCGCTCCGCGAGGCCATCGGGAGCGTCGAGTACCGGACGGTTCGAACCGTCGTCCTCCACTACCCCTTCGAGCGCGAGGAGCCGTGGTACGCCCTCGTCAACCCAGACAAGACCCACCCGATCGGCTGGGTCGCCCGCGAGGAGTGCAAGGAGGGACACGTCCCCGACGGCGAGAGCCTGCTCGTCGTCCAACCGAGCCCCGAGTGGTCGGAGGCGCACTACGACGACCCCCTCTCCGACGCGGCCGACGAGGTCGCCGGGATGGTCGCCGAACTCCTCGACGACGAGCGCCTGCGCGACCCCGACTGGGTGGACGACCAGGGCTGGCGGTACGCCCTCCCCGACGGCGTCGCCGACCGCGAGATACTCCGCCGCGGGGAGTCTCACGGCCTCTACTTCGCTGGCGACTGGACGGTCGGCGAGGGCCGGGTCCACGCCGCGCTCTGGAGCGGCGTCGACGCGGGCGAGCGAATCGCCGAGCAGTAGAAAAGAGACGACGGCGACAGCGACGGGGGCCGACGCGACGACCCCGGCGCGGGGTCAGCGGGCCGCGTCTTCGACGTCCTCGCCGTACACCGACTCGCCGCGCTGGAGTCGCGCGGCGATGCTGAACGTCTGTTCTCGCTCCCGGCGCGTCGGCGAGTGCGCCGCGAGGTAGCGCGCGACGCCGACGAGGAGGGTCCGCGCCTCCTCGGGCGGCCGCGTCGCCGCCTGTTCGAACCCGGCTTCGAGCGCCTGATAGGTGTGGAAGCCGGCGTCCTCGCGGAGCAGCGCGCCCCCGAGTTCGCGGCGGAGCCTCGCCGGGTCGCCGCCGCCGTCGAGGAAAACCGCGGCCGCCCGGCCGGCGTCGTTCACCCGTCCCTCGGCGTCGAACGCCGCGGACAGCGTTTCGAGTGCTTCCGCGGGGTCGGCGTCGGGGGCCGGGTCGGGAAGCGGGGCCGGCGGCGTGTTCAGGAACCGGTCGAGGTAGACGTTGACGGCGGCGTCGAACGCGCCGCGGTAGAGCTCTTTCGCGCCCGTCCGCTCGGCGAGCCGATGGACCGCGTTGGCGTAGGTGAACGTGTGGTGGACCGTGTTCCAGTCGCCGAACTCGTTGGTGGTCGAGAACCGCGCGACGCGGGTCCCGGCGGCGAAGGCGACGACATCGGCGAGTTGGGCGGGCGTCGCGCCGCTCCGAATCGCCCCGGTCAGCGCGTCGACGATGACGTGCGGGTCGTCGCCGAGGAGGGTATCGAGCAGGTCGTCCGGGCGGGACCACGTCTCGCCCGCGCCGGCGGCGACGTGGTCGTCGAGGTCGGCGAACACGTCGTCGAGCGTGCCCGCGAGGTCGATTGGGCGACGCCACTCGGCGGACTCCTCGGCCCGGTCGGCGCGAGCGAGTCCGCGGACGAGGCTCGGGAGGACCTCGTCGGCGCGGTCCCAGCCGACGTGGTCGAGCGCCTCGCAGGCCTTGTTCACGAAGTCGAGGACGTGCCCCGTGTCGAGGTAGCGGTGGTCGGTGGCCGCGGCGGCGACCATGCCGGCGAGTTCAGCGTCGTCGTGACCGGCCGCGATGGCGGTCCGGAGGACGCGTTCCGCGCCGTCCGGGTCGCGGACCTCGACGTTCTCGCGGAACCACGACCGCAGGCGGTCGAAGTCGGTGTCGGTCGCGCCGAGCGCGTCCTGTTCGAACTGCGGCGGCTCGTCGGAGACGTCGCCCGCGACGTGGACGAGCCCCTGATAGAGCGCGCGCTTCCGGTCGTCGGGGGCGAGGTCGGGGAGGACGTTCGCCATCGCGGTCAGGATGGTGAGTCCCGACCCCCAGCCGTCGCGCCGGTAGCGACAGCCGAACCGGACGCCGGTCGAAAGCGGCTCCGTCGGCTCGACGCCGGCGTCGAGGAGGCCGATGACGGACTTCGCGACGACCAGCCGGAGGTTCTGTTCGAGGCCGTCTTCCAGCCGGTTCGACCAGCGGACCGCCGGGGGGTCGTCCGGCTCGGGGTTCGGGTCGACGTAGACCGTTCCCTCGCGCACCTCCACGGGGTAGGTCCGCACGTCGTCGGCCCACGGGTCGAAGGTGTCGCCGCAGGAGAGTTCGAACCGAGCGTGGTGCCAGTGACAGGTCAGTACGCCCTCGTCCACGGAGCCGCGAACGAGGGGAAAACCCATGTGCGGACAAGCGTTGTCGATGGCCCTGACGGAACCTTCGTGGTCGAAGAGGACGATAGAGCGTCCGTCCAGCGCGACGAGTTCGCGGCCCGACTCGCGGAGGTTCGCGAGGTCGGCGGCGGGACGAAAGCGGTCTTGGGATGCCATGTGCACACGTTCGACACGATAATTCCTAAAGATTCGCTGAAACGAATTTACGTCGGTAGTGTGACGTATTCCTGAACCCTCCGCGCCCGCGGGTTTTCACGGTCGTTCCGGTGGGTGTCGGGATTCCATCGGATTGCCCGAGTGCTGTGCTGCGAGATAGCACGATTCGGGCGTGTCTTTTTCGTTACCGAAGCCTAACGAGGAAGCGTGTCCGCGCTGACCGTCCGCATCGACCCCCACGTGCACTCGGAAGGCTCGTACGACGCGCACGACCCGGTGGAGCTCATCTTGGAGCAGGCCGCCGAAATCGGGTTGGACGCCGTCGTCGTCACCGACCACGACGTCATCGACGAGTCCCTTCGAGCGGCGCAACTCGCACCGATGTACGGCCTCGTCGGCATCCCCGGCGTGGAAGTCTCGACGGCCGACGGCCACCTCCTCGCGCTCGGCGTGGAGGAGCTTCCGCCGCGTCGTCGCCCGCTGGACGAGACGGCCCGCTGGGTGCGCGAGCGCGGCGGCGTCGCCATCGTCCCGCACCCCTTCCAGCGGAGCCGACACGGCATCGGTCGCCGTCGGCTCGGCCGGTATCACGACGCCGCGGGCGGCGACGCCTTCGACGCCATCGAGACGTACAACTCGTGGCTCTTCACGGGCTACAAGAACCGCCGCGCCCGCCGGTTCGCGGCGAATCGCCAGTACCCCGGCGTCGCCGGCAGCGACGCCCACAAAGTCGGGTACGTCGGTCGCGCCTACACGGAAATCGACATCCCCGACGTGTCGCGCGCCTCCCTCAGCGGCGACGACATCTTGGACGCCATCCGCAACGGCTCGACCGAGGTCCAAGGCCGCCGAACGCCGATTCCGACGAGCACGAAACACTACGCCGGCGCGGCCGGCCGGAAGTCCGCGTACTACGCCAAGCGCGGGGCGCTCGGGAGCGCGCTGCTCGCCAAGAAGGGCGCGTTCAAGTCCGGCTACTACGCGAAAATCGGCGCGCTCAAGAGCGGGTCGCTGGCGAAGACGGGCGTCGCGCAGGCCGCGCGGATGCTCTACCGGCTGTCGCCGCTCTCGCGGTGAAGTAACGCGGACGACGGTGCGGGCGTCGAAAACGAGTGCTGTTTCTCCTCAGTCGTCGGAGCCCACGAGCTCCTCGTACTGCGCGCCGGTCTGCTTCAGTTTCGCCGTCGAGTAGAGTCGCTCGTGGTCGAACGGCAGGTGGTCGGCGGCGAGTTCGTCTATCTTCTCGTCGACGGCGTCGGCGTCCCGGCCGTGAATCATGGTAAACAGATTGTACTCCCAGCCCTGCTCGGGGCGGCGCGGCCGGTGATAACAGAGCGTGACGTACGGGAGGCTCCCGACGGCCTCGCCGCGGGCGTCGAGTTCGTCGTCGGGGACGTTCCAGACGACCATGCAGTTGTTCCGAAAGCCGGTGACGATGTGGTTGACGACGCAGCCGATGCGCTTGATACAGCCGTCGGCGAGCAGGCGCTCGACGGCGACGAGCACGTCGTCGACCTCGGCGTCGAGGGCGTCGGCCACGTCCCGGTAGGGCGTCTTCGACAGGGGGAAGCCGCCCTGAATCTCCACGAGCAGGCGGGCTTCGAGCGCCGAGAGGTCGCCGGTCGCGTCCTCGGAGATGCGGGTGGCGCTCACGTCGGTCGCGCCGAGGCTCTCGCGGGCGAAGCGGTCGTCGTTGACGATGGGGAATTCGAGGTCGATGTAGTAGTCGGTGAGCATCGGGAGGTTCAGCACCTCGCAACCCGTTCGCTCCTCGATTTCGGCGAGGATGCGGTCGCGCGTCTCGCGGGAGCCGGCGGTGACGACGAACCACATGTTCCACTCGTGGGCGCGGCGGTAGTTGTGGTTCACCTGGCGGTAGCCGTTGATGAGCTCGGCGACCTCCTCGAAGCGTTCCTCGGGAGCCGAGACGGCCGCGAGGGTCGAACTCCCGATGACCGGCGGGTTGAGGACCGGACCGAACCGCCGGAAGATGCCGTCGTCGCGGAGCCGACGGACGCGGTCGAGGGCGTCGTCCTCGTCGATGCCTAACGCCTCGGCGACGGCGCGGAACGGCCGCCGTTCGACCGGGAAGCCGCTCTGGTAGCCGTCGATAAGCGCCGCATCGACCTCGTCGATGCCGTCCCGCCAATCATCCGACAACGCGCTCATTACCCGGCGTTAGGAGTCGGGAAGCCTATCGCTTTCGGACGGCGTCGTCGCTCCCGGGCGACGGGACCGAACGGGACGTTTTTTGACCGCTCGCCCGAACACAGGCGCATGGCAGTAGTCGACAGCGAGTTCGGGGAATGGCCGCTGAAGCGTCTGATGACGGAAGTCGTCGGCACAGGCACGAAGTCCGCCGAGGACATGAGCCGCGAGCAGGCGTCCGAGGCGATGCGCCGCATCCTCGCCGGCGAACCGGACCACACGACGCTCGGCGCGTTCTGGCTCGCCAACCGCTGGAAGCACAACAACGCGGAGGAACTCGCCGCCTACGCCGACGTGATGGCCGAACACGTCGAGTACGCCGAACCCGACGCCGACCCCGTCGACTGCGGCGCGAACTACGACGGCAAGGGCAAGACCGCCATCCTCGGCGTCGCCGCCGGCGTCGTCGCCGCCGCGGCCGGCACGCCCGTCGTCGTCCACTCCGGCGACCGCGTCCCGACACAGAAGCAGGACGCCTACAAGCACGTCCTCGACGAACTCGGCGTCCGCACGGAACTCGACCCCGAGGAGTCCGCCGACATGGTCGACGACACCGGCTTCGGCTTCTACTACCAGCCGCGGTTCAACCCCGCCATCCACGCCCTCTGGGAGCGCCGCGACAACATGGGCGTCCGGACGTTCGTCAACACCATCGAGACCATCGCCAACCCCGCGAACGCCTCGGTTCACCTCGGGTCGTTCTACCACCTCGCGTTCGCCAAGAAGATGGTCAACACCTTCGAGGCGAGCGAGCACCACGACCTCGACCGCGTCCTCATGTTCCAGGGCATGGAAGGCTACGACGACATCCGCCCCGGCTACACGAAGGTCGCCGAGTGGACCGCCGGCGACGACGGCGAGGCCACCTTCGACGACTTCGACATCGAGACCGCCGAGTACGGCATGGACTTCGAGTACGACGACCTCGGCGTCGACGAGGACGACGTGGCCGGCGACTCCGCGGAAATCACGGAGGCCGTGCTCGCCGGCGACCGCGAGGACCGCTTCGCCGACGCCGTCGCCCTCAACGCGGCGCTCCGCATCTACGCCCGCGAGGACGCGGAAACCATCGACGAGGGGCTGGAGATGGCCCGCGAGACCATCGCCTCCGGCGACGCGGAAGCCGTGCTCGAAGACCTGCGCGCGTTCTAAAACCGACTCGAACGCTCTCGCTTCAACACGTCGGCCCTACCGACTCACCGCCGACGTACCGAACCGACTCCACGCCCACGACGTAGACCGATTCCGACGACGCGTCGGTGTGTGACCGGTTCGTGCTGTACCAGTACGGATGCGAGACGCGGACCGTCCAGCCGTCGAGGCTTCGGCCGACGACCGACGCCGACTCGTCGCTGACGGTCGCCGACGTGCCGTACGTCGTGACGCACTCGCTGGCCGCCAGTTCGGTCTGGAGACGCGTTTCTTCCGCCGCTATCGCCCGCCGTTGGGCCTCCCTGTCGAGGACGAAGACGGTGCCCGCCGCGACAACGAGGAGAACCAAGAGAAGCGAGAACGCGGCGCGGCGGTCCATACACGCCCGACCGCCGGCTCGAATAAGTGTTTTCTGCCCTATATGTCGAGGTCGCCGTCGGCCTCGTCGAAGGGGTCGTCCCCTTCGGTGTCGTCCTCGCCGTCGTCCAGCGGGAGCGCGATGCCGACGAGCGTCTCGCCGCCCGTGACGGTCGCCTCGCGGGCGATAGAGTAGACGAGACCCGCGCGCTCGGCTTCGACCTCCTGCAGTACCTCGTAGGTGGTCGGGTCGTACACCCAGCCGAGGTGGTCGCCGGGGCGGACCTCGCGGCCGAGTTCGACGTCCTCGCGGGCGACGAACAGGCCCGAGGCGGCGGCCTGCACGCGGCCGAGGTGGTTGCGATAGGTGCGGCCGTCCCACGACTCGACCGCGCCCGAGAGGATGCCCATGTCGCGGCAGACGTTGAGCACGCCCTCGACGCCGGCGACGATGGCCGGCTCGACGAGCTGTTTGTTGTGGGCGAGTTCCGGGGTGATGGAGGGAATGCCCGCGTTCGTGGCCGCCACGCGGAGTTTGCCGTCGAAGCTCCGTTCGGTCCACTCGTCGTCGGCCTCGTCGCCGGCGGCCTCTGCGAGGAGGATATCGACGCCGAACGCCCGCGCGAGGTCGCGGGAGGCCTCGTCGCCCCGGAGGTAGACGGTGTGGGTGAGCATGTCCGGGCTCCCGGTGTGGAGGTCGATGATGGCGTCGGCGTCGCTGATGTACTCCCAGAGCTTCGCGGCCATGCGCTGGTGGAGCGACCCGTCGGCGTCGCCCGGCCAGACGCGGTTCATGTTGGAGTTGACGGAGTCGAGCACCTCGGGCGTGACGTAGGAGACGCGGTCGAACGTCAGCGGGTCGGCCACGGGGACGGCGACGACGCGCCCCGAGAGCTCTGCGCGTTCGAGGCGACTGTGCAGTCGTCGGAGCACTTCGGTGCCGTTGATTTCGCGCCCGTGCTGGGCGGCCTGCACGTAGAGCGTCGGGCCGTCGGTCCCGTCGGCTGGTTCGTACGTGTGAACCGTCGTCTGTACCGGGACGCCGGAGGGGAGGCGAGTGAGCGTCACGGTCTCCGCGGTGTGCATATCCGACGCATCGCGGTGGGGTGTCTTGTAGTTAGGGGAGCGAGAAGGGCAGACGGGGCGATACTGGGCGTCAGTTCCGGCCGTCGGAGGTGTCGATGCCGAACGGCAGGTACAGCGGACACGTCCGGCGGAACCCGGTCACGAGCAGGATGACGCCGACGGCCGCGACGAACACGGCTCCGAGCGCCGCGGGCACCGGGCCGAACCCGAGCGAGAACAGCCCCGCGTAGCTTCCGACGCCGCCGACGACGAGAAGCGCGCCGAGCGCGAGGCGAACAGTCCGGTCGAGCGTGCCGACGTTTCGTACCATACAGTAGTGCTTGTTCTCCACAATACATTAATCCAGCGCAGGTTCCGAGCGGACGGGGCTAACGGAAATGTCGCGTCGTTTACGAGCGATTCAGTCGTCAGCCGGCGCGCCACCGGCGGAGCCGCTCGCAGACCGGGAGAAGTAGCTCGCGAGGAGGGGCCCGGTGATGTTGTGCCAGACGCTGAACAGCGCCGGCGGAAGGGCGGCGGCGGGCGAGAAGAACGACAGCGCGAGGGCCGCCGCGAGCCCGCTGTTCTGGAGGCCGACCTCGAACGTCGTCGTCCGGACGCGGTCCTCGGACATCCCGGCGAGGCGGCCGGTGCCGTAGCCAGTGCCGAGGCCGATGGCGTTGTGGAGGACGACGGCCCCGATGGCGGCCGCGCCCGCGCCGAGGATGGTATCGACGTTGAGGCCGACGACGGCCGCGACGATGGCGACGATGCTCAGGACCGAGACGAGCGGGAACACGTCGAGGCCGACTTCGGCGACCTCGGGCGCGTTGCGGTCGAGCACGAGGCGGAGTGCGAAGCCGAGGACGACCGGGATGAAGACGATTTGCAGGATGTTGACGAACAGGTCCACGAAGCCGACCTGCAGCTGTTCGCCGGCGAGCGCGACGACCCACGCGGGCATGACCAGCGGCGCGGCCAGCGTGGTGACGGTCGTGATGGCGACCGAGAGCGCCACGTCGCCTTTCCCGAGGTAGGCCATGACGTTCGAGGCGGTGCCGCCGGGGGCCGCGCCGACGAGGATGACGCCGACGGCGAGTTCCGGCGGGAGCGAGAGGACCACCGTGAGCGCGTAGGCGGCGGTCGGCATGATGAGCCACTGGGCGAGCGCGCCGATGGCAACGTCTCGCGGGCGCTCCGCGAGTCGGCGGAAGTCAACGGGCTGGAGCGTCAGCCCCATCCCGAGCATGATGAGCCCGAGGAGCGGCGAGATGTAGGGCGCAATCCACGTGAACAGGTCCGGTTGCGCCAACGCGGCGGCCGACGCGAGGAGCACGAGGCCGACGAAGTAGGTGTTGGCGAGTTCCGACAGGCGTTCGAGGGTCGAGCGGGCGTTCACTCCGACCGCCCTCCGTCGAATTGTGATGTCATCTCACACCACTCGGTCGCGGGGGAGAAAAACGTCTGTCGGTGTGACAGTCAGCGGAACCGACCGGAAGACTCGGGCCGAACGGGGTCGTGTCACCGACGGAGAACCGGAGAGCCGCGTCACCGGCGACGAACCGGAGGCGGCACGGTTTTCACTCGCCCGCCCGACGGGTCGAGTATGAGCGACAACCCAACGGCCACGCTCCACACGAACAAGGGCGACATCACGGTCGAACTCTTCGAGGACAAGGTCCCGAACACGGTCGAGAACTTCGTCGGCCTCGCGACGGGCGAGAAGACGTGGGTCCACCCCGAGACGGACGAGACGATGGAGGGCGAGCCTCTCTACGAGGACATCCTCTTTCACCGCATCATCTCGGACTTCATGATTCAGGGCGGCGACCCGACAGGGACCGGCCGCGGCGGCCCCGGCTACACCTTCGACGACGAGTTCCACTCGGACCTCAGCCACGACGGCCCCGGCGTGCTCTCGATGGCGAACCGCGGCCCCAACACGAACGGCTCGCAGTTCTTCATCACGCTCGACGCCCAGCCCCACCTCGACGGCAAGCACGCCGTCTTCGGGAAGGTCACGGACGGCATGGACGTCGTCGAGGACATCGGCTCTGTCCCGACCGACCGCAACGACAAGCCGGTGTCCGACGTGGTCCTCGAATCGGTCGACGTCGAGCAGTAAACGCCGCGAATATCGGGACGGCCTCGGTCGGTGGCACGCGCCCGGTCGCTACCCGGTCGCATTCGCCGGAACGACGGTCCGGCCGCCGTTCGAACCGTCGGCGCGGTCGAGCCACGCCGGTCGCGTGACCGTCGTCTCGCCGACCGCGTCGTACGCGAACCAGACCTCGACGCCGAGGCCGTCGCGGGTCTCGTAGGTGACGCGCATCGAGCGGACGAACCCGTCTTCTTCGACGACCGCTTCGACCCGATAGCCGCGCGACCGCGGGAAGTCGGTGCCGCGGCCCTCGATTCGGTACAGCGCCACCTCGTTTTCGACGCTCGCGTTCGCCGGGGTCGTCACGCGTGCCACGCTCGTCTCGTCCGCCGAGAGGTACCAGTCGAGATAGCGGGCGGCGCGCGAGGCCTGTCGCCCCGGTCCGTCGCGCACGTCCGGGTCGAGGACGCGGGCGGCGACGCCGTCCGGTTCCGCGGGTCGGCGGGCGTAGCGCGTGGTCCCGTCGGCATACGCGTCCTCCGAGGCGGTCGGGCGCGGGAACGCCCTGAGTCGCCCGGCGCGCTGTACCTCGGAGACGTAGACGTGCGGGGCCTCGACGTAAACGACCTCGACCTCGCGGCCCGTCTCGTCGCCGGCGATGGACTCGCGGTAGCCGAGCGTCCAGCGGTACGACCGGTTCGCCGCGGCCCGACGGTGGGCCGCCGCGAGGAGCGTCGCGTTCTCGACGCCTGCGGTAGTCACGCCGGGAGCGACCACCCGCGGTTCGGGCGTCGGCGTCGGGGCGGGAGTCGTCGCCGCGGTTGGCGTCGGGGACGACGGCTGTTGCCCGCCCAGCGCCTCACCGAGCGTCGGCACGCCGCCCGAACCGGCGGTCACGACGACCGCCGCGACGAGGAGCGCGGCGAAGAGAAGCGGCGCGACCGGGAGCGACGAGAGCGCGGGAGGAAGCACGGACGCGAGCGGCCCGGTCCGCGCGCCGCCTGCGCGACCCGCACTTCCTGCACCACCGCCTCCGCCGTCGGCCGGCAAGTCGGCGAGGCGGACGCCGAAGTGGTCGGCGACGAGGTCGTCGCCGCGACCCTCGGGGAGGCCGTACCGGACGAGGTCGAAGAGTTCGTCGAGCGAGAGGACGCGGGCGTCGTCGGGGGCCGCACGCCGAGTTCGCGCGGGGTCGCCGAGCGCGACGACGACTGTCGCCTCGTCGGGAACCGACGGCGACAGGGAAAACCGAGGACGGGAGCCGACCGCGAGTCGCTCGGTTCGGTCGCCTCGGCGGGCGACGACGAGGCGGTCTTCAACAGTCGTCTCCCACCCGCGGGCGGTCCAGAGGTCGGCGAGGAATCGGCGGCGGCCGCTGGGGCCGGCGGCGCGAATCAGGTCGCCGAAGCGCGAGCGACGGAACTGCCGCATCGCTCGGAATTAGGGCTCGATGGCGAAAGCATCACCGGGCGGTCGTTGAGGGGCGGTCACTGAGGCTCGTCGCAGTCGGCCGGTCCGTTTCGACTCGGTCCGACTCGGAGAGACCCGCTCCCACCGGGTCAGCGGTTCGCCGAGTTCTCGTACTCCGACAGCCGGGCCGACACCTGTTCGTCCATCGTCGTCAACACGGCGTCGAGGTCGCGGCCGTCGAACAGTTCGGACAGTCCCTCGGAGACGATGGTCCTGACGGTCGTGAAGGGACCGACGCGAGCGCCGCGGGTGGCCGGGGTGTCGACGGTCTCGGCCAGTTGGTCGAACGCGACCGCGAAGCCGGGGTGATCGTCGAACCAGCCGTCGTCGCGGAGGAGGTCCCGCGTCCGGCGGTGAACCGGGAAGTAGCCCGTCCGGCGGTGCCAGCGGCGCTGTTGTTCGGGCCGGGTCAGCCACGCGATAAATTCGCCCGCGGCGGCCCGTTTCCGGGATTCGACGCCGTCTGCGACCCACAGCGACGCGCCGCCGACGACAACGCCCTCCCGCGACGACCCGGGCGCGGGGAACCGGCCGACTTCGGCGGTGAACCCGCGCTCTGCGGCCCCTCGGACGACCGACGCGGCGCTCGAACTGGAGTCCACGAGCATCGCGGCGCGGCCGTCGAGGAACGCCTCGCGCGCGTCTCGCCGGGCCTCGACGCCGGGGTCGAACAGCAGGTCGTTCCGTTCGAGGTCGCGCCACCACTCGAACACGCGGGTCCCGACCGGACCGTCGAGATTCGAGGTTCGGGCGGTACCGCTCCGCCCGTTATCGGCGTCGAAGAGGCACTCGCCGGCGGCCGCGAACCACTGTTCGACGAACCAGCTGTAGTTCGCCCACGTCGCGCCGTAGTCGACCGCGCCGCTCGTCTTCAGCGTCGCCGCGGCCGAGGTGACCTCGTCGAACGTCGCCGGCGGGTCGTCGGGGTCGAGTCCGGCCCGCTCGAACGCGTCGGCGTTGTAGTACAACACGGGGTTCGAGGCGTTGAACGGCATCGACCAGAGCGCGCCGTCGTGGCGGTAGTAGTTGGCGATTTCGGGGACGAGTTCGCTCGCCGATGCCCCGTCTGGGAGCACCGATTCGACGGGGGCGAACGCCCCGCTGTCGAGGGCGCGCTGGGTGCCGACCTCGTACAGTTGCGCGATGGTCGGCGGCGTTCCCGACCGGGCCGCGGCGAGGGTCGCGTCGAACGTGCCGCGGTAGCTCCCCTTCGACGCGGTGTCGACGCGGACGCCGTCGTGGCCGGCGTTGAACTCGTCGACGAGCGATTCTAACACCGCCGCCTTGTCGCCGGACATGCCGTGCCAGAACTGGACGACGGTCTGTCCGGACTCGGTCGCCTCGGCGTGGAGACGGTAGTCGTCGATGGAGTCCTGAAGTTGGTCCGCCTGGTCCGAAAGCGCGTCTATCTTCGTCACCGCCTCGGAGAGCGACACGGTCTGTCGGCGCGCCGACCCCGCGGCGTCGGCCGCGAGCGCCGCGGTCTCGTCGCTTATCTCGCCGACGCCGTCCGCTTGGCTCACGACCTCTTGAGAGGTCGCCGCCTGCGAGTCCGTGGCGTCGGAGATCTCGTGGAGGCTCCCGTTCGTCTCCTCGAGGTCGGAGACGACGCCGTCGAGCGCCGACAGCGCGTCCTGAATCGTCTCGCTCCCCTCGTCGAGGCGCTCGCTCGTGTCGGTGATGTCATCGACCGTCGCGGCCGACTGGGCGCGAATCGTCTCGATTGTCGATTCGATGTCGGCGGTCGCGGCCTGCGTCTCCTCGGCGAGCGACTTCACCTCGTCCGCGACGACGGCGAAGCCCGAACCGGCCTCACCGGCGCGGGCGGCCTCGATGGAGGCGTTGAGCGCGAGGATGTTCGTCTGCTCCGCGATGTCCGAGATTTTGGTCGCGATGCCGGTGATGTCGTCGATGCGGTCGTCGAGTTCCGCGACGCGTTCGACCGTCGCGTCGGTCCGCTCGCCGATGGCCGCCAACTCGTCGATGGCGGTCTCGGCGGCGCGCTTGCCGCGGTCGCCGCGGTCGACGGCCTCGTCGGTCGCGTGCCTGATTTCGTCGGCGGAGGCCGCGACCTCCTCGATGGTGGCCGAGAGGTTCCGCATCTCGTCTGCGACCTCCTCGACGCTCTCGCTCTGCCGGCGCGCGCCCGCCGCGATGTCGTCGACGGAGCCCGCGACCGACCGGCTCTCCTCGCGGCTCTCCTCGGCGGCGTCGGCCACGATTCGGGTCGATGCCGAGACCTGGTCGGCGAAGGCGTCGACGTTCCGCACCGCGGTCTGCCGCTCCTCGAACAGCTCGTTGAGGAGGCGGGCGTGGCGCGCGAGCGCCGGGTCGTCGGGGACTTCGACCCGGACCGTCAGGTCGCCCTCGATACAGCGTTCGAGAGCCGCGGAGAAGTCGTCGAGGTCGTCGAGCGCGGCGGCGTCCGACGCCGACGACGCGGTGTCGGTATCGACGGCGGCGGCAGGTGATGACTCCCCGTTCCTCGTCTCGACAGCGGCCGAGGGAGTTCCCCCGCCGTCGCTTCGCGCGTCGTCGTGTGTCTGCGCGTCTGCGCCTTCCGATTCGGCGTCGTCGTCCGCGCGCGACCCGAACGCGGCCCGGACGGAGGCGCGAACCGACGACACTCGTCTCCGGAGGTGGCTGTCGTCGTCCATTGGTCCAGAAGATTTCTGGTCGGTGATAAGACCACGCCTCCGAGTATCAAATCTGAAGAACGGATTCGTGACTGGTGGTGAGTTCGTCGAGCAGTCGTTCGACGGAAGCGACCCGTTGAGTCGGGATACCACGGATGGAATACGGTACGCCCGCTCGTCGCAATTTGAGACTGGAGCGCGACGAGCGCGCTTCGACGGACGTACCAGAAGTTCGAGGCGTTCCGCGAGTCTCGGCCCGCGCGGTCGCCGCGCGACCGACAGCGCAAAGACCACCGCGTGGTAAGGGCCGACGATGAGCGAGGAGTCCGAGCGTCCGAAGCCGAGCGACTTCGGAACCGACGAGAACGCCCCGCCGGTCGACGAAAAGCCCTACAAGATAATCTTCGAGGCGAACAAGTGCTTCGGGGCCGGCCGATGCGCGGAGGTCGCCGACAACTGGGAGATGGACCTCGAAACCGGCCTCGCCCGCGCGAAGTCCTACTTCGTCGGCGAGGACGAACTCGACGAGAACATCGAGGCGGCGGAGGTCTGCCCGGCGAAGAAGGGCCGCGGCGTCATCCACGTCATCGACCGCCGAACCGACGAGGAGCTATCGCCCGACCCCGACGGCGACGGGACCCTCTCGGTCGACTGGTAAAGCGAAAGCACTTTTCACCCCCTCGGAGAACGAGAGAGTGCGCGGGGGTGGCTGAGCTAGGCCAAAAGCGGCGGACTTAAGATCCGCTCCCGTAGGGGTTCGCGAGTTCAAATCTCGTCCCCCGCACTTGTACCGAGGAACTACGTGACGAGTGTCAAGTGCGGCAGAGAGATTTGAACCCGACGAGTCGCAGCACCCGAGCGACAGCGAGGGTGACCGTCTCGGCACGGTTCACAATCTCGTCCCCCGCACTCGCTTCTGCGAACGATAGTGAGCGGAGTAACGGCTCTGGAAACGTGCATAAAAACTCGAGCCAGCGGTGATGCCCTCGTTGGCTACGCCGGTAGCTCGACGCCGAGTTGCGAGAACAGCGTCGCCATGCTCGCGGCG
This sequence comes from Haloferax marisrubri, assembly GCF_001469875.2. GTDB lineage: Archaea > Halobacteriota > Halobacteria > Halobacteriales > Haloferacaceae > Haloferax > Haloferax marisrubri. Next base: position 510,679 of record NZ_LOPW02000010.1, on the reverse strand, counting down.
TCTTTCACTTCGACGATGGTTCCTTCGTCGATGCGGCGGTAGCTGAACCCGTCGACTTCGACCTGCGAACCCGTCGGCTCGATGCCGCGGAACGTCCCGAGATGCGTGCCGCGGAGGGTCCACCAGACCATCACGGCGTCGCCCTCGGCGACTAACTCGTTGATTTCGGTCGTCGCGTCCGGGAATGCGCCGTCCCACTCGCCGTGCAGTTCCTTGATGTCTTCGCGCGTGACGAGCGCCTCGTCGGACCCGCTTCGCGTCGTGGCGATGCGGACGGTGTCGGCGTACAGTTCGTCGAGCGCGTCCAGTTCGTCGCGGTTCCACGCCCGGTCGAACTCGGTTCGAATCAGGGTGCGGTTCTCCTCTGTGGCCGTTCGTGTCGACATGCGTACCCATCCGGCGTCGCCGCGGCGACCAGTCAGGCCTCGCACCAACGCCATCGGGAAGTACGACCCGCGAAGACATAGTGTAGTGCTACCAGATAGCACCCATCGACGGGCGGGCGGCGTGGGGACGGCGGCAGGGACGACACAGCAGATGGGGGGCGGACGCCGCGACCGCCGACCACGTTATCTCGGTTCCCCGCCAATCGGTACGAATGGCTTCGACGCGCAGACACCGCTACTCGGACGGACAGGGATTCGGCGACCCGTACGACGGGTTCGACCTCGGACCCCCGACGTACCTGGTGAACGGACGACTCGTCGACCCGGCGGACGACCACGCCCTCGCCGAACTCGTGGACGAGGCGGGAATCGACCCCGAGGCTGTCGACGCGGCGGCGCTCGTCGAAGTCGGACTTGCCTACGTCGCCATCGAGGAGCACGAGCAGGCCGTCGACAGTTTCAGTCGCGCGGTCGCCTACGCCGACGCGGACTCCCCGACGGCGTGCGAGGCGTGGGTGAACAAGGGCGTCGCCCACGCCCAACTCGGCGAGTACGACGAGGCAATCGGCGCGTACCGCGAGGCGCTCCGCATCGACGACGACGGCGAACACGCCGCGGCCGCGGAGACCAATCTCGCGTACGCGCTGTGGGAACTCGGCGACTCGTCGGGACCCCTCGAGCGCGCCGAGCGAGCCGTCGAACTCGACCCGCGACTCCCGCAGGCGTGGTACAACCGCGGCTTCTTCCTCGCCGAACGCGGCCTCCACGAGGAGGCCGTTCGCTGTTTCGACACCGCCATCACTCTCGGGATGCGCGACGCCTCGGTGCGGGGCGAGCGCGAGCGGTCCCTCGCGTTCCTCGAAGACGCCGTCGAGACCGAGACCGAGACCGAGACCGAAGCGTCGGTGAACTCGACGCCGCACCGCGTCCGCGACTCCGGAGCCGACGCCGCGGAATCGGACCCCGCCGACGCGACTGACCCGGACGTGAGAGAGCGAGGCGAGTAGGACCGGTCCCACAAACATTTTGACAGTTCGGCTAATGAGATGTAATTAGACCGTGTCACCCGGACCCCTCATCACGAGATTCGACGCCACGCTCCTCGGGATGGCCGTCTGTCTCCTCGTCGGGGCCGTCGTGGGCGTCGTTTCCGCTCTCCCCACGCCGCTGGCCGCGGGTGGCGGCGCGACCGGGGCCGCCGCCCTCGCATTCGGCGTCACAGTGAGCGAACTGTAGCCGATTCTCGGAACTCGTAACGCCGCGAGTGAGACGGGTCACGTTTTCGCGCACCGATATCACATCTGATAGCTAGCGGGACAACGCTTTACGTCGCTCTCTTGCTACCAAGTGGCATGAAGCTCGCCACGCTGGTTCCGGCGGTGCTCAGGCGGAGCTACCTCCGGAAGTTTCTGTTCGTTATTCTCCTCGTGGCCGCGGTGATGGGCGGGTTCGGCCTGTACGTCTCGGACATGGTCGGGTCCGAGGTCAGAGCCGACACCCACAGCGACCTCGAGATGGTCGCCGCGCTGGAGGCCGAGGGACTGTCGAGTTGGATGGACGGCTACGCCCGGACCACCCGGATGCTCTCTGAGTACGAGACCGTCCAGACGGGCGATCCCGACACCATCGACGAGACGCTCGAACGCGAGAGAGACACGCTCCCCGACGAGGTGATGGCCATCCACTACGTGAAGCCGTCGAACCGCGATATCGTCCGCAGTACCAACGGCGTGATAGAGGCCAAGTCGGTCTCCGACCTCGGCCTGTCGTGGACGACCGGGTCGCTGACGATGTACGACCCCGACGCCGTCGCCATCTCGGAGGTGTACCGCTACGCCGGGAGCGAGCGCCTCGCCTTCCTCAGTCCGGTCGAGGGGCGGGACGGAGCGGTGATGGTCGTCGTCGACGCGACGAAGCACGCCGAACTGCTGAGCGAACCGGTCGAAGGCTCGCAGACCCGCGTCGTGACCGAAGAGGGCGTCATCGCCTTCGACAAGTACGGCAAGAACGTCCTCACGACGTACCGCGAAGGGGCCGAGACGCCGGCGCTGGACGCGGCGCTCGGCGGTGAGACCGGCGTCATCGAGCGCGAGGGCGACGGGAACGCCGGGGACGAAGTCGTCGCCTACGCGCCCGTCTCGGGGACGAACTGGGCGGTCCTCGTGGAAGCGCCGCAGGACAACGCCTACGCGGTCGCGCAGGTCGTCGAGCGCGACGTCGCCGTCCTCATCGGCGTGGGCCTCGCCGGCCTCGCGCTGGTCGGGGTCGTCATCGGCCGCAACACGGTGCTGTCGCTCCGGCGGCTCCGCGCCAAGGCGGAAGCGCTCGCCGGCGGGGACCTCGACGTGGACCTCGAAACCCGCAGAGTCGACGAGTTCGGGGCGCTGACCGAGGCGTTCGCCGAGATGCGAAACGGTCTGCGCGACCGTATCGAGGCGGCCGAAGACGCCCGCCGCGACCTCGCGAGCGCCGCGGACGACTACCGCGAGACGATGGACGCCGCGGCGACGGGCGACCTGACGGTTCGCACGTCGGTCGAACCGGACGACGAGGCCATGGCGGCGGTCGGCGACGGCATCGACGCGATGCTCGCCGACCTCGAAGCGACCATCGGACAGGTCGCGTCGTTCGCGGCGACAGTCGATGCGGCGGGCGAGCGCGTCACCGCCGGCACCGAGGAGGTCAGCGCCGCCTCCGAGCGGGTCGAACTGGCGACGGCCGACATCTCCGAGGGCGCGGCCGAGCAGGCGTCGCTCCTCGACGAGGTGTCCTCGGAGATGCAGGACCTCTCGGCGACCGTCGAGGAGGTCGCCGCCTCCGCCGACGAACTCGCTGACCTCGCAGGCGACGCGTCGGAGCGCGGCGAGGCCGGGCGCGACGCGAGCGCCGCCGTCCACGACGAGATGGCGAACATCGACGAGCGCGTCGCGGCCGCGGCCGAGGGCGTCGAAGCGCTCCGCGACGAGGTGGCGGACATCGGCGAGGTTGTCGACCTCATCGAGGACATCGCCGACCAGACGAACCTGCTCGCGCTCAACGCGTCTATCGAGGCCGCCCGCGCCGGCGACGCGGGTGCCGGCTTCGCCGTCGTCGCGGACAGCGTGAAGGCGCTCGCCGGCGAGACCGCCGACGCGACGACCGAAATCGCGTCGTCCATCGAGTCCGTCGAGGAGACGGCCGACGAGACGGTCGATGCGGTCACGGCCGCCCGAGAGCGCGTCTCGCGGGGCTCCGAGACGGTCGAAGCCGGCGTCACGGCCATCGACGAGGCGGTCGACCGACTGGCGGAGGTCGACCACGGCGTCGCCGCCATCGACGAGGCGACCGCCTCGCAGGCGTCGGCCGCACAGTCGGTCGCGCGCCTCGCGGACGAGGCCGCCGAAATCGCCGACGAGACGCGGACCGAGGCGGCCGACGTGGCCGGCGCGGCCCACGAGCAGAACGACGCGATGGTCACCGTCGCCGGGCAGATGCAGGAACTGTCGTCCACGACCGACGAACTGCGGGCGCTCGCCGACCGGTTCGAGGTGCGCGAGGAAAGTGCGCGCGACGGCATCGCCGACGCGGGGGAACTCGGGGACGAAAGAACCGAAACCGCGACGGCGGACGAGACGGGTTCCGACCCGATTTCGTCGCCGACGATGGCCGACCTCGCGACCGACGGGTCGGGCGGAGACGAAGCCGCGGGGGACGGAACCGAGTCTGGTGACCGCGGCGTCTAGTGAACGCGAACCTGCCGGCGACGGTCCGGACGAGAACTGACGCGGCCGCGTCGCTGGCGGAGTGTTACTGCTTAGATATCGCTCGGGTCGGTTGTTCGATTCGAGCGCGCGCGGACGCAAACCGGCGGCTCTTCGATGTGAGTTTCGTGAGAAAGGGATAGGCAGCCGCACGGGAGCGGCCCGCGCGGCAAATGCCGCCCTAGATTGGTCCCCGCTGACGCTTCGGCCCTCCAAAGCGAAGCGTCACCTGAACGGAGTGCGGCGAGATACTTAAACGTGCCGCCATCCGCCCAAAACCGCCGCAGGCGGGCGATTCGAGGGCGCTCGCGACGCAACGGGCTTTTCTCCCGTCGGGACCTTCGTCCGGGCATGAGCGAAGACGACATCCCCGGTCGGGTCCGCCGCGCGTTCGGCGACCACGGGTCGTTCGAACCGATCGACGACCGCACCTTCGAGTCCGTGACGACGCCGTTCGACGGCACCGTCAGCGTCGCGGCGCAGGAGAGCGGCCACGTCGAGTTCGGCGTGGAGGTCCGCGTCCCGATGCTGTCTGCGGTCGCCGACGACGTGGCCCCCGTGGTCGAAGACGGCTGGTACGAGACGTTCGAACTCCGCCTCGAAGACGTAAACGGCGTCGTCGCCGGCGACCACGACCTCGACCCCGACGTGACGCGCGCGGGCGACGAGGCGGTCGTTCGGGCGAGCTTCGCCGACATCAACGAGCGCCGCGGCGTCGACGACGCCGGCGCGGTCATCGACTACGTCGAAGGCACGTTCGTCGAGGGCATCATCCCCGGCTACGACTACGGCGAACCGGTGACGAGTCTCATCCAGAACGCGCGGGACGCCGCCGGCGCGGGCTTCTGAAAAACGAGCGTATTCGGTTCGAGCGCGGTTCGGGCGACTCCCCGGGCCGTCGCCGTTGGTCCCCGTTGTCCGGGGTCAGTCCATCGCGATGTACGTCTGGGTGTCCTCGATGCCCGACACCGACTGGATGCCGCCCGCGATGTCCTTCACGTCGGCGGGCGAGGCCACCTCGACTTTCACGATGAAGTCCACGTCGCCCGCGACGATGTGTGCGCTGACGATGCCGTCCGAGACGGCCAACAGGTCCCGTTTCAGCTGGTCGATACCGTCCGAGACGGGCGCGGCCTTGACCATGATGTAGGCGTAGACCATCGTCACGCACCTCCCGCCGCGGTGACGACCTCGTCGCCGACGAGCAGTTGTCGCACGTCGTTGAGCACGTCGAAGTCCGCGAGGACGGCCACGCGGTCGCCCGTCTCGAGCGAGTCGTCGGCAAGCGGGATGCCCATCGGACCGTCCTTCTTCCCGAACGCGAGGACGCGGGCGTTCGCCGGGAGCGCCACCTCCTCGATGCTGTAGCCGTTCATGGGCGACTCCTCTGTCACCGTCACGAGGATGACCTGCAGGTGTTGGGCGATGTCGGCGATGGCGCGGATAGACCCGCCGAGCAGCGCGTTCTTCGCGCCGATAGCGCCGAGGCGCTCGGGGTAGACGATTTCGTCTACCTCCTTCGCGTACTTCTGGTACACCTCCTCGCGGTAGTCCTCGTCGACCCGAAGCACCGTCCGACAGCCGAAGTGCTTGCCGATCATGCAGGCCGCGAAGTTCACGTTGAGGTCGGCGGTGAGCGCGCCGAGGGCGTCGGCCGCCTCGATACCTGCATCGACGAGCACCTCCTCGCGGGAGCCGTCGCCTTCGACCACGTCGAAGTCTGCCTCGCGGGCCCGTTTGACCCGGTCGCGGTCCAACTCCACCAGGACGATGTCGTGACCCTCCTCGCGGAGGACGCGAGCGGTGCGCAGCCCAACCCGTCCAGCACCAATGATAACGAACCGCATGATAAGACGGTATGTCGGCGGAGGCAAATAACCTTCCCCCGGTTCGGGCGAGCGGGCCGCACTCGGTCGAAGCAAGGCTTTTGACGACCGTGGTAGAATATCTCACGCATGGTTCACGCGTTCATCATGGTGAAGACCGGAGCCGGTGAGTCGGAACAGCTTCTCGGTCCTATCCGCGACTTCGAGACGGTGACCGAGGCCCACATCGTCGCGGGCGCGTACGACATCATCGCGGAGGTCGATGCCGACGCGGTCTACGAGGTGTTGAAGACCGCGTCGAGCCACGTGCAGGGGTTACAGGGCGTCGCAGACACGAAGACGTACATCTCGCTGGACGACTGAGACGACCCGCCGCGGCTCAGCGCTCGATGTCGAACGGCCCGTTTCGCTCGACGAACGCGACGTGTTCCCCGCGCTGGCGGGCGAGTTCCGGCGGCAGTTCCTCGTAGACGTTGTCGAACAGTTCGTCGGTTCCCGGTGCAGGCGTCGCCTCCGCGCGCTCGACGGCCTCGCGCAGTTCCTCGTCCGCGTCGTCGCGCATGGCGTCGAGCGCCGCGTCGTCGACGACCTCCTGCTCGCGGCAGAACGACTCGAAGCGGTCGAGCGGGTCGCGCGTCCGCCAGTCGGGGAGTTCCGGGTCGTCGTCGCGGTAGCGCGAGGGGTCGTCGGCGGTCGTGTGCGGGCCCTGTCGGTAGGTGAGACTCTCGATGAGCACCGGCTCTCCGGCGCGCGCCTTCTCGAAGCCGCGCTCGACGACCTCCCTGACCGCCAGCGGGTCGTTGCCATCGACCTGCATGCCGTCCATCCCGTAGGCGTCTGCCTTCGCCGCGATGGACTCGCTGGCTGTCTGGCGCTCGCGGGGGAGCGAAATCGCCCAGCCGTTGTTCTCGCAGAAGAAGACGACCGGCGCGTCGAAGACGCCCGCGAAGTTCAGCCCCTCGTGGAAGTCCCCTTCGGAGGTCGCGCCGTCGCCGAAGCAGACCAGCGCCGCGTGGTCGTCGCCGCGGTAGTTCGCGGCCATACCGACGCCGGCCGCGTGAGGAATCTGACTTCCGATGGGGACCGCCTGCGGGAACACCGGCACGTCGTGGTCGGAGTCGTACTCGGCGTGGCCGCGCCGGAAGAGGAGGATGTCGCTCGGCGGCACGCCGCGGGCGAGTTGGAGGGCGTTCGACCGATAGGTCGGCAGCAACACGTCGTCGTCGCGCATGGCGTGGGCGGCCCCGATTTGGGAGGCCTCCTGTCCGCGGAAGGGCGGATAGCCGCTCATCCAGCCGCGTCGCTGGAGGGCGAGTGCGCGCTCGTCGAACCGTCGCGCTCGAATCATGTCGCGGAGGGCGGCGCGGGCGTCGTCTGCGGTGAACTCCGTGTCGTCCAGCCCGCGCTCTGCGATGAGTCGGTGCATGGCGGTGAGTCACGGTCCTTCGTGATAAACGTCACCCGTCTGCGGGGTCGCTCCCGGCGGGCGGTTCGACCGACGGCGGCGCGGGACGAGCGGGTCGCCGAGAGCGACAGGCCAAAGACCACCGCCTCCCTAGGTCGGCTATGGTCTCGGTGATCAACCTCGTGCTCATGGGCGCGGTCATCGTCCTCCACACGCTCATCGCGGCGGTCATGACCCGCTTTTTCCGCCTGCGGTTGAAGACGCAGTGGGGGTACATCCTGTACGCCCTGTTTCTCATTCCGCTCGTGCTGTTCGTCTCGACGCTGGTGTTCTCCGGCGTCTTCAGCATCGGCGTGAACCTCGGCAGTCCCACGGCCGCCATCGGCGTGATGATAGGGATGCCGCTCGCGCTCGGGTTCACTATCGACACGCTCTACGTCCCGCCGCCGGAGGAGTACGAGAACCTCCCGAACTCGCGGTGAGCCGCGAGTCGGCCGGCGGTTAGCGTTCCGCGAGAATCTCTTCGAGCGCCGCCTCGACCGCGTCGAGCACGTCCTCCGGCGACTGCGTCGCGTCGATGCGGACGAACCGCTCCGGTTCGGCTTCCATGAGCCGCTCGTAGTTGGCGCGCACGTCCGCGAGGTACGCCGCCTGTTCGAACTTGTTCGTCGCCCCGCTGCGCGCGGCGGCCGTCTCGGGGTCCACGTCGAGGTAGATGGTCTTGTCCGGCGGACGGGTGAAGGCCGTGTGGATGCCCCTGATGTACTCCATCGGGCGGCGGAGGTCGCTGTCGCGGAGCGAGGCGGCCTGATAGGCGTACCGCGAGTCGGAGTAGCGGTCGGAGATGACGAGGTCGCCGTCGGCGAGGGCGGGCCGGACGACCCGCGAGAGGTGGTCGGCGTGGTCGGCGGTAAAGAGGAACAGCGTGGCGAGCGGGTCGGCGTCGTCGTCGGCGATGGCGCGGTTGACTGCCTCTCCGTACCACGAGTCCGACGTGGGCTCGCGCGTGAAGACGGCGTCGGGGTACGCGTCGTGGAGCGCCTCCCAGACGGTCGTCTTCCCGCTCCCGTCGAGCCCTTCGAGCGTGACGAGCATACCCTACCAACTCGGCGCTCCGGAAAAAGCGCGCCGAAGCGAGCCGCCGCAATGATAATGTCAACGCAAACCGATACGTGTAGTAGTGCCTCCCACCTGCGAGCGGTGGGACGACCTCCTTCCGAGCGAAAAGCAGTACAGCGTCGTCCGCTTCGACGAGCGCGTTTCGCCGGCCGACGCGTCGTTCGCGACGAAGCAGTCCGAGGTCGACCACCCGAGCGACGCGCCCGACGAGTGCCCCGAGGCGGCCGAAGAGCTCGTCGTCTACGACCGAATCGGTCGGATGGTGAAACGCACCGACGGGTCGGTCGCGCCCTCGATTCTGTTCTGAGTACGCCCGCGCCACTCGCGGGCGACCGCCGGGCCCGCGACCGGACGTGTCCGCCCGGGAGAGCGTCGTTCCCATCGGGGTGTTCCCCGGCGAAATCGACCCCTATCCCCCGTTAGCTTTACCCTCATTCCGCCGAATATTACGGCATGAAAGTCCTTGTCGTCGGCGGAAGCGGATTCATCGGGAGCCATCTCTGCCGCGAACTGCAGTCGCGGGGACACAGCGTGACCGCGATGTCGCGGAGTCCGAACAGCGAGGACCTCCCCGACGGCGTCGAGAAGGCGATGGGAGACGTGACGGACTACGACTCCATCGCGGGCGCGTTCGAGGGGAAAGACGCGGTCGTGAACCTCGTCGCGCTCTCGCCGCTGTTCGAACCGAACGGCGGCAACCGGATGCACGACATCGTCCACTGGCAGGGGACCGAAAACGTCGTGAAGGCCGCCGAGGCCAACGACGTGCCCCGACTCGTCCAGATGAGCGCGCTCGGAGCCGACACCGACGGCGACACCGCCTACATCCGCTCGAAGGGGAAAGCCGAGCAGGCGGTCAAGTCGTCGGGCCTCGACTGGGTCATCTTCCGTCCCTCGGTCGTCTTCGGCGACGGCGGCGAGTTCGTCTCCTTCACGAAGCGACTCAAGGGGATGTTCGCGCCCGGCGTGCCGCTGTACCCGCTTCCCGGCAACGGGGAGACGCGGTTCCAACCCATCTGGGTCGGCGACCTCGTGCCGATGCTCGCGGACGGCGTCGAGGGCGACGAACACGTCGGCGAGACCTACCACATCGGCGGGCCGGAAAAGCTCACGCTCCGCGAAATCACGGAGATGGTGTACGACGCCGAGAACAAGTCCATCACCATCGTCCCGCTCCCGATGGGGCTCGCGGGCGTCGGACTGACGGTTCTCGGCGCGGTCCCCGGCTTCCCGATGGGGAAAGACCAGTACCGCTCGCTCCAGTTCGACAACACGACCGACCGGAACGACGTGGGCGTCTTCGGCGTCGACACCTCGTCGATGAAGACGCTCGGGACGTACCTCGCCGAGCGAAACTGACGAACATCCAACCTTTGGGTGCCGTTAAGCAGTCGTGAAACCCGGCTCATTTCACCGGTATTAGCCGTTCTCACGGGATAATGGCCGATTAACACCGGTTTCGAGTCACCGTTTTTCGCCGATAATCTGACGCTGGGTATACACTTCCCCATCACAACGCTTATGTCCGCGTTCGTACTGCCATTCACCCAATGGCGAGGGGACCGAACCTATGAAGCTCGCAATGATCGGATTCGGGCAAGCCGGGGGAAAAGTAGTCGACAAGTTTGTCGAGTACGACCGGGAACGCAACGCCGGAATCGTCCGCGCTGCGGTCGCGGTGAACTCCGCGAAAGCTGACTTGCTCGGACTGAAGAACATCCCGAAGGACCAGCGCGTCCTCATCGGCCAGTCCCGCGTGAAGGGACACGGCGTCGGTGCGGACAACGAACTCGGTGCCGAAATCGCCGAGGAGGACATCGACGAGGTGCAGGGTGCCATCGACAGCATCCCCGTCCACGAAGTCGACGCCTTCCTCGTCGTGTCCGGGCTCGGTGGCGGCACCGGCTCCGGCGGCGCGCCGGTCCTCGCGAAACACCTCAAGCGCATCTACACCGAACCCGTCTACGGACTCGGCATCCTGCCGGGCTCCGACGAGGGTGGCATCTACACGCTCAACGCCGCGCGCTCCTTCCAGACGTTCGTCCGCGAGGTCGACAACCTCCTCGTGTTCGACAACGACGCCTGGCGGAAGACCGGCGAATCGGTACAGGGGGGCTACGATGAGATTAACGAAGAAATCGTCAACCGATTCGGCGTGCTCTTCGGCGCCGGCGAAGTCCAAGACGGACAGGAAGTCGCGGAGTCCGTCGTCGACTCGTCGGAGATTATCAACACGCTCGCCGGCGGCGGCGTCTCGACCGTCGGCTACGCTTCCGAGGGCGTCGAACCGCGGAAGAACAAGGGCGGCGGTGGCCTCCTGTCCCGGCTGACAGGCGGCGACGAACCCGACGACAACCTCGACACCGCACACACGACCAACCGAATCACGAGCCTCGTCCGCAAGGCCGCGCTCGGTCGACTCACGCTCCCGTGTGAGATCGAAGGCGCGGAGCGCGCGCTGCTCGTCCTCGCTGGTCCGCCGGAGCATCTGAACCGGAAAGGCATAGAGCGCGGGCGGAAATGGATCGAGGAGCAGACCGGTTCCATGGAAGTTCGCGGCGGCGACTACCCGATTCCGGGCGCGGGGAAGGTGGCGAGTGTCATCCTCCTGTCGGGCGTGACGAACGTCCCGCGCATCAAGGAGCTACAGCAGGTCGCCATCGAAGCGCAGGATAACATCGAAGAGATCCGTCAAGAGAGCGATTCGAATCTGGAGAACCTCATAAACGATGACGAAGACGAACTGGAGTCGCTTTTCTAAGCTGGCGCTCGCGCTCGTCGTGCTCTTGTCGGCCCTCGCGGGCCCGGCAGGGGCGGTGAGCGTCGCGTCCGAGGACGTCCCCAACGAGGCGCAGGTCGGTTCACAGGTGACCGCGGCGGCCACCATCGATGAACTGTACAGGAACCCGCAACTCGAATCGTGGACGCTCGCGGGCGAGACCGACCTGGAAGACGTGACGTGGACCGTCACGTACTACGACCAGACGGGTGCAAAAGTCGACCAGCAGTCCTTCGACGGGCAGAACTTCAGCGGCGCGCAAGTCGCCGCTGACGACGGCACGAGCGAAGTGGAAATCTCCGTGACGGGGACCGTCCCCGAGGTCGAGGCGTACTCCTACGACCCCGCGCAGACGTTCACGCTCATCTCGCTCGACCAGACCCGCGAAGGTGGCTCCAGTAACGACATCGACACGTGGACGGCCCACCACTACACCGAAGACAGCGCCGCCGCGCGCGCCGAACTCGACAGCGCGCAGGCCGCGATTCAGAGTGTAAGTGGCGCCAACACGCAACAAGCCCAGCAGACGTTCAACAACGCTGTCGAAGCGTTCAACGGCGAAGAGTTCAACCTCGCGACGAACCTCGCCAACGAGGCCGAGACCAGCGCGAACCAGGCACAGCAGTCGAGTCAGACGACCCAACTGCTCATCTACGCCGCTGGCGGCCTGCTCGTCGTCGCGCTCATCGCCGGTGGATTCCTCTACTGGCGGTCCCAGCAGACGACCTACGACAAACTGGGCTGATTCTCCGTGCGAGTCGTCGTTCCCTTCGGGGGACGAACGCCGAAGACCCGACTCGCCCCGTTTTTCGACGCCGACGAGCGACGCGAGTTCGCCGTCTCGATGCTCCGCGACGTGCTCGACGCGGTCCGCGCGGCCGACGGCGACCCGAGCGTCGTCGCTGACGCGCCCGTGTCGGTCGATGCGCCCGTCACCGTAGACGACCGGCCGCTCACCGACGTCGTGGGCGACGAACTCGATGAACTCGGCGGTGACCCGGTCGCGGTCGTCATGGCCGACCTCGCGCTCGCGACGCCCGCGGCGCTCGCGCGCCTGTTCGACACCGACGCCGACGTGGTCGCCGCACCCGGCCTCGGCGGCGGTACGAACGCGCTCGTCGTCCGCCACCCCGACTTCTCCGTGGACTACCACGGCGCGTCTATCCTCGACCACCGGCGAATCGCCCGCGACGCCGGCTGTTCGTTCGCCGAGGTGGACTCGATGCGACTCGCCGTCGACGTGGACGAACCGAGCGACCTCGTCGAGGTGTTGGTTCACGGCGAGGGGCGCGCGCGCGAGTGGCTGGTCGACGCCGGCGTCCGACTCGAACGCGGGTCGGGCCGGGTCGAAGCCGTCCGCGGTCGCCGATAGGACCTTAACGGTCCGCGATAAACATTGACTGGCGCGGTTGTCCGTCTGCCCGGCGGGAACTGAGGCAACGTGCGCCGCGCGCTTCCGCGTCGCGAAGACGACGTGGAGGTCGAAGTGGAGTCCGAACGTCACGACGACGACGCGAGTCCCACTCGCAACCAACTCGGGGCGAGCGCCTGACGGCGCCTCGGACGGGCCGGAGACGTGTCTGGCACCAACTATCCGGCCCCGAGCTCGACTTCCGTTCTTCCGTCTCGAACCGCGACCGTATCGGCCGCGAGTGACACGCTTTTAATGGCTCGTCACACACCGAGAGGTATGTTCCCGGGTGCCGACGAGTACGGAGTCGACCTGACTATCGACGACGCCGACGTGGAGCGACTGCTCGCCGTCACCCCCGACGACGCCGACGCGCCGGCGTCGCTTTCGTTCTCTCGGAACGTCTTCATCCCGCTGACGACCGCCTGCCGGTACACCTGCACCTACTGCACCTACTACGACGTGCCCGGCGAGGCGACGCTCATGTCCCTCGACGAGGTCCGCGAGACGGTCCGCACGGGCGCGGACGCGGGCTGTACGGAGGCGCTTTTCACCTTCGGCGACGCCCCCGACGAGCGCTACACGGAGATTCACCGCCAACTCGACGAGTGGGGCTACGACGACATCCTCGACTACCTCGCGGCGGCCTGCGAGGTCGCGCTCGACGAGGGCCTCCTGCCGCACTCGAACCCCGGCGACCTCACCCGCGAGGAGTTCGCCGACCTCGCGCCCCTGAACGCCAGCATGGGCGTGATGCTGGAGACGACCGCCGACGTGGCCGCCCACTCGGGCAGTCGGCGGAAGACGCCCGGCCAGCGGCTCAACACCATCCGCGCCGCGGGCGAGGTGGGCGTCCCCTTCACGACGGGCATCCTCGTCGGCATCGGCGAGACGTGGCGCGACCGGGCCGAGAGCCTGCTCGCCATCCGCGCGCTCCACGAGCGCTACGGCCACGTGCAGGAGGTCATCGTCCAGAACGTCGTCCCCAACGAGCGGTCGGACTACGAGCGCCCGTCGCTCGACGCGATGCGCCGGGTCGTTTCGATGGCGCGGGTCGCGCTTCCCGAGGAGGTGTCGGTGCAGGTGCCGCCGAACCTCTCGGCGGCGGCCGACCTCGTCCCCTGCGGCGTCGACGACCTCGGCGGCGTCTCGCCGGTCACGGACGACTACGTCAACCCCGACTACGAGTGGCCCGCGCTCCGGGAACTCGTCGATATCGCCGACGAGGCGGGCGTCCCGCTCCGCGAGCGACTGCCGGTTTACGAGCGGTTCCTGCCGGACGGCGTCCGCGACCCGGCGGGTGAAACCGGCGAGCGCGACGACGCCCGCGCGGTCGCGCCGGACCGCGAGTGGCTCCGCGACCCGATTACCGACCGGTTCGGGGCCGACGACGTCCACGGGCGGCGGCTTCGAAACGTCGCCCGCGGCGACGGCCCGCTGTCGATTCCGAACTGACGGGGGTTTCGACCGTTCTCGCGGGGCGAAAACGCGCCGTACCCCGATATACGCGCCCGAGAAACGGGACGTATGGAGGGCGGAAGCCACGACAGCAGGGACTGGGTCGACCGCGGCCGCGAACTGAGTGACGAGACCATCGCCGAGGTGTTGCGGGCGCGGGGCCACGGCGTCCTCTCGGCCGCGGTGGACGGCGACGTGGTCGCCCGCCCGATGTCGTTCGGCGTCGACGGCGACGACCTCTACTTCCAACTGGCGGCCCCGCCGGAGTCGAACGCGAGTCGCTTCGCCGAGAGCGACGGCCCGGTCGAACTCGTCGTGAGCGCCGTCGAGAGCGTCGATGACTGGCACAGCGTCGTCGTCCGCGGCCGCCTCGTTCCCGTCGGGGCCGACGAGGAGACCCGGGCGTTTCGAGCCCTCGCCGACAACGCGGTGCTCCCGCAGAACGCCCTCGGCGTCGGCGAGTGCCGGGAGTTCCGACTCGCTCGCTTGGCGGTCGAATCGGCGACCGGCCGCGAGGGGCCGGCGTCGTCGCTCGGAAGCGGCGGTTCGGCTTCGCCGACGGCCAGCGACTGAGTCGGGCGGCACCTTATCGACGGCGGAGGAAAAGCGAGTAAAGCGCGACGAGCGCGGCGGTCACCGCGGGCGTGCGCCCCGAAAGCTGTGGGACGCGCTTTCTGACGAGCGTGTATGCGACGCCGACGGCGAGGCTGGCGAGGAGAATCCCCCGCGGGCCGTCGCCGAGCGTCAGGAATCCCGGCACCGAGAGCGCCGCGGCGAGCGCGAGGTCGCCGGGCGAGCCGTCGTAGGCGGCGAAGCGTCGCGGTTCGACCCAGCCGCCGAGACTGCGGACGTAGACGCCGCGGTCGGTCCGCGCCTCCCACGGGCGAGCCTCGCTGCTGCCGCCGAGGTAGTCGGTCGCGCAGTGGAGCGCCGCCGCGACGAACCCGGTCGCCGCGGCCGCGGCCAGCGGCTCGCCCGTGACGAGCGCGACCGCGCCGAACCCGACCGAACCGACGACGAACGCCTCGACCTGATGGAGCGTCTTGCGGTGGACGCCGACGACCATGTCGAGGTCGGGGAAGACGCCGCCGACGAGCGCCGCCGTGACGACGAGGGGTGCGGCCGCGGGGGCGACGACCGCGACGGCGGCGGCGAGCGCGAGGCTCATCGCCACGTGCGTCGGGGCCATCACGGGGCGAACACCCCCCGAACCGGTCGAAGTCGTCGGGTCGTCATCGCTTCGCCTACTCGGCGACCGAGACGTATGAGTTTCGTGGTCGAACCGAACGCCCGCGGGCGCGGTCGTGCTCGCGGACGCCGCGCCTCAGATGCCGAACCACTCGGGCATCCGCTTTCTGAAGCCCGTGTAGAACAGCGCGACGGCGACGCCGACCGCGACCGCGACCCGGACGCCGCCGGTGAAGGCGAGGAAGCCCGGGACGGCGAACAGGAGCGTCAGCGCGAGGTCCTCGGGCGCGCCGTCGTAGCGGACGAGGTAGCGGGGGCGGAGCCAGCGCTTCGCGGGATGGACGTACACCGCGCGGTCGGAGGTGCGGTCCCACGGCCGGAGTTCGCCGCCCGCGCCGAGCCAGTCGGACGCGGAATGGAGCCCCGCCGAGAGGAAGAAAAAGGCGACCCCGACGCTGAGCGCCGAGGGAGAGACGACGGCGACGGCTCCGAAGACCGCGGCGGCGACGCTGTAGTAGACGGGGAAGTGCAGCGTCTTGCGGTGGACGCCGACGAAGAGGTCAACGTCGGGGAAGACGCCGCCGACGAGCGCACCGACGGCCGCGGCAGTCGCGAGTTCGGGAGCGACCAAGACCAGCGGCGCGGCGAGGGTCAGCCCCACGGCCGCGTGGGTTGTCGCCATCATCTCAGTCGTCTGCGGTCGCCGGGTCGCGGCGGCCGTCGAGCAGGGGCGTCCCGTCGGCGCGCGGGCCGAGCGTCGGGCCGTGCGGGCCGTCGTCTGGGTCGATGGGGCGGCGGGTTCGGTAGTCCGTCGAGCGCTCGACCGGCCGGCGACCGATGGCGGTTATCATGTCGACGTAGTCGTCGAACGAGCGGAACTCGCCGAAGCCGCCGCCGGCGCGCTTCGTTATCTCCTCGGAGAGAATCGTGCCCATGAGGTCGTCCGCGCCGCAGTTGAGGAGCTTCAGCGCCTTCGCGTTCCCGAACTTCACCCACGACGACTGGATGTGGTCGACGTTGTCGAGGTAGAGTCGCGCGACGGCGACCATCAGTTCGTCCTCGTCGTCGGACGCGCCGCCGGTCACGAGGCCGCGGTCGTACAGCGGCGTGTTCTGGTGGATGAACGACAGCGGGACGAACTCGGTGATTCCGCCGTAGCGGTCCTGTAGGTCCCGAACCACGTCGAGGTGGAGCACGCGGTGTTTCTCGGTCTCGACGTGGCCGTACATGATGGTCGCCGTCACGTCGAGGCCGGCTTCCATCGCGCCCTCCATCCCGGCGACCCACTCGTCGGTCCCGATTTTCCCGGGGCAGATGACCTCGCGAACCTCGGGGACGAGAATCTCCGCGGCGGTGCCGGGCGCGCTGGCGAGGCCGGCGTCGGCGAGGCGGCGATAGACCTCCTCGTAGCTCCAGTCGGTGCCGCGCTTGGCGTGGTGGGCCTCCTCGGGCGTCATCGAGTGGACGTGCGCGCCGTCGGCCGACATCGCCGAGAGCTGTTCGGCGTAGCTCGCGGGGTCGGTGTCGTACGCCTCGGGCGGCTTGTAGTTCACCTCGGCGGCGGGGTTGTCGTAGGATTCGAGAATCTCGCGGTGTTCCTCGTCGAGCACGAGCGCGGGGTGGAGGCCGGAGACCGACGTGACCTCGTAGATTCCCATCTCGACCGCGTCGGCGACGATGTCGCGGGACTCGGCGGGCGTCTTCGTGAAGCCGCCGTGGTCGGCGTCGGAGCCGGACTCGAACAGGTGGGCGGTGTTCTTGAAGTTACAGAACAGACAGCCGGTGTTGCAGGCCGTCGTCACGTTGTTGTTGAGGTTGGCGACGAACGTCACCTCGTCGCCGACCATCTCGGCGCGCCGGCGGTCGGCGGCCTCGAGCACGAGTTCCTTGCGTTCGGGGTCGATTCCCTCGCAGTCGGTGCCCGTCGTGATGAGTTCGACGCCGTCGTCGACTGTGAGGCGCTCGCCCGCTCGCGCCTTCGCCAAGGCGTTCTCGAACGACTGGTCTGTCTCGGGGACGTGTTCGAACCCGAAGTCGTGGGCGGCACCGGTCATGCTCGTTTGAAACGCGCCACGGTCCTAAAAACGGGGCGGTACCGGATACCCCGACCGCGGGACGCCGCGGCGGAGAAAGCATTAGGCCCTCCCGCCGTGTTGTGTCGGACATGGAACACACCCCGTCTTCGGAGACCGAGCCCTCCCTCGGCGACGACCGCGAGAGCCTGCTGTTTTCGGCGCTCGTCGGCGCGGTCGCCAGCGTCGTCCTCTCGCCGCTCCCGGGGTCGACCGTCCTCGGCGGGGCGGTCGCCGGCTACCTGACCGGGAGCGACCGCGAACTCGGCGTGAAGTCCGGCGCGGTCTCGGGGCTGTTCGTCAGCCTCGTCGGCGTCGTCCTCGGTATCGTCGTCCTCGGGTTCTTCAGCATCTTCGCCATCGGCGTCGGCCCGCGCGGGTTCGGTCTCGGCATCCTCGGCATCGCTATCGTCGCGCTGTTCGGCCTCGCCTTGCTCCTCGTCTACACCGTCGGTCTCGGCGCGCTCGGCGGCTACCTCGGCGCGTACCTCCACGAGGAGTTCGCCTGAGTCCAGTTCGCCCCGATTCGGCGCTCAGGACGCCGATTCCACGCCGGTGAACTCGAAGCGAGCGCCGCCCGCGTCGCTCTCCCCGACCGAGACCGTCCAGTCGTGCGCGTCGGCGACGTTCGAGACGATTGTCAGTCCGAAGCCGATACCGGCGGTGCCGGTCGAAAATCCGGTGTCGAAGATGCGCGAGCGGAGTTCGGGCGGAACGCCCGCGCCGTCGTCTTCCACGTAGAAGCCGTCGTCGAGCGCGCCGACGGTGACGGTGACGCGGTCGTCGCCGCCATCGGTCGGTTCGGATGCTTCCGGCGAGCCGCGCTCGACGGGGTCGTCGGATGGAATCCGACTGCCTGTGGAACCGTGTTCCACAGAGTTCCGCATCAGGTTCTCGAACAGTTGGTGGAGCCGCCCCGCGTCGGCGACGAGCGTCCGGTCGGACGCGACGACGAGCGTCGCGTCCCCGGTCTCGACGTTCTCCCAGCACCGCTCTGCGGTCTCCGCGAGGGACACGGGCGTCGTGGCGAGCGCGTCGGTTCCCTGGCGCGCGAGGACGAGCAGTTCCTCCGTCAGCGCGTTCATCCGGTCGTGCGCCCGCGCCACCGCCGCGAGGTGGTCGTTATCGACTTCCTCGCGGGCGAGGTCGAGGTGGCCCGTGGCGACCGAAAGGGGGTTGCGGAGGTCGTGAGAGACGACGCTCGTGAACTCGTCGAGCCGGCGGTTCTGGGCTTCGACCTCGCGTTCGACGTCCCGACGCGCCGTGATGTCCGTGTAGACCGCGTACATCGTGTTCTCGCCGACCGGGACCGACCGGAGGAGGAAATCTTTCTCGCCGTCAGCGGTCTGTCTGCGAACCTCGGTCTGGACGAAGTCGCCGGCGCGGACCATGTCGGTGAGCTTCGCGGCCTCGTCGAGGCGGTCGTCCGGCGCGACCACGTCGTCGATGGCGCGGCCGACGACCTCGGATTCGTCGTAGCCGAACGTGGCCTCGAACGCCGGGTTGACCGCGCGGATGACGGACTCGCCGTCGACGAACTCCGAGTCGATGATGCAGTCGGCGCTGTTCTCGAACAGGGCGGCGTACTGGTCGCGTTCGACCCGAAGCCGGCGCTCGAAACTGAGGCGCTGGAGCGCCGCGTTCGTGTGAGCGACGAGCAGTTCCGCGAGTTCGAGGTCGATTTCGTCGAACGCGCCGGTCTGCTCGGAGACCGCCTGAAACACGCCGAACGAGCCGATAGCGACGCTGAGGCCGGAGCGGTAGTCGCCGAACTCGGGGCGGCCGAACGCGTGGAGTTCCATGTCGACCGCGCGGTGGGACTCGCCGGTGCGGAACGTCTCGCCCATCGCGCCCGCGTCCTTCGGGACCGGTCGGAGTTCGCGGTCGGTCGGCGTCGAGGACTGCGCCCGCGGGACGAACCGGTCCGCCTCGGCCTCGAAGGCGAAACAGATGTCGAGGTTCAGGATGCGCTCCGCCGCCTCGACGGTCTCCTCGTAGATGTCGTCGGTGTCGGAGGCCGACGCGAGTCGCATGGCGACGCCGTGGAGCGACGTTATCTTCCGCTCGGTGCGCTGAATCCGGTGTTCGAGCCGAGAGACGATGTCGCGTTCGGTGCGCTGGGCCTGCGAGCTACGGTAGCGGGCGACCGCCGCCCGGACGCGGTCGGCGAGGCGGTCGTAGGAGATAGATTCGACGTCGTCAGAAACGCGGTGGACCGTCGGGTCGGCGGCGAACGGGTCGGTGTCGCCGTCGTCGGTCCCGCCGGGGCCGAGGAGGACGACCGGGACGTCGGGATGGCGCTCGCGGACGAGCGCGACGACGTCGGCGGCGGTGTGCTCGCCGAACTGCCGGGGGACCAAGAGGCAATCGACCGTCCGGTCGGCGACGCGCCCGAGGGCGGTTCCGAGGTCGAATTCGACGGTGACGGACACGTCGTGGCGGTCGAGCGCGGCCGCGACGGCGTCCGCCCGTGTGCGGTCGGGAGCGACGAAGAGAACGGACGGTGCCGTCCCCGCCGACGCCCCCGGCGAGGGAGACCGAGTCATGCACCGACATGACGGGGAAACAGTATCAATTGATTGGTGGGTGTAATCGGGGGTTCGAAGCGCTTGGCCACCACCTATTTGCCGCGGGCGACGTGAGCTAGCGGCCCGATGTCCGACGACACCGAAGCGGACGTGACTGACCGCGAACCGAGCGTCGAAGACGACGACGGACACGGCGTCACGGTCGATGGCGACGGCGACGCCGGCGCGTCGTCGCCCGAGGAGTCAGCGGAGGTCGACGCCGAGCGCCCGGACGACGGTGCGGAACCGGACGCCGAAGACGAGATGCGAGAACAGGAGGCGGCCGAGACGGAGAACGTCGACAACCACCGCGACGGCGAGCCGTTCGACTCCTAACGGTCGGGCGGGCGGTCGCGCGGTCGCGCTCAGACTCGTTTTTCGACTTCCGGGAGGAACGCCGCGAGGTCGCCGCGGACGACGCGGTCGGCGCGGTCGTCGTACTGCGTCGCGTCGAAGTTGACGACGACCAGCGAGCCGCCCTCGGCGGCCCGACCGGCGAGACCCGCCGCGGGGTGGACCGTCAGCGACGACCCGAGCGACAGGAACACGTCGGCCTCGCCGGCGAGACGGTTCGCCTCGCTGTAGGCGACGCGGGGAAGGCGCTCGCCGAACAGGACGACGCCGGGCTTGAGCAGGCCGCCGCAGTCGTCGCACGTCGGCGGCGCGTCGCCGGCGCGGACCGTCTCGAACGCGGGGTCGGCGCCGGTTCGCGCGCCGCAGTCCTCGCAGACGACCTCGGCGGCGTTGCCGTGGAGTTCGACGACGCGGTCGGAGCCGGCCTCGCGGTGGAGACCGTCGGTGTTCTGCGTCACGACCGCGTCGAGGACGCCGCGCGATTCGAGGGTCGAAAGCGCGTCGTGGCCGAGGTTCGGCTCGACGCCGTCGGGGAACATGCGCTCGTGGAGACGGACGCGGTCGCGCCAGAAGCCGGCGGGGTCGTTGACGAAGCGGTCGCGGTGGAACGACGCCGGGTCGAACTCGGTCTCCCAGATGCCGTCGTCGCCGCGGAAGTCGGGGATGCCCGAAGCCGTGCTCATCCCCGCGCCGGTGAAGGCGACGGCGGTGTCGGCCTCGCGGAGTCGTCGGGCGACCCACGCGGCGTCTGATTCGAGGGCAGCGTCCATAGCCGAACGGACGGGACAACCGCGAAAAAGCGATACGATTCGCCCGGTACGCGAGTTCGTGCATAAATTCGACTAATCGCCGACCGAGATGCGCACGGAAGTGGAAGCTTCTTAGTGGGATGAGTCCAGAGGACGACCATGACCAGCGTGAAGGACTTCCGCGTCGAGGAGGAGCCGACGGCGACCGACCTCGGGCGGGGCCGCTTCGTCTTCTCGGACCGCTACTCCGTGTTCGACTGGGGCGAGATGCCCGACCACGTCCCGAACAAGGGCGCGAGCCTCTGTCTCATGGGCGCGTACAACTTCGAACTGCTCGACGTGAACCACGTCCCGACCCACTACCTCGGGGTCGTCGAAGACGGCGAGGTCAAGGAACTCGGTGAGTGCGAGTCGCCGCCGACGGAGATGGCCATCGAACTCACGCAGGTGCCCGACCTCCCCCACGAGGACGGCGCGTACGACTACGACGCCTACCACGAGGCCGCCGGCGACAACTACCTCATCCCGCTGGAAATCGTCTTCCGCAACACCGTCCCGGTGGGGTCGAGCCTCCGGCGGCGCGGCGAGCCCGCAGACTACGGCCTCGAAATGGACGAGTGGCCCGACGAGGCCGTCTCCCTCCCCGAGCCGGTGGTGGAGTTCTCCACGAAGTACGAAGAACAGGACCGCTATCTCTCCCGCGAGGAGGCCGACGACATCGCCGGGAAAGTCGACCTCGACCGCCTCGAAGAGCTGGCGCTCGCCGTGAACCACGTGCTGACGGAGCGCGCCGAGAAAGCCGGCTTCGACCACGAGGACGGCAAAATCGAGTGCCTGTACCACGACGGCACCGTCAAGGTCGGCGACGTGGTCGGCACCTTCGACGAGAACCGGTTTTCCTACGGCGGCCAGCAGGTCTCGAAAGAGGTCGTCCGCCAGTACTACAAGCGCGTCCAGCCCGAGTGGGTCGAGGCCGTGAAAGACGCGAAGGCCGAGGCCATCGAGACGGGCGAGCCGAACTGGCGCGAGAACTGCGCGGTCGAACCCGACCACCTGCCCGCCGACATCGTCGAGGCGCTGGCGGACCTCTACTGCGCCGGCACCAACGCCTACGTCGACCACGACTGGTTCGACGCGCCGGCCATCGAGGACGCCGTGGCTCGCGTTCGGGACCTGTAGTCGGACACGAGCGAACGCTGTTTTTCGGCTGTTGTGCCGTTCTGTTCTCACGGTCCGCCGTCGTCACCGACGAGGAGTCGCCACCCTCTGTGGCGTCGTCTGCCGAGGCCGAGGGAACGCGATAGCGGAGGGAGACGGGCACGGCTCCGAGTCGCGGCGGCGGCAAAATAGGTCTGGGCGTGGGTCGCCCCGCTCAGCCGCTCAGCGTCGCCTCAGTCCTCGGACGGCTCTGGCGCGAGCGCCTCGCGCTCGCCGAGGGCGTCGATGATGCCGTCGACCGGGCGGTCGGGGTTCGACGCCTGCGCCTCGCGGGTGAGGCCGAGTTGGTAGCGCTCGGGGTCGGCGCTCTCGCGGAGGCTGGTGCGCCCGCGGTGGACCGACACGTCGTTGTTGAGGTGGAGCTTCACGGCCTCGAGGAGCGCGTCGGCCTCCAGCGGCTGACCGCGCTCTTTTATCTCGTCGATGGAGGCGTCGTCCGGCACGTCGAAGGCGCGCTGGGTGATGATGGGGCCTTGGTCGAGGTCGGTCGTCACGTAGTGGGCGGTGACGCCCGCGATGCGGACGCCCTCCTCTTTCGCCTGTCGGTAGGCGGCCGCGCCGGGGAACGACGGGAGCAGCGACGGGTGGATGTTGATGATGCGGTCCTCGTAGCGGAAGACGACGTTCGGGCCGAGGATGCGCATGTAGCGCGCGAGGACGATGAGGTCCACGTCGTACTGTTCGAGGAGGTCGAGCAGGCGGTCTTCGTTGGCGGTGCCCTTCTGGTCGCCGATGTCGTGGAAGGGCACGTCGTAGTGGCTCGCCAGCGGTTCGAGCGTGTCGTGATTGCCGATGACGACCGAAATCTCCGCGCCGAGGTCGTCGTTGGCCCACGCCTCGAACAGCGCTTCGAGACAGTGGGACTCCTTCGTGACGAGGACGGCGATTTCGCGGGTCTCGCGGTCCGAGGGGAACCGGACCTGCACGTCGACGCCGAGGTCGTCGCCGAGGTCGGACAGCGCCGCCCGAAGCTCGTCGCGGGAACAGGTCATCTCCGAGGTGTCGGCGTGGAGGGTCATCCGGAAGATTCCCTCGCGGACCGCCTGGTCTAAGTCCTCGACGTTGATTCCGCGCTCGAACAGCAGGGTGGTCACGTTCGCGATGAGTCCGGTCTTGTCTCCTCCGATGACCGTGATTTCGGTGAGTTCGCGAGTCATACCGTCACCTCCAGCTGTTCGAAGCTGAACATATACCGTCCTGCGTCGGCGAACGGTAAACCGCTGTCGTTCTCCGCAAGCGAATCCCTCGGGAACGACCGTGAATCACCCGGAAAAAGGAAAAGCCGACGCGAGCGCGAGGCCGCCTACGCCAGCGGGAGCACCGACGAGACGACGAGGACGACGACGAGACCGGTCACGGAGATAATCGTCGTCAGCGCGGTCCACGTCTTCAGCGTCTCCATCTGCGTGAGGCCGCCGATTTCCTTGACGAGCCAGAAGCCGGAGTCGTTGTACCACGAGCAGATGTTGCCGCCCGCGCCGATGACCATCACCAGATACGCGGTGTGGACCGGAAGTTGACCGGTGAGCGGGGCCATGATGCCGGCGGCCGTGAGCATCGCCGCGGTCGCGGAGCCCTGCGCGATGCGGACGATGGCGGCGATGAGCCACGCCGTCACGAGAAGCGGGATGCCGAAGCCTTCGAGGCCGTTGGCGAGGTACGAGCCGATTCCGGAGGCCGCGAGGAGCGCGCCGAACGCGCCGCCCATCGAGGTGATGGCGGCGATGTTGCCGCCGCTTTTGAGCGCCTCGGTGAGTTCGTCCTCCCAGTCGGACCGCGAGAGGTCGGACCAGCGGTAGTACGTGTAGGCCGCGGCGAGCGCGGCGACGGTCAGCGCGACGTTCTTGTCGCCGATGAACGCGACGAACGGTCTGACCTGCTCGACCACCGGCGTCACGCCTTGGAGGGCGTTGACGACGGTGAGCGAGCCGACGAGCGCGACGGCGATGATGATGGGCGCGGTGGATTCGAGGAAACTCGGCAGGGACGACACGTCGCGCTGGGCGCGCTCCTGCAGTTCGTCCGTGGTCGTCCCCATCGCGTCGCGGAGGGGGATGTCGATGCGGCGGTTAATCCAGCGGCCGTAGACGAGGCCGCCCATGGTGGCCGACGGGACGGCGACGGTGACGCCGATGAGCATCGTCGTGCCGATGTCGGCCCCGATTTCGCTGGCGACTGCGAGCGGGCCGGGAGTCGGCGGGATGAACACGTGAGCCGTCGCCGCGCCGGCCCCGACGACGACGAGGTAGAGCGCGTAGTTGTCGCCCATCCGGGCCCGCATCGACCGCGCGAGCGGGGCCATGAGGTAGAACACGCTGTCGAAGAACACGGGGATGGCGAGCACCGTACTGCTTCCCCACAGCGCGATGTCGCTGTTACCCTTCCCGACGAGCGACTGGAAGGTGCGAACAATTCGCTGGGCGGAGCCGCTTTCGAGCATCGACTTCCCGATGATGGCGGCCATCAGGATGGGAATCCCGATACCGGCCATCCCGTTGCCGAAGGCACTCGCCGTCCGCGTCGCCGCGTCGGCGAGCGCGAAGTCGGGGACGAACGCCGCGTTGACGAGGCCGACCGCGAACGCGGCTATCGCCAAGCCGACGAACGCAGGGAGGTCTAACACGACCAGTAGCAACACGACCAACGCGAGTCCGATGACGAACGTCAAGAGCGGACTCTGTGCGAATTCGATTACCATGCGTGAGACGCTGTCTCACTCGCGATATAAAAATGATTATCATATATCATGTGTGTAATTATTATTTTTACTATTGTAAAAATAATAATGTATTTATAGGTGCAAGCAACTTCGCACGCGGCGGCGCGTCCGGGGTGTGTCGATAGCCGGAGAGCGGTTCGTCGTCCGCGGCGGAGCGCGGTCGCCGGCGGCGTAGTCGCCGGTTCGACCCCGATACACACATTCGTGTATATCAAACTCGACCCAAAACCGTTTTTGCACATCACCACGCATCGCCACCTGATGACCACCTACACCGCGACGGTGACGGTGCGCCTCAAGCGTGGCGTGCTCGACCCGGAGGCGGAGACCACGAAGCGCGCGCTGGAACGACTCGGGTTCGAACTCGACGCGTTGCGCTTTACCGAACGGTACGAAGTCGACCTCGACGCGGCCGACGCCGACGAGGCCGAGACCCGCGCCGACGAGATGGCCGAACGCTTGCTGGCGAACCCGACCATCCACGACTACGAGGTCGCGGTCGCCGAGGCCTGAGATGATCGCAGTCGTGCAGTTCGGCGGCTCGAACTGCGACCGCGACGCCGTGCGCGCGCTCTCCGACCTCGGGTTCGAGGCCGAGCGCGTCTGGCACGAAGACCCGCTCCCCGAGGAGACGACGGGCATCGTGCTCCCCGGCGGCTTCTCGTACGGCGACTACCTCCGCGGCGGCGCGATGGCCGCCCGCTCGCCCATCATGAAGTCGGTCCGCGAGGCGGCCGCAGAGGGCGTCCCCGTCCTCGGCGTCTGCAACGGCGCGCAGATCGGCTGCGAGTCCGGGCTCACCCCCGGCGCGTTCACGACGAACGCGAGCGCCCGCTTCCAGTGCGAACACGTCTATCTCCGCGTCGAGAACGCCGACACGCGCTGGACCGCGGCGTACGAGGAAGGCGAGGTCATCGAACTCCCCATCGCCCACGGCGAGGGTCGCTTCGAACTCGACGCCGAGCGCTACGAGGAGCTCGAAGCCGATGACCGGATTCTGTTCCGCTACTGCGACGAGGACGGCAACGTCACCGACGAGGCGAACCCCAACGGCTCGCTCGGGAACGTCGCGGGCGTCCTCGGCGACAGCGAGTCCGTCGCGGTGCTGATGCCGCACCCCGAGCGGGCGTCGCTGCCGCAACTCGGTAACACCGACGGTCGGGGCGTGCTGGCGGGCTTCGAGGGATAGGGGTATAAAAAAGACCGTCCGCCGCGGTGGCGGGCGGCACGGGGCCGGTTGGCGAACGTAGCGGCGTACACGATGAGCGATGTTGGAGTGTCGAGGTTTCCGGCCCGCATGCCGCGTGCTATGGGGCGAGAGCGCAGGGAGCGTCCGTGGCGATCCACGCCTCGGCGTTCTCCTCTTCGCGAATCTCGAACCACCCATCCGCGTAGTAGACGGTCTTGTACGTGTGTTTCGTCATGATGGCGGGCGGCTCGGATGGACACGTCCGAACCACCGAATATGACAACGACTCACACCCTCTTTGATACGAATATCCTATCCAACGGTTAGGAGCCTGTTACTTTCGGATAGCACCCCCTAACGCGACCGAATCGGAGAAAACGAAGCGAGATAGTGGACGAACGGTCGGAGAGTCGCGGACGAACGGTCGGCGAGTGCGCGGGCTTACTTGACCAGCGGCATGTTGTAGCTCGTCTCGTTGTCGAGGACGAACTCCCACGTCGCCTCGCAGTCGCAGGACACCTGGTCGAAGACGCTCGGGTCCTGTCGGAGGTTGAAGTCCTTGACCGCCTTGAACACGAGTTCGTCGCAGTCGCCGCAGTTGTGCGCGCCGCGCTCTTGGCCGCCGCCGACGGGGTCGGAGACGACGATAGCGTCCACGTCGGCCGTCTCGCGGAGCGCGTCGGCGACCGACCAGAGCCACGGCGGGCGGTAGCCGCCGTTGAAGAACAGTTCGTCGACCATCGTGTAGCGCTGGACGTTCGTCGGGTTCATCGAGACGGTGTGGCAGTTGTCGACCGCCGCACACCGGCGGATAGAGGACTTCATGTCGTCGAGCGCCTCGGGTTCCGAGAGGAACGGCGGCTTCATCAGGAGGTACGCCTTGACGCCGCCGCCGGCCGCGGCGGCCTCCTCGCAGGCGTCCTCGAAGTCGGCGAAGTCGAAGTACTTGTTCACGCAGTCGTGGCGGACGCGGTCGGTGGCGGTTTCGAGGCCGATTGCCACGTCGGTTTCGAGGCCGCGGTCGGTGAAGTCGGCGAGTTTCTCGCGCGTGACGAAGTCCGGGAGCGACTCGACGACCATGCGGTCGCGGTCGGCGAACGTCTCGGCGATGGCGTCGCGGGTCTCCGCGGGCACCTCGCGCTCGTCGAGGAACGAGCCGGAGGTGTAAATCTTGATGAGACCGGCCTGCTCGCCGTCGTCCATCTCCTCGGCCTCGTGGTCGAGACAGACCCGAATCTGGTCCATCAGCGCCTCGTGGGCGACGGTGCCGCCTTCGACGGACTCCGCGACGTAGCCGCACATGGTACAGCCGCCGGCGCGCGCCCACCGACACCCGCCGGTGTTGAGAATAATCGTCAGCGAGTCGTAGACGCCGTCGGGCGTGTTGTCCTCGTCTATCCACACCCGGGTGGGCTCGTGGGGGTCGTAGGTCTTCTGCTTCCGCGAACGGATGTCGCGCATCACCTTGTTGTGCGCGTCCATCCCGCGTCCCCGCTCGTAGACCTCGGGGCTCGGCTTACTCATTGGATACCCGTATCGGACGGGCGCGTAAAGCGGCTTCGTCTGGGTTCGGTCGGCGACCGGTCGGTGCCTGTCCCGCCGCTCACATGTTCTGCGAGATGTAGCGGTCGATGTCGGCGACGAGCGACGGGCGGAACGTCCAGTAGCCCTCCCAGCGCTTCGGCTCGGTCTCCAGCGCGAGCAGGGCGACGGGCTGTCCCGGTTCCACGCTGTCGATGCTCCCGTCGCGGCCCCCGTCGGCCGCACCGACGCTCCCGGCCGACCCAGTCGAGTCGGTCGTGTCGGTCGAGTCGTCCCCCGGCGGCGTGTAGACGACGAACCACGAGTCGTAGAAGTCGTTCGTGTAGCCGCCGTGGGTCAGGAGGTCGGAGTTCGACGGCGGGGTCCAGTCCGGAATCCCGTAGACGTGGGTCTGCACGTCGGTCGCCGCGACCTTCTGGTAGACCGCTCGCGTCCCGCGCTCGTCTTCGATTCGGGAGAGCCGCTGGAACGACGACCGGAGTCGCCCGTCGCCGGCGCGCCACGCGTGGCGCTCGATGTACCGCGAAATCGCCACGAGAAGCAGTTTCTCCTTGTCCGATTCGGGATAGCCGCGGAGGGAAAACGGCACGTCGTCGAGTCGCGTGAGCACCGACGGGAGTTCGAACTCGGCGAGGTTCGCCTGCCCCGTCTTGTAGAGGTCCGAGTTCACGAGGAGGACGGTGTTCATCACCTCCTCCAGCGACGAGGTCGCGACGACCTCGCGCCCCTCGGGCGTCTGCTCGGAGAGCACGACCACGTCGTCGCCGCGCGCGTCGTCCGACAGTTCGTCGACATCGACCGGCTGGTCGGCGAACGTGGTTTCGAGCATCCGCAGGACGGGGTCGGGAGCCGAGCGATTGACCACCGAGAGCGACTGACTCGCGGTGTCAATCGCGCCGAGGAAACTGTCGAGTCCCATCTATTCGTGAAGACGACTGACCGCCGACGAAATAGCTGTTTTGGAGGCCGGAGCCGCGACGGCGGCGACGGTGGCGGTGACGACAGTCGAGGGCAGTCGACGGCGGCGACCGCGACAGACGTTCATATGCGTCGAGGCCGTAGGTGAGGTATGGAGCGCCGCACGCTCCTCTCGCTTCTCGCGGGCGGTGTGGCCGGACTCGCCGGGTGCGGAACGCCCGAGGGCGAGACGGAGACGCCGACCCCCGAGGAGGGGACCGCCGCGCCGACCGAGACGCCGACGCCCGAAGAGCGTGTAGAGCGGTCGCTGACGCTCTGGAACCCGACGCCGACTCCGGTGTTCACGACCGTCGTCGGCGTCCGCGGCGACCGCGACGTGTTCTTCGAGAACCGCGACCTGCTCCCCGGCGAGCGGACCGCGCTGTCGGTCGCGGTCCCGACCGGGGAGACGGCGGTGCTCGTGGAGACGGACACCGGCGTGCGGGCCCGGTCGGGGTGGGTCGTCGACGCGGCGTTTGAGGGGCTGGAGGTCGTCCTCGGTCGGGACGGCGCGGAGTTCTGGCGGACGGTCTCGTGCGACGCCCGAGGCGAATGTTCGCTCGCGGCGGCAGTCCCCGACGACGGGCCGAGAATCGACCTCCCGCTCGTCGGCGACGGCTCCGCGCGATGGTACGCACCGGCGGGCGTCGTCGTGGAGAATCCCGGGCCCGAGACGACCGCGCGACTCCGCATCGACCTCGGCGACACGGCGCTCGTGGACCGGACCTACCGCGTCCCGTCGGGGGCGCGGCTGTCGGTGCCGGTGACGTACCGAAGCGGCAGCTACCGCGTCGAAGTCGAGACCGACGAGCGACGCGTCGAGGCGGCGTGGCCGGTGCCCGACCAGCCGACGAAGTACGTCGACGTGTCGAGCGGAGCGACCGGCTGCGGACCGGCGAACACGACGCTCACGGTCGCCAACCGCGACGACGAACCCCATCGGCTCTCGCTCCGGGTCGACCCCGCGGGCGGCGGCGAGCCGTTCGACCGCACGCTCGCTCTGGACCCCGGCGAGGTCCGCGAACTCGTCCCCGTGACGACCTCCGGGGGGCACGCCGTGTCGGCGACCCTCGACACCGGGGCGGCCGTCTCGGGAACGTGGTGGTCGTGCCCGCCGCGCGGGCCCGCGAGCGTCGTCGTCGACGCGACTGGAACCGTCTCGTTGCGGGTCGCCGGCCCGCAACCGGGATAAGTCGCACAGATTGCCGCAATCCCGTGACGGTCCGGCGTCGGCTCGCGGCGGGGTAACCTCGAACGGTTACGTCGAGGTGGGAATCACTAACCCGACAGCGGCCGTATATAATCAACGAGGATTACAATGACTGAACTCGGTGGTTATCACGACAAGGTCGCTCGGGTGGACTTGTCGTCCGGCGACATCGCGTACGAGGGAATCGACGAGGAAGACGCACGAAAGTACATCGGGGCCCGCGGCCTCGGCGTGAAGTACGTCTTCGACCAGGGACCGGACGTGGACCCGCTTGGACCGGACAACCTCCTCGCGTTCATGACCGGCCCGCTCACCGGCACGCAGACCGTGATGAGCGGTCGCATCGCGGTCGTGACGAAATCCCCGCTCACGGGGACCGTCACCGACTCGCACCACGGCGGCTGGAGCGGCGCGCGACTCAAGTGGTCCGGCTTCGACGGCCTGCTGTTCACGGGCAAGTCCGAACACCCGGTCTACGCGGTCGTCGAAGACGGCGAACTGACGCTCCACGACGCGGAGCACATCTGGGGCTGGGGCGTCCACGACACAATCGAGGAGCTCGAAGGCGAGGTCGAAGGGAGCCTCGGCAAGAACCTCTCGATAATGGCTATCGGCCCCGGCGGCGAGAACGAGGTCAAGTACGGCTGTATCGTCAACGAGGACGACCGCGCGTCCGGCCGCGGCGGCACGGGCGCGGTCATGGGCTCGAAGAACCTCAAGGCAATCGTCGTGAAGTCCGGCACGCGGATGCCGAAGCCGGCCGACGCCGACACGTTCAAGCAGGGCTACCAGCAGGCGATGCAACTCATCCGCGAGTCCGAGGTCACCGCGCCTAACGAGGGCGGCCTATCGCTGTACGGGACGAACGTCCTGATGAACGCGGGCGAGGAACTCGACGGTCTCCCGACGAAAAACGGGAAGTACACCTCGACCGCGGCGATGCGAGACGCCGAGGGCGCGGACATCGACTCCGAGCGCGTCTCCGGCGAGAACGTCCGCGAGAACATCCTCGTCGACGAGCCGACGTGTCACTCCTGCCCGGTCGCCTGTAAGAAGGAAGTCGAGGTGTCGGTGATGCACAAAGGCGAGGAGATGAACGTCCGCGGCGAGTCCTACGAGTACGAGTCCGCGTACGCGCTGGGCCCGAACTCCGGGCACACCGAGCGCGACGAAATCGCCGTCATGATCGACCGCTGTAACGACATGGGGGTCGACACCATCGAGGTGGGCAACATGATGGCGATGGCGATGGAGATGTCCGAACAGGGCAAGCTCGACGGGCTGAGCGAACAGCTCAACTGGGGCGACACCGAGCGCATGATCGACCTCATCACGGAAATCGCGAACCGCGAGGGCGACCTCGCAGACGCCCTCGCCGAGGGCGCAAACGGCCTCGCCGAGCGCTTCGACGCCCACGACAACTCGCTGGCCGTCAAGGGTCAGACCATCCCGGCGTACGACCCGCGCTGCATGAAGGGCATGGGCATCGGCTACGCCACCTCGAACCGCGGTGCGTGCCACCTCCGTGGCTACACGCCGTCCGCCGAGATTCTCGGCATCCCGGAGAAACACGACCCCCACGAGTGGCGCGGGAAGGGCGAACTCGTGGCGCTGTTCCAGGACATGCACGCCATCTCGGACTCGTTCGACATCTGCAAGTTCAACGCGTTCGCGGAGGGCATCGAGGAGTACGTCCTGCAGTACAACGGCATGACCGGCCGCGACGTGACCGAAGAGGAACTGCTCGAAACCGGCGACCGCATCTACACGTTAGAGCGGTACTACAACAACCTCGCCGGCTTCGACGGCTCCGACGACTCGCTGCCGGGCCGCTTCGTCGAAGGCGACGAGGCGATTCCGGGACAGGGCGCGTCCGAGGGTCAGCTGTGCGAACTCGACGAGATGAAAGAGGAGTACTACGCCCGCCGCCAGTGGGTCGACGGCGTCGTCCCCGACGAGCGTCTCGACGAACTCGGCATCGACATCGGCCCGGGAACGGGCGTCTCCCGCGGCGACTCGCCGGCACCCGCCGACGACTGAGCCGACGGCCGGACCGACCACCCGGCCCCGACCCTGTCGCGGCCGATACCCACCCGAATCACGCTTTTTCCGACCGATTGCGAACCGCAGTGGCGACGAGTCTCCCGACGAGCGCCGCGGCGGCGACGACGCCGAGTCCGATGAACGCCGTCGGAGAGACGAGCGGGAAGTCGAAGACCGGCCCGACGAGGTGGAACGCGGCACCGACGACCGCCGCGGCGACGGCGAGCCGAACCGGACCTCCTCCGCGGTACGTTCGCGTCCCGACGCGTCCGAGCGCGAGGCCGTAGGCGACGAACGGGAGTTCGTACAGCCAGTAAATCACCGGGAAGCCGCCGGCGGCGAAGGTGTAGAGCCGGTAGTAGTCGCCCTCGTAGACGACGGCGTACAACCCCTGTCCCGGGGCCGTGTAGTCGCTGTAGAAAAAGCGGTCCGGCCAGTCCTCGTCGCCGTAGACGATGTGGGAGCCGTCTGGCGACACGATGGCCTGCCGAACCGCGTCCTGTGCGTCGGCGTCGAGTTCGTCGTACCGAAGCACGGGCGTCTCGTTTCGGACCTGCGACGCGTCGATTTCCGACGCGGAGAACGACACCTGCTCCGACCAGTCGGCCATCGTCACCGGCGCGCCAGCGAGCGAGAGAGCGACGAGGAGCGCGAAGACCGATGCGACGAGTCGCCGGGACATAGGCGTTCCACGTTGTCAGGTCGGTGAATATCTTCTGGGGGCCAACACCGACTATCGGAACGGGGAGAACGACGCCACCGCCCCGCCGAGGCCGCCGAAGACGACGCCGAACACCAGTCCGGAGAACGCCCCCCAAATCGGGAGGCCGACCGAATCGCCGTCGAGGTCGGTCGGGTGGAATCCCGTCGAACCGATGCGGACGAACCCCTCCGCGTTCGGGGGCACGTCGCCGAGGCCGACGCGGGCGACGACCGCGGCGACGGCGACTGCGGCGGCGAAGCCGAAGGCGACAGACGACCCGGTGGCGAACCCCTCGGCGGGGCGTCGAGACCACGCCGTGAGGCGCGCTGTGACGACGCCGGCGAGAAAGAGGCAGGCGGGCGGGAGCGCGCCCAGCCAGTACCACGGGTCGGCGGGTCCGTCGAGTCCATCGACGAGGTTGCGGAGGACGACCGCGCGACCGGGACCGGTCGTCTCGACGAGTCGGACGGGCAGGCCCATCGCGCCGCCGAACGTCCAGACGGGGACGAACGCGGACGGGACGGGCTTGCCGGCGGTCATCTCGGTCGCGGCGTCGAGCGTGGAAAACGAGCCGTCGGTGGCGAGGGCGAGCCAGCCGGCGACCGCGAGCGTGCCGACGACGAACGCGGCGACGCCGGCGGCGAACCCGGTCGGGAAAAGGGCGCGAGCCTCGTCGCGGGGGAGCGAGTAGAGGCGCGGAGGTGGGGAGGGCATACGTGCGGTCGTGGTCGTCCGCGAGACGAGTATCTTGGGGGAGGCGACGGTTAACGAACGGGGCTGACGGTGGCTCAGACGACGAACCGGAGAACCCAGAGCGCGCCCATGCCGACGAGGATGGTGGCGAGCACGCGTTCGGTGTACCACGCGGCGAGCGCGGCCAACGCGCCGGCGACGAGTTTCTCGTTGCCGACGGAGACCGCGAGGTCGCCGGATGGGGCGAGGAGCGCCGGGAAGACGAGCGCCGCGAACACCGCCGCGGGGACGTACTCCAGCGCTGACTCGGCCGCCGGCGGCACGTCGTCGATGCGGCCGAACAGGTAGATGAACGACCCGCGGATGGCGAACGTGAGGACGCCCGCGAGGGCGATGACGAGCCAGACGGTCGCCGAGTCGTAGCCAGTCGGCATTCAGGCGTCGCCTCCGAGCGATTCGACCGCGAGACCGGCGAGGACGCCGACGACGGCCGCGACGATGATGTCGAGGTGGAACGGGACGCCCGCGACGACGACGCCGGTGGCGACGAGGCCGCCGACCAGACACGCCGCCCCGGAGGCGCGGTCTTTCAGCGTGGGGACGAGCAGGGCGAGAAAGACGAGCGGCGCGGCGAAGTCGAAGCCCAACTCCGGCGGGAGCCCGGAGCCGAGGAGCGCGCCGGCGACGGTCGTCACCTGCCAGACGAGCCACAGCGACGCGCCCGCACCGACGTAGTACGCGAAGCGGTCGGTCTCGCCGTCGCGGCCGTAGCGGGCGATAGAGACCGCGTACGCCTGGTCGGTCAGGAGGTACGACGCGAGCGCCTTCGACCGAGCGGTCAGGTCGCGGAAGTAGGGCGCGATGGACGCCGAGTACATCATCGTCCGGAGGTTGATGACGACCGCCGTGCCGACGACGATTGCCAGCGGCGCGTCCGCGCCGAGGAGTTCTATCATGGCGAGTTGCGACGCGCCGGCGAAGACGAGACTGGAGAAGCCGAGGGCGTGCGCGACCGACAGCCCCTGCTCGACGGCCGCGACGCCGGCGACGAGGCCGAACGGCGCGATGCCGAGTTGGAGCGGCCCCGCGGCCCGGACGCCGTCGAGGAGGTCGGAAGAAACGGTTGGCATCTGTCGGTAGCAGGGCGTCGCCCCCGAAATAGCCGTCTATCGTCGGGCGGTTTGCCGGCTCTTGGGCCTACCGACTGACGACGGCGACCTCGCGGATTTCGAGCGCCGTCTCGAACTCGTCGCGTCGGTCGGCGTCCGAGCCGACGCGCCGGAGATGTTCGGCGTGTGCCCGGCGGACCGCGTCGACCTCGCGGTGCGAGAAGTCGAGGTCGAGGCCCTTCGTGTCCCAGTGGCCCAGCGGGACGAGAAACACCGCCGTCTCGTCGTCCTCGTGGACGCATTCGAACCCCTGTGCGTACTCGCTGGCCCGCCCGTCGAGATACGCCTGCGCCCGGTCGAGCAACAACGGAAGACTGCTGGCGGGGACGCTCGCCTTCGCGGCCGCGAGCATGATGGCCGTGCCGTCGATGGCACCGCCGTGGGGCGCGCCATCGTCACCGTCCGGTGCGAGGCGCTCGCTGAGTCGTTCGCGGCCCGGTCGCCGGTCGCCGTCGGCCCCCACGGTCATCCCCCCGCGCGCATCGCCTTGCGGGCGAACCGCTCGACGAGGTCGTCGAGCGTCTCCTCGTCGCCCTCGAACGCGAGTTGTACTTCGGTGAGTTGGATACTGCTCGTTATCGTGACCTCCTCGGTCTCGATGTCGACGGCCCAGTCGGGGCCGACCACGCGGCCGTCGCCGTCGGCCTCGCCGCCGAGTCCTTCGAGGTACTGAATCGCGAGGCGGGGCGAGATACCGCGGAACGCTCGCTGTCGGCGCGCCACGTCAGCCCCCCGCGACCGGTGGGAAGACGCTCACGGCGTCCCCGTCGTCGAGCGCCGTGGCCATCCCGTCGAGGTGGACCACCTCGCGCCCGTTTTTCAACACGTTCACGTGCGGCTTGACCTCGCCGTCTTCGATGAGTCGGCCGGCGAGGCCGTCGTACTCCGCTTCCAGCGACTCGAGGACGTCCCCGACGGTCGCGTCGTCGTCGACTCGCCAGTAGATGGACTTCTGGCCCACCACCTCCCGAAACGTCGCGAAGAAGCGCAATTCGAGTTCCATACCCCTTGTCGGCGTCCACGAGACAAAAAGGTACGTCGCGGGCGGCCACAGCGGACGGTCGACCGGACTTATCGGACCCAATAATCCAAATAAACTGCAAGATTATCGCCTGAAAGATCTCAACCAATTAAGTAGAAAGAGCGTCGAAACGTCTCGTTCGAACGGACGTTCCAAACGGCTTCGATACCGGTCCGCGCGGGCCGGAAAAGTGCGGTCGGTGCGGGCCGTTCGACGACAGTCGAATCATCCCCAAGTAGTGCCGAACGGCTCGGTCGATTACTGTCCCGCGTCGCGGACTTCGATACGACCGACGGACTCGACGGTGACGACGAATCCGGCGTAGTCGAATTCGAGCGATGCACCCGCCACGCGCGGTGCACCGGGCGTGTCGCGGCCGAACAGGGCGTCGAGGGCGTCAGTATCTACGTGCTCTGTGAGCGGCGGGAGCTCCGTCGCATCGCGGTGGGTGTGTTGGTTCACGGCCGCGACAACCGCCTCAGAGACTGGCTCGGTACGCTCGCAGTCGTACCAAACCCGTGTCGGTTCGAACTCGTCTCGGAACTGCGTGTCTGATGTGATGATGGTTTCGTCCCCCCAGTATCGTCCGTGCGATACGTCGTTTCGATGTGTTATATTTCTTGCGTACTAACGGTATGTCTCCCTGATAGTGATACAATACTGCAATACTCGCTTCGGGAGATGGCCCGAAAAAAGACTCGAAAGGGGCGAATCATCGGACGATTCGGGTCGGATGTCGGCCGGACCCGGTGCTGCCACGGCACCGCGAGCGTGTCCAGTCGGACGGAACCCGACTGAGAGCAACGAAGACGAAAAGAGACCGCCGGAAATCGCGCGGGTCGGTCAGGCGGCGGGCGTCACGTCGGGGCCCCACGTGACGCGCCGGTACGACGCGTCGAGGGCCTCCGCGTCCTCCGGGAGGAGGGCCGCGACGAGGAACGTCGGGTACTGCTCGAAGTGGTCGACGAGCGCGGCGATGCGCTCGGCGTCGATGGCCTCGACCGAGTCGAGGAGCATGAACGGGACCTCCTCGTACACCTCGTGGACGAGATAGCCCGCGAGGGCGAACACGAGGCCGACGACCTCGCGCTCGCTCTCGCTGAGGTGGTCGATGGAGTCCTCGTACACCGCGCCGGAGTCGGACGCGCGGACGATGTGGAGTTCGAACTGGGTCTTTTCGACCTTGCGACGCCCCTCGCGGACCCGGCGTTCGACCTGCTCCAGCCAGACGCGCTCGATGTTGTCGTAGGCGAGGAGGTCGAGGACCGTCTCCATCTCCTCGTTGAACGCCTCGACCGCCGCCGTGGTCAGCGACCGAATCCGGGTTCGCGCAGATTCGAGTTCCACGTTCACCTGCTCGCGCTCGAGTTCGAGTTCCTCGCGCTCGTCGAACCGGTCGTCGAGGGCGTCGAGGTCGTCGTGGACGGACGCGAGGTTGTCACGCGTCCGGTCGAGCGTGAACTCGACCTCGTTGAGTTCCGTGTGGAGTTCGATGAGGTCGCCTTCGGCCTGCCCGCGGAGGTCCGACGCGTCGGCTTCGAGCGACTCGACCCGCTCGGCGAGTTCCTCGCGCTGGTCGGTCAGCGACTCGATTTGCCCGGTCCGGCGGTCGAGTTCGTCTTCGAGGCGCTGGAGCTTATCGCGGAGCTTCCGGCGGTCGCGCTGGGCCTGTTCCGCCGCCCGCATCGAGCGTTCGAGTTCGTCGAGTTCGCGGCGGAGTTCGGCGCGTTCCTCGCGCTGTTCGTCTCTGACCTCGCGGAGGCGGTCGGTCGTCCCCCGAATCTGGTCGCGGTCGACCTCGGTGCCGCAGGTCCAGCAGGTGATGGTCTCCGAGGAGACGAGCTGGTCCGTCACCGAACCGTCGCCGACCGCGCCCAGCGAGTCCTCGACGAGGTCGGCCTTGCCTTCGAGCACGTCCTCCGTGTACTGGACGATGGTCTGAAGCTCCGAAATCGTCGAGTTGAGCGACTCGATGCGCGACCGAATCGACTCGATGCGGTCGTTCGCCTCGCCGCGGTCGACCTCCTCGGTCTCGAACGAATCGAGTTCCGACTGGAGTTCGGAGCGCTCCTCGCGGAGCGATTCGACGCTCTCGCGCTCGCTTTGGAGGCGGAAGCGGACGGTTTCGAGGTCCGACCGCGCCGACTGCAGGTCCGACAGCACCTCGTCTAACGCGGCTTGGTTCTCGCGTTGGGCCTCGACCGTCCGGTCTTCGGCCTCGATTTCGGCTTCGAGGTCGTCGCGCTCGGCCTCGAGGTCCTCGATTTCGGCTTCGAGGTCGTCGCGCTTCGATTCGAGCGACCGGCGGTCGGCCTCCAGCGAGTCGAGCGAGTCGAGTCGCTGTTCGACTTTCTTGCGTCGGTTCTGCAGGCGCTCGATTTCGGCCTCGATGGCGTCGGTGTCGACCGGGGCCATGATGACGTCGTGGAGGTCGCGCTCCGCGACGACCGCCCGCCGCGCCTCGTTCGACCCGAGGAGGAACGCGAAGCGGTCCGCGGTCGTCGTGTCTTGGAGATACGGCGTGCCGTCGGTCGCGACCGCCCCGTTCTCGCGAGAGAGGATGCGGGTGTACGTTCGTCCGTCGAGTTCGAGTTCGACCGACCCCTCGTCGGCGTCGCCTTTGAGACTGACCGCGTCGCTTCCGCACGCGCCCATGAGCGCCCGCAGGAAGGAGGTTCGGTTCGTCGCGTTACGGCCGGTGAGAACGGTCACGCCGGGTTCGAGCCTGACGGTCCGCTCGTCGATGCCGCCGATGTTTCGTATGTGTACCGTCGCCGTCTGAAGTGCCTCTGAATCGTTCATGTGTCAGATGTGGATTGTTGGTGTGCCCGAATCGCTACTCGTCCCCGCCCTGTTCGCAGTCGCAGTGCCCGGAGGAGAGGAGTGTCGTCGGGGTCATTCGCGTGTCGCAGTCTGTGCAGGTGACGCGGATATCGACTTCGACCTCATACGTGCCGATGAAGACCGCTTCGGCCTTTACTAAACGGTCGATAACATCGATAGTCACCGTCCGAAGCCGGGACCGGAGCTTTCGAATCGTCGCCAGTCCCGACTCGGTGGCGCTCTCTCCGTCGTCGCTCGCGTCTTCGCGCTCGACGTTTCGGTGTCGCTTGAGGTAGTTATACACCGACTGGTAGGAGATGATGTCCGCCTCTAACTGCTCGACGTCGACGCCGCGTTCGCGAAGCGTGTTCCGCGCGTCGGTGCGACTCCCCGCAGTCACGTCGTCGCTGGTCAGGAGGCGGTAGAAGTTCTCCGCCTCCCCGTCGAGGACGTGCGCGCCGGCTTCGTCCAGCGCGGCCCGAATGAGTCGCTCGTTCACGTCGCCTTCGAGTTCGCGGAGGCTCCGTCGTTCTCGACCATCGCCGAGCCACGCGTCGACGAGGTCGTCACCGAGGCCGTCGAGACCGTACCGGTCCGCGATGCGTTCTATCTTCGGACCTCGGCCGCCGCGGCGGGAAACCGTACTTCCAGAGTCTCGCATTGTGACCTCGCTACCCCCACCTTAGCGTGCAGTACCCTAAACGTTACTTGTAGATTATCAGAGGTGATAAAACTAGAACACAAACGAGTTACACGACCTACGCCGATGTTCTTACAGATTTCGGAGGGTGACTGAGAGATATCAGTAAATTGGTGGACTCCCCGTTGCCAGACGGCGGTCGGGTTCCGCCGTCATTCTTCACGAACTGTCACCCAGAGGTGGACCTCACGGTACGCGTTGTCGACCGTCGGCGAGGCCGGCGGCGCGCCCTCGTAGAGGAGATACGTCAGTCGCAGACGCTCGCCCGTCATCGTCGGCCGGACCTCGTGCGGTTCGTGCCACGTCTCGTTGTGTTCGAGCCGGGGCGTGAACGTCCGGAGTCGCTCCGACTCCAACACGGTCGTCGAGTTGTTCGACACCTCGACGCGCTGGAGCACGGTGACGACGGTGTAGTTCACCGTCCGGTGTTCCTGGTTGCCGACGCCGAGGACGAGCGACGCGGGCTCGCCGCGGACGAGTTCCTCGGGGTAGTTGTCGGCGGTGAGTTCGTCGTTTCCGTCCTCGGTCAGGAGGTACAGTTCGGTGAACGACTCGCCGTCTTTCGGCACCGCCACCGCGTAGCCGACGCTGGCGGTCGCGAGGACCACGCTCACCACGAGGACGACGTTCAGCATCGCGTCGGTCCCCGACGCCGGGTTGAACAGTTCGTCGCGCGCGGCGGCGAACCAGCGTTGGTAGGGGACTTCCAGTCGCTCTTCTTCGGGGAGCGCCGACCGGCGGGCCGCCGCGAACGCCGTGGCGACGAGCGTGAAGCCGCTCACGGCGACGAGGATGGGCACGAGTCGAATCCCCCACGGCGTGAAGTTGAGAACGAGTCCGAGCAGGGGGACGACCGCGATGCTCGTCCCGAACGAGAGCGCGACCCGCTCGATACCGTCGATACCGCCCATCCGGTCGTGGTCCTCGGGGGCGTCTATCGGCGGACCGCGCTCGGGAAACAGCGCCGCGATGAGGGCGTAGCCGGGGATGAAAAGCACGAACGGCAGGCCGACGACGACTCGGAGCGGCGTCCCCTCCAGCCCGGGCGTGAGCGTCGCGACGAGCGTGAGCACGACTCCCGCGACGACGACCGCGAGGTCGGCCGGGAGCGTGCGGAGCGGCTCGGGGAGGAACAACCGCCAGTCTTGGCGCTGCGACATCTACCCGAAGTGGGAAACACGAGCACAAAAATCATTTGTCAGCCGTCGGGGCCCGCGGCCGCGCTACTCGACCGGGCCGACCGGCTCCGACGCGTCCGCGCCGTCACCCGACTCGGGCGATTCCAGCGCGTCGGAGTCTGCCGGGTCGGTGAGCGAGCGGGCCGTCTCGACCAGTTCGGCCGCGTCCGCGTCGCTCACCGAGAGGCCGCTGTAGGCCGCCCGCTCGTAGCCCGCGGTGAGCGATTCGAGCGCGTCGGCGGGCGCGACGCCGGCGTCGATACACCGGTCGCAGAACTCCCAGTGGGTCGCGGCGTCGTCGACGTCTGCGGCGGCCGAAAGCGCCCGGCGGACGCCCGCGTAGGCGACGACCACCGCGTCGTTCGGCCGGCCCGCATCGAGCGCGTCGGCCGCCGAATCCAGCGCCGACGCTCCGGTCGCCGACGGTTCCGGCGCGGTCGAGTCGTCGGAGCCCGAGGCGGCGGACTCGTCGGCTGTCGGCGTCGCCGCGGACTCGCCAGCGCCGTTCCGCCGGAGGAGCACGGCGGCGGCAAGGCCGACAACTGCGGTCCCAGCGACGACCCACGCGAGGTCGAGCGGGTCGACCGGGAGCCCACCGGCCGCGCCGTTTCCGGCCCCGGCCCCGGTGGCACCGTTCGAGAGCTGGATGCTCGCCGTCGCGTCGGACGATTCGAGGTTCGTCCCCTCGCCGTCGAACGCGGCCGAGACGGTCGCGTTCTCGGCGGCCACGCCGCTCGGAAGGTCGATAGTCGTCCGGTACGCGCCCGACTCGCCGGTCGTCGCCGACGCGACCTCGCGCCCGCCGACGCTGACGGCGACCGACTGCCCGCGCACGGCCTCGCCCTCGTCGGTTTCGAGACGACCTTCGACGACGACCGTTTGGGCGGTCGTCTCGCGGGCGCGTACGTCGAGCGCCGTCTCCTCGGTTTCGAGCGGGACCGACACCGTCGTCGGGGCGAACGTGACCGCCCTGCCGTCGCCGTCGGGCGCGACGCGAATCGACGCCGCCCCCGTCGCGCTCGCCGGAACGGTCGCCGAGACGGCCGACGCGCCGCTCGCGTTCGTCGCCGACGCGGTCGCCGACGACCCGGCGAAGCTCGCGGCGACCGGGTAGTTCGACACCGGCGTCCCGTTCACGCTGACCGTCGCGCGAACCGAGACGGCGTCGGCGTAGCCGTAGGCCGGGGCAGGCGGCTCCGACAGGCTCGCGGTCGCGTTCACCTGCGAGACGGCGACGGGGACGACCCGCTCCGTCGCCTGATACATCGACGCGTCGTCCGGGAGGTACCGGACCGTGAGCGACGAGGTACTCGTCGGAATCCGCGCCGGCCGGTAGGTCAGTTCGAACGAGCCGTCGGGGGCGACCGCGGTCTGGACCGTCTGCCCGCCGACCGCGAAGCGAGCGGTCGCCGTCTCGACCGGCGTGCCGTTGTCGGCGACGAGCGACCCCGAGAGGACGAGCGGGTCGGTAAAGGAGATGTTCCGGTCGTAGTCGGCGACGGTGAGGTTGGTGGCGACGAACTCGCGGGAGACGATTTCGTCGCGCTGTTCGGAGACGTTCGCCTGTACGTCCGCGATTTGGGCGCTACTCTCCGTCAGGTCGCCGTCGGTCCGGTTCGAGATGACGTCGAACGCTTCCAACAGCCGGTCTGACTGCGTCTCGCCGTCCTCGGCGAGTC
Organism: Haloferax marisrubri; assembly: GCF_001469875.2. GTDB lineage: Archaea > Halobacteriota > Halobacteria > Halobacteriales > Haloferacaceae > Haloferax > Haloferax marisrubri. Next base: position 468,781 of record NZ_LOPW02000010.1, on the reverse strand, counting down.
GCGTCAGTTCGCGGGCGAGTTCGCGGGCGCGTTCGTCGTTGCCGGCCCGCCTCGCCGCCTCGTACTCGCGGCGCGTCTCGCGGAACTCGCTGACGGTGTCGACGTACTCCCGCTGCGTCTCGCCGACTGACTGGTACTCCTCGCTCGCGCCGTCGCCGCCGGTCTCGCCTTCGACGTCGACGTACTTGCCGAGGGAGTCGTCGTAGTCGTCGCCGAGCGCCGCCTTCGCGGCCGCGTACTCGCCCTGGCTGAGTCGCAGGGTGCTCGCGCCGATGTCCCCGTTGAGCTCGCCCGAGAGGTACGAAAGCAGGCGGTCGAGTTCGTTCTCGTCGTCGACCTCGTCGGGGTTCTCGTGGATGACGCCGGTGCTGTTGTTCGTCGCGTTCGCGGTCTGCTGTCGCGGACCCGCGGCGGGCCCGAGCACCGACGCTCGGTCGGCCGACCCGAGCGACGCCGAACCGTCCGCGTTCGGGGCGGGCGCGTCGCCGACCGCCCCCGCAGAGACCGCCGCTACTGGTGCTGTCGCGACGAGACAGGCGACGACCAACATCGTCCAGAGCAACCGCACCCGGCGGCCCGATTCACCACGCACTACTCGTAGCCAGACGGGGGGACCTAATGGGTTTTGGCATTCGGCCGACTCTCCGCGGGGCCGGACGCCGCGCAACCCGTAGACTGCACCGAGTTAACGGCGGGTTTAACGCCCGATTGACGTGCCGAGTGTGCCGCGGTTCGACGGGGACCGCGCGGCCGAGCGTCGCGCGCGCCAACACAAACATTCAACTTGGGCGGCACGAATCGAATCCACGATGCTTCCGACCCGCCGATGGGCCGCGCTCGCAGGCGTCGCCTGCTTCCTCACCGTCTACGCGGTCGTCCTCGACGAGCCGACGCCGCTTTTGGCCGCCTGCGGCCTCGCCGCGTGGCTCGTCGTCGCGCAGGTCGACGCCGTCGGGACGATGCGCGCGGTCGACCGCGACCTCTCGGCGTCCGTCTCTATCGAGCCCACGTCGGTGTTCGTCGGCGACCGCGCCGCGGTGACGCTGACGGCGTCGCTGTCCGAGGCCGTCGACGCGCCCGTCGAGGTCGAACTCGTCGCGCCGCCGAGCGTGAACGCGCCGGAGCGGGCGCGCCGGACGGTCGCGTTCGACCCCGGCGAGACCACCGGGTCGGTCACGTGCAGTATCGAGTTCCCCGTCGCCGGGCGAATCGCGTTCGACGAGGTCGCCGCCGATATCGAGGGACGCGCGGGCTTTTTCACCGAGACGGTGACGCTCGACGTCGACGCCCGCTGTCTGGTCGAACCGCCGGCACCCGACGGCATCCACGTCGGTCGCGGCGGCGAACTGGTCGGCACGACGTTCGGCGACCACTCCAGCGACCAGACCGGACCGGGACTTGTCCCCCACGAGACGCGGCAGTACCTCCCCGGCGACACGCTGTCGCAGATCGACTGGAAGACCACCGCGCGGATGAACCACCCGTACATCCGCGAGTTCGAATCCGAGTCGGACTACCTGCTGTCGCTCGTGGTCGACTGCGGGTCGCACATGAACCGCGGCCCGACCGGGCGGACGATGCTGTCGTACGCGCGCGAGGTCGCGCTCGGCCTCGTCGACGCCGCGGAGTCTCACGGCGACCCCGTCTCGGCGCAGTTCGTCGGCGACGCCGCGATGGAGTGGGAGTTCGGCCCCTCCTCGTCGTCGAACGCCTACCAGACGATTCGGCGGCGACTGCTCTCGATAGAGCCGACCGCCAGCCCGCGCCGCCCGGTCGACGCGTCCCGCCCGGTCGCCCCGGAAGACGCCCGCAAGCGGAGTCGCCTCCTCGGCGACGACGACTCGGCGTTCGCGACGACGCTCCGCCCGTATCTCCGCGACGGCGAGAGCTACGTCTCGCGGGTCAGCGACCGGCCGCTTTTCGACGCGGTGAAGTCCGCGTGCTCGCGGTCGGACAGAGAGGACCACCTCGTGCTCGTCACCGACGACTCGGCGAAGGTCGAGACCTACGAGGCGGTCGTCGTCGCGTCGAAGCGGAGCAGTCAGACGAGCGTCTTCCTCACGCCGACGACGTTCTTCGACGACGCGGCCGACGCCGCCGACGCGGGGGCTGCGGGCGACGCGGCCGGGTTCGTCGCCTTCGAGGAGTTCCGAGCGCGCCTCGAACGACTGCCGAACGTCACCGCCTACGAGGTCGCCCCCAAGAGCGCGATGGAACTGGCGACGACGCGGGCCACCACAGCGGAGTGAACACCGATGGAGACACCTGTGAACCAGAGCGAACGGACGATTCGAACCGTGTTGGACGCGAACGAACTCACCCCGATGGACGCGGCGGGCGTCCTCTGTTTCACCCTCGCGGTGAGCCTGACGAACGGGCTGTGGGGCGTCGCCGCCGGCGTCCTCGTCCTCGCCGCGGCGGCGGCGTCCGACGGCCCTTTCGCGTTCGTCGTCGCGCAACTGACCGCCGTCTCGTTCTTCGCGGACGCGGGCCTCGTCGCGCTCGGGAGCGCGCAACTCGCCGCGTTCCCGCTTCTCGCGGGGGCGGCGTGCGGGTGGCCGCCGGACCGCGCTCTGCTCGTCCGACTGGCGGCGGGATACGCCGTCGCCCTCGGGGTCGCGTGGGCGCTCTGGACGACGCTCCGGTGGGCGTGGCAGGCCGCGCTGGTCGCCGCCGTCCTCGCGGCGCTCGTCGCCTACGGACTCCACCGCTACGAGCGCGTCGCGCTCGGCTTCGTTGACGCGCCGGAGGCGAACCGATGAGCGCGGACGACGGTCGCGACCGGGAGTTGGAGTTAGCCAACGGGGAGGCCCACGCGACCGTGTCGGCCCCCAACGGCGGCGACGGCGACCTCGGGCGAGCCGGAACCGACGAGACGGACGCCGACCGCGCCGAACTCGCCGACCTCCGACGCGAGAACGCCCGCCTCAGACAGCGCTACGAGGCGCTCCGGCGGGGTCGCTACCGACAGACCGCCGTCGCGCTGGCCGCGCTCGGCGTCGCCGGTCTGCTCGGGGGCGCGCTGTTTCCGCCCGTCAGGGAGACGCTCGTCGTCCTCGGCGCTATCGGGCTGTTCGCCGCGGCGGTGACGCGGTATCTCAGCCCCGAGCGGTTCATCCCCGTCGGCGTCGGCTCGTCGGTGTTCGGCGCGCACGCGAGCAACCACGCCGCCGTCGTCGACGAACTCGGCCTGCAGGACGTCGCGGTTTACGTCCCCGACGCCGACCGCGGCGACGTTCGCCTGTTCGTCCCGGAGCACCGCGGCTACGCACTCCCCGACGCCGAGGCGCTCCGCGACACCTTCGTCGTCACCGACGACGACCTGGCCCGCGGCGTCGCGTTCGACCCCAGCGGCGGCGGCCTGTTCGACGAGTTCGAACGGAGCCTCGACGGCCCGCTCGGCGACGACCCCGAGACGCTGGCCCGGCAGGCGACCGACGCCCTCGTGGAACTGTTCGAACTCGCCGAGACCGCGACCGCCGAGACGGACGCCGCGGACGGTCGCCTGACGGTCCGCGTCGAAGACTGCCGGTTCGCCTCGGCCGAGACGTTCGACACGCCCGTGGCGTCGTTCGTCGCCGTGGTCGTCGCCCGCGGCCTCGACGCCCCGGTCGTCACCGAGGTCGCCGCCGGCGAGGAGATGGACTTCGCCGTCACCTGCCGGTGGGACGTCGAAGACGGCGAGGAAGTCGAGTCGTCCGCGGGCGCGGCGTCAGCGGTCGAGCACGAGGCCGACGCAGGTGCGGTCGAGGCCGAAGAAGCAGAAACAGAAACAGAATCCGACGAGCGATAGCCGACCGCCCTCAGTCGTCGTCGCCCGCGACGGACGGCGTCGTCGACTCGTTGAGGTCGACTTCGGGCGTCGGAACGGTGTCGACGACCTCCTCGACGATTTCTCGCGGGTCGCGCCCGCTGATGTCCGCCTCGGTGCCGAGGACGAGACGGTGGGACATGATGATGGGCGCGAGTCGCTTCACGTCGTCGGGAATCACGTAGTCGCGGCCGCGAATCGCCGCGGCGGCCTTGCCGGCCCGAAGGAAGGCGAGCGAGGCGCGGGGCGACGCGCCGAAATCGACCGCGGCGTGCGTCCGCGTCGCGCCGACGAGGTCGAGGATGTAGTCGAACACTTTGTTGTCGACGTGTACGTCCGTGACGACCTGCCGTGCCTTCCCGATGTCGGCGTCGTCGATGACGTTCGAGATGTCCGAGGGCTTGAGCGACGGCGAGCGGTCGAACCGTTCGAGAATCTCCCGCTCGTCGGCCCGCTCCGGGAGGTCGACGACGACCTTGAACTGGAAGCGGTCGCGCTGGGCCTCCGGGAGGTTGAACGTCCCCTCGTACTCGATGGGGTTCTGCGTGGCGATGACCATGAACGGGTAGGGGAGTTTGAGCGTCTCGCCCTCGATGGTCACCTGTCCCTCCTCCATCGCTTCGAGGAGCGCGGACTGTGTCTTCGGCGTCGCCCGGTTTATCTCGTCGGCGAGGACGACGTTCGAGAAAATCGGCCCCCGCTGGAGGTCGAACTCGCCGAGGTTCTCGCGGTAGATGTGGGTGCCCGTGATGTCGGCCGGCAACACGTCGGGCGTCATCTGAATCCGCTGGTAGTCGAGGTTCGCGGCGTGGGCGAACAGGTTGGCAATCGTCGTCTTAGCCACGCCCGGAACCCCTTCGAGGAGGACGTGCCCGTTGGTCAGCAACGCGATGGTGAGCGCCTCTATCGCGTCTTCGTTCCCGACGAGGAGTTGCGACGTCTCGTCCAGGATGGCCTCGTAGACCTCTTCGGGAGCACTCATATGGAACCACTCGGGACGGCGACCACATATAACTGCGGTCTCGGCGTGCCGGCGAAGAGAGTGCGGTGGCGGGAGCGGACGCGCGGACAGTCGCGCTACGAGACCCGGTCGCGGCGGGCGACGAGCGCAATCGCGCCGACGACGAAGCCGCCGAACAGGAGTTGGAGCCCGCCCGAGTCGCGGAGCGCCCGAAGCGCGACCTGGAGCGGCGGACGCTCCTCGGCGTGCGAGAAGTCCAACACGACGGTCGTCCGGTTGGCCGCGAGCGCCGTCGCGAACGCCCGGTTGTCCGGCCGTTCGAGCATCGCGTTGATGAACACGCTCGGGTCGCTCACGACCACCACGTCGCCCGCGCCGAGACGCTCCGTGGTCACGACGGGGTACGACCGGAGCGTCTCGGTGTCGTCCAGTTCGCCATCACCGTCGGCGTCGAGATACGAGAAGTTCGACGAGCGGACGAGGACGGTGCTCCCGTTGGGCGTCACCGTCGCCGGGTGGTTCAGCGTGAGTTGGCTCACGTCGCGGGTCAGGGGGTCCGCGGCGACGCGCGTCGCCACGGGGAGCGCGCCCGACCTGTACTGGTGGCGGTCGTCGCGGAGCGGCGTCTGGTCGAGTCGCGCGGACGCGCCCAGTCGGACGAGCAGGTCGTTGGCGTGCGGCCTGAAGTCGTCGGCGACGACGACGGTCCCGCCGGCGCGGGCGAACGACTCGATGCGGGCGGCCTCGGCGTCGGTGTAGCCCCGCTCGGGCGAGACGACGAACGCGACGGTGCCCGCCGGGTCGACCTCGTCGTACTCGGTGGTGTTGTAGACGACTTCGGTCTCGGCACCCGCGTCCGATGCGACCCCGCGAATACCCGAGCCGCCGTCCCACGCGGCGTTGAACGCGCCGTAGGTGGACGAGGAGGTGCTCGCGCCGACGCCGACGCCGAGGAGCATCGTGACGAGGAGCGCCGCGGCCAACAGGTGCGGATAGCCGACCTCGCGGGAGCCGAGGCGCACTCAGAACACCCCCGGCGGGAGGATGTCGAGGATGCGTCTGACCACGATGTAGCCGAAGGCGACGAGGCCGCCGCCGATGAGCCACAGGAGCCGTCGCCGCCACGCGGGCGTCACCGCGATGGGCGCGGTGAGTTCGACGACGACGAGGAAGCCGATGAGGGACACGACGAAGACCAACTCGTACGAAAGCGAGTCGAGGAGGACCAAGACGAGGGTCGCGCCGAGCATCCAGGCGAGCTGGGCGCGGATGAATCGCTCGCGTCGTGCCGTTGCCATGCACGGTGATGGACGGTGCGGGATAACTAAACTATCGCTTGCGGGAACCGACCCGACGCGAGCGGTGTGGGCGTCGGTGCGGTCGGTGACGAGAGTCGAGAGGCGACTCCGCACTCACCCTTCAATCGGAGCGGGTTCGCACCGAGAAGTACAGACCGGCGACGAGGAGAGAGACCGTAGTGAGAAGTATCGACGGGCCGGGGGCGGCCGTCTCCGTCGGTATCGCTGACGTGGCGGGTTCGGTGGTGGACTCTGCGGGTTCGTCCCGTCCGTCCGTCGTGGCGCTCGCCGTCGATGACGACGACGCGACGGGCGAACTCGTGTCGTTCGCGTCCGCATCAGCGCCGCCCATCGCCGAGACCGTCAACTCGCCGGCGGTCGATTCGGAGTCGGAATCGGAACCGTCGCCGCCGTCCTGCGACGACGAACCCTCACTAGTCGTGCGTTCTACCGCAGTCGTCGTGTTCGAACTCCCCGCACCAACGACGAGACTCCCGTTTTCGACGGCCGTGATTCGATAGCTGACACCGGCTTCGCTCCCGACGTCAGTCACGTCCACCCCGATTGGGGTCGTCCCGTTCGCGCTGCTCTCGACCGTGACGGTCGCGATAGTGACGGACCCCGACTGCGACGTGTCGATGAGCGCCCCGTAGAGGCGAACTTGCGAGCGCCCGTCGCTGTACGTGACCTCGTTCAGCCCGGGGTCGGGCACGAACGACGCGTTAGCGACGGTAGCGACCGACTCGTCGACGCTGACCGTCACGTCGGCCGCGCCGACACCGCCGCCGTCGAGGCCGCGGACGACGAGGTCGTAGGTCGTCGTGGACCCGACTTCGGCGTCTTGGGACGCCGGCGTCACGACGACCGATACGTTGTCCTGCGCTGTCACTCCCCCGGCGGGGGCGACGCCGAGGCCGAGGCTGACGAGCACGAGAAGACCGAGCGGGACGACGAGAGCCAGTCTAGTCGACATTTGGGTTCGGTACCCGACGTGTTACGAGTCGGACTACTTTTCTGTTCCGGGACCGGCGGACGGCGGACCGCAGACCGTCATTCGTCCGCATGAGTATAACGCCAATATGTGTGTTTTACCAAACGGTCTCCCCGTCGGCACGACCGATGGATGTTTTAGGCCAGTAGCCGCGATTGACAGTACCTCTCGAATAAGATGCTCGCCGTCACAGCCGTGCCCTCGCCCAGACGACTCCCGAAGAGATGATTCGAACGCAACGAGGGACGCGGGCCGCCGTCGTCGGCATCGTGTTCTGTCTGCTTCTGAGCGCGACGCTCGCACCGGTCTCCGAAGCGGCGCGCCCGCCCGATGCCGAGTTAGGCGGGTCCGAGCGGGGCGCGGCCACAGCGGCCGCCGCCGACCTCGCGACGACTAACAACACGACTGCGCCCGACGACGAGACGACCAACAACACGACTGCGCCCGACGACGAGACGACCGGGGACGGCGTTCTCTCGGGCGCGGCGGCGTATCAACTGTCGCGCGCGGCGTCGGACGAACTGGTCCCGGTCATCCTCGTCTTCGACGACCCCTCGCGCGAGTCGGCCGACGCGCCCGGCGAGTCTGAGACGACGCGCGCCCGACTCAGAGAGACGACCAACCGAACGCAGTCCGACGTGCGCGAATTCCTCGACGCGCGACGGGAAAGCGGCAACGTCACAGACGTGACGCCGTTCTGGACGCGGAACGCGCTCGCCGTCGAGGCGACGCCCGCGGTCGTGCGAACGCTCGGTGGGATGCCGAACGTCTCCGCGATTCACTACGACCGGCCGATTTACGCGACGGGGTCGGTGTCGCCGAGCGTCGCCGCGTATCTGGACTCGCTGTCCGCGTACGGCGAGACGGTCCGACCGGACAGCGCGCGGGTCGCGGCGAGCGGAACGGAATCGTGGAACCTCGAATCGATTGGTGCCGACGACGTACAGGACCGTGGAATCACCGGCGCGGGCGTGAACGTCAGCGTCATCGACAGCGGCATCGACGACAGCCACCCGGCGCTCCGCGGGCAGGTCGTCCGGTGGAAGGACTTCGTGGGCGACACCTCCCAGCCGTTCGACCCGTGGGGTCACGGCACGCACGTCGCGGGGACGGTCGCCGGGCGGGCAGACGCGAACAAATCGGTCGGCGTCGCACCCGAAGCACGGCTGTTCGGCGCGCGCGCCCTCGACGAGGACGGACAGGGCAGTATGTCGGACGTGATGGCGGCGATGGAGTGGAGCGCCGAGAACCGCGCGGACGTGGTCTCCGCGAGCCTCGGTGCCAGTCCGTTCCCGCTCGAATACCGCGGCGAGCGGGCGGTCCGGCCGAACGGGACCGGAGCGAGCGACATCGAACTCTACGCGAACGGGTCCGGCGTGTACCAAGCCAGCGCGCGGTACGACGGGTTCAAACCGGCGTACGTCTACGTGCTCGTCGAACCGACGCAGGTCGGCGGCGAGCGGATTCAAAGCGACGAGCGACGGGCCGAAGTCATGCGGAACCTCTCGGTGACGCTTCGAGACCCCGCGGGCGAAACCCCGCTCAGGGGCGTCGATGCGGGCTGGTGGTTCGAGGACGGCCGCGTGCCGGAAGCAATCGCGTACCAGAGGTTCACCCCTCGGAACGAGACGGCAATCGAAACCCCCGGGAACTGGTCGCTCGCCGTCGAGAGCGACCACCCCGAGTCGGTGTCGTATCGGTACCGGGCGACGGCGTACTACCCGTCGAACGGGAGCGACCAGTTCTCCCGGTACGTCGACTCGCTCGTGACGACGACGGACACGGTCGCGGTCATCTCGGCCGGCAACGCCGGGTTGCTCGGAAACCGCTCGGTGGCGAGTCCCGGCGCGTCGGAGGGCGCGATTACGGTCGGTGCGGCGCGACAGACGACGTCCGGCGTGACCTCGTTTTCGAGTCACGGCCCGGTCGGGTTCGGAGACGACCGGCGGCCCGGCATCGCCCTCATCGCTCCGGGAGAAAACGTCACGTCGGCGTACTCGACGTCACAGCGCGACGAGGCCGAACCGTACGTCACGCTCGACGGGACGTCGATGGCTGCCCCGCACGTGAGCGGCACGGTCGCGCTCCTCCTCGACGCGAACCCGAACGCGACCCGCGCCGACGTGACGCGGGTTCTCCGGTCAACGGCGCAACCGCTCCCACAGACGGAACCAGCCGTCGGCGCGGGGATGCTCGACACGTGGAGCGCGGTCAACGAAACGGCCGCGCTCCCGCGTACCGTGACGAGCGAAACAGCGCCGCCGACCGACCCCGACGGCGACGGACGCTACGAGGACGTCAACGGAGACGGAAACGTGACACTCGCGGACGCGCAGGCGCTGTTCGCCAACCGCAACGCCGAGGCGGTCGAAGGCACGCCGGAGGCGTTCGACTTCTCCGGAAACGGTCGCGTCAACGTCGTGGACGTACAGGCGCTGTTCGCGGAAATCCGGGCGTAATAGCGGCGTCGGTCAGGAGGAGGCGGAGTCCGGAGCCGTCACGTTCACCCAGAGATGGACCGACTGATAGGCGTTTGCAGCCGTCGGCTCCGCGGGTGCCGACCCCTCGTACAGGAGGTAAGTGAGTCGGAGTCGGTCGCCGGTCATCGTCGGCGTGACCGCGTGTTCAGTCCGCCACGTCGCGTTGGCCTCGACCGACGGTCGGTACCGGGTGAGTGCCTCGCGTTCGAGGACCGTCGTCGTGTTATTGGCGACCCGGACGCGCTGGAGTTGCGAGACGACGACGTAGTCGGTGGCCGCCCCCTCGTGGTTGCCGACGGCGACGGTGAGCGACGTGGGCTCCCCCGCAGTGAGTTCCGTCGGGTAGTCTTCCGCGGCGAGGTCCCCGGATTGGTTCCCCGTCAGCACGTATATCTCGGAGAAGGACTCCCCGGACCCGGGAGCGGCGACCATGTATCCGCCCACTCCGACGGCGACCGCGAGGCAGAGCACCAACACGACGGCGAAAGCCGCGTCAGTCCGCGACCCGGACGAAAAGGGGTTCGGGTCATTTGGGAGACTGGACCGGACCGCGACGCCGAAACGTTCGCTCTCGGGGAGGGCGGCCCGCCGACGCGACCCGACGACCGCGGCCGCGACCGTGAGTAGGCCGATAGCGACGACAATCGGAACGAGTCGAAGCCCCCACGGCGTGAAGTTGAGGAGCAGTCCGAGCGCCGAGACGAGGGCGATGCTCGTCCCGAACGAGAGCGCGACCCGCTCGATACCGTCGATTCCCGTCCGGTCGGCCGCGTCGGCGTCGCCGCTCGCGGCGACCGAGGGCCCCGACTCCGGGAACAGCGCGGCGATAACTGCGTAGCCGGGGACGAAAAGCACGAACGGGAGGCCGAGGACGACCCGAAGCGGGGTGTCGCGGACGCCGGGGAGGGTGACTGCACCGCAGGTGAGGACGGCAACCACCACGACCGCGAGTAGGTCCGCAGGGGCGGCGCGAACCGAGCGCGGGACGAGCGATAGCCAGTCCGTGTCGGAGGTCATCGGCTATGGGTGCGACAAGGATTCACTAAAAGCGGTCGGTCTCACGCGTCTTCCGCGCGCGAGAGCGTGTTCAACACTTTGAGCGAGAGTTCGTTCGAAGAGATCTCGCCGTCTCGGTACTCCTCGAACCACGACGACTTCGCGTACCACGTCCCGAAGCGGGACTCGGGGCTGTCCATGACCACCGCGTTCAGGCGCTCGGCCTCCCAGCCGTTTGCGACCCGATTGAAGAAGCCGCCGGCAATCGTGCCGATTTCCCCGCCGACTTCCTCGTACTGGTCTTCGTTCGAGACGTACGTGAGTTCCACCGCGTTCGCCGGCGGTTGCGGGAGGAGTTCGACGATGGAAATCTCTTCTTGTTGGAGGAACGACCGAAACTCGTCCGCCTGCTCGACGTACGGTGAGGGCGTTCTCGTCGGGAGCGTCGTTTGTGTTTGGGTTGATACCTCGGTTTCGGACTCCTGTGTACAGCCGGCAGTTCCGACGACCATCGCAGAGAACGCAGTAAGGAACCGGCGTCTTCGCATATGCTACTCACATGACTAGCCGCCTTCTTTAATGTGACCACGGCTACGAAACGGCCGAAATGTTGTCGGTTTGAATGAGTGTCAATACAGCTGGACGGTATTATTCAGGACTATGAATCTGAATAAATCCATGGGTGATACAGAAGTATTTTATCGCTCCTATCAGATGAACATACCATGAGGCCTACGACCAGCAACAGGACTAAACTCTTGAGTTTAGTTCTGACGGGGGTTGTGGTTCTATCCATGGTGGTAGGGCCCGTTAGCGCGAGCACCCTCACCTCAGCAGACGCATCGGCCTCACTCAGCGGAGGGGGTTCCGCTCCGATAGATGGAGCGACAACACCTGCGGTGAGTGACGAGTTGAAAATAGACGCCGGAGAGAACGTCTCCGTGTGGCAGTATTCGCTGCTAACACTCCGGCCGAATAACCCGGCGGCGTCGAGCGAGTTTGTCACACTCGACGACGTTCCGTACATCAGCCACGAGATACGGAACACGAACATTTTCGTCGGGACGAGCGACCTGGAGACCAGTTTGGACAAAAACCGAATCTACGTCTTCAACAAGACGGAGATCACCGCGACCTTCAATCCGGGCAAAGCCGGGCAGAGTAGCGTGGTCGACGGGGAGAAAGTCCAACTGGTCGCTGTCCGCCTGAAGGAGGGCGCGAAGCAACCGGGTGGCATCAGCGATATCGGCAAACTGCTCACCACGAGCAAGGACACGAACGCCGAAATCGTCGACGAGTTCACCGGGCAGAGCGGAACGCAGAACTTCAGATTCACGCCCAACGAGTCCGGGCAGTACATCTTCGCGACGGTCCTCGTCGAGAACAGCACCGACCCGGGACTGGTGCAGGGCTCGTCGCCCGGTAACCTCACCGCCGAAGGGAACGTGACGGTCGTCGGATTCGACCACTTCCTCGTGCAGGACGGTCGGTCGACCGTGACGCCGCCGGAGGTCGCCGCGGTCGGTAACGACGTGAACGTCGACGTGGACGCGTCGAACCTGGGCACGGACGACGTTTCGCACACGACGATTCTGCTGAACGAGTCCGTCCTCGGCGACCAACAGCAGACGATTCAGCTCAACGGGAGCGAAGTCGAGGAGATTCAGTCGTCCATCGACCGGATCGAAGGGGCGACCGACGTGAAGCCCGGAACGAACTTCGCCGGGAGCACGCTTCCCGCGAGTCGCTACAACGGGAACACGAACATCGTCTCGCTGCTCTCGCGGCTCGCCGGTGAAGACAGCGTGACGCAGACCGACGACACGGTCATCTACACGAGTATCAACGGGACCGTCGGCGGGCCGAAGGAAACGGTCACGCTTCGCACGACGGAGAACTTCACCCCGGGTAACTACTCGGTGGTTCACTTCGCGACCGCACAGAACGGGACGGCCACGCTGAGCAACAAGGCGACCGTCGAGCTCGTCGACGGCGTCCAGCTCAACATCGAGCCGAGCGCGGTCGAAATCCAGCAGGGAGAGAGCGTCACGCTCAACGTCACCCGGGCAGACACCGGCGACCGCGTCGCTGGTGCGAACGTGACGTACAACGGCAAGACGTTCACGACCGATTCGAACGGTCAAGTGACGTTCACGCCCGTCGAGTCCGGAACCGCGACGGCCACGAAAGCGCCGTCCGACGGAACCGCGTACATCTCGTCGAGCGTCGACCTGTACGTCATCACGCCGAACATCGAACTCACCGACTACAACGTCTCGTCGACGTCGGTGACGACGGACGAGACGGTGACGGTCAACGCGACCATCGAGAACACCGACTACTTCGGTGGGAACTTCACGGTCGACCTCAAGCGTGACGGTCAGACCGTCGAGTCGAAGACGGTGTTCGTCGGCGAAGGCGAGACCGTCGTCGAGCAGTTCGAACTGAGCTTCGACGCACCGGGCACGTACGACGTGACGGTCAACGACGCGACGCCGACGGCCATCGAGGTCAGCGGCGTCCCGGACATCGTCTACTCGAACTTCACGGCTCCGAGTCAGGTTTCACCGGGTGAGACGACGGTCGTGAGTGCCGATGTCAGCAACAACGGAACCGGCGCTGGCGAGTACAACGCGTCGCTCGTCATCGACGGTCAGACCGTCGAGTGGATGAACGGCACGCTCGCGCCCGACGAATCCACGACGGTCACCTTCGAGAAGGATCTCGGTCCCGGCACGTACCAGATCGCGATCGACGGGCTTCCCGCCCAGACCGTGACTGTCGACAAGCCGGCGAACCTCGAGTACTCGAACCTGCAGGTCAACGCGACCGAAATCGGACTCGAAGACGATGTCAACGCGAGCGCGACGGTGACGAACACCGGCGACGTGTCGGACACGTTCACCGCGACGCTCTCGGTTGACGACGAAATCACCCAGACCAAGTCGGTGACGCTCGACGGGGGCGAATCGAAGACGGTCTCCTTTACCGTCACCGGCCTCGAACTCGGTGAGCACACGGTCCGTATCGGTGACCTCTCACCCGAGACGGTGACCGTGAAGGCACCGGACATCACGCCGACGCTCTCGGTCGAAACGAACGTCACGAAAGGCGTCGTGCCGGTCAACGCGACGGTCGAAAACCGCGGTAACGTCGAGGCGACGGGCGTCGACGTCATCGTCGAAGCGAAAGCCGACAACGGTGGGTCCTGGGAAGAACTCACCAGTCGGTCGGTCGACCTCGCCGCGGGCGAGTCGGTCGCTATCAACACCACGCTCGCACGCGTTGACGCGCGGAACTACTCCGTTCGCGTCGTCGCCGACCCGGCTGACGAAATCGCCGAGGCGAGCGAGACGAACAACGAAGTTGACGCGCGCGTCACCGGCGGTCCGCTCGCGAAGGGCTACGTCAAACTGCCCGACGGGAGCGCCGCCGTGGACGACCTCGTCTACACGAGCCGCACGAACCCCGGCGACGAGCCGTGGTTCGTCGGCCAGACGTTCACCGACGAGAACGGTCGGTTCCTCGTTCCGGTCGTTAACGGAACCACGCAGACGATTGCGTACGTGCAGGACGGAGCGAGCGGCTGGAGCGGCGACCACCCGCGCGACGGGTCGCCCGACATCTTCTCGCTCTACACGACGCAGGGAACCGAGCGGGTTCTGAACGTCGGAAACACGACGCTCCCCGACGCGGGGCTGCTGAACGTCACCGTCGTCGACCAGAACGGTGACCCGGTGGAGAACGCGACGATTGCGGTCCAGCACAACAACGACGGCACGCGTTCGGGTGTCGCGTACAAGTCCAACGCCGACGGGCTCTTCCCGGCCGGTGAAGGCGACAAGACCGGCATCGAGGTCCGCGGCGACATGGAAGTCCGTGTCACGCCGCCGGAGAACGACCGGTTCGTCAACCGGACGTACTGGCAGAACCTCACGGTCGACACGAGCGGTGCGAACCTCACCTTCCGCCTCGCGGAGGGTGCTGACCTCTCGCCCGAACTCGACGTCGAACGGCGACAGCGGTTCAACGACGGCGTGAACGCCTCCGTGACCGTCTCGAACGACGGTCTCGTCAACGTCTCGAACGCGACGGTCAACCTGACGGTCGAGGCCGCAAACGGCGAGACGGAGACGTACACGAAGTACACCGGCAACCTCTCCGACAGCACCGACGCGCCGAACAACGAGACGACGCTCAGCTACGACCTGACCGAGTTCGCCAGCGAGGAACTCCTCGGAACCCTCGCACAGGGTAACGCGCGGGTGACCGCGACGGTCGACCCGGCGAACGAGATTCCCGAGACGGACGAGACGAACAACCAGGCGGTCAACACCACGCGCGTGGTCTACGCCGACCCGACGGTCCGTATCCAGGGACAGAGCACGGTGCTCCAGAGCCAGAGCGCGACGCTCGTCGTGTTCACGAAGAACAACGGTACCGCGCCGACCGGTGAGTTCAACGTGACCGTCGATTACGACGACGGCACGACCGAGAACATCACCATCGGAAACCTCGGTGTCCAACAGCCCAACACGACCCGCGTCACCCACAACTTCGCGACGGGTGGCGACAAGGTCGTGCGTGCGAGCGTCTCCGACGGCGTCCCGTTCGACAACAACGAGTCGACGAAGGACGTCACGGTGAAGCCGTACACGCTGAGCATCGAAGACGACGACGTCTCGGTGCCCTCGACGGTCGTGAACAACTCGACTGTCACCGTCCTCGCCGAGTTCAACACGAACTACCCGTCGAACGTCAACGCGACGGTTTCGCTCCCCTCGGGGCTCGAACTCGTCGACGGGCAGACCGCTGAGAAACAGGTTCGTGCGACAGGCAACGGCGGGTCGGCCGCGTGGAAGGTTCGCGGCAACACGACCGCCGACATCGACGACGCGCAGATAGACGTCACCGTCGAAGCGTTCGGCGAGAGCGACACGGCGTCCGCGACGACCAACGTCACGGTGCCGAAGGTTCGCTACACGACGACGAACGCGACGACGCTCGAGTCCGCGGGCGAGACGCAGTCGCTCGCGCTCAACATCTCGGACGCGACGACCTACGAACACACGCTCAACGTGACCGTGCAGGCCGGGACGGACGGACGGACGCTTCAGGGTCTCGAATACCTGTTCTCCTACCCCTACTGGTGTGTCGAACAGACGACGACCCAGATGATGTCCGCGCTCCGGACCGACCAGTACTACCGCGACGGCGACATCCCGAGCAACTACGACCGCGACCGTGCGAACAGCACGATCAGCGCGGGTATCAGTAAGCTCGCCGACGAGCCCACGCCCGGTACGTACTTCAACATCTCCCAGCACGACAACGGCGCGTGGAGCATGTACGGCAACAACCCGCGCGGTGACCTGTTCTACACCATCTACGCCCTGCAGGGCGCGAGCGCCGTCTCCGACGACGCGGTGCAGAGCAACCGCACGGACGTGAACGCCAGTCTCAAGCGGATCAACCAGAGCGGTGCGGTGCTCTGGCTGGCAGACAAGCAGCGCAACGACGGAAGTGTCCGTCCGAACGGGTACTTCCTCCGCGACAGAACCTCCGCGACCGCCTACACGACGGTCGCAATCGACCGCGCTGGCGACGACCTCAACGCGACCGCACAGACGGCCGCCGACGAGTTCAGCGTCGACGCCGCGGTCCACCTCATCGAACGGCAGAACAGCGACGGTAGCTGGGAAGCCGGTTCGAGAGAAGCGCAGGCGACCGCGTACGCGGTGCAGGCGCTCGCCGCGGTCAACGACAGCGACACCCTCCGGACGCAGGTCAACAGCGAACTGAGTTCGGGCAGCGTGTCGATGGCGCTCGACAGTGGTACCCAATGGCTCGTGGCCAACCAGCACGACGACGGCTCGTGGACCGGTTACACGAACTCGCCGTACTGGAGCAACACCGGTGAGAAGGCCCGTGCGACGGGCAACGCGATTATCGCGTTGAACGCCGCGGAGGGCTACACGGCAGCGAACAACGATACCGTCTCCGATGGTGTCGGCTACCTCGTTGGAATCTACCAGCAGGGCGGCTCCTTCGGGAACACGCGTGCGACCGGCGTCGCAATCGACGCCCTCACCACGGCGGACCAGCGTAACGCCGGTTCGCAGACGGTGACGGTCGAAATCAACTCGACCGTCTCGAAGAACGTCACCGTCGACGGCAACACGCCGACGGCCGTGGTGTCCTTCACGACTGACGAACTCGAAACGCTTCGTCAGACCGGCAGTATCACGCTGACCGCCGAGAACTCGACTCGAGTCGTTGTCGGTGCCGAATCCGAACAGCTCGTCAACGAACAAGAGTACGAGGACGCCAACTGAGGAGAACGATGACACGAAAACTCTCAATGACACTGGCTGCCCTCCTGGTCGTGGCATCGATATCGTTCGGTGTCGGTCCGGGTGTTGTGTCCGCTGCGGACCCGTTCAGCGTCGCCATCGACGCGCCGGACGACCTCAGCACGGACGGCAACCAGACGATTGCAGTAACGGTTACGAACAACAATGACACCGCGCTCCTCAACCCGCTCGTGGAGGTTCCGATTAGCAGTCCGGTCGGACTCCCGAACGGGGCCGAAGACGCGGTGTACGTGAACGACACATCTGACCTACGAGACGCGACCGTCCAGCAGAGCACGATTTCGACCGGCGACGCCCTGCTCATCACGGGCGAAGTGGTGCCGGCCGGCGAATCCCGGACCTACCACTTCAACGTGACCGTCTCGTCGGCGGGGACCACGTCGCTGACCGCTGACGTGCGCCCGCTGTACAACGAGCCGAACAACGTTCGCACGAGCGAACAACTCGACGTGAGCGGCGTCGGGACGGTCAACGCGAGCGTCGTGGACAACGACGGAAACGCCGTGACTGGCGCGTCCGTCGTCCTCGACGGTCAGAGCCAAGCCGACTCGGTCAGCGAGACCGTGCTCGAAGGCGACCACACCGTCGGCTCGAGCCTGACGGACGCCCCCGAGTTCACCGTCGGTGTCGGCATCTCTGAGACGGCGTCTGTCACCTTCGTCGACGGCGACGACAGCATCCAGCCGGTCGCCTACGTCGGTGAGGAACCGACGCTCGTCGGCGACTCGACGTCGGAGTCCGACGGGGACGCGAAGACGCCCGTCAACACGACGGTGTCCGTGACCATCTCGAAGAGTGACGGTACGGTCGTGTACGACATCGCACCGCCGAGCGACAAACCGCTCCGCGGAAACGGCTTCGCGACGACCGACGCGAACCTCGTCGAGCAGACGACCATCGACGGCGAGACGCGGGTCCAACTCAACCAGACCGGCGTCGGAACGCAGGTCTCCGTGGAGTTCGAAGGCTACGAACTCGGTAACGTCGACCTCGACGGCGACGTCGACGCGGACGACGCGTCCGAAATCGCACAGGCCGCCTCGAGCGGCTCTGACGCCGCCTACGGCGACGTCAACGGCGACGGGCAGGTCAACGCGGTCGACGCGATGCTCGTCCAGCAGTACAGCGAGAACAACCGTGATACCGACTACACCATCGGGGGTGCATAACTCATGAACACGAAACAGCTACTCGCGGTAGCGATGTGCACCGCCATGCTCGTCAGCACGGTCGCCGTCGGCGCGGCCGGTGCCGCGACTGCGAAGACCGTCTCGGTCGACGCCGTCGGCTCGATCGACGAGCGCTCTGCAGACTCGACGGCGACGCTCACCGCGTACAACGTCGAAGACGCGGACGGTATCGGGTCGTACGAACTGAACATCAGCTACGACGACAGCGTGGTCGACGTCTCGGTTGCCGGGAACTCCCGGTTCAACGTGGAGACGACCGACCACGGCAACGGAAAGCTCACCGTCGTCGGGTACACGGGTGAGACCTCCGGTTCGACCGGAAATATCTCGCTGGCGGACCTGACGGTGAGTGCGCAGTCCGTTGGGAGCGACACCGCCGCGTCCATCGACGTCACCGTCGAATCGATTACGGACACGAGAGGGAACCTCCTGTCGCACAGCGGCGACACGACGACCGTTGACGTGAACAACATCGACGGCAGTACGCCGACGCCGACGCCGTCCACGCCGACGACCACCGAAGCACCGTCTGGTGGCGGTGGCGGTGGCGGCGGTGGCGGCGGCGGTGGTGGCGGCGGCGGTGCCCCTGACAGCGGAACCTACGAGAGCGTCCGGCTCTTCTACGGTTCGGAAGTCAGCGCATCGCTCCCCGGTGGCTCCACCGTGACGAACGTCGACCTGGCGTTCGGGAGCCAGGGTACCGGCGAGGTCATCGTCCGCGAACGGACGAGCCTCCCCGGAACCGTCGGTCGACCGTCGAACGCGGCAATCGGGTACGTCCAAATCGACGTCCCGAACTCCCTCCGCGATTCGCCGTCGACCATCACGCTGAGCGTGAGACAAGACCGACTCGACGAACTCGGAATTACGGCGCAAGACCTCGCGGTCGAACGCTACAACGACGAAAGCGGTGAGTGGGAGACCCTCGACACGCGCGTCGTGAGCGAGGGCGACGGACGGGTCGTGCTGGAAGTCGATACGCCCGGCTTCTCGTACTTCGCCGTGACGTCGACGCAGGCCGTGACGACGACGGCGGACGACGGTGGTGACGACACCACCACCTCCGACGACGGTGGTGACGACACTACCACGTCCGACGACGGAACGCCCGGCTTCGACGACGAGACGACGACCGGAGAGCCGACGACGACTGACTCGGTCATTCCCGGCTTCGGCGTCACCGCCGCGCTGATTGCGCTCGTCGCAATCGCGCTCATCGCGGTGCGACGCGAATAAGTTCGCGTCACCGTTCTCGGTTCTTTTTTGGTTCGACCTGTGCGGACGACTCGCTTCCGAATCGGAGAGTCACGCACGGCGCTGTTGAAATCCGTAGGTACTGCTAGTTTGTTGCGTCCGTGGTGAATAGCGGGCGCGAGTTTACCGAACAAGTACTTCCCCGGTTACCTGCGCGGAGCCGGTCTGTCACCCGACTCCACCGAACGAGAGGATGACGGCTGACAGGAATTCATCGCACCGAACAACGTTCGAATCTCCCCACGAGCGATATCGAACTGTACCTGAAAGCACTCGTTTTCGCCCCAGTCATCGACTAATTGTTCCACGTCCGATGTTGAGAAGGTGACCTCGACTCGGGGATTCCGAGCAGTCACCGTAATCTCGTAGGTGACATGTTGCCCCATCCACGGTTCAATGACTTCAACCATATCAGCGCTGTTGAGCGTGTGCGCTTGTTCGTACACAGAGCGGCCGTCTCTAAGAACGGTGATGTCGGCAGTAGTCCGGGCCTCCCGGACGTTGAGCACGCTGATCTTCCCGAGGCCGACACGTGGCGACGCTGGTTCATCACGAAGCGGGAGAGAACCCAGACAGCCTGCTCCGAGAGTAACGAAGGGGACAGCAGCGATGAAGCGGCGACGCATAGCGGAGGGAGCCATTGTCGAATGGTACGTAGAGGGAGGTAAAGAAAACCGCGCGAGGAGAGCAATCGGTCGTCCGATTACGAGCGCCGGCGGAGGAGACTGACACCGACGAGGCCGACGATACAGACCAGCGCAATTCCGACCGGTCCCCAGAGGGGAGCGGCGGTTTCAGTCGTGGTTTGGGTCGTCGGTTGCATCGTCGTCGAGGTGTCTGCGGTCTGCGTCGAGGTCTCCGTGCCGGTCGAATCGGTGGACTCCGCCGTCGAAGACAACTGATCGGCGTCGTCCGCGTCGTCCGAATCGTCCGCGTCGTTCTCGTCATCCGCATCGGTCGTGGGCGTCGGCGAGTCAGTCGTCTCCGCCGAGCTTCCACCGGAGGACCCTCCGGTCGAGTTGGATGTGGTCGACTCGTTGGTTGCGGTCGTCGTGGTGGTCTCGGTCGTCTCCGTGGTCGTCGTGTCGTCGGGGCCGTCCGTCGAGTCCGAGTCTTGGAGCGAGCCTTCCTCGACGACGCTCACCGACTGGGTTCCGCTCACCGCGACGAGTTCGGGTTCACCGAACACTTCGTCGTCGGTCTGTGCGGCCGAATAGAGGCGATAGTCGCCCGTCGAGAGCGACGCGACGTCGACCGTCGCCGTGTAGTTCAGCCCGGTCTGTTGGGTCGCAGTCGTGCGGACAGACGTCGATTCGTTCCCGAGAACGACCTCGACGCCGGCCGGCGGTGACTCAACGTCGCGACTGACCTTCGAGAGGTTCACTTCCACGAGGAGTTCGTCGTCCGCTTCGACGCGGTCCGCCGCGGTCTGTTCGACGTCGAAGCCGTTGATGACGAACGGTTCGACCGCGTAGACCGTCTCGGTCCCGTTCGTAATCGCAATCGCGTACGTACCGGGGTCGTAGCGGTTGAGCGAGAACGTCTCCGAGGCGGAGCCGCCGCCGTCGACGTAGTAGTTGTCGCGGAGCCGCTGTTGACTGTCGACGAGACGGATGGAGTACGAGTCACCGGACGGCCCGTCGGTCGACACGGAGAGGGAGCCGTCTTCCGACGCGCTGCCGATGGCTTCGATGGTCTGGTCACCCCACTGGGTCGAAATCGTCCGGTCGGGGATATCGAGGTCGTCGTCGATGTCGACATCGTAGTCAGCGCTCTGTGCGGCCGTCAACGGGGCGACCGTCGAACACACCAACACGAGCGCCAAGAGGAGGGCACGGGACGAGTGCATATGCGCTCCCTACACCCGTCTGGGGTAAGTGCATTTTCATGGCGAGTCGAACAGTCAGCGGTGGAGCAACCGCCCGACGTCGAATCGAACGAACGGCGTCGCCGCGATGACGGCGCTACAGACCGCGAGACAGACCGCGCCGAGGGCGGAGACGCCGACCAGCAACGGGGTGAACGGAACGGCGAGTCGAATCCCGAAGACCACGAGCACGTCGACCCGCGCGAGCGCCCACAGGAGCGCCGCCGCGAGGCCGAACGAGAGAACTGCCGCGGGAATCGCGAGGCGGACGGCGTCGGCCGCGAGGAGGGCGAGAACCCGCCGCCTGCTCGCGCCGGTCGCGCGGTAGATGCCGATGACGCGACGGTTGGCGTGTACCGCCTGCGCGAACGTCGCCGTCGTGCCGCCGATGGTGCTCAACCCGGCGAGCGACACGAGCACGACGAACAGCAACTGCACGTTCCCGAAGACGTTCTCGATGGCCCGGCCGATACCGGTCCCCTCGGTGTACTCGCCGCGACTGCTGAGCGTCGCCGCGACGCGCTCGTCGCCCGTGACGCGGTAGGTCGCCGTCGAGATGACCGTCCCGTTGACGACCAGTCGGAGGTCGTACGTGCCCGGCGGCGGGTCGTCACCGAGTCCGACCTCGGACGCCGACAGTTCGATTTCCGAGACGTTTCCGGCGGTCAGTTCGACGGTCCGCGTCTGCGTGCCGCCCGGCGAGACGAGCGTGAGGTTGCGGACGAGGAACCGACCCCACGGGTTAGCGACGCGCGCCGTCACCGTCGGGTTTGTGAGCCGCGACCCGGTGGACGGCGAGACCGTCAGCCGTCCGCCGAGACGCTGTGGCGCGCCGCGTTCCACGGTGAGGGTGTGTTCTTCCGCGACGTAGCCGTCTTTCGAGAGCCGGAGCGTGTACGTGCCCGGTTCGTCAGGGACGCGTATCGGGACGCCGCCGCGGTCGTTGGTCGTCGCACGCCGGCCGTCGAGCGTGACGGTCACGCCGGAGACCACGGACTCGTTTGGCGTCGTCGCCGGCACGACGAGCGTGGACCCCGGCGGCGCGCGGGTCGGGTACTCGGACGGCAACTGGAGCGTGTTCGGCCGGTACACCGTCACCGAGCGGGTGACGCCGTCGGTGGCGAGTTCGTACGTCCCCGCGGTCTCGAACCTCGTCTCGAACGACAGCCGGGTCGATTCGTCGCTCCCGAGCGTCACGTCTCGTTCGAGCGTCCGGTTCCCCACGCTGACCGTGACCGTTTCAGTCGCGGTCGAAGACCCGAGGTTCCGGACCGTCGCGCCGAAGCGATACGTCGCGTTCGTCTGGACCTCGGACGGGCCCGAGAGACTCGTCACGAGCAGTCCCGACGACCGGTTCTGCAGGGATGCGAGCCTCGACGAGGCGTTTTTCGTCCGAATCAGGTGCACCGTTCCGGGACCCGTCGCCAGCGGCTGTGTCGTTTCGAGCGGGACGACGAGTTGGTCGTTCGTCACGCCGCTCCCGGTGAACGCCCCGACTATCGTGACGCGTCTGACCCCGGGCGTGACGCTCCCGCCGAGCGTCACCGTCTCGCCGACTTCGAGCCCGAGCGTCCGCGCGAGGTCGGTCCCGATAACCGCCTGGTCGGCGCGCTGTGGGGCGGTTCCGGCGACCAACGACGCGTCGGTGACCGAGCTGAACGCCGTGTAGTTCGCCCCGCGAACGAGATACGGCGTCCGGCCTCGCGTCTGCGCGTAGATGACCTCCGGGCTGGCCGTGATACCGTACGAGCGGAGGACCGTCGCGTAGCTCTCGTCGATGCGGCTGTTGAGGGGGTGTGCGGCACCGCTCTCGACGACCGTCCCGCTCGACGTGGTCGCGAGGGGGGCGAGCGCGCCGCCGATAGACCCCGTCAAGAGGATGATGAGCATGAAGACGGCGAGCGTCGCCGCCGTGGGGGTAAACGCCCGCCAATCGACGAGCGTCGGCGAGGCGACCGCTTGGAAGCGGCGAATCGGCTGTGGCCATCGGCCGGTGGCCCGGTGCGTTTGGTCGAATCTCGGGTCGCCGCGGACGACCGGAAGCGCCGCGAGCACCCCGGCGAGGAGGCCCATCACGAGGAGGAACGCCGAGATGCCGAGGAGCGAACGCGCGATGTCGGGGGTCACCGTCGTCTGAAGCGATACCGGGAGGCCAGCGTACGTCGCGGCGTTGACGACGCCGTTGGTCACGACCACGCCGAGCGCGTAGCCCAACGCGACGCCGACGAACGTGAGCGACAGCACGCGGCCGAGGAGAATCGCGAGGATGCGCCACGGCGACGCCCCGGTCGCACGGGCGACGCCGATGAGGCGGGTCCGGTCCCGAATCGACATCTTCGTCACGTTGTACACGACGACGAGAATCAGGAGTCCGCCGGCGAACGCGGCGACCGAGAGGGTCCGGACGACCTGCGTGATGCCGCCCGCCAGAAACGGAAGCGCCGCGATGAGCGGGACGCTCGTCGGTGCCGACGGAGCGCCCGAACTCCCGGTATCGAACACTAACGCACCGCTCGCACCCAACTGCTGGACGGTGTCGGTGTCCGCGACGTACCACGAGTCGGGAAACAGCGTCTCCTCGACGCGGTGCGGCGAGACGGTCGTCGAAACCGCGTTGTCAGGGCCGACGAACTCGACCTGCTGTACCGTCGATACTGGCCCGGAGACGCCGTCAGACGGTGGTCTCGGGAGCGTCGCCGCTCGCCACGCGACCGACGCGCCGGAAATCGTCCGCGGCGCGTCCGGCGGTATCCCGACGACGCGGCGTGTCTCGCTGTCCGGGAGCGAGACGGTCGTGACCGCGATTACGACCTCGTCAGCGGACGCGGTCGCGACGGCGTCGTCGTACGACTGCTCGTACGACACCGTCGCCGAACTCGACAGGTCGGAACTGAGCGTTCCGGTGTAGGTGGCCGCCGTGAGCAACAGGAGCGCGGCTCCGAGGAGGAACGCCGTCGTGACGGCGACGACCGCGATGCTCAGCCACTCGCGGCGCGACCACCTCGAGAGGAGCGCTGTCGCATAGCGCATGTTATCCGAGGCGGCTCATTGCGGGATGCGCTCGTCCGATTTTCGGCGGAGCGAGCCGTCTATCAGCACGTGCGTCTCCTCGAACTGGTCGGACAGCGTGGGGTCGTGGCTGATGACGACGAGCGCGGTGTCCGTCTGGTCTTTGACCCGGAACAGGAGGTCGAGGACGCGCTCTGCGGTTTCCGGGTCGAGTTGGCCCGTCGGCTCGTCGGCGAAGACGACGTCCGGCCGGTTGGCGAGGGCGCGGGCGATGGCGACGCGCTGTTTCTCCCCGCCGCTGAGTGTCGCCGGATACTGGTCTTTGAGGTCTAAAATGTCGAGGGCGTCGAACAGCGTGTCGAGCCACGCCTCGTCTCGGCTCCGGGTGTGGTCCTGTGGGAGCGCGGCGTTGTCCCACGCGGTCAGGTCCGGGATGAGCTGGAAGTCCTGAAACACGAACCCGATTGCGTCCCGCCGGAGGACGGCGCGTTTGCGCTCGGGAAGCGCGCTCGTGTCGTCGCCGTGGACGTACAGCGAGCCGCTCGTCGGGGTGCTGAGCAGTCCGAGGACGTTGAACAGCGTCGTCTTCCCGGCACCGCTCGGGCCTTGAATGAGGAGGGAGGTGTCGGGCTCGACGGTGATGGAGACGTCCGCGAGAATGGTGGAGTCACCGCGTTCGACGGTGAGCGAATCGCCGCGCAGTACGGGGCCCGTCATCGATATGCTCCCTTCATGCTTCACCTATGTATAGTGTACGGCTACTCGGTCACACCGTCTGGTTCGTCGCGGCCGCGCACGTCGCGTTCCCGACCGGCCGGGACACCGAGACGGGGTCGTTCCCGGTGTTTGCGTAGACGACGTTGCGCGTCGCGGTCCACTCGGCGTACGTGGTGGCCGAGACGGTCCCCGGCGCGTTCGGGAAGAGGTGGGCACCGGTCGTCGTCCACGAGTGCTGTGAGATGACGAGACAGTCAGGGCTTGGCCCGCCGGAGAGCCAGTTCGCGACGGCGCTGTAGCCGACCTGTGCCTTGAAGTAGTGCGCGCCGACCCGCGTCAGCGAGTGGTCGCTCACCCACGGCGAGTCGGTGTGCGTGGACGCGAACCGGACGCCTTCGAACTCCGACTCGTACGTCGTGGTCGGGACGGTCGCGGTGTCCATCGTGAGATACGCGAGCGGCGCGGTCGCCAGCGTCGAGACGAGCACGAGCGCGACGAGCGCGAGACGGAGCGTTCGTCCCGAGGTCGAACGCGAGACGCCCTGCAGGAGGCGCACGAGAACGACGCCGACGAGCATCGCCGCCGGGACGTGCAGGAAGGTCTGGGCGCGCATGACCGTGTCGTAGTACTCGGGCGTGAGCGACGCGGTGAGGCCGAACCCGATGATGGTGACCGGCGCGAGGAACATCGCCGTCGGTATCGCGCCGCCGCGGTACGACTCGAACAGTTCGAGCCCGAAGGCGGCGGTGACCGCGAACACGCCGAGAATCGCGACGAGCCCCAAGATGAGCGGCGGCGTCTGGGTCGTCCCCGGGAATATCGGCGAGACGGCGTTGAGCCCGACGATGGCGAAGAAGGAGCCGACGACGGCGAGATACGAGACCTGCTTGACCCGGCGGCCGGTCTGTTGGACCCACACGATGCCGATGGCGAGGAGGATGAGCCACGCGAGGAAGAGTCCGGGATAGGCCATGACTCGGTTCACGTACGGGACGCTGAGCGTCGTCGACGACTCGGCGAAGCGGTAGTACGAAAACATGTACGCCCAGAAGGCGACCGCGAGTGCGCCCGGCCCGAGCACCGACCGGAGCGAGAGCCGCACGGAGACGTGGCGCACGACGAGCGCGGTCACGACGAGCGCGGCGATGAACGTCGAGAACGTGTGCGTCATCGGGAACACGGCGAGGAGCAGCCCGACGACGAGCCACCAGCGGAGGCGCTGACTGCGGAGCGCGAGATGCAGGCAGAACGCGAGGGTAATCACGAGGAGGATGCCGAGTATCTCCTCGTCGGGAACGGCGGTCCGACGGAGGAACAGCCCCTGAATGGCGAGGAGCGTCGCCGTCACCGCCCCGACCGCCGTGGCGGTCTCGTCGCGCGACCCGCTGTCGCGGAGCACGCGGCGAGCGACGACGCCGCCGACGAAACAGATAATCCCGCCAACGGCCGTCGCAAGCGGCTGAATCGATCGGAGGGGAACGGCGTCGGTGACGAGCGACACGACGCTCAGATAGGTGCTGAACACGAGGTTATCTGCTCGCTGCGTGAGGGGGAGCGACCCCGTCTCCGTGGCCGTCTTCGCTAACCACGCGTAGTCGAATCCGTCGAGCGTAGAGGGATAGCCGCTCCAATAAAGGGGGAGGGCGCGGAGGGCGAACGCGAGGGCGACACCCGCGATGAGAATCACGAATCCGCGGCGGCGTCCGTTACTCATTGGTGATACGTTCCTCTCCCTCGGGCGTCGGTATATGTCTATCCACTAAGAGTGCGGCGGGGTCCTGCAGCAACAGATAGCCCGTCGCGAGACAGGCGCTCGTGACCGCGAGTCCGAGGCCCGCGAGAACCATCCCGGCGACGACGCCGGGCGAGAACACCGGCGTGAGCGCGACGCCGAACACGCGGAGTTCGCCGAGCGACAGGAGCGCCGTCACCGCCGCGGTGGCGATGGCGAACGCGACGACCGACGCGACGAGGCCGACTTTCAGCGTGTCGAAGAGGACGAGCCGGAGGACGTCGGTCCGGCGCGCCCCGGTCACGCGGTACACGCCGATGGTCTTCCGAACGCCGTAGGTGCTCCGCGTGAACGCCGCGGTCGTGCTCCCGACCGTCATGAGGCTCACGAGCGCGACGACCGCGGCGAGGAGCACTTCGAGGTTCCCGAAGACGAGCTGAATCGCCTGTGCGATGCCGCCGCCGCTCGTGTAGCGACCGCTCCCCGCGAGCGCCGTCGCCAACCGCTCGTCGCCTCGGACGCGGTAGGTGAGCGTCGTCTCCTCGCCCGCGCCGACCTGCGACGAGACGGTGTACGCTCCGGCCGGTCGCTGTGGGAGGGTCGCCGAGACGCGACCGCTTCCGCCCGGTGCGAGCGAGACGGCCCGCTCGACGTTCGTCCCCGGGCCGCGAATGGTCACCGTCGCGTTCAGCCGCTGTGCCCACGGGTTACTGAGTCGCGCCGTCACCGTCGGCGACGTGAACAGCGTCGGGGCCTGCGGCGAGAGCGAGAGCGTCTGGACCGGTCGCCGAGTCGCGTCGTCGGAGACGGTCACGGTGGTGTTACGCTGTTGGGAGCCGGCGCGAACCGACACGACGGACGTCCCGGTCTCGTTGAACCGGACGCGGGTCGCCCCGCTCGCGTCCATCGTTTGGGTCTGACTCCGGCCGTCGACCAAGACCGTCGCGTTCGCGACCGGCTCGCCGCCCCGCGAGACGCTGACTCGCGGCGCGCTCCCGACGGGTATCGACGTGGGGATGGTCACGCGAAGTGGCTCGACGACGCGGCCTCGCTCGTCGACCGTCACCGACTTCGTCACGTCGGCCACCGAGAGGGAGACGGTGCCTTCCGGCGGCGTCTCGAACGCGACGAACGTCGTCGTCGACCGGCGACTGGGCACCGAGAGCGCGGCCTCCGCCGTCGCGTCGCCGAGCGTGACCGAGACGGGCCGCGAGGCGTCGCTCAGCCCGAGGTTCGTGGCCTCGACGGCGACGCCGAAGTTCCCATCACGACGGGTGACCGTCGCGTCGGTGACCACGATTGTGGACGTGTTTGTCCCGCCGTCGGCGAGGCCGCTGGTTCTGATGAACTGAACCCCGTTATCCCCCGTCGTCGTGAGATGACGCGCCGTGTCGAGCGACACCAACAGTTGGTCGTCTTGGACACCGGTTCCGGCGAACCGTCCCACGATTTCGATTCGCGTGATTCCGGGGGTCGTGCTGCCGCCGAGAACGAGCGTGTCGCCGACTGCGAGGTCGGTCGCCTCGGCGAGGCTCGCCCCGATGAGCGCCTCGTCGTCGCCGGTCGGTTCCCGTCCCGCCGTCAGCGTCGTGTGCGCCAACGACTCGTACGCGGAGTAGTTCACCCCCCGGGCGACGAACGGCGTACTGCGGTACACTTCGAAGAGGAGAATCTCCGGGCTGACCGCGACGCCCTGACTGCGGAGCGCGGACGCGTACGACTCCGGGACGTTACTGGCGATGGGATGCGGTGCGTCCGGCTCTGTAATCGTCTGCTGGCCGACGCCCGACAGCGGGCCGACCGCGCCGATGACGGCCGACAGCAACAGCACCACGCCCATGAACACGCTCAGCGTTGCGACGGTAGGCACGGTCGCCTCCCACCCGAGCAGCCGCGTCTCGAACAGTCGTTTGAGCGGCGACCGGGAGCCTTCGGCGGTCGGCTGTCCCGGCGACGACAGCCGGTCCAGCGGTTTCGTCGCTTCGGGGTACGACGCGGTCAGGCCGGCGACGACGCCGGCGACGAGAAGCACGGCGGCCGCCAGTCCGAGCAGTTGGACGACCGTCGGCGTGAGCGCGAGCGCGAGCGAGGTCGGGAGGCCGGCGTACACGGCCGCGTTCAGGACCGCACGGACGAGTATGACGCCGATACTGTAGCCGAGCGCCAGCCCAATGGCCGCGAGCGTGATGGCGCGGAGCGTATACACGCCGACGATTTGCCGCGGCGTCGCGCCCGTCGAGCGGAGCACGGCGATATCCGGCCGCCGCTCTTTGACCGTGAGTCGGATGACGCTGTACGTCGTCACGCCGACGAGAATCCCGCTCGCGAGCGTCGCGAGTTGGAGCAGGCGGACTAGTTGGTCGGTGCCGCGGACGAAGAACTGGAGCGCCGACAACAGCGGCGTCGCCGGTTCGCCGTCCGCCCGTTCGATGGTGACTACCTCGGTCGCCTCGAACTCCGAAACCGTCTCGGTGCGGGTGATGTACCAGCTATCTCGGAGGACCTGATGACCCGAACGGCCTGCGACCGTGGCCGTCGTCGCCGTCCCATCCGCTTCGAGCGTGACGGTCTCGCCAGAAGGCGGTCCGCCGACGACGGCGAGCGTTCCGGTGGCCGGCCGTGGGAAGTCGATTGTCTGTCCCCGGACGGTGAGTTCCGGCGCATCCGGCGGGATACCCACAATCGTCGCGGGCGTCCCATCGATGGTCGCGCGAACGAAGACGAGTTGGACTTCGGAGTCGCTCGCGCCCGCGACGCTCGACGGAGAGGCCGCGCGCTCGACGTGGTAGCTCGTCCCGAACTCGTCGGAGATAGTCGTCGTCTGCTGGCCGAGCGAGACGCCGAGAACCGCGGCGCCAACGAGAAACGAGACGGTGAGGGCGATAACGAGCACCGCGAGTGTGTCGCGCGTCTCCCAGCTGAACGAAAGTGCTCGACGGTAGCCCATTAGCGTTCTCTAACGCGAGACTCACGAGCACTCACATTAAGTGTGTGTGGTTCCGCCGACCCCCGTCTGACCGGACTGCACGCCCCCGGGAAGTCGGAGACTCGGGAGCGTACTGGCGAACTCAAAAACAGTTACACGTCGATGCCTCGACTCCCGACCACTCACTCGGCTGGAGCGAGTCGAAAGCGAGTTACTCGGCCCGCAGACGCGCCGCACCGACGAGCGCGACCAGCGAGAGGAGCGCCGTCAGCACGCCGAAGCCGGGCGCTTGGCTCTCCGTCTCCGTCGGCGTTGAGGTCGTCACCGGGTCGGAGGTGGTCGTGTCCGGCTCGGCGACCGTGACCGTCGCCCACTCGCCGCCGACGGAGAGGTTGTACGTCCCCGCCTGCTGGAACGCCAGGAGGAACACGACGGTCGATTCGTTGCCGGGGTCGAGGTCGGAGACGGTCTTCGTCGTTCGGACCGCCCCGTCGACCGTGAGGTTGACCGTCGCGTTCGTCGTCACGTCGCCGTCGTTCAGGACGGTCGCCGTGACTTCGACGTTCTCGCCGGTCTCGACATCGGTCGTGCCGACCGAGAGGTTGGTGACGGTCGCCGATTCTGTGTCACCGTCGCCGCCGTCACCGGAGCCACCATCACCGTCGCTGTCGTCCCCGCCGTCGGAGCCGCCACCGCCCGACGAGGAAGTCGTCACCTCAAGCTGTGCGGACTGCTCCTCGCTCACCGTGTAGTCGTTGCCGTCCTCGTCACCGAGCGCATTGACGTGCGGCGTGACCATGGTTTCGGCCGTACTCGTCGCGTTCCCTTCGACCGTGACGGTGGCGACGACCACCGAGCCGGTCTGGTTCGTGTCGAGTCCGTAGCCGGTGAGCGTCGCAGAGCTGTTGTCACTCGCGTACGTCGTGGTGACCTCGGCCGTCTCGTGACTGAACGCGACCTGCGTGATGGTCGCCGTCTCGTTGGCGACCGAGAACGAGATGTTCGCCGCGCCGACGCCGCCGGAGGCGTTCGTCACGACCACGTCGAACGTCGCCGTCTCGCCGTTCTCGACCGTCTGGTTCGTCGGTTCGAGCGCGACGGCCGTCGACCCGGCCGCGGCGCTCACCCCGGGCGCGACGGCGAGCGCGAGCGCCAGAAGCAGCAGGAAACCGTGCCGCGCTTTCAGTTTCATCTCGCATCCCCCAAACGGTTGGACGCTGTCCAGACGACTCGCATTGAACCGGGCGTGTTCGAAGAGCTCATAGTTAGTGTCGGGTTGTCCGTCGAACCATCACGAGCCACGCACGACGTGGATTGCGCGAAGCCGCGTCGGACGGCGGTCGGCAGCAGCCCCTCACGCGTCGTACTGCCGTGAATCGCCGTGCAGGCACGTGATTACTCCGACGTTCACGATATGACAAGAAGAATCGAGCATGCTAATTGTTACGGTCAGTCGGAGGGTTGCCACTTCTGACAGGTGGCGGTCGTCGCAGGGCCGAGCGAGGTCACGTCACGCGTGGGCCGCCAGACGCGCACCGACTTTGTCGACGACGTCGAACAGCGCCTCCGGGAGCGGTTCGTCGTCCGGGAGACCGACGGTTTTCACGAGGTCCGAATCGACCGGTTCGAGGCTGGGTGAGCGGGCGGTCTCCCAACCGGTGACGACGACCGGCTGGGAACCGTCGACGCGACGAGTGACGCGCGCGGCGACCCCACCTCGGTAAGACGGCGGTGCGTGAAGACAGACGACGACCGTCGGATCTTTCGACGACGCGAGCCGGCGAAGCGCTTCAGTCTCGGTCACGTATCGGATTTCGACGTCGCTCTGCGGGTGCCAGGCCCGCTCTGGCGGTGGTCCGTAGACGAGAACTCGCGGTGGCGGCCCCATGCGTGATCATACCACACTTCGTGGAGCAGACATATAAAGATTAGATACATTGACAGATTCGAGGGCGAGATACGGCTTCGAGGGGCCCGAGGCGTTGATGAGAACAGTCGGACCGAAAACAAGCGGTCAGCCAGCGAGCGAAGTCAGACCAGTTCGGTGTAGAACAGGCGCTGGATGTCGACGATGTTGAACCGTCCGTTGTCGTTGAAGTCGAACAGCGAGGCCTGTTCGCGGACGCTCGCGTCGTCTCGGCTGGTGAAGAGTGCTTGTACGTCCGAGACGGTCACGTTCCCGTCGCCGTTGACGTCCTCGTAGTGGCCGTCACCGTCCGGGTCCGTCGGGGGCAGTTCGCTCGGCCCGATTGCCGACAGCGTCACGACGTCCAGCGTGCCGTTCTCCGTGGACTCAACGGACAGTTCAGTTCCGTTCTCGTCGGAGACGTTCGCGTTCGAGACCGTGACCGGTATCTGTTCCTCGCGCTCTCCGCTGACCCGGTCCACAGCCACCGTAAGTTCGGCGAGGTCCGGCGACGGTCCGTCTGCAGTCTCCATCCCCACGGCGCTCAGTCGGACTGTCGTGTTGTTCTCGCTGTACTCCGCGTCCGAGAACGCGGGCGAGCCGGTAACGTTCGCCGACGTGAAACGGACGCCCGACTCGGCGGGGACCGACACGGTCGCCTCGTACGCGCCGACGAAGGAGTCGACGTCGCCGGCGACGAGTTCGACGGGCGCGGTGTCGTTTACGCCGACGGCCTCGGTCGGCGTTTCGACGGAGAGCCGTATCGTCGAGTCGTTACTCGACTGGGTGCCGATGAGGAACGTCTCCGTCTCCGTCACCTCGTTACCGGCGGTGTCGGTCGCGGTCGCGGTGAACTCGTACTCGCCGTCGCCGGCCCCGCCGTACACGGTCTCGTACACGTACGTCCCGTTCAGGACCGATTCGTCGAACGCACTCAGCGTGATCTGCTCGCGGTACACGCTATCGCTGTCGGAGAGCACTCCCGTGAGCGACGCGAGCGACTCGTTCGAGGAGACGGTCACGGCGATGTCGTCGTCTTGCTGTACAGCCTCGCTATCGAGTTCGGGCGGGGCCGTGTCGCCCGTGTCACCCTCTCCGGACGCGACGCTGACCGACCCGTTGGTCACGGGGAAGCCGACGTAATCCGCGCCGGTCGTGTAGACCGTCCGGTCGCTGACGTTTACTGCAGTCGCCGTCCCACTATCTCCGACGACGTCGAACGTCACGTTCACAACCGGGTCTGTGAGGTAGTCGGCGCTCTCGATGCCGAACTCGACGGTTCCGTTCTGGTTGTCGGCCTCCGACCAGACGAACGCGTCTTCGTCGTCCATCGAGACGTTCGCGACGTGCACAACCGACGCGTCGAACGAGACGGTTCCGGCGTAATAGACGCCGCCGCGGACCGGTTCCGTCTCGATGGGAATTACGACCGTCTCACCTGTCTCCGCGGTCACGGTTCCGACGGTCATTGAGAGGTCATCGGCCGCCGCCACGGTGACCGGGTAGCTGAGCGACTGGGTCGTCTCACCGGTGGTCATCGTCGCCGAGACGTTCCGCTCGGACGGGAGCGACGTTCCGGAGGTGTCTGCACTCACGTCGAGCGTCAAGGAAGCGCTCGCGCCCGCTTGCAGGGCTCCA
The DNA here is from genome assembly GCF_001469875.2 of Haloferax marisrubri. GTDB lineage: Archaea > Halobacteriota > Halobacteria > Halobacteriales > Haloferacaceae > Haloferax > Haloferax marisrubri. Next base: position 435,631 of record NZ_LOPW02000010.1, on the reverse strand, counting down.
ATCTCCCACTCGTCGGTGTCGTTGTCCCAGGTGCCGGCGCTGGCGTCCGCCTCTCGGACGGTCACGCCCGCGAGGTCGTCGAAGACGACGGCGGTCGAGACGGCGGTGTCACCGGTATTGGTGAGTTCCGTCCGAAGCGCCCCCGGTTCGTCCGGCGAGATCATCGTCGCCGACGTAGACACGTCGACGCCATCGCCAGCCGAGGCAGTCGAGAGCGCCGTCAGTGCCGAATCGGTGTAGTACGGCGTGACCGAGAGGTTCCCGGTCGCGGCGTCACCGGAACCGTTTGCCACGCCCGACGGGCCGTCCGTCGCTCCCCACCAGTTCCGCTCAACAGCGCCGCGCTCGGCCGCTCCGGTCGCGTCGACACCGACTCCGTTATCGACCAATCGGGTCTCGTGAACCCGCCACGGCCCGGTCACTTCCTCGGCGTTGATGCCCGCATCGCCGTTCGACTCGATGGTCGCCCCGATAATCGACCAGTTCGCACCGGTCGTGGTCGCCGTCGCGGGACCGCCGACATTGACGCCGAACTGCCCGTTTTCGGCGACGGTGCTGTTCGTAATCCGCCACGAACCGACCGTGTTCGTCGCTTCGATTCCGTCGCGGGAGTTGTTGACGACCGTCGTTTCAGTAATCGTCCAGTCGCCGACGGTCTCGAACACCGCGATACCGGTGGTGTCGTCCCGCGTGTCAGAAACGGTCGCGTTCCGCATCACCCAGTCACCCGTCGATTCGTCGGCGCGGATGCCGTTGCCGAACACGGTGTCAGTCACGGTGACGTTTTCGAGCAGCCACGAACCGTTCGACTGTCGGGCGTTGACCCCGTTTCGGTAGCTGTCTCGGACGAGCGTGTCAGAGACGACCCAGTTCCCACTCGAACCTTCGGCGTTGACGCCGGTCCCCATGAAGCCGTCAGTCTCGGCGATTTCGAGGTCGGTGGCCTCCCACGCACCGGTCGTCCCCTGTGCGTCGATGCCCGTGGTACCGTAGCGAGTGATAGTAAAGCCCGAAATCAGCGGCTCGGCGTCTCCGACGATGGTTACCGCGCTCGCCTCGGAGTCGAGCGTCGACCCGTTCAGCACCGCGCCGTCCGGCGCGGTAAGCGTGAGACTCTTGTCGACCGTCACCGCTTCGCGATACGTCCCCGGTCGGACTTCGACCGTCGACCCGGCAGAGACGTTGTCTATCGCCGCTTGAATCCGCAGGTAGTCCGCCCCTCCGGACTCGTCGACGGTTACCGTCGTGTTACTCAGTTGTGCGGGGGTCGTTCCCCCGTCCGTCGTGGACGTGCCCACGCTGACCGCACCAACTGGTGCAGTCACGAGTAATCCACAGACGAAGATGCTCAGCGCTACCCACCCAACAGAACGCGTTGTGTTCCGTGCCATAGTTAGACCTGTCCGTGCCCACAGAGCGCGTGCTCGACAGCCCCTGCACTACTACCGTCGCTGTTCTGCCCCTCGCACAGCGTGTGGAATGCGGACGTGTCTGTCACACGACAGACATCGAGTAAAAAGCTTGTTCCGCTGGCCAGTCTCGCCAGCGGTCGTGCGAGAGACGACTCAGTCCTGTTTTTCCTTCCGCTCTCGCGTAATCATCGACTCGCGGATGTCCTGTAACCGCTCGGTCCCGCGGAGTTCGGACATGTTCACGCCGAGCGCGCCCGAGTCCTCGTCGGTGGCGACGCCGCTCGTGAGGATGCTCCGGACGCCCTCCTCGACGGTCATGTCGATGTCGTACACGTCGTCGGCGGGGATGTAGGTGAGCAGGCCGCCGGTGACCGGGTTGGGCGCGAGCGGGAGGAACATCGAGACCATTTCGTTGTGGCCGGTCGACTGTTCGATGGTCGCGGGGGAGCCGCCCGTCTGGAAGCCCAGTACGTACACGTCGTCGTCGAAACACTGGACGAGTTTCACGTCCTGGAACTCGTCGGCCCCCTCGTCGAGGACCACGTCGCCCATGCGGCGGAAGCTCTTGTACACCGTGCCGACGCCCGGAATCGACGAGACCACGAGGTCGAACACGCCGATGATTTTCTCGCCGTACTGGTTGCGGCCGACGGTCCCCACGACCGCGACGATGGCGAAGAGGACGAGGAGCGCGACCAGTTCGGTGAAGAAATCGACGACGAACGAGTAGATACCGAGGTCGATGAGGAGCGTGATGAATTCGACGCTCTCGAAGCGGCTGATGACGCCCGCCCAGCGAAGCAGGTCGATGAACGGTTCGAGGGCGTTTCTGACGAAGTCGATGCCGACGCGCAGGACGTACAGCGTGATGACGATGGGGATCATAATCGCCACGCCCGTCAACAGCGTGTTGTACGCCCGTTCGTACAGCGATTGACCGGTCTCTTTGGCGCTCACGGCGAGCGTTCCCGGCGAGCGCGGAGGGTCTGCGGAGGACACGGCCGGAGATTCATGTGGGTCGTAAAAATAGTATCGGCAATCGAACTGTACAGATTTTCGAGACGCGCTTCGGCGCGGTCGCTCGCGGGCGTCCGGTGACGAACGAGTCAGTCGAGAGCGGGGAAAACGGGGACCGAGGCGGGCCGGATGGATTCGCGGTAACCGTGAGCGACGACGGAAGCCGAGACGGTGGCCCGTGCCGTCCCGAAAGCGGGGTCAGGAAACGACTTCGAACCGACCGACCGAGAGGTCGACTGCGAGCTGTTCGCGCGGGTAGACGAACTCCTCGTCGTCGTACATCGTCCGAATAGTCTCGTCTTCGATTTCCACCACCGTCTGTTCCGTACACAGCGTCGAATGCCGGATGGTCGACCCCTCCGTGATTACGTGCGGGGCGACCTCGAGTGTTTGCGTCATCATTTCACTAACGGGCGGTATACGGTATAATTCTTTCGCAGTTATCGGGGATTGGCGTCCAAATGTAGCTATATAGTGGTATTGTCGAGTTGATTGTACACTTTCTGTTGCAGTCGCCTTCACACCGATAGGAGCCACTCTGACGGGGGCGTAGTTGAGCACAGACAGCAGTCGGGGCGTCGGACGCGCTCCTCTCGGGAGCGTCACCACTCTCGGTCGGTCCTCACGTGATTCGACGCGGGCGGCGAGTCGGCGGTTCGCCTCGGCGCGTCAGTCGCGCTCGAACGGGTCGCGCTCGGGGAGTTCGTCGTCGAGGACGGCCGCCACGGCGTCGACGAACGCGTCGTGCGCCGACAGCGCCTCGCGGAGCGCCTCGTAGTAGGCGACGGTGTCGCCCGCGAGGAAGTGGGAGTCGACCCGCCAGAGCGTCCGCCCGGTGCCGAACTCGCCGGCCGGGAGGTCGTCGTGTTCGTCGCGCACCTCGTCGAGCGCCGCGACGAGTCGCTCGCGGAGCGCCGCGTACGGCGAGTCGCCCGAGAAGTCGGCGTCGCCGTGGATACCGTCTTCGAGGTGGAGTTCGAGGCGGAACTGTCCACGCTGGAGGGCGCGCGGCGTCGGGTAGTGCTCGAAGTGGAGGTCGTAGCCGCGGTCGCGGCCGCGCTCCCACGCCGCGGGCGTGACGCGGCCCCACGGCTTCCCCGAGTCGAGGGCGTGCCACGTGTGGGGACCCTCCGGCGGGGACGCACGGAGGTAGTCGGCCCACTCGTACTGGAGGACCTCACGAGCGAGCTTCGCTACGGCGTCACGGGTCGCATCGACCTGTAGCTCGTAGTCGAAATAGAAGCTCGTTTCGTCCGCGGTGTCCGGGCCGTTCATACCTCCCTGCTAGACGCCCACACGGATAAAGATTCGACACAGACCCCCGTGGGCCCGTGTTCGCTCAGTTCTCGCACCGCGCCCGGCGTCCGAACCCGAACAGGAGCGCTGTGATGGCGGCGACCGCGGGAGCGACGCCGAAGCCGGGGACGCCGGTTGCCGTCGTCCGGCGCTCGGTCGTCTCGGTCGCGGACTGCGTGTCTGTCGCGCTGGCGGTCGTCGCACCGTCGTCGGCTGTCGTCGGACTCGCGGGTGACGCGGCGGGGGTTGGCGACTCCGCCGGCGGCTCGGTGGTCGCGGGCTGGTCGGTCACGTCGGCCGACTCGTCGTCCGTGCCGGAATCGCCGTCTCGCCCTGAGTCCGAATCGCCGTCGGTGTCGTCGCCATCGGCAGTCGAGTCACCGGTGTCGGCGGCGGAGTCACCGCCACCGCCACCACCGCCGGTGCCCCCGCCACCAGCCGACTGCGAGACGGAGAGGTCCAGTCCCGACGTGTCGGTGACGGTGTAGGCGTTGCCGTCCTCATCGCCGAGGGCGGACACGGACACGTCGAGCGCGCCGTCACCGGTGGCATCCGCAGTTTCGACGGTGACGGTCGCGACGGCGACCGAGCCGGTGTCGTCGGTGTCGAGGCCGACGACGCGAACCGAGGCGACCGTGCGCTCGGTGTCGTACGACACGTCCCGCAGTCGCGGGTCGGTGCCGTCGGGGGTGGCGACCTCGGCGATGCGACCGACAGATGCGTCGTCGAGTTCGACCGTCAGGTTGTACGCACCGACGCCAGCGTCGGCGCTGTCGACGACGATGTCGAACGTCCGCGTCGAGTCGGGTTCGACGGTCGCCGCGTCGGTGTCGAAGCCGACGGTCGTGTCGGTCGCGGCGAGCGCGGGCGGCGCGACGGCGCTCAGACAGACGAGCGCCGCGAACACCGCAAGCGCGCTCCGGCCGGTCCAGTTCGGGTTGGGCTTACGCATTCGTCGAGGCGAACAGCCGCTGCACGTCGCCCACGTCGACGCGACCATCGTCGTTGAGGTCGAACGCGGGGGTGCTCGACTGGACCGGCTCGGCGTTGCGGTTCACAAACAGCGCCTGGGCGTCCACGACGTCCACGCTGCCGTCGCCGTTCACGTCCTCGAAGGTGCCGTCGCCGTCGTGGTCGGCCATCGCGCGGCCGTTGCCAGTAAGGTCACCGGGTTCGACGCCGACCGGGCGGTTGTCGATGCGCGACACCGCGTAGGCCGTTCCGTTGGGGTCGTAGGTCGCCGTCGGGGTCAGTTCGAGCGCCGTCGAACCGCCGAGCGCGACGCCCTCGACCGTCACGGTCGCCAGAACCTGCGAGTCGTTCGCGTCGTCGGCGGCGTCGATGCCAGCGGCCTCGACGTGGACCGTACTGCCGTCGTCGCTGACGTTGACCGCCGAGAAGCCGGGTTCATCGGGGAACTGCACGGCCGTGATGCGGGCCACGCTCGAATCGCCGACCGTGAGCGTCAGTTCGTACGCGCCGACGCCGCTTTCGGCGTCACTCGCGGTGATATCGAACGTCTGCGTGTCGCCGAGGGGGACGGATTGGGCGTCCGAGCCGACCGCGAGCGCGACGCCGTCTGCCGGTTCAGGTGTCGGGTCGGGCGTGGTCGCCTCGCTGTCGAGGTCGGCGTTCAGCACGGCCGAATCGAAGTTCTCGTACTGGCTCGAATACGCGCTGTCGGTGTAGTCGACGTAGAGGTCGACGCCCGAGTCCGGCGCGGTCACCGACGATTCGAAGGCGTCGAGGTCGCTCGTCGGCACCGTGACCGTGATGGTGCCGCTCGCGTCGTCGTAGGCGACGTTCGTCGTCTCGACGTAGCCGCCGTTGCGGTCGGCGAAGGCGGCGGTCCCACTCACGCCGGTCACGCGCGAGGGTGCGTCGATAGTGACCGTCGTCTGGCCGTCGTCGCTCGTCACGTCGACCGCGTCGGCGTCAACCGCCGTGTCGACCCGGCGCATCCGGTCGTCGGACTCGGTGTCGACTTCGGCGGCCGCGATGGTCGAGCGGTTCTGCAGGTAGCCGATGACGCCGTCGGCCATCGTCGTCTCGTTCAGGACAGTCACGCGCGGCTTGTCGGCGAGCGGGTAGCCACTACCGCCGTCGGCGATGTAGGAGTTCGTCGCCAGCGTGTAGGTCGCCGAGTCGTTGACGGGTTCGCCGTTCACCGTGAGGTCGCGAATCGTCGCGTCGCCCTCGCCGGGCGACGAGCTATCGGTGTGGGGCACCCACTCGAAGGTGACGCCGCTGACCTGCTGTTGGGTCTGGGTGCCGTACTGGTTGTCCATCTCCAGCGGCGTGATTTGGCTCTTGACGACCTCGCGGAGTTCCGCGCCGGTCACCTCGACCACGACGATGTGGTTGCCGAACGAGAGCGTCGAGGTCACCATCCCGCGGGTGATGTTGAACTCCTCGCCCGGACCGTACTCGCTCGGGTAGAGCGTGTCGCGGATGCCGCCGGCGTTCGTCACGGCCACGTCGGCACCGGTGTAGCCACGGACGCCGTCGGTGACGAGGTGGCCCGTCGCGGAGTCGTCGGTGTAGCTGGAGCCGACGCCCGTGTGCTCGGGCATGACCGCCGTCGCGAGTTCCGTGTTGAGATAGCCCTCGCGGAGCGGGTTGATGTACATCTGCCACGAGTCGTTGCGCGGCACGTCGGTCGTCACGTCGACGAGTTCGCCGGAGGCGTCGGTGACGCTCCCGTTATCGACGGTCAGTTCCATCCGCATGATGGCGTTTGCCTTGCCGGTGGTCTCGCCGATGAGGACGCCGTTGGTGGTCTGCGGCGGGTAGCGCTGTTGGTCGTCGCCGGAGACGAGCGCGTCGATGCCATCGACGTTTCGGGCGAGGTCCTTCGAGTCCGGAATGCCGACCGGAGCCAGCGCGACGACCACGTCCACGTCCTCCTCGGTGCGGAGCGTGTCGACGGTCCGCTGGGCGGCGGTCGTCGGGTCGACGACGGTGTAGCCGTTGCGCTCGATGACGCCGTCGGTCTTTGCGTTGATGGCCTCGTCGGTCAGGCCGAAGAAGCCGACTCTGACACCGCCGCGCTCGACGACGGTGTAGTTCTGCGTCCCGGGGAGGTTCTCGCCGGTCTCCTCGTGGACGACGTTGGCGAGGAGCCACGGGTAGGTCGACTCGTTGGCGATGGCCTCGAAGACGGCGAAGTCGTTCGTCCCCGCGTCCTCGTCGTAGTCGAGTTCGTGGTTCTGGACGACCTCGGCGTCGGGGTCGATGAGGTTCATCGCCGTCACCGGCGGCTCGTAGCCGTGCTCCAGCCCGTCGTAGTTGCGGAGGGCGTGCGGACTGAGTTCGTCGCCGCCGCCGGCCACGAAGACGGGGCCGGAGGCGTTGGCGCGCTCGCGGTTGATGAGCGTGATCATCCGACCGAGTTTGTCGTCGCCGGAGCCGGCGGCCGCCTTGCCGATGTCGTTGAAGCCGACGAGCGTGATTGTCGTCGCATTCGCGCCCGCGGTGTCGTTGCCGGCGTCACCGCCCGCGGGGGCGGTCAGGTTCGTCACCGACGCGGGCTGAATCTTGTACTCCTCGAAGCTGTAGAACACCGGTCCCTCGATGGCGTCGGCGGTGCTGCCGACCTCCGAGGGCGTGGTGTCGTCGCCCGTCGTCACGTCGTCGATAGCGACCGGCCCGGAGCCGTCGGTGACGGCCCACTCGCCGTACTGGCCGGGCGTCGCCGTGACTTCCACGTCGCGCACGCTGACGAGCACGCTCTCGTAGGCCTCTTGGGAGACATTTTCCGTCGCGAGGACGGTCGCCTCGGGGACCGACCCGCTTCCGGTCGTCGACAGCGAGGCGCTGTCGTTCGTCAGGTCGAGTTGGGTCAGGCCGTAGTACTCGGTGACGGGCGCGTCGACGCGCACCTCGTCGCCGGGGGTCGCGTTCGACGACCCGCCCGCGTAGACGTAGACGGCGCTGTGCCGCACGTCGGCCGCGGAGGCGTTCTGCAGGAAGAAGCCGTCGGCGTTCGTCGCGGTCACCGTCCCGGTGACGCTGACGAACTGCCCCGCGTAGGCCGACGCGTCGCCGTCGGACGTGTTCGACTGGAGTTCGGTGATGGTCACGGCCGCCGGCGCGGACGCGTTCATCGCCGACTGGACGCTCGAATCGAGTGCGCTCGCGTCCTCCGCCGCCGCGACGCCCGCCGCACCGGCGGGAAACGTCGCGGTCGTGAGTACTAACACGAGTAGCACCGTTACAGTACGACTGAGCGCTGTCTGTGGTGATGTGTGTGGAGGCACATCTGTCCGCACCGAGGCGGGTGTGATAACCGCTGGTAAGTGTGTTATATAGATGACACAATTTCGATAGAGAGGTTCGTACGCCGTGGTGCGGTTCGTCTCCTTCTCGGTGGACACAACCCGGCTTCGCCGCGCGGCGACCCCGGTACGAGCCGTTGGCCATCCACGGAGTGTCAGTAGTACGTACTTTCGGTAGCCGCAATAGGTATATTTAAATCCATTGGCCAATTGCGTGCCAGTTGAGAACGGTTTTCCACCTCCTCGATCCGGTGGTCGCCCCCACCGTGAGACCGTTCTCTCTTTCCCCCCGAAGCGAGTACACTATCAGTATACACCAATAGTCTCTACTATCCAAATCTATATCACTCCCTACCAGAACAACGTGTACGAGGGCGAGAACGTTATCACCCGATGCTGATAGCGTGGCTCTCGTTCTCGTTCCATCCTCCCCCATCCGGGGGACCCCACCACCCTTCGGATACCGCTCTCGTGAGTCTCGGTACTGACTAGACGTAGGGCCACCTGTCACGAACTGATGCGTCTGGCTTCGAGCGTCGCCACAGGCGAACCGCTACAGCCGGGCTGGGTTACTCGTTCGCGTCGAGTGCAGCGTGCGCTCGGGTTCGAACGTCGTCGGCGCTCGCCGCCGACGCGTCGCGCCGCGCCATCCGTCCGGTGACGAGATCGAGGAGGTCGAGCGCGGTCAGCACCTCGCGAACGTCGGCGCGGTCGAGTCCGAGGCGGCGCTCGACTTCGTACAGCGTCTTCGCACCCGTGACAGCCGCACACACGTCTTCGGTCGAGCAGTCGAGCGAAGACACCGACGCGGGAAGCGGCGGGAGGGTGGCCGGGGTGGGCGCGACCTCGGTCACCTCGCTCGTCTCGTCTGTGTCGGCCGCGACTGGCTCGGCGTCCGAGGCCGGGGCCGTGTCAGCGTCTGACTTCGATGCCGACTTCGGGTCGGGCTCCGGTTCCGACGCCGACGTCGGTTCGCCGGTCGCGTCGGCTTCGGAGTCGACTCGCGTGTCTCGTTCCGTCGCGTTGGCGGGTCCTTCGTCTCCCTCGTCTCTTTCGTCCCCCGACTCGGGCTCCGGTTCCGTCTCGCTCGTGCGGTTCTCGTCCGAGACGCGTGGCTCTGATTGCGGTGTCTCGTCGCCCGCGTCGGCCGACTCGTTCGAAGACGACGATTCGGTCGGCGCGCCGTACGACTCCGGCTCGTGGATTCCGCGTTGAATCATCTGGTTGCGGACGGTCTGGGGAGTCACGTCGACGCCGAGAGCGTCGGTCATCTCTTTGAACGTCTCGCAGGCCTCGTACGCCTCGCGAAGTCGAACGGGGTCGTGATGCGCCGGCACCGAGTCGGCGTCTGCCCTCGCGTCCGCCTCTGTCTCCGTCTGCGTGCTGGTGGTCGCGTTCGACTCGCTGTCCGCGTCCGAGTTCGTCTCTGTGACCGTGTCGGCCTCAACGGGGTCATCAATCGAAGCCGATGCTGGCTGGTCACGTTCGGGCGCTTCGTCGCTCACCGTCGGGGCCGCAGCCTCCATCGTTAGCGTCTCGACGGACGCGACGGGCCCGACGACCGCCGAGTTGCGCGTCCCCGAGCCGTCGGTCCGGGCGATTCGTGATTCCGTCGGCTCGGCGTCGCTCCCGGCGGCGTGGCCGGAGGATACTGATTCGCTTCCGGCGTCCTCGCCCGACGGGGGCGCGAGCGACACGTCGAGTTCGAGCCGAAGCCGGCCGTCGGTAATCGACGCCGCCGGCGACGACACCGAGAGTCGGTTCGGCTCGACGCCGCATCCGGTCGCGAGGTCGTACTCGACGGTAACCGACGCCAGCACGCCGTCCGCAGCCGACTCACCCTCGCTCGTCAGTTCGAGTTCGCGAACCGCTCCCGTCGTCTCCGAGAACTGTTCGAGAACCGCCGTGAGTTCTCGGACGTTTCTGACCATTTCCATATGAGGGTGTCAACTGCGTCACATCGCATATAATTATTGCCGCTGACATCATCTAGTAATATATATTCTATACAGACTTCGGTTCTCTTGGCTCCCGGTGGTGAGCGGCCTGAAGCGTCTGTAGCGCGTGGTCGTCGCGCTCGACTGTCGCCCTAGCTGTTTTTATGACTCTGAGGCCACAGTAGGTCCGTATGGACGTGTCCCTGCTCCACGATATCGCGCCGTTCAGCACGGAACAACGCGCGATGCGAATCCTGTTGGTCGACGACGACGAGCCGATGGTGGAGCTGTCCGCGACGTTCCTCGAACGCGAGCTCGCCGACGCCGAGACGGCGACGTACACCGACCCGGAGCCGGCGCTCGACGAACTCACCGACGGCGGGTACGACTGCGTCGTGAGCGACTACGACATGCCGGGAATGGACGGACTCGAACTGCTCACGGCGGCGCGCGAGCAGGGCATCGAGATTCCCTTCGTCCTCTTTACCGGCAAGGGGAGCGAAGAGATCGCCAGCCGCGCCATCTCCGCCGGCGTCGACGAGTACCTCCAGAAGGGCGGCCCCGAGGAGTACCCCGTGTTGGCGAACAAAGTCTCGAACCTCGTCGAGAAGTACTGGGCCGAGACGCACATGCGACGCGGCTTTCTCGCCATCGAGTCCGCCGAGGAAGGCATCGGCATCATCGACGGCGACGGCGTCTACCAGTACATGAACAAGGCGTACGCCGCGCTCTACGACCGCGACCGGACCGAACTCATCGGGGAGCATTGGGACATCCTCTACCCGGACGACGAGGCCCGGCGCTTCCACGAGGAAATCCTCCCGCAACTCGAAGCCGAGGGGTCGTGGCGCGGCTTTTCGACCGGCGTCACCAAAGACGGCGAGGCGGTCCCCGAGCGCCTCGTGTTGACCCAGATGGACGACGGCGGACACGTCTGTATCGTCCAGGAACTCACCGAGGTCGACGCGCTCCAAGCGGAGGTCGAACTGAAAGACCGGGTGCTCGACGCCATCGGCGTCGGCATCGTCGTCACCGACCCCTCGCAGGACGACAATCCGATCGTCTACTGTAACGAGGCGTTCGAGGCGCTCACGGGCTACGACGCCGAGTCGGTGACGGGTCGCAACTGTCGGTTCCTCCAAGGTCCCGAGAAGGACCCGGAGACGGTCGCCGAGATTCGGGCCGCGCTCGACGCCGGCGAGTCGATTTCGACCGAGATTCGCAACTACGACGTCGACGGCGAGCCCTTCTGGAACCGTCTCGACATCCATCCGGTTCGGGACGACGACGGCGCGCTCGAATGCTTCGTCGGCTTCCAACGCGTGGGCGACCGCGACGGCGACGCAGACGACGCGGACTCGCCCTGACGCGAACGTCGCCGCAGTCGCCGACGACTATACTGGAAACGGTGGGGTGTCTGGCCCACGGGTAAGAGCTACAACCGCCGCACGCCTCATCTGGAATCATGTCCCGACGGACCCGTCTCCAACAGTTTCTCGTCGTCGCCGCGTTCGTCTTTGCGGTGTACTGGATAGTCGATGGTTCGCTACTCATCGCGGGCGGGTGGGTCGTCGTCGGACTGCTCAACGTATACACGCTCAGACACGAGGACGCGGCCGACGACGACGCAATCGACGTGTGACCGCAGAAAACGAGGGGTTGTGTGTCGGTCTGTGGTTACTCGTTCGACGCGCGCTTGAAGAACGCGACCGCCGCACCGAACAGCGTCAGGTTCTGCAGGAACGAGGTGAGTTCCTCGTCGCGGGCGTCGTCGTCGACGGCCCAGAAGTCGTGCATCGTCGGCGTGACGCCGGCGAAGAACGCCGCGACGCTCGCGGCGGCGAGTTTGGGGAGTTTCCAGAGGCCGATACCGATGCTCCCGCCGAGGAGCAGACCGCTCGCCGCGGGGACGAGTCGGTCCGCCTCGGGGACGCCTTTCGCCTCGGCGTAGGCGATGCGGCCGTCGAGGTCGGTCAGGTTGCGAATCGCGAGAACGGCGAGACCGCTCGCGAAGAGGGCGCGGGCGAGCCGCGATGGCGTGCTGCGTTCGGATTCGTCGGGGGCTGTCATCACCTTTCGAAAATGGAGTCCTAATTATAAGCGCTCTGTTTACGAATTGGCCAATAAGGTTTAGTACGCGAAACTGACCGTCCCCGTATTGACGTGCCCCTCAATCTGATTCGCCTGTTTCAGGTAGATTTGCCCGCTCACGCTCACATTTCCGCTCACTCGCGACCCGGAGCGCAGATAGAGGTTCTGTCCGCCGTTGACGTTACCGTTCAACCTCGCGCCGGAGCGGAGTACGATGTCTCCCGAAACGTTAACGTCCCCTGTGATAGTCGCCCCGCTCAGTAGGAAGAGACTGCGAGCGTTGTTGACGTTGCTACTGAGGGTGACGCCGCTTTCGATGACGACCGCGCCATCCGCGTCGATGGGCGTGTTCGAGTCCGCCGAGACGCGAATCGCGTCGCTCGGCGGCGACGGCGGGGTCGAATCGTTGGAACCGCCAGCGTCACCGGAGCCGTTGGAGCCACTCACATCGCCAGAGCCGCCGGACCCATCCGAACCCCCGGACTCACCGGCACCGTCACCAGAGGGCGCTTCGTTCGTCGCGACGATTGTGAGTTGTCCGGTCGGCGAGCCGTTCCCGCCCGCGGTGGTGTCAATCGTGGCGTGAAGCGCGGTCGACTCGCCGCTCGAAAGTGACTGGACGCTCGGCGAGGCCACGCTCCCGACCGCGAACGTGACGGTCCCGGCTTCGAGCGCGATGGTCGCGCTCGGGTCGGCGGTGGGGTCAGCGCTCGGCGCGTCCGTCGAGACGCCGACGTACGTCGGGGAGCCGTCGGCCGCGTTGTTGGCGATGGTCACGATGTCGGTGACGGTGGTGACCGCGTTCTGGTTGAAGCCCGCGGCACTGGGACCGCCGAGGTCGATAGTGAGCGTCCCCGTCGCGGAGTCGTCGCTCACGTAGACGCCGTCGCCGGTGAGCGTGAGAAACGCGCTCGCGTCGCCGGCCGTGTCCACGCTGACCGCCCGCTGTGCGCTCACAGTCGTGAATGCACCGCTCCCCACGAGTGCGCCCCCGGCAGTCAGCATCGACCCGAGCCCGAGCAGCACCGAACGTCGCGAAGTCATGTCAACCCTACCCGGTATCGGGCTAAAGTATTAGCCTGCTATCCCCCCGGAAAGGGGAGCTTGAACACGCCCGAGCCCGCGATAATCACTCGTTTCACGCGTTGGTATGCCGGTGTCTGACGTGTACTTCGATGGGGAGACTGACTCAGAAATGAGACACACGTCTCCCGCACAGCCGCACCACGCAAGGATGCGAGGTGGGCCCGCGGTCAGCCTCGCGCCGGGTCGTTGTCCGTGGAAAACGCTTACCTCATCTCCGTGGATTCATTCACGCATCATGTCCCCCCTCGCCGACGCATCGAACGAGCCGATTCGAGTTCTCTACGTCAACGACGACGCCGAGTTCACGGAGCTGGTCGAGACGAAACTTCGGGCGACGGGGTTCGGATTCGACTGCCGCACCGCGACGCGGGCCGATGCCGCACTCGACGAACTCTCGACCGGGCGAGTCGACTGCGTCGTGACCGCCCAGTCGCTCGCCGATACCGACGGCCTCCAACTGACGGCGGCGATTCGAGAGCGCGACGACGAGATTCCGGTGATTCTGTTCAGCGGGCAGGGAAGCGGCGGCCTCGCCGACGAAGCCGCACGCGTCGGCGTCTCGGACTACATCCCGCTCCGCGCCGACCGGGACAACTTCGCGTTGCTCGCGCGCCGGGTTCGAACGCTCTCGAACGCCGCTCGCGCGCGGCGCGACGCCGATCGAGCGCGGACACAACGCGACCGCGTGCTCGAACGGACGAGCGACGGCGTCCTCGCAGTCGACGGCGAGTGGCGCATCGAGTACGCGAACGAGCAGTTCGCCGAGCGCCTCGGCCGCGCCCCCGACGAACTCGTTGGGACCGGGTTCTGGGAGGCGTTCCCGTCGGTCCGCGGGACCGAACTCGAAGCCACGCTCCGAACGGCGATGGAACGCGGCGAGGCCGCCTCGGTCGACCGGGGTCGCACCACGCCGTTCGGCGACAACGTCGACCTACGCGTGTTCCCCGACGACGACGGCCTCACGGTGTTCTCGCAGGCGAGCGCCACCGACCGGGGCCGCACCCGGACCCAGCGCCTCGACGCCGAGCGAAGCGAGACGGTTCTCGAACAGATTCACGACGTGGTGTTCATCCTCGACGCCGACCGGACCGTCCAGTTCGCCAACGCGGCGGCGGCCAGACTGCTCGGCGCGACGGGGCCGTCGGCGCTCGTCGGGTCGCAGTTAGGGTCGCTCGTCGGCCGGCACGTGTCCGACGACGACGCGAGCGAGTTCGTGCGGGCGGTCGCAGACACGCTCGACGCCGCCGAAAGCGACGGGGGGACCACGGGGCTGTACGACGCCGACCTCCAAGTCGATTTCACGGACGGAAGCGGCACGCGGACGTTCGACGTTCGACTGACGCCGTTTCGCCGGGCGGGCGAGTCCAACGCGCTCGTCGTCGCCCGAGACGTGACCGAACGGAGCGACGCCCAACGACAGTTAGAGCGCGAGCGCGACGCGCTGCGCGAACTCCAGTCGGTGATGGCCGCCGAGACGCCGTCGCCCGACGAACGCCTGTCGAGTCTGATTGCGGTCGGCTGTCGGACGCTCGGCCTCGATATCGGCATCGTCTCGCGTATCGACGGCGAGGACTACACCGTCCGGGCGGTCCACCCGTCCGACGCCGGCATCGACGTCGGCGACCGTTTCGACCTCGCGGCGACGTACTGCGAGGAGGTGGTCGGCCAGCGCGAGGTGTGCGCGTTCACGGACGCGGCGACCGCGGGGAAAGCAGACCACCCCGCCTACCGCGAGTTCGCGCTCGAATCGTACATCGGGGCCCCGCTCGTCGTCGACGGCGAGCGCTTCGGAACGCTCAACTTCTCGAGTCCGTCGCCGCGGGCGACGCCGTTCGGAACGCTCGAACACACGTTCGTCGAACTCCTGTCGGAACTCGTAAGCGCCGTGCTCTCGCGGAGCCGCGACCGGGGCGAACTCGAACGCCAGCAGTTCCTGTTCGACCGGGTCCAAGACATCGCTGACATCGGTATCTGGGAGTTTATCCCGGCGACCGGCACGCTCGAGTGGTCGGCCGGCGTCAGGCAGATTCACGGCGTCGACCCGGACTACGAGCCAGCGCTCGACGACGCCATCGACTTCTACCACCCGGACGACCGAGACCGGGTTTCGGCGGCCGTCGCGGCGGCGGTCGAAGACGGCGAGTCGTTCGACCTCGATCTTCGGCTCGTCCGGACGGACGGTGAGATTCGCGACGTTCGCGCGTGGGGCCACCCGGTCGACAGCGACCCCCACGACGGCCGGGTCGTCCGCGGCGTCTTCCAGGACGTCACCGAGCACACCCAGCAGGCGCGCGTCCACAAAACGCTCGCCGAGGAGTACGAGGCCCTGCTCGACACGTCCGGCGACGCGATTTTCCTCATCGACGTCGAGACGACCGACGACGGCCCGAGCTTCGAGTTCACCCGTCTCAGCACCGGCTACGAGCGGGCGACGGGCCTGACGACCGACGACGTGCGAGGGAGGACGCCGCGAGACGTGTTCGGCGAGGAACGCGGGGACGAGTTGGAAGCCAACTACCGCCGCTGTGTCGAGCGGCGCGCCCCGATTTCGTACCGCGAGGAGCTTCCGCTCGGGGTCGACGCCCGATTTTGGGAGACGAGCCTCGCACCGGTCATCGTCGACGGCGACATCGCCAGAATCGTCGGCATCGCTCGCAACGTCACCCCGCAGGTCGAGCGGGAGCGCGCGCTCGAAACCACGAACCAGCGGCTCGAATCGCTCATCGAAGCCGCGCCGCTCACCATCACGGAGTTCGACGCGGACGGCGACGTCGTCCTCTGGAACCGGGGCGCAGAAGAGATGTTCGGGTGGTCGCAAGACGAGGTCGTCGGCGACCCCGTCCCGTTCGTCCCCGACGACGCCGAAGACGAGTTTGAGGCCCACCGAGAGCGGGCGCTTCAAGGCGAGCGAATCCGCGGCAAAGAGGTCCGCCGCGAGACGAAAGCCGGCGAGCAGTTGGACCTCCTCCTGTCGGCCGCCCCGATTTCGGACCCCACGGGAGAGGTGGCGAGCGTGCTCGCGGTGCTCGACGACATCACCGAACAAAAGCAGTTAGAACGCGACCTGCGCGCGCTTCAAGAGACCGCCCAAGCGCTGAGCCGGGCGCAGACGAGCGACGAAATCGGCGACATCGCCGTCGACGCCGCGAGCGACATCCTCGGTTTCGAAATCGCCGGCGTCTGGGAGTACGACGACCGGGACGACGCGCTCTTGCCGATCAGCGAAACCGCCACCGCGCGCGAGACCTTCGAGTCGATTCCGCGGTTGACCGCCGGCGAGAGTTTGGCGTGGCAGGCCTTCGAATCGGGCGAGTCACAGGTGTACGACGACGTGCTCTCACAGCCGGGGCTGTACAACCCGGAGACGGAGATTCACAGCGAGATTCAGGTCCCGCTGGGGGAGTACGGCCTCATGATGGCTGGCTCGCCGTCCACGGCGGCGTTCTCCGAGACCGACGTCGACCTCTTTCGCATCCTGAGCGCGACCGTCGAGGCCGCCTTCGCCCGCGCGAGTCGCGAGGCGAAACTCCAACGGCAGAACGACCGCCTCGATAAGTTCGCGAGCGTCGTCGCGCACGACCTCCGGAACCCGCTCACCGTCGCCATCGGCTTCCTCGAACTCACACAGGAGACGGGCGACACGAGCTATCTGTCGAAAGTCGAGTCGGCGCACGGGCGGATGGAACGGCTCATCGAGGATCTCCTCGCGCTCTCGCGCGGGGCGACGAGCGTCGAGCAACCGACGCAAATCGACCTCGCGGCGCTCGCGACCGAGGCGTGGGGCTACGTCGACACCGACGCGGCGACGCTCACGACGGCCGACGACCTCGGCGCGATCGCCGGCGACCGCGGACGACTGACGCAACTGTTCGAGAACCTGTTTCGGAACGCCGTCGAGCATGGCTCGACGGGCAGTCGGGATGCTCCCGACGACGCTGTGGAACACGGTTCCACAGGCAACCAGACTTCGTCTGGTGACGCCGTCGAGCATGGCTCGACGGGCAGTCGGATTTCATCCGACGACGCCATGGAACACGGCGGCCGCGACATCACGGTGACTGTCGGCCCCCTCGAAGACGCGGCGGGCTTCTACGTCGAAGACGACGGCGTCGGCATCCCCGAGTCACATCGCGGCGAGGTGTTCGACCACGGCGTGACGTTCAGCGACACGGGAACCGGCTTCGGCCTCTCCATCGTCGACGACATCGCGAGCGCACACGGCTGGCAGGTGGACGTGACCGACGGCACCGACGGCGGTGCGCGCTTCGAGTTCCGGACGGAGCGGTGAGCGAGTGCGGCCGGCTGCCGTCTCCGAATCGTTCCGTCAGGTCGTTCAACGAAGGGTCGCCACCCGTCCGCATCCCCGCGAGCAACAACACCATTATGTTGTGGTACGATCACGTTTGTCTCACGAATGGATCCGCCTCGCGACGCGCCGCGTTCGCTCTTGGAGTCGGCGTCTATCGACGTGCTGCACGTCGATGACGACCCCGAGTTCGCCGAGATGATTGCGGCGTTTCTGGAACGCGAGCACTTCACCGTCCATACCGAGGCAGACCCGCAGACCGCGCTCGACCGAATTCGGCGGAACGGCTCGGCATTCGACTGCATCGTCTGCGACTGCGACATGCCCGATGTCGACGGCCTCGACGTGCTGCGGCGCGTCCGCGACGAGCACCCCGACCTCCCGGTCATCCTCTTCACCGGAAAGGCGAGAGACGAGATTGTGAACGAGGCGCTTTCGGCAGGCGCGACCGACTATCTCCGGAAGGGCGACGACACGAGTCAGTATCGACTGCTCGCCACCCGCATCGAAAACGCCGTCGAGCGCACTCGGGCCTCGCGGGACCGCACCCGCGGACTCGCGGCCATCGAAACCGCGCACGATGCCATCTGCATCCTCGATACGGACGGCACTATCGAGTACGCGAACACGGCCAGCGCGACGCTGTTCGGCACCGACCGCGAGGACCTCCTCGGCCGCCACTGTGAGGCGTTCTTCCCCGACGACGACGTGCCGGCAGTCTACGACTCGGTGTTGCCCGAGGCCCGCGAGAGCCGGTGGTCGGGTCGGTCGTCGCTCGTGCGTGATGACGATGGACTGGTCGACGTGGAGCACACGCTCACGAGCACGGCGGACGGAGCGCTCATCTGGTCGCTGTCACAGCGTTCGCGAGGCGACGAACTCGAAGCGAAACTGTCGCGTCGGGAGCGGGCGATGGACGAAGCGCCAATCGGCATCGTGCTCACCGACCCCCACGCGGCGGACAACCCCATTGTCTACGCCAACGAGCAGTTCACCGACCTCACAGGCTACCGACGAGACGAGGTCCTCGGACGGAACTGCCGGTTCCTCCAAGGCGAGCGGACGGACGAGGCGGCCGTCGACGAACTCCGGACGGCGGTCGAGGAACGCGAGCCTGTGACGACCGAACTCCTGAACTATCGCAAGGACGGCACCGAGTTCTGGAATCGCGTGCGCGTCGCGCCCCTGTTCGACGACGACGGCGTGATCGACTTCTTCGTCGGCTTCCAAGACGACATCACGCCGCGGAAGACCTACGAGGAACTCCTCCGGTCGAACACCGCCCGACTCGAAGCGCTGTTCGAACACTCGCCCGACCTCGTCGTCGTTCATCAAGACGACGGCACCATCCAAGACGTGAACCAGCGGATGTGCGAGGAACTGGGCTACAGTGAGGCGGAGCTCGTCGGCAAGACCGTCTGGGATCTCGACCCCTCGTCCGACCCGGCCCGCTCGAAGTCGTTCTGGGCGGAGCTGCCGGCGAACGAACCACACCGGTTCGAAGGCGCGCTCGAACGCCGCGACGGCACGACGTTCCCGACCGAAGTCCACCTCATCGAACTCAACATGGACGGCGAGGACCTGTTCGTCGCGATGATTCGCGACATCAGCGAGCAGAAGGAACGCGAGGCCGAACTCGTCGAACAGAACGAGCGCCTCGACCGCTTTACGAGCGTTGTGAGCCACGACCTCCGCAACCCGCTTCAGGTCGCCATGGGTCGTCTCGAGATGCTACAGGACAACTGCGACAGCGACCATATCGACGATATCGACCGCGCGCTGACCCGCATGGACGACCTCATCAGCGACCTGCTCGTCCTCGCCCACGACGGCGACGATGCCATGGACATCGCACCGGTCGCGCTGGCCGACCTCGCGCGGTCGTGCTGGCAGAACGTCGTCACCGACGGCGCGACGCTGACCGTCGAGACCGACGCCGTCCTCGACGCCGACCGCGACCAACTCCAGCAACTCCTCGAAAACCTGTTTCGCAATGCGGTCGAACACGGATCCGACGACGGCGACGTGACCGTCACTATCAGCGAGACCGACGACGGCTTCGCCGTCGAAGACGACGGCCACGGAATCCCCGAGGACGACCGTCACACCGTGTTCGAAGCCGGCTACACCACGTCTCCCGAGGGGACCGGCTTCGGCCTGAACATCGTCTCGCAGGTCGCGGCCGCGCACGGCTGGGAGGTGGCGGTTTCAGAAGGGGCCGCAGGCGGCGCGCGCTTCGAGTTCCGCGTGGACTGACTTACGCGTCGCCGGCGTCGAGGTCGAACTGCTCGTTTTCGGAGACCGCGTTGAGGACGACGCTGGTGTTCGACTCGCGGATGGGCGCTTCGCTCAACAGCGCCTTGATCTGGCGGTTCATGTCGTCGGTGTTTCTGAACTTGCCGACCGCGAGGACGTCGTAGTCGCCGGTGACCTCGTACACCGAGACCATCTGCGGTTCGTCAGCGAGGAGTTCGGTCACATCCGTGAGCGCGCTCCCTTCGACTTTGAGGTGCATGACCGCGGTCACGTCGTAGCCGAGCGCGTCGTAATCGAGCCGTGGCGTGTAGCCCTCGATGATACCCTCTTCTTCGAGGTCTCGCAGGTGGTTCGAGACGGTCGTCACCGACACATCGAGTTCTTCGGCGAGGCTCCGAAGACTGCGCCGCCCGTCTTTCAACAGGGCATTGATGAGGTCGGAATCCAGGTTTTCGTAGGTCATACGCGGTCTGTTTGCAGGTGATTGTGATTAATCTCTCGGTCGAAAGTTGACAATCCGGTGAATCGTCCACGCTTTCATTCTGAAAATGTCTCGAACCCTCGTCGGTCGAGAACGAACCGCCTGCCACGTCATCACCCCCGCGTCACTCCGACAGTTGGCCCGCGTTTTCGAGAGGGAAGTGCGGTAAAGGAATATCTCACACTTTCGTCTCACCGATTTACGACACGAAAATAGCGCATAATTATTTATGTTACTCAACTCTGAGTGAGTCTGAGGCCACACTATGGCACCAAGGGACACAACCGCGGGCGATTCGAAAGACGAGACGACAGCGCAGGAGACACGACAGCGTGGGAGCCGACGGCGGGACGTTCTCAAATCGGGACTCAGCCTCGCCGCGATGGCTGGGGTCGCGGGCTGTATGGGTGGCAACGGCTCGGAAGAGACGACCGAAACGACCGAGACGTCCGGCTCGGACGACGAGGAGACCGACTCCGAGACGACAACGAGCGACGAGTCGGAAAGCGAGCCGACGAACGTCGCAATCGTCTCCAGTCCGGCGGGATTCGGCGACCAGGCGTTCAACGACCTCGCGCTCCAGGGACTCCAGACGGCCGCCGAAGACTACAACATCGAGATTCAGCAGGTCGAAGAGACGAACCAGTCGAACTACCAAACGGTCCAGTCGCGGCTCGCAGAGAGCACGAATCCCGACTACGACCTCATCGTGCTCGTGAGCTACAACCACACGCAGGCGCTGCAGACGAACGCCGAGGCGTACCCTGACCAAGACTGGATGCTGATAAACGCGTCCGTCGACCAACCGAACGTCGCGGGTTACACGTGGGCGAACCACGAGATGTCGTTCCAGGCGGGCGTGTTGGCTGGGACGATGACGACCCGCGAACTCTCTCACGAGGGGAACTCGCTCGACCCCGACACGTCGACTGTCGGGTTCGTCGGCGGCGTCGACGGCTCGCTCATCAACGCCTTCGAGCGTTCCTACCGAGCGGGCGTCGAGTGGGTCGACGAGAACATCGACGTCAGGGTCGGCTACATCGGAAACTACACCGACACACAGACCGCCAACAACATCGCCACCTCGCAGTACGATGCCGGCGCGGACATCGTCTACCACGCCGCGGCGGCGGCGGGGCAAGGTGTGTTCCAGGCCGCACAGGACTCCAGCCGGTTCGCCATCGGCGTCGACGCGGACCAGTCGGTCACGCTCCCGGAGTACCAAGACGTCATCATGGGCTCCGCGGTGAAGTACATCAACGAGGGGACGTACGAAGTCGCCGAGGCCGTCGTCCAAGACAACTGGTCGGCAGTCCAGGGCGCGAACGTCCTCGGCCTCGAAGAGGACGCCGTTCGGGTCGTCTTAGGTCAGGCAGTCGGCGACTCGCTTCCCGACGTCGTCACGCAGAACCTCGAAGAGGCGAGACAAGCCATCATCGACGGCGACGTCTCTGTCCCCTGTAGCGCCGGCGGTTGCTAACGACGCCGCCATGTCACCCTTTCGCGGATTTTTTACTGACTGCACCGACGCCAACCCATGACAGACACAACCGCACCAGCAGTTCAACTCACGGACATCACGAAGCGTTTCGGCGACGTCGTTGCCAACGATAGTGTCGACCTGACGCTCGATCGCGGGTCGATTCACGCCGTTGTCGGAGAGAACGGTGCCGGAAAGACGACGCTGATGAACGTCCTGTACGGGCTGTACGACCCGAATGAGGGGACCATCACCATCGACGGCGAACCCCGGTCGTTTGACTCTCCGCGAGATGCGATTGCGGCGGGCATCGGGATGATTCACCAGCACTTTCAGCTCGTCGACAACATGACCGTCCTCCAGAACATCGTGCTCGGCCACGAACCCTCGACACGGGGGCTCGTCGACGAGGACGCCGCCCGCCGTCGAATCACGGATATCTGCGACACGTACGGCTTTACCGTCGACGAACACCTCGACACGCGAATCGAAGAACTCGGCCTCGGCATCCAACAGCACGTCGAAATCGTCAAAAGCCTCTATCGAGGTGCCGAGACGCTGATTCTCGACGAACCGACGGCCGTGTTGACGCCCCAAGAAGTCGAGGGACTGTTCGACGTGATGGAGGAGCTCACCGCCGACGGTCGGTCGCTGATCTTCATCACCCACAAGTTAGACGAGGCGATGCACGCGGCCGACGATATCACCGTCCTCCGCGACGGGAGCGCCGTCGGGACGGTCGACGCATCGGCGACGTCGCAGAACGAACTCGCACGCATGATGGTCGGGCGCGAAGTGCTGTTCGACGTCGATTCGGGGACCAGCACGCCCGGTGAGGTCGCCCTCACCGTCGACGACATTGCCGTCCGCGACGAGCGCGGTCTCGAGCAAGTCCGCGACGTCGGCTTCACCGTCCGCGAAGGCGAGATTCTCGGTATCGCCGGTGTCGAGGGCAACGGCCAACAGGAACTCATCGAGGCCATTACCGGGATGCGCGAACCGGAACGCGGCACCGTTTCGCTCCACGGACGGGATATCACGGAGACGTCTCGCCGCCACCGCATCGAAGCCGGCATCTCGTACGTTCCGGGCGACCGACTCGAAGAAGGGCTCGTCCAGGACTACACGCTCGTCAGGAACGCGCTGTTGAGCAACCAGACGATCGACGCGTTCTCCGACGGGGTCTTTCTGGACTGGGCACGAATCAGCGACCACGCGGACGAGATTATCGAGGAGTACGACGTGCGACCGCGAAACCCGGAGGCGACCGCGAAGTCGCTTTCCGGTGGGAACCAACAGAAGTTCATCGTTGGTCGCGAACTCGAACGCGAGCCGTCGGTGCTCGTCGCGGCCCACCCAACCCGCGGCGTCGACATCGGGTCGATCGAGTTCATTCACCAGCGATTCCAAGAGATGCGAGACGAGGGCGTCGCTATCCTCCTCGTCTCGTCGAAACTCGACGAGGTCCAGAAGCTCTCAGACCGAACGGCCGTGATGTACGAGGGCTCGGTCGTCGATATCGTCGATCCGGACGACGTGACCGAGGAGGACCTCGGCTTACTGATGGCAGGACGGTCGCAGAACGACACCGAGCACACGACCGCCGGCATGGAGGGTGACGCGTGAGCGACGCCGCAACTGGTGGGGTCCGCGGCCTCGCAGATCGCATCGCCGACTACATGCTCGACGCGTCGGTGCTCGAACGCATCGTCATCGCAGTCGTTGCGACCGCGCTCGCGTTGCTCATCGGCTCGATCATCGTCGCCGCGTCCGGATACGACGCCGTCGAGTTCGTCTCGTCGCTCGTGTACGGCGCGGTCGGAAACGTCTCTAACCTCGCGTTCATGCTCCGGCAGTCGTCGATGTTGATACTCACCGGCGTCGCGGTCGCGGTCGCGTTCCGCGCCGGCGTGTTCAACATCGGCGTCCAAGGCCAGTTCGTCGTCGGCGGCTTCGCGGCCACCCTCGGCATCCTCTTCGCCGCGCCGGTGCTCCCGCAGTCACCGCTCTCCGGCGTGGTGTTGATGGCGTTCGCCACAGTCTGTGCGCTCGTCGCCGGCGGCGCGTACGCCGCGCTTCCGGGACTCATGAAAGCGTACGCCGACGCCAACGAGGTCATCACGACCATCATGCTGAACTTCATCGCCTCCGGCGTCGTCTACTTCCTGCTCGATGCGTATCTCCGCCCGGAGGGGGCGGCCGCACCGAACACCGAACAGTTCCCCGACTACGTCGGACTCCCATCGGTCGTCTTCGAGAGCCCGTCGTTTTCGATTCTCGGGCTCGGCGTCGCGCTGGTGACCGTCGTCGTCATTTATCTGGTGATGGACCGCACGGGGTTCGGCTACGACCTCGTCACGAGCGGCTACCAAGAGCCCGCCGCGAAATATTCCGGCGTCGACCCCCAGCGGATGATCGTCCGGACGATGACAATCTCCGGGATGATCGCCGGCCTCGCCGGCGCACTCTTCGCAATCATGATTCTCGGCTACTACAGCGACCCCAACACGTTCCCGACCTTCGGCTTCGATGCGATCGCCGTGAGCCTCCTCGCGGCGAACAACCCGCTCGGTGTGATTCCCGCCGGACTCCTGTTCGGTGGCCTCGACGCCGGCGGCCAGTACATCGGGTTCACGCTCGACGTGCCGAGCGAGCTCGTCGACGGCGTCATCGGGCTCATCGTCCTGTTCGTCGCCGCGCCGGAACTGTTCCGCGCGGCGGGACAGTACACCTCTCTCGGGGGTGACCGCGAATGAGCGCGACCGGCACCCTGTTCGACGACCGCCGGGCACTTCTCGGTGTGCTCGGCGCGCTCGTCGCCGTCATCGCGCTCCTGCTGTTCGTCGATCTCCCGGGGTCGGACCTCGTGACTGTCGGCGCGCTCGAACGCGCCCTCCAGGCGGCGACGCCAATCGCGCTCGCGGCCATCGGCGGCCTGTACGCGGAGAAAAGCGGCGTCTTCAACATCGGGTTAGAGGGCTTCATGATCTTCGGCGCGCTCATCGGTGCCGCGGTCGCCTGGCTCATCGCCGGTGGGGGAGACATCAGTCAACTCCACCTCTGGATCGCCTTCGGTGCGGTCGCCGTCATCACTGGCGTGTTAGCGACGCTGTTCGCCGTCCTGCTGATTCGGTACGAGGCGAATCAGATCGTCGCTGGCCTCGCGGTGTGGTTCATCGGACTCGGCTTCGGGCCGTTCGCCGCGACGGTCCTCTGGGGCGGCGTGTCCAGCCCGTCGCTCCCGAACATCGATACGATTGCCGTGCCCGTCCTCGCCGAGATTCCGGTGCTCGGACGGTTGCTATTCGACGCCTCACCGCTCGTCTTGCTGACCATCGTGGTCACCGTCGCGGCCTGGGTCGTCCTGTTCCGCACGCGATACGGCTACTGGGTCCAAGCGGCCGGCGAGAACCCGGAAGCACTCGATACCGCCGGTGTCGACGTCAACCGCGTCCGCTATGCGACGGTCATCTTTTCGGGCGTCATGGCCGGCTTGGGCGGCGCTGTCCTGTCGATCGGTATCGGAAGCGGGTTCACCGGCACCGGCGTGACGATGGTCGACGGCCGCGGCTGGATCGCTATCGTCGCGTATCTCTTCGGCAACTACAACCCGCTCGGGACGTACGGCGCGTCGCTCCTGTTCGGCGCGATGGACATGCTCCAGATTCAACTGCAGACCATCGGCATCTCGCTGCCGGGGAGCATCACCGGACTGTTCCCCTACGTCGCCGTACTCATCGTCCTCGTCGGCGTTGGCTACACGCGCGTGCCGTCGGCGGTCGGTGAGTCCTACGACACCGAGGAATAGGGTGCTGGCTCCCCTCCCGGGGACGCCAGTTCGAACCGACAACACCGACTGCGGTGTCCGTAGTGCTGTCACCAACGAACAGTTCAACTATCGTTCGTCTCGAAAGGTGGGGTAGTGACCATCGATGAACCAACCGTTCGCGAACGGCTGAAGGCGTTCGGCTTTTCGGACAAGGAGGTCGACACGTACGTCGCGCTCTTGGAACAGGGCGAGGCAAAAGCGAGCGACCTCGCCCAGCGCGCCGGCGTGTCCAAGCGCTACGTCTACAACGTCCTCGGTGACTTCGAGGACCGTGGACTCGTCGAGGTCAATGACCACGAGACGCCGACGACGGTCCGCGCGGTCGACCCGGCGGTCGTCGTCAGACAGCTCACCGATCAGTTGTCATCGCTCGAAACACAGCTCGAAGCCATCCACAACCCCGACCCCGGCGAAGACCGCCGCTACGAGGTCATCAAATCCACGTCCACCGTGAAAAAGCGCATCGCGTCGCTGGTCCAGCAGGCCGAAAACGAGATCAATCTCTCGGTGCCGGCGTCATTGCTTCCGGACCTCGCACCCGAACTGGAGCAGGCCGTCGACCGGGGGGTCCTCACGCTCGTCCTCGCCAACGGCCACGGCGGCGAACCGGCCTCCACGTCAGCGCTCGAAGGGCTCGGAAGCGTCGTCCGATACTGGGCCAACGATGGCCCGATGCTCGTCTGTGTCGACCGTACGCACGGGCTGTTCTCACCACCGGAGTTCGTCATGGGGCGCGAGTCAGATCGGCAGGCGATCGGGTTTACCGAGGACCGCCTTTCCCCCGCGCTCGTGGGGTCGTTTCTCGGCAATTACTGGCCGCTCGCCGAGGAGGTCTACCTGCACGAACCGGACGACCTTCCGGCGACGTACGAGCGCTTCAGACACGCGATTTTCACGGCGACCCGCTATCTGAAACGCGGCTACACACTCGTTGCCGAGGTCGAACTCAGGGCCACAGACTCGAACGAGGCGTTCGAAACCCGAACGGGACGCGTGAGCGAGGTCACTCAGGGGCTGGTCA
Organism: Haloferax marisrubri; assembly: GCF_001469875.2. Classification (GTDB taxonomy): domain Archaea; phylum Halobacteriota; class Halobacteria; order Halobacteriales; family Haloferacaceae; genus Haloferax; species Haloferax marisrubri. The sequence continues at coordinate 409,142 of NZ_LOPW02000010.1, read as the reverse complement.
AACCAACGACGAATTCCATTCCGATCGAGAACTCGTTCGTCATCGATGACGGGACTGAGCAGTTTACTGTTGGCGGCCCCGGTGCCATCGTCGAACCGTACGAGGCCAGACGCGTGACCCTCGACGTCGTCGAGTCCGACGGGCAGTCTGTCGCGGAGTTGCTCAGTCGGTCAGACGTCCTTGCCGACCGCTAATCGCCGAGTTCCGTCTCACTTCTGCTTGCGTCCGAGAATCCACTCGCACTTCCCGCAGGGCGTCTTCCCCGTTCGCTTAGCCTCGGCACGGGTGACTTCGACGAAGCGACCCTCGCTGTGGCCGCCGCAGACGATGTCGCCGTCCTCGTTGAGTTCGTGGTACGCATAGCCGCCGGTGTACGCGCCGTTGGGGGTCGTTGCGACGCGGTCGTCGTCGTCGCGGGTGTCCTGCGCAGCGAGTTCGCTTCGCTGCTCGCTCGTGGGCTTCTGGTCGATGTGCTCTCGCGTCGGCATCCGTGCAGGTACACTCACCGGGCGGCATATGTTCATTTCGGCCCTGACAGGACGTGAAGAACCATCATAGATATTCGCGGCGCGTACTGGTTGCGTCTCACTCGGCGAATGCTGCACGTCCGTCGCTTTCGTTCGACGACGTACTGGCACGCGATCAGTATGTGCAGAAACTGGCCAACACTTATTATATGTCGTTGCGCAGGATCAGATAGTGTCCGACAACACGAAACAACATATAAAAGTCTGCCTTCCCGTCACACCCGGTGACGACACGAAGATATTCAGGCTCCACGCGGCTGACGACGCGCTTCGGTTGCTCGTCGACGCCCACCAGTCGGAGTTCACACTAAAGGAGTTGTCCGAGATGACCGGCCGGAGCCGGTCAACAGTCTGGCGGGCAGTCGAGTTCCTCGACGGACTCGGCGTCGTTCAAGTACGAAAGACGACACAGCGAAAGTACGTCTCTATCGACCCCGCACGACTCCAGAAAGACGATCCAATACTCGGCATCGAACAGACCGAGTACCACGCTCCGGTTCGTACGTTCGTAGAGCGCGTCGAGACAGTCGTCGAGAACTCGGACGAAGTCGACCAACTGCTCGGCGTGCTCGTGTTTGGGAGTGTCGCTCGCGGTGAGGCCGACCGGAAGAGCGACATCGACGTGTTCGTCCTCGTCGACGGCGACCGAACAGCTGCTCGCCGCGTCGTCTCGAACGTGGCCAGCGAACTCGGAGAAAAGCGGTTTGACGGTGACCGATACACGTTCGAACCGTTCGTCGAGAGCGAAGGGAGTGCAGCCCGAGCAGGCGAGAAACTCCGAGAGATATTCCGAGAGGGCACCACCGTCTACGGCGGCGACGACTTCCAACGAATCCGGATGAAGGTGATGGGAGGTGAGTAGTGTCCGAATCGAGACGTTGGTAGACGAGGTGCAAGCCGCCTTCGACTATCGGCCCGAGAACGTCGAGGATGGCCTAGAGACGAGCGAGGCGGACGTCCTCCAGCTCCGAAAGTCGTGTCGACTACTCGCGGGCGCAGGGACACTACTGGAACAAGGGTTCTACACGTTGGTTATCGAGGCGTCGTTCGTCGCCATCGAGCGCGTCGTCGAGTTCAAACTCCTCGAAGGTGGCATCGAACCGCGAGACCTTCCCGGAACGCACCCCGGCGTGTACACAGAAGCAGCGAGACGCGGAATTCTTTCAGAACACGTCGCCGAGAGTCTCCAAGATCTGTGGCGGAACTACCGTGCGAAGACTATTACCAGGATGAACTCGCGGCGAGAGAGCGCGCAGAGAAGTTATACGAACTCGCGTTGGAGACCCACGAGTACGTCGTCAACCAGTCGGCGAAGAAACACGAGTGTGTCTGCCACTAATTGAATAAGGAGTTCGGCTTAACGAGACGCTCACGGCTCGTTCACTCACGAGAGCACGACTCTCGTGAACGCAGTCGCTCCCCCCTAGTTGCATTCTCCGGTCGTACCTTGCGGAAGGGGCTAACCACCTATTTCAGGCGAAATCCTTTGTCGGAGTGGGTCGATGCAGCCGACAGATGGGTCGGACGCTCGAACTCTCAGGGACGTGGTTCAGCTATCTGCTGTACGCGGTCCAACTAGCCGTGCTCGCGTTGGTCCTCGTGTTCGTCGTGCCCGCGCTCGAGTACCCGGCCGATATCCTCTTGGGCGGGCTGTTCGCCGTGGTCATCCTCGCGTCCGTGGTCGCGCTGTGGCGGCGTGCGACCGGACACGATGGCGAGAGTCGGCTCGGAACCGCAGAAGACATCACCTATGACCCGTTCGCGGACCCCGGGCAGGCCGCCCGCGACAGGTGGGAGAAAGCCGTTCGCCGGCTTCCCGGCTCGGACGACGACGAGTGAGACACCGTCCTCGGTCCGTCTGGAGCGAGATTCAGGGAGTCACGCCATCTCGGGGACGGGGAAGTCGAACAGTTCCGCGCGAAGCTGTTCGGGGGACTCGGTCTTTCCCCACTGAATGAGTTTCCCCACGAGCTCGGGGTCGGAGAAGTCGACGTGTCGCGCCCGCTCGTCGCCCCAGCCGTAGACGTGCTTCGGGAGCCAGTCCGCTCGCCGCAGTTCCGCGAACAGCAGGCCAGCGGCCTCGTCAACGCTCGCGTCGCCCGCCCGGTAGGCGTCCAGTATCTCGCCCATTCGTCGATGTATCTCGGCTTTCTGCGGCACGAATGGCGCGCCGTCACCCGGCGTCGGCTCTGCGAGAAGCGAGTCGAACTCGGCGGGCTGTCCGGTCGCGAGGTAGGTGAAGCAATGCCGCTGGATGTACAGGTCGTGAAACAGGACCTGCCCCAGCCACATCTGGGTCCACGCGTTCCAGAGCCGGAAGTCACCCATCGACTTGTACGCGTTGCTGATGACCCGGTCGTTGGTCGCGAGTTGGCGGTGGTGCATCTCGTCGATGGGCGCGAAGCGCGCCGCCGAGAACTCGCCGTCGTCGAACGCGTCCAGCAGCAGGTTGGTCGACACGAAGACGGATTCGAGGGTGTTCACCAGCCCGACCGCGTAGAGCGGGTCGACGAAGCCGTAGGTGTTGTTGGTCAGGTAGTGGCGGTGCCCCGCGGACTGATTGGCGGTCCGCTGGAGTCTCCCGGTCCGGACCCACGGACGCACCGGCGTCGCCGACTCGAGGTGGCGCTCGATATCGGGGAACTCGGCGATGATTCGTCGGGCCTCTCGCTCGGCGCTGACCGACTCGTCTGTGGGGTACTGCGTCCGGTCGAGTACCAACCCGACGCTCGCCTTGTTCGCCTCGGAGCGGTCGAAGTTGTCGAAGGGGATAATCCACATCCAGCCCCCGTCGAACACGTGGTGGAGCGTCCCGTCGTGGAGGCGGTTGGACTGTCCGGGGCGGGCAGCCTCGTCGAGTAGCTCGTCGAACGGGGTGAGCCCCTCCACGTGCGTGAAGATGGCGCGCGAATCCGTCTCCAACTCCGGCGCGTCCTCGCGATATCCCATCTCGTCGGCGAGGACGGAGTTCCCGCCGGTGCCATCGACGTAGAACGTCGCGTCGATACGACCGTGGTCGGTCGTCACAGTCACCTCGTCGTGCCCGATGTCCACGCCGGTGATTTCGGTCTCGTCGAGATATTCCACGCCGTACCGCTGGGCGGTCTCGACCAGATAGTGGTCGACCTCCGAGCGCAGCAGGTGACTCTCGCTGTAGAACGGCAGGCTCGGCGGGATCAACTGGTGGCTGTGGTCCGCCGCGACCGACCGATCTGGCTCGTGGTACGCAAAGCCGATAGAGTGTTTGATACCGCACGACGGCGTGACGTTGTCGACGATGTCGTTCGTGTCGCTGAGATACTGAATCTCCGGAATGCCGTGGTACTCCCCGAGAATCCACATCCACATCGAACTCTGCGGGAGCATCGCCTCGCCGACGGCGAACCGCGGATGCGACCCAGCCTCCAGCATCACTACGTCGAGGCCGCGTTTCCCCAGAATCATCGCGGTGAGTGACGCCGACATCCCAGAGCCGCCGACAATCACGTCGTAGGTGTCGGTCGTTGGTGATTCTCCGTTGCCCCGGTCGTCTCGTCGCCCGTGCTGTCGATTCTCGTCGCCCGAATCGGTCTGCCCTGTCCGTTCCATATCCTGCTCGACGGACAGATCAGGATTATAGTCATTCCCTGAGACGGCGTCTCAGGTCGTGAGACATTGTTCAATCAGTATACTGCTCTCTCGCGTGTCGGGTAGCTACTGCTCGGTGCTCATCTGCGTCATATCGAGCCTGTCTGCATCGCGTTTGTAACGCCGATAGAGGTCCACGGCCCACTCACGAGCCTCGGGGTCGTCGGTCGTGACGGAGGCAATCGGGAGGGCAGTCTCGTCGTCGAAGCCGCCGACGATGACCACGTCGTCGATGATGCCCATGGTGAACGGCAATCCGGGGTGGGTGTACAGCGCGGGCGCGTCAGCCGACGCGATGGTGTCGAACGCGTTCTTCGAGGCGTTTCGGTCCGCTTCGAGCGCCAGCGGCGTGCAGATGGCCTCGAAATCCACGTCGTTTCGGGCGTGCTCGATGCCCTGTTCTGTGACCTTCGGCGGGCACCCCGCGACGACCAGACTCCGCGAGTGGTCGAACGACGCGAAATGTTCGAGCCACGGTTCGATGGGCGCGTTCGGGTTCTGCGGCGTGGCGACGTGGAGATCGGCGTCGGCGAACAGATGGACGTGACGCGTGAACTCCGGTGCCGAAATCTGGGCGAGTAGTGGTTCTAACCGGTCGGCCGCCGCGATTGAGCGCTCGAATCTGGAGACGGCATCGGCGACGGCACATCGCGCGCCCGTCGTCTGGTAGCCCGCAGGCGTCTGTTCGAGCAACTGCTCGTCCGTGAGCGCGGACGTCCACCGATAGGCCGTGGCACGAGAGATGTCGAGTTCATCTTGGAGCGTGGACCTATCGAGCGGCCCATCTCGGGTTGCATCCAACAGCGGTGCCTGGTCCAGCAATTGGTGTGAGTCCGGTCCGTGGTGAGCCATGTTCTCGGCACGGCCCTGCGAACTGTAAGTATATCTCTCAGAGAATGTCGTGGAATCGAGGGCGACTGAGACTCGTCTGTCGGCGACCCGCTACTGGACGACCGCGTCACCGAATCCGGTCGTGAATCTCGAGGAACCCGAGCGACCACACGAGTGCCCCAGCCAGTCCGGTGAACGCCGATGCGTTCCCCAAGAGGCCGAACCACTCCCCGTACAGGATCCCCGCGTTGAGGCCGAGGAAGAACCCGTCGAACGACGCGATGGTCTTCGCACGGACTCCCGCGTAGCGTTCGAGGACGACGAGTCCACACAGGAGGACGACAGACCCGGCGAGGAGTGCGCCGCCGATGTGTACGAGTGAGGCCTGCTGGCCCACCGTCGACTCGACGTACCAAAACGGACCGAAGGGCGCACCGAGAACGACGGCGATGAGCGCGTACGTCCCGAGCCGTTTGCTCGTCTCGGCGAGCGCGTGGGTGTCGGCCATTCCGTATTCGTGTGTCGAGTCGGGCGGTGAAATAACTCGGCGGTCCGAGGGTTTCTACACCCACGCAGTTTCCCGCAACAACGTGTCCGCTGTGGCCGTCGTCGCGTCGATTCCACGTCGGCCGGCAATCGCGGCCAAATTCGGGGCCTCTCGACGAACCCCCGTTTCAGGTCGAACGGGGCGAAAACGAGCGTTCAGACGGCGAGAGACGGGAGACTGTGGACTGTCGTCGACGCGCGTCGCGCCCGCATCGAGACGCCACTTCGAGTCGGATTTCCGGTTTCGAAATCGGTCGATACACCCCATCTACGACTGGGTGTACCGGAGAATCGACGATTTTCGACCCTGCCAAAGCGACGACGACCGGCCGTCGAGACGGCATTTACAGGACCGACTGTGAATCCACAAACGCGCCCAGAGACGGTGTGAGACGACTGCAGGCCGGAGTTGGGAGGAGCGACGAGAGCCACACAGCCGGCGTCGATGGTGCTCGCGACAGGTCACGAAGCGACGTGAATCGAGTACACCCTTGCGGAGAATCGGCGTCCATGTACACCCCTGCATGTCGGGGGTGTAGCGCCTCTGTCCCGGTTCACCCTCGGCATCAGGGGTGTAGAATGAGCCGGGATTTCGGCAGGGGTGTATCGAGGTGGGCGGCGTGGTAGCGTCGGCGCGGTCGTGGATGGCTGGCTGTGGAGTGCGCACATTTTCGGTTCGTCGTCGTGTTATATTCTCCACACGAATCGGATGCGTCGAGCTGTCGCAGGCGCGGCATCGCTCCGGTGTGTCCACAACTAAGCGAGGGAACCAGTCGGGGGCGACCACCCGGCGTGAAACGCCTGTTGAAACCCCGTTCTCTCTGGCGAGTTGCTGACTAGTGAAGTGCCAAAGCGACCGCGAAAACCCGGAGCAGAGCGACTCCCAACGATTCAACGGTGACGGCTGTCAGGAGAGCCGTCTCGATACGTTGGGATTCGATAAACAGTACCCCCGTGGTCAACAGTTCACTACATAGCACTAGTGTCAGATATTATAAGTGCTTAACGTGTCCGCCCGAGGGAATCGGGTGTGGAACGAACACACCAGACGAGCGAAATCGGGCGTCGAGCTGTGCTCGGACTCACCGGCGGAACCGTTCTTGGACTCCTCGCAGGGACAGCTGTCGCGGGGAACGACCAGGCGGCGGCTGACGCCGAGGCTGCGGGTGGGGTTTCGGGCGTCGAGAACGTCACGTTAGAACAGATCGGGCGGTACGAGTCGGGGCTGTTCGACGAAGGAGGGGCCGAAATCATCGCCTACCACGCCCCCACTCAGCGGCTGTTCGTGATCAACGCCGACCTCGGCGGCGTCGACGTGTTGGACGTGTCGGATCCGACCACGCCCGAGAAAGTCGGTGCGATCGACGCCGCGAGCGAGCTCGACGACGTGAGCTCCGCGAACAGCGTCGCGACGTCCGCCGACGTCGTCGCCGTCGCGCTCGAAGCCGAGGTCGCACAGGACCCCGGACAGGTCGGGCTTTACGACCCCGAGACGCTCGACCGCCTGGGGACGGCCCCGGTCGGTCCGCTGCCGGACAAAGTCACCTTCACCCCCGACGGAACGCGAGTGCTCGTCGCGAACGAGGGCGAGCCGACGGACAACTACGCGTACGACCCCCGTGGCTCGGTCAGCATCGTCGACGTGTCCGACGGTGCGGCTGCGCCGACGGTCAGCACCGCCGACTTCACCGCCTTCGACGGCAAGGAAGACCAGCTCCGAAAGCGAGGCATCCGCATCTTCGGCCCGAACGCGAGCGCGTCGCAGGACTTCGAGCCGGAGTACGTGGCCGTGAGCGACGACTCGGAGACGGCGTGGGTTCCGCTGCAGGAGAACAACGCGATCGCAGAGGTCGACATCGACACGGCGACCATCACGGACCTCATGCCGCTGGGCTTCAAAGACTACAGTCTAGCGGGGAACGAACTCGACGCGAGCAACGAGGACGGCGGGGTCAACATCCAGAACTGGCCGATCAACGGCATCCTCCAGCCCGACGCGATCGGCGCGTACAGCCCCGATGGCCAGACCTATCTCGTGACGGCCAACGAGGGCGATAGCCGGGATTACGGCTCGTTCAGCGAGGAAGCGGAAGTCGCGGACCTTCGACTCGACCCCGAAGCGTTCGACTTCGACGGGATCGAGGGGATCGACAGCGTCGAGGAACTCCAGCGGCCCGAGAACCTCGGCGCAAAAGGTGTGACGACGACGCTCGGCGACGTCGACGGCGACGGGCGCTACGAGGAGCTTTACGTCTTCGGTGGCCGGTCGTTCAGCATCTTCACGACGAACGGCACGCGGGTGTTCGACAGCGGGAGCGACTTCGAAACCATTACCGCCGAGCGATTCGGCGACCAGTTCAACAACGACAACAACGAACACGACCCTGACGGTCGCAGCGACAACAAAGGTCCCGAACCCGAGGGGCTGACAATCGGGCAGGTCGGCGACCGATACTACGCGTTCATCGGCCTCGAACGCATCGGCGGCGTCATGGTGTACGACATCACCGACCCCGAGTGTGCCACGTTCGTCGAGTACGTCAACAACCGGGACTTCTCGGTCGATATCGAGGCGGCCATCGAAGACGGTGACGCGCCCGCCGGGGCTGCTGGCGACCTCGGCCCGGAGGGACTGGACTTCGCGACCGCCGAAGAGAGCCCGATTGACGACCCGCTCGTCTTCGTCGGCCACGAGATCAGCGGCACGACGGCGATATTCCGCGTGACGAGCGACGGGAATGCGGACGTCCCTGTGGGGTCGTGCAGCACCGACTTACCGGGGAACGGACGTAAGAACGGCCGTGGCAACGGTCGTAAGAATGGCCGTGGCAACGGGCGCAAGAACGGCCACGACAAGGACCGTGGCAACGGCCGCGGGTCGTGAGCTAACGACGCCGACTGCGGGTCAGTAGCGAGCGGCCCAGTACCAGAGACGCACGGCGAGTGTCTCAGAGTCGGATGGGTCTCAACGCTGTCCGCAGTCAAGCAGGGCGTTAACAGATGAAGTCGCAGGGGTGAATTTCTGATTCACATCACCAGAACGAATTCCGTAGCGTCTGCACATCCCAGGTGTGGACCATTCGATACGGTCCGCTCTCTCCCCCCACCACTTCATCTGTTCGTGAGGAACGCCCGAATCTTCGGCAGCGACTGCACCACGACCGTTCACTTCCAATGGGTCGTGAGTGTCGGTTATCGGAGGGGAGATGCCACGAGAAGCAGCGACACAGATGACGTTGTGAGGTGGGAAACGGTGGTTCTGCAGGCGACGTGAACCTGCGAGTCTGGGCGTATAGACGATATATCTCTGCCACACAAAAGAAATATCGTGTTTGGGTGCGAACAGCCGTGTATGGAATCCGACCAGCCCGCGGATGCACGTGCCCAGTGGCGTGCAGAACGCACGACGTTCCAGCGGGTGTACGACGTGAGTACGGGCATGACCGAGTATGCGTCGGCGAAAGCAGTCAGCCAGCGGGCGGACTGCTCAGTTGATGGTGCACGTGCGGCGCTCGAGCAGCTTGCGGAGATGGGCATTGTTGAACGTCGTGACGGCCGTCCGACGACGTACCGCCGAAATGAGTCGTACCTCCGATGGAAGCGGGTCGAATCACTCGCACAAGAACACTCCGTGAGCGACCTCCGTGCGGAACTCGAGTCACTGCTCACCGAAGACGAGTCGTTCCAGACGCAGTTTGGCGTCCCTGATCCAGACGCGGTGTCGCCGAAATCGTTCGATATCGCCGACCACGACGCACTCCACGACCGGTGGGACGCACTAACTCGATGGCGGACCGTTCGCGAGGATCTTGCAGTCCTTCAGGAAGCACTCCATCGAGCAAGTGGCGACTCTAACGGTCAAACCGGGACTTCAGCGTCGGTATGAATCGGTGCACCGATGACTGACGACGAACAGAACGCGCCGCCCGACGCCGCTGTCGGCCGCCTCGACGTTCCGACACTTCAAACGCTCGCACAACGTGCGGCAACACACCCGCTCGTTGTCGACTGGTCGTTCGATCCCTCCAGCCTCTCACCACGTCGACTCCAGCTCAGTCTCGATGCACATGCCTATCCCGAACGAGTCGCAACTGCCCGACTCGACATCCGGTGGTTCACGTCCGGGGACTACTCGGTTCACTATCTAGAACTTGGACAAGACGACGGAGATGGACCGCAGTACCACTGTCGCTGGGATCGCCATCCCAAACCAACAGCTCCCCGAACGCACTTTCATCCGCCGCCAGATGCTGGTACTGCAGAACCATCTTCGCTCGAGCCCCACCATCTTGAGGTTCTGTTCACGGCCCTCGATTGGATTCGAGAGCGGGTCGAACAGTCGCATGGGACGACGTGATAAAGATACGAGCGCATACCCCCGTCTTTAGGCGGGGGTCAAGCGGACAATAGCCTACACACTCACCAAACGACTCCACGGCTGGATTTTCCACCGTACTATCAGTAGTATTAACACGCCGACAGACCATAGTGTGTAACACGGATGAAGACCACACGGCACGCGACTTACAACCTCAACTACCACATAGTGTGGTTGCCGAAGTACCGTCAATCGGTACTCGTCAATGAGGTTGCAGACCGTGTGAGAACTATCCTCCACGAAATAGCCGACGACAAAGGCGTCGAAATACTCGACCTCACCGTACAGCCGGACCACGTTCACCTGTTCGTCAGTAGCCCACCCAAGAACGAACCGGCGCTACTCGCCAACTGGTTCAAGGGTATCTCCTCGCGCAAGTACAACCACCGATACGCCGACCACGACGGCGAGAAAATCGGATGGGCGCGAGGATACTACGCAGGGACCGCCGGGCATGTTTCAAGTGAGACTGTCGAGAACTACATTCAACAGCACAAGGAGGGCGACTCGTGACCGAACTCACGAAAACTCTGGAACTCAAACTTGTGGACCCGAACGCCCACAAGCGGAGGAAACTCCGAGAGACGCGAGAAGCGTACAAACACGCCCTTCAAGACGCCTTCGACGCCCGATGTACCACGCAGACCGAAGCGAACGACGTGGTGGTCAACTACGACCTGAGCGGGTACGCGAAGAACGTGCTCAAGAAGTACGTCCCGCAACTCACAACGACGTACAACGCGGGCGAACTTCACGACGACCACCCTGTGCGCTTCACCAACGAGGGGCTACGGTTCGACCACAAGCCCGAGAACGCTATCGAGTGGTACGTCAAAATCCCGCACCACGAGGACTACCACCTCTGGATGCCAGCACAACCGAATCCCGAACAGCGGGGCTGGCTGGAAGCGTTAAACGCGGGGGACGCCACGATGGGCGAGAGTCGGCTGTTCGAGCGGGACGGAACGTGGTATCTCCACGTCACCGCCACCCGCGACGTGGAGGAACGCTCCGAGGTGTCCGCAGAAGAACGGACGCCCATCGGAGTGGACATCGGGGAAGCGTCACTCGTCACGGTGTGTCACCGCGACGACCACGGTTCTCCGACCGCGCCCGAACTGTGGGCCGACGAGGGCAAGACCGTTCGTCGTCACCGTAAGACCTACTTCACCGCCAAGCGCCGACTCCAGACGCGCGGGAGCGAACGTATCGCGGAGTCCTTCGGGAATGACGTGTGGAGACAGATCGACGACGTGTTCCACCGCGTCACCCGCAAAGTCGTGGAGTACGCCGAGTCCGTCGAGAATCCTGTTCTTGTTCTGGAAGACCTGACGAACATACGGGAGTCGATGGACTACGACGACTTCATGAACCGGCGTCTCCACGGATGGGGATTCGCCAAACTCCACGCGCAGATACGCTACAAGGCCGTCGAGAAGGGCATCCCCGTCGAGACGGTGAACCCGCGCAACACCTCAAAGGAGTGCCATGCCTGCGGTGAAGTAGGATACCGACCGCGACAGGCGACGTTCAAGTGTACGAACGACGCTTGCTGGATGGGCGAGTACCAAGCGGACGTGAACGGTGCGATAAATATCGCAGACCGCTACCTCAGTGGAGAGAGCCATTCAAGAGAACACACGGATGGCGATGACTCGGCTGAGGATGGGGGGCGTTTGACCGCCTCACAAGACACCCAAGCCGATGCTACCAAGCAAGAGACGCTTGGGACGTATGCGTCTTGAAACCATAGGGCTACGACCAGCCTGAAATCCCGTGGTGGGATTCCCGCGTCTTTAGGCGCGGGAGGAGGTCAATCGAAGCACACGAAACGCTCTCTCTGTACAAGAACAAATGAAGTCGTGGGTGACGTGAATCGCCTGCGTCAGCACGTGTTTGTTCTCTGTGCCAGCGCTGTTGGAACGTCTCGTCGAGAACTCGTGGGCTGAGTTTACATTCGCGGGCGCTGAACAACGACTGTGACATCCTCCCCGCCGTAAACGGCGGGGCTTCCCCTACGAGGGGAATCCGGCTTGGTAGGTTTCAGTCCGAGTACACCGAGAGCGTCATCTGTCCGGTTCTCGGACTCGTCTCTTGGTGGACTGTGGCGCTGTCACAGGCGCTCCCATCCTGTGGCGAGTCATCGCGTCCGGGTTCCCAACGGACGCTCTCTCCCCACGGGTTAGCGCGACCAGCGATGTTCGCCGCCGCGTTAATATCTGCTTGGAACTCCGATACGTGGCAGTCGTCGTGCGGACACACAAACTCCGCTTGCTGACCCCGCCGACCGAGACAACCGCAAGCGTGGCACGTCTGCGAGGTGTACGCCGCGTTGACGTACTCAACGCGAATCCCTGCCTCGGTCGCTTTGTCTTCGAGTCGGCCCTGTAACCGGGCGAACGCCCATGCGTGAAGGCGGCGGTTCATGAACTTCCCGTAGTCCAACCGCTCACGGATGTACGACAGGTCTTCGAGAACGATAACGGGGTTCTCGAACTGTTGGGCATACTCGACGGCCTGCCGAGACGCTTTCTCGACAATATCCGTCAGAGCGTTTTGGTAGTGGTCGAACCGTTCGTCCACGCGCCACTCGGCGGCGTCTCTCGACTGTAGCCGCCGGAGTGTGGTGAACATCTCTTTGCGAAGATGTCGCGCTCGACTGCCGCTGACGAGCATTGGCTTCCGTGGTACGTCGCGTTTGAGGGCACAGCCCGTTATCAACGCGCTCTCGCCTACGTCGAAGCCAATATACGTCGGGTTGTCCGGGTCGGTCGATTCTTCGACCGGGTATTCGACGGTGACGTGCAACTCCCACGACGTGCGGTGGCGCTGTAGCCGCAACTCGCCCGCCTTCGCGTCTTCGGAGAGCAGGTCGAACCACAGAGATTCCTGTTCGGGGTTAACCCGAAGCGGAATCCAGAAATTCGTCCCGCGTCCGGGTTGCGGAACCTGCCACACGAAGCCGTGTTCGCGCTCGTCGGAGTAGTCGAACTTCGCGGCCCGATTGACGAGTCGAAGCGGATGCTCGTCGTCCAACTCCTCGGCGTTGTACGTCGAACGGAGTTTCGGGACGTAGGATTTAAGCGCGTCTTTGGCTTGGTACGGAAGTTCGTAGGGCGTTACAACGTCGTTGACGGCAGACATTGTATCCGCCCTGTTGTCGAAGGCGTCGTGGAGTGCTTCGCGGTAGGTGTCCAAGAGCCGCTGTAGGCGTTGCTCTTTGCCCGCCGTGGGTGTGGCGAGAGTGGCCTGTAGCGTCTTCGTCACCGTCTTGGACACACCCGTAGATAGAACGTAGATATAATTAAGTGTAACGGGGCGCAAGAATGAGATATGCCACACATCAATTTCGAGGTAGACGAGGAACAGTACGAGTCGCTGAAAGAGACGAAGAAACGCCACGGTCTAACGTGGAAAGGGATGCTACTCCACGCACAGCGGGAGTTGGATTCCGGCCCAACCACCGAGTAGCGGGTGGTCAACACCGTGTCGCATTCCCTCCCGGCCTAAAGGCCGGGATTCCCTGCTTGAATTAAGATGGAACTCACAGAACCGACGCGATATTTCTCAATTCTCGAAGCGATTGCTGGAGGAAACACGAGCCGAAACGAGATTGCGGGAACGACTGGAATTGCGTATAATCAACTCTCGAAGTATCTGAATCGTCTGTCGCGGCTTCGTCTCATTGACCAGCACGTCCCAATCACCGAACAGAAAACCCGCAGTAAGCGCAGCCGGTACCGTATCCGCGACCCGTTCTTCCGGTTCTGGTTCCACTTCGTCTATGGCTCGGATGGACAGTATGATGCGCTTGGTGAAGATGCATTCGAGACGCTTATCGAACCAGCACTCCCGGACTTCGCTTCGAGTTCGTTTGAGGCACTATGCTGTCGTGCCCTCCGAGAGCTGTATCCAGACCAGACGATTACGAAGACCGGTCAGTGGTGGTACGGCGAACACGAAATTGATGTTGTCGGATTCGCGACCGATGGAACGTTGATCGTCGGTGAGTGTAAGTTCCAACAGTCACCACTCGGATACGACGCCTTCTCCAGCCTCCAGCAACATACGGCAGAGCTCCGATGGACACCGGATGACGGTGGCTCTCGTACAGAATCCTATGCGCTGTTTTCCCGGAGTGGATTCACACAGTCGGTGCTGGAAGTAGCTGCAGAGCGTGACGATGTGCAACTGTTCACCATTGACGACGTCGTTGCAGCCGTGGGCCGTTGATTCCCTCTTCGGTGGCGTGACTGTTGGGAATCGCACCGTTCTTACTCTCTCGGACGCGTGAGCAACATCTCGATGACGCGACGCCACTCGACTTCGAAGGCGACGGCGTACGCGATGCAGAACGCACCCAGCCAAGAGAGTCCGGTCTGCAGCGTCGGATACAGCGCACCGACGTGTCCGTCTCCACCACCGACGAGCGTGGTGACAGCGGTCCCGATCACCAACGCAACCACGGTAAAGCCCGTCAGCTGTCGGTAGCTGGGTCGGTGGGCGCTATTGACGAGGACTGCAACGACGAGCGCCACGACGACGGTCGAGACGATGCTGGGTCGCACAATCGGGGTCGGCCCGAACGCGTGCTGGACCGTCGCACGCACACCGACGCCGAGCGAGTACTGGAGGAGAAGCAGGAAGACGACTCCACGCCCCACTTGTCGAGCGTACCTCGACATCGCTGTCTGGGTGGGCGACGCAGAGTCGCTCACAGGTCAGCCTCCCCGGACGCGACATACCCGCGGACCGACTCGTGAGTTCTCACGTAGAGATTGCCGTCGGCGCTCGCCATGCCGTCGATTCCACCAGTTGATTCCGGAAGCGCGTGCCGAAACCGCGTCGAGCCGTCGGTCGTATCGAGCGCAATCACGGCGTCGTCGCCGGGGATGTACAGCGTCTCACCAGCGATGACGGGCGGGACGAACGGAGTGACGTCCCCGACCGATACCGACCACTGTCGAGTGCCGGTCGCCGCGTCGACCGCCACGGCGACGCCGCCACCGACGCCGTACACACGCTCGCCGTCGGTGACCGGCGAGATCGATTCGGCACGGTCCACGGTCGGAGTCTGCCACTCGACGCTCCCGTCGGTGGCCGCGAACGCAGTCAGCCGCGGCCCACCGGCGTAGACGCGCCCCTCGCTAATCGCGGGAAGTGCGAACGCCTCGAACGACGGCGCGTCGGCGGTCGTTCGCCAGCGGACGGAGCCATCGACTGGGTCGCGGCCGACCAACTGCCGGCTGTTGCTCTGTGCTGTGGTTCCGGTGAGGAGCAACGGGGCGTCCACGTGGCCCTCCGTGCCCGACGCGAACGCGAGTGGGACCTCGGCGGTCGCCCGCGACCAGCGCTCGAAACTCGTCGCCTGGTCGAGTGCGACGAGGGAGTCGGACCCACGCGAGACGCCGACGACGACGAGGGTGCCGACCGGGAGGACGTGGTCGAAGCTACTCGTCGTGCGAAGCGCCCACGTCGACTGCCCGCTTGTGGCGTCGAGGCCGTACAGCGTCACTCCACCGACGACGTACAGGTGGTCGCCGCTGACGGTCGGTCCCGTCTGGAGGAACTCGAAGGGGGCGCGACTGGTGAGGACGCTCGGGGCGTTCTCACGCGGTCGCGTCCAGTCGGGCTGGCCGTCAGCACTCGCGATCGCTCGCACCGTGTATCGACCGACGGTGTACACTCGGTCGTGCGTCGCCACCAGTCCGGGAGAGACGGTGTTCGCGGATTCGACGGGTTGGTGCCACGCCTCGACGAGGCCGTCTTGGGGGCCGGGCTGTGGTTGAAAACTGGTTCGTCGCGGCGTCCGTTTCGCCATCGGCCACTCGCCGGCGGGGACTCGGTGTTCGAGACTGAGCGGGGGACGGACGGCGTCCGACCCAACCACCGCCCCGAGACCAATCGACGCGGCCCCAGCCAGCGTGGCAAGCAGGCCGCGGCGTGAGACGAGCGATTCGGAGGGCATACTCGTCGGTTTTGCGTTCGGGATATAGTGTCTGTCGCTGTTGTTGACATGACTGCGGTCTTCATGGTGTTCGCTCGGAGTCCGTGCGGTGCTGTTCAGACAGGTGTGGCAGTTGTAGGGGTGTGATACCGATTCGGTTCTCGTGGCGGTCGCTCAGCCACCCCGGGACTGCGATACCGACCACCTGAGGGGGACCACACTCGTGCTGTCGGTCGTCGAACAAGAGTCAAATTTACCTGAATTGAGGCGCTAAGGCCCCTTCCTCAAGGAGCAACCGAAGGGAGCGAGTAGGGAGGGGATACAGCGCCGCACAGTTCTCATACACGATTCGGTGGCAGGCCCACAGGCCCACGCAATCGCAACGCTTATTTGTGTACTTTGTGTATATTGTGGCGTGGCAACACGCAAGAACATCTCTATCCGTGACGACCAAGCCGAGTGGATTGAGGAGAACCATCTTAACCTCTCGTCGTTCGTCCAAGAGAAACTTGACGAACTCATCGAAGAACGCTCGTAGATGAACTACAACTACAGGTATCGGCTGCGACCGTCCGACGCTCTCGAAGAACAGTTAGCGTGGACTGTCGATACCTGTAGGCAGGTCTACAACCACTTCCTCCACCGACTCAACCGAACCGACAACACTTCGGCATACAGCGAACAGAAGCTCCTTCCGAATCTTAAGAAGTGGTGGAACGACCTGAAACAAGTTCACTCGAAGGTTCTCCAGAAAGTCGTTCAGCGATTGTACGACAACCTCTCAACACTTCGCGGTCGCAAAGAGAACGGCTACCACGTCGGCACTCTCAACTGGAAGGCACCGGGCGAGTACCGCAGTTTCACCTACAGTCAATCCGGCTTCAAGCTCAAAAACACGAGCGGTCGGACCAAACTGTGGCTCTCGAAACTCGGGGAAATCCCGCTCACCTTCCACCGCGACCTGCCCGACGACGCCGAAATCAAGACGGTCACAATCAAGCAGGAACCAACCGGGAAGTGGTACGCCATTCTTGGTGTCGAAACGCCTGAGTCCCCACCAGCGAAGCCTGAAAACCCCGAGAAGTGCGTCGGCATCGACGTTGGAATTTGCAAGTATGCTCACGACACGGACGGAACGGCGGTCGAATCCCCCGACCTTTCCGACGAGCGCGAACGCTTGGAACGGGCACAACGTGCCCTCTCACGGAAGGAACACGGCTCTGCAAATTGGGAGAAACAACGCCGGGTCGTAGCCGAGCGTCACGCCGACCTCAAGCGAAAGCGGCGGGATTTCCTCCACAAGTTGTCGAACTACTACGCCACCGAGTACGATTTGGTAGCCGTGGAGGACTTGGACGCACAGGGGTTGGTGGAACTGCCGGGCAACTCACGGAACCGAGCAGGCGCGGCGTGGGGAACGTTCCTGCGGATGCTCGAATACAAGTGTGCACGCGAAGGCACACATTTCGTTGCCGTAGACCCGAGCGGGACGACCAAGGAGTGTGCGTCGTGTGGCGGTTCGACCGAGAAACCGCTGTGGGTGCGCGAACACTCGTGTCCAGCGTGTGGATTTGAGGCGGACAGGGACGCGAACGCGGCGTGGAATATCCTTTCTCGCGGTCTTGAAGATGTAGGAGAGGGACGCTCCGAATCAACGCCTGTGGAGACTGCGCTTCCTGTGGACACCGATTCGGTGTCTGCAAAGCGCGTCGTAGAAGCAGGAAGCCCCACCCTCAAGCGCGAGCCGTCAGGCGAGCGGTAGGGTGGGGTAGTTCACAATAACTCCGCCGACGATAGTGGATCCATGGATTCGGCCCTCCGCAGACACCTGCTGTTGATCGAGTTCTACCTGCTCGTCCTGATCGTCATCGGCGTGTTCAGCTACGGGCAGTTGGTCCCGCAATCTGGATACCTTGGCCTTGGACTCATCGGCCTCGTTGGAATACTGTATCTGGCCGTCTACGACTCGACCGGCTGACCCATGCTGAATTTCACGCCCGTCGGGGCGTAGTCAGTCCTCGTCGAGATATGGTTTTTCGATGTGTTGGTCGCCGCCGATGAGTGACGTCAGCCATCGCGTGACGATGTCGAACAACGCAACGAGTGGCCTCAGTACGCGTTCGACGTACGAGATTGGGCGGGCGACACGGAGACTCCACGACGCTGCGTGACCGAGGCCGTAGGATTTCGGCACGATTTCCCCGAAGACGAGGACGAGTACGCTCACACAGAGTGTTGCGAGCACGACGGTGTATCCGGGGGGAACGAACCGTGCAACCAGCAGTGTGACGATGCTGGTGATAGCGATGTTGACGAGATTGTTGCCGACCAACAGCGTGACGAGGAGTCGATGCGGGTTCGCGCGGAGTTGCTGGAGTGTGCGGCTGTCTTTTGTACTGTCTTCGGTCGCGGGTTGCATGTCATCCGGGAGCGAAAAGATCGCTGACTCGCTGCTGGAAAAGAACGCACTCAGTAACAACAGAAGCACGACTGCGACGAGTGACGGCCCCAAAATCGAATATGTACTCATACCAGAGTGGTACGTTGGGAGGTGTATGAATCTCGGTGGTTGAATGGTGACGCTGTTCGTGTCCGAGTCGACTGGCCCGACCGAGACAGACCAAGCCTGAACGCTGTGTTTTGTTTGTCACTCCGTATACACTACACTCCTACTATTCAACCGCACTCTCGACCAGACATCTGTATCTGTGCTCGGTTGCGACAGACCGCGCTCGGTGTGTCGACTGCGGTTGCTCCGTCAGGTGTGATGAAGTACCCCCGCTAGCAGATAGACGCCAACTCCGAGTACCACCGTGAGGAGTAGGACGAGGATGAACTGTGTGAGGGATGTCGCAGCGATGGCTAGCAACGTTCCCGCACTCACTACACTTGCTGCCAGTATTCGTGAAAGCTGTGTCGCCTTGGCTACCTGTGTGCGAGTGTCGCCACTCTGTGTGTTCTCTTCGGTAGGCATGTGTTCGGTCGCACCGTCTCGTCCGGGTCGGGTGCGCCTCCTACTGAGACCGTTGTACGAACGACATATAAGCAATTGGTCAAGAATTTTGCCGCTTTTGGAGTGGTCCATGGTGAGTACGGTCAGCGCTTCGAGGACAACCGTCCCAGTTTGAATCCGTGGATCCCATCGGAGACGCTGTTTCGATAGCACAACTCAGTCGCAACACTCTGTCAGTACTGCCAGGTTGAGTCGACCGGATGGCACCGTTTTGTACGAAAAACAGTCCCACGTGGGTCGTCGTCCTGCACTTCGAAGTACGAGACTCAATCTGTGAACTGCCTCGGGGTCTGTCCCCGAGGCACGAAGCCGTGTCCGCTACGACGAGGTTTCTGTCACCTCAACGAAGAGGTTCTGGATATCGACGATGTTCACCGCTCCGTTGCCGGAGAAGTCGAACCGCTCGGTGTGGTCGTCGAAAATATCGCTCTCGCGATTCGCGAACATCGCCTGCACGTCCGAGACAGTCACGTTGCCATCGCCGTTGATGTCTTCGAAGGTGCCGTCACCATCCGGATCAGTCGGTGGTGCCGTTGCATTCCCAATCGGAGTCAGCGTCGTGGCGGTGAGCTTGGCGTCAGCCTCATTGGTGAGGTTGTAGTCGTAGCCACTCGGCGTCCCGAGTGTGGCCTCTTCGACGACGAGGTCGGTCGAGCCAACGAGCGTGAGCGTGACGTTAACCCTCGCGAGCACGAGTTCATCGGCTGCAGTCCGATTCAGTCCGAAGGCAGCGAGCGACACCGACGTGTTATTGTCGCTCTGGTTGATCTCTACGCCCTCCGGTGTGCCGGCGACGGATGCATCCGCAATCCGAGCCGTATCGTTCGTCAGGCTGAGCGTGCTCGAAAAGGCACCCACACCCTCACTCGCGTTCGCAACGACGAACTCGAGCGTCACCGTCTCGTTAACTTGGGCGGTGTCCTGTGACGGCACCAGGCGGAGCGTCGCGTTCCGGTCGGCCGAGTCGCTGTCATCGCCAGTCGTGGTTTCGTTTTCGGGAAGTGTGACACGAACCGCGGTGTCGTTTGTGACCGTCGTGTATGTGGTGACCATCTGATTCTCGAATTCGGTCGAGTCGTAGACTGCGACAGAGACGTTCCCGCGTAGTTCGATGCCCTGCTGTTCGCTTACGATGTACTCGTACGCCCCGGTTTCAGTTGTCGTTCCTGCGGCCGCAGCGGATCGCTCTTGACGGGTGTGTCGAACGACAACGGTCGCATTCTCGACCGGCACGTCGCTCTCGTTCGTCACGGTGACGTTAAGCCGGTGTCCAATCGGGAGCTGTCCAGAGACCGTCGTGGTGTTCGACGTGTTGACCGTTCCGTAGGCGTAGATATCGGCGATTCCATCGTTTGCCCACGTCTGTGGGTGCGACTCGCCGCTGACGAAATTCGCTTGGTAGAACGCGACCGAATACGTTGTGTTCGCGGTGAGTGGGTCACCGCTCACGCGTGCCGTGTTGGAACTGTTGTACGCGCCGGTTTCGTTCGTGGCGACAAACGTCGTGGGGCCGCCAGACACCGGCGTGAACCCGACCGTCGCGTTGACCGCCGGACTGCCAGCTGCCGTTGCTAGTTGCCCCGTGACTGTCACGTTCCGTGGTTCGTCCGCCGACGAACTTCCGGGGGTGATGTCGAGATACTCGCTCTCGGTGGCAGTCACGCCAGATCCGTTCACGACGTACAGATCGACTCGATACGAGGACTCACCTGAGACGTCAGGGGCGGTCATGGTAAACGACTCTCCTTCAGAGACGACTTTGGCATTGGCACCCGGCGACTCGCCGTCTTCCCACGTTCTAAACATCACGACTGCCGATGTGTCATCACGACTCGTCGTGGTGTAATTGAGCGTGACCGTGTCGCCTCCTTCGAGCTCTCTGGAAAGCCCATTAACGGAGATGTCGTATCCCTGAACGTTCTCTGTCGGGAAGCCGCCATCGAAGTAGGGATATCGTGGCCCATACAGGAACTCACGCGTCGCGTGGCCTGGGAGGGTGAAGTTGACTGTCGCCGTTCCATCAGCATTCGAGACGTCCGTTCCAGTTCCGAAGGAGCCACCCTGCATCCGGGTGAACGTCTCGGCAGCGACCGAGATTGGGACGCCCGAAACACCAGCACCGGTCGCTGGGTCGAGGAACTGCAGCTCGTAGCCAATGTTGTCTCCGGGCGCATGGCCACCCAAGCGGTCCTCTTCAATCCGGTAGCGTTGGATTTCACCACCATCCTGACTGTCAATCGTCGTCCCGTCAATAGTGGCCTGCGTCAGTAACTCGAACGAAGCACTATCCGGGGCATCGCTTGGAACCGGAACTGCAATCGTTGCTTGGCCGGACTCGTCGGTTGTAACGCTGCCTGTCGCTGCGACCTGTTCTCGATACTCGTAGGCGAGTGTGTAGTTGACCGTCGTATCCGTGACAGCACTCCCGTTGGCCTCTGCGTGGACCGTTGCAGTAACGTTTCCACCGGGGGCAACAACGTTCCGATACGATGGTGAGTCAATCTCGGTGACGAGCGTGGCAGTCGGCTCAGCATCGTCACCGCCGCTCGTCCCATCATCTACTGCTTCTAGGTTGATCCGCCCTCCATCGTGTTCGATTCGCTCGCCGTCGCTCGTGTAGAGGTGCGCCTCGTACCGTGCTGTCGGTTTGTTCGGCGTCTGCCACGCCGTCGCATAGAGCCCGTCGTCGTTCGTCGACACGCTCAGGTTTGTGACGGGTGTGTCACGTCGGTCCGTGGTGTTGATAATCCGAATCGTCAGGTCCGTGTTCGCGAGTGCTGCACCATCGTCGTAGACGAGCCCAGAGAGTTGGACCTCGTCACCGGCCGGCATCCACGTCGAGTAATCTCTCGTGTTTGTCTTCAACTCCGCGACGACATCGACAGCGGTGAGTGACGTCGACTCACCCGGCCGGTCCGCAGGATGAACCCAGTATGGTCCAGACTGCGTCGGGGTGAAGTTAATCATCGAAAACCCGTCCGAGTCAGTCGTCACGGTCCGTGTCACTTCGGTGCCGTTCGGTCGCCGGATCGAAATATTAAGTTCCGTATTCGGCTGTGGTCGCCCCTGTTCTGCGAGTGACGCGGCGATCGTCGTTGGTTCACCGACTTCGATGTGGTCGGTAAAGTGTGGATAGACTCTGACGGTCGGCCCGGCGAGGAAGTCAGCACTCGCCGTATCCGATGTTTCAGGGCTCGAGACCTCGACATCGTAGGTGCCGTTCGGGAGGCCCGAGAGATCAATCGGGACGGCAACTGGACCAGTCGAACGCGACTGGACCGTTCGCGTGAGCTCAGTATTTTCCGGTCCGGTGACAGTCACCGTGAGATTCGGACCCTCAACTGGCATCGGCACAGCCGTGCTAGTATTGACTGCGCTCACGGAGACGTTCACCGTCTCATCCGACAGATATGGCTCGTCGTAGCTATGCCCAACAAGAACCTGAACACCGAGGTCGCTTTCGGTGACGGCCCCGCTAACGATCCCATCGGACTGTTCCGTACTCAGTTTGGTGACTGTCCCGTCTTCGGCAACCCGAATGTCGAAGTACGTCTCGGTTGTGTTCGTTCCCGTCTGCGTCACCTGTCGCACACGGTACTCGCCAGCTGGAACTGCGAGGTCGGCGAGCGGTTCGTTCGGTGCGAGTCGGTGGATCAGCTCAGTTGACGTATTGATGAGCGTATACCGAACTGAACGGTTTGTTGCAGATGTTGAGTCCGCTGTCGTGATTGATTGCGGTGCAGAATCAGTAACAGCCGTTGTGAGTTGTGATTCCGTGAGGGCTGTCAAGCGACTGTATTCTACTCCGTCCTGTTCCGGTTCGTATAGTGGGCCAGCCGCGGCCACCGGCTGGGTGATTAGTGCGACCACAAGGGCCACCAGAACTATATGCTTGAATTTCATCTACGGATTTTACTCCGATACAGCCACTTCATAATATTTCAATTGGCAAGTATTTCTTCTGAAGCACACTTTCAGCGCGTTTGAAATGTCCTTGCGCAGCCAGCGTGGTGGCCGTTCACACGCACCTCCGGCGACCTGCGGTTGCAGCTCTCCGTCACTCGTGTTGGTGTGGCAGTTGTACAGCTGTTATTCACTCCTGTGGATGAGCGGAGAACCAGCCATCGCGTCCGGTACCATTCGGAGAGAGCGACGAAGGCCCACGGCACGGAGCCGCGAACTTAGGTCGTCGTCGTGTAGAACAATCGCTGGACGTCGACGATGTTGAACACCCCGTTTCCGGTGACATCGAAGCGCTCACTCTGCTCTGTGACCGCCTCGCTGTCCCGATGGGTGAAAAGCGCCTGCACGTCGGAGACGGTGACGTTGCCGTCGCCGTTGACGTCTTCGTACACGCCGTCACCATCCGGATCGGTCGGCGGTGATTCGAAGTCGCCGACCGGGTCGAGTGCGGCGAGTGGAACGGTATCGCCCGTCATCGACGTGACCGTGATTTCGTCGCCTCCTTCGGTCGAGACGTTCGCATCCGAGACGCTGACGACTGTGTCGCCCTCGTCGATGGTCGTCCCACTCTCAAGTGTAATCGTCGCGAGGGTCGGCGACTCGCTTTCGGTCGGTGTTCGGCCGACGACGCTCACCCGCGCGGTCGTGTTGTTACGACTGTACGTGGTGTTGGCGAACGCCGGCGACCCGGTGGCGTTTACTGCCGTTATCGTGACTCCCGACGCCTCGGGAACGGAAATCGTCGCCTCGTAGGCACCGATATCCGACGAGACGTTTCGCGCGACGAGTTCGGCTGTCGTCGTGCTATTCGGGCCGAGCGGGTCATCGACAACCGCAATCTCGAGGTCGACCGTCGGCGCAGTCGTTTCGTCGCCGACCGTGAGGCTGCGATTGAGGGTTGTCTGCGCCCCCGTCTCGTCACTCGCCGAGACGTCAAGCGTGTACTCGCCGGCGGCCGTGTCGACGTATCGCGTCGTGTAAACGTACGTCGACCCGTTTTGCGTCTCCGAGAACGCATCGAGCGTAATCGTCTCCTGGTAGACCGTCGAGGAACTCGCGAGGACGGCTTCGAGCGAGTCGAGCGAGTCGTTCGCCGTGACCGTGAGGACGAGGTCACTATCGACCAGCTCGGTCGTTGCGTTGAGTCCGAGCGGCGTGGGCTCGTCAGTCGCCGTGCTCGCGGAATACTCGTCGCCACGCACCCCGACGAGATCCGGGTAGGCTCCCGACTCAACCTGCCACGTCTCTGCGAAGTCCAACGCAGTCAGATTCGTCGTGGCCGCCTCGCCCGTCATCGCCGCGGTCGAGAACCCAACGCTTCCGTTGCCCGCCGCCGCAGAGGTCGGTTGGCCGGAGGTTTGTTCGTTCCAGTACGACCCGATGACCGAACTGCCGTAGTACAGGCCGCCGACGAGGCCGCCGACGGTTGACTCGCCGGACACGTTCGCCGTCGCGTACGAGTCGGCGACGACGCCGCTTTCGTAGTTACTCGACCCCACGAGCCCGCCGACGTAGTTCGTGCCGGACACGCGGCCGTGAGCGTGCGTCGCGGTGATGTTCCCCGAATTGTATCCGACGAGGCCGCCAGTCGCGACACTCGTGTCGTCGGTCGTTCCGACGACGGTCGCGTTCACCGCTGCGCGTTCGATCGTCCCGGGGTTCTGTGCGGCGATGCCACCGACGTACGTCCCACCGGTGACGTGCCCGGACACGACGACATTGCTGACGGTGCCTTCGTTTTCAGCAACGAGTCCGCCTGCGCTCCCGGGGCTCTCTACTGTGACCGTTGCATCGACGTGTTCGACTGTCCCGCCGTCGGTGGTCGCCACCATGCCGGCGACGGTCCCGCTGCCCGAGATCGACCCGCTGACAGTCACCTCGCGGACGACGGTGTCCGTTGCCGACCCGACGAGGGCGGCCGTGGTGAAGTCGCCGGTGATGGCGACGTCAGTCAGTTGGAGGTCCGTAATCGAACTTTCTGAGGCGTAGCCAACGAGTGCGACGCCACTCGTCGACGGCCGGTCGATCGTCAGCCCCTCGATGGTGTGATTTTCACCGTCAATCGTGCCCGTGAACGGCGTCGAGAACGTCCCGATTGGTTCGAATCCGGAGCCGTTGTTCCACGTCGCCGTCTCGGTCGCGTCGATGTCCGACCCAAGGACGTAGTGGGCATCGAGGTCGTCGCGAATCGCGGTCAGCCCAGAGGCGTTAGTGATGACGTACGGATTCACCTCGGTCCCGTTGCCGCTTATTGCGAGTGTCGTTTCTGTTGTTTCGAGGCTCGACTGTCCCGTGGGCTGTACTTCGTGGGCAACTGTCGTCGCGCCTGCAATCGGTGCGGTGGCCAGCAGGCCGCACAGCAACAGTACAATCGTAGTCTGCGTGAGTTTGTGTCCCATATATCGCTCTAGTGTCATCGCTGTTGGTTCCGTGCTCGACAACTCCCTCGTCGTGATACCGCGGACGCTATGTTCGTCGTGGGTACGCCGTCATTCGCCGTTGGTATCCCGACACAACCGGTTGTTGACAGACTTCCCACACCTAAACCTGTGGGACGCCCTAGTGGTTGCGCAGGTGTTGTTGCAGAACGGGTTCAGTCTGGGCCCCAACACGACCTCGATGTCCTATCGCTGACCCGCACGAGGCGCGTTGCCGACGAGCAGTCTCGGAGCGCGCGGACGTATCGAGAACCGATGAGACGAGGTGATCGCTCGGATGAATGTCTCGATTTCTGAAATGTCGCGCTGATTGCGTTGGCCACGACCACGAGTTGCCGCCGGTATCTGGTACGGACCTGGTTCTCGCTCCGCGAGAGCTATCTGACAACTATATGTTTATTTGACGCCTCCCTCTAGCCAGGGTGCTTTGACCGATGACCCCAATCGTCTCGACCAGACACGAACAGCCCATGAACGCCTACCTCGCGCTCTGGAACGGCGAAGACTCGAACACGGACGCCGTCTCCGAGTCGTTCGTCGCCTACGAGCCGAGCGCTCCCGGCGGTGAAGTCCACGGCCCGGCGGCGCTCGAAGCGTACGTCCGCGAACTCCGGACCGCATTCCCGGATTTCACAATCACGCCCGTGGCCCTCCTCGAAGACGCCGAGATGGTCATGACCGAGTGGACGGCAACGGGGACGCACGACGGCGTCTTCAACGGCCTCCCCCCGACCGGACGCACGTTCGAGCACAAGGGCATGTCCGCGTTCGTCATCGCCGACGGCAAAATCCAAGAAGAGCGGCTGTACTACGACCCACGGGAGATCGCCGATCAGCTCGGCTTCCTCGAGGAGTGAGCGTCCTGCTTAGGGTGACTCGAATCGGTGTGCTCACCGTTCGACGTCTCCGATTCCCACGGGCGGTTCGAGTCGTGGTGTGGCTCTTGACCTTTGGTCGCGTGGTCGGTCGAGAGCGTTGTCGGCGCGTGTCAGTCACGAACGACTTTCTCGCCGCGCTGCGATTGGTCACCTATGAGTTCGGACGACGACGGCGAGATGGATTCGGCGACGGTGGGTACCTGGATTGCGATCGGGACCGGATTCGGCGTCGCACTCGGCTTAGTGCTGGACAATCTTGCATTGGGAATCGCAATCGGTGTCGCAATCGGGGCGGGGCTGGGTGCCGGGTTGTCAATGCGGTAAGGGTGAGCAGGGTCAAGAACAGGTCACGCTGGTCATCGGCTCACGACTGAAGCCGTGGGCTTCCTCCTTGCATCTCTGTGACTTTTCTCCGGAAGCGCGGGGTGTGTTGCGCATCGACCCACCCATCTTCCTACGAGGAGGGAATCCCGGCCTTCAGGCCGGGAGGGAATCTGACAACTGTTGAACTAACCGAGAGAACCAACCACGGGCGCGAATCTCCCGCGTCTTTGAACGGGTCGTCACCATAGACGACGTCGCCGCGCTCGAAGAGCGGTTTCGACTCGTCGTCTGTCACCGCTCGTCCTCGACACTCGGATGCGGCTCATTCGGTGCGTGTTCATGCCACGCCTCCTTGTCTTCCTCACCGAGTTGGTCGTTGAACAGCGCAGTCGCCCGCTCGTATCCGCTGTAACCTTGGAGACGAGCGTCGTCAGTAGTCACCGCCCAGTACGTCGCCTTGTGTTCGACCAGGCCACGCTCCTTCAGCCGAGAGAGAGCTGTACTGACGGCCCCTTCGTCGAGTTCGGTTTGGGAGGCAATTTCGCGTGCTTTGAACGCGCGGTCTTCGTGCGCAGCGAGAAACCCGAGAACTTGATCAGGAGTAGAGAGCCCCTCCAACTCGTCCTCGGAGGCGTTCTCGAACGTTTCTCGGTCGATTGACATGGTCACTCGTAACTGGGCGTTCGAGTGATATAGACGTTCGGTATGATAATTGTGAAAACAGCGTGAGATATGAGATAAACGAGGCCTGTTGAAAGCCGGTGCTAGAACTCGCGTGTGGTGAACCGCCTCGGGGTCAAGCTCCGAGGCACTCGGCCTGCTCCGCCTGTAGACCACGGCGGCATGCAGCATCGCAGGGCAGTTGCGTCTCGTGGTGCTGGTGCTGACTCAATACTTCAGTAGCGAGGGGGGTGCCGAGAAGTCAGGAATCGCGCCACTTGTGGCCGCACTCGACGCACGTGAACAGCCGAACCTCGTATGACCCGCCGGGCTTCGGCATCATCTCGTAGTGTGCCCGGTCGCTGTCGCAGTCGTCCGCCGGGCAGGGCTCTTGCATCGTCTCGCCGGCTCCGTGGGTCGCGTCGGCCACGGCGGGTGCGCCGTCGTCTCGCTGTCCGTCCTGAATCGACATGGCTGCTTCCGCGTTCGCGTCCCGCGGTTCTTCGTGCTCGCAGGACCGACACACCCACGTGTCGCCCGCCGTGTGCATTATCGAGCCGCATTCGGAGCAGAATTGCATATGGAGTTTGAATATACGGCTGTCGAATATATGTGTTAATTTCCGATTCGTCGTCCAGGTGCCTCCTCGTGCTGACAGTACGGCCGACTCTCGTTACCCGGCTCTTCGGGCAGGTCGTCGCGTTACTGGGAGGTTTCACTCTTGAGAACAACAACGGTGCCGGAGCAGTCGAATATGTACTCCGAAGTTAGGAATCAAACTATAATAGTTTGAGCAATAATAGTTCCACCTCTAACTTTCCGAGTCAATCACGAAGGCGGAATCCCACGACGGTCGGTCTCTTCGCACACCGTGTTCGATTTGAATTCACGGCTTGAAACTCGGTTTGATGGGTGTCTGAGCCGGTATTGAGTGGTCGACGCTTCTCGACAGATTTCATTTCGACGACGGTGTGGGGTGACGATCTAGTCGGTCGTGGACTCGGTACCTCGATTGTGGTCACGAGGATACCGTATTCAAGCGTGGTAACCCACACCTCGTACCGAGTGACAAACAGGCGAGCGACGGCGTTGTGACGCCCGCAGTCGCAAAACGACATCACACAACTCGGACCAACGAGGACCACATCGCCGGCCATGCAAGAACGCCCGTAACTGTAGCCCCTGACGGTGCATAAAAAAGACCACCCTCCAATGTGTTCCGAGTGTTCTGTTTCTTTATATGCGACCCACACACCGTTTTGCAAGTGTTCTTCAGCACGTCGCGGGGTCAATGGTCATCCATGAGAAGGAGACACAGTGAGGGGGACCCACACCGTGATCGAAATGAAATCTCCTCAATCCGAGACCAATTGTTGGCACCCTCACACACCGTAATCGAAATGAATTTTCCGTCCAACTCCCGGAATAGGAGGGGTTCAACGCCTGTTTCAACTGATTCACCTACTGCCAGCCCATTTCATTTCGATTGTGGTGTGCTGTCGCTCAGTAATCGCTGTTTGAGTCCTCACCATGCCGATATCAGCTGTGTCAGCGCAGACCCGCTGTACATTTCATCTCGAACACGGTGTGGGGGTGGCGTTCTAACCCACCAGTTCCCAGCTTCTGCAGAATTCATTTCGACACCGGTGTATTCATTTCGAACACACCCCGTTCATTTCGAAAAGGGTTATTACGCCCTAGTCTAGATATCTAGTAACGAATGAAAACGGACGGCGGCGATACGACCGAGGGCGGGGGTGATGGGGACCACGGTCAAGACTCCGAGACGTCGATTGTCGACGATATTCTTGACGGCGAGAGCACGACGGTCTTTCGGAACAAGCAGTTGGTCGACCCGAATACCATCGTCGACCACGACCGCATCTACGGCCGTGACGAACAGTTAGCGGCCGAGGCCCGTGCGTTCCGCGACACCCTCGATGGTGAGCGTCCACCGGACCTACTTCTGTATGGGCCAAGTGGGACCGGAAAGAGCCTGACAGTAAAGGCTGTCGCGGAGAAGGTCAAAGACAGAGCGAGGCAGAACAGTATCAACTTCGACTTCGTCTCGGTGAATTTCAAAACGATGGAGTCACACACCCTTGACCGCGCTGTCTGGAAACTTGGCCACCAGACCGCAACGAAAGCGGGCGTCGCGTGGGAAATACCGCGCAAGGGTGTATCGACGGATGCGAAATATGTGCGCCTCTACGAAATCGTCGACGAACACTTCGATTCGCTCGTGTTCATTCTCGATGAAATCGACGCACTCACCGGACGTTCTACCGAGCCAGAACCGGCGTACTCTCGACTCCTGTATAGCCTGAGTCGTGTCATGGCCGAACAGCACGTTGAGACCCTTATCTCGACGGTCGTCATCACGAATCATCCGAAGTTCCGCGAAAACGTCGACAGCCGAACGGACAGTTCGTACAATCCGAACGGAATCCATTTCTCCGACTACGACGCGGACGAACTCATCGAAATCCTCAATCGGCGACGTGACGCGTTCAAAGAAAACGCACTCGATGAAGGCGTGATCGAACTCGTTGCTGCCTACGGTGCGAAGAACGAGGGTGACGCACGTCGTTCAATCGACCTGCTTCGAGACGCAGGTGAGCTTGCGAATCAAAACGGTGATTCGGTCGTCACCGCCGAGCACGTCCACCGTGCTAACGACTCTGTGTTGAAGAACCGCGTCCTCGAGATTGTCGACGGGATGACCGTCCAAAAGAAGCTGTCTCTGTACGCTGCAGCGATTGTCGCCGATGTCAATGGTGGTGTTGCGCCAAGTCCAGTCGTATACAGCATTTATCAAGTACTTTGTAATCACTCCTCGCGAGATATCTACACCCAAGAGACTGTCAACAGCCACCTCAACAAGGCGGGGACGTATGGTGTCCTCGAGAGTACTCGAACGAGTGGCGGGTTCAAACGCGGCGTCTACCTGCGGTTCGCGTTCTCCGAGCCTGTTGAAGCAGTCCTTGACACCTTAGAGGAGGACACTCCGTTTGCCGGACTCGACTCCTCGAAACTCCGGTCGGCAGCCAAGCGATCACTTGCGAACTCGTCGCGGTGAGTGGAAATCTCACCGACCTCTTGATTGAGGTTGAACTCGTCGAAGAAGTCCCGGACACGTCCCCGCGCCGGTACCGGGTCACAGATAGCAACGTCGTCCGAGAACTCTTTGAACTGAACAGCGCGCTCAATAGCGTCGATCGCGAGTAGAAACGACTCCCCCGGTATATTCCGAGTGTTCTCCTTCTGTTATTGCCAGCTCGGTGAGTACCGTCTTCGGCTACTTGTTCTGGAAGACGCCATCGGTACCGAGCGCCTCTGCCTTCTCGACTGCCTCGCGCTCACGCTCAATATCCTCGAGTAGATCGCCGATGAGAACCTTTGCAACGCCTTCGTCCAGTTCTCCGTCGAGGTACTGTTGGTGCAACTCAACTCGGTCTTTATTCGAGAGCACTTCCCCAGATCAATCGTTTCACGAATATATCTGTTGTGACCAGCCATCCGTGTCATGACAGACTACCCTGGTGACAGACTCAACCCCACGGTGAAGAAGGGGTTCGCTGTATGGTCACACCACACGTATCACATCGCCCGTAAGGTAATTTGAATAGTGGACTGACCACGTCTCTTCAGTCAAATCTGAGTTGTCGTTCTGGAGTACGTTGGTACGTCGAAATTGTTGCTCACGGGTTTGTGAGGTACGGCAGCTCGTACTGTCGTTCAAATTCATATTCTGTGGGGTATACCGGTGCTGTCGTCTCCGCCCATACCTCGTTAACTCGCGCTTCGATCGTCTCGAAGACGAGTCGGAGTACGTCGTTCATGTCGGCAGGGTATTCCGCGTCAAGTGCGGTCGTTTCGCTGGGACGTGGTGGGACGTGGAAGTGGTCGTCCGTGTTGTGTGTATTCGGATGACGGTCCCATCGACAGACCCAGCGGTCACCGGCCCACCGTTCGCGATATGATAGATTGAACTCGCCATTCAACCGGAGTCGAAGCTCAAGCGCCGCAGCGTCAACCACGTCTGGATAGTACGTCTCCTCGAACGATGCAACAACACGGTCTGGTTTTTCGAGGGGGAAATAGTGGACCGACTCAACCATCGAAAGCGCTGCGAGACGAGAGCCAAGCAGCCGCATTCGTTCTTCGTTGAGGTCATCACGCCGACCCATCGCTAGGGGAACGGCGATGCAGCGCTGTGACCACCATCGGTGTCGAGTCGGAGTTTCGCCTCTCGAAGTTCTCGGAGCCGACGGGTGACCGTTCGCCACTCACGCAGGCGCTCTGCCGCGTCGTCGTCGCGAGCAGCAATCCCAGCGTACGCGACCGCGTCCGGTGACGGTTCGTCGAAGTGCGCTGCGAGTTCGCGCTCGCGGGTTCGATACTCGTCAATCGCCTCAGCGACCGCCGCGGACGTCTCGAACTCGCGAATCAGTTCGGTGACCCGACGAAACTCGAAGTACGCCTCGTTCCGAACGAACAATGCAGGGTTGTCAGCGACCTTCTCGAGGACGCCGAGATCGACGAACCACTCTAGGTGGGGGCGAGCACCCTCTTTCGTGCAATCAGCGCGAGCCGCGATATCCGCGACAGTCGTTGGTGTGGTGAGCGTCGTGGCCGCCTCGTACACACGGTCTTTCACAGTCCGCTGTGTAACGGCGCGTTCCCACTCCTCGGTGAGGTTCGCGTCCGGGGGCGTCGGCGTCTCGTCGGTCATGACCGGTGCTATGTGGCCCGCCAATATTACTTTGTGGGTGCACATATATCTGAGTTATCCATTGTTTTGCGCGTCGTGCTGCATGTCGATCTCGGTCAGCACCCACTCAGTCTGTCGGCGTCCGGTTTTCAATCGCAACGAGCGATTCATCGAGCGCCCGGAGTACGTCGCGATTTGCTGGTGCATCGCCCCACGAGTACCGAGACGTTGTGGTATTGAGGCCGACTTTTGCACCGACGACGAGCGTTGGGCTTGGTTCGCTCTCGGAGTATCCCTGCGTGTCGAACACGTCTCTGAACGCGTCGCTTCGAACCCACGACAGCCACGTTGTTTCAGCCTTTTCGCCGAGGAGTGCAAGCACACGGTCGTCGGTCAGCCACTCAACCGCCTGTGTGGCATCAATGTTTGTGTCATCGGGGAGGACGAGTAGGTCGGCGTTATGGGGTGCGCTCACCGTCTCGATTTCTGCAGGGATTGAGGGGTCGACTCCATCGGCGACGTAGACTGGCGTCACGTCAAGTCGCTCGTACGTCGGTTGCTCTGTGTCCTGATCGTCCGGTGGGAGGGCCGAACACCCAGCGAGTGAACTGAGGGCGGCAATGCCGCACGCACGGAGGGCGTTCCGGCGGGTGTACTGTTGCATGGAATCGAGTTAGTCGAGGGAACTGAAAATGTGTTGGATGGCTAACTAGGTTCGGTTGGTTCCCGCAGGCGAACCGCGGTCGTCTCTCATCTGGTGGATGGACACGCACGCGATAGGTTCTTGTCACTTGACGAAAGCAACCACGTATGGACGGCAAACGAGTCCTCGTTACTGGCGGGGCCGGTTTTATCGGTTCGAATCTCGCAAATCATCTTGCGGAAGACAACGACGTCATTGCAATCGACGACCTCTATCTCGGGACGCCCGAGAATCTGGATGATGCCGTGGAGTTCCACGACATGACGGTCCTCGACGACGACCTCCCGACCGAGGGCGTCGACGTGGTGTTCCATCTCGCGGCGCTGTCGTCGTACAAGATGCACGAGGAAAACCCGACGAAGGGCGCTCGTGTGAACATCGAAGGCTTCGTCAACACGGTCGAACAGGCCCGGAAAGACGGGTGCGACACGGTTGTGTACGCAACGACCTCGTCGATCTATGGCTCGCGGACGGAACCCTCGCCGGAAGACATGCCCGTGGAGTCGCGGACGGGCTACGAAGCGTCGAAGTTAGGCCGTGAGCGCTACGCGGAGTACTTCCACCACCACTACGACATGCAACTGGCTGGCATGCGCTTTTTCTCGGTGTACCAGGGCTTCGGTGGCGCAGAAGAACACAAAGGCGAGTTCGCGAATACGGTCGCGCAGTTCACCGACAAAATCGCCAATGGTGAGTCGCCGGAGCTGTTCGGTGATGGGTCGCAGACGCGTGACTTCACCCACGTGGATGATATCGTTCGGGGGATCGAACTCGCCGCAGAGGAACGACTCCAGGGCATCTACAACCTCGGGACTGCCGAGAGTTACTCGTTCAACGAGATGGTCGACATGATCAACGACGTGCTTGGGACGGATGTGGAGCCTGTGTACGTCGAGAACCCCTTCGAGGTGTACGTCCACGACACGAAAGCAGACTACTCGAAGATTCACGAGGCGACCGGGTGGGAGCCCCAGATGTCGTTCGAAGCGGGTGTCGAGCGGGTTTGTCAGCCGTATCTCGACTGACGAAGGAGTTCGTGGTTCGGCTGGAGGGTTTGCGTTTGATTTTCGAGGTGATCAGAGACGGTTTATTCTGGGAGTCAGTTTCCAAGAAACCGGTTCAGTTCGGTAAATTCGTCGGGTGAGAGAACGACCTCAGTATCGAACGCATCAAATCGTTCGAAGTCATCATCAATCGTCAACACAGTATTCACTCCTTGGTCAATCGCTACCTGAGCATAGTAGCCGTCCCATCCACCAACGTTTGCATCACTCGCCTGAGAGAGCCCACCCCGAACTACGTCTTCGGGCATCTCGTCGTACCAATGGATTCGTTGTGCATCCATGAAATTCTGTAGGAGCTGAGATGCGTCTGCGTTTGAGCGCCCGTAGTACGTTGTCAAGACGGTGTGTGCTCCGAATACCGCAGGATATGGAACAACAGCATCGATGTCGCCAACGATGGCGTCTCGGACATACGAGAGCGCAGCATCACGAACCGGGGCATCGGTATGTGCGAGGGCAATTACACCGACATCAAATAGATAGGGTCCACCAGCGTCACTCATCGCAGTGTTTCTCCGCTCCCTTTCGAACCGCATCTCTGTGCTTCTGGGCAATTGGGTCGGCCCCTTCGATACGCGGCGTCGTCTCTTCTCGCTTCGAAGACGTTTCCGCAATGAGTTGCTCCATGCGGGCGAGAATTTCGTCGGGGTCGTCTCTCGGTTCAACAACTGCTTTCCCGTCTTCTTCGTGGATGTCTACTTCTGTGCCGGGCGCAATACCGAGACGCTCTCGTACATCCTTTGGGAGGACGACTCGCCCTTTTGAGTCTACCTTGGTCATATTCCCACATAGAGTGGGAATAGACGTATTCGTTTTGGTCAGAGCACTCCGTTCGGCGCGCCTTCGAATTCGAAGCACTCGCTCACGCGCAATCGCTGGCGGTCTGCGTGCCGAGTCTTCCAGAACGTTCGTACCGAGGACGGCCTTCAGTTGTCAGTTCGGGCGTCGTGTACGAGTTGGTTAATCTCGTCCATCGAGCATTCGCGTTCGTTGGCACGTTTTTCTACACGCCCCTGGAACTCCGTGACTGGCGGCAACCCGATTTTCATTAGTACGAGTCCGAAATCGGTCGGCACGATCATCAAGTTTCGTTCTCTCTCAAGATCGAACTGCTCGCGGGGACGGCTTGGAATTGTGATGCAGAGTTCGACGTTACTCATCTACTTCGGCTTCCAGCTCTGCGAGTTCTGCATCGAGTTCCTCGTCGGTGCGACCGCCTCCGATTTGTCTGTCGGGTTCTTCGGGAGTGGCGTCCGCATCACGGTGGTGACCGAACAGTCGATCGACTTGGTTGAGACTGGAGACGTACCGCCGGATGCCGTCTCGTTCGCTCAGCGCGTAGTAGTAGCCGTCATCCGTTTTTCCGATGTAGTCGTCGTCGTAGAGACGCTTGAGTGTGGTCGTAGCGGTCCCTCGAGGGATGTCAAGTGCTTCCTTGAGCTCCTGGGGGGAGTATCCCCACTCAGAATTTTGGTACAGGTACGCCACGAGATCCGATTCCGTGGTCCCTGGCCGAAGACTGAGTTCAGCGTCGTGATGTTTGAGGGGGACCGGCATGATGTACTCGAATATAGTCGAGTGTGACATAGAGACGTTTCGGTCAGTTCTCTGGTCACAGTGAGCGATTCAGACGGGCAGAAGGGAGTCCAGATGTGGTGTCTTGGCCCGTGGCTTCGACGGCTCACCTCGCCTCGCGTCGGTCCGCGGAGTACGCATACAGATAGGTACACACGAGAATCGCCGCGCCAAGGCCGACCATATTCTGCAGGAGATCTGTGACCGTCACGACGAACATGAGCGAAAACACGCCGTAACACCCGAGGCCGGCAAAGAGACACATCGTAAACCGCTTTCGAACCCAGTACAGTTCGTGTTCGCGTTTCTGTGGGAGGCCATCAACCACCGGCCAGTACGACCCCGCGATGAAGCCGACCGCAATTGCACACACGAACAGCAACAACAGGGCTTGCGCATTCCCCCCCAGTAGCTCACTCGGCGTCCAGTGGGTGACGGCACTCACGACGAGGATCGACGCGCTCCCGACCGTTGGAGATGCGATGGCGGCAATCCCAGCACCCTGGCAGGCGGCCATGAATCGAGTCAGCGGGTCTGGACGAGTGGGACCGTACGATTCGACCGACATCGTGAGCGAATCCACTCGCGGCTCGTAGTTGGCTATTACGGCAGGATGGCCAACCGATTTTCATCACACCCGTTGTGATCTGTCTCGGTTGACTCGAAGCCTCCAAATCGTTGTATTCGGTCACACTACCTTTGTCCACAGGAGGGGTTTCTCGGGTGCTGCTGCTAGCTTGGGGGGCTGTACCCGCGGTGGGTGTCGACCGCGCGGCGGCGTGGAGTCGGTTATCGACTGGTGATCACACGCTCGCTATCGCCACCCCATCACAACTTCCGTGATGCTACTTCTCCCCGACGACGGTGCTGTCTCCGCGAGTTCCGAGACAACGTGTTCGGAGAAGATGACGCGTTTGGTCCCGCGACGTTTCACAATCTTCACACCTTCTTTCCCGAGGTCGTCGAGAAAGTCCATCACGCGACTGACGGTCTGGGTGTGGGGGGTGCGGCCTTCCTTTGCGTGGAGGACGGTGCGAATGGTACTCGAGTCGAGTGCGAAGCCCGCAGGGACGTTCGTGGCGTACTCTGTGATGTCCTTGGCGATGAAGCGAGCGCGTTCCTGGTTGGCGGTGAGCTTCGAGAGTGCCTTCGAGGGAAGTCGGATGAGTTGTTGGAGTGGCGAGAGACTTGTGTTGGGTTCGTCGTTGGGGGTGTCTTCGGATTCCACAGCGTAGAGTCGCTGTTGGAGATGCTTGCGGTGGTCCGTTGCGGCGTCGAGTTCGGCTTCGAGTTCTTGGGTGCGGGTTTCGTAGTCAGCGAGTTGGTCGCGTTGGGACGCGATTGTCTCTGCTTGGGCATCGACAGTCGCTTCGAGTTGTTCGGTGTCGGCCTCGAGTTCGTCGACGCGGTCTTCGAGTTCGTCGATTCGGGCGGCGAGGTCTTCGATGGAGGGCTTGGTCATTTGTGGCCCTCCGTGCGGCGTGGCTGTGCGACGAGACCTTTTTGCGTGGGTGGTGTGTTCGGAGACATGCGGTTGGGGTTAGACCGCACCGGGTCCGTGCTACAACACGGGTCCTTTCTGAGAGGACCAGTAATCCGGTGAGTCGTTAGATCACTCCATGCAATCGACCTACTTCAATCTGTTTACTAATAAGTAAACAAATAACACCTGATAGTGTATATTGTGTTATACATCGGTTCGGTTAACACGATAGTATTGATTGCTCCGGTATGCGCAAACGGGGGGAATGGATGAAGCCGACTGACGACCAGATTCTTGAGATACTGGGTGATTCTGGTCTTGTACTCTCACCGAGCATAATCGCGTTCAATGCTGGATTCACTCGAACACACGTGAATAATCGGTTGTCAGAGTTCGCAGAAAGGGGACTTGTGAACCGGGTTGAGAGAGGAAAATACGAGATTAGCGAAATCGGACGTGGCTATCTATCCGGAGATGTCGACGCATCCGAACTGTAGTATCTGAACGCTGCGCTTAGTCTTCTCGCGGATCACTCACGAATTCGAAGAGCCGAGTTGGTTCGTGGACCAGTTTCACGTAGCCGCGAGCCTCGAGTACTTCGAGGCGATTATACACACTGTTTCGTGAGTACCCGGTCTCATCGACGAGATAGCCTTTCGTCGCAATGCCCCACGGATGATCGCCATCGCGTCCTCGCTTGAGCACGTCGAGAATCGCTTTGTCAGTCCCAGTAAGGTTTGAGGCGCTCATAGTCGCAGTTAGACCGTGATATAGTATAAACCATGGCGTTATCAATGTTTATTTTGTCTTGGCATAATGCATAGTATTAAGTTGCTCAAGAATAGAGTTGTAACTGAGAAGTACCGGGTTCGCCTTTCGCAGAAAGGCCACGTGCTGGAACACGTGACCGGGTGGCTTCTCGATTGGAGCAAGAAAGCCAATGTCAGCTACGAACTCCGCGACACAAGAGCGTACCGTATCGCTAGCCGAACAACTCACCAACGCCCTCGCACGCTCGTTTACGCTTGGGATCGACGCCGAGGGATTCACACATCACTACTTCCGTCCGGCCGACGCCGTCGTCGTCTTTGATGGCCGTACACTCGATCACTACCAACCACTCGATGGCCGGCCACTTCGCGAGTGGAAGGCGTTCGTCTCCCAGAAGCGTGGGTGGGCTTCGATGGGCCAGCTTGCACACCTCGGGCTTCGAGTAGATACCGAGCGGAAGGAGAACCCACGCGCATGAGTGCCCACGAAGAATTGGAGATGCACCTCGCCCAAGCGCTGACGCGAACGACTGAGCCAGAGGTGCAGGCGCATCTGCACGCCGCGTTAGAGTCTTGTCAGGAGTTGCCGACGACGCTCGTGGCGTGTCCCGCGTGTGGTGCGGTGGGTCTGCCAGAACGGATTCAGATTCACGACTGTCGGTAAGGGAGTAGATATAGGGCAATAACAGAAGCGAGGCGTTGATCACTACACAAGGAATTTTCCCGGGCCAAAGGCAAGATTAGTTAATAATTACACTATGTGGCACCGATATATAATACATTAAACAATAAAATGAATACATATCAACAATTCACACTATCCGGTAGACTTTAGTCGCCTGTTCATAGAACTGGCAGACATCCTATGTCTGATGTTAGGGTGTGGAAATACAGAGGTGAGTCTGGCTGTGACATCTGAACGATCTGTCGGGATTGTCATTCCCGCATATGATCCGGACATTTTGACCTTAGAGCGATACATCAAAGATATTCGCCAGGCTCTCTCACCAGATGCCATTCGGGTTGAAATTGATGCGCCACGAAAATCACACGTAGATAGACTCAACGATGTCGCAGAGGTTAACACATCGAATAATCGTCGCGGCAAGGGAAGTGCGATCATGGAAGGGTTCGATGCGCTCAATACGGACATCTTAGCGTTTGCTGATGCAGACGGGTCGGTTCCCGCGTCGTCTCTCGACGATATTATCTATCAAATAAGGAAAGGGACCACCGATGTCAGCATCGCGTCCCGCCGCCACCCCTCTTCGCACATCGTCGCACACCAAACAGTAGTTCGCCGATTGCTAGGAGACGCATTCGCATTCGCAGCTCGAAAAATGCTCCCCACCCAGTGTCGAGATTACCAGTGTGGTGCAAAAGCCGTAAAAAGTGAAGCGTGGGAAGCTGTTGGACACCATTGCTACGAACCAGGATTTGCATGGGACCTAGAGTTTGTCTCTGTCGCAGGGTCACTCGGATACGAAATCGCTGAGGTTCCAGTTGACTGGGAAGACCATCCAGATTCGACAGTTAGCCCATTTTCGACATCGGTTGAGCTAGCGACTGCTCTTATCGACGTCAAGCGACGTACTGACGCAATCGACACCAGTCCACGATTCCGTAATGTGAAGAAAACGGAACGGTCGAAACTCATGAAGCTCGAGGAAGAGGATGGCGATTGAATCCAAGTTGGATATCCTTATTGACCACACACGGATTAGCAGATTCGTCTCCGTCGGCATCGTTGGTGCAACGATTGAGACAATTATCGTTGCTATCCTAACTGGGTTTTTAGGGATTAACCCATTAGTAGCGAAAGCGGTTGGCGCTGAAACTTCAATTTCGACGATGTTCGTCGTCAATGATCAATGGACGTTCGCTAATGTAGGAGGTTCCAGACTAGTTTTGGTCGTACGCCGATGGATAAAATCACATGCTGTTCGAGTAGTCGGGCTTTCAGTTGCGTTTTCAGTACTGTACCTGTTGACGTCGGTTGTTGAATTCTCAATTCCTGTCGCCGGGGTTGAACTCTGGCCAACCGTCGCAAACCTCACAGGAATTGGTGTTGGTATGTCAATTAATTATATAGCAGAGAGTCTGTTCACTTGGCAAGTAGATTCAAAATGAGGGATTCAATGACAAACGTAAGTATTCGCCGGGTGGAAGAGATTACGGGCGTACCGAAAGAGACATCGGAAACATCGCGGGAGTATCTTAAACGGGTGGGAGATCTAGCGGAGATTCCCCACGAGGAAATCTCACAGATCATCACAATTTTTGAGCAGGCACAGTTTAGCCCAGACGGCTCACTTGGGCAAGAAAAGATAGCTCAGGTTGACGATTTCTACGCCAATATTGAGAATCTCATTCAAAGCAACATTCCAGAGACAGGGGTGGCTAACAAAACAGACGGAAGTGATTTTGAGAAGACATCAACCGATGTCCATACACAGGTAGGAACCGCAAAAAACGGCAGGGGTTCAGACAAGAACGTCACAACAGAAACCTCTTCCGTGGCGAAGAACCAGCTACGGCATCAAGACACACCTAGCAACGCTACGTATAACCGGTATAGCCATCTGCGTTCGGCCTTGTCTGATGAATTCAAACCAATTGTACAGCAATTAAATGCTGTTGTTGACGAGGTAATTAACTGGTTCTTCCGAACATCCTACGATGTTGTCTTCGCGGTGAGCATCTTCTTCATTGGTTCTTTCTTTTATTTGAGAAATTTGGACAAACGCGCTCTGAGAAATTGGGACGAAGGGATATATGCAAATGCGGCGCAGCATATGGCCCAGAACGGCAATTGGCTGGTACCACATATAGAGGGTGGATTAGGTCCAACCGCTATTCATCCCTTCCTTGAAAAAACACCATTATCGATTTGGTTCCAAGCGATTTCGATGGAGATATTCGGGATCGGTGTGTTTGCGGCACGCTTGCCGTCTGCCTTATTAACGATACTTACTGCTGTCGTTGTATACTTTGTTGGGAGAGAGATGAAGTCTCGAATAGTAGGGCTTACTGGGGCCGCGATCTTCCTTTCAACACCATATGTTTATGTCGGTAATAATGCAGGAAGAGCAGCTGCAACAGATATACCACTAGTCTTCTTTGGAACTTGTTTTGTCGTACTCACTTGGCTTGTTTCTCGTCGCGACAACCAACGTCTCATCCCTGTTGTTTGTCTCGCTGCAGCATTAGCGGTTCTCTCGAAAGGCTTTGGTGCCGCCCCGTTCGTATTCGTTGTTCTTCCACTTGTAGCTACGAGTCCGCGGGACTTCACCAGCAAAAAAATGTTGAAGTCTGTTGTAGGGTTTTTGTGTATCATCATACCGTGGCCAGCATATATGTGGTTACAATTCGGGGATGAGTTCATCTATGAGATATTTATTTCACAAGTCCTTCAGCGGGCTACTGGGTCCTCATTTAGTGCGCAGTCTGGCACGATATTTGATTTCATGCGATTTCCATACCTCAATTATTTCCCAACGTTCTTCGATCCATGGGGATACTTTCTTTTACCCGCAACAGTCGGGTTACCCTTGGTCACCATCGTCCAGAAGCGCTACTCTGAATTGAAAGACCAGATCTTCCTCTTGTGGTGGACAGGGGTTGTCATCGGGTTTTACTCTCTCACAGGGAACCACGGATGGTATATCTTGCCTGCGTACGTTCCTGCTGCTCTCTTTGTAGGGTGGTTGTTCAACTACATCATCGAAGGAGATCTAATTGCACTTGGAACAACATTAATTGGACTTTTGCTTGCAAGTGTACTGTCGTTCAGGTCTACATTGCCAACGAGTGCGCAAGGAACAGATATTCTACCAGTTCATGGTTTTTCGGAAGGTGTTCTGTTCTATATGGCGATGGCAGCAGTTGTAATACTGTTAGCTGGGTATAGACGGTTTGGCGAAGTCGCGAAGAACAGATTATCGCGTGACGACTTCCATGTCGTCTCACATGTTGTACCAGTACTATGTGTTGTGTGCGTTTTATTGGTACTCATGGGACCTACCCCTGGTTGGGGAGGTAGTGACCAAAGCGTTGGTGAATCAATAGATCAGAATGTCCCTAATGGAGAGTTAGTCTCATTGAGCGACCAACTGATCGGTGAGGGTGTCAAGTTCTCACTCGCATTTTATGCTACAAACCCTATAGACCACGCTTCGGTTAGCGAGATGAATAAGGATTCAGATATTAGATATGCGGTGATTCACAAACCAGAAGAACAGGGATTGGAGAGAGAGTACGAAGTGCTTGATCGAGTGAACTCAGGAGAGACGTATCTGATAATCCGACTCACATCTTAGGGCATTCCGTTGAAGTCCAAGAAGTGGTTGCTGATCCGTCATCATTGGCACAATTGAGTATTTTCAGACCTCGCCTCAGCTCGTGTCGATTACCGTCTCTCACTTCATGCCTCACAGAAGCGTAATTGTTCGTGCTTATCTGCCGAAAAGGTAGTCCGTTCAGCACCACCTCGGTATCGTACTATACCCTAGTTTTCGTGTGTCGATTTCTTTGTATCAAGTACAGCTGTGGGTCACACCGGTCATGTTAGAACCCTTTGACTTCAGAAAACCTGTCAACGGGGGTGGAATCCAATAAGACTGTATTACTCCAGAGTAGGCACAAAAGCAACTAGAGCAAGTAGTGGGTGCCACGAGATGATTGAATTCACGTGTACCTCAGAAAAGACTTTTCGCACGTCTGCAAGCCGGGAGCAGCAGCATGAGTACTTCTGGGGATACATGATGTAGATTCCAATGTGAAATCACCCATTTTATAAATCTTTGAGTCTTTCCAAGGCAGTCCATGCAAGAGCGTAATAAAACAGACTAGTGATTGATGCTTCCGGTAGATGTCTCTCGGCTATTCCAAGCAAGTGCTACACAGCACCGAAACAGAAAGGGCCAGAGATATCAAGACGATTGCACCAGCGAGATGAACGAGTGGAAAGTGTCGGGAGGGTATTGTTTCGAGTGTATCCACAGACGACTCGCCGATTTTGATCGGCATAACACGAATTGTGTTGGGTTGATGTTTACTTCTCAAGTTGGTTACTGCCGACCGCCAACAGCACGCTTGTACACCTTCTCCGCCTGATCGGCAACGCTGTCCCAATCATATTCTTCAGCACGTTTCTTAGGTTCAGTAGGTGGTCTATCTCCAGCAAGTGCTCGGGCTAATGAGTCTGCGACTGAGTCGACAGTCGGCTCAGCGAGATAGCCCGCATCGCCGATGACCTCACTCGCTGCAGACTCGGGGTGTTGAACGCCGATGACGGTACAGTCGGCAGCCATCGCTTCGGCGTAGGTGATGCCGAATCCTTCTCTCGTACTGGGTGAGGCGAATACGTCCGCGGCGCGCATCTGTCCCAACACGTCCTCGTACTCGTCGAGGAAGCCCAGCATGCTCACGCGGTCGGCGTGGTCCAACTCACTCGCCTGTTGTTCGAGACGGTCGGCCTCTGGGCCGTCGCCGACGACACCCAGCGTCACGTCGTCGTACTCGTCGGCCACGCGGTCGAAGGCATCGAGGAGGATGGAGACGTTTTTGTCGGCGATGAGTCGGCCAGCAAACAGCACGTCGAACGAGTCGCCGTCATCGGGGAGTGGCGCGGTTCGAATCTGATCGACGTCGATGCCGTTCGGGACGACCTCGATCGTGTCTCTGTCCCGGCCAATATCGGCGAGGCGGTCGGCGGTAATACCAGAGACGGCGATTGGATATTGTGGTACGCGGACGGTGAGATGTTCGGTGAACTTGCCGAACGGGGCGAGTACGCCGAGATAGTCGTCCCAGTAGTCGCCCCACACCTCGTGCCAGGTCGTGACGACGGGCACGTCGGTCCCGAGGGCGGCGAGCTTCGAGGAGAGGACAGGGAAGTACGGAAAGACGGAGGCGA
This sequence comes from Haloferax marisrubri, assembly GCF_001469875.2. GTDB lineage: Archaea > Halobacteriota > Halobacteria > Halobacteriales > Haloferacaceae > Haloferax > Haloferax marisrubri. The sequence goes on along the minus strand of NZ_LOPW02000010.1, from coordinate 365,784 downwards.
CGACGAGGTCGTGGTTTTCCTTGTGGAGTCGTTTGGCGAGTGGGTAGGTGAGACGGGCGGCGAAGTCGAGCGCTTCGGTGATCGAGCGGCGGTCGTCGGTGTAGAGTTCTGTCTCGGGGGCGACTGCACGGAGGGTAACGCCCTCGTGGGTGGTTTCTTTCGGGCCGTCCCAGAAGTGGCGGCCGTAGATGGTTACGTCGTGGCCTCGCTGTGAGAGTCGGGTGGCGATTTCGTGAATACGCTTTTCTGCGCCACCAGTCACGAACGGAAATATCACATTACTGACAAACGCCACATCCATTATTCGTGTCATCTTCACCCCGGGTAAATGCCCTTTCGGTTGGGGCACTCAGGACGAAGTTGAATATAGCGCTAGTAATATAACGCTGGTTCAACATCTACGCAGTAGATGACTACTGACTGGGACAATATCATCCTCCTGTCAGCCGACGCCCTTCGGGCCGACCATCTCTCGTGTCACGGCTACCATCGAGAGACTTCCCCGGTGTTGGATGACCTTGCGTCCGACTCGCTTCACTTTACGAATGCCTACAGCGCGAGTTCACACACGCGTGAGGCGGTTCCAGCATTGTTAACTGGCGAGTATCCGGATACCGCTATTGACGCGAAGTACCGACTCGCAACCGATACCGTCGCCAAAACGCTCTCTGAGGAGGGCTTCGCGACGGCTGGCTTCCACTCGAATCCGTTCGTCTCTCGTGCCTACGCCTTCGACCAAGGATTCGACACATTCGACGACGACCTCCACTTCGGGAAGCACAAGGTCATCGCGCTGGCACAGCGGGCGCTCGACAAGCTTCGAAATCGCCACTATGCCCGCGCCGAAGAGATCAACGAACGCTCGTTAGAGTGGTTGGACTCGCTCGACGATGACGAGCCGTTCTTCCTCTGGAACCACTACATGGACACCCACGGCCCGTATGAGCCGCCGGGTGAATACGCGACGCTCTACACCGACGAGACGGTCTCCGGGCGGAACGCTCAGTCGCTGTATCAGCGGGCCATCAAAGACCCCGATTCGATTACCGACGACGAGCGGCAGTTATTGATCGACCTGTACGACGCTGAGATTCGCTACAACGACAAACGAATCGGCGAGTTCCTCGCTGCACTTCGTGAGCGTGGGCTGTTGGAGAACTCGTTGGTGGTCTTTACTGCCGACCACGGCGACGCCTTCGGTGAACACGGCTACTACGAACATCCGCGATACCTCCATGACGAGATTACGCACGTGCCGCTGATCGTTCGGCCACCGAACGATGACAGTGGGGTTGTGGAAACGCCTGTAAGCACGCTAGATATCGTGTCGACGATCGAATCTGCGTTCGGTGGCGAGTCGGAGTTCTCGCTTGTTGACCCTGTTGCGGATGCAGACCGGCGCGTGTTCTCCCAGGCACGCGGCGAGAAAGAGGACAGTCACCTTCGGCGGTACGCGGTTCGAACGGCTGAGGACGTGTGTCTCTGTGAACGGGACCGAGAGTCTGGCGAAATCGAGTTCACTGACTCGAGTGGCTCGGAGCTTCAATTGGAACTCCGTGAGCACGTTGAGGCCCGGGTCGCTGTTGAGAATGGTGAGTCGGTGGGTGACGATGAGGACGTCGACGAGGAGATCGAGCGGCGACTGGAAGCGTTGGGGTACAAATAGTGTCGCTTCGCATCGCGATGGTCCAAGACGATTGGTGGCCACGGACTGGCGGTGGCCCGGTTCACGTGAAAGAACTCGCGGTTGCACTTGCCGAACAGCACGGCCACGAGATAGATATCTACACGCGGGCTCTCAATCAAGACGGCGAGAGTCACACGGCTCCTGAAACGTTTGCAGGAGGAAAAGTACGTCTTCACCGACTGAAGCCAACGACGAAGTACTGGAACCCTCTCGGTCGAGTTGCGTCGCTCTTCACGCCAGTTCCGCATCTACTGACAGAAGATTTTGACATTGTCCACGGACATACGTTCCTTCCCGCAGTCCCAACGCGAACAGCAGGGCTCCTCTCGAACGCTGCGACCGTGTTTACCGTGCATGGGACTGCACTCACCTCCGGTGTCGGTCATGACGAATCGGCACTCGCAAGTGTGAAACGCCGACTTGAGAAGCAGTTTATTCTCGGGTTCGACTACGACCACGTCATCTCGGTCAATACAGAACATCTCGATCTTCTCGAAGGACATCACTCCCAATTTTCGTGTGTTCCAAATGGCGTCGATATCGACCGATTCGACGTGGAGGTTGAGGACCGCGACGAGATTCTTTTCCTTGGACGACTTGCACCGAAGAAGCGAGTGAGTGACCTCATCAAGGCATTCAGCAAGGTCGCAAACGAGTACCCCGATACCGACCTCGTAATTGTCGGCACCGGACCGAAAAGTGACGAACTCCAAGCACAATCAAGTCGCCTTGGTCTTAACGACCGGGTTCGGTTCGAGGGCCGAGTCTCTAACGAGGCGATTCCATGCCATTATCGCCGTGCCAGACTTTTCGTACTCCCGTCTGTGTGGGAGGGCCACCCATTGACGCTTCTCGAAGCGTGGGCTGCTGAAGCCCCGGTCATCACGAGCGAAGTCGAAGGAATCGCGGAGTTCGTTGACCACAAGGAGACTGGTTATCTTGTTCCACCGAAGTCCCCAGACCAACTAGCCGATGCCCTTCGCTATGGGCTGGACAATCGCGAGGAAACTGAGCGCTGGGCAGCGAACGCCTACGATCTCGTTACTGCCGAGTACTCGTGGGACGGTGTTGCAGAACAGACGAACGAAATCTACGAACGAATTACTGAATAGCCGTCTCAGCGACCCTGTTCGTTACTCCATGTAGCCGAGGTCAGCAAGGCGGTCTTCGACGCTCTGTGTATCGGTGTCTGCCCCTGTACCAACGTAGCCATCGGCGAGGATATCCCAGTCCTCGCGTTCAAGTTCGTCGTCGGTTTCGAGGAGGTTCCGCCCATCCGTCTGCGAGTCGATTGGTATTCCAAGTGCGGCAGCAACCGTCGGCGCGATATCGTATATTTTCGCCCCATCGTCGGTGTTCAGCGAGCGATTCGACAACAGAATCCCCTCCGGCTTATGATTCTTATGTGGATATCGACGGAACGTATCCAGAATCGATCCACTCACGTCGTATCGGTAGTCTCTGGGCGTCAGGACGATATCGGGTGCGTCGTCGAGATGTTGCCCCTCGTATACCTCTTCACGGGGTTCCACGTCGTCAAAGACCAACTCTCCATCCGGGTCACGAACCTCCTTCAGCTCTGCAATAAGTTCTGAACGAACTGCGTCGTACTCCTGTTCTGGGATGACGCCACTCGGGTCGCGACCCTGGACGTTAAGATGAACACCGAGACTGTTGAAGTAAAGTTGGAACGCCTGCGAGTTCTCGTGGTCAACGACCTGGTTCTGCGCGGCGACGAGCGCTTCGGTGGGAAGAAGTCGTTCGACGTAGCCGGCTGCACCAATCGTGGAGAGACCGCTATGGATTCGCTGCGGTGAGAGGCCAACTTTTGACAGCGAGGACGCCATCGTCTTTACTGTTGTCGCGAGTGGGCTTGCCTCGTCTTTCTCGTCACTCTTTCCTTTGAGTTCGTCTTTCTGCTGGCGGAAGTACTGTGATTCGCCTTCGGTCACTTCGCAGTAGCCGTGTTTGGCGAGCCAGGAGTTGATGTAGAACGTCCAGTCGTAATCGCCCATCCCATGGTCCGAGGCGATGATGACCGTCGAATCTTCACCACCGAGATCGATAATATCCCCGACGAACTCGTCGACTTTCTCGAGGACCTGTCGAATCTCGTCTCGGTCGTCGAGGTCGTGAAAGATTGAATCTGTAACCTGGAACTGGACGGCCATCAGGTCCCAGTCGTACTTGCTATCGAGGAACTCTGCCATATCGCGGCGGCAACGAGCGACATCGACGTACTCTCGTACAGCGTCGTCGTCCGTGCCGTACTCGGGATAGATGACGTAGTCGCCATACTCGGCTTCATATTCCTCGCGGAGCCCCTTCGGGTGGAATTCGGTGTCCTCCTGTGCGAGATAACCAGGGACGACAGCACCGTGTTCAAGTTCGGAGACGGGATGCGTGACGGGATAGTTGACCGCGAGCGAAGTAAGTCCGTGTGCGTCGGCCGCTTCGAAGAGATATGGAGAGTCTACGTCTGAGCGTTCGATGAGCCGTTTATTGTAACCGTCGCGAGTGAAGAAGTCGAAGACACCGTGTTTGCCTGGGTTTCGGCCGCTTAGAAGAGAGGGCCAGGCACAGGGGGTCCACGGGGGTTGGGTACTGAGTAAACCACACATTTCATCAAGGCTATTTAGGTTTTCTAGAGATCCACTACGTAGAATTTTGGAAACCTCTTCCTGACCAACCCCATCTAAGCCAATCAAAATAACCTTATTGAGATCACTCATCTGTGGGTGTTATGTATTGTGCAGGTACTGTAATATTGTTTACCATCGAATGATTCGACAGGGGGTTAGAATTTGAATAATGAAATTGGCTCATCGGTGTGTGGTATGACAGTAGTGGACTGCTCCGAATTGAATTAAAATAACACCAAGTAGTGGGAGTGTTGATATTGACATAACTGTGTAAATTGTTTCAATTATGGGATTAGAAACTAGTGCGGGGAGAGGAAGTAGTTCAATAACTACTGCAAAGTCATCTGCTGTGAAGATGCTCACAGTAAGGCAGGTTCCAATCGCCAGGCAAATTCTTGTGACTATCTTTTCAACTAAGAATAGTGCACTAACCAGAGGAAAAGTCGCGTAAATCATGTAATAGAAATAACTCGGCGTAACTACCAGCATTGCAATTGTTATCGTAAGCATCCCAAGTACTCGAGTCTGAATTGTTGATTCAATCGAGTCCACATGAAATACATAGGTGACGATTGGTACTACCAGTAAGATTGCAAGGATCGTGAGAACGGTATTATCTACCCAGGGAAGCAACACACCAATTGGTTGTTTGATAGTCAATATTGCACTTTCTGGTGAAATACCTCCAACAAGAGCGTCGCTATTCCGCCGAACTAGCAATATCTCGAAGATGTACTTTTCAGTTGACTCGATTCCAAATATAACTGCGCCGAATGCTAGACCACCGACACCAACCAAGATCGAGACAACGACCGATTTATACTTTCTACGATGGAGTTGCCAAACTCCTAATAGTGCTGGAATTGCTTTGAATAGTGCTGCAGTCGCAAGGGCCACCCCCCCTTTCACTTGCTTATCGCGCTCTATTGCTACGAAACCGACTGCAATTATTAATGCTAAATGCGTATTTATCTGTGCTTGCATGTATGCGGGGATACTCAGGCTTGATGCAAGGAAAAACACAAATATTACCGATTTATCGGTGGAAGACAGGTTTCGGCCGTGATCACTAATAAATTCGATTGTGATCCAACCCAAACCTATTGCTGCTAATATGGCAGTAGTCGCCTGAATCCCGAACGCAATTAAAAACGATACAAAGGCATATGGCAAAAATATCACAAGTGTGATCGGCGAATACATATACCCAGGGAAGTACCCGTATATCCGCCCATCTTCAATGAAACCATTTGCTGCAAGCCAGTAAGCTCGCGCAGCATGGCCGTCACCACCTTCACTAAAGAATAGAAGAAACAAGAATGACAAAACCCCTAAGCAAATCCCGAATATTAGTGGAATGCGTTCAAAGATCCATTTTCCGAACTTGTCCTCGGAATCTTGACTAATGTAATCAATAAATTCTTTGTACTTACTACCCATCTATTCTATCCCTTATTGATATTGATGTCCACTTTCCAAGTCAAAAGTGTTTCTGATAAATGATTTATCACCATACCGCCGGCAATGGCAATTACGTTAGTTGCTTGAATATTAAATCTTGAGAGGGGAATCGACATTAAAATACTTGTCAGGATATTTAAATCCATATGCACAACAGTTATTCTAACGGCTTGCACAATATGAGACTTCAAGCAGCGTGAAATGAACGCTGTGGGTTCACCTCTCTTTCCTCGGAGGGCACTATCGATAGTGGACACTAGAAGTAATTACTCACTTTAGGAACAGAGAGTTTGTCGAGAGCGATGTCGATCGCTGTTGTTAGCTCATCGAGCGAGTCAAAGAAGCGGTTGCTAACAGCCTTTTGCAGCGGTCTCCAGCATTCTTCGACCGGATTCAACTCCGGTGAATACGAAGGTAGCGTCACGAATGCGAGGTCGTCACGGGCCGCCAGGTCCGTGACGGCCGACGCCTGGAAATACGGCGCTCCGTCCAGCACCACGAGCAAGTCATCTTCAAATTCGTTACATAGTGCTAAAATGAAATGTTTTGCGTGTTCAGCGGTGACGTACTCTTCGAATCGTGAGAAGAAGCGATCACCGTCCTCGGTGATCGCGCCCAGCAGACACGTCCAGTCGCGTTGACCAGAGAGTTTGACCGAGGGCCGCGTGCCGCGTGGTTTCCGCGCGGCACGCGGCTCGACTTGCACGGATTTCTTGGATTGGTCAATACAGACTACGGTGGCGTCCATCTCCCGCCGCTTTTTTGAGTTCTTCGTAGAACGCTTCTTGCTCGGTTTCATCAGCTTCGGCGGCTTTCCGGCGTGGTTTCTGATAGCTCAATCCCGCTTCTTTCAGCAACCGCCGACAACTCAGGATTGAATACTCGACGTCGTATGTTTCCTCGAGAAAGTCTTGGGCAAGCGCCGGCGCGTCGAGCCCGACTTCTTCAGGAGGTTCGTGGACGGTCTCTTGAAATCCTTTTTGCTGTGTTTCTGAAAGTTTTCGCTTCCTTCCAGTTCGTTTATCATCAGAAACGGCTGGCTCAAGCGACTCGACACCGACGAGTCGCTTGAGCCAGCTGTAGATCGTCCAGCGCTGAACGTTGTACCACTAGGCTAGCTCGGTCTGCGTGACACCGTTCTTGTACGCGATAGCTGCTAGAGCCGTTGTGTCGGCTTCTTTCCGTCCACGTTGTCGAGGGCGTCGTGCAATTCCTCGACGGTGATCTCGTCGAGATGCTTCACTATCTCTTGCAACAGTCTCTGTGCAAAAATTCTAACGGTTACTATAGACAGTGCCATCTTGAACATTTTGATGACACCTACGAACCGTCTGATACCGTTCTTCGTCATGGCCAATCGTTATGTGATTTGGAGACTTGCAAATTATCAATGTCACAGCCAAACATCATCCTTCTCGTCATGGATACTGCCCGTGCATCAACTGTTTCAAAAATGTTGTCAGATGGGCATTTGCCGAATATCAAAAAAATCGCCCGTGAAGGTTCAAAATTCGACAAATGTTTAACTACTGGCCCATGGACTTTACCCTCACATGCATCTATGTTTACGGGAGAATATACATCCGATCATAATTCACATGCGGGGAATAAAAACTTCTCTCCAGATGGAACAGTTCTCGCCGAGTATGCACGTAAGAAAGGGTATCAAACAATCGCCTATTCAAACAACACTTGGGTGAGCCCTGAATTCGGGTTTGATACTGGATTTGATGAGTTCCTCGTTCGTTGGGAAGTCTCAAACGACAGTATCGATCTCTCATCTATTGAAAAAGCAGACTCCAATCGGGAACGATTAAAGCTTCTAGTAGAGAAGGTAAAGGAAGATCCAAAGAATTCCATTTTGAATTTTTTCTATGCATTATATCTGAATTTTTACCATCAAAATGATTCCGGTGCGAAACGTACGAATGAGCGGTTAGCAAATTACCTTGATAGTGACGATTTTTCGTCTCCATTTTTCTTATTTGTGAATTATGTTGAGCCACATCTTCCCTATGATCCTCCCAGTAAATTCAAACACAGGTTCGGTGTAGAATCAGGTTCCGAAGAGGTGAATCAAGACCCCTGGCGATATCTGTCCGGAGATGTTGAAATGCAAGATTCTGAGTTTAAAACTCTTGAATCTCTGTACAAGGCCGAGCTAGCTTATCTTGACGAACGTCTCGGAGAACTCTTTGATCATTTGCGATCGGTCGGCGAATACGAGGACTCTGTTATTATTATTACTGGAGATCATGGAGAAAACATCGGTGATTATGGCTTCATGGATCACCAATTCTGTTTATATGATTCTCTAATCAATGTCCCGCTCATATGTCGACACCCCGATTACTTTCCTCAAAATATGAGCTTTGATGGGTTGGTTGAACTCCGTGACATATTTCCCACCATCTTAGAACTTCTTGAGGTTGATATCGAATCGACTCCTGACCATACATCGTCAAACAGCTTGTTATTCCCAGATGAAACAAGTTATTCTCGGGACTATGTTATTGCAGAATACCTTGAACCGCAACCCTCCCAAGAAGCACTATCAGAGTATACGGTGTCAACGGATAATGATCTATCCCAATATGATCGTGCCCTTCGATGTATACGCACAGAATCGTGGAAATATCTTGAAGGGTCCGACGGGACAGAGTCATTATTTGACCTAACCAAACCAAATGGCGAAAGTGTTGATGTTTCCAAAGATAATTCCGATGTTATCTCTGAACTCAGAAATAAGATTAAATCTAAGCAGGGACCTCTTGTCAGGAATCCCGGAGATGATAATCAAGAGATGAGAGAGGACACAAAACAAAGATTAGAGGACTTGGGATACCTACAATGAAAATTATCTCAGGCTAGCGGATTGGTTCTTCAACTTTCTTTGGGATCTTCTTACCAACTCCGACGAGTATCCCTACCGCCTTTGTCCAATGAAAGTACAGTCTATTTGTAAATAATGGTGCCAGAACTTCTAATAAAAGGACACCAACCATTGCCCATAAGAATAGTGGCCAATGTCGAGTAGTCCCATATTTCTTGAAATACCTCACTCGGTTTTGCCCATGTTTGACTCCAATTTCATATCCAGAATCTTGTTTCGGGGGATCATAATGACGTACCGGGAGATCTGGATCAATTATGCAATATTTTCCTTCTTTTGATAGTTCCCATCCGACTGCTATGTCTTCTAGTGCTTCACGTCCTCCGTTATATTGTGGAAAGAGGTGGTCAATAATCACGTCTCGTCGATACGCAAAGTTGTATCCTGGCATCCAATCTGCTTTTGTTGGCCTGTCAATCCCAACGGAGCGTGATTGTATTCCAACTTTATTGATTTTCCAGCCACCCTCTTCAAGCAAGAGTAGCTTTCTGATTATTCTCTCTTTTTCTGAGACTTCTCTCAACCGGTCATCAAACCCAGCTACCCCGACGAAATTTGGGTCTTCAACTTCACGAAACCAACTCTGAACTCTCTGGAGATAATCTGTTCCGATCTCTGCATCGTCATCCAACGTGAGGACAATTTCTCCACTTGCTGCTCGAATACCTGTGTTGCGAGCAACTGAAAGACCGGGTGGACCCTCTGAGTCTGTGACTATAAGATTTGTTTCGTTTGGCAGCTCTCGGTTAAACGAATCGATTAATTCTGACTCAATGTTACCGTCGTCAACTATAATCACTTCCCCCGGAGATGTTGTTTGATTACTGATGGAATCGATACACCGTTTCAGATCCGTTTCCCGGTCTTTTGTTGCGATAATTATCGAGATACGTTCGGTATTAGAATCTGCCATGATTACTGAATCATCGACGAATACTCTTAATGTTATTTCTACTAATCAGTTTCGTAGATGTAGTGCTTTCAATATCCGTCCTATTTATATGACATGACTCCCTGACATCATCGTACTGTATGTCTTCGCGAATTGTTCGAGGATTTTTGTCTATTGTGAGTGCACGGATCGGCGCAATAATAGTCACGATGATTGTCACTCCAATATTAGTCAGAATTTTAGGGAGCTCTCAGTACGGTGAGTATGCAGTAATTGTCTCATCACTAGGATTGATAAATATTATTCTTGATGGAGGTCTGTTTGATGGGCTTAGAAAATTCATTGCTGAACGACCAGACTCTACTAGATGGAGAAACGAGATTTTTGGTTTTTATTTTAGATTTGGTATGGGTCTCACAATCACCGGAGTGATTGTTATCCTAATTGGAACCACGATAGGAATTCCTTCAAGAGTTTTTGGTGATGAGTTCACTTCGTACTTCATCTTCGGGGCTGGCATTCTGATCGGGAGACAGCTTTTTTCTATCTTTCGCAGCACTCTGATGGGCTTTGGACGAGAATCGAAATCTGAACCCTTACGAGTAATATCCCAATTGGTATTTGGTATCTTTGCATATCTCCTTGTGTCGTCTGGGTTTGGGGTTAATGGTGTACTATTGGGCCGAATCATCTCGTTGTCAATAATCTGCCTAATCGGCTTTTATTTTGTCCAAAAGTTTGTCGACCCACTGTCCATATTTTCCAAGCTTTCTGAGGACATATCCCGTGAAAAGCTATTGTCATTTAGTTTCCAGAGTGTAGCTTTTGCTCTGCTCACAGAGTCATTATACCATGTTGACATACTACTATTACAGTCCCTGTCTGGAAGTTCCTCAACTGGTTACTACAAAGCGGCACTAGTTGTTGCTGAATTTCTCTGGTTCGCTCCTGTTTCAATTCAAACTGTGTTCTTACACGCTACATCCCAACTTTGGAACGATGGAAAAGTTGACAAAATAAATTCAATTGCTGGCCGAGTGACTCGCTATACACTACTATTATCATTACTTTTGGCTATTGGGTTAGCCTCATTGTCCCATGAATTTATTACATTATACTATGGACCGTCATTTAGTGAGAGTGTCTCACCACTAATGTTGCTTCTTCCGGGTACTATTGGGTTTGCGGTTGCTAGACCGATATTTGCAATTGGGCAAGGAAAAGGTGAATTAAGACTAATTTTGATAGCAACCGCCGCGGCAGCCATAATTAACGTTGTTCTCAATATACTATTAATCCCAAAGTTTGGAATGAATGGCGCAGCAATCGCTACTAGCATTGGCTATGGATCTATGCTTGCTTTTCACTCAGTTGCAGCTCGTTATCTAGGATTCAATCCGCTCTCTGATCTAAGACTTGGTCGGATCCTCCTGACTTGTGGTGTTTCAGCTCCGATGATTTTTGTCATTCCAAACTACATCGCATCTGACATTCTCTCTTTGCTAATCACGCCTTTGGTTGGTGCTTTGATTTTCATAGGCATGACCATCATATCTGGTGCTGTAAGACCCTCTGAGATTTCAAACATTATTAAAAATATCTAACACCTAGAGTCTCAGAACCAAGACCACCATGTCGGTTTAAATAACTGAATTATATTACTTTCACAACCGGTTGGTCCGAATGTAATACAATAATAGAGATATTATTAAGTTCAATGATGCCACTTCGTATACTAATGGATGAGAGTATACGAGAATCGACTCAAGGTTTCTCCATTAGCTACCTCTCAATTATTGGGTTTGGTTGTGCACTCTTACTCTCTCTCCAGAGTGGCAAACCTGTACTGATATACTTATGTTCAACATTATTCTTGGGTTCATTTCTCGCCCTATCTCTTCAAAATAGTAGATATTCAACTCACCCACATGATAAATTAAACAAGCCACTACTGATCCTCTTGGCATCATCAATTCTGTGTGTTACCATTATAGGTCGTTCAACTGCAGTAGGTGTCCCTTCGATCTACTATGCAACTGTTGTTGTAGCTGTCAGTCTTTTAGGTGCCAAGCTCGTTTTGTCTCCTAAATGGTATGACATCGGAATGATTGTACTATTCGCGACTGCACTACGTAGTTCCTACTACTACTCTTCAGAGGTCATTGGTCGTGATGTTCGACGGCATTACGAATATGCAAAGTATATCGGTGAGTTCGGCCACATCATTCCCGAATCTATTGATTATTACCATTATTACCCGATCAGTCACATATCTGCAGGCGTCACTCAAATTATATCTAACTTACCACCTCGGCCGTCATATTTCATTGGAGTTGGCTTTGGTTGTATAGTTGGGATTATACTCATGGCAATAGTATCTAGAAAAATATTTCGGTCGGTTGGTAGAGAATCAATGAGGATTGGCCTATTCTCAGCACTATATTTGGCAATTGCTCCATTTCATATACGCTGGTCTGTGATCTTGTATGCACAAAGTTTAACCCTGCTATTTTTCCCACTTTGTTTATGGGCCGCATTTAGTGAAGGTCAATCAAAAAAACTAATTGGAATTATTGGGGCTATTTGCTTATCACTAACGCACAATATCCCCGCAGTTATTCTTACTGTGTTCTTATTGATATTTATCATTGGGTCGAGGATTGAAACTTCGATTTTGAATGATCGACCCCTCAAGGTTCGTCATTCAAAGGTTCTATTATCCGCAATCCTGGTGCTGAATTTTTATCTTTGGTACCAAATAGATTATTTGAGACTTCAGGTTTGGCGAATACTGCAGATAGCTACACCAGAGAGTGCCACAACACCGTCAAGTTCAGAAAGTGCAAATCTCTTTCTGACACCATTCTTGCACACCTCGATGGGGTTGCTATTTCTCGGTGCCATTTTCACCAGTATGGGTCTGTATCTAGTCTATAACTATCTCAATGAGGACAAACAAATTTCGTACTCGTATTATCTTGCTTCTAGTATAATTGTAGCCGGGTTGGGAAGTGTTTTAGTTGCAGCGTTTAATACGCGTGCAATTAGATTAGTCCCCTACATTGTCATAGTTGCAGCCCCGATCGTAGGGTTCACACTAGGGAATATTTCACTTGGTAGGTTTAGAAACAAAGTATTGGTCCTTCTTCTCGTATTGCTACTCCCTAGTTTCGTGTATTTCTCTGCTGTAACTGTGTCTCATTCGCCCGGAACTGCACCAACGGAAGAGCGTCCCGGATTGCCAACATCACATCTGTCTACGTCTCAGGTCCAGACAGCTGAGTTTGCACTTGAATATGTTCAACCTAGATCGATTACTGCAGACACGTACACTTGGAGGTGGATGGAAAAACAAAATAGTCTGGAAACCTCCGCAGACCCAAGCCTTCACTCAATTACGTTACTGAACAGTAGTAACACAGTTGACTGCAAGGGATATTACATGTATTATCAAAGTCACTCTCAATTTGGTATTAATATCACACCAGACCAGTCCGTCATTTATGATAACAAATATTCATCAATTGTGACTTGCCCTCTCTAGAAACACAAAATGCGACTTACGCCATAACCGTGTTCAGAGTAGAATGATGAAAATATTATTCTATGGAGGGGGCGATTAAAGAAAATAAAAGATATATGTTTACTGCTTGAATCACAATCTGTGACTGACTCGAAACCCCAACCGCCAGTATTTCTATATCCGGACTATGGTCAAGAGGATGTCTGCAACCATTATGCACACCGTGATTTTGGAAGAGCAATAGATGCTGAGTTCGTTGGAGTTTCTCCTCCTGGCTATATTCCCGGGAGTCATGCAACGATAGTTGGGAAAACACTTAGTTCACTCAATCTGCCAGACATACATAATAGGCCAATAATCTTAGAATATAGTGAAATCCTATATGCCATACCGCACTTAAAGGTGAAGTTCCCAAATTCACCCATTATCCTTCTAGCAAGTCATCATAAATTGTATGGAGGAGATCTACACTTGTCTCCAGGCGGGCTCAAGAAAAAAATTATGAGCACATATAGAAGAATCGAATGTAACTTGGAATCATTTCTTGCAAATTATTGTGACGGAATGATTGCGGTCTCTCAACTTGTGTCAGACTACCTTCGGATTAAGTATCCAAATATGCCCGTATCTCATGTAGCACCACATATTGATGAAAATTTAACTAGTGAACTCTCAAAAACGAGACCTCAGTTGGAAGCTAAAAAAGCAACTTTCGTAGGCTTCGGACGCGATCACAAAGGTGTTGACATTCTCGTCAACAATTGGCCGAAAGTACGGGAGATACACCCGTCTGCGGAGCTGTCTATTGTTGGTCAAAAGCACCCGTCATCCTATGAACAAGTTCCTGGCGTTAAAGTCAAAGGATATGTTGATGACCTAGTCGATGAACTAAACGAAGCATCATTATACGTCCATCCAGCTCGGATCGACCCATTTGCTGTATCCGTTACTGAAGCAATGGCTGCTGGTCTTCCAGCAATTGTGACCGAAACAACAGGGGCAAAAGAAGCAGTAAAGCAAGTGAATTCAGACTTTGTTGTTCAACCAATAGGTGCTAAAATTGTAGAGGAAGTAAATAGATATTTTGAGCTAGAAGTAAATGAGCGCACCACGTTCTCTAACCAGTCACGAACAATAGCTAATTGTTATTCAAAAGAGTCACAGTGTAATGCATTTTTTGATGCGTATAATGAAATAATATCTTGCATATCTGCGTGACATCTACAGATATCCCAAGTCTCGAAGTCTGGTCTTAGTATCAACATTAATGTCTTCGGTTGATAGTTCGGGTTCCATTTGGTGGGTGTCTTCAGCTGACGTGGTCACCCATGGGACCCGTTTCAATGCAGGGTGAGGACATGCAGCAATATGGGAATACAGTCCACACTCCCCAAATAACTCGCCATGGTCCGAGGAAATCACCACTTCATCAGCGTCAATATTCGCAAGCAGATTCTCTACTGAATGCAATACTAGTCTTAGGTTATTAAGATATGCCTCCCATACCTCTTCACGCGACGTAGAACCGTTTCTAAGCGACTCAAACGGGGAATTATGCATCTTCGGTAATTTGTTTCCATCTCTCTCATGCAGGTACGGCGCGTGTGGTTGCATATAATGAACAACCATCCGTTCAGTATTCGTTTCTCTCCCCGTCTTTATTGCGGCATTTGTCACATCATCTGGTAAGGCAACTGTTCCGCAGTCGCCGCCTCGATCCTCATATACTGTGACATACTCGCCAAAGTCTTCCTTCGAAGGTAGAGGTCGATCTAATGCATTATTGATTACTGAACTGTTATGCCAAATCGAATGGCGAGTCATCGTCCAGTATGACCAGTTTGGCTGTCCCTCGAAGAGTGGTTCAACCCACCCGTTTCCACTAACTAGAGCAGTCTCTCCAATCTCTGGACGGTTGCCCTGAAAGGTATTAGCGTACCACTCTTTTGATGTAGATCCAACGGACCAAATAGAATTAATATCATCAAGAAAATTAAATTCAGGCGAAACTTCTTTTAGCGCATCTACACGGCACGCATCAAGAATAATGAGTAGGTCCCATTCCTTATCAAATACATTTGTTCCTATGTCAATATGCTTTTCAGCCCACAGCATCGGGAACATATAGCTGCCGTACAAGGTTTCCAAAGCAGACTTCATAGGCGAGTATCTCAGTATAGCTGTAAAATAATTACGTTGACGCTACAAATGGAACAAGTAGTCACCTGGGATTCATCAAAAAATTTAATTACTCGGCGAGCGACCCCAACAGGAACGACCCGAACACCATCTGGAGGCCAATGACCACAGCCACGGTGGCCACGACGTCGGCAACGGCAATCGGGAGCGCACTAAACCCGCTCGTCACCCACGTAAAGGCCAGGAAGCCACCGTAGGCGAGTCCGGTGAGGAACACGAGCGAACCAATCGTCGCCCCTCTTTCAAGCGAGATATGCTCCGTGAACCAGGTCGTGAACGGATCCGACGCACCACGAACCGGATCCGAAGACACCGTCGAGAAGGCTCCGAACAGCATCAACTGGAAGCCGGCCAGCGTCAACAAGCCGCCACCAATCCCGGTGTGAATGCCGAACTGGGCACCACCGATCTCGACGCCGGTCCACGCTAACAGAAGCGCCAGCACACCAACCATGGACAGCCCAAACCCAGGCGCGGAGAACAGGTAGCCGGGCGCATTCACGAGCATAAACCGAACGTGTCGCCAGCCATCGGGGAAGCTCTCGAGGTTCGCCTCACCCTCACGGGGATGATAGGTAATCGGCTTCTCCTCGATCTCCAAATCCTTCGCGCCGGCCTCCATAATCATCTCGCTGGCGAACTCCATGCCCGTCGACGAACACTCCATGGTCTCCCAGGCATCACGCGTGAACACGCGCATTCCCGAGTGCGCGTCACTCACGCCAGCGCCGTAGAAGACGTTCAGGAATTTCGTCAACAACGGATTCCCGACGTGTTCGTGCAGGGGCGGCATCGACCCCGGCAAGATCTCACCTTCAAGCCGCGAGCCCATGGCCATATCTGCATCACCGGAGCGAACCATGTTCAACAACTTGGGAAGCTCCTTGAAGTCGTAGGTGCAGTCGGCGTCGCCCATGGCGATGTACTGGCCGCGGACGCGCTCGAAGGCGTACAGGTAGGCGTAGCCGTAGCCCTTGCCGTCGGGTTCGATGACGACGGCACCGTTCTCTGCCGCAATCTCGGGCGTGCGGTCGTCCGAACTGTCGGCGACGACGACCTCGCCGTAGATCTGCATGTCCTCGAGGGCGGCTTTGACCCACTCGATACACTGGGCGATGCCACCTTCTTCGTTGAGGGTGGGCATCACGACCGAAAGCGTGGGCGTGATGTCGCTGTCTGCGGACAGCAGCAACTCCTCACCGCTTAGTCTGACGTCCGATGCTGACGTACCGCTCTTGCCGTTGCTCAGCTGTTTCGTACGCTGAGCGTCGTTGTGTGCGCTTGACGTTCCCATAGAGATTGACCACCTGTTGTGAGCACCGTCGAGACTGGATTGCAGTAGCCGGTGGACCCCACGAACGGTTTCTATCTGGTAGAGTCGGACACGTCAGTAAAGAGTTTATCGTCTGAGCACTCTTCCAAGACAGAATATAATATTGATAATATATATGCGAAAACAATTTCGATGAATGAGTTTATGCGGGGGACGAACCTGTGTCGATGTGTGTATCCACTCGGTCACCTCGCGCTCGGCTATCTCGCCGTCGTGGCTCTCGCTCGCGTGCGTGACTGGGAATTTCGCTACCCCCACGGCTTGACCCTCGCCCTCCTCGCGGTCGGGACGCAACTCCCGGATCTCATCGACAAGCCGCTGGCCTACGCGGGCGTGCTCCCGAACGGCCGGTCGCTCGCGCACTCACTCCTGATACTCACCCCGGTCGTCTTCCTCGGCGGCCGGTATCTCACACACAAGGGCTACGGCACCGAAGCGCGCGTTCTCGCGGTCGCCATCGGGTCGCACATCGTCGGCGACTCGTACCTCCTCGTCTTTCGGCAGGAGTGGCGCGAACTCGGCTTTCTGTTGTGGCCCGTCGTGCCCGGCCTTCAGTACCCCGGCGACAATGTCGCCCCGTGGGTTCGGATTCTCAACGCCGGCTTCGACAGCCCGCAACTGCAGTTTCAGTATCTGCTCTTCGCCGGTGCCGTGGCCATCTGGCTCGTGAGCGTCTATCGACGACGGCAGCGTCGAGCGGCGACGTGACACTCTGGTGGTGTAACGTACATATGGGTGTTTCACAAGCTGACGAAAGTAGTTAGAATACCAACTGTTTTGTGCCATGCTAACATACATGATTGTTGGGGTGGGACGAGTTGTCAGCTCGGCACCCAACATCGAACGACGACTGCGTACCCGAGTGGGCACCCACATCGGCCGGTGGGTTACTGACTCGGGGACGGTCACAACCGGATTGGTCTCCGCGATCTCCGCTGAGAGTTGGTCTGGCGTGTGTCGTCGACGACTGTAGTGCAGTTGGCGTCGCCTCCGTGTGAACACGGAGTGGCGCAACCCCAATGGATATGGTTGTGTTTGCCGTAGTCGCGCCTGGGAGCACACGTGCGAGCACACGCTCCCTGCCATCCCCTCTATGATCGACGAGTCAACGACGATTGGCCGTTGTCCGGACTGCGAGACGGAACTCCACGAGTACCACGTGTTAATCGAGTTCGAGACGGAAGACGACGAGACTGGGGTGTTTGCGGACTGTCCCGAGTGTGATGACGTCGTTCGGCTGAATCGGTGACGCTCGCCTGTTTGGTTGTGCGGTGTCTACGAGACTAGTGACTGGGACTACGCGCTACGACACGGTGAGTTCTCTCTGAGTCTGATGCGCTCGCGAAAAATCTGAAAGGTTGTTTAGCCGTTGTACGTCCAGGTCTGCAGGGTCGCAGAGTTGGATCCGGATTCAGAGGTCCAGACGATACGGATGGTGTCGCCCGAGGAGACCGAGAGGCTATCGCCACTACCGAACGTCGTGGAGTCACCCGCGTCGACGTTGTCGTCAGACCCAGTATCGGCATCTGGCCACACATCGTCAAGGCCGCCACCAATAATCGTCAGGCGAGCTGGGTCGATGGCCTCACCGCTTTCGTGGGTGATGACGAGCTGTGGCGTTGTATCATCGTAGTCGAAACTGAAACTCGCTTGCGGCGCAGTATCGCCGACTTGGTCACCGAGACCGAGGACGAACGTCCCGATGACGGCCGCGAGGATGACGGTAATTGCGACCATCAGAATCACGCCGATAACCGGCGAAACAGCGGAGTCGTCTTTGAAGAGGTGTGTAAGTTGCATTGTGTATCTCCTGGCCCGAACAGACGGCTGTCGACGTGTCGTCGACGCGTGTCGCAAAGCAGCGAACAGATGAATCACCTGCTGCGTGTACGCGACCCCTGCGGGCTTACAACCAAACATATGTTGGGCATGCTAATAAATATAGATTGAGTGACTGTCACATAGCACGGAGTATCCGAACATGTTGTCAATCGATTGCAACCACGCCCTCGAACAACAGTCGTCGTGGTTTACATCCTGAATGTCTTGAACCGCGATAGTTATATTTGGATAACACGTTCTAAGCGTCATGCCGCTTGCGACGGAGCCAGTAGTCGCGCGGACGTATGCGACGCCGGTCGATGACCCGTGGGAGTACGTCCTGCAGTATCGCGAGACGATGGACTACGTCGCAGCCAACCCCGATAAGGGGTCGACCGCGGTCGGCACCGCGCTCGACCTCCCGCGGAGTCGCGTTCGCGAGTGGATGGACGGAAGCGTCCCGGACGTGGTCCGTGGTCTGAACACGGCCATCGATAACGGCTGGGTCCCCGACACACTCCGCCAGCCAGCGGCCCGCGCGCTCAACCGCCTCGTCGCCGCGGTGTTCGCAACGGGGAGCATCGCCCTCGAGAACTACCGGCCGTCGTTCGTCGTCGACGAGGCAACCCGCGACGCCGTCGTCGACGCGCTCACGACACTCGGCGCGGGCCACCGGACGATTCACACCGACGACGAGCGACGCGCGACCGAACTCGTCCCGCGACGCGACGCCGCGGTACTGGGTCGCGTACTCACCGCGGCCGGTGCGCCAGTCGGCCCGAAAGCCCAACTGGAGGCGCTTTCGCTTCCCACGTACCTCGACGACGCACCGCTGTCGATACAGGTCGATTTTGTCGAAATCTACGTCGACAGTCGCGGGACGGAACTCGACGGGAAGGCGACGACGCCGCTGCTCGAACAGCGAAACGAGGCATTCCGGCGCGACCTTGCGGCGCTCGTCTCGCGGGTGACCGACGAACCCGTCTCGGTCGGCGCGAACGGTGTGTATCTGTCGGCGACGGCCGCGCGCCGACTCGGCGTGCGGTGACCCCGAACTGCCAGACTCCGCGAGAGTGAATATCGACGCGGTATGCCGTCTCAATCTGCTTCGAGTCCGTGAGTCCCGCGCAGAAAGACGAAGCGCCGACTGAGTCGGTGTCCGAGTCTCGGCTGCAACCCCCAAGCCCCTCCGCGTGATATCTCCCCTCGAGAGGAAGTGCGACCCGCCCAGCAACCGAACGCGAACGTCAGCCCAAATATTCGTAGAACATCAGCGTGGAATGGACAAGTGCGATTTGGATTGCGGTGATCACGATTAGAACCGCGCCGCGGAGGCTCATCCAGTCCGTCTCGCTCTCCGAAAGATGCAACAGGACCGATGCGGCGAGGGTACTGGACCCAAGTAGTGCGAACGGAAGGATCCGATACGGTACGCGGAAGTACCCGACAAGTGGCCAGTAGGTGTGGAACAGCGAGTACGGTGCCCACGGCGAAAACGGCCCCCAGGCGATGAGGACACAGATGCCGAACAGGAAGGCAAACGGTGCTAACTGCCGGAACCGCCGCCGAGAGACGGTATACAGCGTGACCACACCGCCAACGATCAACAGGAGTCGGAAGGTGAACTGAAGCGGTGCGTCCGCAGCGAAGAACTCGCCGATAACGTTCTGGACCTGATACCACACGTAGTTGTCTGCTTGGAGTGTGGTCTGGCTAGTCGTCCCCGCTTGGATAAGCCGAAATCGCGCGTAGAGATACGGCGAGGTCACGATTGCGGCGAGGAGCGTCGACGCGCCAAAGCCTTTCCAGAACAGCGCCGACCGGAACCCAGTCTCCCCGTACAATAGCCGCAGAAGCACGTACAGCGGAAGGACGAAACTCAGATACACGGCGTATTGCATCGATGAGAGGACCTGAATCACGAAGGCGAGACTCAGCAACACGACGCTCTTCCCGACGAAGTCGGTCGCTGCGTGTACGCGCATCCGTTCGACGCTAAACAGAATCAGCGGAATCCACTGCACCTGCCATTGGTTCGTGTGGCCCATTACGTAGGCGTTGAACAGGTAGAACGACGACATGTAGAGGACACCAGCGAGCAGGGCGACCTCTCGGTCGTCGAGCACCGCCCGGACGAAGAGATACGTGAACACGCCAGCGAGGAACATCGAGACGACAAAATACAGATTGTGAAAGAGTATCGTCGAGATGGGGAAGACCAGCGTCGTGACCATCCCTGCGATGATGTACGTCGGCGGAATCGTGTAGTCCGAGAGGATGATGATCTGGCCGTTGCCGGCGAGCAGTCGGTCGATACCCCCCTCGATGGCCGCCATTGCACCGAGGTGGTCGATGTATTCTCCACCTTTCGCTGGATGCTGGATCGTCCACGCACCGTCGTGAAAGAACGAATACGTCGCCGGGGCAGTCAGATGAATCCGGTCTGGAACGGCCAGAAGGGGGAACGTCAACAGCGCGGTAACCGTCGCGAAAAACACGAGGTCGGTCACAGCGGTGGGGGGCCGAACCACGTAGTCCGTAGAGACACGCTGTATGACCCGGTCAGCAACGCCCATTAGTGGTCACCACCCGCGATCGGGGCGACTAGTCCGAGCGGCCGACGCTCCGTGTTCTGGCGTTCGGTCAGGGACACGGCCTGAGCTGGCTCGCTTGCAGTCGACGCCGGCGACGATGCGGCGTCTGCGTCGTCAGTCTGTGACTCCGCGCAGGCGTGGCTGACCGCACGCGAATCCTGACCACCAGTTGCCGCTCGGTCCGCGGACTCGTATCGATAGACGTTGACCGTCGTGCCGTCCATGAGCGTCAGTTGTGTGTGAGTCTGATTGAGCGACTGGAGGACACGGCTGTCTGTGGTCCACGCGGTGAGTTGGTCGCCGACATCGCCCGCAGCGAACATGACTACCCACACGGTATCGTGCTCCGCAACCGCCGCTTCCATCTCGGTTACGTCCTGTGCAGTCAGGCGGTCAGGCGGCGGTAGTGAGAGCGAGTTGACCGTGCTGAAGACATCGTAGTAGCTGAGCGGGGTCTGCTCGACATCGGCTCCCCAAAACGTCTGGACGATGACAAGGTCACCAGTTGTCGTCTCCGAGTCGAGGCAGGCCATCGCTCCATCGATGTTCTCGACAGTCGTGTTGTTGTAGTGGTCGCTAAGCATCACACCCGAGGCAACGACGAGCACCGCGACGACGAGGGCCGCGGCCGTATTCGTCTCGATGTTATCGATCCCTTTCCCGACGAGGATGAACAGTCCAATGCTTGCCGGGGCAGCGTACCGGTAGAAGAACATCGGGACGAATACGTACGAGAGGATGAACGGCACGACGATCGGAACGAGCACCAAGAGCGCCAACTGCCCGGCGCTATCGAGGTCCGTCAGTTCGAATCCGTCGACGGAATCGTATCGGACGACTGCAGTAAAGACGAGCAAGGCGTAGATGAAGACCGTGACGATGGCGACGGGAACCGACAGTCCAGTCCCGTCGACGAGTGGATACTGTCGGGCAACACCAGCGAACTGCCGCACCAACTCAACGATGTTGTAGAGCGAGGGTGGCTGCAGCCACGCAATCAGCGCCTGTGCCCCGTCGGATGAGACAATCGCTGAGAGATAGAATGCCACGACGGGGATGGTACACAAGCCGATCAGGAACTGTGCGCGACCCCAGCGCCGCAAGTCGAGACCGGTCCGGTCATTCGAAAAGAGCACGTAGATGTTCTGTGCGAGAATCACGAAGACTGCCCAGAGATGGGTGTAAATGAGGAGCGCAGTTGCCGGACCGTAGATGAGACTCCCCCGGTGTGGGCTGGATTTCATGACCACAAACCCGTACCACGAGACCGCGGTCAGAAACGCGACGAGCGTATACATCCGCGCATTCTGTGCGTAGTGGACGTGGTAGACGGACAGCGCCGTCACGAGCGCTGCGGCGAGCCCTGTTCGGTCGTTGTACAGCTCAACCCCGAGGAGGTAGACTGCAACGACAGTTGCGACCGAAAACACCACCGACAGCGACCGAACGCTGAGTTGTGACTGGCCGAAGAAGTCCATCCAATAATGCAAGAGAAGATAGTGGAGCGGCGGGTGCGTGTCGTGAGTCACGAACAAGAGCTCCGCGATCGGGGCGCTCGCACGACCGATGGAGTAGAGTTCGTCGTTGAACAGACTCCATGCGGTGATATTGTAGAGTCGTACTGCAAGTGCGACCCCCACAACCACGCCAAGCGCAGCAATGTTGGTCCGACGAGAGAGTGTCCAACGATGCTGCGATCGCTGGTCGGTCACTTCGCTCGTGTCGGCCGCGGCCGCGGTCGTGTTGCGTCCAGCGTGCGCCGTCTTCACCCAATGGAATTCACCTCGGTACGTCCGAGCGAACGCGCGGATGTCTGCGAGCCAATGGAGTACCCAGTAAAATGGGATCGTGGCGATAACGACCATCGCTCGTCTGAATCGGGTTCGACGGGGATGCTTCGACGTCACCCAATAGCCGATGCCGTATTCCACCATCGTCAGCCCGAGAAAGCCCAGTCCGACCAAAAGCAGGGATGTCGGCAGGGAGTGCCACGTATAGCCACCTAAGTTCGCCGCGAGGAGGATCGTGAACAGAGCGAGGATGTTGACGACGCCCAGGTGTGGAATCGCCGACTGCGTGTACAGATGGACTCGCTCACGGGCTGTGTCGGGCGGGTAGCGCAGGTAATGTAACAGCGTGTAGATCTTTCCTTTTTGCCACCGCGTCCGTTGGCCCATCCACGAACTCAGCGTCAGCGGTGACTCTTCGTCCGTCACCGGATCGGAGAGATACCCGGGGGTAAAGCCGTTCTGCCAGAGGAACAACCCCAATTCGAAGTCTTCGGTGACGTTCTCTGGGTCCCACGGCCGTGCGCCAACAAGGTCGTGTTCCGTCGCCCACGCGTAGTCCGTGTCACTCCATGGGTCGTCGTAGCGCTCACGACGAGCGTCACTAATCTGCGCCAGTACTGACCGGCGGAACAGACAGGTTGTGCCTCCCATCGGAA
This sequence comes from Haloferax marisrubri, assembly GCF_001469875.2. Classification (GTDB taxonomy): domain Archaea; phylum Halobacteriota; class Halobacteria; order Halobacteriales; family Haloferacaceae; genus Haloferax; species Haloferax marisrubri. The sequence goes on along the minus strand of NZ_LOPW02000010.1, from coordinate 342,293 downwards.
TCGGGTAGTTCGCTCCGAAAAAACGTGGGAAAATGACTCGATACCAGTAGCCGTATTCCGCACGGAAGAACGTATTGAGCCACCCATCGTCCTCGTTCACCATATCGAGGCGTCCCTGCAGGAAATCCACGTCGGCATCACGGAAACGCGCACTCGCGTCCGTGAAGATGTCGGGGTGGAATACGTTCTCTGCGTCGATGACTGCGACGACGTCGCTGTCTGTTTTCTCAAAGCCGTAATTGAGTGCTCGCGGCTTGTTCTGGTCACCCGGATAGCGTTCCGGTACACAGAGTTCGGTGAACTCGTACTGCTGTGCAAGCGTAGTGAGCGTCGCTCGTGTTTCGTCGTCGTCTGGTTCCGTGAGGATGACGAGGTTGATACGGGACTGTGGGTAGTCTGCCGCTCGAACAGATCGAATCGAGTTCTCAATGACGCTACTTTCTGCGTAGGCTGGCAGGAGTACGTCGAACTCAAGCGGTTCCTCGCGAGCGACGTCACTCCCACCGTCAGTCACTTTGCCGTCAGGCTGGAGTACACGCTCTGGTTGCGTCTCGGCCGACGTCGCGGGAATGACGACCCCATTGAGGACACGGGAGACAAGCGCTTTCACGAGCGGGTAGTGGAGATACAGATTCACCCACAGCCACGCCAGACTGAAGAGAACGCCCAGCAGGTTGAGGATAGCCCAGATCAGTCTCATGCATCGATCACCCCGTCGACACCACAGGCACGCTTGAGACTCGCTTCGAGCGAGACCTGTGGTTCCCACGCAAGTTCCTCGGACAGCTTCGTACAGTCAGCGATGCCGGTGTGGTTCCGTGCTGCGAGTGGGGTGGTGTGGGCGATGTACTGCGGTTCAGCCGTCACCTGCAGTTCAGTCGCAATCATTGAAACCAACTCGTTGAGCGAGACAGCTCGTCCAGAGCCGATGTTGTAGATGCCAGTTAGCTGGCTCGCTGCGATTCCGACGAGCCCGCGAACGACATCGTCGATGTGGATGAAATCCCGCTGTTCGGAGCCGTCTCCGTAGAGAATTGGTGGATATCCATGCGCAATCGCGTCCACTAACTGCGTGATTATATTCGGATATGTGATCCGACCGGTCTCGCTTCGGGGGGCTTCGGTATAGACAGAAAAGAGCCGAACCCCAGCGATGTTCAGCCCGTAATGGTCGGCAAAGTATCTCCCATAATGCTCACGAGCGAGCGATGCTGCTTGAAGCGCCGTCGTCGGATGAACCGAACTCGTTTCTGTGACTGGCTGTTCCTGCTGTACGTACAACGACCCAGTTGAGGGATACACGACGGTCGAACAGCCGTCTTCGAGTGCCTGTTCAACGACATTGACGAATCCTTCGACGGCGACCGACACACCGCGTCTTCGATCCTGTTCGTGGACGGTGTATGCTGAGAGATCAGCAAAATGGAACACGATATCGACGTCAGTTGGCAGGTCATCCTCGAGCGTACTCCGCTCGTAGAACGTCACACGATCCGGAACATTTGCGAGGATGCCAAACGAGCCGTCGTCGATTGCAACCACGTCGTTTTCGGCAGCGAGATGCGCCGCGACGTGCGAACCGATGAACCCTGCTGCACCAGTAACGAGAATCTGTTTGTCCTGCATCGCTGCTCACTCCACAACCTCAGCCGTGTGACTGTTGTTCGGACGCTGTTCTGTATCGCTGGGTGATCGAAACACCCGCGTGTCGCTCCCGAGGAAGTTGATTCCCGCTCCTGCGAGAATGGCGAACAGGTTTGCGAGCAACGCAGGTGTGTTCACTACCACGAACGCAGCGAGTGTGGCTGTGTAGACGAGAAATCCAGCGAGAGAGACGGAATGAAAGCCGAGGTACTGGCGAACCGTGCTGCCAGCTGGGCGGTCGTACGTCAGGATATAGTTGAGAGCGAAGTTCCAGTGAACAGCCGTCATAAACGCGACTGTCCCCGCAACGAGAAAGTGGGCACTAAGGACAGCAGTACACACTGCAAACACGAGCATATTGACGAGCGAACCAGTTGCACCAACCAGCCCGAACTCGGCACAGCGTACCGCCCGTTTCGGATCGATGCGGTCTGAAACCCCGCGTGAAACCAGACTGAGTTGACCGAGGTGCTCGAGAAAGTTCTGATACTCGCGCGCTGTCAGCTTGCTGTCTCCTCGTTCGCGCTCGGAGAACACGTAGGGAACTTCCGCGACGCGGTCGGCGTCGTAGTTGCCCTTTGCAAGCACTTCAAGCAGAATCTTGTATCCCTGTGGGTCCAACTCGAGGTCACGGATAACGTCCTGGCGAACAGCGAAGAACCCTGATAACGGGTCGGAGATGCCACGCGTTTCAGGGAGTGCAACGGCGGTACACATCGTTGCGCCTTTACTGACGAGTTTTCGCCAGAGCGGCCAGTTCTCGATGTGACCGCCGCGTACGTGACGACTCCCAATCGAGATATCAGCACCCGCTTCGAGCGCATCGACGAGTTCAGTAAGCTTTTCTGGAGGGTGTTGGCAGTCACCGTCGATAACGGCGATGTAGTCGTGGTGTGCGTTGTCGAATCCGTCGACAACAGATTGTGCGAGTCCCCTATCAGCGGTCTGGCGACGAATAACGCGGACACGCCGATCATTCCCAAAGAGGCGAGTCGGATAGAGCCACGTGTAGTCTTCTGAATCGTCATCGACGACAAGTATCTCCAGCGCTAACTGCGAGTCTGAAGCTGTTTTGAGACACCTGCCCAGTAGATGGCTGATATTGTCTCGTTCGTTGTAAGTGGGGACAACGACTGACACACCGTGTTGTCTCCTGCCGTGCGTTCGTTGTCGAAACGAGTTGGCAGTCATGGTGCCTTGTCAGTCATCCATACGCCAGTTAGTTATTGACTTATTGTCACTTGGATCTGGTTTTTAAGTACAGGTTTGTAGGATACACTTATCAGAGATACTATCGCCCGCCTTGATACCGGAATATCGACCGATAATGTCAATGGATAACACAAAATTAAGTCGGACAGTCAGATTGCAAACATGCTCTGTAGCAGTATCTCCGACTCCTTCCTCGTAAAGTGGATCTCGCGGCGCTCATCTCGGTCGGCGCGAACGGCGTGTATCTGTCGGCGACGGCCGCACGCCAACTCGGCGTGCGGTGAGTCTCCCGGTCGAATCCAGACTGTGGTGTCGACTACTCAAGACGCAATATATTCTCAATAATTGAGTAAATTATCTTGGCGGTAGTGAGTTCAACACAATCAACCACAGTAAAATAATAAAATGCGGAATTAATTCAATAGTTGGCTTTTTCACCGTAAGTTGTAGAACATTTATTCATTACGCGGAGAGAAGACGTCGACGACTCTCGATCGAAAATATGTCGAACAACAAATTATATTCAAATAACCACACAGAACACACATATTCTAATCGAACTGTCGATCCAGGTGAGTGCGCCGGGGTGACGCTTCCCCGGAGATTGTATGCAGACGATTATATTATCGTCTCCATACTGGTCGGCCGCGAACACGAACTGGGCGTCGCTATCAGGAGGTCCATCGCTCGGAGATTGTACTCCTCGAGAGGAGAGAACGGCGTCAATCGACGGTGCTAGTCCGACTGGTCGGTCACGCCGTCACACGCACAGAGTTGCAGCGCAGTCCGAAGGTGGAAGTCTTTCTCGTCGGGGTCGTTCGTTTCGAGGGCTTTGTGCAGGTGGACTTTCGTCTGCTCGACGAACGATGACGGCTCACTCATCGCGCCAAGTACGAAGTTCACCAACAGGCGTTCGGCGGCCAAGCATCGTCCTGTCCACGTGCGGTTCGGATTGTTGAAACATATCACTCATGTTGCCTAGCTAACCATATTCTCAAAAGTGTTTCTAGACGATTGCTGTCCCTATAGCCGTGTCTCAGTAGGTTTCGATACGAATGTAGACGGTCAGGTCCACGGACAGTCAGTCGACACGCCAGTTCACCACTCGGCGAGTCGGCCGTCGTCGTGGTGCCACACGGGGTTGTACCAGTTGACGTCGCCGCGCGAGCGCTCGCGGACGTACGCCTCGTCCACGTCGATACCCAGTCCCGGGCCGGTCGGTCGCTTGACGAAGCCGTCGTCGAAGTCGAACTGCTGGGGGTCGTCGAGATACGCGAGGCCGACGCTCTCGTCCGGGTCGTGGAGGCCGAGGTCCTGTTCCTGCATGACCGCGCTGTGGGAGGCGAAGCCGGCCTGGAGGTTCGCGGCGAAGGCGACCGGGCTCAACGGACAATGGGGGACGACCGACACGTCGAACGCCTCGGCCATCGTCATCACCTTCCGGAGTTCGGTGATGCCGCCGACGTGGGTGACGTCCGGCTGGAGGACCGACACCGACCCGTCGGTCAACAGCGGCTTGAAATCGTAGCGCGAGTAGAATCGCTCGCCGGTCGCGAGCGGGGTAGTCGTCCCCTCGGCGAGCGCGGCGAGCGCCTCGGAGTGTTCGGGGCGGACGGGTTGGTCGATGAACATCAGACCGTAGGGTTCGAGCGCCTCGACCAACCGCGACGCCATGGATTTCGAGACGCGCCCGTGGAAATCGACGCCGAGGTGGAGGTCGTCGCCAAGCGCCTCCCGAACGGCGGCGACCCGCTTGCGGGCGGTCTCGACGGCGGCCGGCGGCTCCAACGGGCCGAACTCGTTGGTCGCGTTCATCTTGAGCGCCGTGTACCCCTGGTCGCGCCGCTGAATCGCCTCTTTGGCGACTTCTTCCGGCGTCTCGCCGCCGACCCACTGGTGGACGGGCATCCGGTCGCGGACGTGGCCGCCGAGGAGTTCGTACACCGGTGCGTCGTAGTGCTTGCCTTTGATATCCCAGAGTGCGTGGTCGATGCCGGACAGCGCGCTCATGAGAACCGGGCCACCGCGATAGTACCCGCTTTGGTACAGTTTCCGCCAGTGGTACTCCGTGCGAAGCGGGTCTTCGCCCAGCAGGTACACCTCCACGAGTTCTTCGACCGCGGACCGGACCGTCCGGAGGCGACCCTGCACGATGGGCTCGCCCCAGCCGACGAGGCCGTCGCTCGTCTCCAGTTTGAGCAGCAGCCACCGCGGGGGCACCGCGAACAGTTCGTAATCCGTGATGTGCATGGTCGCACAATCCGGAGAAGATACTTCAATGGGAGGGGGGAGCGTCCAGTCGGCAACAGCGGGGGACGACAGCGGGGGCCGTGAGCTGAGTCGGTCGGAGTCGGCGCGAGCCCGTTCAGTCAGCCCCCGCGCTCGCGTTTTCGAGCGGCTGCGAGAGCGCGTGCTCTGCGTCGTCGGTGAGTTCTCGCTGGTGAATCGTCTCGCCGGTTTGGGTGTCGAACAGGTGGACGTCAGTCGCCGGAGCGTGCGCGTACAGTCGCTCGCCTTCGCTGATGGGTTGTTGCCCGTCGATTTCGACGACGAACGTCTCGTCGTGAGACGCCGCGACCGACCGGACGTACACGTACGAGACGCTGCCCATCGGTTCGACGACGTCGACGACGACCTCGAAGCCGTTGTCCGTGGGCGCTTCGGAGAGCGTGTAGTCCTCCGGGCGCGCGCCGAGGGTCACCGCGGTCCGGTCGCCGACGTTCCCCTGCATGCGTTCTGTGAGGGCGTACTCGAAGCCGTCGGCGACGAGCGTGCCGTCCGTGACCTGGCCCTCGAAGAAGTTCATCGACGGCGACCCGATGAACCCGGCGACGAACCGGTTTGCCGGGCGGTAGAAACACTCCAGCGGCGTGCCGACCTGCTGGAGTTCGCCGTAGTTGAGGACGACCAGCCGGTCGCCCATCGTCATCGCCTCGGTCTGGTCGTGGGTGACGTACAGCGTCGTCACGCCGAGGTCGCTCTGCAGGCGGTTGATTTCGGTGCGCATGGTCGTCCGGAGCTTCGCGTCGAGGTTCGACAGCGGCTCGTCCATCAAGAACACGTTCGGGTCGCGGACGATGGCACGGCCGAGGGCGACGCGCTGCTGTTGGCCACCGGAAAGTTCGCCGGGCGTGTTGTCCAACAGCGACTCGATACCCATCATCTCGGCCGTCTCGGTCACCGTCGCTTCGATTTCGTCGGCCGAGAGGTCGGTCGACATCTTGAGGCCGAACGACATGTTCTCCTCGACGGTCATGTTCGGGTACAGCGCGTAGTTCTGGAACACCATCGCGATGTCACGCGCCCGCGGGCCGAGCTGATTGACGATCTCGTCGCCGATGTACACGTCGCCGTCGGTCTGCGTTTCGAGGCCGGCGACCATCCGCATGAGCGTGGACTTCCCGCTCCCGGACGGGCCGACGAAGACGACGAACTCGCCGTCTTCGATGTCGAGCGATACGTCGTCGACGGCGACGACCGCGTCGCCACCGTCGCCGAACTCCTTCGTTACGTCGTCTAGCGTGATGCTGGCCATGAGTGTGTCTCCGTGGTCGTGGTGCGGCTGGTTGCCCCCGCCGCGCGGGTGTGGGTGTGAGTGTTGGTGTCGTTTGCGAGCGATGCGCGCCGCCGTGCCGACGGTCGTCGGCCGTGTGCTGGGTCCGTCAGTCTCATTCTTTGATCACCACGCCGAAGCTCAGCCCGGCGGCGAGGTACTTGTTCACCGCGATGAGGAAGACGACGACCGGGAGAATCATCGCCATCGAGGCCGCGGCGAGCATCCCCCACTCGATGGAGCGCGAGCCGATAAAGGAGTAGACGAACAGCGTCACCGGGACCGCCTCGAAGTTCGTCAGGACGAGTCCGAACAGGAGCTCGATCCACGCGAAGATGAAACTGATAATCGCGACCGAGAAGATGCCCGGTTTCGCCGCCGGGAGGACGACCTTGCGGAAGCCTTGGAACCGGGTCGCGCCGTCGACGCGGGCGGCCTCTTCGAGCGTCTCGGGGATGCCGTCGAAGAACGCCTTCATCACCCAGACGACGAGCGAGAGGTTGATGCTGACGTACATGAACACCATCCCGATTCGGGTGTCGAAGAGGTTGAGCGACCGGAAGATGACGAAAAACGGGATGACGACGGCGATAGGCGGGAGCATCCGCGAGGAGAGAATCCACACGAGCACGTCCCGCTCCATCGGGATGGCGTACCGCGAGAGCACGTACGCCGCGGGCACGCCGATGAGCAACACGAGCACGACCGACGCCGACACCATGACGACGCTGTTGGCGAACGCCGCGAGGAACGCGCCGTCCTGTGCGAGCCGGATGTAGTTGTACACCGTCGGCAGGAAGAGCCAGTCCGGCGGCAGCGCGTTGGCTTGCCCCGGCGGCTTCAGCGACATCGACGCCAACCAGTACAGGGGGAACAGCACGACGAACGACCACGCCAACAGGAGTCCGTGGCGGGCGACACTCACGAGCGTCTCGCGGGTGTCTTTGTCGAGGCGCTGGTCGCCGGTCGCGGGACCGGACGACTGGGACGTAGACTGCGACGGGTTCTGGGACGCCATCAGTCCCACACCCCCTCGAAGCCGACCTTGGCGATGACGATGTTCGCGATGGCGACGACGAAGACGAGATAGACGACCGCAATCGCGGCCGCCACGCCCGGCGAGTTGTTGATGAACATCTGTTCGTAGATGTTGATGCTCACGAGTTGGGTGGCCGTTCCCGGGCCGCCCTGCGTCAGGCCGTAGACGACGCCGAACGTCCGAAAGAGGTCGATGAGTCGGATGAGCGTGGCGACGAACACCACGGGCTTCATGTACGGGATGACGACGTGGAGGTAGCGACGCCACAGCGGCGCGCCGTCGACGCGTGACGCCTCGATGAGCGTGTCGGGCACCGACGAGAGGCCGGCGTAGAAGATGATGAACATGAACGGCGTCCAGTTCCACGTGTCGAGAAGCACCACCGTCAACAGCGGAATCTCAGAGAGGAACGCCGGGGCCGCGAAGGGCGTCGTCGCCTCGATGAGGTAGGGGATGACTCCGATTTCGCTGTTCAGCATGATGCGGCCGATGGTCGCGAGGGAGACGGGCGCGACGGCCATCGGGATGATAAACAGCACTCGGTAGAACGACTGCAGTCGCTCGGACTCCACGCCGGCGACGAGCGCGGCGAGGCCGAACCCGAGGACGGTTTCGAGGGCGAGCGCGCTGACGACGACGGTCACCGTGATGATAAACGAGTGCATCGCGCCGCCGCGACCGAACGCCGTCGCGTAGTTGTTTAGGCCGACGAACTCGGCCGCGAAGACGTCGAACGTGGGCTCCTCGATGACGCTGAGGTAGAGGTCGTACGCGCCGGGGAAGAAGGTGATAAGCACCATCACCAGCACCATCGGCGCGATGAACCAGTACGGGAGGTAGTCGTTCCACAGCGCCCGCAGCCTGGCGACCCCCGTCTCGCTCGTCGTCGTTTCGGTCTGTGTTTGCGTGCTCATGGCGTCACTCGCTGTAGATCTCCTCTGCGACCTCGGCGGCCGTCGTCATCGCGGCCTCGGGGGACTTCTGGCCCGCGAGGGCGCGCTGGAGTTCCTCGGAGTAGCGCTGTCCCCACTCGGGGTACTTCCGGTCGAACGGGTCCGGCGACGCCGACTGGAGCGATTCGAGCGTCACCTGCGCGAACTCCTCGCCGACCTGCGAGCGGAACTCGTCGTTCTCCCAGACCGACTGGCGGACGGAGAAGGCGGCGTCGCTGTGGAGGTGCATCCACGTGTTGGTCGGCTCCGAGGTCGCCCAGAGCATGAACAGGAACGCCTGCTTCGAGTTCGCCGCGTTCTTCGACGTCGAAATCTGCCAGTTGTACGCGTTGGGTGCGAACTCGCCGTCGGCCGGCTTGGGAACCTTCGCGATGCCGACGGTGTCGGAAACCGACGACTCCGAGCCGGTCAGGCCGGGCCAAAACAGGTTCGCGTCGGCGACGATGTGGCCCGCGCGGCCCTCCTGCATCGTCGAGAGCACGTCGGACCACGACTGCGTGGACGCGCCGTCGGGGCCGTAGTCCCGCAGGAGGTTCGTGTACCACGTCGCCGCGTCGATGACGCCCGACGAGTCGAGGCCGGAGTCGGTCGGGAACTCCGTCCAGAGAGACGTCCCCATCTCGCGGAGGAGCATGTTCAGGATGAAGATGTTCATCCCGTAGCCCTTCTGCCCGCGGCCGACGGTGCCGACGGCCTCCGACTCGTTTTCGTGAATCGTCTGGGCGTTCTGTCGGAACTCCTCGAGCGTCTCTGCGACTTCGAGGTCGTGTTTCTCGTAGAGGTCCGTCCGGTAGAACTGGGTCTGGACCTCGACGGTGATGGGCAGGCCGGTCCACTCGTCGCTGAAGCCGCCGCCGTGGGCCTGCCACCGCGACGCCTCGAAGAGGTCGTCGGGCTGGTACCAGGCTTCGTCGTACAGGCTCTCGTCCTCGAAGTAGGGGTCGAGCGGCTGGAGCCAGCCTTCGTTTCGGTACTGGTTGACCACCTGGTCCATGAAGAAGACGTCGAACTGGCCAGCGCCGGTGCTCACGTCGGTCTGGCGCTTCGTCCGGAACTGGTTTTCGGGCAGGATGTTCCAGACGACGTCGATGCCGGTGAGTTCCTCGAAGACGGGTATCGCCGGCTTGATGGCCGAGACCCACGGGTGCTGGACGGCACCGATGTTGATCTGCGAGCCCTCGAACTGCGCCCAGTCGATGTCGGCGTCGTACTCGCTGAGCGGGATGACGGGTTCGGACGACGACGCAGTCGAGGTGCCGCCGTCGGTGCTCTCCCCGCCGTCAGTCGAACCGCCGCTGTTCTGTGCCTGTTCGCCGCCGCGGGTACAGCCGGCGAGGCCGCCGAGGAGACCCGCTGCTGCTGCCGTCTTGATGAAACTTCGTCGGTTGTGGTCGTTCGTCATTGGTAGTGATGTGGTGTGTGATGTGTCTGAGTGGTCAGTCGCGTCGTGCCGCGTCACCGGGCCGGGTAGATAATCTTCTTCAGCCCGCGGTTGTCCTCCATCTGGTCGAAGGCGGTTTCGAGGCCGGTGAGCCCGAACTCGTCGGTGACGAGGGTGTCAACGTCGATGCGGCCGTTCTGGAGCAGTCGCACCGCTCGCGCGAACGTGTCCGGCGTGAGCGAGTAGCTCGAAACGACCTCGCGTTCCTCGAAGAACAGGTCGTACGGCGAGAGTTCGATCGTCGCGTCGTTCGGGGGGACGCCGAAGATGAGCGTCCGGCCACCCGGCCCCGTGAGCGAGTGCGCCTGCGCGATGGTCTGGGGGAGGCCGACGGCCTCGACGGCGATGTCTACGTCGCCGACGAGGTTCGGAATCACCGTCGTCGGGTCCGTGACGGTCGGGTCGATGGTGTGGTCGGCACCGACCGCTTTCGCCACCTCTCGGCGGGTATCGACCGGTTCGGAGACGACGATGGTCCCCGCGCCGCTCGCCCGGAGCGCCTGGACGAGAAGCAGGCCGATGAAGCCCGCACCGACCACGACGACCGTCTCGCCGCTCGTCAGGTCGACCTGGTCGACGCCGTTGATGACGCAGCCGAGGGGTTCGGCGAACGCGGCCGTCCGGTAGTCGAGGTCGCCAATCGGTTCGAGGTTGCCGACGGGGACGGCCGCGTACTCCGCGAACGCGCCGTCGATGACGTGTTTCGCGGCCCCGCCGAGCGAAGTGAGGTCGTGACAGAGGTTCTCCCGCCCGGCCTTGCAGGCGCGACACTCGTGGCACGGCACGGACGGGTTGATGGCGACCCGGTCGCCCACCTCGTAGGCGTCGACGTCCGACCCGACAGCGACGACTTCGCCCGCACTCTCGTGGCCGGGCACCGTCGGAAAGTCGACGTCGAGGTTGCCGTGGTACATGTGCAGGTCGGTCGTACAGACCCCACAGGCGTGTATCTCGACCAGCACCTCGTCCGCGTCGGGGCGCGGTTTCGCTGTGTCGGTTATCGCTACCGTGTGGGTGTCCGTCAGTTGGGCAGATTTCATTGGTTCGACCGTGACAATCCGTTCAAAAACTGATTGATAAAACCCCATGGCCGAAATCGAAACCGCTCGTTTAGAGAGCCATACTACCGAAAATCGGACGATTCAGATTGTTTCGCAGAGCAAAACGAGGTAGCTATTGCCGGGCATTTGTTGTATAAGCTATAATAATTAACAATTGTGCACGTACTGGGGGCGTGTGTGGTGTGGGCCGTCGTTCTGCTCTGAAAAACAATTTCTATATAGCCGTGCTACCTCGTCGCACTATAGAGATGACGGGGACAACGACGGTCGACGCGACGATGAACTCGTTTCGCATCCTCGAGCGACTGGTCGCGTCCGACGAGGCGCTCGGCGTCACCGAACTCGCGGCCGACGTCGGGCTCTCGAAGGGCGTCGTACACACGCACCTCAACACGCTCGCGGAACTCGGCTACGTGACGAAACGAGACCGGAAGTACCTCGCGTCGATGGGGCTGTTGGCGCTCGGTGAGGACGTGCGGTCGCACCTCGGCGTGTTCACCGCCGCGAGACGGCACGTCGACAACTTGGCGCGGGTCACCGGAGAGGTCTCGACGCTGTTCGTGGAGGAAGACGGCGTCGGTATCTGCGTCTACATGGCCCACGGGTCGAACGACTGGACGCCCGAGTACGCGTGTGGAACTCGCATCCCGCTCCACGTCACGGCCCCCGGAAAGGCCATGCTCGCGTCTCTCGGCCGCGAGCGCGTCGCTGACATCCTCGACGAACGCGGCCTCGATGCACAGACGGCTGAGACGATTACCGACCGCAACGTGCTCCGCGGCGAACTCCGAACGATTCGCGAGAACGGGATTTCGTTTTGCAGAGAAGAACAATCCGCGGGGGTTATCGGGGTGGGAACGTCCATCGCCCTGACTGAGCGCGCGCCAGCGGCGGCCATCGGGGTCTGTGGACCGTCGAGTCGACTCACCGGTCGGTATCTCGAAGAGGACATCACCGGGCAGGTCATCAGCACCGCGAAATCGATTCAGGTCGACCTGACGAGGTGACTCGTGTGGGTCGGAGGTGACGCTGCGCGCTCACCCCGGCGACGCGCCTACAGATTCTCGCCCGTGACGATTTCCTCGACTCGCCCGTGGTCGAACAACTGTTCGTCGGCCCCGAAGTCGGGGTAGTCGTCGCCGTCCTCGTAGGTCGGCCACTCGCCGAACTGGTCGGGATACAGCTGTTTGGCCGTCATCTCGGTCTGGAACAGGTTCATCAGCGGCCCCTGCCACCGGGTCCCCTGCGGGTAGACGCGGTCGTTCTGGACGGCGGCCAGTTCGCGGCCGACCGGGTCGTCCTGGAGGTTCTGTTTCAGCCCGTCGAAGTCGAACGTCTCGGTGACCGTCCACAGCGCGAGAATCACGTCGGGGTCGGCTTCGAGAAGCGCCTCCATGTCGACCTCCTGGAACGGCCCCGTGAATTCCTCGTCGCCGAAGGCGTCGACCGCGCCGAGCGGCCGAGTGTGGGCGTTCCAGTAGCCGGGCGCGTTCAGGCGGAGCAGGTAGATGCTCGACAGGTCCGTCGAAATCGAGAGGTACGCGGCGGTCGGGCGCTCGGACTCCGGCGGCAGGCCGTCTTCGATGGTAGTGAGCTGGTCGTCGCGGACGGACTGGAGCGCCTCGTAGCGCTCGCGCTCGCCGTACAGCGACCCGACGCGTTCGAACAGGTCCCAGAGGTCGTAGTACTCGTAGCCGTCGGCCCACTCTTCCGGGGGCGTGGAGTTGAAATTGCTGTAGTAGTTTCCGAACCACGGGCCGATGTTGTCCGCGACCTCGTCGATGTCGGCTTGGTTCCAGTTGTCCTGCGTGGACACCCACGCGGGGTCGACGAGGTGGAGGTCGCTGTCGAGTTCGTACAGTTTCTCTTTCGTGAAGCCGTACTCGCCCGCCGCGTCGGCCCACTCGATTTCGAAGTCGTCGAAGCCGGCGGTGAAGTACTCCAGGCCCGCGACGGTGCCGTCCCACCAGAGGTTGTTCACGGTGTCGCCCTGCCCGAGCGCGCTCGCCATGTCCGGGAACCACGGGAAGTGAGTGAACACGTTCGTCGGCGGTTCGTCCAGCGTGACCGTCCCGACCGGCGATAACTCGGCCGTGTAGCTGGAGTCGTCGGTCTCAGTTTCGGTCGCCGTCTCGGTGGCTTCCGTCTCGGTTTCGGTCGCCGTGGCGGTCTCAGTCGCCGTGGTCGTCGCGTCGCCGCCCGACTGCCCGGCGCATCCCGCGAGCACCCCGCCACCGAGGAGCGCGCCACCGTACGTCAGGTAGTCTCTCCGCGTCGGCCCCGTGTTCTCGTCGGTCTCTCTCATACGAATTAGGCTCACCTAAACCGATATAGGTGCTTCGAAATTTAGGCCGGGCTAAAAATGAATGACACGACGGTCCGCGTTCTGGGGGGCGACCGTCACCTCACCGACGGTCGGCGGCGAAGCTGCGCGTTATGGTTCGGACACGCCGACGACCTGCTTGCCGATGTTGTCGCCGGAGAACAGGCCGAGGAACGCGTCGGGCGCGTTCTCCAGGCCGTCGACGACGGTCTCGCGGTGTTCGAGGTCGCCCGATGCGACCCACGAGCCGAGTTGCTCGCTGGCCTGGCCGAATCGGGTCGCGTAGTCGCCGACGAGCAGTCCCTGTACTTTCGCCCGCGGTGCGATGAGTTGCGGGAGCTTTCGCGGGCCAGTCGGCACGCCCTCGTCGTTGTAGTGGGCAATCTGTCCGCAGACGGCGACGCGGGCGTCGAGGTTCAGTTTCGTGAACACCGCGTCGGTGATGGGGCCGCCGACGTTGTCGAAGTACACGTCGACGCCGTCGGGCGCGGCGTCGTCGAGCGCCGCGCGGTAGTCGTCGACTGCTTTGTAGTTGATTGCGGCGTCGAAGCCGAGGTCGTCGGTGAGCCACGACACCTTCTCGTCGGAGCCGGCGAAGCCGACGACGCGACAGCCGTTGAACTTCGCAATCTGGCCGACGACGGAGCCGACTGCACCGGCCGCGCCGGACACGACCACCGTCTCGCCGGGCGAGGGGTCGCCCACGTCGAGCAGGCCGAAATACGCCGTCCGGCCGGGCATCCCGAGCACGCCGAGGTAGGCGGGGAGGTCCGCGACCGATGGGTCGACGGGCGCGACGTTATCGGCGTCGAGGACGGTGTAGTCGGCCCACGTGCCGTTACCGCTCACGAGGTCGCCGGCGTCGTACGCCTCGCTCTCGCTTTCGACGACTTCGCCGACGACGCCGCCCTGTAGTGGGTCGCCGACCGACCACGGTTCTGCGTACGACTCTGCGTCTCGCATCCGCCCGCGCATGTACGGGTCGACGGAGAGGTATCGCACGCGTACGAGGAGTTCTCCGTGTCGCGGCTCCGGGAGGTCGCCCTCGCGGAGTTCGAAACTGTCCATGTCGGGTTCTCCCTCGGGGCGCTCGGCGAAGATCCACTCGCGGTTCGTATCGCGCATACCCGAACACCGACCCGCGACGGTAACGACGGTGTTGTTTCCAGCAGCACCGTCCGGTTCGACGGGAAACGCCGGGCATCGGTGCGCCGCCGCGACGAGTCACGGACACCACCTTCGCCGAACCCAGCCCCTATCTGGCCGGGGCGACTACGCGACGGCGAACGATGCAAGTCGCAGTCATCGGCGCGAATGGTGGTATCGGACGGCAGCTCCTCCCGCGACTCGCGGACGCCGGTCACGACCCCATCGGCGTCGTCCGCGACGAATCGCAGTTCGAGGCGGTCCGCGACCGCGGCGGCGAGCCGCGACTGGGCGATCTCGAAGGCGACTTCGAAGCGGCGCTCGAAGGGGCCGACGCGGTCGTGTTCACCGCCGGCTCCGGCGGGTCGACCGGCGCGGACAAGACGCTCATGGTCGACCTCTGGGGCGCTCGACGGGTGATTGACGCCTGTGTCGAGGCGGGAATCGACCGCTTCGTGATGGTGAGCTCCATCGGCGCTGGCGACCCGCTCGCCGGCCCCGAGCCGCTGCGACCGTATCTGGTCGCCAAGCGCTGCGCGGACGACTACCTCGAACAGTCGTCGCTCGACGCGACGATTCTCCGCCCCACGAGGCTCACCGACGCGGAGGGCACCGGGGCCGTCTCGCTGACTGTCGAGGGTCTCGATGGCGACACGCCCGAGATTCCGCGGGCCGACGTGGCACAGGCGGTCGTCGCCTGTCTCGATATCGACCGGACGGTCGGCGAGACGATGCACCTCACGGGCGGCGAGACGCCCATCGAGCAGGCGCTTCGGGGTGGCGACTGAGCCAATATTGTCTGAATAGTGATACTCAACACAAGCAGGAGAAATGCAATAAATAAACAATAGTGTAGTGAAGTATCAGTTTTTGCTAATACAAATTTCGTGACAAACTAAAACATATAATACCACTATTAGGTATTTAAACTGCTTTCGGACAGATAGTGGCGACTATCTACCGTTTCATATTTTGTGCGCACAGTTTCGAGAAGGGGGGACGCCAATATAAAAATGTATAGAAATGGCACAACTATATTGGTTCTCTACCGATCTATATCAGAAAATACATCCAAGAAAACGTGGTCAGCGAAAAGTATCATCCACGTAAGAGGACATCCCACAGTATGTGCTGTGGGGGAAGAGACGACAACTGTCCTCGGGAGTGAAATCGACGAGTGGTACGTGTTTCTCCCGGCTACCGGTTACCGGTCGGTGTCTTGTATTGACGGTTGTACATCGATGGACCTAGTTGTTGATGGTGTCGCCGACAGCAACGTTACGAGTCGCGAGCTGTTGGACGACGAAGAGCGTGATAATCACGCCAGCCCCCGCGTACTGAACTGTCGAGTTGGGGTACACCATCGTGAGGACACCAACCACAAAGAACGCCACTCGAGTGCCGAGTTGCGCCCATTTGCCGTAGCCAAAGCGGTAGTTGATTCCGTGGATGATGCTGATGCCGCCCAGCAAGATGAGCAACCCGGTGAAGACGGCACCGCCGCTGAGTACCCCTGAGACGATGACAGGGTGGTAGATGAACGAGAACGGCAAGACGAACAGTGGGGCGGCGACTTTGATGGCTTCGTAGCACGTCTCGACGAAGTCGGCATTCGCGATACCGGCGGCGACCGCGGCACACGTCGCAATCGGTGGCGTGAGTCCCGAGAGAATCGCGCCGTAGAAGACGAAGAAGTGGGCAGCCAGATCGGGGACGAGGAAGCGACTGACGAGCGTCGGAGCCACGAGGAGTGCCACAACGGTGTAGGCGGCAGTCGTCGGCATCCCCAACCCGAGGAGGATACAGATCACCATCGATATCAGAACAGCGACGAGCATGATGCCACCCGAGATATCCATCATCGAGAGGGTGAGGATTCCGGGGACGCCCGTAGTCATGAGAATATCAACGACGCCGTTGATCGCCGCGAGGATAATGGCGATGGGTGCCGTGATGATCGCACCGCGCCGGAAGCCAGCCACCGTGTCCGAGAGCGTCTCTCGAGTCGCGGCCGTCACCGAGCGCGACTCGTACGCCGCCTGGAAGACGGGGAATGTGATGCCGGTGATCAACATCGTGACGGCGGTGTACAGCGCGGACGTCATCACAGTTAGCTGAATGACGCCGAGCGTGTACACCAACACGCCGAATGGGATGATGAACTTGACCGTGTCGACGAGGGTGTCCCGACGAGTCCGGTCTTCCAACTCGTCGAGGACGGCGTCGACGTCGATCGAGTCGAGCTGATTGCTCGCGATGTAGTGAACCGCGAGAATTATACACACCATCATGATCATCGCCGGAATGAGCCCCGCGGTGATGACGGTCACGTAGCTGATGCCGAGAAGCGAGGCCATGATGAACGCTCCCGCACCCATAACTGGTGGAAGAACCTGCCCAGTTGTGGATGCGACCGCCTCAATCCCCCCTGCTGTCGAGGGCTTGATGCCGTTTTCTTTCATCATCGGGATTGTGAACGACCCGGTCATACCGGCGTTTGCGGTCTGTGAACCGTTGATCGAGCCGATAACCGCACTTGCGACGACAGCGGTCTGTGCAACGCCCGAGTCGATGTACTTCGACGTTCGGACGGCTCCACGGAAGATGAGGTCGAACGCACCATAGCTCTCCAGCAGCCCCGCATAAAGCAAGAAGAGCGCGATCCACGCCGCGACTAACTGAGTCAGGAAGCCGTAGAAGCCGGTGATGTCGAGTGCGAGCAAGAGGAGCAGTCGACTGTAGCTCAACCCGCTGTGCCCGAGGATTCCGGGAATCAGATCACCGAAGTAGCCGTACAGGAGCGCACCCACAAGGATGCTAAGGAACGTCAGCCCGAACGAACGCCACGAGAGGTAGACAATTGCTGCGAGGAATGCAGCTGCCAAGGCGTACTCGTGTGGAAACGCGTAGCCAACACGGTCGATGTACAGTTCCCTGAAGTGCAGGTTGACGTAGACGGTGATGGCAATGGTGATCACTAACGACCCGAGTAACAGGGCTGCGTCGAGATAGTCCCGATCAGCGATGACATCTTCGAGTTCGTTGAGGATGTACACCCCGATTGCACCGGCAATGAACAGGACACCGTACTGTGCCCGCGGCATCGACACGGTGTAGGCATAGAAGATAACGAGTGCCCACAACGCGAGAGCAGCGAGCGTTAACGTCCCACCCACCGCGTCTTCCAGGTCTGTTGATCTCAATCGCTGGATACGTCTTGCTACCATGGTTCACTCTCACAGTAGATTCAAACATATAAATTAGTTATGGTAGACTCAGTCATATGGCGACGTCTTGCATGACAGCAGACAAACGAATCCGTACCTGAGACGTCCGAGTACATCGGCTCTCGGTTTCCGGGGAGTGTGACTGAAGCCGTTGGGAGGCAATCTCAGCTGACGAAAACGGGAGTGGGGCAGCAGGCTGTCGGGCGGTCAGGAACTAGGCAACGATGACTGGACACTCGGCGTCAAGCAGGACGCCCTGTGTGACGCTCCCGAAGAGCACTTTCCCAACCGGAGAGCGACTGGCGGGCGCCATGGCAATCGCATCGGCGTCACAATCCGCTGCAGTCTGTACGACCGTCGCCGCTGGGTCGCCGTGAGCCGCCTCGAACGTCCAGTCAATTCCGTGCTCGTCCAGTCTCTCGCGGGCGACAGTTACGCTCGATGGCGGATCGTACTTTTCGAAGAGTTCCTCCGACGTCACGTGTCCACCGCTGTCGTCGATTGCATCGAACTCCTCGAACACGTTGAGGATCGTGACGGTGACGGCTGACTCGGCAGCGGGGAGGTCGGCAACCGCGTCGACTGCGGCTGCCGTCCGGTCTTCATTCCCGTCGACCGCAAGTAGCACGTGATACATGGGTTACTCGAGAAGTCGTTCTTCGAGGTCGCCCACAACATCCAGCGTCGTTGCCGTGCCACCGATGTCGGGGGTCCGCGGTGCGTCCGAATCAGCTAGCTGTGCACCGACGCCGTCCCAGAGCGTCTCGGCGAGGTCGTCCTCTTCGAGATGCTCGAACATCAACGACATCGACAACAGCATCCCGACCGGGTTCGCGATGCCCTCTCCCATGATATCGAAGGCGCTCCCGTGGACCGGTTCGAACATCGACGGGTACTCCCCGCTCGGGTTGATGTTCGTCGACGGGGCCATCCCAAGACTCCCGGAGATGATGCCACCGATGTCGGTGAGGATATCGCCGAACAGGTTCGATGCGACGACGACGTCGAACTCGTTGGGACGACGAACGAAGTCCATACTCCCGGCGTCGACGAGGAGTCGTTCGACGGTGATGTCCGGGTATTCCTCGCTAATCTCCTCGACGATTTCGTCCCAGAACACCATCCCGTAAGCCTGTGCGTTCGACTTCGTGATGTTGGTTAGTTTTCCACTCCGCTCTGTCGCGGCCTCGAACGCGGCCCGGACGATTGCTTCGGTCCCCTCGCGTGTGTAGACCGCCGACTGAACTGCGACTTCGTTCCCGAATCCTTGGTGTTCGCGTCCACCGACGTCGGCGTACTCGCCTTCGGTGTTCTGCCGGTAGACAACGAGATCGATATCACCGCCCCCGTAGCCACGAAGCGGGCTTTCGACCCCATCAAAGAGATACGAGGGGCGCTTGCAGATGTGCTGGTTGAATCCCTTGGTGATCGGGAGGCGAAGGTTCCGGAGTGTAACGTGGTCCGGCACGTCTGGGTGACCCACCGCACCGAGCAGAATCGCGTCAAACTCTTTGAGCGTCTCTAAACCGTCGTCGGGCATGAGCGCACCCTCTTCGAGATACCGCTCGCTTCCCCAGTCGAACCACGTCGTCTCAATCTCAACGCCGTGGGCCGCAGCAAGTTCGATGAGAAGTGGCTCGGTCGCTTCTGTCACTTCGATTCCGATACCGTCGCCTGGAATCACCGCTATGTCATACGACATCGGTCCGATTGATGCTCTATCTTGATAAAAATATTTGGGTGGCGACCAACCAAGGGGGTATCTCGCTCTCAGGCCGACTGCCACAGGACCGACCCCCTGAGGATAATTTGAGTACCAATCAAATATTGGAATTAACAACAAGGTTTATCATTGATGTACATGAACGTCAAGAGCGGATGTCTAAGCAAGCACACAGCGCACGGACTAGACGGAGTATTCTCAAAGCAGCCGCTGCGGGTGCCGGGACCGTTGCAATCACCGGCTGTCTCGGTGGCGACAGCGAATCCGACAGTGGGTCTGGCAGTGGATCCGGCGGCGATTCAGGGTCGGACGGCGGCTCGAGCGATGATTCGGGTTCGGACGGTGGCTCAGGTGGTACCTCGTACCAACTACGAATGGGCGGCTCCTCACAGGGGAGTACGGCGTTCAACTCGATGCAAGCACTTGCTCGAGCACTCAACGAGCACAGCGACACCCTCCGAATGACCGTCGAGCAGACCCAGGGGAACGTCGCCAACATGTACCAGTACGACCAGGGCAACATCCCTGCCATCGCGACGGACAACAACACGATCAACAAAGCGGTCAACGAAACGGACCGATTCAACGATGAACCGGTCGACAACATCGGCTATCAGTCGTTCCGGTTCAACGGTCTCGATATCTTCTGGGTTGCCGTGGAAGGCTCTGGAATCGAATCGACCGCAGACTTCGCGGGGAAAACCGTCTACCCGATTCAGCCGGGCTTTGGGACGCGACTACTCACCGAAGAGGTGATGCGAGTCGCCGGAATGTGGGAGGAAGTCGACATCATCAACGTCAACACGAGCGACATCCCCGGTGCGATCGAAGAGGGACGCGTTGACGCTGTTGCGGTGTACGGATCGAATCGCGTCGAACTGACTGGCTGGGCAAAGCAGATCGACGCTCGAAACGACGTCTATCTCGTCGATGTCGCCGACGACTTCAAACAGGCCATCGAAGAGGTCGGGGGCGCACGTTTAGCCGAAATCGAGCCGTACGGATGGAATCAGGAGGTCACGAAGGTTACCGACTCGATCGTCAGCTGGAATCTTGACCTGCAGTGTCTGCTCGGCCCGGAAGTGCCAGCAGACGCCGCACACGAACTGGCTCGGATTAGTCACGAACACGGCGAGACGATCCGAGAGGCCGACCAGACGTACGCTGACCACTCTGACCCGGCAGATATGGCCACCGCAGTCATTCCAGAACATCCGGTCCACCCGGGTGTTGCTGAGTTCTACAAGGAACAAGACGTGTGGGACGACTCCTGGACCGTCGGCGACGAAGCGTAACGAAACCAAACTGACGGACGTTTCGTTTTTTATGATTAGTCACCGATTGCACTTCGTATTCAGCAACTTTGTATATAAAGTTCCGTATCATGGCACACACTCGATGCTGATTAGCGGCCAGTATGGGGTCTCACTTCGTTGCGTTCGAAGACGGATGTATGGACACGCGAACAACCATAATGATTGTTGAGTGCATATGTGTGAGTATGACTCACACGAACACTACGTGTGTACGCCGAGACACGCGCGCCAATCCGAAGTGAGGCTCTGAGTGTTCTGTTCCACATTGTGAAACTTTATGTGTCATCGCTGAGAATCACGACTAACGGAAACACAAACCATGAAAACGACACACAAGCTGTTCAGGATTATCGAGGAACTACGAGACCGAAACGGGGCTCGAGTATCGGAACTGGCGACGGAGTTAGAGCTGCCCAAGAGCACGGTTCACCGGCATCTCAAGACACTCGAAGAACGAGAGTACGTGATGAAGACGGGGGATCTCTACTACATTGGCTCCCGATTTCTTTACATCGGTATGGGTGTAAACAACCGACACGAGGCGTTCGCTCAGATCGAACCGAAAGTCAAAGCACTCGCCTCGGAGACTGACGAACGTGCTCAGTTCATGATCGAAGAACACGGCTATCTCGTGTACATCTATCGAGAAACCGGAGAACACGCCGTTCAGACGAACACACAGCTCGGAAAGCGAATGCCAATCCACGCGACCTCCGGTGGAAAAGCGATTCTCGCTCAACTGACTGACGACCAAATCGCTCGCATTATCGAGCGTCATGGGCTCCCAAAAGTCACCGAGAACACCATCACGGACGAAGACGAGCTCTACGACGAACTCCGCGAGATCAGAGACGAGGGCGTCAGTTTCAACGATCAAGAGTATATCGAGGGTCTCCGGTCCGTCTCAGTTCCAGTTATCAAGCCGAACGGACAGCCGTTAGGTGCGATCGGTATCTCTGGTCCGCAGAACCGGTTCAAAGGCGAATTCTACCGCGAAGAACTGCCAGACAAACTCCTGGGAGTCGTCAACGAGGTCGAGCTCAATATGAAATACCAGTAGGACGACTGCCGTGCGGGTGAAGCCATGTTCGTGCGATACATTACAAATATACCGTTGTAATCTCTTGCCACATAATCTATCATCGATAATTATGTCCCGTGAGATGGAACCTTATATAGTACGTGTTGTTGCGTAGATAGATGCCGGCCGGCTCGCTGCTGGGTCACGATTGAGACATTCTCGTGCGGACCACGGCTCACGAAGGGGAAACACAGAATATCGGGTCTACCCACGGGAAGTCCCGGGGCTTGACCCCGAAGTAGTTCACGTCGACGTGATTACCATCACACGAAGATCGTTTACATTTGTCCCGGTCGGCCCCGATCGAAGAAGTGCCCCCGTGGCATCGAGGTGTGGATAAACGTCGTTTTGTGCGAGCCCAGCCTGTGCACTCTCCTGGTCGTCAAGTAGCTCGGCATCGACGAGTGCCCCAGCGGCGTCGGTATTGCCATCGATGCCATCCGTATCAACCGCTCCAACGACGACGCCCGCCGCATCGAGTTCGAGTGCAGCACTCAACGCGAACTCTTGGTTTGGTCCGCCATGTCCGTCGCCCGAGACGGTTACTGTTGCTTCGCCGCCGGAAAGGACGACCGCCGGTGGTTCGACCGGTCGTTTCGCGGCGAGCGCTTCCTCTGCGAGACCGACGTGTACTTTCGCGATTTCGCTCGCTTCGCCTCGGACATGCGATGACAAGATCATCGGCTCGTACCCGTGTTCGTGAGCGACTTCGGCGGCACTCTCCAGCGCGGTTCCGTTATCTGCCAAGACGTGAACGTCCACACCAGCGAAGGCCGGGTGGTCTTCTGTAGGCGTTTCTGGGTGCTCTCCTTGGCAGCCGTCTTTGAGGTGGCGCACAACCGGTTCAGGCGGTTCGATGTTGTAGCGGTCGAACACCGCTTGTGCGTCGTCGTATGTCGTCGGGTCCGGCGAGACAGGGCCGCTCGCCACTGCACCCAAATCGTTCCCGACGACATCGCTGAACACGAGCCCGATGACATCCGCTGGCGAGGCAGCGACCGCGAGACGACCGCCCTTGATTGCTGAGAGATGTTTTCGAACCGTATTGATCTCTCCAATCGTCGCACCGGCCCTGAGAAGTGTCTCGGTGACTGCCTGTACGTCACTAAGAGTGAGTGTACCCGCTGGGGCAGGAAGGAGAGCGCTCCCCCCACCCGTCACGATACTGAGCACGAGATCGTCTGTCGTCGCGTCTGACGCGAGCTCCAGTAGCTCGGCGGTCCCCGAAACGGCGGACGCATCTGGAATCGGGTGAGACCCCTCGACACAGCTGACCCTCGAGAGCGAAACAAGATCGTCTGTCACGACCAGTCCGTCGTCGATTCGGTCGGACAAGCACGTCTCGAGGGCCGCAGCGACGTGGGCAGCGGCGTTACCACCACCCAACACGAGCAGGCGGTCGTAGTCGTCGAGGTCGTAGTCGTGCTCACCGACGTGTAACGTGTTGTCAACTACCGACACAGTCCGCTCGATAACCGACTGCGGGTGTGCAGCGCGAATCCCCGCCTCAAGGCAGTCGAGTACGAGTTTGTGTTCGGATGTAGCTGCAAGGGCAGCCCGATTTGCAAACATCAGTGGATACTCTCAACCAAGAACTCAAAAATGTACTGGCGTTCCGTGTCTCGTGTCGATAGGTAGCTCCGCGACGTTATCGTGCCTTCACAAGCCTATTCTCTCTCCCAACGGGATAGTAACGTCATCCAGGAATATTGAGAATGAACAACAATACAAATACTAGATCTCAGGAATGGGACAGTCAAACCCAGGAGAACGTAGTTGTCACCATATGTCTCAAAAAAACCTCGATAAAATATGTGTGCCGCACTTCTAATCAGATTCATCAGCTATTTTTGCCGTGATATCTTTTTCCATAGTGTTTCACATCGGCAGTCGTCCCAGATAATCGAGCGAAGATAGATTTCACTAGTAATGGAGTATTGTACTATCTTGTGCCAATTGGTCGAGGCAACACCGTGCTCGAAGAACGACAGTAATCGACAAAAAGTACAAAACTAGCGTGTGGCTCATTTGCTCAGCACAGCAGAACGACAAACGATTTCAGCCCACGCCGAGCAGGTGGTAAAACCGTGAGTACGACAACGGACGGGATGGGCACGCGACGCGAGATACTGGGCCTCGTCGTCGGCTTCTTCCTGCTTTCGACGGCGGCCGCGGCTTACGAAATCGCCCCGGCAAGCGTCTTTCCGGCGATTCAGGAGTCTCTCGGGCTGAGTTCGAGCGCGGCGGGCTGGCTCGTCAGTATCATGTACGCGACGGCGGTCGTCACGAGCGTCCCCGTCGGCGTCGTCCTCGACCGGTTTTCCGTGCGCCGCGTGGTCGGATTGGCGACCGTCGCGCTGGTCGTCGCCGGCGGCTGGGGCTGGTACGCGGCCACCGCCGGCGCGTACGGCTGGCTCCTCGTTTCGCGGGTGCTCGGCGGCCTCGCGTACGTCACGTTCTGGAACGCGGGCGCGAACGTCGTCGGCAACGCGGTCCCCGCGGAGCAGCGTGCGACCGCGGTCGGTGTGTTCACCGCGAGCGCGCCGGTCGGGTTCGCCCTCGGCCAGTTCGGAAGCCCGCTCATCGCGAACGTCGCCGGGTGGCCGGCGATTCTCCCGCTGTACGCCGCGCTCGCCGTCGTCGGCGTCGTCTTTTTCATGCTCGCGACCCGCCGCCGCGTTCCCGGCGTCGACGCGCCCGCGCCCGACCGGGCGGCGCTCCGCGAACTGTTCGGCAGCCGGGCGGTCTGGACAGTCTGCGCGCTCTGCTTTCTCGCCTACTCGCTGTACCTGTTCGTCAACACGTGGCTCCCGAGCTTCCTCGCAAGCGAGTTCCCGATTTCGCTGGCCGCGAGCGGCCTCCTGACCGCGCTCTTTCCCGCCATCGGCGCGGTCGCGCGCTCGACCAGCGGTGTGGTCACCGACCGCGTGTTCGGCGGCCGTCGTCGCCGGGTCATCGTCTCGTCGTTCGCCGTCGCAACCCCCGCGATCGTCGCGTTCGCGTTCGTCTCGGGACTCGGCGCGGTCGTCGTCGGGGTCGTCATCGTCGGCTTCGCCATCCAGCTCGTGACGGGGCTCATCTTCTCGTACATCGCCGAACTCGTCGCCCCCGCGGTGCGGACGACGGCCGTCTCGCTCCTGACGAGCGTCGGCCTCCTCGGCGCGTTCGCCGCGCCCATCGCCGCCGGCGCGATTATCGACTACGCGGGGTACGAGCCGGCGTTCTTCGCCGCGGGCGGGGTCGCCGTCGTCGGCGTACTCTTGGCGCTCCGCGCGCCGGAACCAAGTCGGGCGTAAGCCCACCGTTGCGTCGTGTTTTCACCCACAACTGTCGCCCCCGCTCTCGCGCCTATTTATATATTAACTATCCAGTTAGCTTATGTATAGGGCAACCCGACGAGTAGGTATGGCTCGTGCAGTCAACCCCGTTCGAACCGACTACTCGAACATCCAGATGGGTCTGATGGGGACGCTCATCGTCGCTGGAATCGCGGTGCTGATGATACCGTTCGCGCCGTTCATCCTCCTCGGACTGGTGTGGCGGCTGTTCCACTAGACGCGCCGACCTCCCGACAGGCCGCAGTTCGACACGTGTTTTTTGACCGCCTGACCGTCGGGTGTGCCGCGACGCCCCCGATGGCACTCGAATTTGTGGATAACTGGGGCCGCAGTTCTGCCCCAGTTCGGCCAACGGTTATCGGCCCGACGGCGAACAGACGACTATGGACAACGACGACGAACCGGTCGGTCGGCTGCTGACGCGGCGGCAGGCGCTCGCGGTCGGCGGGACGGCCGCGGCGGCGTGGCTCGCCGGCTGTACGTCCGGCGGCGACGCCGAGGGGACAGACACCGAGAACGCGACGAGCACCGAGACGACCGTGTCGCCCGCGATGTCGACCGACGACCCGGACTACCCGGCGACGGGGACCATGACCGATACGTCGGTCACGACGAGCGACGGGACGACCGCCTGCGTCGCCCAGCCCGAACTGACCGAAGGGCCGTACTACGTCGACGAGAACCTCCGACGCTCGGACATCCGGGCGGACAGCGACACCGGCGAGCAGGAAGACGGCGTCAGGCTCGACCTCAGGTTCAAGGTGTTCGAACTGACCGAAGACAGCTGTACGCCCCTCGATAACGCCATCGTCGACGTGTGGCACGCCAACGCCAGCGGCGTCTACTCCGACGTGGAGATGCAGAACACCGTCGGGCAGGACTTCCTCCGCGGGATTCAGCTCACCGACGACGTCGGGGCGGCGTCGTTTACGACTATCTACCCCGGCTGGTACACGGGTCGCGCCGTCCACATCCACTTCAAGGTTCGCTCGTCGGACGACGCGACGGAGGCCTACGAGTTCACCTCACAGTTGTTCTTCGACGACGACCGCACCGACCGGGTGTACACCCAAGCGCCGTACGCCGACCGCGGCGACCGCGACACGCTGAACTCGGAGGACAACATCTTCCAACAGGACAACGCGGCACAGTTAGTCCTCGACGTCACCGAGACGAGCGAGGGCTACAGCGGCACGCTCAACGTGGCGCTGTACACGTCCGGCGAGACGGCGGCGGACGACTCGTTTTCGGGCGCTGACGGCGGTCCGGGCGAGCCACCGAACGGGTCCGAACCGCCGAGTGGGTCCGAGCCACCGAGCGACTCCAGCCCGCCGGCCGCGATGAACGACACGACCACCGAGTAGTCGTCGCTCTGACCGCTGGTGAGTCCGTCGCGACGCCGCAAACACAGCCGGCGGCGACGTTCATCTCTTGGTAGCGACGCGTGCCGTAGTACTTCGCTGTAGCGACAGACTTTACGGATAGTAGTATATATCAGGTGGATAGAAAACAGTCTTTGCTGCTGTGGTAGCAGGTATTAGAAAATACGCCGATGTGAGCGTTCTAGACCGCCGCGAACTCGTTTGTACTCATTCAAACACCAGATTACAACCTCTGTACAATTATAATCTGAATCACCAATTATCGCTACTTTCGATGTGGTTGTACGAGATATCACGTGAGAAATTCGAACTCCCCGTGAAAACTACATATTCCAGAATGATTCTAGAAAACATAATATTTCTGTCTTAAGCTCGGGCGGGGAAATTCGACTGCTTCCGCGGTCTCTACCCGCCGCGGTCGAACTCGTCGTCAATCATCGCCAGCGCGCCGCCGGAGTTGAACAACAGACGACTCACGACCACCCACGTCGGCACCGCGAGGACGACCAGCGCGACCGTACTCACGAGGGGCGACAGCGGCAAAACAAACGCAACAGTAACCGATTCAAACCCTACCGTCCGAGAGTTCTAATTCGACTGTGACGATATCCGCGACCGTCAGTCCAGTCGCGCTTCCAGCGACTCGACGAGCGGTTCGTTGCCGATGTAGACTGGCACGCGGTCGTGGATACCGTCGGGCGTCCCGGAGAGGAGCGACTGCTCGCCGTCGGAGGACCGCCCGCCAGCGCACTCGATGATGTAGCCGATGGGGAAGCCCTCGAACTGCTGTCGGAGTTTGCCGCCCGGGGCGTCAGTCTGTGCGGGGTACGCGAAGACGCCGCCGTAGTGGAGAATCTGGTTCACGTCGCCGATCATCGACCCGCCGTAGCGGAGTTTCATTCCCTCGGTCCGCTCCGTCTCGCGGGCGAACGCCTCGAAGTCGTCGAACCAGCGGTTGACCCGGCCGCCGAAACTGAAGATGGCGGGGTCGTCAGGGAGCGTCAGTTCCTCGCGGAGCGGACGCTTGATGCCTGATTCGAGGATGTACTCGCTGACGACGCCGTCGCGGGCGGCCACGAGCGTCGTCACCGGGCCGTAGAGAATGTAGCCAGCGGCGAGCAGGTTCTCGCCGCCCGTGGGGAGCGGTTCGTCGTAGATGCTGTAGAGCGTCCCCATGACGTTGTTCGGCTTCAGGTTCGTCGACCCGTCGAGCGGGTCGAGCGCGACGGACACGCCCTCGCCGATGTCGATGACGTCGGCGCGCTCCTCGCTGGCGTACTCGCCGACGCCGTCGAGGGGGCGGAGTCGCTTCAACAGCAGTTCGTCGGCGTAGGTGTCGGCTTCCAACTGGCGCTCGCCGCTCGGGTTCGTGCCCTCCTCGTAGACGCGTCGGCCGGGCAGCCCCGCCCGAATCGACGGCGCGGCCGCACAGAGCGTCTCGACGACGGCATCGACCACGTCGTCCGCCCGACTCGATGGGTCTGTCATGTGTTCGATACACCCTGCGGAGTCGGGGATGCGCCGAAGCGATTCGACGGGACGCCGACGGGCGGCGCGCGGACGGGCGTCGGGGTGGTCGTCATAACCGACAGATACCGTGGGCGGAGTATAGTTCTGTCCCCGCGCGTAAGCGTTGCACCGCGCCGACGACGGAGTTGGCGGCGGGTTTTCGACTCGGGCACTAGTAGAATCCTCAGTCGCAGAGCGGTTGTCGGGGCCGCGCTGAACACAGCGCGCGAGTCGGTTATCGGGTGAAACCGACGACGTCTCGTGATGCACCAGCGTCGGGTCAAGGAACATCAGGCACTCGTTAGAGAGAACAGATAGAGAAACAGTATAATCGAACTGCCAAACGTCAATGCTCCGTACAGCGGCACAAACTTCCACGAGGAGGTTCGGCTGAACCAACTCGACACGAGAGTTCCGACTGCTGACAGTCCCAGAAGGCCATACACGACCGGCATTCCCTCTAACGAGAGATAGCCACCAATAACCTCCACAGCGATCGTTGTAGAAAGGAGTCCACAACAGAGAGCGAGGACGCCAGCGGTGGACCGTCGCGTAATCGTCAATCCCATACGAAGTTGTGACAATTCGCTATAACAAATTCGTTGTCGCTCAGTGGAAGCAGATTACTGCGCGGCGAATAAGCGTTCGAACACGACCGTCGGGAACTGCGGTTCGAGTCGGCTGGGCGGCCGCCCCTTCCGGTCGACGCGCTCCGCCGTGACCCGGCGGGTGATGCCGTCTTCGGCGAGTTCGTAGAGGATGCGCTTGACCGTCGCCGCCGAGAGGTCGACCGACTTGGCGATGTGCTGGCTCGTCGCCCGCACCGACTGCTGTTGGTCGGGACGTAACGCGAGGAGTTCGTGAAGCACCTGCTGGCGGTTCGCTGGGAGCGCAAACACGCGGCCGAGCGAGACGCAGGGCCGCGGCACGGCGGCGATGCCCGCGGCGGTGTCGGCGGCGGTGATGCTCTGGTGTCTGTTCCGAGTCGCCTCGTCGGCCGCGCCGAACAGCGCCGCGAGCGCGTCGTGAGCGTCGCCGTCGGCCCACTCGGCGATGTCGCGGGCGAGTCGGTGGTCGAGCGTCCGCTGGGACCCGGCCGCCGACGCCCGCGTCATCAGCACGTCGATGAGCACCTGGCTCTGGTAGGGCTCGAACTCGATCTCGTTGGCCGTGTAGTCGGTCAGCACCGTCTCGTCGGGCGACGAACGCCCGATAGCCAGCCAACTGACCTTGCTCGGAAGCCCGGCACAGAGGTCGACGAACTCCTCGCCGTCGAGCGTCCCCGGCTCCTCGAGGTGGTCGACGGCGACGATGGCACCCGTCTTCGGACCGTCGAGGGTGGCTTTGAGCCGCGACTGCAACGCTTCGGTCTTGATGCCCTGCTTCGGCACCGACTCGTCGACGAGCGCGTCGAGGACGGCGTGGTAGAACGCGAACGCGCTCGTCGTCTCGCGCGCGTCGACGTAGACGAACCGCGGCGCGAACGTCGCCTGCACGCGGGTCGTCGTGTGGATGGCGGCGTTGTTGACGCTCGACACGCGGACGAGGTGGTCGAACAGCGACGTCACGACCGCCGACTTCCCCGACCCCTTGGGTCCGTAGACGTAGGCGTTCGGCGGGAGGTGGCCGTCGAACACCGGGTCGAGGTAGTCGAGTAGTCGCTCCAACACCGGCCCGCAGTTCACCGGGTCGTCGGTGTGTGCGACCGGCGAGAGCGAATCGTAATCGACGAGAAGGCGAGGCGTCCCGTCTCGGCGTTGCCGACGTTTGATCCTCGCTTCGATGTCCATGTCGTGGGAGTAGTTCCGAAATGGGAGGTATATCAGTTCTGACTGCTCACGGGAACAGCGCCGTCCCGGCCGGCTCACGTCTGCGTGTTCCGCTCCCGGCCAATTCGTTATTGGTGGTGTGTGCTTGTCAGTAAACAACATGTTGATTGGTTATAAACATGCCTTTCTGACCGGGATTCGGCGAGCCGTCTCCCGAGTTCTCGAACCGGGGTGTCTCGTGACGGGAGCGTTCGTCACCGGCAAGCCCGTAGAATCAGCATAGTTACGCACTCTCGACCGCGAACAGTATCGATATCTTCGCTTCCGCGGTCGAACGTGTTCGGGGTAATCGACTCGACGGTCGCCCGCGAGGTGCGACGTGTATGGCAGACACCACTCTCGACGTGCGCGACCTCCCACCGGCGGAGCGCCATCCGAAGATTCACGCCGCCTTCGACGACCTCGACGCCGGCGAGTCGCTGACGATTCTCAACGACCACGACCCGAAACCGCTGTTCTACGAGATGCAGGCCGAAGTCGACGCGTTCGACGCCGACAACTACACCGTCGAACGGCGCGCCCCCGACGAGTTCGCGGCGACGTTCCCGAAGCGGTAGCGCCGCGGTTGCGGGTCGTGACCACGGTCCCGGCCCGTCTCCTGCGTTTCTCCATCCTCGGCGAATATGTTCGGAGTCACCGGTAGGGCTCCGCGCCGCGCTAGTCCGCGTATGAGCGTCATTCCCGCGGACGTCGACACGGCCCGACAGCCCCCGATGACGATTCCGCTCCGGCACTTCGTCGTCGCGCTCGGCTTCCTCGTGGCCGCGGTGGGCCTCCGGGTCGGTCTCGCCATCGGCGTCGCCCCCGGTGCCACCCGGCTCGCGCACGCCCATCTCCTGCTCGCGGGCTGGGTGTGCGTCACCATCATGGGCGCGATGACGCAGTTCGTCCCGGTCTGGTCCGGCGTCGACCTCCACTCCCGACGGCTTGCGACCGCCCAACTGTGGGCCGTCGGCGTCGGTCTCGCCGGCCTCGCCGGGTGCTTCCTCTTCGGGGCGTTCGCGTGGCTCCCCGTCTTCGGTGCCGCCGCGCTCCTCGGCTTCTGGGCGTTCGCCTACAACGTCGCGCGCACGCTCTCCCGGCTCGACGGCTACGACGTGACCGAGCGCCACTTCGGCCTCGCACTCGGCTTTCTCGCGGTCGTCACCGCGCTCGGCTTCCTGCTCGCGGTCGACTTCACGCGCCCGCTTTTCGCCGGCGTCGGCGTGAGTCACGCGAGCGTCCGCGCGGCCCACGTCACGCTCGCCGTCTTCGGCGTCGTCGTGACGACCGTCGTCGGCGCGCTCTACCAACTCGCGACGATGTTCACCCAGACGAAACTCCGCGGCGTCGACGTGTGGCTTCGCCGCGTCGAGGAGGTCGGCTACCCACTCGGCGTCGTCGCGCTCGCCGGCGGCCGACTCGTCTCCGACCCGACGCTCGTACGGGTGGGCGGCACACTCGTCGCCCTCTCACTACTCGGGGTCGCCGTGATTCTCGCGCGCCGGCTCGTCGAGTCGTCGGTCGACTGGACGCCTATGCTCACGCGGTACGCCGTCGCGGCCGTCGCCCTCGCAGGCTGGAGCGTTCTGACGCTCCCCGCGTGGCTCGCTGACCCACTTGCCGGGGACCGGCTGTTCGGTGCGCCGGGTGCCGACTCGCTGTTCCGCCTCGGGTTCGTCGGGTTCGTCGTGCTCGGGACGCTCTATCACGTCGTCCCCTTCATCGTCTGGGTCCACCGCTACAGCGACCGCCTCGGTCTCGAACCCGTGCCGATGCTCGACGACCTCTACAGCGCCCGTCTCGCCCGCCTCGATTTCGGCCTCGTCGTCTCGGGCGTCGCCGCCGTCGTCGCACACGACCTCGCCGGACTCTCGTCAGTCTTCGAGACGGCGGGCTGGACGCTCGTGCTCGTCGGTGTCGCGGTGTTCGCCGCGAATCTCCTGCGGGTCATCTGGCTTCACAGCCCGCAGTCGTTGGTCGGCAACGCGGCCGCGTCGGCTGTCGATGCGGACGACGGCGCGGGCTGAGTCAGGGCGTCAGCGACGCGTCTCGCACTTCCTCAGAGACCGAACAGTTCGGGCGCGAGAAAGAGAATCGCGAGCAAGCACGTCAGGACGAGAGCCGCCGCGATGCGCAGGACGCCGGCCGCTCGTCGCCGGTCCTCCGGAAGCGATTCCGCGATTCCGGACAGGGCAGTCCCGGCGATCATAAACAGAAGCCACCCGCCCGACAAGGACTGTTCTACGACGGCGTACTGCCAGTACAACCCCGAGAAGACGAGCGCGCCACAGAGTTGGACGACAGGAAAGAGGCCGCCGGAGGGCTCGCTGAACACGGTTTGGTCCACGATGGAGGGCATCGAACACGTCAACTCACGCGAACGTGAAAAGAGCACCTGCCGTCACTCACCTGTTCGTTCTCGCGCTCGTTCGCTCCCGGTCGTGTCTCCCCCGAACGGGTTCGGCCGCAGGCTTACCGGCCGTTCGGCCGACAACCTACCCGTAATGCCAGAACACGCCGCGCTCGACGACCTCCCGGCACAGATGCACGCGCCCGTCTTCGAGACCAACCGCCCGAAAACCGTCAGACTCCGCCTCGAAGCCGGCGACGAGGTCCCGGCGCACTCTCATCCCGGGTTCGACATCGTGTTTCACGTCGTCGCCGGCCGGATGGAACTCACGCTCGACGGCGAGACGCACGAGGTCGCGGCGGGAGAGCTGTTGCGGTTCGGCGGCGACCGCGACATCTCGCCGCGCGCGCCGGTCGATAGTACCGCGGTGCTCGTGTTCGCGCCGGCCGTTGACGACGACTGACCCGCGGGGCCAACCCGCGAAGTCCCGACTCACTCCGTTTCGCCCGACAGCCGATTCAGCGCCGCCTCGAACTCCTCAGACAGCGATAGCGACTCCGATTCCGCCTCGTCGTCGCGCTCGCCCGTCGGCGACCCAGCGGACCGGGCCGAGTCGCCCGACGCTGCCGGCAAGTCGCCCGCATCCATCGCGTCGAGTTCCGCGTTGATGGCGTCGGCCTGCTGGTGCATCGGCGCGACGCGAACCCGGACGTGGTCGTAGTCGTGGCGGTCGGCGAGGCCGTTCCACGCCCGGAACGCGCCGACGGTGAGCGTCTTCGACTGCGGGCAAAACGGCGTCGTCGGCGTGAACTCCGCACGGAGAATGGATGGGTCGTCCCGGTCTTCCGCGTAGCGGAAGCCGGCGTCCGGGTGTCGCCGGTCGAGGTTCAGCCGCGCGAGATTGTAGCCGAACGTCACGTCGTAGACGCCCCGCTCTTCGAACACCTCGCGGGCGACCCGGTGGACGGCGACGTGGTCGTCGCCGTCGAGGACGCGGTGGCCGTCGAGAAAGGCGTCCGGGTCGGGCAGATGTTCCGGGACGAACTGGTCGCTATCGTCGAAGCGGTCGCCTCGCGACCCGCCGAACAGGGACGGAATGTCTGGCATAGTCCGAAGTGGGGTCGCCACGGGCGTAGGCCCACCCCCGAACACGTTCAACTCACCGTTCGGGATGCTGGCGCTTCGGGGCAGTCGAGAGACAGGTGGAAGACGTTGTTGTGGTCGTGGTTCGCTGATAGTTTGTCGAGTCCGTGCTGAATAGAATGCGCGCCTCGGCCACGGGAAGGAAGGGACTGGTAGGGACGAGCCAAACGGGACAGACAGAGAGGACGCGTCTCGGAACGCAGGTTACCAAAATATCGGACGACAGGGACCGCCGTGGACGCACTCACGTCCGATTTATTGCTCGCTGGATCCGGTCGCGAACGTCGTCCGCAGAATCGTATATTTCGTTGTCGACCGACGCGAGCACCTCGTCGACGGGTTTCCACCCTCCTTGTGTTTCGACCTCGTAGTCGCCGTAGTTCTCGACGAGTTGCTCCGTTGTGGTCGGGTAGTCTTGAACTTCGAGTGCATCGTCGAGGTCCCCGAGTTCCTTTCCAGGTTGGGGTTCGTTGGCGCGGTTACGCGCCTCTTGGATCGCTCGCTCGCGCTGGCGCTGTTCTTCGTTGGCCGCTTGCTTGTTCCGGCCCTGTTTGTCGTCTGGCATCCTTGGCACTTCGAAAGCGAACGTCATAATGCTGTGGCCGATTCTCGGGAGTCGCTTCCGACACACGGGTTCTGTCAGAACCGGCGAGGCTCGACAGCGTCAGGTGGAAAAACGGTCAGTCCGGGGACTGCCGGCCGGTTCGACGGTGCTACTGCGGGTCAGGGTCGGGGTCGAATATCTCTGGGTCCTCCGGCCCCTCGGCGCGGATGACCGCCATACAGCCCTTGCGGACGACGCGCGACAGCGAGTGGTCGACGAGTTTGAAGTCGCCGGGGACGGGCGAACTCATCGTCGCGATGGTCGTGCTCCCCGGCGGGACCAGCCGCGTCTGGATGTGGCTCTGTGGGTCGGTCGTCAGCGAGCCGTCCGGGTAGAGCGTCTCCCAGACGCTCCCGATGGGGTGGAAGCTACTGGAGAGGTTCGGTCCCCCGTCGACGAAGTACACCCGGACCGTCTCGTCGAGGCCGACCGTCGCGGCCGGCCCCCGACCGTTGGGCGTCCACGCGTACTTCTCGCCGTTCATGAGGACGTACGTCGGGTCCTCGTTCCGCATGGCCTCGTAGTCGAAGTTGTGTTGGCCCTCCTCGCCGGCGTCCTTGTCGGTGTAGAGTTCGTGCTGGCCGAGGTATATCTCGTGGTCGACCTCGGGCATCCCCTCCGGCGGTTCGACGAGGATGAGGCCGAACATCCCGGCGCTGATGTGCATGTCCATGTTCGGCACAGCGCAGTGGTAGATGTACGCGCCGGGGTAAGTCGCCTTGAACCGCAGGTGCGCCGTCTCACCGGGGTTCGTCATCGTCGCTTCCGCGCCGCCGCCGGGACCGGCGACCGCGTGGAAATCGACGTTGTGCGGCATGGTGTTCTCTTCTGGGTTCTCGAACGTCACGTTCACCGTGTCGCCCTGCCTGACGCGGACGAGCGGGCCGGGAACCTGCCCGTTGTACGTCGTGTAGGTGAACGTCACGCCGTCTTCGACCTCCGCGGTCACCTCCTCCGGCCGGAGCGTCACGTCGACTTCGGCGGGCTCGCTCCGGTCGATGGGTCCGGGGATGTCCGTCGGGTCGGCCGCGACCTGGTCCACCAGGTTCGCCGAACCCTGCTGTGCCGGTTCGTCCGTCTCGTCGAGCGACTGCGCGGCGGTCGGCGCGTCCGACGCACAGCCGGCGAGCGAGGCGACGCCGCCGAGTCCGAGCCACTGGAGCGTCCGCCGCCGAGTCGTGGATAGCATCTGTGTCTCCCTCCAGTTGAATCGAGTGCCCGGATACGGGTATAAACGGACAATGGTTGTCCGGTTTGGAGACGCGCTCCGAACATCTTCGCGAGTCGTACCACGCCGTGAGACGTGGTGAGCACGGCCGCTACAGAGCGTGCGAATCCCGAGAAGACGAACGGGGGTTCAGTCGTCGCCGACGAAGCGGTCGCGGCGGTACCGGCACTGCTCGCAGAAGAACTGCGCGAGTCCCGCCGGCTGCGTGCCCGTGAAGGCCATCTTCGTGCCGCAGTCGGGGCACCATTCGGAGTGGGTGGTATTCGTGTGGTCTGAACTCATACCACGTACAAACGCGTGAGGAGTTATTACATTAACGATTATGCCAAATTGGGCGAGATTGATACGTTTCGGGACGCAGACGGTGCCAAGGCCCGCGTTGACGAGGGGCGCGAAGGCGGAGCGTCGGCGGCCGCGCCGAGTCACGGCTCCCAAATCGCGGTGACGACGCCCTCGTCGCGCTCGGCGGAGCAGTAGGCGAACCCCCGGTCGTCGAGCTTCGGGTAGAGGAACTTCGGCTCGCGGTCGTTGAGCTGGACGAACACGGTTTCGCCGTCGAGTGCGGCGAGGCGGTTCATCGTCTCCGTGAGCGGTTCCGGCGGCGGCAACTCCCGCACGTCGAGGAAGTCCACCGG
Source organism: Haloferax marisrubri (assembly GCF_001469875.2). Taxonomy (GTDB): domain Archaea; phylum Halobacteriota; class Halobacteria; order Halobacteriales; family Haloferacaceae; genus Haloferax; species Haloferax marisrubri. The sequence goes on along the minus strand of NZ_LOPW02000010.1, from coordinate 306,574 downwards.
TCGCTCGCTCGGTGCGTCGAGTCCGTCGAGGTACGCTTCGTGCTCCATACGGGAGTCGTGGGGCCGCCGGAGCAGGAAGCTCACCCCGAACGTGTTCGTCTCGGTTCCCCCGGCCAGTCGGCCGAACACGTTCGGGGTGTGGCTCACCTTCCGGGCCTTCGAACCACCCGACCAGAGCCATGTCTCGACCGCCACACGCCGACATCGACGCGGGCGCGGGAAGCGACGCGGACGCACCGCCGACCGCGACCGCCCCGCCGGACCCGTCGAGCATCGACACCTCGCGGCGGCCGTTCGTCCTCATCTGGGAGGTCACGCAGGCGTGCGGCCTCGCGTGCGACCACTGCCGTGCGGACGCGACGCCCGCGAGACACCCCGACGAACTGACCACCGCGGAGGGAAAGCGCCTGCTCGACCAAGCCCGTGAGTTCGGCCCCGGACAACTCGTTGTCCTCTCCGGCGGTGACCCGCTGGCGCGCTCGGACCTCGTGGACCTCGTCGAGTACGGGACCGACTTGGGCCTCCGGATGACGCTCACCCCGAGCGGGACGTCGTCGCTGACGCCCGAGACGGTCGCCGACCTCGCCGATGCGGGAGTCAAACGCATGGCGCTCAGCCTCGACGGCGCGACGGCGGCGTCGCACGACGCCTTCCGGGGAGAAGACGGAAGCTTCGACCAGACCGTCGCGGCCGCCCGCGCGGCCCGCGAGGCCGGCCTCCCGCTCCAGATAAACACGACCGTCTGCGCCGAGACGGTCGACGAACTCCCCGCGCTCTGCGACCTCGTCGCCGACCTCGGCGCGGTCCTCTGGTCCGTGTTCTTCCTCGTCCCCGTCGGGCGCGGGCGCGTCCTTGACTCGATTTCCCCCGAGCGCGCCGAGCGTGTCATGAAGTGGCTGACCGAGGTGAGCGAAGAAGCGCCCTTCGGCGTCAAGACGACCGAAGCGCCCCACTACCGTCGGGTCGCCATCCAGCGCCGGCGGGACGCGAGCGACGCGCCCCCGACCGACGGCATCGGCCGACGGCTCGGCATCACCGCAGGCGACGGGTTCGCCTTCGTCAGCCACACCGGCGAGCTGTTCCCGTCGGGCTTTCTCCCCGCGTCCGCCGGCAACGTCCGCGACGGCGGACTCGTCGAGGGGTACCGCGAGAGCGACCTCTTCCGGTCGCTCCGGGACCGCGACGCCCTCCGCGGGAAGTGCGGCGCGTGCGAGTTCCGACACGTCTGCGGCGGCAGTCGGTCGCGAGCGTACGCCCACACCGGCGACCCACTAGCCAGCGACCCGCTCTGCGGGTACGTGCCTGCCGACTACGACGGCCCGATGCCCGCGACCCGGTCGGCGGGCGACTGACGCCTCGGGAATGGCGGCGTGCGGGAGCCGACCCGAACACGTTCGGGATAATCGCTTGCATCCGTCGCCGCCGAGGTACAGTTGATGACGCGCGACACCAACCTCACGAGACGGCGCTTTACGGCACTAACTGCGACGGCGGCGCTGTCCACGGCGCTCGCGGGCTGTTCCGGCTCCGGCGGCGACGCCGCGAACGCGGCCGAGGCGGACGGGGGCGACGCGACGACCGCCGAATCGACCGCGGAGTCGACGACCGAGTCCGGCGAAACGACCGGCGCGGATAGCGGCTCCGGTGGGAGCGCCCCGCAGTTCGACGGCTGGTTCGACAACGTGGACAACTACGACGGCGTCGCCGACGAGACGGGGAGTTCGACGGTGACGGTGACGGTGGGTGCGGAGGCCAACGGCGGCGCGTTCGGGTACGGCCCGGCCGCCGTGCGAGTCTCACCGGGCACCACGGTCGTCTGGGAATGGAACGGGAAGGGTGGCTCGCACGACGTCGCCGCCGCGGACGGCGGGTTCGAATCGGAGTTAGCGGGCAGTAGCGGCCACACGTTCGAACACACCTTCGAGGAGACGGGGACGTACAGATACGCCTGTACGCCCCACGAGACGCTCGGCATGAAAGGCGCGGTCGTCGTCGAGTAGCGTCCGACCGCGTCGTTTTTCGGTCTGTTTTGCCCGTCGTCGGTCGGTTCCCCACCGCCCGCGAACTTCTTCTCCCGGTGCGCCGAATCTCTCGTATGCCTCGGTCCTCGGTCCTCGCCGCCGCACGCCGCCGCCCGTCGCTCACGTTCGCCCTCGCGGGCGGCGCGTTCGCGCTCTGGTACGTTCTCGCCGACCCGGTGGTCGAATTGCTGACCGGCGGCGACCCCACCGTCCTCTCCGGACCGATGGCGGTGCTCGTCGCCGGGGGCTTTCTCGGCGGGGGGCTCCTCGCCAGCCTGCTCTGGCGGCGACTCGGCGGGGCGAACTCCCGGGGACGCGGCGCGCTCGTCGGCGGCCTCGTCGGCTTGCTCGCGCTCCCGGTCCCGATGTACCTGCTCGAACTCGCGGTCGTCGTGATGGAGGGGACCCCGTTCGAAGCGCCGGTCGGGATGAGTCCGGTGGCGGCGCTCGTGAGGGGCGTTGTTCTGTTTCTCGTCGTCCCGCTGTTCCTCGGGGCGCTGGGCGTGATTGCGACCCTCGGTGGAACGGTCGTCGTCGGGGCCGCGACGGGGCTGGTGCTCGCGTGGGAGTGAGTCGGCAGTCCGATGTCGGCGAAAAGCAGAGACGGTGAGTCAGTCGCCGGCTGTGCTGTTGTGCATCCGTTATCTGATGGGGTGGTGTGACACAGACAGAGGATGAGTTCAGCACACGAGCGTGATTCGCTTGCGTGGGTATCTGAATCGTTCTGGGGAAAATTCTTGAATCTGCCCACGCAATATGAGCGTATGTCCGAAGCAACGCTGGATGGCCGAGGGCGACTGACGCTCCCGAAAGAGGTTCGAGAGCGGTACGGTGAACACTACCGTATCGTCCAACTTCACGACGGTATCAAGTTGATTCCAATCGAGGATGACCCGCTCGATGCCCTTCGCTCTGAGTTCGCAGACGTCGAGAAGACGGCGGCAGAACTCCGTCAAAGAGCACGTGACGGAGCGATAGACGAGGCTGGACGCTGAATGTACGCGGAGACAGACTTCCTTCTGGCACTCATCAAGGACGAAGACTGGCTCGGTGACGCCGCAGAGGAAGTATATCGCGACCACCGGGATGAACTATGGACGTCCCAGTTCACACTCATCGAACTCCTCATGGTTGCATACCGTGAAGAACGAGATACAGAGCGAGTCGTCACAAATGCCGCTGCTCTGTTGGAAGTACGTGGTGACGTGGACACCGTTGTCACAGCTGCGACCTACGTCGAAGACCACGGGTTCACCCCGTTCGACGCGCTTCACCTCGTTGAATCAGATGGTGATACCATCGTTTCGAGCGATAAGACGTACGAATCGTTTGCTCCACGGCTCGACCTGAAGACAATCCAAGACGAGTGAGACTATGGAGTGGAATCTCACGTTCGTGCATACTGATGCGCCCGACTCAACACTCGCTAGTCGAGTGCTATTCTTTCTCGTATCGCGGGGAGCACGCGATGAATAACGTTCTACAACGCTGACCTTGCGGACCAGATTGGCCGTGAACGACTGCTGTCGGTTCCCGCTGGACACGCTGAAGAACTTTCCAACGGAGGCGTATTTCTCTATATCTGTGACAATCAGTTCGGTGGATGTCCAGAACTCGACGAAGTGAGACAGTTCCTCGAAGAGACCAAAACTGACTAACGGACGAGCAAAATCACTCTACTCGCTGTCTGTTCGTGGGTCTCGTTCCGTTTTCTCGGTATTCTTGGTTGCTAGTGGTGTTGTTGTCGGGGTCGATTCCGAACGAACGTGATGACCGACTTGCGCTTTCTGTGCAGCACGACTTCGAAAAGCTAGCAGAAAATGCGAGGTTCGACGGAGCCTCGCTCGTTAGTCGTCGCCCAGGATTCCCTCGGCGACGGCCATGTCCTCGACGCTCGGGTCGTCGGCGGACTGCCGGAGGACGAACCGCTTTCTGACGAGGTCGGCCGCGTAGATGACCGTCCCGAGGATGATGAGGGTGTCGCCGGGGAGCCGCGCCCAGAACAGCGTCTGAATCAGCGGCTGGTCGTAGAAGGCGACGCTCCGGGCGGCGGCGTAGCTCCCGGTGAACGCCGTCTCCAACTGGAGGAAGCCGACCGGGAGGACGGAGACGAACACCATCAACACGAGGCCGACGTTCCAACACCAGAAGGCGGCGCGCAGCCACGAGCCGTCCCAGCGCTCGGCGTCGATGGAGAGCTGGAGCATGTAGGTGACCATGCCGAGCGCGAGGAAGCCGAACGCGCCGAACATCGCGGCGTGGGCGTGGCCGACCGTCAGGTACGTCCCGTGCTCGTAGTAGTTGATGAGCGGGAGGTTGATGAAGAAGCCGAGCACGCCCGCGCCGACGAAGTTCCAGACGCCGCTGGCGACGATGAACATGAACGGCAGGCGGTACGGGAACGACTCGCCCGACATCGCGCGGTACTGCCCGAGCGCCTCGTAGAGGATGAACACCAGCGGGATGAGTTCGAGCGTCGAGAAGACGCTCCCGATGGGCACCCACATGTCGGGCATGCCGACCCACCAGTAGTGGTGCGAGACGCCGATGATGCCCGTCCCCATGACGAGCAGCGCCTGGAGCATGACGGCCTTCTCGGCGCTCCGGCGCGACAGGAGGTTCATCGACACCAGCGTCAGGCCGACGATGGCGACGATGAAGAACTCGAAGGCCCCCTCGACCCACATGTGGACGACCCACCAGCGCCAGAACTCCGTGACGGCGATGTTCGTCTCGGGGGTAAACAGGAAGCCCGCGGTGAACAAGAGGGCGATAGAGCCGCCGGCGTACAGAATCATGTGCGCCAGCCCGTACGGCGGCTCCTTGTCGAGAAGCGGCTTCAGGCCGCGAACGGCCAGCCCCGCCCAGATGAGGAAGCCGGCGAGGATGCCGAACTGCCAGAGCTTCCCGACTTCGAGGTATTCGAGCCCCTCGTTGCCGAGAATCCACCACAGCGAGCCGTCGATGTAGCCGTTCGCTCCCAGCCAGATGCCCGACAGGCCGCCGACCACGACGACGACGATTGCGCCGAGGAGGACGTTGATGTACGTCGACTGCTTCGGCGGCTCGTAGCCGGTCAGAAGCGGCGGGAGGAACAGCCCCGCGCCGAGCCACGTCGCGGCGATCCAGAGGATGCCGAGGTCGATGTGCCACGTCTTGGCGATGGCGAACGGGAGCAGTTGCAGGATGGGCACGCCGAATATCGACTCGATGCCGAAGAACCCGGCGCGCTCGATGTAGAAGTGCGCGAGTAAGCCGCCCAACAGCACTTGCGCCAAGAACAACCCGGCGGCGACCGGGACGAACCGGAGCGCCGCCCGCTGGCTCGGGAAGACGCTCACGTCACCCGGTTCGGGCACCGTGATATCCTCGGCCGACGGCTCGGGGAGTTCGACCGACTTGTACAGCCAGATGCCGAGGCCCGCCCCCGCGACGAGAAGCACCATGGCGATGACGCTCCACGTCATCGAGGCGGCGGTGGCGTCGTTCCCCGCGCCGGGTTGGTACGGCCAGTCGTTCGTGTACGAGTGGGTGCCGTCGGAGCGGTCGGTGTGCGAGAACCACGCCGTCCACATGGCGAAGTCCGCGAACGCCCGCGCCTCCTCCTCGGAGTCGATCATGTTCACGGGGACGCCGCGCTCGTGGTCGCCCTCGTGGTAGCGCTCGACGTACTCCTGGCGCACCTGCTCGTGGGCGTACACCTCGGCCGCGGTGTACTGAATCGCGCCGCCCTCGTAGCTGTCGTCGAGGTCTGATTTCACCACGTCGGCGACTGCCGCTTGGTCGGCGGAGTCGAGTTGGTCGTAGGATTCACCGTACCGCTCTTGGGCGTAGTAGTTCCGCATGAACTGGACTTTCAAATCCAGCGCGTCGGCGGTGTAGTCCGCGCCGTAGTACGCGCCGTTGCCCAGTATCGACCCGTGGTTCATCAGGCCGTCTTTCTGGAACACCGTCTTGCCCTCTCGAATCACGTCGCCGTTGGCGACGACGTCACCGTCGGGTCCGACCACCTCGTCGGGAATCGGCGGGGCCTCCTGGTAGGCGAACCACGCGCCCGCGCCCATCACGACGAGGTTGAAGACGAACACGACGACGATTGCCTTCGCGATGGTCTTGCGTTGAATCTCCATACAGGTCGTGGTTCACACGCCTGCTATAGGCTACACGCGCCGCTTCCCGGGGTCTCACAGCCCGGACGAACATGTTCGGATAGCCGCTCTTTGAGTCGGAAGCCGTTCCTCGAATCGTCATGACGACTGACTCGCGCCCCGCCGACCACGACCACGAAACGCCCGACTCGGCGACCGACCGCGTCCACGACACCTCGTGGTCGGCGAACCTCGAACTCCCGCGGCACGCCGCCGACCGCGACCTCGTGGTCTCCGAGGCGGTCGCCGCGGTCGAACACACGACCGCCGGCCACCACGTCAACCTCGTCACCCACGGCGACCACGGCCACCCGGAGACGTACCTGTACGACGCGCTCGCCGAGCGGTTCGACGGTGACTTGGCGTACGAGTACGTCGAGCAATGCGGCTGTGGCGGGCACGTGACGCGGGTGTACGTGGAGTAGTCGCGTCTCGGTCTCGAACGTCCAGACCGGTGCCTGCACTCGCGGCGAGCAGGCGTCTAGCTACCCCGCCGAATCCGGTGTTTCAGCGGTTCCGTCGCCAGTATCCGCTTCGACGAAGAAGTCGAACGCCAGTTCGCCGTCGAGGACGTGCGTGTGCTCGAACGTCCCCGTCTCGACGAGTTCCACGGTACTGTCGACGACGAGTCTGCGGGCCGAGTCCGGCCATTCGGTGACCGCGAGGTTGATGAACGCGGTCTCGTCGGCGAGCTCGCCGAACCGGTGGACCTCGAAGACCGTGGCCGTATCGTCTCGGAACAGCGACACAGACGGGTGGGGCTCGTGGCCTCCCTCGAATGGCCCTCGGAGTGAGAGTTTCGGCGGAGACCCGTCGCCGTCCGGTGCCACGAACCGCTGTGTGAGCGACCGGAGTTCCGTGTCGTCTGTATGCGAAATCGAGACGGCGAGCGGTCTCGGAAGCGGGCCGGAAGTGGGGTCGACGCCCACGGTGGCGAGGTCACCGTCGTCTCCGGCCCCGAATTTGAGGTATTTTCCCCTGTCTCGGGGGTTGTCGTCGGTCTCGACAAGCGGGTCCGTGTGTTCGGTCGGTGACCCGATGGAACCGCATCCCGCGGTCAGGGTGGAGGCGGCGGTCAGAGCGGACGCGAGGAACACGCGACGGCGCATACGGAGTAACACACCGGAGTGAGTAACAGTTTTCTGGACGGTGACACGCGCTGTGAGCGCTTCGGCAGCGTCCCGGTGCTGTTCGCTGTCGTCCGGTCACAACCGCGGCACGCCGACGACCGCGGCCTCGTGGTTGCGGAGGCGGTCGCCGCGGTCGCGGCGATAGCTGTACTTATTTACCGAGGAACGCGGATGACTCACCTATGGCCTCGCAACTCGTTTTGGCCCTGCTGGCAGGCGTCTTCGCCGGAGCCCTGTTCGGCCTCATAGAAACACCGATTCCGGCCCCACCCAACCTCGCCGGGATACTAGGTATCGTGGGTATCTACCTCGGCTACAAGGGAGTCCAGCGGCTGGGGTTCCACGTGGATATCACGGGGGTAATCGCGTCGCTGTTCTGAGCGCGTAATTCGAGAAAACGATTCAACACGGTATCGACTTCCCCGACTCCTCCTGCGGGCGACTTACTCCGACTTCTCCTTCGGATACGTCTCGCCCGCCGACTCGCCGCCCTCGCCCTTGAGCCACATGAACGCGCCGAACAGCGCGGGCGACGCCAGCATCGCGCCGAACGTCCCGGCCAGCGCGATGCCGCCGAGGCGCTCCGTCTCGGAGTCACCGAACGGTTCGGCCACCTGCGCGTTCGACCCGCCTTCGTCGTCGGTGACGACGACCGCGCCCTTCATCCCGAGCGTCTTGTGCGGCGTGCAGGCGTAGGTGTACGTCCCGGCCTCCTCGAAGGTGTGTTCGAACGTGTGGTCGCCGGCGCTGACGAGGTCGGACTCGAAGCTCCCGTCCTCGGCGACGACGTTGTGCGACCCGCCCTCGCCGGTCCACTCCCAAACGACGGTCGTCCCCTTCGAGACGCGAATCGCCGCGGGGCCGAACCCGAACGCGCCACCGTTAGCCTGTGACCCGACCTCGACCGTCACGCGCTGGAGGCCGGTCTGCGCGTCCACACCGTCGAAGTTCGAGGTGTTTTCGAACCACGCGTCGAGGTCCGCGTCGCCTTCGGCGGCGCTCTCGGTGGACTCCGACTCGCCCTCGCTGGCCGAGTCGGCCGCCTCGGTCGCGGTCGCGCCGCCGGCGTCGCCGACGACGATTGCGCCCTTCATGCCGAGCGTCTCGTGCGGCGTACAGACGTACGTGTAGACGCCTTCCGCGTCGAACGTCTGCTCGAACGTGTGGCCGCTGTCGCCGACGAGGTCGGACTCGAAACTCCCGTCCTCGGCGGCGACGTTGTGCGAGCCGCCGTTCCCGTTCCACTCCCAGACGACGGTCGTTCCGGGGTCGACGCGAACGGCGGCCGGGCCGAAGCCGAACGCCCCGCCGTTGGCCTGCGACCCAACCGTCACCGTCACCGTCGAACTCCCCGTCTCGTCCACCACCCCCTCGTAGTTCGAGGTCTGTGCGAACCACGAGTCGAGGTCGGTCCCCGACTGCGCTCGCGCGGAGTCGGCGACGCCTCCCAGCGCGGTCGTGGAGACGGCCGCGCCGCCGAGGAGTCGAAGTACGGTTCGCCGGCCGAGCGTCGGAGATGTGGCATCGTTCGAACTCATGATTGAGTGCGGCGAGGCGGTGGACCCGCCCCGCTCGACACTCGACGGTCGGGGTTCCGGTGAAAAACCCGCCTCGCTGGTTCCCGAAACGCGGCCGGTGCCCGAACATGTTCGGAACTATCTTTGTGCGGCGGGGACGACTTCGTTTCACTACCGATGCCCCGGGCTACACTCTCCATCACGCTCCCCGAGCAGGTCTGGGTCTCCGACCTCTCGGGCCGCTATCCGGACGCCGAGTTCACCGTCCTCGCGGCGATGCCGGCCGACGAGACGGGCGTCGGCCTCGTCGAGATACAGGCGGCCGACATCGAGCCCGTCGTCACCACCATCGACGAGTACGACTCGGTCGTCTCGGTGACGATTCTCGAAGCACAGCCGGAGCGCGCGCTGGTGCAGTTCGAGACGACCGAGCCGCTGTTGATTCTCACGCTCAGCGAGGTGGGAATCCCGCTGGAACTGCCCATCACCATCGTCGACAGCGAGGTGACAGTCGAGGTGACCGCGCCGCGGGAGAACCTCTCGGAGTTGGGCGAACAGCTCACCCAGTTCGGCATCCCGTTCGACCTCGTCTCCATCCACCAGTCGATAGACACGGAGTCGCTCCTCACCGACGACCAGTACGCCCTCCTCGAGACGGCGGTCGCCGAGGGGTACTACGACACGCCGCGGACGTGCACGCTCACCGGGCTCGCCGAAGCCGTCGGGCTGGCGAAATCGACGACGAGCGAGAAGCTCCACCGGGCCGAGGGTAAAGTCATGAAGGCGTTTCTCGCGCGGGACGACGCGACGGTCTAACCCTCAGTCGTCGGTCTGGTCGCTGACGGCCGACCACATCGTCGAGAGCTGGTCCGAGGCCGACCGCGACGGCGACGACACCGAAAGCGAGAGGTCGCCCGGCTCGCGCGTCACGACCACCTCTTCGAAGCCGAGCGCGTAGCGGGCGGCGTCGCGGCCGCGGTCGCGTTTCTCCAAGAGCCCCGCCTCGACCATCTGTTCGAGCTTCCGGTACACCGTCGAGCGCGGGAGGTCGCACGCGTCGGCGATGTCCGAGGCGGTCATCGGCCCGTCGAGCCGTCGGAGCACCGTCCGGCACTGCGAACTGGTGAGGGCGTCGAACACCGTCTCGAAGTCCGGTTCGAGCGCGTCTGAGAGTGGGTTGGTCGACATCTGCGTGAGAGTTGATTTCGCGGCGCGACCCGCGCGCCGTCGGTTCGGACCCCGATACACCTCCGGGGCGTATGAAAGTCGCGGCGTGCCAGCGTCGGTGCGGTCGAACCGATGGCCGTCGATTCGGACTGGCACGCCCGACTCGACTGTTCCCCCGCCCGGTACGTATCGACCACGCCGAACATGTTCGGACAACTCCTGTGAGACGGGAACCGCCGAGACGGTATTCCACTCCCCCGGGCCAACGACCGACTGTAATGAGCAACTACGTCGGTGCACCCGGTTCGACGGTGTCGCGTCGCGAATTCCTCGCCGCAACGGGAAGCGTCGGAGCGCTCGGTCTCGCGGGGTGTGCCGCGCCCACGAACGGCGACGGCAACGCCGCCGTCGGCGCGGACGAGACGACGGTCTCCCAGACGAGCGAATCGAGCCTGCCGTACACCAGTCCGCCGGAGGTCGTCCAGGTGGACGAACAGGGCGGGCAGGTCACCCTCAAGAGCGCGCCGGCGCGCCACGCGGCCCACCCCCTCGAAACGATGGGCGGGCCGGTCGAACTCCCGCAGGTGTGGGCGTTCAGCGCCGACGACGGCGAGCCGAGCGTCCCCGGGCCGATTCTCCGGACGACCGAGGGCAACGACATGGAGGTCACGCTGGACAACACCGACGGGATGCGCCCGCACACGGTCCACTTCCACGGCGTGCGCAAGGCCTGGAAGGACGACGGCGTGCCGACGACGACGGGCATCCGCGTCGACCCCGGCGAGAAACACACCTACACCATCCCGGCGAACGTCCCCGGGACGCACCTCTACCACTGTCACTACCAGACCCACCGGCACATCGAGATGGGGATGTACGGCATCCTCCGCGTCGACCCGGAGGGGTACGAACCGGCCGACAGGGAGTACTTCATGACCGTCCGCGACTGGGACTCGCGGCTCCCCCGGCAGATGGCCGGCGAGAACGTGGCGTACGACCCCCGGAACCGGAAGCCGGACGTGTTCACCGTCAACGGCAAGAGCGCGCCGCGGACGCTCCACCCCGAAGACGGCTCGCCCATCATCGTCGAACAGGGCGACACCGTCCGGGTCCACTACGTCAACGCGGGCTACATGAGCCACCCGATGCACATCCACAACCACCGCTTCCAGGTCGTCGAAAAGGACGGCGGCGTCGTCCCCGAGGCCGCCCGCCACGACATGGACGTGACGAACATCGCGCCCGCGGAGCGCCACACCATAGAGTTCACGGCTGACGCCCAACCCGGTATCTACCTCATGCACTGCCACAAGGTCAACCACGTCATGAACGGGAACTTCTACCCCGGCGGCATGCTCAGCGGCGTCGTCTACAAGGAGGCGATGGACACCGACATCTTCGCGAAGTTGATGGAGTACGCCGGCTACGAGGGCTGAACGAGTCGGGTCGTCGCGGCGCTCACGCGCGCCTCCGTCTCCTCACGTGAGAACGGCTGCGTCCTGTCGCTTCGGTGGGGTCGCCCGACTCGCTCGCAGTCTCTCGGCCGACATCACGTATCTGGCTCGGTACTCGCCCGGGACGCCTCCGAACGGTGCGTCTCACCGTCGAGTTCTTCGCCCAACTGCTCGCCCGATATATACACCGACGATAATGGAGGTCCGATTTCTTTTGAATAGCGACGCGAGGGGCGGCCGATGGGACTCCCAGAGATGGACTCGGCTGTGTTGTTCGGCCTGATTACGATGGTGACGTGGGGGATTTGGATCATCTTAGGCAACGCCGCGTCGGAGTCCATCGACCCGAGGACCGCCGCCGCAATCTCGTATCTCGTCGCGGCGCTTCTCGCGTTCGGCTTCATCATCGTCTCAGACGCGTCGCTCGCAGTCACCGCGAGAGGGGGACTACTCGCCGGCGTGGCCGGGTTGTTCACCGGAATTGGCCTCATCTCGATGTACATCGGGTTCACGCGTGGGTCGACGACAGTCGTCTCCACGCTCGGTGCGATGTACTTCGTCGTCGCGGCTGTCATCGGGATGATCGTTCTCGGAGACGAACTGACCGTGACGAAACTCACGGGAATCGCGTTCGCGGTCGTCGGAATCGTCTTGGTCACCCAGTAAGTCGGCGGACGCTCTCTCGGTAGAGTCGTGTGACTCGCGGCTGTCACAACTGTTATTATCTAGTTGTATCACTAGGTAATACATGGCGTCAACGCAACTCCAGCACGCCCGGGAGGGACGCGTCACCCCGGCGATGGAACGCGTCGCAGAGCGCGAGCACCGCGACCCCGAGTTCGTCAGAACGCAGGTCGCCGAGGGGCAGGCGGTCGTCCCCGCGAACCGCAACCACGACTCGCTCGACCCGATGATTATCGGCCGCGAGTTCGCCACGAAGGTCAACGCGAACATCGGCAACAGCGAGACGACGAGCGACCTCACCGAGGAGTTGGAGAAACTCCACACCGCGGTCCACTACGGCGCGGACACGGTGATGGACCTCTCGACGGGGCCGAACCTCGACGAGATTCGCGAGGCGAACGTCGCGTACTCGCCGGTCCCCATCGGCACCGTCCCCATCTACGAGGCGGTCAAGCGCGTCGACAGCCCCGAAGACATCACCCGTGACCTGCTCCTCGACATCATCGAGAAACAGGCCGAGCAGGGCGTCGACTACATGACGATTCACGCGGGCGTGCTGATGGAGCACCTCCCGCTCACCGACGGCCGGAAGACGGGCATCGTCTCCCGCGGCGGCTCCATTCTCGCCCAGTGGATGGAAGAAAACGGCGAGCAGAACCCCCTGTACGTCGCGTTCGAGGACATCTGCGACATCTTCGCCGAACACGACGTGACGTTCTCGCTCGGCGACGGCCTCCGCCCCGGCTGTCTGGCCGACGCCGGCGACGACGCGCAGTTCGCCGAACTCGACACGCTGGGCGAACTCACGCAGACCGCGTGGGACTACGGCGTGCAGGTGATGGTCGAAGGCCCCGGTCACGTGCCGATGGACCAAATCGCCGACAACGTCGAGCGCCAACAGGACGTCTGCGACGGCGCGCCATTCTACGTCCTCGGGCCGCTCGTCACCGACGTGGCTCCGGGCTACGACCACATCACGAGCGCCATCGGCGCGACCGAGGCGGGCCGCGCCGGCGCGGCGATGCTGTGTTACGTCACGCCGAAAGAACACCTCGGCCTCCCCGACCGCGAAGACGTGCGCGAGGGGCTCGCAGCCTACCGAATCGCCGCCCACGCGGCCGACGTTGCGAACGACCTTCCCGGCGCGCGCGACTGGGACGACGCGCTCTCGGAGGCCCGCTACGAGTTCGACTGGACGCGGCAGTTCGACCTCGCGCTCGACCCCGAGCGGGCACGGTCGTACCACGACCAGACGCTCCCCGGCGACAACTACAAGGAGGCGCGCTTCTGCTCGATGTGCGGCGTCGAGTTCTGTTCGATGCGCATCGACCAGGACGCCCGCGAGGCCGACGGCGAGATGGAGACAATCGCGTCCGCGACCGACCTCGACGCGTCGCCCGCGGCCGACGCGAACCTTCCCCCGGTCGGCGCGCACGACACCGACCGCGTCCCCGACGAAATCGAAATCGGCGGCGTCACGTTCACGCCCGAATCGGCCCACGGCGACGACTGACGACCGGCGACGAACGGGCCACCGACCGAAACCGCGCGCGACCACCCCGTGTCGGTGGCTTCTTTTTCCGCGTCGCTGAACGGGCTTCCAATGGTCCTCGGCAGTCTCGTCCCGTCGTCGCCGCTCGCGAACGTCGTCGTGATTCTCCTGATGACCGGCCTCATCTGGGTCGGCAGCGACTGGCTCGAAGCGTCGGCCGACCACCTCGCGGCGTACTACGGCCTCCCCGCGGTCGTGCAGGGCTCTATCATCGTCGCCCTCGGGTCGAGCTTTCCCGAGTTCGCCAGCGTCGCCGTCGCCGCCGCCGCGGGCGTCTTCGACATGGGCGTCGGCGCAATCGTCGGCTCGGCCATCTTCAACATCCTCGTGATTCCGGCGCTGTCGGGACTCGCCACCGACGGCGACCTCGAAACCAGCCGGCTCGTCGTCTACAAGGAAGCCCAGTTCTACATGGTCGCCGTCGCCACGCTCGTCGTCACCTTCTCGCTGGCGGTCATCTACTTCCCCATCCCCGACGGCCCGGCGCTGACGGGACAACTCACCCGCCCGGTGGCGCTCATTCCACTCCTCCTCTACGGTCTCTACCTATTCATCCAATGGCAGGACGTCTCGGAGTACGAAAGCGAGGACGCGGGCGTCGGCGACGGCATCGGCCGCGAGTGGGCGCGCCTCCTCGGCGGCCTCCTCGTCATCCTCGTCGGCGTCCACCAACTGGTCGGGAGCGTCGAGTCGCTCAGCGCGACCTTCGGCGTTCCGACGTTCCTCGCCGGCGTCACCGTCGTCGCCGCCGCGACGAGCCTTCCTGACACGCTCGTCAGCGTCCGCTCGGCCGCCGACGGCAACAGTGCGACGAGCCTCGGCAACGTCCTCGGGTCGAACACGTTCGACCTGCTCGTCGCCATCCCCGTGGGCGTCCTCATCGTCGGGAGCGTCCCGGTCGACTTCGCCGTCGCCGTCCCCATGCTGGGCGTGTTGACGCTCGCGACCGTCTTGCTGTTCGGCTTGCTCCGGACGGACCTGTCGCTCTCGCGGCTGGAGTGCTACGCGCTCGGCGCGGCCTACCTCGTCTTCGTCGGGTGGATTATCGCCGAGACCGCGGGTGTCACGAACCTCATCCGAAACTGACGGGCGGCGGCCGCCGCCCCCGTTGGCCGACACTTGCGCCGCCGACCTACTCGTCTCGCGGCTCTCTGACCGTCATCACCGGCACCGGCGAGGTGCGAACCAGTTTCTCGGCGACGCTCCCGAGCATGTAGCGGTCGAAGCCGGTGTGGCCGTGAGTGCCCATCACCACGAGGTCCACGTCGTGTTCGTCGATGTACGCGAGGATGCCGTGGTGAATCGACACGTCGCGGCCGACGGACTCGCGGACCGTCTCGACGCCCGCGGCGGCCGCCACGTCGCCCGCCGCTTCGACCGCGTCGCTCGCCCGCTCTTCGAGTTCGTCGATGAGAAGCGGGCCGCGGATGTCCGCGCCGAAGGCCGCGACGTTGACGACCGAAATCGCGTGAAGCGCGGCGTCGGTCGCGGCCGCCAACTCGCTGCCGAACGTGACCGCCGCAGTCGCGCAGGCGCTCCCGTCGGTGGGCGTCAGCACGTCGGCGTAGGGGTACGCGAGGTCGGTCGCCGCGTCCGGCCGGACGGTGAGCACGGGCACGTCCGACTGCCGGACGACGCGCTCCGTCGTACTTCCGAGGAGGAGTCGGCTCAGCCCCGTCCGCCCGTGGGTCGGCATGACGACGAGGTCGGCGTCCCGCGCGTTCGCGTACTCGGTGATGACCCGGTACGGTTCGCCGCGCTCGATGTTCGTCACGACCGCCACGTCGGACTGCGACGCGCGGGCCGCGGCGTCGCTCACGAATCGCTCACCGTCGGTTCGGCGGGGCTCGGCGGGGTCGTCGCCGTCGCGGTCGTCGCCCTCGTCGCGCAGGTTCGGGCGGCGCTCGGGCTCCGGCGGGGCGACGTGCAGCAGGTGGAGGGTCGCGTCGTGGGCAGCGGCCATGTCGACGACGTGGTCGAGGACGGCGTCCGCGCCCTCGCTCCCGTCGGTCGGCAAGAGGAGTCGGTCGAACATGGTTCGATATTCTCAGCGAACTCACAAAAGCGACGAGGGTGGTCGCCGCGAGGTGAGAAGTCGACCGCGTCCCCGCCGTCAGCGCCGAAGCGCCCAGACCGCCAACCCGATAGCTTCCCGAAGCGTCACGCCCGCCGCGAACACGTACACCGTCTGCAACGGCAGTTCGAGGAAGTCGATGGCCGCCACCGCGAGCGACATCACGATGGCCATCCCGACCCACCCGAGTGCGAACCGGCGCTCCGACGCCGACGTGTGTGTACCCAACTCGACCATACTTCCTGACTCGGCCGAACGTATTTAATTTCTCGTGCTGACACGACGGGGAGACCCCCGCGGCCAACCGAGGCGGCCCGCCGCTACTGGGGGTTCGTTACTCCTCTTGGGCGTCCACCACGGCGACACCGGCCAAGTTTACGATGTCTTTCACTTCGTCGCCGCGCTGGAGGACGTGGACGGGTTTGTCCATGCCGACGAGCATCGGGCCGATGGCCTCCGCGCCGCCGAGGCGCTGGAGCAGTTTGTAGCCGATGTTACCCGCTTCGAGGTTCGGGAAGACGAGGACGTTCGCGGGGTCGTCGAGGTCCGCGAAGTCGTAGGTGTCGGTCAGCATCTCCTCGACGAGGGCGGTGTCGGCCTGCATCTCGCCGTCGACCGGGAAGTCAACGTCGGGGTCGGCGTGCAGTTGTTCGACCGCGTCGCGAGGCTTGCGCGTCCCCTCGTTCGTGACGCTCCCGAAGTCGGAGTACGAAAGCAGCGCCGCGCGCGGGTCGACGTTGAAGCGCCGGGCGAGTTCGGCGGTGTGTTTCGTCACCTCGGCGAGCACGTTCTCGTCGGGGTCGAGGTTGACCGTCGCGTCGGCACAGAAGATGACGCGGTTCCGGAACGTCAGCATGTAGACGCCGGCGGCGTAGTCGGCGTCGTCGGCCGTGCCGATAATCTGCAGCGGCGGGCGGAGCGCCGAGGGGTAGTGGTGGGTCAACCCGGTCAGCATCGCGTCCGCGTCGTCCATAGCGACCATGACGCTGGCGAAGTAGTTCGAGTCGCTCCGCACGAGTTCGGCCGCCTCCGTCCGGGTGAGGCCCTTGCGCTGGCGGCGCTCGTAGAGGTGGTCCACGTAGTGGTTCCACTGGCCGCTTTCGGGGTCGGCGATAGTCGGGTCGAAGTCGAGGCCGAGGTCCTCGGCGGTCCGGAGAATCTCTTTCGTCCGGCCGACGAGGATGGGTTCGGCGATGCCCTCTTCGACCAACTGGCTCGCGGCGCGAATCATCTTCTCGTCTTCCCCTTCGGCGAGGACGACGCGCTTGGGGTTCGACGCCGCCTTGTTGAGGACGACGCGCATCATCTCGCGGGACTTCCCGAGGCGGGCTTCCAACTCCTCGCGGTAGTCGTCGAGGTCGCGCTCGCGGCGGGCCGCGCCGCTCTCCATGGCCGCCTCGGCGACGGCGGGCGTCACCTCGTAGAGGACGCGCTGGTCGAGCGGCTTGGGGATGAGGTAGTCGGGGCCGAACTGGAGCGGGCCGTCGCCGTAGGCCTTGACGACCGCGTCGGGCACGTCCTGTCGGGCGAGGTTCGCCAGCGCTTCCGCGGCCGCGCGCTTCATCTCCTCGTTGATTTCGGTCGCGCGAACGTCGAGCGCGCCGCGGAAGATGAACGGGAACCCGAGGACGTTGTTGACTTGGTTCGGGTAGTCCGACCGTCCGGTCGCCATGATAACGGTGTCCTCGCGGGCCTCTTTCGCGTCCTCGTAGGAAATCTCCGGGTCGGGGTTCGCCATCGCGAAGATGATGGGGTTGTCGGCCATCGACCGCACCATCTCCTGACTGACGATATCGCCGACCGAGAGGCCGACGAGCACGTCCGCGCCCTCGATTGCGTCTTCGAGGTCGCCGTCGTCGACGCCGCGGGCGAACGGCTCGGCGTACTCGTCGAGTTCGCCAGCCTCGGCCCGCGACTCCGAGAGGACGCCGTCGATGTCGCACAGCGTGATGTTCTCGTGGGGGATGCCGAGCGAGACGTAGAACCGCGCCGTCGCGGTCGCGGCCGCGCCCGCTCCCGAGAAGGTGACGTTCAGCGACGACAGTTCCTTGTCGGCGATGTCGGCGGCGTTCAAAAGCGCCGCCCCGGAGATGATGGCCGTGCCGTGCTGGTCGTCGTGGAACACGGGGATGTCCATCCGCTCGCGCAGGGACTCCTCGATTTCGAAGCACTCGGGCGCGCGGATGTCCTCTAAGTTGATGCCGCCGAACGTCGGCTCCATCGCGGCGACCGACTCCACGAACGCTTGGGGGTCGTCGTGGTCGAACTCGACGTCGAACACGTCGATGTCGGCGAAGCGCTTGAACAGCACGCCCTTGCCCTCCATCACCGGCTTCGACGCCTGCGCGCCGATATCGCCGAGGCCGAGCACCGCGGAGCCGTTCGAGACGACGCCGACGAGGTTGCCCTTCGCCGTGTACTCGTAGGCCGCCGTCTCGTCGTCGGCGATATCGAGACACGGCGCGGCCACGCCGGGCGAGTACGCCAGGCTCAGGTCGCGCTGTGTGTTCGTCGGCTTCGTCGTCGCTATCTCCACTTTCCCCGCGGGCGGCCGTCGATGGTAGTCCCGGGCGTCGTCTTCGAGCGTCATTGCTCGTGATGGGTACGGTCAGGTAAGTAGACTCTTCGCTCCGACAGAGACACACCCAGAAATAATCATGTGAAACTCGGTGACTCAGTACCGGAATATCGCGCCGAGGAGGTGAGCGAACGGGTCCGAACGAGGCGGGCCACAATCGGCGCGGGAGCCGACTCGCGCGCCGCGCAGTCAGCGGAGCGACTCGTGCGGCATCGTGTACAACTGCACGCTCTCCGCGATGGACACCTCCTCGAAGTGGCTCTTCGTCGCGAACAGGTCCGAGACGTCTTCGACCTGTTCGAGCGGATAGATGTGCTTCGCGCTCCCGTAGCCGTGGTAAACCTCGACCGGAACGGCGAACGCAATCTCTCCCTCGTCGACGTCGACTGTCGCCCCGAACGTCAGCCCCTCGTCGTCGTCGGTGACTGTACAGATGGTCGACGGAACGGTTTCCCCTGCATCGTATCTCTCTTTGGCCATGCGTTGACAACCCACACAATTTTTCATTACTGTAAGCAGTACCGCTCCCTACCCATACTCCGGAGTCGTACTGCTCAAGTTTCAGCCATATGTCCAACGAGCACCGTGATAATGATTACTCAACTCGCAGGACTAACTGATGAATTGATACGTTTGATTTGGGTTTGTTCCCGACTGTCGGCTCGCCGCGCCACAATCGGAGCACAGTCCCCGAGTTCTGTCTACGATCACTTGGCGCGCCGTGCGAGTCGCCTGTACGCGAACTGCTCGGTGTCGGCCGCCTCCACGACCAGTCCGACTCGATACGTTCGTCGTCGCGTGGGCGCGCATAGCTGTCGCTGGTTTGTCTGGTCGAACCGATGGTACGTCTGCGGGTTTCGGACCGTTCGGTCCATCGTCAGCTCTCGGATACTTCGACCCTGTGTTCGGCCGTCGAATGTGGCTCGCGCTCGCGGGTCGAGCACGACGCGGCGGCGAACGAGCGTGCGACCACGACCCGCTCAGCGGAGCGCGTCGTGTGGAATCGTGTAGAGCCGAACTTCGTCTGCGACCACCACCTCGTCGGTTTCACCGTTCGTGACGAACAGGTCCCAGATGCGTTCGACTTGCTCTGTCGGATAGACGTGCTTGGCGCTCCCGTACCCGTCGTAGACGTCGACGGGGACGGCGAACGTGATTTCTTCCTCCTCGGCGGGGACCGAGCAGATGTCTACTGGTACTGTTTCACCCACTTCGTAGTGTGTAGCCACCATGTTGTATGGAACGTTCCTTGTCAGCACCTACGAATCCGCACGTTCACGGAGTACTGAAGGCACTCATTCGGTTGGAAGTCCATGTAACAGCCAATAATTGTTTCTCCGAGTGACAGTCGAGAGGACGGTCTCCATCGACGAGTCGCCGAGAGACAGGATTGGAAGCCATGCTCACAGCTGGTGTAACAAAGTTAGAGTTATTATATCCATCCATTCTGCGCTTGTGAGGTCCCGAAGGCGTTCTCGCGGTGGTTCGGTCGGGAGTCGCGAGACTCACCGACGTCGCGGCCCAGTCAATTGTTTCCAGCGTACGGTACAATTATACTATTTCAATAAACACTTGCGACTGATGCGAGCACGGATAGCAGTTACACTAGGGGCAGTGCTGTTCGTCTGCTCGGTCGCATTGGTTGGGGTTAGTGCGGCAGAGGAGATTCAGCAGCCACCGGACACAGAAGTACAACCAGTAAACGAAAGCGGGGTTCTCGAGGTGGTGTTCATCGACACGGGGTCGGGCGCGGACTACCACTTCGAAGGAGGTGACGTGGACACGTCGTCGCTCCCGCGGGGGGAGTATCTCGTCGTCACCTACGCACGGACCGACGGCGGCATCGAAAAGCAGACTGAACGGGTCGAACTCACGGACGATTCGACGGTCACGGCGAGCGACACCGAGTCGTCCGACGAACTCCTCAGTTCGTTCAGTCAAAACGCGGAGCCGGAAATCGACGTGGCGGCGAGCGTCGCCTACGAGTACGGCGAACCCTCGTACGACAGCGACGGAACCGTCGACATCCGCGTGAGCGCGGTGAACACGACGACCGACGAGTACGCGCCGGCGAACACGTCGGTCACCGTCGAAATCGAGACGCCGAACGGGGTGGACACGTTCAACGCGACGACCGGCGAGAACGGGACGGCGGTCGTCGACTACGACCTCGCCGGCCGCGATGACGGCGACTACCGAGTGTACGTCTCGTCGGAGGCGAGCGGCTACTCCGGCTACGCGAGCTTTACCGCTGGCGCGCGAGCCCAGCTCGTTCCGCAGTACTACCGGCAGACGACACCGCGGAACAGCACCGTGGGCGTCGCCGTCCACACGAGCGTGGACGGGGAACCCACGACCGGTGACCCGGTTCACGTCGAGATTCGGGCACCGAACGGAAGCGTAACTGAGCGGAACGTGACGACGGGGGCGGACAGTTTCGCTCGGGTCACGCTCACGACGACGCAGACGGGGCCCTACGTCGTTCGCGCGACCGGGCCGAACGGCGACACCGAGCGCGCGACCATCGATTCGGCGGAGTACATCAGCACCGTCAACATCCCGAACTGGTGGGAGCTTCGACCGGGCGAGCGCGCGTCGATTTCCGGAACGGTTCTCACCGAGACGGGCGAGCCGCTGGCGGACGAGGAGCTGACGCTTCGCGTCGAAAACGAGAGCGACGCAGTCGTCGAGACGCAGACGCTCACGACGACCGCGAGCGGCCAGTTCGTGACGTCGTGGGACGTGCCGGCGAACCAGACGGAGTACCGCGTCCACTACGACGTCACGCTCCACGCGAACGGCGTTCGAATCGCTGAGGACGCCGAGCTCGAAGTCGAAAACCGAACGACCGTGGACGACGACCCGGTGACAGACGAGCCGGAGACTGACGGGCCGGTGGCTGAGGTGATGGTCGAACCGGCCGCCCGCGAGGTCGGTCCGAACGGGACCGTGACGGCGACCGTCTCGGTCGAGCGAAACGACACGCTGGTGAGCGATACGGACGTTCGCGTGCTCTCGGGAGTCGACGGGACGGTCGTCGATTACCAGACGGTCACGACGAACGCGAGCGGCGCGGCGACGGCGACGTTCGACCTGCCGCGTTCGCTCGCTGACTACCACGACAGAAACATCCAGATTCGGGCGACGACGACCGTCAACGACAGCACGGTCGTCGGCTACGGCTACACCGACATCACGCAGGGTCGAACCGACCTCGACGGGGAGTACGGGACGGTGCCCGGCGAATCGGCGAACGGGTCGATATCGTTCACCGACGCGGACGGTTCACCCGTCTCGAACGCGCCCGTCGCGTACATCGGTGCGCGCAACGGCTTGCGAGCCGGCGTGTTCGCGACCGGACTGGTGACGACGAACGCGAGCGGGCAGGCGTCGTTCACCTACGACGTGCCCGCGGACGCGCAGCTCTCGGTCGCGCTCGCGGCCGACAGTCGGACTCGGGACTTCAACTACTGGACGTCACCGTCGCTGAGCCAGTACGACGTGAACGTCCGCGTTGGGGACCGCGGGAACGGTTACACCGAAGTCGCACCCGGCGAGACGGTGACAGTCAACTACGACGTTCCCGACGAGACGGTCGAAGGCGGTGTGCTCACCGTCTACTCGTGGGACAGCGACGCTGAAGACCGCGTGCTCACGACCCGGACGTTCGAGCCGGGCGAGAACGCGACGGTCAGGATTCCGGCGACGACCGAGGCCGACAGCTACTCCGCGATGGTCCAGACCGTCACCGCGGACGGTCGACTCTCGTCTGACGAGGGCTACATCGACGTCAATCAGGACGCGGAACCGGTCCGTGAGACCACGTCCGTCTCCGGTCGCATCACGACGACCGACGGGACGCCGCTTGTCGACGACACGGTCGCGTTCTTCGACGGGTCGCTCGACGTTCCGTCGGCCGCCGCGACGACGAACGGCTCCGGGTTCTACAACACGACGCAGGACATCGCCGAGTTCGACCAGTCGGTGTTGCAAAACACCGAGTACCACGTCGCCTTCTACCAGTTCAACGGGAGCGAGGCCGCGCTCGGTGACGAATCGTGGCCGCGCGACGGCGTCGCGGACATCTACGCGGTCGACCGAATCAACACGTCGCAGACGACGACCGTCGATGCGGAGATTCCCGAGGGACACGTCCTCAACGTCTCCGTGACGGCCGAGAACGGGACTGCGGTCGAAGGCGCGCGCCTCCGAGTCACACACGCGAACGGCTCGGCGAAGGCGGCGTACGGAGCCCGGACGAACGCGAACGGACTGCTCACGATTAGCGAGGTGTCCCGGCCCGGGGTGGAACTCACCGGCAACGTGACCGTGGAGGTCGCGCCGCCGGCGGGGACCGACACGTACGAGGAGACGATCCAGCGACAGCGCGTCACCGTGACGAACGACACGGAACTCTCGTTCACGCTCGCCGCGAACGAGACGGGAGCCTCGGAATCGAACCTGACGGGGTTCGTTGAGGCCGCCGACGGGACCGTCCCGCCCGGCGAAGTCGCGCTCAACACCCGACTCGGCGCACCCGACGGCGACGTGTCGTCGCTCGGGGCGAGCGGCGAATACGACCTGACGGCCGCCAGCGGGGCGTATCAGGTCTCCTTCGTCCAGCCGAGTAGCCAAGTCGACGGAGTTCCGGACATCTTCCCGCTCCACCGCGTCTACGCCGACAGTTCGACGCATCTCGGGAGCGACGAGCTACCGAGCGCCAGTCGGCTCAACGTGACGGTGCTCGACCGGCAGGGCGAGCCGGCCGACGACGCGACGGTCGTCGTCGCCTACGGCGGAAACCGCGTGTTCGACTCCGTCAGCGGGGAGACCGACAACAGCGGTCAGTTCATCTTCGGCCAGACGAAGGGTATCGAAGTCGCCGGACCGAACGCGGTTCCCAACGATTACGGCGGGAACGTCCAGGTCCAAGTGTACGGCCCGAACAAGACCTTCGTCGGGACGCGACTGAACGTCACGTCGGACACGAACCTCACGCTCCGACTGACTGACCGGGTGAACGTCACCGGCCAGTTCGTCCGGCCGGACGACGAACCGGCGGACAACCGGACCGCGGTCGTCCTCGGCGATACGAACGGGACGTCCGGCGGCGGCTTCGCTCGCACGGCGGACGACGGTTCGTTCGGCGTGGCCGTCGCGAAAAACGGGACGTACAACGTGAAGTTCCGCCAGGAACGGTACGCCGAAGCGGGCACGAGCTTCCCGCGTGACGCCGTCCCGGACGTCTACGCGGCGACGTCGATTTCCGTCGGGACCGCCCCGAGCGACGTCGGAACGGTCGCGCTTCCCGAGGGGCATCTCCTCAACGTCTCCGTCGTCGATGCCGGCGGCGACCCGGTCGAGAACGCGCGCGTGACGGTCGACCACCGCAACAACGGTTCGGTCGGCTTCGTCTCCGGAAGCACGCTTCCGAACGGGACGATGGTGCTCGACGCGACGGGGCGTCCCGGCGTCGAACTCGCCGGCGACCTCCGGCTGACCGTCGAAGCGCCGCCGAACGCGACCGACCTCGAAGGCGTCGAGACGACCGAGACGCTCGCGCTCGCCGACGACCGGACCGTGACTGTCCAGTTGGGCGACGACGAGACCGACACGACGCCGGACGCGGTCGACGTCCGCGCGCTCGCGACGCCGACGACCGCGAGCGTGAACGAGACGGTGACCGTCGAACTCGTCGCGACGAACGTGACCGAGGGCGTCGGCGCGTTCGAAACGACGCTCAACCTGACGAACGGCACGGCGGGAACGATTACCGACGTGACCGTCCTCGGTTCGCCGCACACGGCGAATGTGACCTACGGCGCGGAGAACGACTCGGTCGCGGTCGACGCGTTCGGCATGGACACGGCGCAGAACGGGACCGTCACCTTCGCCCGCGTGAACGTCACGCTCACGTCCGCCGGAACCACCGAACTCGCGGTGTCGGAGACGGTGCTGGGAAGCGAGCCCGGAACCGAGTACGACATCGGCTCCGAGAGCGGCGCGACCCTCACGGCGG
Source organism: Haloferax marisrubri (assembly GCF_001469875.2). Taxonomy (GTDB): domain Archaea; phylum Halobacteriota; class Halobacteria; order Halobacteriales; family Haloferacaceae; genus Haloferax; species Haloferax marisrubri. The sequence goes on along the minus strand of NZ_LOPW02000010.1, from coordinate 282,230 downwards.
TGGACCTCGAACCCGTCGGCGTATCTGACGCCGCGCCGACCGACCCGGACGGCGACGGAACGTTCGAGGACATCAACGGCGACGGAAACGTGACCGTCTCCGACGTGCAGGCCATGTTCGCGAACCGGAACAGTCCGGCAATCACCGACAACGCCGACGAGTTCGACTTCTCCGGTAACGGCGAGGTCAACATCGTCGACGTACAGCGGTTGTTCGTCGAGATTCGGGACTGAACCCACCTCGCGGGGGAACGGCCCGACGGCGTTTCTTTTTTCAACTGACGACGCGGGAGCGGTCGCTCCCGCGTCGTCTCACCGACCGCCGCTACCGAACTCGCTCGACAGGATACCGGGAAGGTCGGTCAGCCAACTGACGACCGCGCAGACGACCATCACGCCGACCGCGGCCATGTAGCCCCAGACGGTGACCGCGTCGAGCACGAAGTCGATAGCGACGAACCCCGAGAGGATGACGGCACCGCTGACCGCCGCCGCGACGACGACGACCAGCGCCCCGTACGCCCGCACCGGATTGTTCACCATACGCGAACCAGTTGGCTCGCCTACATAAACGTGAAGGCCGCGTTTCGTCGCGCCGGAACGACAGCGGTCGCTCGGCGACGACGCTGCGCATCGAACTCACGGGGGCAAAGCGCGTGCTCACGGTCGAGTCCGGGGCGAAGAAGGTGGCCAGAGGCCTCAGTAGTGGTGGTGGGTCTGTGGAAGGAACACCGAGGCTCAGCTATCCTGACCAGATAGATATCTATTAGGCGTGCCTAAATACGTATCGGAGCAGCGGCATATCAGCCGCTCAGGCTGTCACGAGCGCCAGCATCCGTCCTTCCTTCACGACGATACACCGCCGAAACCGGAGTGCCGTGGGCCGGTCGAACGTCGCCGAGTGAGTGTCGAAGACCGCGCAAACAGCGGGTTTTCGAGTCCGCGTTCGGGACCCGAACGCCGCGGGAGTCGGGACGACGGGGCCAAGACGGTCCGTACTGACCGAGGTATTTTTCATTGACACGTTCGATGGCGTAGGTATGGTCCCCCAGTCACCGACGGGCATCGAACCGATTCCGAGCATCGAAGGCCGCCCCGTGTACACCGCCTCGGGGAACCGGTTGGGCGAGGCCGTCGACCTCTGTGTCGACCTCGACGCCGACCGCGTGACCGCGCTTCTCGTCTCCGTCGAAGACCCTCCCGAGGGGGTCGAAGTCGGTCCGCGGGGAGTGAGGATTCCGTTCCGGTCCGTCCGGGGGATGGCCGACATCATCGTCCTGACGGGCGACCCCGGCATCGAGGCGGCCGACTGACCGGGGGACCGCCGTTCCCGGTCGCCGCACCGCCAACGAGCACATATGTTGATATACTCTGCACGACGACCGTATAGCGGGCGGTCGTGTTGGTCAGGATGTGGACAGCACGATTGCCCAGTCACGGCGACCCGGCCCGCCTGCTTGCCTCTGACAGGTGGCCGGTGTCCGGCCGTTCGAGTCGCGGGTTGTGAGCCTCGCAACCCGCGCCGACGGCGCGAACCGTCGGATGTGACTGTTGTAGATAAGTTGATACGAGTCGGTCGAGTAGGCGGTGTATGAGCCTCTACGAGTCGATTCATCAGTTCGTCGGTGAGCACGAGACGCTCCGGTCGGTCAGCCACTACGAGGGAATGACGGTGCTTCTGACCGAGACGCGCCTCGTCCAGATTCGACACGACGGCGAGCACGCGGACCCCGACGAAGTGCGCGAAGTGCGGACGATACAGCTCAACCGCGCCATCTTCGCCGGCTGTTCGGTCGAGCTCGAATCGGACCGGACCGTCGTCGGCTTCCACGACAGCACCGGCGAGACGGTTCGGCTGGTCACGCTTCCCGTCCGCGACTTCGAGTTCGCGGCGACGTTCTCGGCCGTCGTCGGCGACGCGGAAGCCGGCGCGCCGTTCGTCGAACAGTAGTTCTCTTAGTCGACGACAGCGACGACTACGACGACCGCGACGACAGCAGAGAGGACCGTAACGACCGCGACAAGGTCGAGCTCGTCCGTTCGCGATTTCGTGACAATCTATTTACGTGATAACGACGAACGGTCGAGCGACGTGGAACGCACCGCTCGCTGTACGTATAGGCACGTCTTCGACGCCGCCGACGCGACGGGTGCCGACGAATCGCCATCGGTGTGGCGGTGTCCGCACCCCGCGAGCGGCGCGGCCGACCGCTGTCTGTTTCACCGCCCCGTCGACGAAACGCGGTCCGCGGCCGTCACCGAGGCGCTGCGCGAGGCGATTGCCGACCCCGAGCGACCGTCGGCGTTCGTGGGCGGGACGTTCGAGCGCATCGACCTCGCGGGGGTGACGTTCGCGTCCGACGCGACGCTCGACTTCCGCGGCGCGATGGTGAAAGAAGACATCGACCTGCGCGACGCGACGCTCACCGGCGCGCTCCGACTCGATCGCGTCTCGGTCGGCGGCACGGTGTGTCTGCAACGACTCGACGCGCCCGCGACGGTCACCTGTCGCAGCCTGCAGGTCGGCGGCCGCTGGGTGCTCTGCGGGGCGCGCTTCGGCGGGCGACTCGACGCGACCGGCTTCAGCGCGGGGTCCGTCGTGGCGACCGAGGCGCGTTTCGAAGGCGGAGCAACGTTCAGGAAGGGCGTCGTCGATGACGGCGTGTCGCTCGCGAAGGCTCGTTTCTGCGGGCCGGCGTGGCTTTCGCACACCCGACTGGGCGGCCGCCTCGACCTCGGGAACGTCGCGTGCGACCGTCGGCTCTCGCTCGCGCACTGTCGCGTCCACGGAGACCTCGTCGCCGCGTCGGCGACCGTCGAGGACGGCCTCTCGCTCGAACACCTGACGGTCGACGGCGAACTCGACGCGCCCCGACTCACCGTGGACGGCGGCATCGACGCGACGACCGCGGCCTTCGTCGGTCCGGTCGACTGCACGGGACTCACCGCCCGCGACGGCTCCGTCGACTTCACGCACAGCGCGTTCGGCGGCCCGGTCTCCTTCGACAACGCGACCGTCGAGGGCCGGGCGCTCCGCTTCCGGAGCGCGCGGTTCGAGTCGGGACCGGCGTCGTTCGTCCGCGCGACCGTCGCCGGCGGCTTCGACTTCTCCGACGCGGTCTGTTCGGCCGACTCGCCGGTGCGCGTGGTCGAAACCACGGTCGGCGGGAGTGTCGTCTGCGACCACGCGCGCTTCGGCGACGAGCTGTTCTGTTCGGGCGTCCGCGTCGAGCGCGACGTTGACTTCTCCGACTGCACCGTCGAGACGCTCGTCTTCGGAGTGGAAATCGAGGGGCGACTGGACTTCGCGTACACGCACGTGACGGACGCCGCGGCCTTCGGTGACACCGTCGTCCACGGCCCCGCCCGGTTCACCAGCGCCCGGTTCGACGCGGACCCCACGCTCACCGAGGCGACCCTCGGCGACACGGTCGCGGCCTACGACATGTCCGTCGAACCCACCGGCGGGCAGTAACGGGACGGCGGTGGGTCGTGAGGTCGCGAGTGGGTCGGCGCGGGCGGCGGTACGAACCCCGAACCCGGCGAACATTATATGTCGCGCGGGGGAATGGTCTGAGGTATGTCGAGTGACGGGCAGAACACCCTCATCGCCCTCTATCGGCGGTACGTCGACGCCGACCCCGACGAGACGACCGTCTACGCGGGCTTCGCGCTGTTCTTTACGGCTATCGGACTGCTCGCCGTCGCGCTCGCGGCGGTGGTGTGGAGCGGCGGCATCCCGCCCGAGAACATCTTCAAGTACGAACTCCGCGAGGTCGCGGGCGTCACCGGCGCGCTCGGGATTCCCCTCCTCCTCGTCTCCGTCGTGGTCCTGCTTCCCTCCCAGTACCGGTTCCCGACGGTCCTCGCGGGCGCTGGACTCCTCGTCTGTGCGGTCGCCGTCGTCCAGTTCGTCGGCGCGTACCCCCACAACTGGAACGTCTCCGCGAGCGCCGACCAGAGCGGCCGCATCGTCGGCATCTACTCGCTCGGCGCGGTGGCGGTCGTCGCCGCCAGCGGCACGTCGCTCGTCGGCTTCCAACTCGCCCGCGCGAGGACGAGCGGCCCCGCCGCGACCGGGAGCGACGCGGCGGCCGACGCGACCGACGAGGAAGACGAGGAAGCCGTCTCCGCGCAGGTCCGCCGCGACATGGACGAGGCGCTGTCGAACACCGAACTGTCGTGGGGCGGCGTCCGCAAGACCGAGACCACCCGCCTGAAGCTCGACACCTCCGCCGTCGACGACGTGGACCGCGCGAGCTTCGAGAACGCCAAGGTGACCGAGACGCGCGGCGGGGGCGTCGACGACGCGGTCGCCGGACTGCAGGGGCTCCGCGGCGGGAAGAAGGACACGGCGGTCGGCGACAGCACGGACGACCAAGCCGCCGCGCTGGCCGAACTTCGGAAGCAACAGCAGGCGGAGGCCGAACGCGAGGACTCCGAGGGAGTGGTCGACCGGATTCGCGGACTGTTCTCCTGAGTCGTTGCGGGACGCCGGGGTATCGGTTCGGCGTTGGATTCATCGGCGGAAGTGAATGTCAAAAGCGCATACAGATTTATGCGACAGCCCTGCGACGCGTGAGGTATGGCGAAAGGCCTTGACGTAGGTACCATGAACATCCTGTCCGCGAGTCAGGATGGAAGTGAGACCGTATTTGTCCAGCAGCGAAACTCGTTCGTCGAAATCGACTACAGCGACATGGCGGAGCAGATGCTCTCGCGGAGCGACGTGCTCCACATCCGCAAGGACGACAAGGTGTACGTCGTCGGCGACGACGCGCTCAACTTCGCGAACATCTTCGGCAAGGAGACGCGCCGGCCGATGCAACACGGCATCCTCTCCAGCGAGGAGTCCTCCGCGATTCCGATGATCAAGCTCATCATCGAACAGGTCGTCGGCTCGCCCTCCCGGCCGAACGAGCGCCTGTTCTATTCGAGTCCGGCGGACCCCATCGACTCCGACCTCTCGACGCTGTATCACGACAAGACGCTCGAATCGATGCTCGGCGACATGGGCTACGACCCCGAACCCATCAACGAGGGGATGGCGGTCATCTACAGCGAACTCGCCGACAACAACTTCACCGGCCTCGGTGTCTCGTTCGGCGCGGGCATGACGAACATCTGTCTGGCGTACTACGCGGTGCCGGTCATGCAGTTCTCCATCGCCCGCGGCGGCGACTGGATCGACCAGCAGACCGCCCAGGCCACCGGGACGGCCGTCGACAAGGTCACGTCCATCAAGGAAGACGACTTCCAGCTCGACTTCCGCACGGACGTCGGCGGCGTCGAGGGCGCGCTCTCGATTTACTACGAGAACCTCCTCGACTACGTCATCGAGAACATCGAGCGCGAGGTCGACGAGGAAGACATCGAGGAAGGCCTCGACGTGCCCGTCGTCGTCACCGGCGGCACCTCCAGCCCCGACGGCTTCGAGGAGCTGTTCGAACACCACCTCGAAGACTCGACGATTCCGTTCTCCGTCAACGAGGTCCGGAGCATCGACCGGCCCCTGTACAGCGTCGCCCGCGGGTCGCTCGTCGCCGCGCGCTCCGAAGAGGAGTCCGACGGGAGCGCCTCCGAACCCGAACCGGAACCCGAAGCGGAAGCCGCGCCGGAATCGAACTGAGCGCCGACCCGAACTGACGCACCCGACCGGACAGTACCTTACGACCGAGGTCGACGCGCCGCCGAGAGCGCGCGAGCGAACGCGTCACTCGCCGCCCGCGTGGTCGCCGTCCTCCCCGTTTCTCAGTTGCGAGTCGGTGGGCTCGCGGTCGGTGGCTTCGTCGTCCGCCTCGTCGTCACCGACATCAGCCACGTCTTCAGTCGTGTCGCCGTCGGTTGATTCGCCGCTGTCGGCTCCGCCAGTACTGCCCGCGGCCTCCTCCCGCTCGCGCGCCTCGCGGACCGCCCGCTCGTGGAAGCGGGCGATCGCGTCGTCCCACGACTCTCGGCTCGGCGCGTCGCGCTCGTGGACCGTCTCGACGCCGACGAAGCCGCAGCGCTCGCAGTAGCGCGCCGCGCGACCGTCGAACGAAAGCGTCGAGAGTGGCTGTGAACACCGCGGACAGGTCATGCAGTTTGCCGATGATTCTCACCCGGTTCGTATAGAACTACCCCGTCGGCGACGACGCGCGCCGGAGACGCGAGTCTGACAGTCCGCTAACAGAAGATTCACCACCGATGGCGTGCCACAGAGAGACGATGAAGGTCCTTTGCTTCGGAGTGGGACAAGCGGGTGGGAACGTCCTCGACGCCCTCCTTCGGTACGAACAGCGCACGAACGCCGATTACGTCGTCGACGCGGTCGCGTACAACACCGCGTCGACGGACCTCCGCGGTCTCGATCTCGTCCCCGAGGAGAACCGCATCCTCTTCGGCGCGGACGAGGTGAGCGGTCACGGCGTCGGCGCGGACAACGAACTCGCCGCCGAACTCGCCGAGCGCGACAGCCAACAGCTCCTGCGCGGCACCGACGGGTCGCCGACCTCCACGGCCGACGCGTTTCTCATCTTCGCCGGACTCGGCGGCGGCACGGGGAGCGGCGCGGCCCCCGTGCTCGCAAAGCACCTCCAGCGCATCTACGAACAGCCCATCTACGGCGTCGGCATCCTCCCCGCCGCAGACGAGGGCGCGCTCTACTCGCGCAACGCCGCGCGGTCGCTCAAGACGTTCGTCGACGTGACGGACCACGTGTTCGCGTTCGACAACGGGGCGTGGGCGCACACCGGCGAGGACGTCGCGGCGGCCCACGACTCGATGAACGAGGAACTCGTTCGCCGCCTCGGCATCCTCTTCGCCTCGGGCGAGGTGAGCGAGTCGGGGACGGTCGGCGAGAGCGTCGTCGACTCCTCGGAGATAATCAACACCCTCCGCGGCGGCGGCATCTCGACTATCGGCTACGCGGCGAGCGAACTCCCCGAGAGCGACGACGACGGCGGGTTCAGCATCAAGGGGCTCTTGGGCGGCGGGTCGTCGTCGGTGGACGAACTCGACTCTATCAACCGCATCACGACGCAGACGCGGAAGGCGGTGCTCGGGCGGCTCACCCTCCCGTGCGACGTGGACTCCGCCTCCCGCGGGCTGGTCGTCGTCAGCGGCCCGCCCGAGTGGCTCAACCGGAAGGCCATCGAGCGAAGTCGGACGTGGGTCGAAGAACAGACCGCGAGCATGGAGGTCCGCGGCGGCGACTACCCGCTTCCGGAGTCGGACCACGTCGGCGTGCTCGTCCTCCTCGGCGACGTGTCGCGGAGCGACCGCGTGGCCGAAGTTCGGTCGACCGCCGTCGAGGCCGAACGGGACCGCCGCGACCGCGAGGCTAACGATGCGGGCGCTGACAGCGAGGACGACTCGGAGGCCGTCGTCGACGACCGCCTCGACACGCTGTTCTGACCCGGCCGCGCGGGCGGCCCTACCGCCGTCCCGACATTCTGCCGCCGCACACGACCGCTGACGCCTTCTGACGTCGATTCGGGTCGGAGAAAGTGTCAAATACTCCCTCGGCGAACAGTCGGACGCGTGTCCGAGACTAGCATAGCGGCGACACCGCGCATCCTCGCCTACGGCCCGCAACCCGCGGAGCCGGCGGCAGCAACGCGCGACGTGGACGTGGCGTTCGTGGAATCGAGTCGGGAGTTGTTCGAGCGGTTAGCCGAGGGACCGGTCCATCTGGTCATCTGCCTTCACGCCCCGCCGGCGTTCGACGGCGTCGAGGTTGTCAAGGGAATCCGTCGGTTCGACGCGTCGGTTCCGGTGGTGCTGGCGTCGCGGGTCCAAAACACGATGCTCAACCTCCAAGCCATACAGTCGCAGGTCACGTGGAGCGTGAGCCTCGCCGGTGAGAGACCCGTCGAAGCGGCGCTGTCCGACCTCGTCGACGACGCGAGCGAGTGGCTCGAACGGCAGGCGGGATAGCGACCTCGCGTCCGGCGAAGCCCGTCCGAAGCCGAATCGTGGTCAGTCGTCGGTCGTCGAGAAATCGAACGGCGCCTCCGACCCCTCCGCGCGTCCCTCCACTTCGTTTTCTTCCGCATCCTCGTCGTCGGCCGGAATCGACATCCTCCCGAGTTCGTTCTGTACGGCCCACAACCGCTCGAAGAGCCGGTCGAACTCGTCGTCCGCGTCGTCCGGGAAGTCGCGAGCGCACTCCCACAGGAGTTCTTCGGCGCGGTCGACGTGGGCCGTTGCCCGGTCGAGGGCGTCGCCAGTCTGTCGTGCCGATGAGTGTTCCACCATGCCGGGAGGTAGGTCATCAAGTGGCATAGTCGTTTCAGTTTGTGTAACAACGTTATATCTATTACACCACCGTCGAGACTGTTCTCCGAACTGACAATCAGAATGATTTATATATTCGAAGTGGTTGTGTTCAGTTGGATGCAGCACCGTACAGAGTAACCCCTCGGACGCATCCACTTGACCGAACTCATCCCCCCTTCCCCCCTTCCCCTTAGGTTCGGTCACCCCTTTACGGGGCGAAACTAACGCTCCCCAGTCGAGACTGTCCTCACGCGCCGAGCGACGGGAGAACGGCCCCGAAATCGACCCCCTGACAGTCCGGTGTGTACAAGGCGCTCCGCGCCCAAGGAACCGGTAGTCTCTGGAGACCGTCACATGAATCAGAACCTGTGGTACGCCGGGATACTCATCGCGGTACTCGGCGTCACGCTCGCCGCGGTTCCGACGGGCAGTTTTAGCTCGGTCTCCGGACAGCGGCCGGTCGATGTCTCCGTCGCCGCCGACGACCGGGCCCTCGTCGCGCTCGAACCGACCGGCGAGGTCGTGACGAGCCCCGGCCGCGGCAACGCCGTGGCGGTCGGCGCAATCGTGAACAACCTCGACGCCGACGTGACGGTCGATTACAGCGCCCGCTTGGACACGAACGCCCTCTCACTCGCACAGTCCGGGGGGTCGCCGACGCTCGGACGGGGCGGCGAACACCAGCTCACGGCCTACTGCCAGCGGCCGAACGCCGGAAGCGGCGTGGCCACGCTCGTCGTCGAAGTCGACTCGGCGCAGGCGGACGGCGTCTCCATCTCCGGGGCGACGCTCGAAGCGCGGGTCGATTACGACTGCACAGCCGGGAACGGCGGCAACCCCGGGAACGGCGGTGGCAATCCCGGCAACGGCGGCGGCAACGATGGTGGTGATGGCGGTGACGGCGGCGATGGCGGTGGCGACGGCGACCCCTCGGTCCCGTCGAACGGAGTCGCGTACGTCGACACCGACGAGGACATCGCCTACGACGACGGCGAGCGCGTCCTGAGCGAGCAGGAAGTCGTGACGTTCGACGACGACGACGCGGTGCTCGTCGTCGGGACCGACAACAGAACCATCGACAACAGTTGGCGCGCTATCGATATCTCGGCCAAGCGCGTCGTCGTCAGGCACACGACGTTCACGAGCGGTGATTCGGTCGATATCGACGCGGAGACGAGCGTCGAGTTCACCGACGTCACCGTCGTCTCCGACTGGGGCGAGGTCACGGTCTCGGGCGAGTCGATAACGCTCCGTCGGTCGACCATAGACGCGAAGAACGGGAAGATCGAACTCGCGGCCGACGACGGGACGCTCGACGTGCGCGAGAGCACGGTTCGCGGGAAAAACGACAAGGTCGAACTGACCGGGGAGACGGTTCAGGCCGGGAGCGCGACCATCCGAAACACGAACGACGAAATCGACCTCGCGGCCGACGACGGCCCCGTGAACGTCACGGGAGCGACGCTGGACAACCGGAACGGCAAGGTCACGGTCTCGGGCGAGTCGATTCGGGCCCGCGGCGCGAGCGTCAGCGCGCGAAACGGGAAAATCGACCTCGCGGCCGACGACGGCGCCGTGGACATCCGCGACGCGAGCCTCCAGAACCGGAACCGCGACATCGAGGTGAGCGGGGAGACGGTGTCGGCGCGGAACGCCTCGATTACGGTCGTCAACGGACAGATTTCGCTCGACGCCGACGACGGCCACCTCGACGTCGAGAACGCGACGGTCCACGGCGAAAAACGGATTCGACTCACCGGCGAGCGCGTCGGTGCCGCGGGCGCGTCCATCGAGACGAAGAACGCTCAAATCGACCTCCAGTCAGGGGTCGGCGACGTGACGCTCGACGGTGCGACAGTCAAGACGAAGAACGCACAGCTCGTCGTCGAGTCCGCGGACGAACTCCGCGCGAACGACAGCGTCTTCGAGACGACGAACGCGGACGTGTCGCTTTCGGCCGCCGGCGACGTGTTCCTCCGCGACGCGAGCCTGCGAACCACGAACGCCGAACTCACCGTCGAACTCGGCGACGCGTCGGCGACGCTCTCGGTCGACGGCCTCGAAGTCGAAGACCGGGACGACACCCTCGACTACGACCCCGGCGGCGCGGAAGTCGCGGGGACGCCGAGCGCCGGAGCGGTTCGCGGGTAGTCGAAGTCAGGCGCACGGACGCCGGAGAACGCCCGCGTCCTGGGTCACAGATACCGTCGTCTGAACTGCTCGACGAGCGAGACGTTCCGACCCGTCGAGCGCAGCCGAATCGGACCGAGGCCGAGCGCGACGACGCTCACGAGGAGCGTCACGAACGCCAACACGGCGTCGATAGCCGCGATTGCGAGGAGCGGATGAATCTCGTGCAACCCGAGGATGACCGTCTGCGGGAGCGCGGGGACGTACAGTTGCTCGCGTATCTCGCGGTCGTACGCGCCAGTCTGGTCCGGCGCTTGGATAGTGAGCGTCGTGTTCCGCGACCCCTTTCCGGGGACCATAAACACCGACTGCCCGAACGAGACGCCCGGGTCGCGCGATTCGAGAACGGTGATGACCGGGACGTACCCGTTGTTCGTCAGGCGGTAATCGACGGTCGCCGTCTCGCCGACGCCGACGACGAGCGCGTTCTCGTTCGGCGATTCGGAACTCACGATGGTCAGTTCGGTCGGCCCCGACCCGAGGACCATGCTCAGCGTCGCGGGCGTCACGACGATGACGACGAGTAGGAAGAGGACGACGCCGCTCGTGTAGTAGTCCGGGCGACGGCGGCTGTGTGAACTCTGTTTTCGGCCGCCGCCGGAGCCGTCGAACACGAGGCTCAACGCGATGAGAATCCCGCCGATGGCGACGAGGAACATCGGCGACGGCTCTCCGTCGGCGGCGCTCTCGAAGCCCGGGAGGCTCCCGAGAAGGTCGAACGCGCCGGTTGCGAGGCCGTTTACCGCCCCCACGACGGCACCGAGTTGCGGGATGACGACGACGTTCCCGTTCACCTGGAGCGCCTCGGCGACGATTTGGGACCGCTTGACCGGCGGCTCGACGCTCTCTTGGTCGGTGAAGGGGTTGGCGTCGCCGCGCGTGATGTACCCCTCTTCGGTCCACCTGACCACCCGGTGGGTCGTCAGCCCGCCGCCGTGGAGTTCGCGCGCGTTGAACACGACCACGTCGCCGGGTTCGGGGTCTTCGAGAAGGACCGACGGCACCGCGATGAAGCCGTCACCGGGCTCCATCGTCGGCGACATGCTCCCCGTCTCGACGTAGCCGAGGAGCACCGGCTGGCCGAGCGCCTGCCCGAACAGGAGCGCGACGACGGCGATGACGACGAATCCGAGCACCGCGTATTCGAGGACGTCGCTGAGTTTCACGGCGTGTGTGAAACACTACGCGTGAATCCGTAATTACCTATCGCCGTCTCTCCACCCGTTCGGGGACCCGGAGAACGGGCGCGCGGGAGTTGGCGAAGTCCGTCACGCATCACGACGTGAGAGACCATCGCTTTCGATGTGCTAGTATGTCGTGTCCAATGGTGCCATGGTTCGAGAATCGTGTTACCAAGAGACGTGAAAGAGAACACCACGAGCGTCAAGTTCGAACGAAAATCGACAGACTGCGAGCTGATTTCGCGGTCTTAAATCCTCGCTTGAACGCCGAATATGCGCCCCGAAAGGTGGGCTTGAACGGGTGTCGCCGGGGAGAAAGCCGGGCTTGTCGAACGGAACGGCGACCGAGGATTCGTTCAAGCACCGGAATACAAAGTGGGTAGGCTCTGTTGGGAGAGATAACGACGCAGTCACCTGTGTCAGGGAGAACACAACCATGGCAATCAACAGACGTAACATCTTGATCGGACTCGGAGCACTCGTCGGCGGCGGCGGCGCACTCGTCGGAACGGGCGCGTTTACGACCGTGAGTGCGGCGCGTGAAGTGAGTGTGAGTACTGCTGGTGACGGAAGCGCGTTCCTGTCCATTACTGGTGACGGCGAATACGTGACCAATGATAGTAGTGATGGGACGCTGACAATCGACCTAGGCACGACCGGTTCAGACGCCACAGATAGCGCTGGTAGCGGCTTCAATCAAGAGGCAGTCACGACACTCAGCAACGTACTCACTATCGGAAATAACTCCGCGGAAAACCAAGATATCACAGTCGGAGTCTCTACGGTAGCACCTGATTCCTCGCCGTCAGCGAACAAGAACACGACGATGCTCATTCAAGATACCAGCCAGGATAGTCAGAACGTCGCTCTCGTCACGTTCACCGTGGGCAGTCAATCAGTCGGTTCTGGATCCACCACGGGAGTCGATGTGACTGTTAACACGATGTCGTCAGATATGGAGGACTTCACTAACAGTAGCGCTACATTCGACACCAATAGCAGCGACAATACTCCGCGTCTGACTATCGTCGCTAACGAATCTAGCAACTAATCTATGAAACGACGCAACGTCATCACCGCGATTGGAACGCTCGCAGTCGGAACCGGGACGGTCCTCGGGACGGGCGCGACCGAAGTGCTCTCGTCGAACAGCGACGGAAGCTTCCGCGTTGTCTCGCCGGGGGCGAATATCTCGATTGACGTTCCGTCCAGCCCAGGGCAGAACGTTTCCGTGTTCGAAGACGGGAATACCGACGGTGGTATCGACTTCGAAACCCTCGAACCGGACGACCTTCCCAAAGTCCACGTCATCGAGCGGTCAAGCACACTCGACGGCGACATGGTAGAGATTCAGGTCGCCGTGGAAGCGGACCAAGACAAGAATCTCGGGAACATTCTGGACATCACGAACAACAACACTAGCGACGACTACTACGTCGGCTTCGAGTTCACCGAACTTGGTACAGCTGTCACCGACGGCAGCATCACGAAACAAGAGGCGTACACCGCCTTCCAGTTCAAGCACGGCGACTCAACCACCGTTTCAACTGGCACGTCGTCCGATTCCACCGAGCCGGCGAACTACGTCACAGTACCCGCGGACGCCGGGACCGAATCTGTCGAACTCGCCGTAGATACGACGGCGAAGAATATCAAAGACGCCCTCTCACCTGGCGACTTCAGGGACAACAGTGAGAGTACCAGCAAGAGCATCACGCTCATTGACGAAGTGACCGCGGTCGCGACACAGACCGACCCGAGCGCGTAGCGCTTCGGGAGAACACGATACAGCAGCCCCATGCCCACACGCCGCCAGACCCTCTTCGTTCTCAGCAATTTCTTCATCGTCGGCGGCGTCCTCGGCGTGAGCGCCACGACGACGACCCAGTCCACGTCGGGTGCGAGTTTTCGCATCGTCGCACCCGACTATCTCTCTCTCACGGCGGCGAACGACCCGCCGATTCACGTCGAGACGGACGCCTCGGGGTACGTGACGCGACTCACGCCCGGCGGCGACAAAAACGGCGTCAACAAGCGCGCCATCACGCGTTTCGAGGATATCGTCCGCCTCACCAACGTCAGCGAGACCGACCTCGACGGCGTCTACTTCGAGTTCGACGTGACGAGCGACTCGCTTTCGGACTCGACGCTCGAAGACGTCGAGGCGGCACTCCAAGTCACCGCCGGCGACGAGGCGCTCGCCCCGGGATCGGACGGAGACGACCTCCTCGACGTGAGTCCGGCGGTATCGGGGTCGGAAGGAGTCCTCGGGCCGGGCGAGTCGGTCCCGTTCGGTCTCCAACTCAATCTCATCCCATGGACTGGGCCGAGCACGCTGGAGGACCTCCCGGACCCCGAGACGTACAGCGCCACGCTACGGATTCACGTCGAGCGGGAGTCGTCGGACTCCGGCGACTAATCGGGCATGAGCCGTTGGTGCGTCGCGCGAGGCGGTATCTGTGTGGCCGCTGACAGCAGAGGAACTATGTGTAGCGGCGCAGTATCGACGGTCGATAGATGAGTCCCAGCGGTGCCGGTGGGTTGCTCGGCCGCGCGTCAGCCTCGGAGGCCGACGACGGCGGCAAGGACGACGACGCGCTGACGCGCGACGAGATTTTCGACCTGATGAGCAACCACCGCCGGCGATACACCCTCCACTACTGCAAGCGGGCCGACGGCGCGGTCCAACTCTCCGACCTCGCAGAGCAGGTCGCGGCGTGGGAACAGGACAAGGAGATTCCGGACCTGACCTCCGCCGAGCGAAAGACCGTCTACACGTCACTCCAGCAGACGCATCTGCCGCGGCTCGAACAGGCCGGCGTCCTCCGCTACGACCGGGGCGAAGTCGAACTCACGGAGCGCATGGAGCGCCTCGACATCTACATGGATATCGTCCCCGAGAACTCGGTTCCGTGGGGCGTGTACTACCTCGGCCTCTCGGCGCTGTCGGGACTCATCATGGTGGCGCTGTGGGTCGACGTGTTGCCGACGGGGACGATTCCGCTTCTCGCCTACCCGACCGTCATCGTCGCGGCGTTCGGCCTCTCGGCGGCGTACCACACCGTGACGAACCGCCGCTATCAGTTCGAGAACCTCGAACGACCGCCGTAGGGCGCGCTGTTTTTGCCCGGTCCGGCTCAGAGGTTGAGCCCGGTCCGGCTCAGAGGTTGAGCCACGCGTGCGTGTTGGTCTCGTCGAGCGAGTAGTAGTATATCTCGCTGCTGTCGATGACGGCGTACGTCTCGATTTCGGGGTCGAAGATGACGCGCCGGTTCGTGTCGATGGCCACGTCGACGAGGTCTTCGAGGGTGAGAATCGAGATGTACGGCTTGTTGGCGTCGGTCGGGAACTCCCCGCGGGAAATCCACTCCTCGTGGCGGCTGTGCGAGATTCTCGTGCGGAGTTCCTCGGGGTCGCTGCGGTACTCGGTGCGGATGACGAGGCCGGCGAGTCCGAACAGCACCAGCGCGGCCGCGGCGAGGCCGCCGTACTCGACGGGGCGCGGCGGTCGCGTCACGCTCCGCGCGACGGTGGTCGAGTGACGCCGGTCGTCGGCCAGCGACCGTTCGAGGTAGTAGGCCCGCCCGGAGAACACGAGCGGCGTGCTCGCTTCGAGCGTGCCGCTGTACGACCCCGTCTGGTACGTCACCGTGAGGTTGAGGCTCGTCCTGAACTGCCCGACGCCGCCGGTCTCGGTCCGCTTTTGCTGGAGGTCGCGGTCGAGCGTGGAGACGTTGAGCGAGGGCGCGCTGACGGCGGTTCCGTCGGCGACGACCGTCTGTTCGTCGAGGAGGACGGTCTCGTTCTCGTAGAACGGCGTGCCGTCTCGGACGCCGACGGTGCGAAGGACCAATCGCTGTGTGACGTTGACCGATTGATTCGCTGGAACGTCGGTGTGGACGCGGAACGACACGTCGGGCGAAATCGTCATGAAGTAGACGGAGCGGTTCTCCAGCGTCGACCCGCGCTCGTAGAGCGTCGTGTTCTGGGTGACGACCGCCCGCGTGTCGACGCCGGTCTCGACCGACTGCACGTTCGTCTCCTCGGTCACGGTCTGCGTCGTCGGCGTGAGAAAGACGTAGCCGGCGGCGACCAGACACGCGACGCCCGCGATGGCGAGCACGGCGACCAGCACCCGAGCCTGCTGCGTGACGAACAGCTCGAGGCGGTCGTCAAATGCCATTATCTGACGGCGGACGCGACACTCGCGGGACGTACATACGGTGGGATAGTCCGAGGCGCAAGAAAACTTTTGTCCTAGCGACCGATATGTTTTCCGAGGCGGTACAGTACATGGTCTCCGACCCCGTCGACAACGACCGAGCAGACGACATTCTGTCGTCGTTCGAAGCCTGGCTCGACCAGCGGGTGCGCGAAACCGGGAAGTCGCGTGAACAGGTGTTCGAGGAGTTGCTCGCGTCGCACTGGCAACTCAACGAGATTGCGGAACTCGTCGGGCGGGACCGCCGCACCTCCAACGAGATACCCAGCGAGGCGGAGGGTGAAACCCCACCGCCGAGAGACGATACGGAAGCGAACAAGCCCGTGAGTGACGACGAACTGACCGAAGTCCTCGAACTCATCGAGGGACTCCAAACGAAGGTCGAGACGGAAGCACAGCGGCGGGCGCGCCTCGAACAGTCGGTACAGGCGCTCACGACGCGGCTGGACGAACTCGAAGCCGCGCTCGACGAGGTCGAAGACCTGCCGGACGAACTCGACGCGGTCGAATCGACGCTCCGCGAGCGACATCGGACGCTCGACGCGCGGTTCGACGACGAGTTCGAGAACCTCCAGACGATTCTCGAACACCTGGTCGAGACCGACGACCGCGTCGAGACGAAACTCAAGGAAATCGAGACGCAGTACGGGGCCGAGATACGCGAGATACGGGCCGAACGCGAGCAGTTACGCCGAGTGAAGCAGGCCGCCAAGGAGGCCGATACCCACGAGGGCGACTGCGAACACTGCGGGGAGACGATAGACCTCACGCTCCTCACCAGCCCGGAGTGCCCGAACTGTCAGCGCCCGCTACACGGGGTCGAAAAAGAGACCAAGTGGCTCGTACTCACCGACTACACCGTGACGGTGGCGAGTAGCGACGGGGGCACGCGGCGTGGGGGCGAGGCGACCGGGCGACCCGAGAGAGCGAGCGGCCGCGACGCGGCAAGCGACCGCGACACCGCGCGGGACTCCGCAGACACCGACGGCCAACCGCCCGAGTCGAAGCGCGGCGCGCCCGGAACGTCCGACCGCTCGATGAGTCAGAGCCGAGCGGCGGTCAACGAGATAATCGACTCGTTCGACTCGGTATCTGCCGGCGACGACGGGGCGACCGACGCCGGCGGCGAAACGCCGGACGCGACGGGAGCTATCGACCCTGAAACGGCGATAGACACCGGTGAGAGTTCGTTCGAGTGGAACGAACAGAACGAACACGACGACACGCGGTGAGACGCCTCGGCCGCCTCACGCGAGCGACAGCGAGCCGTCGGCGTCGAACTGTATCGTGGTGTCGAAAAGCGACTTGAAGGTGCGGAGCGTCTGGTCGTCGTGTCGCGCCGGGTCGACGTGGTAGTGTGCGCGAGCGCCCGCCGAGTCGATGCGGTTCGTGAGGATGTGGAGGAACCGAAAGACGCGCTGGTCGTTGTCCACCGCGGCGATGAGGTTCGAAAGCGAGTGGACACAGAGCGTCGATTGGACCGGCGACTCGCCCCACTCGTTCAGCGATTTCGTGATGAGGAGGCCGATGCGGCGCAGGTCGGTCGCCTTCGTGACGTTCTTGATGGTTATCGGGAGGTCGGCGGCGTCTACCGAGCCGGACGCGTCGTACGATTGGACGCTGATGAGCGTCTGGTTTTCGACGCTCCCGACGCGGTAGTTGTTGAGGATGTTGAGCTGTTCTTCCGGCGTCGTCTCGACGGAGACGAGAAGTTGGTTTGCGGACCCCGAGTCGCCGGTCATGAGCTTCGTACAGAGGCTGTACTCCGTCGCGGTCTCCGCCGGGCCGACGATGAGGATGTTGGACTGCTCGGCAACGAGGTCGAACACCGCCGCCGCCTTCTCGTCGAAATGCGCTTCGTCGAACGGCGCGTCCGGACGGTCGCCGACGAGGTCCCACTCGGAGGCCTCGTCGTCCGGCGGCGATGCCGACGAGCCCTGTTTTCGCCGAATCGACGCCGCGAGGTCGGAGAGCGTCGACGACGGTCGGTCGGTCGTCGGGTCGTCGTCTCCCGCGGCCGAGGCGGTGCCTCCCGATTCATCGGCTGTCTGCGTCCCGTTTTCGACGCGGTCCGCGAGGTCGGATAACGACGGCGAGTCCTGTATCTCGGTGTCGGAGTCTCCCGACTCCGCATCGTCACGGTCTGCCATATGGGCCGAGGGGTATGAACATGGGTACGAGGGAGTTTGTGAACCGGTAGCGGCTGAGCGGGACCAAGAGAAATACCGTACCTTGCTCCCAACGATGTACTGTTTTGAACTCGCAGGCGGTTCACTTAATGCATGGGGCTTTGCTCGTGAGAGGCGGTAGTCGCCCAGAGAACGCGTCTTGCGAGAGAGACAACCAGGACGTGATAGATTCTGTACTGAAACTGAGAGTAGACATTGAGAAATCGGTTCTTCCTCTCGGGTTGTGTTAGGATACGAGCCAATAATATTGTTGGAAATGAGCAATTTTGATAGTGCTGAGGGAGATCCTGAGTGCCATCATTTCGACGAAGTCCAGAAGACCTATTGAATCTAATATCTCCAACATTTGGGCCTAATAATACAATTATCCAGAAATATATTTGTTTATACAATTATTTTCTCTATATAATTTACTTGCAATCATAGAAATGGTTACTCAACCAATAGGAACACAGACAGATTTCGTTCCAATTTCTACATGTTTTGTAGAGATAGTATTGTATATAGTAATCAGTTCTATCAAGGAGAGAAACGCATCACAGTCCAGAAGTCAGACAATCAGGTCAGAAAAGCTAGTGTGTTAGCTACTTGCCGAATCGGATGCCATCTTCGACCAGTCGGAGGTTCCGTTCTCGGTCGATATGCGGTTTCAGCCAGTCGTACTCCTCGATTTGGAGGATGAGGTCCGCTTGGAGGTTGCGCCACGCGATGGCGTAGATGGGCGACTGCCCCCACGCGCGGAGTTCGGGGATGAACTCGTCGTAGCGCTCGTAGTGGCCTTCGAGCCGTTCGAGGGCGTCGACGACGTAGCCGGCGGCCTCCGATTCCGTATCGGCGTCCTCGATGGCGCGGTTCAGTCGCGTTTCGAGGCCTTCGACGGCGCGTTGCATGTCCTGTCCCGCCGTGTCGTCGGCCTCCGGGAGCGCGTCGATGATGGGCTTCGGAACGCCGAGCGAGAGTGGTTCGATAGCCATGCCTCGAACTGGGTGACAAAACAGCAAAAAGGCGGCGACGACCGTACCGCGGCGCGCTCGGTGGGCGGGCGTCCGGCATCGACGGCCACGAGCGTGCGACCCGAGACGGCGTCGCCACTCCTCGTGAGGAACAGCACGCCGGGGTGCCTCCGAAGGCCGTCCCGACCTTCGGTTGCGGCGCGTCGCCCTCTGTTACGTGTCCGTCTCGTCGGTCCGTGCCCTGAGTTCGGACTCGACGAGGGCGTCGAAGTCGACGCCGTCTGTGCGGTACTGGTCGCGGTTGTCGATGACGACTAGTCCCTTTTCGGTGATTTCGTACAGCCCGGAGTTCGGCGCGGGCCCGACTCGCGCCAACAGACCGTAATCTGCCAGAATCGGCAGTCGCGTGTTGATGTACGAACGGTTCTTATCGAGGATATACGAGAGATTCACGGCGGTGTTTCGCCTCCTATCAGAGAGTGCCTCGAGGATGTCGAAGTCAGTTGGGACGGCCAACTTCATACACGGTTGTTCGTAGCCGCTGTTAAATAAACAACTTATGTGAGAGGGCGTACGCTCGGGTTCGCGCGGTGAGGGACAACAACGCGGCGGTTTCGGGTCGGCTATCGGTATTCGAGCGCGTCGCGTGCGAGGCGTAAGTCCTCGATAATCCGCGTGTGCCGGTCGATCGCGTCGTCGATGTGTCGCGCCGTCGCCTCCGTGTCGGGGCCGGCGTCACCGTGGTACTGCGCCTGCATGAGGTGTGATTCTAAAGCACGCGAGGTCGAATCGCTCGCCGACAACAGCGCCTGCGTGATCGTCCAGTCTACCGTGCCGTCGGGAACTTCGTCGAACTCCAGTCGTTCCCCCTCGTGTCGTTCTGCCATCATGGACCACGTTGGTCCGGGATACTACTTAAAGTTATAGCGACGTGATAATTCCGACGAGACCCGTCGTATAGAAAACCGGGTATACGCCCCATTTAGCGGCGTTCAAAAGCTGATTAATCCCTCGATGAAAAAGTATCAGATTGAGAGATGGTTAGGGGATTTCGAGAGGTGTCAGGCGATTTTGGGTCGGACCGGTGACGGTTCTCGGACCGGGTTCGAGTTACCGTTCTTCGACGTGGCGAATCTCGACCCCGATGCCGCGCGTGGACTCGATGAGTTCGCGGCCACCCATCTCCGCGCGACCGATGGCGAACGCCTTCGGTCCCTCGACGACGACCTCGTCGCCCGGACGGATGTCCGCGTCGGCGTCCACGACGCCCGGCGCGAGGACCGACCCGTGCGGGACGAACCCGTCGATTTCGACCGTCTTCGTCGGCGCGTCGCTGTCGCGCCACACCTTCGCGCCTTCGAGGGTGAAAGAGAGCACGCCGTACTGCGGGACCATCGTCGCTAACTGCACGCCCGCGTCGTTCCACACCTGCAGTTTGGGGTACCGGCTCGTCATCTCCAACTCCACGTCCGAAAAGAGCGCGTCGCCCGCGTCCGGGCCCAGTTGGTAGTCCGCGAGCGCCTTCACGACGTTGTGCTCGCGCTCCTCGCGGGTGAACTTGGGTTCGCCGTCGAGCGTCCGCATGAGGTTCCCGATGGACTCAGTCGTCGTCGGGTGTTCGGAGACGGTGAACTCCACGTCGAGGTCCAAGTCGTCGGCGACGCGCTCGACGATTTCCGTGTACGCGCCCGGCGGGAGGTGCGCGATGATTCGCGGGTAGTCGTTGCGCTCCAGATAGCGCCGAAGCACCTCGGCGACGAACGACTTCTCGTCTTCCGACCAGTCGCCCGTGACGACCGAGTCGTAGTGCTGGGCGGGGTAGGTGAGTTCGAGTTCCTGCGGGACGACGCCGATGGGCGAGGTCATCGACACCATGTGCGCGCGGTACTGGACGGCCTCCTGGAACTGCCGGTGGCTCTGGGACTCGCTGTAGGGCTTTTTCGCCGAGCACGGCAGGAGCACGAGCGGGTTGTCGAAGCGGTTCCGATAGCGTTTCGTCACGCGGTCGGCGAACCGCTGAATCTCCACGCGGTCGATGGACTCCTCGGAGGCCGCGGTGAGTTCCGAGTCGCGGATGACGGGGACCCGTTCCTCCATGAAGGAGTACTGCTGGTCGAACCGTCGGAACAGGGCGGTCAGCCACTGGTCGTGGCGGGCCTGCCCCTCCACGTAGTCGCGGAGCCGACCGTCGCGCACGCGGCGGCGGACCCGCGCGAGTTCGGCGCGCAGGGCGTTGGCGTTGTGGTCGGCGGCGTCGGCGCGGGTGAACTCCGAGGCTGGTTTGCGGCAGGCCTCGCAGGCGCAGGGGAGTTCGTCGAGGTCTTCGAGGAAGTACTCGCCGTCGCTCGTGAGGTAGAACCCTTCGAGGCCGCGGGCGCGGGCGAGCGTCTCGTCGACGAGGTCGACGCCCGCGTAGACGAGAAGCGAGACGTTGCGCGGCGTGGCGACGCCCGAGAGCATGAGCGCCGTGTCGGCGGGCAGGTTCTCCTTCGCCTCGATGACGTTGTCGCGGAAGGCGCGCGCGTGGCCGACGAAGCCCTGCGCGTCGGAGAGAACGTAGGCGTCAGCGCCGTAATCGTCGGCCGTGTCGGCGGTGACGACGGCCGCCGAGGGGAAATCCATGTCGGGGTAGTCCACGGCGAACGACTCGCGCACCTCGTCGGCGCTCCCGGCGGGAAGCGAGCGATGGGGGAGCACGGTCAGCACGTCGTCGGAGCCGTCGGGGAGTTCGCGCTCGGTCGCCCAGAGACTGCCGGCGTCCGCGAGCACGTCGTCCACGACCGCCGGCGTCGTCACCGAATCCGAGAGCCGCAACTCCCCGATTCGAGCGGCGCCGTCGCGGGCGTGAACCTCGAAGTAATCGGTCATACCCGCTTTCGGCCCCCGATAGGCAATTAACTTGTCTTCTGCGGGCGCGCCGAGGTGGACGGGACGCCGGGCGTCTTCGCACGCGGCGAGTCACGCGAAAAACAGCGGAGAGGGAGGGAGTTACTCGCTCGACCGACCGTCTTCGACTTCGATGCGCTGGGGGTCTTCCGTTCGCGTGTCGGCGTCGTCACCGCCGCCCAAGAGGGACGACTGCAGGTTCTTCGCGAACGACTCGACCTGGTTTCGGAGCGTCTTGACCTCCGTCTCGAACTCCTCGACGGAGCGCTCGACGTAGTGGACTCGCTGAATCGGAATCCGGCGGACGACGTCGTTGCCGCCGGCGTCCTCGTCGCGTTTCACGATCCAGTGGTCCTGAAAGTAGGCGATGTTCTCGTTTTCGACGCGTTTCTCGACGGTTCCCTCGTCGGGGTCGTCGTAGACGATTACCGCCGTACCGAGGTCTGTGTCCGTCATCACAGGGAGTTGTGTCCAGACACTTCTATGTCTGGTGGCACGGCGAACTCACCGGCGGTCGAGGTCACCGCTTCCGCCGCTCTACTTCCACCGAGCCTACCGAATTTAGCCCGTCCCGCCCGAACGACCACCATGGACGCCTCCGACCCCACCGGCCCGTGGTCGCGCGACCGCGTCGACGACTTCCTCGCCGACGCGACCGTCCCGGTTCGGCTCTCGTGTCGCACCCCGGCGGACGACCTCTGGATGCTCTCGCTGTGGTACGAGTGGGACTCCGAGGCGACCGAACTCCGGTGTGCCACTTCGGCCGACGCCGACGTGGTGCGGTTCCTCCGCGCCCACGACGACGTGGCGTTCGAAATCTCGACCAACGACCCGCCGTACCGGGGCGTCCGCGGCCGGGGCACCGCGACCGTCGAACCCGACGCGGAGAAGGACGTTCTGCGGCGACTCATCACCCGGTATCTCGGCGACACCGACTCGGAACTGGCGAAGCGATTGCTCTCGCCCGAGCGCGACGAGGTGATGATTCGGATTCGGCCCGAGCGGCTGCATACGTGGGACTACGCGGCGCGGATGCGTTCGTCGGAATAGTCGGCGCTCACGCTCGGCGGCGTAAAATAACCCCAAAGCGGGGCGCGTGCCGCGCGGGGGTGGCTTTTGGCCCGCGCGGCGTACGAAAAAGGGTGCCTCTGTGTGGTGGTGGGCCGGTGCGTCGTCAGCGGGGGGTTACCGACGCCGGGCGGCGACGAGCGCCGCCGCGACGAGCGCGACGAGGGCCACGACGAGCCCGAAGCCGGGCGCTTCGGTGGACGACTCGCTCGTCGTCTCCATCGACTCGTCGGTCATCTCGGTCGTGGGTTCGTCGGTCATCGTCTCGGTCGGCGTCTCGGTCATCGTGCCTTCGACCGTGTAGTCGGCCGTCGTGACGACCGCGCCGCCCGCGGCGACGTAGGGCCCGTCGTTTTCGCCCTCACCGGTCACGAAGTCGTAGGCCTCGTTGCCGTTGGTGTCCATGTGCGCCATCGGGACGATGGTGCCGGACTCTTCGAGCGGCGCGTCGAGGGTGATTTCGACGTTCTCGTGGGTGCCGGGTTCGAGGTACGCGGAGGTGCCGCGGACGCTCTCGAAGACCTGGCCCTCGGTGACCGTCGCGTCGTGGACCGTCACGAAGCCGCCGTCGTGGAGCGTGACGGACTCGACGGTGACGGTCGTGCCGTCGCCGGACTGGTCCATCGCGGTCACGACCGCGTTGACCGAGGTGTGGGCGCTGGCGACGACCGCGCCGCCGTCAGCCGTGAAGGGACCGTCGGCCTCGCCCTCGCTGGTCACGAAGTCGTATTCCTCGTTGTCGTTCGTGTCCATGTGCGCCATGGGGGTGAGCACCTGCGAGGAGCGAATCGGCTCGTCGAGGGTGACTTCGACGTCCTCGTGGACGCCGGCGGGCAGGTACATCGAGGTGCCGACCACGCTATCGAACACCGCGCCGCCCGACAGCGACGGGTCGTGAATCGTCACGAAGCCGCCCTGCGAGAGTTCGACCCGGTCGACCACGACGGTCGCGCCGTCCGAGGACTTCATCGTGTAGTCGACGCTGGCGGAGACGGTCGCGTTGCCGCTGTCGACGACGGCGCTGCCGTCAGCCGTGTACGGACCGTCCGCCTCGCCTTCCGACTCGGGGAAGGTGTACGTCTCGTCGCCGTCAGAGTCGACGTGCGCCATCGGGACGACGGTGGTCGTCTCGTTCAGCGGCGAGTCGAGCGTGACTCGCACGTCGTGGTGCAGGCCGGGTTCGAGGTACATCGAGGTGCCGCGGATGCTCTCGAACACCGCGCCTTCGGTGACGGTGCCGTCGTGAACCGTCACGAAGCCGCCTTCGGGCAGGTACGCCGAGTCGACGACGACGGAGTAGCCGCCGGTGGCCTTCGCGGTGTAGTTCACGCTCGCGGTGTCGGAGGGCATGGCCATCGCGGTGTCGACGACGGCGCTGCCGTCAGCCGTGTACGGGCCGTCGGTCTCGCCTTCCGACTCGGGGAAGGTGTACATCTCGTCACCGTCGGTGTCCATGTGCGCCATCGGGACGAGCGTCGTGTTCTCGGTCACGGGCGCGTCCAGTTCGACGCGGACGTTCTCGTGGACGCCGGCGGGCAGGTACGCCGAGGTGCCGCGGATGCTCTCGAACACCGCGCCCTCGGTGACGGTGCCGTCGTGAATCGTCACGAAGCCGCCCTGCGAGAGTTCGACGCGGTCGACCACGACCGAGTCGCCGGTCGTGGGCTGGTCGGACATCGAGACGGTCGCGCTCGCGTTGACCATCGCGGTGTCGACGACGGCGCCGCCGTCAGCCGTGTACGGGCCGTCCGCCTCGCCGTTGGCCGCGACGAACGAGTAGACGCGGTCGCCGTCGGAGTCCATGTGGGGCATGGCGACGAACGTGCCGGACTCGCCGACCGGTTCGTCGAGGTGGACGGTCACGTTCTCGTGCGTGCCGGCGTCGAGGTACATCGACGAGCCGACGACGCTCCCGAGGACGTTGCCGTCCGTGACGGAGGCGTCGTGAATCGTCACGAAGCCGCCCTCGGGGAGCGTGACGGAGTCGACGGTCACGGTCGTCCCGCCCGTCGCTTGGTTTTCGAAGGAGACGGACGCGGTCTCCTGTTGTGCCGCTGCGGCCGCCGGGATGCCCCCGACGACCACGACGAGTGTCATCAACACTGCGAGTGTGCGTCGCATGTCTCAGAGGGGGACGAATATTTAAAAGAAGATTTTCCGAACTGTCACCCAAATCTCTCCCCGATGTGTCCCCAGTCGCCCGATTTCGGCGGCCAGAAGCCTTATCTGTCGATCGGGGGAGCGCCGATTCGTCGGAGCGAGCGCGCCGACTGGTGGGGCCGATTCGCGCTCGGAAGTCGCGGTTCGAAGGCGGCGAATCGGGCCCGATGAGACGGGGTTAAATACCGCTCGTCCACCAACTATCGCTATCGGATGTCCTACACCTACTCGGGCGACGCGCATCTCGGGCTCGCGGCGTCCTACCGCGCCGACGACGACCCCTTCCCCACGGACACGTCGCTTTCGTTCCCGCGGCGGAACCACCTGCGAGAGGACGTGGACCTCATCAAGCGCCTGCTGTTCCCGCGCTGTTGGAACGCGGGGCCGTGGGTCGGCGACGAGGAGCTTCTCCGCGACGGCGTCGCCAACTTCGGCGCGCTCTGTCACTCCGGCATCGACCCCTACACGGACGAGGACCCCAAGCCCATCGTGGACGAGGTCGTCAGGCGACTCCCCGATATCCGCGAGACGCTGAAGAAGGACGTCGAAGCGGCGTACAAAGGCGACCCCGCCGCCCGCAGCTACATCGAAATCATCCGGTCGTACCCCGGCGTGCAGGCGATTATCGTCCACCGCGTCGCTCACGCCTTCTACGAGGCCGGTGCGCCCGAATACGCCCGCGAACTCGCCGAGTACGCGAAGATGGAGTCGGGCATCGACATCCACCCCGGCGCGACCATCGGCGACTACTTCTTCATCGACCACGGCACCGGCGTCGTCATCGGCGAGACGACGAACATCGGCGAGTGGGCGCGCATCTATCAGGACGTGACCCTCGGCGCGCTCCACTTCGAGGAGGACGAAGACGACGAACACTCGCTCAAGAAGGGGTACAAACGCCACCCGGACATCGGCGACAGCGTCGTCATCGGCGCGGGGACCAAGGTGCTCGGAGCGGTCTCCGTCGGCGACCACGTGAGCATCGGCGCGAACTCGTGGGTCACCGAGGACGTGCCGGACCACACGAGCGTCTTCATCTCGGAACACCCGACTCACGAGCGGAAACACCGCGACTGAGCGGGCGAAGGCGCGTCAAAACCGGACTGGAGCGGGAGAAAACAGCGTTTTCAGTCGAACGTAATCCACGCGAGGAACACGAGACCGACCGTCTCGAAGACGTGCAACAGCATCATCAGTCGCCACGCGATGACGGGCACGTCGGTGCTGAACCACCCCGAGAGCGTCGGGTCGAGGATGTACATGTAGAACGCCAGCGCGTTCTCGGCGAGGAGGAACACCCCGAACACGAGGAGGCCGACGGCGTGTTTAGACCTGAAGGTCAGGTAGTTTCGGGCCCACACCGCCGACAGTGCGAGGAGCACGACGACGTTGACGCCCGAGGAGACCGTCGCAACGTCCACCCAGATACTCATTCGTTCTCTCCTTTCCCCGTCATCCTGATATACGCTTTCCCAAATCTTTCCATAATCACCGCGTCCGTGGCTCGCATGCTCAGTCCATCCGCTCGACGATGGTCTCGACGGTCTCCCAGTTGGCGCGACACCGCGGCGACGGGAGGTAGACCGCGCCGTAGTCGTCGCCGCTCCGCTGGACCACGTCGTTGTCCATGAGCACGTCGAGGTGATGCCGGACGGTCTTGTAGTCGAGGTCGAGCGTCTCGGCCAGTTGGTTGGCGTTTCGGGGCTGTTCCTCTACGGTCTTGAGAATACGCACACGGTTTTCACCGCCGCGGGTTCCCGTGAGCACGTACCAGAGGACAGCCTCCATCGTGTTCGTTGATACGTCGGGTGAACCTAAGAGCATCGACCGACAGACGCCGACGCGACCGGCCGGGCCGGCACTACTCGTCTGACAGTCCGGCGGAGTCGCCCTCGACGCCCGCGTCGTCGCCGTCGCTCAGGTCGTCTTCGTCGGCTTCGTCACGCTCGTCGGCCAACCGCTCGGAGACCGTCGAAAGCGACTCTAACTCGACCGACTCGGGCACGCGAGCGAGCGCCGAGTCGGGCCAGTCGTCGTGCGCCAGCGTGAACGCCGCGTCGGGGTTCTCTTCGACCAGCCGCGAGACGCCGCGGGCGGCCTGCTCGTAGGCGTCGCGGTCGAGTCGCTCGGGCACCTCGGCGGTGAGCGGGTACGTCTCGGAGAGCGACCGCGGGAACGGACCGAACGGCGGGACGACCCGCCACGTCGCGTCGAAGTCGTCGCCGGAGGGGACGCCGCCCTCGGTGAGGAGGACGTGGCCCTCGGCGGTCAGGCGGTCCATGCGGGCGTGGTGGCGCGCGACCTCGGGGCGGTGGGCGCTCTCGTTGGAGGCGTAGAAGAACGCGCCCTTCGAGGCGGGGTCCTCGCGTTCGAGCTGGTCGACGTGGTCGAGGAGCGCGCGGTAGCCGTCGAGCATCGCCGGGTGCGAGCGGGCGCGCTCCTCGACGAGTTCCATGAGGTCGCCGTCGCGGATGGCCTGCTTGATGCGGCGGAGTTCCGCGAACGTGACGTGGAGGTTGTGCTCGGCGAGCAGTTGCTCCTGTTCTTTCGACCCCGCGGCCCGCAGGTCGTCGGGCGAGTACTCCGTGCAGATGGGACAGGTACACGGGAGGTATTCGAGGTCTTCGAGGTGTTCGGTCCCGCGGACCGTGAGATAGCGGCCGTCGCGGGCGTAGAGAGCGTAGGCGGCGGAGTCAAACAGGTCGCAGCCGAGGGCGACGGCGAGCGCGAGCATCATCGGGTGGCCCGCGCCGAACAGGTGGACCGGGGCGTCGACGCCGAGACCGCGCTTGGCGGCCGCGACGGCGTCGACCATGTCGTCGTAGCGGTAGGCGTTCATCATCGGGACGACCGCGCCCACGGGGAACACGTCGAGGTCGGTCGCGTCGGCGTGGCGGCCGGCCTCCTCGCGGAGGTCCGGGTAGGTCGACCCCTGCACGGGGGCGTTGACGAGCATCTCTCCCGTGTCGGCCGCCTCGGCGTCGGCGAGGGCCTGCCTGGTGATTTCGAGGTCCGTCTCGGCCTGCTCGCGGGCCACGTCCGGCGGCGTCGGGATGTCGACCGGCGTGGCGATGTCGGTACCGATGTCCCGCTGGAACTGGAGAATCTCCTCGGTCGTCGTGTCGATTTCGCCGTACTCGGCGAGCTGGAACGACCCCGAGTCGGTCATGATGGCCCCGTGGAAGTCGAGCATCTCGTGGAGGCCCACGTCGAGGGCCTCCTCGCGGAGGTGCTCGTTCGTCTTGATGATGTAGGAGTTGGTGATGAGGATGTCCGCGCCGAACTCGGACTCCAACCGCACGGGCGAAATCGTGTCGATGTTCGGGTTGACGACCGGCAGGAGGGCCGGCGTCTCGACGGTGACCCCCGCACGCGGGACCGAGAGCCGACCGATTCGGCCGGCGAGGTCCCCGTCGCGGAGTTCGAAGTGGTCGCGCATGGAGTGGCGTTTCCCGAGCGCGGCGGTAAGGGTTGCGTTCGCGGGTCGGCCGCGCGCCCAAAAACAGACGCACGACCGGAAATAGTCTCATGCGTTGAAATATTCTAGAAAATATACACCATGGGTATCAAACGTGATTTTTTGGGCGAACAGTTTACAAAGAGATTGGCTCAACCGAGAGGATAGATGTTAGCCGACTTATCACCACTCGAAGTAACCGCGCTCGCCGTCGCCCTCGTCGGGCTGATACCGGTTATTACGCAGTACAGAGACGAGACCAAACTGTTCGCTGCGGGGTACGTCCTGCTCGTGGTCGGGATGGTCGCGACGAACGTCGAGGTGTTCTTCCTCGGCTCGGTGTTCAACTTCATCGAGCACGCGGTCGGCATCGGCCTCGCGGGAGTCACGTTCTTCGCGGCCGCGTACGTCCGCCGGAAAAACGTCATCAAAGGCGGTGAGGGCTCGTGATAATCGACGCGCTGTTCGACGCTATCGGAACCCTCGGCTTCATCGGTGCCGCGGCGCTGGCGTGGCTCAACTACCGCGACACCGACGCGGAAGCGTCGTTCTGGCTGACGTACGCGTTCGCCTCCGTGCTGGCGATTCTGTGGATGATTAGCCTCACGATGGAAAAGCTCGGTATCTACCCCGAGATATTCAACCTCGTGACCTCGCCGCTGATGACCGCCACGGTCGCCGTCTTCGCCATCGGTGGCACCGCGACGCTCGCCATCGTCGCGGACATGAAAGAGCTCGTCAGCGACGCCGAAGAACGGCGGCGAGAACTCGACGCGCTCACGACGGACCTCGAACGGCAGGCCGAGAACTACGGTGACGCGATGCAGACGGCCGCCGACGGCGACCTCACCGTCCGCGTCGACGCCGAGAGCAACAACGACGCGATGCGCCGCATCGGGCGGGGCTTCAACGAGATGTTGGAGGCCATCGACTCGGTCATCGTCCAGATACAGACGTTCGCCGAGCAGGTCGACGACGAGAGCTCCGAAGTCACCGCGAGCGCGGACGCCGTGAAGACGACGAGCACGGACGTGGCGAACAGCATCGAGGAGATTTCGGCGGGCAACGAGACGCAACACCGGAACCTCAACGCCGCGGAGTCCGAACTGAGCAACCTCTCTGCGACCATCGAGGAGATCGCCTCCTCCTCCGAGGAGATCGCGCGGCAGTCCCAACAGACCGTCGGGCGCGCCAAGGAGAGCCAAGCGGCCGCCAGTTCGACCATCGAGAAGATGGAGCAGTTGGAGTCGCGGTCGACCGAGACCGTCTCCGAGGTCGAGGAACTCCAGCAGTCGGTCACGCAGATCAGCGAGGTCGTCGACCTCATCGACGACATCGCGGAGAAGACGAGCATCCTCGCGCTCAACGCCTCCATCGAGGCGGCGGGCGCGGGCGACGCGGGCGAGGGCTTCGCCGTCGTCGCCAGCGAGGTGAAGACGCTCGCGGAGGAGACCGCCGAGGCGACCCAAGAGGTCGATTCGCTCATCCACGACATCGAGAAATCGACCGAGAACGTCGCCGAAGACACCTTCGAGACGCAAGACGAGGTCGAAGCCAGCCGCGAGACCGTCGGCGAGACGGTCGAGGTGCTCGAAGAGATCGTCCACAAAATCGAAGACAGCAACGACTCCATCCAGTCCATCAGCAGCGCCACCGACGAGCAGGCGCAGTCGACCCAAGAGGTCGTCACGATGATGGACGAGATAACGAACCTCAGCGACCAGACGGCCTCCGAGGCGCAGAACGTCTCCGCCGCGGCCGAAGAGCAGACGGCGGCGACCCAGCAGATTGCGGCGTCGTCCTCGTCGCTCTCGGAGCGCGCACAACAGCTCAAATCGCTCGTCTCGCAGTTCGACTCCGGGCGCGCGACGGGCGGCGTACCGGGCGGCGAAACGGCGACGCCACCCGCTTCGACACCCACCCGAGCGATGCGGGCGGACGGCGGCGGCGACGACCGCCCGAACTGACCGACGAGACCGACGGCCGGCGCGCGAGCGAGCGCCCCCGACGAACGCTTTTCCGGCGACTCACCGAACGTCCGATATGGAACCTGTCAGCGAGTCCGATCTCGACTGGACGGTCCGGGACGGCGTCGAAGGTTCGTTCAAACAGAAGCGACTGGGCGCGGCCGCCGGAAGCGAGGCTCTCGGCTGTAGCCTCTACGAACTCCCGCCCGGCGCACAGCCGTGGTCGTATCACTACCACGCCGCCAACGAGGAGGCGCTGTACGTGCTTTCCGGGCGCGGGCAGGTCCGCCTCGGCGACGAGGTCCACGACCTCCGTGAGGGCGACTACGTTCCCTGTTCGACCGACGAGTCCGGAGCGCACTGCGTCGTCAACGACGGCGACGAGCCCCTCCGGTATCTGGCGATTTCGACCATGAACGACCCCGACGTGACGATACACCCGGACATCGACAAAGTCGGCGTCTACGTGGGCGCGCCGCCGGGGGGTTCGGGGGAGCGAACGGTCTCGGCGTTTTACGACCACGAGTTCGACGGCGACGACTGAGTCAGTAGTTCGCGCGTCGGAGGTGACGCGCCTACGCGCCTACGCGCCGACGCCCCAGAAGAACGCGATGCCGGCCACGGTGACGACCGACAGGAGCAACTGCAGGGGCGCGCCGACGCGGAGGAAGTCGGAGAACGTGTAGCCGCCGGGACCGTAGACGAACAGGTTCGTCTGGTAGCCGACGGGGGTCATGAACGCCGTCGAGGCCGCAAAGGTCACGGCGAGGACGAACGAGAACGCGTTGGCCCCGATTGATTGGGCGGCGCTGGCGGCGACCGGAATCATGAGCACGACGCTCGCGTTGTTCGAGATGACGCTCGTGAGCAACCCGGTCGCGAGGTAGAACACCCACAGCACGCCGATTGCGGGGAGGAACGTCGCGGTCGAGGCGACGGCGTCGCCGAGGAGCGCCGCGGCACCCGTCTGTTGGAGCGCGACGCCGAGCGGGATGACGCCCGCGAGCAGGAAGATGACGTTCCACTCGACCGATTTGTACAGTTCGTTCGGCTTGAGGACGCCGGTGAGAATCATCGCGACCACGCCGCCGAGCGCCGAGACGACGATTGGGAGGACGTTGAACGCCGGGAGCGCGACGACCCCGGCGATGATGGCGACGGCGAACGGCGTCTTTTCGGTTCGGTAGTCGACGTCGTCGAACTCGTGGGCGACGATGAAGTCCTCGTTTTGGACGAGTCGCGTGAGGCTGTCGGGCGGGGCCTGCACGAGGAGCGTGTCGCCGACGCGGATGTCGATGTCCTCGAACCGGTCGCGGACGACCTTCCCGCGGGTCCGAAAGGCGAGGACGTTCGCGTCGTAGCGCTGCCGGAACGTCGAACTGGCGAGGCTCTCGCCGACGAGAAACGAGCCCGAGGGGATGACGACTTCGACCATGACCGGCTCTTCTTCGCCCGGGTGGAGTTCGCTCTCCGAGCGGGGGCCGCCGACGAACGTCAGCCCCTCCGAGCGCATGATTCGTTCGAGCGTCTCCCGGTTCGTACGGAGCCGGAGCGTGTCGTTCTCGTGAATCTCCTTGCGGGCCAGCGGTTCGAGAAACTGCTCACCGTAGCGGATGAGCTGTAACACGTCGATATCGAGGTCGTCGTCGCCGAGGGCCTCTTGGACGGTCTGGCCGATGAGCGACGAGTCCGCGGGGACGACCACGTCGGCGAGGTACTCCTGAAGCGCGTACTCCTCGACGAGGTCGTCCTCAGCGGGCACCCGCTTGGGGAGTAGGCGGACGCCGACCGTCATGAGGTAGACCGCACCGACCGCGAAGACGATGACGCCGAGCTTAGTGAACTCGAACATCCCGAAGGCGTGGAGACCGAGGCCGGGCGACTCCCGCCCGAGTTGGGCCACGATGTCGCTGGCGAGGATGTTCGTCGACGTACCGATGACTGTCAGGGTGCCGCCGAGCATCGAGGCGAACGAAAGCGGCATCAGGAGCTTCGACGGGGAGGTCTTGCCCTTGTGCGCGAGGTCGGCGACGACCGGGACGAGGATGGCCACGACCGGCGTGTTGTTGATGAATCCCGACACCGGTCCAGTAACACCAATCGTCGCGGCGAGTTGCTTCGGTCGGCTGGTTCCGGCGTAGTCGGCCATCTTCCGCCCGATGAGTTGGACGATACCGGTTCGGTTGACGCCCGTACTCAGGATGAGCATCGCCAGCACGGTGATGGTCGCCGGACTGG
This sequence comes from Haloferax marisrubri, assembly GCF_001469875.2. GTDB lineage: Archaea > Halobacteriota > Halobacteria > Halobacteriales > Haloferacaceae > Haloferax > Haloferax marisrubri. The sequence continues at coordinate 249,461 of NZ_LOPW02000010.1, read as the reverse complement.
CGAACCCCGAAAGCCCCTCCTGCGGGGTGATTTGCGTCCACGGCTCCAACACCATCAGGAGGACCATCACGACGATGGCGGTTACGTCGATGGGGAGCCACTCGGTGGCGAACAAGACGAGAGAGAGGAAGATGAGCGCGAAGACGACGAGCATATCCACCGTGACGGCCGCCGGAACGAGTCCCTCGACTACCGACACGAGTGTGGAGAAGAACACGTCCGTTCGAGGGGACAGCGAAGGAAAAAGGCTGGTATCGCCGGCCGCTCAGAACAGCAGTCCGGTCGGAACCCCGCCGGGGCTCATTTCGGTGAGCTTGAACAGGAGGTACGCAAGCGAGAACAGCGTCGCGTTGTACGCGCCGTGGATGAGCGCCGGGACGGCGATGTTGTCGGTCAGTTCGTACGCCGAGCCGAAGACGACGCTCGGGAAGAACAGGATGCCGATGGTGACGAGTCGGCCGCCCGCGCCGCCGGTGAGCGCGACGTAGTGAATCGCGGCGAAGATGGCGCTGGCGAGGGCGATACCCGGAACCGGGCCGAACGACTCGCGGATGCGGTTCTGGACGACTCCGCGGAACAGCAGTTCCTCGCCGGGGCCGATGAGGAGGAACGACGCCGGGATGAGGAGCAACAGCACCTCGGGGTCCTGCGCGGCGATTTCGGTCACTTGGTTCGACCCCGCTTGGACGCCGAACGTCGAGACGAGAAATGCGCCGACGAACGCCGCGACGAGCGCCGTCACGTAGCCGAGGACGACCGCGACGATGTCGCGGAGCGACGGGACGGAGACGCCGAAGTACGAGCGGTCGAGGCCGCGGTATCGGGTGTAGACGAGGGCGACGCCACCGAAGGCGATGCCCTGCAGGAGGACGAGCGACATGACGACGAGCGCGAGGGGCGTCAGTTCGACGCCCGCGCTCAACGCCGCGAGCTGTGTGATGACGACGAGTATCGTCCCCACCGCGAGACCGCCGCCGCCGAGGGCGATAGCCGCGAGGAAGGACCGAACGGGGTCAGGGAGGCGCGTCGTAGTAGCCACAGGCGACCTCTTAGAGCGCCGGCATCAAAATCCTTCTCGCCTCGGAACGGGGTTCGAGGGGCGAACGCGGGGGGTGCGCGCGGAACCGACCGCGCTACTCGCCGGCGAGTTCGTAGTAGAGTACGCCGAGGACCGTCCGGGCGTCGCGCACCTCGCCCGCGAGGACGGCCCGCTTGAGGTCGTCGTACTCGACCGTCGTCGGGCGGATGCTCTCGTTGAAGTCGAGGTTCTGGTCGGCGCTCGGCTCGCACCCGCGCGCGACGAAGTAGTGGTGGACCGAGTTGGCGATGCCGTTAGCCGGCTCGACGGTCACGAGCGGTTCGACCGCCTCGGCCTCGTGGCCGGTCTCTTCCGCGAGTTCGCGCCGGGCGGCCGCGGCGTAGTCGCCGTCGTCCGGTTCGGTGCCGCCGGCGGGGAGTCCGCGGTTCGTCCGGCCGACGGCCTGTCGCCACTCGTCGATGACGACCACGTCGCCGTCGGGCGTGAAGGGAACGACGACGACCGCCGCCGGCTCGTCGACGTAGTGGAAGTCCGTCTCGGTCCCGTCGGGGAGCCGAACGTCGTCCATGCGGATGTCGAAGCCGGGACACGAGTAGTCGATGCGCGTGTCGGTGGTCTCCCACGCGAGGTCGTCGTCGGTCATGGCATCACGTGACGGCGGTGTTTCCAAAAGCGTCGCGATACCCGTTACCTAGCGTCGTCGAACGAGACGGTGGCGAGGTCGGCTTCGAGGTCGTCGACGTACTCGTTGTACGCCTCCACGAACTCGACGAAGTCGCCGGCGAGTTCGCGCACGTCGGGCGCGGCGGGCGGTTCGTACTGCGACAGCAGGTAGATGCCGCCCTCGCCACCGACGCGCAGGTACGACGCCCGCGGGCCGTCCCACTTCAATTCCCAGCGCGTGCCGCCGACCCGCTGGGTGAACGTTCCGTACTCGCCGTCGAAGCGGTTGAGTTCGCCCGCCATGGTGTCGGCCACCTCGCGGATGGTCGAGACGAGTTGGTCCCGCTGGGCGACGATTTCCTCGGTCGTCGTCACCGCGGGGAACTCCGCCGGCACGTCGTCGAGGACGCCGTCGAGCGACTCGACGTGGTCGTTGTACGCCTCCACGAACGCCGGGTAGTCTTGCATCGCCGTTCCGAGCGCCTTCGGCTCCGGCGGCTGTTTGGTCGAGACGACGTACGTCTCGCCGCCCGACTTCCCCTTGAACCGGAGGTACTGCAGCGCGCCCGCCTCGTACTTGAGCGTCCACGTCCCGCGGCGCGTCTTGAACGTCTCCTGGCCGTAGTCGCCGCCCTGGAGGATGGCGAGTTCGCGCGCGATGGTGCCCGCGTGGGCCTCGACCGCGGCGACGACCTCGTCGCGGTTGGCCGCGACGTCGTCGACGCTCGTGATATCGAACGAGAGGGCGTCAGTCATTGTCGGAGGGACGGCGCTGGAGGGGATAAGTGCGTCCGTCGCCGGTTTTATCATCGATAGTACACGTCTCAAAGGTGATGAGTCAACACAGGGCAACGATTGGTGGGACAATCGGGGGCATGGCACGACGGGCGAACCCGGCTTTTGCGGGCGGCATCGTCGCCGTCTCGGTGGTCGCACTCGCGTACGCGGTCACGGCCGGGTCGCTCCAGCAACACACGTTCGTCCACGTCATGGCGGGCCTGCTCTGGACGGGCACCGACCTGTTCATGGGGGCGATTCTCGGGCCGGTCATCGGCGGCCTGACGGACGAACAGAGCGCCGCGGTGTTCGAGCGCCTCACGCCGAAGACCGCGTTTTTCCTCCCGTCGATGGCGCTCGTCACCATCGCGGGCGGTATCACGCTCGCCCAGCGACTCGGGGTGTTTCCCCACGCCGAACCGTGGCTCGCGCTGTTCACCGCCGCGAACCTGATTCCGATTTGCCTCCTGCTCGGTCGCCGACTGAACGCGTGGCGCGACCGGCGCTGGCAGGTCGTCTTCGCCGTCGCCACGGTCGGGTCGCTCGCGTGGGTCGCGACCACTATCGGCGACTTTCAGATGACCACACCGGCCATCGTCGTCGCGCTCGTCGTCGTCACGATTCTCTCGGTGCAGGGCTTCGGCTTCCTGATGCCCGGCGAGATACGGATGTACTTCGAGATGACCTCCGAGGACCCGGACCCCGGCGTCATCTCCGCCATCGGAAAACAGAACGCCATGCTCGGCGGCGTGCAGGGGCTGTTCCAACTCGTCCTCATCGCCGACATGGTGTACCTCCGCTACGGCGGCTTCTGAGGTGAACGGGGGCGGCGGTCGCGCTTGCGACCTCAGTCGGTCCGACGGAACACGCGGAGGGTGTCGCGGTCGCCGTGCTCGCAGGCGACCTGTTCGAAGCCGAACGGCTCGAACACGGCCGCCCAATCGCGGTAGTACAGCGGGAAGTCGTACTCCTCGTCGTTGACGCCGCGGTCCTCGGGCGGGACCGACCGGTCGCCCTCGTTTTCGACGGTGACGACGTAGTCGCTCGCACTTCGAGCGACCGCCTCGAACACCCACGCGTCGTCGGGGTGGATGTGCTGGAGCGTCTCGATGGAGTAGACGGCGTCGAACTGGCCCGGGGAGAACTCCTCGACGACCTCCTCGATGGCGGCGGCGTGGAACGTCCCGCAGTCGGCGAGGTCTGGGTAGGCGTCGGCCATCACCTCGAAGCAGTCGGGGTTGATGTCGACGCCGTGGAGGTTCTCGAAGCCGTGTTCGCGGAGGTGCGAGAGGTGCCGACCGGGACCACAGCCGAGTTCGAGAATCGACGCGGAGGGGTCGAGCGAGCCCTCGAACACCCGTCGAATCGACTCGCTCGTCTCGTTCGGTCCGTAGTACGCGTAGTACTCCGGCGAGAACTCTCCCGACCGGTCTGCCCACTTCCGACGAACGTCGTTAGCATCCACGGTGTCGGAGACCGTCCGGCCACGCGTAAAGCCTCGTCGGCCGCGACCTGCCGAGCCCGGCGACCAGAACTGCCGATACCACAGATTACAGTAACATCACCGTCGAACCACTAGGCGAGCGCGACCAGAACCGACGTATCAGAACATTCGTCTACAAAGTTCGATGATACAGAAAAAGATTCAATAAAATAAGCCCATGACAGCATGACCCTCACAAGTCTTATCCGTAAAGGGCGTGTGTGTTCAAAAGCAATGGCGAAAGGAAACGTTGATTTCTTCAACGACACTGGCGGCTACGGTTTCATTTCGACGGACGATGCTGACGACGACGTGTTCTTCCACATGGAAGACATCGGCGGCCCGGACCTCGAAGAAGGCACGGATGTTGAGTTCGACATCGAGCAGGCCCCCAAGGGCCCCCGCGCGACGAACCTCACGCGCCTTTAAACTAATTTAGTACGCCGCGTTTCGCGGCAGAACGATAACTCACATTTTGCGTATATTCGACCGGCGAGCGACGCGTTCGCAGTCGGTCGGCTACGCGAACTATCTACGTACCACTCAGAGCGTGTCGGCCGCACGGGCCTGCTCGGAGCGACGGCGCGCCTGTTCGAGTCGCCGGTCGGTCGCCCGCGAGAGCGACCCCGGTAGCTCCCCGCGCGCCTCGGCTAACCGCTCAGCCACGCGTTCGAGCCGCGATGCGACGGTATCGAGGCTCTCGTCCGCTCGGCCGCGCTCGCCGGCCTCTGCACGCTCCGCGGCCCGGCGCGCGGCCTCCGCGACCGATTCGAGCGCCTGCGCCAGCCCGCGGACCGCGTTCGCCTGCCCGCCGCTGGTCGCCGTTCCCGTCGAGTCGTCCGGGGTACCCGTGCCCGCCGAGTCGTCCGAATCGTCCGAATCGTCCGAATCGTCGCTGTCGTCGTCGACCGCCGTGACCGCCGCGGCCGTCTCCGCGGAGATATCCGCGAGGAACGTCGCGAGCGACGCCTTCCCGGTTCGGGGTTCGTCGATGCGGACGCTCGGAATCGACGCGGGCGCGGACCCGGTGTCGGAGTCGGAGTCGGAGTCGGAGTCGGAATCGGCGTCGTCGTCCGCGGCGGTCGCGTTCGGGTCGGGGTTCACGCGGAACGCGCCGAGTTCGTCGTCGCTGTCGCGGACTTCGACCGTGTACGCGCCGCCGCGGTGGACGTAGACGGCGTCCGGCCCGGACAGCGGCGCGTCGTACAGTCGGCCGCCGAAATCGTCTTCGAGCGCGAGCGCCGTCAGGTCGCGGTCGGTCCCGTCGGCGTCAACTTCCACTTTCGTCGCCGACTCCCGCGCGACGAGCGGGATTTCGCCGTCCACCCCGGCCGTGGTGAGGGTACCGCCGTCGTCGCCGCCGGATGACGATTCGGTCTCCGTCGCGGACGCCGAACCGGACCCCGCGTCACCCACCTGAACCGTCTCGCTGTGTGGTGCCGACCCCGCGCCGTTGACCGTGAGTCGGTGCTCGCCCGCGGGCACGTCCTGCAGGACGCCGAGTCCGCCGAACGTCGGCGCGGCCTCGGGGTCGCTCTCCAAGAGAAGCACGGACTCGACGCCCGACTCGCGGGTCGTCACGCCCTCGCCGTCCGGCGCGTCCGCGTCGGTGACGGCCTCTGTCACCCGGACGAAAAGCGTGTTGAGGGCGGAGGGCTCGTCGACGACATCGTATCGCTCGGCGAGTTCGCTCCGGTGGGTCGGGTCGGTGATGTCGGCCGCGGGGTCGGCGTAGCGGGGCTGGCTCCACGGCGTGCTCGTCGTCGTGAGGTGGCTCGCAATCGCGTCTTCGGCGAACGTCGGGACCGCGAACTCGAAGCTCAGTTGCGGTCCGGTGAACTCGGAGATGTGTTCGACCTCGCCCGCGGGGACGAGCGCGTACTCGACGTCGGCGTCGGCTTCAGCGTCCGCGTCGCGGTCAGCGGCCGTCTCGGGGCCGAACACCAGTCCCGTCGACCGCGGCGGGAGGTCCGTCGGCGGCGACGACAGCGCGTCGAACGACCGCACCGTGAGCGCCTCGCTGACGAGGGCGTCGCGCGTGACCGACGGGAGCCGCTCGTCTTCGTACACCGGCGCGCCGTCGAGTTCCGGGACGACGTAGGGCAGCCGCGCGCCCTCGTCTCTCGGGAGGCCGTAGGCGATGGGTATCTCCGCGGCGTCCTCGATGCGGTCGAACGCCCGGTTCGTGATGTCCGCGAACGTCCCGCCCGTCGGGAGCCGCTGGAACCGGTCGGCGCGGTCGTTGAGCGAGAGCGCGCTGGAGTGCGACCCGAGTTCCGACAGCACCCGCGGCGGGCGGTCGGGGTCCGGGTCGAGGAACTCGTTGTTCGGCACCGACCGCGAGTGCGAACTCGCGACGTACAGTTGGGGGACCGGCTCGTCGTCCGCCGTGTCGACGAAGACGTGCAGGACCTCCCAGTCGTGCCAATGGAAGTTCGTCGTGAACTGGTCGAACACCGAGTAGAACCAGTACTGCACCGCCGTCAGCGACGAGTCCTCGTAGCCGACCACGTTGTAGAACACCGTCGGCTCCGGGGCTCGCTCGCCGGTCTCCCGCTGTGTCGCGTGGTAGCCGTCGAAGGCGTCGAAGCCGTCGACGACTGTCTCGCCGTCCCGGTCGCTCGCGTACGACCGCGGGTCCGTCGGGAACCACGTCTCGTCGGCGTCGAAGTAGAGCGTCGGCGCGAACCGGGCGGCGAGGTCGCGGGCGACGTCGTCGTCGACGCTCGTGGGCGGGGCGGCGGTGCTCGTGGTCTCGCTTGAGTCGCCGCCGAGGGCCGAACACCCGGCGAGCGACCCGAGACCGGCGCTCCCGAGCGCGGCGAGGAACGCCCGTCGGTCGAACGCGGGTCGGTCCGTCATCTGTCTATGTGGTGGAGTCGAGGACGGAACAAATCTCTTGTGCCGTCCGGTGACGACGGGTTCGGGGCCGGTCGCTGGCCGACGAAGCGGCGGAGACCGCCGCTCAGAAGTCGCCGTTGATGATGTCGGCGACGTGCTGGCGGTCGAACAACTGTTCTTCCTCCGGGATTTCGGGGTACGGACCGCCGTCCGAGGTCGGCCACTCGCCGAACTCCTCGGGGTAGAACTGCTTGGCGCTCATCTCCAGTTGGAACAGGTTGAGAATCGGGCCCTGATAGCGCGCGCCCTGCGGGTAGACGTGCCCGTTCTGGACCGCCGAAATCTCCGCGGCGACGGGGTCGTCTTCGAGCGTCGCCCGGAGGTCGTTCATGCTGACGTTCGGCTGCATCCCGCTCAGGAAGAGGATGACGTCGGGGTCGGCCTCCAACAGCGCCTCGAAGTCGACGTTCGACCCGGACTCGATGGACCCCTCGAACGCGTCGTGGGGTTCGAGCGGCCGGATGTGCGAGGACATGAAGCCGGGGTTCCCGACCGTGTACGCCCAAATCTGTTCCTCGATGTCGGCCGCGGTGAGAAGCACCACGCTCGGGCGCTCGTCTTCCGGCGGGAGCCCCTCCTCGATGGTGGCGAGCACGTCGTTGCGGACGGCCGTGAGCGCCTCGTAGCGCTCCTCTTCTTTGAGCACCTGCGCGACCTTCTCGAACTGCTCCCACAGCGTGTAGTACTCGTAGTCGCCGGTCCACTCGTCTGTCGGCGACGCGTGACGGCCGCTCAGCGAGTTCCCGAACCACGGCGAGATGTTGTCGGCGACCTCCTCGATGTCGTCCATGTCCCACTGTTCGAGCTGGACGACCCACGCGGGGTCGGCCAGGTGCACGTCGCTGTCGAGTTCGTAGAGCTTCTCCTTGCTCGTCTCCCACGACGGATACAGGTCAGCCCAATCGACCTCGACGCCCGGGAGTCGCGCCGTGAACTGCTTCCACGTCGCGTCGTAGTACTCCGGCCCGTTGACCGCGTTCACGTCGTCGCCGCGGCCGAGCGCGAACGCCATCCCAGCGTGGTGGGTCAGCCGCGTGAAGATGCTCTGCGGCGGCTCGTCGAACTCGACGGTGCCGACCGGCGACATCGTCACCGAGTACGACGTGTCCTCGGGCGTCTCGGTCTCCGTTTCGGTGGCCGTCTCGGTCGCGGTCTGCGTCGTCGATTCGGTCTCGGCGTCCGTAGACTCCGAACCGCTCCCCCCGGTACAGCCGGCGAGCAGGCCGCCGCCGACGGCCGCGCCGCCGTACTTCACGTAGTCGCGCCGCGTCAGTCCCTTCCGTGGCGTCTCGTCGTGCTCCATAGTTTTTTAGGTCCGCCTAAAATAGATAATTGCTTCGGTTCTCGGACGACAGCGGGGCCGTCACGAGCGCGAACAGCATCTCGTCGGTTCGGCCGCGCGTGTCCCCGACAGCAGACTAGCAGACTGCCGAAGACTAGCGTCGGGTCGCCGACTCGTGCGGTCACGACTGCCTGCGGCCGTCCGGCCGATTCCGCGCTCACCTTGGGTTCGTCGGCGACGGGACGGCGGCCGAGCCGTCGATACCGCTCGCCCTCGATTGATTTAGGTTGGCCTAAACTATTGAAGGTTTTCGGTTTGTCGGCGCGGGGAGTGACGCGTTCGACGTATTGATGAGCGGATTACGGACGATGGTGTAAATTCATCGATAGGTCTATGTCACCCAATAAGAGAGAACGTATGGCGTGGTGGCTCAGATTCGAACTTCCCTCGCTGTCGCTCGGGCGTTCGAATCTTCGGTCGCCCAGACAACCGTTTCGGGGGGACTCGCACACGCTACGCGGTGCTCGTTGGCGTTGAAAGGGGTAGAAATGGGCCGCTGTGACTCGCTGGCGCTCGTCACAAGCACCCGCTCACTTCGTTCGCGAGTACGGCTCAGATTCGAATCCAGCGAGACCTCGTCTCGCCTCTTCACGCTCGCTGTGCTCGCGTGAACCACGGTCACTCACTTCGTTCCCTGATTCGAATCTTCACCGGGTGAAATCTCCCACACCGTTCAGACCACTCGCTGTCGCTCGTGGGTCGTGAAAGGTGGGGAGAATATGGGCCGGCTCAGATTCGAACTGAGGTTACGGCCACCCGAAGGCCGAAGGATACCAAGCTACCCCACCGGCCCGCATTTTGAGGCAAGCCACCGTCGCGTTTAACAGTTGTGATTGTGGGTCACCGTCAGACCGCGTGACACACCGCCGACCTCGACTCAGTACCGCGAATAGCCCGCGGTGTCGAGGTAGTTGTGCGCGACCGTAATCGAGTGGTCAGCGTGGAGAATCTCGGGACCGAGGCGGACCCGCTCGTCGGCGGCGGCCGCCAGCAACTCGGCCTCCTCGTCGGTGAAGTCGTGGTGGTCCGAGAGGACGAAAAGCGGGTTCTCGGGCGGTTCGACCTGAACCACGGGGTCGCCGTCTTCGTGGAGTTCGACCACGGTCGCGTCGCGGGCGGCCTCCTCCAGCGTCGTCTCGAAGCCCATCCGGCGGATAGAAACCCCCGGCGACGACTCGGCGGGCATGTGGCCGATTGCCTCCTCGCGCTTCTCCAGCGCCTTGCGAATCAGGGCGGCGGTGGAGCGTTCGTCGGGGTTGAGTCGGCGGAGTTCGGACCCCTCGAAGCGGACGGTGTACTCGTCACCGAGGATGAGGTGAACCCGAACGTCCTCGCGGATGTCGTGCGAGAGGAAGAACGCGGAGTTCACACAGCGACAGAGCACGTCGAGGCGGCCGGCCCCGCCCGCGATGTCGTCGAGCGAGAAGTCGGGCGTCGTCGGCGCGTCGTGGCCGATGACGATGAATTGGCGCATGCGTCCGACTCGGCGCGTGGGGGCCTTATCGGTGTCCACTCGCGGGCGGCAGGGGGCGACGACGACACCGCGGGCCACCCGTAGCGACGACACGAATCTCCCTGACCGCGCACGTCATATCCGCCGGACGCTTACCTCGGGTAAGTGAGCCACCAAGCCGGGCGCGACCCGATGGTCCGCCTGTTCGCCGAATACGGGCGCGAGAACCTCGCGTGGTTCGTCGTCGGGCTACTGGCGAGCGTCCTCGGGCGACTCATCGCGGTCGTGCCGGCGCTCGTCCTCGGGGTCGCCATCGACGCGGTGTTCTTCCGGAACACGGCGTACGCCCTCCCGTTGGTCCCGTCGTCGTGGCTGCCGACGACCGTCTCCGGGCAGTTCTGGTTGAGTTTCTGGCTCGTCATCGGGGCGTTCGTCGGCGGAGTCGCGCTCTCGTGGGTGCAGGGACTCGGCCTCGCCGTCTACTCGAACCGCGTCCAACACGCCGTCCGCGTGGACACCTACGACGCGCTCCAACGCCTCGATATGGCCTTCTTCGACGACAAACAGACCGGGCAGGTGCTGTCGATTCTCGACGGCGACGTTCGAAATCTCCGGACGTTCCTCGACAGCACGCTCTCGGGCGGCCTCCAGTTGGTCGTCGCCGTCGTCGGCATCGCGGGCGTGCTGTTCTACCTGAACGCCCAACTCGCGGTCGTCACGCTCGTGGCCGTCCCGCTTCTGGCCGTCTTCACCATTTGGTTCATGCGGACGATTCGGCCGCTGTACCGCGCCCTCCGCGAGAGCGTCGGCGCGCTCAACACCCGCATCGAGAACAACGTCTCGGGGATGGAGGTCATCAAAGCCTCCGCGACCGAGGACTACGAGACCGACCGCGTCGCCGACGCCTCCATGGACTACTACCGGCGCGCCCTCGCGGTCGTCAGACTCGACTACCTCTACCAGCCGTCGATGGAACTCCTCGCGGGCGTCGCGTTCGCCGCCACGTTCGCCATCGGCGGCGTCTGGCTCATCTTCGGCCCGCCAGCGCCCTTCACGGGCGACCTGCTCGTCGGCGAGTTCGTCACGTTCCTGTTCATGACCCAGCGGTTCATCGACCCGCTGTCCGGTGCGGGCCGCATCGTCAACTCCTACGAGAACGCCCGCGCCTCGGGCGAGCGCATCTTCGGGCTGGCCGACCGCGAGGCCGTCGTCCGCGACGCGTCCGACGCCGAGTCCCTCGACGCAATCGACGGCCGAATCGAATTCGACGGGGTCTCCTTCGCCTACGCGACCGGCCGCGAGGTGCTCCGCGACGTCTCGTTCACGGCCGAACCGGGCGAAACCGTCGCGCTCGTCGGCCCAACGGGCGCGGGGAAATCCACCGTCGCGAAGCTCCTCCTCAGGCTCTACGAACCCACGAACGGGGCAGTCCGCGTGGACGGCCGCGACGTGCGCGGCGTCGAACTCAGGAGCCTCCGCGAGGCCATCGGCTACGTGAGTCAGGACGTGTACCTCTTCGACGGGACGGTCAGGGAGAACCTCCTGTACGGGGCGTTCGACGCGACCGAGGCGGAGATGGTCGCGGCCGCCGAGGCCGCCGAGGCACACGAGTTCGTCTCGCGACTCCCCGAGGGCTACGACACCCGCATCGGCGAGCGCGGCGTGAAGCTCTCGGGCGGCCAGCGCCAGCGGCTCTCCATCGCCCGCGCGATGCTCCAAGACCCGCGGATTCTCGTCCTCGACGAGGCGACCAGCGCCGTCGACACCGAGACGGAACTGCTCATCCAGCGCGCGCTCGACCGGCTCTCGGCGGGTCGGACGACGCTCGTCATCGCCCACCGGCTCTCGACGGTTCGCCGCGCCGACGCCATCGTCGTCCTCGACGAGGGCGAAGTCGTCGAGTCGGGCACCCACGACGAACTCGTCGAACTCGGGGGGCTGTACGCGACGCTCTGGGGGATTCAGGCAGGCGACGTGTCCGGCGTCTCGACGGATATCCTCGCGCGACTGGTCGAGCGAAGCCGCGCGGCCGACGAGGCCGACGCGGACCGCATCGCCGACGGGGTCACCGCCGACGGCGGCGAAGACGCCTGAGGAAGTCGCCAGCCGCAGCCGACGCTGAGCGAACGAGTGACGAAAGAAACGAGTTGGGGCAGCGAAGCCGGGGCCGGCTTCGGCCGCGTCGTTGATTGTTGATGGCTGGGTGTCGGCGTCGAGCGACCGGCCACCCGCGATGGCTGAGACGGGGAGCCCGGTCGCGTCGATACGCGTTGATGCGGTTCGGTTACGCCGGAGTCGGGGCAGTTCCCTGTCCGGGTGCCGAACCGGGCTCGCCGCCTGATTCGGGCGTGGCCGAAGCGGGCGCGCCGGCCTCCTTGTCGCCGGAGACGAGGAAGTCGGCGAGGTTGCCGACGAGCACCTCGTTGTCGGCCTCGTAGGCCGATTCGGGCGCGAGGAAGTCGGCGTCGCCGATGGCGACGACCGTCTCGCTCTGGGCGGCGACCGTGTACGGGCCGGTCTTTCGAATCGACTCGACGCGGGTCTCGCCGCCGGAGACGAGCGCCGGCGAGACGCTGTCGGCCGAGACCGAAAGCGGCGCGGCGTCGCGGAACACGACCTCGTCGACGCCCTCGGTCAGGGCGGTTTCGCCCTCGGGCGTGGCGTAGACGTTCTCGTAGTTGAGGTAGTAGTCGTGCATGTTGTACAGCGACGAGGAACCGAACGAGACCCCGTAGTCGGAGGTCAACCCGGCGTCGCCGCCGGTGGTCCCGGACGACACCGAGACGGTGATGAGACCGAGGACGCTCGTCGTGCCCGCGGACTGCGGGTCCCCGAGGAGGGCGACGCGGCCGCCGGCGTCCTCGAACGACCGCAGGCCGGCGAGCTGGTCGCCGGTGTACGGCTGTTCGGGGTTGACGACGACGAAGGCGTCGGCCCCGCGGAGCGAGCCGTTGAAGTCTCGCTGGGCGTCCTCGCGGGTGAGGTACTTCACCTGATGGCCGTTGGCGACGAGCGCGTCGACGAGCGGTTGCATGTCGGATTCGCTCACGTCGTTCTCGTGGCCTACGTCGATGAGGACGGTCTTCGGCTCCGCGTTCGAGTCCATCGTCACGTCGCCCGATTCGGGGCCGGGCGTGGCGACGAGTTCGTCCGCGTCGAACGCCTGTTTCGCGGCGTTCTCCGTGTCTGCCGGGGCGCTACCGCCGAGTTGGAAGGCGTAGGGTGCCACCGCGGCTCCGACCAAGATGAGGCCGAGCGCGACCGCGAAGACGACCGTCCCGCCGAGTAAGTTACGCTGAGACATTACCGATCACCTCATCTTCGTACTGCACTTGCCCGTACACCATCAGGAACTGCGGCGCGCGAACGCCGTCGTAGCCGATGGGACTCTCTTCGATGACGACCGTCGAGTTGCCGTTCTGCGAGCTGAGAAGGATGATTCCCGAGCGGGTCGGCGGTTCCTTCTCGACGACCTCGTAGTCTTCGAGGCCGGCCTCGGAGGCGGCGCGGTCGATGGCCGTCTGGAGCGTACCGATGTCGTCGGCGTAGCCGTTCTGCGTGGCGCGAGCGCCGGTGTAGACCTTCGCGTAGGCGACCTCCTCGCGCGACAGCGAGAGTTCGTCGCCGCGGTGGTCCATGACGCTACCGACGAAGGCGTGCTTCAGCGTCTCAATCTGCGCTTCGCGGTGGTCGAGGGTCATCGACGCCTTGTCGGGACCGGTGCGGATTTCGCTCGACGTGCCCCCGATGGGAGCCGAGCCGCGGACGCCGACGCTCCCGATGACCGACGAGGGCGTCACGTAGATGTTCTCCGAGGGAAGCATCGCGTAATATGCGCCCGACGCGCCCGTTCCTTGGACGCTCGAAACGACGGGCATCTCTTGGGCGGTCCGATTGACCGCCAAGTACATCCGCTCGGAGGCGGCGGCAGAGCCGCCGGGGCTGTCGACCTGCAGGACGACGGCCTTTATCGATTCGTTCTCTCGCGCTTCGTGGAGGTCCTCTTCCAGCTGGTCAGCTGTGTAGGAGGTGATGGTCCCGTCGACCGAGATGACCGCGACCCTGTCGGGGGTGGGCGCGGCCGCGTCGTAGACGACGGGGGCGAGGAATGCTCCAACCAGGACGGCCGCGACGAGGGCGAGGACCGAGACGGTCCGCGCCGACGCCGCGGAGGAGGGTTTTGATACCATACTGCGGACGTGACTTCTAGAGCGTCTGTCAAAACACTTGTCATTGGAAAAGACAGTCATTCAGACAAGAACGGGGGCGACGAGGCGAAATAAGCAGACTGCGGCGAGTCGCTGTCGCCTGAATGCCTCTCGATTGGCGTCAGTCAGTCAGGCCGTAGCCCCGCCGGAACAGTACAACGTTGAGGCCGACGACCCCGAGCGTGAGCGCCGTCAGCACGCCGAGAGAGAGGTTCGGGTCCACCTCGGTGACGCCGAGGAAGCCGTAGCGGACGCCGTTGACCATGTATATCATCGGGTTGAGGAGCGACGCCTGCTGGAAGGTCGCCGGAATCTCGTTGAGCGAGTAGAAGACGCCGCCGAAGAACACCAGCGGGCGCAGGATGAACTGGTTCATCATCGTCAGGTCGTCGAAGTCGTCGGCCCAGAGGCCGCCGACCACGCCGAGGCCCGCGAACAGCAGGGTGATGATGAGCATGAACGCGACGAGATAGAACGGTTGGGCGACGCCGACGGTGGTAAAGACCATCCCGATGAGGGCGACGAGCGCGCCGACGAGCACCCCGCGGGTCGCGCTGGAGAGGACGTACGCGCCGACCATCGAGGTGTACGACAGCGGCGAGGTGAGCGCCTCCTCGATGTAGCGGTTCCAGCGGCCGTGGAAGATAGAGAAGGAGGCGTTCTCGAAGGCGTTGGAGACGGCCCCGAGGACGATGAGGCCGGGGAGGATAAACAGGATGTACGGGACGCCCGCGATTTCGTTGATGCGCTCGCCGAGGATGACGCCGAACACGGAGAAGTACAGCACGTTCGTGATAAACGGCGGGACGAACGTGTTGCGCGGGCGGCGGACGAACCGGAGGACTTCGCGGCGGAGCAGGGCGTAAAAGCCGGTCACGTCGAGGCTCGTGAGACTCATTGTTCGACCTCCGCGGTGGCGCGGCCCTCACCCTGTCTCGTCATCTCGACGAACACCTCTTCGAGCGACGTGCGAGAGATTTCGAGGTCGACGATTTCGTGGCCCTGTCGGTCGAGCGCCTGCACCACGTCGGGGGCGACGAGACCGCCCTGCTGTGCCGTCACGACGAGGCGAGTACCGTCGAGTTCGACGGCCTCGACGCGGTCGTCGTCGGCCGCGAAGTCGGGCACCGCCGTCGGCGGGTCGCGGAGTTGGACGACGATGTCGTCGGTGCCGCGGTCCATCAGTTCCTCGGGGCTGGCGACCTCGATGACGGACCCGGAGTCGAGGATGGCGACCTCGTCGCAGAGGCGTTCTGCCTCCTCGATGTAGTGAGTCGTGAGCAGGATGGTCGTCCCGCTGTCGTTGAGGTCGACGATGGTCTCCCAGAGTTCGTGGCGCAGTTGCACGTCGACCCCGGCGGTCGGCTCGTCGAGGATGAGCAGGTCGGGGTCGGTGATGAGCGCCCGTGCGAGCATGAAGCGGCGTTTCATCCCGCCGGAGAGCCAGTCGAAGCGGGTGTCACGCTTGTCGTAGATGCCGACGCGCTTGAGCACCTCGTCGGCGCGCTCGCGGGCCTCGTCGTGCGGAATGCCGTGGTAGCCCGCCTTGTGTTCGAGCACCTCCCGGATGGGGAAAAAGCGGTCCACGTTGAACTCCTGGGGCGCAAGGCCGATGCGGTCGCGGGCCTCGCGGTAGTCGTCTTCCACGTCGTAGCCGAAGACGCTCGCCTCGCCGCCGGTCTTGCGGACGAGGCCGACGAGGATGTTGATGAACGTCGTCTTCCCCGCCCCGTTCGGCCCCAACAGCCCGAAGAACGACCCCTCCGGAACGTCGAGGTCGACGCCGTCGAGGGCGCGGACGTCGCCGTAGGACTTCGTCAAGTCGCGTATCTCAATCGCAGATGCCATTCGCTGGTGCGTCGTCGGGCGTGGACGCGATTAAGCGTAGTGTCCGAGGAACGCCCCGTCACGGCGTGGCACGCCCGGTTGCCGGGAAGAACCGACGCGGTCGCATCCGACCCGGGAGAGATTATGGTATGCTATGACGTATCAAATTAGGGCCTAATATCCATCTGTACAGAACTAAGTCATTAACTAATATTATCATTATCAATCATTAACTATTTGTACGACTCGGCAGTCGAACCGGGTGAGGAGACATCCGATGGTAGTATCCGCAGCACACCACGCATCCGACCGCTCGACGACCGCGACTCGAACCGACCGCTACCGACCGCCGACCCCACCGACGTAACCGATGACAAACCGCGACAACACGACCCGAACCGACACGACGACCCGCACGCCGACCACCACTCGCTCGACGACGACTCGTCCCCCCGCCGCGCGGCGCTACCCCAACAACGAGGAGAACATGGACGCGCCGCTCGTCCCCTTCATCCAACAGCCGGGTGCGGACGACGAGATGACGACGATTCGGCGCGAACTCGCCGCGCTCCGCGCCCAACTGAACCGTATCGAGCGAACGATGCAGCCCACCGACACCCAATGAACCCGACCGAACTCGACAGCGACGTCTTCGCACAGGATGTTGACAACCAGAAGGCCCGCGAACTGCGGGAGATGCTGAACACGCAGGACTTCGTGTTCGCCCCCGGCATGTACCACGCGCTCGACGCCCGCCTCGCCGAGATGACGGGCCACGACGCCGCCTACATGTCCGGCTACTCGACGGTCCTCGGGCAGTTCGGCTTCCCCGACCTGGAGATGGTCACGATGACCGAGATGGTCGAGAACGCAAAGCGCATGGTCGAGGCGACGAACCTGCCGGTCATCGCCGACTGCGACACGGGCTACGGCGGCATCCACAACGTCCGCCGCGCCGTCCGCGAGTACGAGAAGGCCGGCGTCGCCGCCGTCCACATCGAAGACCAGACGACGCCCAAGCGCTGCGGCCACATCGCGGGCAAGCAAATCGTCTCCCGCGAGAAGGCCAAGGCTCGCTTCGAGGCCGCCGTCGACGCCAAGCAGTCGGAGGACACGGTCGTCATCGCCCGCACCGACGCCTACGGCTCCTCGAACGGTGACTGGGACGAACACGTCGAGCGCGGCCGCATCTACGCCGACGCCGGCGTCGACATCGTCTGGCCCGAGATGCCGAACCCCTCGCGCGAGGACGCCGTCGCCTACGCCGAGGAGATTCACGAGACGCATCCGGACCTGAAGCTCGCGTTCAACTACTCGTCGTCGTTCGCGTGGTCCGAAGAGGAGGACCCGCTGACGTTCCAAGAGCTGGGCGACCTCGGCTACAAGTACATCTTCATCACGCTGTTCGGCCTCCACTCGGGCGCGCACGCCGTCTACGAGGACTTCAAGAAGCTCGCCGAACAGGACGAGGAAGGCCAGTTCGACCTCGAACAGCGCTACCTCGACCACCCGACCGAGAGCCACCACGAACTGTCGTTCGTCTCGCGGTATCAGGACATCGAGACGCAGTTCGACCCCGAGGCGCGCCGGCGCATCGAGGAGTCCGAAGGGTTCAGCGAGGAGCAGGCCGACCCCATCACGAGCAACGACGATGACTGAGCGCAGACACGACCGCGAGTTCGTGCGGACGTTCTTCACCTCGCCGACGGCCGTCGAGGGCGAAGACGACTCCGCGAAGATGCTCCGACGGGCGGCCGGCCTCCGCGGGATGCAAGCGCCCGACGTGTGGGTCCCCGACAACGAGGACGCCACCGCGCCGTCGATGCGCGACGAGGGAGCCGCGAACATCATCGAAGTCATCTCCGAACACGGCTCGGAGTTCCCCGGGGAGATTCACCCCCGGATGGTCTGGCACCGCGACAGCCCCGAGACCCGGTATCAGGGCTTCCAGCACATGCTCGAAATCACCGACCCCGAAAACGGCGCGGTCGAGCACATCGACGGCTTCGTCATCCCCGAGGTCGGCGGCATCGACGACTGGAAGAAGGCCGACGAGTGGTTCACCATCGTCGAGAACGAGCACGGGCTCGACGAGGGGAGCCTCGCCATGTCGGTCATCATCGAGAGCGGCGAGGCCGAACTCGCCATGGGCGACCTCCGCGACGAGATGGGCAAGCCGACGAACAACCTCGAACGGCTGTTCCTCCTCGTCGACGGCGAGGTCGACTACACGAAGGACATGCGCGCCATGACGCCGACCGGCGAACTCCCGGCGTGGCCGGAGCTTCGACACAACACCTCCCGCGGGGCCAGCGCCGCCGGCTGTATCGCCGTGGACGGCCCCTACGACGACATCCGCGACGTGGAGGGCTACCACGAGCGCATGACCGAGAACCAGGCGAAGGGGATGCTCGGCATCTGGTCGCTCACCCCCGGGCAGGTCGTCGAGGCCAACACCTCGCCGCTCCCGCCGAAGACCGGCAGTTGGCTCCTCGACGCGGACGGCGAGGAGGTCGAACTCGCGTCCGAGGACGGCGTCGAGGTGTACGACGGCGACCGCCTCTCGCTCGAAGCCACCGACGGCGGCTACGAACTCCGCGTCGGCGGCGACACGCGGGAACTCACCGCCGACGAACTCCGCGAGGAACTGCTCGGCCTGACCTCGTACGTCCCGAGCATGGACGACATCGTCGACTCCATGGAGGAGTTCGAGGCGGCCAAGGAGGCCGGCCGCGGCGCGATCGCCATGACCCAGTCGGCGACGCTCCGCATCGGCGGCACCGAAATCGACATCGCCAAGGACCGGATGTGGGACGAGGCGACCTATCAGGCCGCGATGACGCCCATCAGCCTGTTCCAAGACGTGTACGAACACCGCCC
Organism: Haloferax marisrubri; assembly: GCF_001469875.2. Taxonomy (GTDB): domain Archaea; phylum Halobacteriota; class Halobacteria; order Halobacteriales; family Haloferacaceae; genus Haloferax; species Haloferax marisrubri. The sequence goes on along the minus strand of NZ_LOPW02000010.1, from coordinate 230,888 downwards.
GGACCAACACGAGGAGTTGGAAGAACGCTACGGCGCGGGCGTCGTCGAGCGCGCGATGGAGGTGGGCCTCTAAGCTCGGCCACCAGTTCCATCTCGGGGGTTCCGCCGTCGGCCCCGGTTTCCGGCTTGGTCACACGACGGCGTCCGGTTTCGTAGCTCTGAGACGCGCTCGCCCGAACCGTGGGGGCGACGCGTCGCGTTCTTTTTTCGCGGCACGACGCGGTAGACTCCGACTCGGTTCGACCCCGAGCGACGCTATCCTCAAGTTCCGCCCGCGCGACTCGACGCGTGTGAACGATTCCTCGAACACCCCCACGACGCCCGCGGCGGCGAGCGCCGGCGACGGCGATGGCGACGAACCGCTGGAACCCGACGCAGTCGTCGATTTCGAGTCGGCGGGCGTCGCCGACGAGGAGACCCTCGCGCGACTCCGCGCCGTGAGCTTCTACCTCGACGAGGCGTTCGAGATTCCGGGGACGAACTACCGCATCGGCCTCGACCCGATACTGGGACTGGTGCCGGGTATCGGCGACGCGACGGCCTCGGCGCTCTCGGCGTACATCCTCGTCGAGGCCGCGATGCTCGGCGTTCCGCGGGCGACGCTCGCGCGGATGCTCGGCAACGTCGTCCTCGACGCGACCGTCGGGTCGCTCCCGCTCGTGGGCGACGTGTTCGACGCGGCGTGGAAGGCCAACGCCCGAAACGTCCGGCTGTTGGAAGCCCGATACGACGACGTCTCTCCCGAGGCCGCGGCGGCCGACCGGCGCTTCCTCTTGGCCGCGGTGGCCGCCATCACCCTCCTGCTCGTCACGCTCGGCGCGGCCACCGCGCTCGTCGCCCTCTGGGTGCTCGGACAGGTGGGACTATTGTAACTGTCTGAAAAACAAAATAACCAAACCGGGTGTGAGACTGGTTATCCAGCCCCAAACTGTAAACTACAAGACATATATACGAGCTTGCAAATCACCGTGTATGGAACGACGAACTTTCCTGAAGAGCGTCGCCGCGACGGGAGCCCTCCTCACCACCGCCGGTTGTATGGGCGGTGGCTCCGGGTCGCAGCCGACCGCGGGTAACGAGACGGGCAACGAGACCGGCGACGGTACGACGGGCGAGACGACGGCCGACGTCGAACCGGCCGAGGTTCCGGACCCCGAACTCACCTTCCGCACGAACAGCGGTGTCCTCCGCGTCGTTCACATGGGCGGCGAGAAGATCACCGACGAGGGAACAGACGAGGTCTACGTCACCGTCGACGACGAGCGCACCGCGACGTGGGTCGCCGACGGCGAGGAAGGACAGGACTACCCCGTCTCGGTCGGTAACTTCCTCGAAATCGAGTCCGCCGAGAGCGACTCGACGGTCGAGGTCGTCTGGGTCGGCCGCGCGGGTGCCGAAGAAGTCCTCGCAACCCGCGAGGCCGCCGCCGAGGAGACCACGACCACGACGACGAACGAGACGACGACGAACGAAACCGCGACGAACGAGACGGTCACCGAGACGACGGCCGCCAACGAGACGGTCACGACGACGAACGAGACGACCACGTCGTCGGACAACGAGACCAGCAACTGAGGACGACGACCGACGCCAACGGGGACGCCGGCGTCGGACGTGGCGAGCTTTTTTCTACTCGAAGACGGGTCGAGATTCGCGCCGTGACGCTGGAAGCGACGAGCCTCCGACAGACCTGCGACAGCCGCGGGGTCGCCGACGAGAGCGCGTTCAGTCGTCGGCCGGCAGACTGTCCGGGTCGGCCGCCGGTTCGGGCGCGACGAGGCCGACGCGGACGCCGAGACGGCGACCCAGCGGGCCGAGCGCGTCGCGCTTCATGAACGCGAAGCCGAGGAGGATGAGCGCGAAGCCGGAGACGGTGGCGGGGCCGATGTGCTCGCCGAGGAACGCCCAGCCGGTGACGGCGGCGACGACCGGCGTGACGTAGTTGACGAGGCTGATTTCGACCGCGCCGATGCGGTCGAGCAGGACGAAGTAGGCGATGAAGCCGACCGCGCTACACAGCACGGCCAAGAACAGGAGCGCGGCGACGACGACCGGCGTCCACGCCACGCTCGCGAGGCCGGGTTCGCCGAGGACGGGGCTCGTGACGTGGAGCATGCCCGCCCCGAGGAGCATCATCCACGACTGCATGGCGACGACGGGCGGGTTGCCGGGGAGGCGCTTGACGAGCACCGAGCCGAACGCCCACGCCGCGGCGGCGAGGAACAGCAGGACGACCCCGAGGAGTTGGCCGCCGACCGACCCGGACGCGAGGGCGATGACCACCGTTCCGGCCAGTCCCAGAAAGACGCCGAGGAAGCCGAACGCGTCGAGGCGTTCCTCGGGGAGCATCGGCCACGCGAAAAGCGGCGTGAGGACGGGCGCGAGGCTGATGACGATGGCCGAGACGCCGCTCGTCACGTACCGCTGGCCGGAGAACAGAAGCGAGAAGTGCGCGCCGATGAGCAGCGTGCCGCCGACGAAGACGACGACCCACTCGTCGCGGCCGCGGGGTCGCCAGTCCTCCGCCGCGAGCAGACCGTAGCCGAACAGCACGACGCCGGCCACGTCGTACCGGAGGGCGGCGAACAGCACGGGCGGGAGGGCGTCGAGGCCGACCTCGATAGCCATGAACGAGGTCCCCCAGAGGACCGCGATAGTCGCGAACAGTGCGAGCGTCCGATTCGTTTGCGTATTGATAGACACGAGATATCGACCGTAGACCCAGGTGTTGAAGCGGCTACCACGCCGCCGTACATCAAATTTCTCGGAGCCGAGATAGCACTCCACTCGGGTCGTGTTGACAAACGTCTCAGTTCGAGTGGAGGTCGGCGAGGGCGTCAGCGAAGCCGTTGAGAGACCGTTGAGAAAGCATCGCGGTGGCGGGTCACTCGGGAGCGACGCCACGGCTGCGACGACTGCGGCGACGACCGAGCGGTAACGACCGAGCGGCGACGCGCCGAACAAAGTAAGCTAGTTACGCGCGCCCCGATAGAGACCGAACATGAGCATCCTTGAGGACGCGCGAGCGCTCGCCGAGAGCGGGCCGGTCTGCGACGCCTGTCTGGGCCGGGCCTTCGCCGAGCGCAGTTTCGGGCTGACGAACGCCGAGCGGGGCAAGTCGCTCCGGGTCGCCGCCGCCCTCGACGACGACGAGCCCTACGAGGCCGTCGAGACCGAGGACTGCTGGGTCTGCGAGGGGGCCTGCGCCGAGTTCGACGAGTGGGCCGAACGCTGCGCCGAGGCCATCGAAGACGTGGAAGTCGAGACGTACCAGGTCGGCACCCGCGCGCCGCCGCTCGTTGAGGAAAACGAACTGCTCCTCCGCGAGGGCGCGGGACTCCCCGAGGACGCCGGCGAACTGTTCAAATCCGAGTTCAACCGCGAGGTCGGAAAGCGCGTGGGCCGGCTCACCGGCACCGAGGTGGACTTCACCCGCCCGGACGTGCAGTTCCTCCTCGACATCGAAGCCGACACCGTCGAAGCGCAACTCAACTCCGCGTTTGTCTACGGGCGCTACCGGAAACTCGCCCGCGACATCCCGCAGACCGAGTGGCCCTGCCGCGAGTGCGACGGGTCGGGCTACAAAGGCAAAGAGCCCTGCGACTACTGCGGCGGGTCGGGCTACCTCTACGAGGACAGCGTCGAGGGCTTCGTCGCCCCCGTCGTGACGGACGTGATGGACGGCGTCGACGCGAAGTTCCACGGCGCGGGCCGCGAGGACGTGGACGCGCTCATGCTCGGCACGGGCCGGCCGTTCGTGGTCGAAATCATGGAACCGCGTCGCCGGACCATCGACGTCGAACAGCTCGAAGGCGACATCAACGCGATGGCCGACGGCGAAATCGAGGTCGAGGGGCTCCGCCTCGCCACCTACGACATGGTCGAGCGCGTGAAGAAACTCGACGCGAGCAAGGAGTACCGCGCCGCCGTCGAGTTCGACGACGACGTGACCGACGAGGAACTGCAGGCCGCGCTTGACGAACTCACCGGCGCGACCATCGAGCAGTACACCCCCCACCGCGTCGACCACCGCCGCGCGAGCATCACCCGCACCCGCCACGTCTACGACGCCACCGGCGACCTCGAAGACGCGCGCCACGCGACCGTCGAAGTCCACGGCGAGGGCGGCCTCTACATCAAGGAACTCGTCTCCGGCGACGAAGGGCGAACGAACCCGAGTCTCGCCGGCATTCTCGACACGGGCGCGGTCGTCACCGCACTCGACGTGATTGCAGTCGAAGGCGAGGACGAACCGTTCGAGGACGACGAGTTCTTCAAGGACTGAACGGAAACCCGGGGGACCTCTGCGAGCGTCGTCGCGGACCGCAATCTCTAATTCTCGCCCGCGACACCCGACGAGGTATGCACATCGGCGTCGACGAAGCCGGAAAGGGACCCGTGTTGGGTCCGATGGTCGCCGCGGCGGTCCGAGGGGACCCCGACGCCCTCCCGGACGGAATCGCCGACTCGAAGCGACTCGCCCCCGAGCGGCGCGAGGAACTCGCCGCAGAGTTGCGAGAGCGCGACGACATCTCGGTCGGCGTCGCGTTCGTCGAACCCGAGACCATCGACGACCCCGAGACGGACATGAACCTGCTGACCGTCCGGGCGCAGGTCGAAGCGGCCGCCGAAGTCGCCGCCGACGCCGACGAACTCGTCTGCGACGCGGGCGACGTGAGCGAGTCCAGATTCGGCCGTCGCGTCCGCGAGGGACTGGCCGAGACGGGCGTCTCGGTCGAGGTCCACGCCCAGCACCGCGCGGACGACGAACACGCCATCGTCGGCGCGGCGAGCATCGTGGCGAAGGTCGAACGCGACCGCCGGGTCGAGGCCATCGCTGACGAGTACGGCGAGGTGGGGAGCGGCTACCCGAGCGACGGGACGACCCGCGAGTTCCTGCGGGAGTACGTCCGCGAACACGGTATTCTGCCGGACTGCGCGCGGAAGTCGTGGTCGACGTGTGCCGACCTCATGGCCGCACACGAACAGTCGTCGCTGGGAGATTTCTGAGGCGTCGCGGGACCGGCGCTCGAAAAAGGGGAGGGGCGGGGCGGTTCGAAGGCGAGTCGCGGAGACGGCTTACCGCATCTCGGCGAGCGAGACGTACGCGCCTTCCTGCGCGGAGAGCCACGTCGTCAGCAACTCGTCTTCGGAGAGTCCTGCGGGGAAGATGGTGCACTCGTCAGGTGCGTCGTCGTACGGGACGACGATTGCGACGAACTCCTCGTCGTCCGCGGAGGCGGACCGCCGCGTGGCGGCCGGTCGAGTCGTCGTCGCGTCCATGTCGTCGTGTCGAAGTGTCGTATCGTCCATGAGTGGAGTGCGTGCACCGTGATTACCGACGGGCGGCGGTTGCTTGGTTGCCGCTTCACTCAATATTTTATAGACAGTCTATATGATTCTATCGGCGAGTCCGCCCCGATGGGGACGACCGAAATCACCGCTGTCTGTTGATTCTGAAATAGAGAACGCCCGAGAGAGTCAGAGAACTATCAACTGCGAGAATCACGTGGGGAGCAGAAGGGCGAAGCGTAACGGGCGAACGAGAAGAAGCGCGTCGGCCGAAGGCGGCGTCGGCCTCAGCGGTCCTCGGTCAGGAGGATTCGGAGGATGTCACCGTACGCCGGGCGGGTGACGAGCACGCCGACGATGACGCCGAGGATGGTGAAGATGGCGAAGCCCTGGAGGTCGCCGAGCGAGAGCACGGCGAGCGGGCTCATGGCGATGATGGTCGTCGCGGCGGCCGCGCCGATGACCCAGAAGGCCCGACGGAACCGCGACTGGAAGACCTTCCGCGACTTCACGGTGCCCTCAGCCATCACCTCGTCGGCGATGATGATGAGGTCGTCCACCCCGGTCCCGATGACGGCGATGAAGCCGGCGATGACCGAGAGGTCGAGCGGGTAGCCGATGGCCGCGGCGAACCCGAGGAGGACGTACACCTCGGAGAGGCCGGTGACGATCATCGGCAGGGCGACCTGCGGTTTGCCGTAGCGGATGAAGACGACGCCGGCGACCGCGAGGACCGCGATGATACCCGTGATGAGCGAGTTGAACTTGAAGCTCTCACCCTGGCTCGGGGAGATGTACGACGAGGTGCCGCTGTCCTCGCCCGAGAGGTCGAGCTTGGCCGGGAGCGCACCGGCGCGGAGGTTGATGGCGATTTCCTGCGCCTCGGACGTGTTGCGCGTCTGGAGCTGGAAGCTCGGCGCGCCGGCCCATTCGCCGGCCCGCATGGTGTCGGCGAGTCCGTCGCTCATCCCGAAGGCGTTGACGACCTCGCCGTTGACGACGAGCAGGAGACAGCCCTCGGTCGTGTTCTGTCTGCCGTCTTCCATGTAGGTACATTGCGTCCCGCCGTTCTGTGCGAGACCGGTCTCGACGACGGCGGTCTGGAACTCCTGTGCGGGTTCGTCGCGGACGGAGACGGGGACGAACGCCCCGCTTCCGACCTGGGACTCCTGTGCGGTCCCGATGGAGGTGAAGTCGGCCTGCGTCAGGACGGCCTCGCGCGTCTCGTACACGCGGGTGCCGTTCTGCGAGGTCGGGTAGTAGATGTCGATCTGGACCGTCCCGCGCTCGCCGACGAGGTCGACGACGTCGGACTGGTCGCGGTTGGGGACCTCGACGAGGATGAAGTGCTCGCCCGTCGCCGTGGTCACCTGCTGGACCGTCCCGCCGGAGAGACCGGCCTCGTTGATTTTCGACTGGAGGACGCGGACCGTCTCGGCGCGAGTCGTCTCGGTGACGCCCTCTCTGACCTCGCCGTGGGCGTAGCCCGCGGCATCGAGCGCGGCGGCCAAGTCGTCGGTCGTGGCGTTCTCGATGGTCACTTCGACCGTGTTGGACTCGGGGCCGACGCGGGCGATGACGTCCGCGGCGTCGGCACCGTCCAACTGGGCGGCGACCTGTCGCTCGACGACGCGGTCGGAATCGCCCTCGAACTCGACGTCCTCGGCCGTGACGCCGACGAGCGGCGCGCGGATGCGCGTCCCGCCGTCGAGTTGGAGACCGAACTGGAGGTTCGTCGCGCTGTTGTCCTCGCCGATGGGGGTCTGCCCCCCGATTGTCGGCGAGAAGAGGGCGAACGTCGAAAGCAGGATGGCGACGACGAGGAAGATGACCCGCCAGTTGTCGCGGAGCGTGCTCATCGGGCCACCCCCTCGAACTTGTACCAGCGAAGGAGGGTCACGTTCAGCATGTAGGTGTTCATCAGGTCGGCGGTGAGGCCGAAGACGAGGACCGTCCCGATAGCGGCGAGCAGTTGGATTCCGAACAGCGTCGCCGTGATGGTCATGACGATCATCGCCGCGATGGACGTGAGCGTCATGGTCACACCGGTGCGCATGGCGCGCGCGGTGGACTCGTAGAAGTCACCGGACCGACGGAGGACGTGGTTGTTCAGGAGGATGTCCGAGTCAACGGAATACCCGATGAGCATCAGGAGGGCCGCGACGGTCCCCAGCGACAGTTCGATGCCGAGGAGATTCATCAGCGCCACCGGGATGACGATGTCGGAGAACGCCGAGACGACGACCGCGATGGAGGGGACGAACGAGCGGAACATGGCGAACACGAGGATACTCATGCCCGCGAAGGCGACCCCGAGGCCGCCGAGCGCGAGCAGTTGCGTATCGGAGCCGAAGTTAGCCGAGACGGCGTCGATAGATCTGACTTCGTAGCCGGCGTCTTCGGCCTGTGTCTGGAGTTCGGTCGACGTCGCGCTCCCGGACTGGAACGTCACGACGTAGGTTCCGTCGGCCGCGACGGAGCGAATCGATTCGGGCTGACTGTCGAAGGCCGCGGCGACCTCGCTTTGCGGGGCATCCGTTGCGATACGGAGTTCAGTACCGCCGGTGAAATCGACGCCCGGGTTCACCGGCGCACCAGTCGCGACGTACCACCCTCCGATGACCAAGAGGGCCACCGCGAGGACCGCGAGGGGGACGGCCACGAGTTGGCGATTCGTGTACCGGGTGTAGTCTACCTCCGGTACCGTAAACTCAACCATGGGTTGCGGTCCTGAGCGATGCCGAATAAGGTTTCTTATCCGCGGACGGCCTCGGCCGCAGAACGGTCTGACGGGCGCGTGACGAACCCGCGACAGGCCCATAGTCGTTGGCCGACAATCGTGAACTATGACGACCGAACCGACGGCGACCCGCGTGGTCGTCTCCTTCCCCGACGAACTCAGCGCGTGGGGCTACGACCAGTTGACCGCCGACCGCTTCGTGAACTACCTGCGGCGGGTCCACGAGGCCGCCGCGCCGGGCGACGAGTGGGAGGAGTTCCTCGACGTGGGCTGTTGCGGCGACTCGCTGACGCTGACGCTCCGCGTGGAGGAACTCGACCCCGAGGGAGCGACCCGCATCGGCGACGAGACGACGGTCGAGTTCGTCGAGCGCGAGGGGAGCGTCCACGGCGGGTGGTGCGTCCAGAGCGCGGACGGTCCCGTCTCCTCGACGGCGGAACAGCGATAGGAGAACGCGAGCGGACGAGTGAGTGAGTGGGTGAGTGGGCGAGTGAGTGAGTGGGTGAGTGGGCGAGTGAGTGGAGAGCGCGGCCGACCCGACTCAGGGCATGTAGCGGACCGCGACGACGCCCGGTTGCGAGCGGACTTCGACGCGGTTCACGTCGAGCCTGGCGGCCCGCGAGAGCAGGCCCTCGCGGTCCGAGAGGATGTCGTCGACGGCCTGTTCGGTCATGTCGTCGGGGACCGACAGGACGTGAATCTCGCCGGTCCCGGCGCGTTCCTCCCGGACGAGTTCGCCGTCGGGGTTGTCGGCGGCGATGTCGCGGGAGTTCGTCGTCGGCGACTCGGTGGAGCGCTCGACGGAGACGGTCCAGCGCGACTCGACCTCCACGAGCTGCCACGAGACGTTCATCGGCGGGTCGGGCGCGACGGTCCCGCGGACGGCTTCGTCCTCGGAGACGCCGGGGTTCGACGAGAGCGCGTGAACCTGCCCGGAGTGAACGTCCTTCAGGACGGCCGACTCCTCGTCGGCGGCGGTGACGAGAAAGGTTCCCGTTCGCTCGGACTCGGTCTCGGACTCGGACTCGGTCATCACCCGGTGTAAGCCACCGGGCCTTTTCCCCGTTTCGGGCGCTTTCGACCGCGTGTGCCACCTATACCCACGGCGACGGTGGGCTTTTCTCGCGGCGCGCCGACGCGACTGACGATGCCCGCGCTCTGGCGGTTGACCCGGACCGAGACGGCCCGACGCGTCTACGACGCGCTCAAGGCTCGCGGACTCACGGCGACGCAGATGGACGAGTACGTCGCGGACGCCGACGCGGCGGACACCGACCGCGACCCCCCGGCGGGAGTCGAGATTCGCGCGCTCGACCCCGCGGCGGCGACGCGGTTCGAGGCTCGCTACGACGCGTTCTCCGAACTTCGAGACGACGAGACGGCGGTGTGCGCGTTCGACACCGGGGGAGGCGAGAGGGACGGCGGGGGTGGTGAGAACGGTGAAGTCGCGGACTCCGACCCCGTCGGCTATCTCTTTCTCGGCGACCCCGGCCTGACGTACCACGTCCACCCGCTGGAGGCCGACGTGACCTTCCCCGGGGGCTACGTCCGCCGGGTGTTCGTCGCGCCCGAGGCGCGGAACCGCGGCATCGCCACCGCGCTCGTCTCGCGGGCCGTCGCCGTCGCCGGCGAGCGCGGGGCCGAGACGGTCCACGCGCTCGTCGCCCGCGACAACCGACCCTCGCAGTGGACCTTCGAGAGCGTCGGCTTCCGAGTCGCCCGGACCCGGGCGTACTACCGGGCCGGACCGTGGCGTCGCCGGCGCGTCAAACCGCGTTCATAGCGGTACAGAGCGCTCAGTTCCGTCCCGAGCGCTCCGTTCGGGAACGTTGATATATAGATATTTGATTTATATATACTATAGCGGTTAAATTTATACTCAATCGGTCGAGTGTGTCGGACAGACAGGCATGACGGACGAACTCAGGTCAGCACTTCGCGGGAGGCTGGACGCGGTCGACGCGCGGGCGAGCGAGGTCGTGCGCTCATCGACGGGGGAGAACATGATTTCGCGGCTCGGGGCCGCGGACTGGTTGAGTCTGGGCGCGCTCTTCTGGGCGTGGGTCGGCGCGATACTGTTCGTATCGGGCGAGCCGAACTGGGCCATCGTGGCCGTTCTCGCCGGCTTCGCCTTCGACAAGGCCGACGGCTACTACGCCCGCAAGACCGGGACCGCCTCGGCGTTCGGCCGACAGATAGACTCCTTCATCGACATCTTCGCGTACCTCGTGTCGGCGGCGCTCCTGTACCACGTCGCGCTCGCTCCCAACCCGGTCGTGAGCGCCGTCGTCGGCTTCGTCGTCCTCACCTTCGGCGGCCTGCGACTCATCCGCCACAACAGCGAGGGCTTCGGCGACGAGGGCGGCACCTCGTACTACCACGGGACGACGGTCGTCCACACGCACCTCGTCGTGCTGGCGAACTACTTCCTCCTCCAGTTCGTCCCGCTGTGGAACGGCTGGGTCGCGGGCGCGACCATCGTGGCGGTCTGCCCGCTCATGACCTCGGACTACAAAGCGTACAAAACCGACGCGGGGCACGTCCTCGTCGGCGTCGCCGGCGTCCTGACGGTCGCCGGCTGTCTCGCGCTCGAATTCGGCGTGATATGAGCGGTCCGGCGCAGGACTCGCGGGGGCCGCAGACGCTCGCGGTGGACCTCCACGTCCACACCGACGCCTCCTACGACTGCGAGATGTCGGTCGAAGCGGTGTTGGCCCGCGCGGCGGCGGTCGGCCTCGACGCGGTCGCCATCACCGACCACGACTCGGTCGGGGCGCTCTCGCGGGCGTTCGACATCGCTCACGAGTACGGCGTCCGGGTCGTCCCCGGCGTCGAAGTTTCGACGGGCGACGGCCACCTCCTCGCGCTCGGCGTCGACGACCCGCCGGCGACGGGGCGACCGCTCTCCGAGACGGCGCGGGCGGTCCGCGAGTCGGGTGGGCTCGCGGTCGTGCCGCACCCGTTTCAGACGTTTCGACACGGCGCGTCCCGGCGGGCGATTCGGGACGTTGACGCCGTCGAGGTGTACAACGCGCACACGCTCACCGGGTTCAGAAACGGGCAGGCGCGGCGCTACGCCCGCCGGCAGGGACTCCCGGGCACGGGCGGGAGCGACGCGCACCGGCCCGCGCTGGTCGGACAGGCGTACACGGCCGTCTCGGTCGAGGCGGACGGCGGCGTCACGACCGACGCCATCTTGGACGGGATTCGCGCCGGGCGAACCGTCGCCCGAGGGACGCGAACGACCGCCCGACAGTACCTGCGGAAGTACGCGCTGAACGCCCGACTCAAGACCGCCTCGTTCCTGTGACCGGTCGCCTGTTCGACTCGCCCGAGACGCGGAACGCGGCGCTCGTCAGAGTCGGGGCCATCGCAGTCGCCTTCGCGGCCGTCGCGGTCGGCGTCGCCGTGTTCGTCCCGCGCCTCGCCGACCCGGCGTGGGTCCGCGCGGCCGTCGAATCGACCGGCCCGTTCGCTCCGTTGGTGTTCGTCGGCATCCAGACGCTGCAGGTGATTCTCGCGCCGATTCCCGGGCAAGCCCTCGCCGCCGTCGGCGGCTACCTGTTCGGGACGGTCGCCGGGACGGCCTACAGCATGGTCGGCGTCGTCGCCGGAAGCGCCATCGTCTTCCTGCTCGCCCGGCGCTTCGGCCGGCCCGCGGTCGAGCGCCTCGTCGCCGACGACGCGCTCGCGCGGTTCGACGGCTTCGCCGACCGCCGGGGCGTCGCCGGCCTGTTCGTCCTGTTTCTCCTGCCGGCGTTCCCGGACGACGCGCTCTGTGCGCTCGCCGGGCTCTCGCCGCTTCGACTGCGGACGCTCGTCGTCCTCGTCGCCGTCGGTCGCCTGCCGACGTTCGCTCTCGCCGCGGCCGCCGGGCAGAGCGCGGGCGCGGCGAACTACGAGGCGGTGGCGCTGCTCGTGGGAGTCGGCGTCGTCGCCTCGGCGGTCGTCTACCGCTACCGCGACGAGTTGGCGGCGCGAGTCGGCTGAGGCTAGAGCGGGGAGAAAACGAGCCGGTAACGGTTATCGGAGCAGTCGGTGAAGCCCGTAGATTCCCGCCGCGCACGCGACCGGCGGGACGAGGCCGTAGATTGCGGGGAGGTCGTAGAGCAGTTGAACGACCGGAACGAGCGCAGAGACGGTCACGGGCCCCACGGTGAACGGCTCGGCGGGTGTCTGAAGCTCCGCGGGCACCGATGCGAGAAGCCCCACGTACACCGACAGCATGAACACGAAGCCCGCGAGCGCGAGGCTCAGGTCGTACCGCGGTTTCGACCCGGTGCGGCGGTGTCGTCGGGCGACGAACAGTATCGGGGCGACGAGCGGCGCGACCACGAACAGCCCCACGAGGACGTAGAACGACCGCGAGAGGGTGAGCGACCCACCGGGGACGCCGGCGGTCGCGCCGATGAGCACCACGAGTCCGAAGACGACGAACAACGAGACGACACCCGTCGCGAGGGCACCGACGAGTACGTAGCACTTGAACAGCCACGACTCGCTGTGCCGGAAGGCGTACGGGAACGCGCCGATGACGCCGCCGTAGTCGTCTGCCATCGGTCGCCCTTGGGAGCGGCCGCGATTAAAGCGACCGGTGTCGTTTTGACGCCGGGCGACGCGGCATCCTGTATGCAGGTAGACCTCGGGAACGTCCTCGACACGGCGTCGGCCCACGGCGTCTCGCGCGAGACGCTCGAACGACTCGACGGCCGCGTCGCGGCCGCCCACGACCGCATCGAACGGGGCCGAGAGGCTGGCGAACACGGCTACGAATCGCTGAACCTCCCGAACAGCACCGACCCCGCGGCGATTCGCGACGCGGTGAGCCGGTTCGACGACCCCTCGGCGGTCGTCACCGTCGGCATCGGCGGGAGCGCCCTCGGCGCGGCCACCCTCACCGACGCGCTCGAAAGCGACGTGGACGCCTACTACCTCGACAACGTCGACCCGGAGGCCGTCGAGCGCCTCCTCGACTCGTTGGACCTCGCGTCGACCGTCGTCAACGTCGTCTCGCGGTCCGGCACGACCGCCGAGACGCTGGCGAACTTCCTCGTCGTGCAGGAGGCCATGGCCGACGCGGGCGTCGACTGGGCCGACCGGACGTTCGTCACGACCGGCGAGGAGGGCAACCTCCGCGACCTCGCCGACCAGCACGACCTCCCGTCGCTCCCCGTCCCGGACGGCGTCCCCGGCCGCTTTTCCGTCCTCTCGACGGTCGGTCTCGCCGCCGCCGCCCTCTGCGGCCACGACATCGAGGCGGTACTGGAGGGCGCGGCCGCACAGGAGGCGCGCCTGTCGGACTCGCTTTTCGACTCGCCGGCGTACGCCTACGGCGCGGTCTCCTACGCCCTCGCCGAGCGCGGCCTGCGGCAGAACGCGATGATGCCCTACGCGGAATCGCTCGAAACGTTCTCCGAGTGGTTCGCCCAGCTGTGGGCCGAGTCGCTCGGAAAGGACGGTCTCGGCCAGACGCCCCTGCGGGCGCTCGGCGCGACCGACCAGCACTCCCAGCTTCAACTGTACCGCGCCGGCCCGCGCGACAAACTCGTGACGCTCGTCCGCGCCACGGAACGCGAGGACGTGGCCATCCCCGAGACCGACCTCGACGGCCTCGCGTACCTCGGCGGCTCGTCGCTCGGCGAACTGCTCGACGCCGAGTTCGAGGCGACCGAGGCGAGCCTCGCCGCGGCCGGCTGTCCGAACGTCCGCATCGAACTCGACCGCGTGGACGAGTACGGCCTCGGCGAACTGCTCTACGCGATGGAGGCCGCCTGCGTCCTCTACGGCGAACTCGCCAGCGTGGACACGTTCATCCAGCCGGCGGTCGAGTGGGGCAAGCGCGCCGCCCGCGGCCTGCTCGGCGGCGGCGACTTCGAGGAAGCGGACGCGGTCGAAGAGAAGTCGCGGCTGGTCGTCGAGTGAGGCGGTCGCCCCGCGACTAAGCGGGACGCGGGACGGGACCGACCACGCGCTCCGTCGCCGTCACCCCGTCGTCGCTGGGAAGTGACGCGTCGACGGCCTCGACGACGACGATGACGTCGAAGCCCTGTTCGTCTCTGATGACCGTCCGAACGTCTTCGGCCAAGCCGTTCGGCGGGACGCCGCCCGGCGAATCGACCAGAATCGTTACCTCGGGCTCCTCGCTGAACAGGAGCCCCTGCACCGGCGACACGTCGATGTGAACCTCGACGAGTCGCACGTTCCGGTACTCGTTGCGCGAGAGCACGTCGGCTATCTCGGCGTTTAGCTCCGTTCTGAACTCCGCGTCGGCGACCGACAGGAGGCTCACGAACGCGAGGATACTGCCCAGCGCGATGAGCGCGAAGGAGATGATTCCGAGCAGTTGGAGCGTCCGCTTCCGGGCGGAGTCAGTCCGGGCTTCCGAGACGGGTCGGTAGCCGCTCAGCCACAGCAGGCTGAGCGCGACGAGGTTCACCGCGAGGACGTTCACGAGCAGGAGCGTGCCGGCCTCCGCCACCGCGAGCGGGGCGTCCCACGCGATGCCGATACCGACGGTCGCGGCGGGCGGGACCAGCGCGACGGCAATCATGGCACCCACGAGGACCGACGAGACCCCGCGGGTGAGGCTGAGCACCGCGGCGACGCCGGCCCCGACCGCGAGCACGAGCGAGAGGACGTTCGGCGTCAGTCGCTCTTGGACCTGCGGGACCTCGATGGGGTTGAACCCCGGCGGGACTAACAGCGTCTCCTTGACGAGAAGCGAAAAAACGAGTCCGCTCGCGATGGCGAGCGCCACGCCGAGAACCTGCAGTCCGACCCCGCGGCGGAACAGTCTGGGCTCGTAGAGGACGCTCCCCACGGAGGCCGAAATCGCGGGCCCCATCACGGGCGCGATAATCATCGCGCCGATGATGACCGCCGCGGAGTTCGAAAGCAGACCCGTCGTCGCCACGACGGCGCTCACGATGGTCATCGCCACGAACGTCGAAAGCGGAGGGGCCATGTCCTCGGCGCGCGAGACGAGTTCCGCACGCGACAGCGAGAGGTCCGTGTAGTTCGCTTTGACCTGCTCGAACCGCTTGGAGACGACCGTCTCCGCCGAGACCACGATGGTGTAGCCGTCGTCCTCTAAGCCGACGGCTCGGAGGCGCGTCAGTATCGGGTCGACCGCGCTCGTCGGGACTGGAAACGAGACCTGCGCGTCGTACCCGCCCCTCCCGACCTCCGCGCTGACCGCGTAATCGATGCCCTCGCTGTCTAACTCGTCGAGAACTGCCTCTACGCTTCCGGTCGGGATGAGTACGTGAACGAGCCGCATCGTCGCGGTAGAATACGCCTCAATCGACTATAAATACATAAGTTAAATGTTCGTAACTATTCAATAATCGCGGGACGGAGACAGTAGGGAGGACGGGACAGTCCGCCGAAGCGGGAGACGCGCCGGTTCGTCGGGCGGTGGGGTACTCCGACCCGAATCGGTTATCCGACCCCGTTCCGAAAGGGAGGGCAATGGCACACGACACCGCCCGCGCGTCTGCGAGCCCCGCAGACCACCTCCAAGCGTACGGTGGCATCATCATCGTCGTCGCCCTCTCGCTCCTCGTCGGCGCGACGTTCGGCTCGGTCGCCGGCGGCCTCGCTCGCGGCGTGGTTCCGGGCGACACCGCGCTCATCGGCGCGATACAGAGCGCCGGACAGTTCATCGGCTTCGGCGTCGTCGGCGCGGGTTACCTCTCCATGCGCGACGACTGGGACCTGATTCGATTCGAGCGGCCGACCGCGCGCGACGCCCTGTGGATTGCCGGCGGGTTCGTCGCCGTGATGGGCGTCTACCTCGGCGCGTCGGCGCTGATGTCCGCGCTCGGCATCCAGAGCGGCGACAGCGTCATCGCCCAGCAGGGCCGCGAGAACCCGGTGTACTTCCTGTATCTCACCGTCGTCACCATCGTCCTCGTCGGCCCGGCGGAGGAGCTAATCTTCCGCGGCATCGCCTTCGGCGAACTCCGACGGCTGTGGGGTCCCGCGCCCGCGGTCGTCCTGTCGAGTCTGGTGTTCGCGTCGATTCACCTCTGGTCGTTCTCCGGCGAGGGGCTGTACGTCTCGCTCGGGATGGTGTTCGCCCTCGGGAGCGTCCTCGCGCTCGTCTACGAGAAGAGCGGAAGCCTGCTCGTCGCCGCGCTGGTCCACGGGCTGTACAACGCGGTCCAGTTCCTCGTGAGCTACGCGCAGGCGACCGGGATGGTCTGAAAAAAGAACGACGGACAGCCGAGTCGAGTCGAGCGGTCGGCCGGCTTACGCCGGGTTCTTCCGCGACAGCTCCATCCCGCAGATGGGACAGCGCTCTTTGTTCTCGTCGAACTCGCGGCCGCAACCCTGACATTGGAACTTCCAGTTCCGCTGTTCAGCGATGCCGTCTTGGGCGATGACTTCGACGCCGACGTTGAGCCGCTCGGCGACGTTCTGCATCGCGTAGTCGTCGGTGACGAGCGTCGCGTCGAGTTCGAAGGCGGCGGCGATGAGGCGCGTGTCGGTCTCCGAGAGCACGTCGCGGTCGCCAGTCTCGCCCGCGGCGCGAAGCACTTTGTCCACGGTTCCCTGCCCGGGGATGTGGACGTACATGCCCGCGCCTTCGAGAGCGTCGAAGCGGAAGGCGTGCTCGCCGGTGAGTTCTTCCTTGACGAGGGGAATCGAGGCCGTCTCGTCGTCGGTGTGGTACTCGTTGATGAACGCAGAAGCGTCGAGAATCCGCATTGAGAATCTCCTTGAACTACCGTTGGACGACGATGTAATCTTTGACCGCCTGCACGCGATTCACCGGGATTCGGAACCGACCGCGGTCGTCCTGGTCGAACGCCACGCGACTCGGGGCCACCTGCTCGTTCGGCTGGACGAGGAGATCGTGAAGTTCGCCCGATTTCAGATCCATCGTGATGTTGTACAGCATCCCGAGTTCCGTCCCGTCGGACCCCATGACGGCCTTTCCGGAGAGGTTCTCGGCGAGTATGTCGGCCATACACACCCCTTCCTCGTCGGTTCACATAAACGGCACGGGCACGTCTGACGGGCGGCCGACGGGCGGCCCGAATCCGCCTCCGGGCCGCGAGAACAGTCGACACGGCGAAATCGTGAGACACGTACGCACGGCCGTGACGATGGACTTAACTTGAGTCACCGACTCGATTTCGGTAAGAGCTTTCTCCGGGGCGATTCTTCATGTCCGACACTGATTCGACGTCACAATCCGATACGCTTCGCACACCCATCGTGGCCGTCCTCGGCCACGTGGACCACGGGAAGACGAGTCTTCTCGACAAGATTCGCGGCTCCGCCGTCAGCGAGGGTGAGGCCGGTGCCATCACCCAGCACATCGGCGCGACCGCGGTCCCCTTAGACACCGTCTCGCAGATGGCCGGCAGTCTGGTCAAACCCGAGGACTTCGACCTCCCGGGGCTGTTGTTCATCGACACCCCGGGTCACCACTCCTTTAGCACCCTCCGCTCCCGCGGCGGGGCGCTCGCCGACATCGCCATCCTCGTGGTCGACGTGAACGACAGCTTCCAGCCGCAGACCGAGGAAGCCATCGACATCCTCAAACGAACGGGGACGCCGTTCATCGTGGCCGCGAACAAGATAGACACGACGCCGGGCTGGAACCCCCAAGAGGGGGAACCCATCCAGAAAACGTACGAGGAACAGTCCCAGCGCGCCCGCTCGAAACTCGACGAGAAACTGTACGAGATTATCGGCGAACTCTCCGACCGCGGCTTCTCCTCGGACTTCTACTGGCGCGTCCAGAACTTCCAGTCCAACATCGGCGTCGTCCCCGTCTCCGCGCTCACGGGCGAGGGCATCCCGGACCTGCTGGGCGTCCTGATGGGCCTCTCCCAGCGCTACATGAAAGACGAGATGGCCATCGACGTGGCCGGTCCCGGCTCCGGGACGGTCCTCGAAGTCAAGGAGGAACGCGGCTTCGGCGCGACCCTCGACGTGGTCCTCTACGACGGGACGATTCGCGCGGGCGACACCGTCGTCGTCGGCGGCGCGAACGACCCCATCGTCACCGAGGTCCGCGCGCTCCTCCAGCCCCGACCGAACGCCGAGATTCGCACCGAAAAGCGGTTCGACAAGGTCGACGAGGTCCGCGCCGCGGCGGGTGTGAAAATCGCCGCGCCCGACCTCGAAGACGCGATGGCCGGCGCGCCGGTCCGCGTCGTCGGCGACCGCGACCTCGACGAGGTCATCCGCGAGGTCGAAGCCGAACTCGCCGACATCGAAGTCACGACCGAAGAGGAGGGCGTCGTCGTCAAGGCCGACACGCTCGGCAGCCTCGAAGCCATGGCGAACGCCTTACAGGAGGCCGAGGTCCCCATCCTCCGCGCCGAGGTCGGCGACGTGGCTCCGCGCGACGTGGCCGTCGCCTCGACCGCCCGCGAACCCGAACACAAGGTCATCCTCGGGTTCAACGTGGACGTGCTCTCGAACGCCGAGGCCGAACTCGACAAGAACGACGTGAAACTGTTCGAAGACGACGTTATCTATCAGCTCGTCGAGGAGTACGAAGACCACGTCAACGAGATGAAGCGCGCCCAACAGGAGACGATTCTCGACAAAATCGTCCGCCCGTGTCGCTTCCGCATCCTTCAGGACCACGTCTTCCGGCAGAACAACCCCGCCGTCGTCGGCGTCGAAGTCATGTCCGGGACCATCAAGAACAACATGAACGTCGTGAAGTGGGAAGACGGCGAGGCCAACCGCGTCGGCCAGCTCTCGGGCATCCAAGAGAACGGCGAGGACGTGTCGAGCGCCCGCGCGGGGTCGCGCGTCAGCGTCGCCATCGACGGCCCGACGGTCGGCCGGCAGATAGACGAGGGCGACGAGCTCTGGATCGAACTCCCCGAAAAGCACGCGAAGATTCTCGAACAGGAACTCCGCGACGACATCCCCACCGACGAACTGGAAGCGCTGTCGGGCTACCTCGAAAAGCACCGCCGGCGCGACCCCTTCTGGGGGAAGTAGGCGACCCGCGGGGCCGTCACGTCCGGCGAAATAACTAATATTTAGACGTTCATACTCGTCTGTGAGTGGTATCATGCGCACACGAACACCCCATAGCGACAGCATCGTCTCGGAAGCGACGCGGTACGACGCCATCCTCGCGACATTGCCGCTCCCACTTCTCGTCGGGACGGCGGTCGGCACGTTCTCGCCGCTCCCGCTCTCGCTCGTCGTGGGAACGAGCGGCCTCGTCTCCGCGGCCGTGCTCGCCTACGGGTTGTTCGTTGCGACGCCGCGGTCGGTGCCCGGTCCGGCCGGTGGGTCGGGGACGACCGCCGAGACCGACGTCCCACTCGACGGCGTTACGTCTCGCGTCCGCGACGACGACAGTCGAAACCGCCGTCGCGGGAGCGTCTAAGCCGGAGTCACTCGCTCGCTCGGGTCCGCTCAGGGACGGTTCCACTCCCAGAACCAGTACGCCGCGCCGAACAGCATCAGTCCCGCGCCGAGAGCCGAAGTCGCCGGTTCGGGGAAGACAAACAGCAGGAAGCCGACGATGATGAGCGTCGTCGGACCAATCTCGTCCGCGTAGTCGAAAATCGAAACCATACTTCCCTTTCGACCGCCTCCGTGAAGTGTATTGTTCTCGTTCTGAAGTGACGAGAGAACTCGGCGACGAAACACAGGACACGAGGAACGACGGAGAGAAATCGGCCGGCAGGTCGCAACCGCGCGTCAGTCGCCACTCGGACCCCGGCGGCGACGGGGGTCGGTCGGGGTTACCGCGCGGCGGGCGTGAGGTCGTCGCCGACGGCGCTCATCACCTGAAACGCCGCGCTGGCGGCGAGCCCGCGGGCGACCTCGTTGCGGTCCTCGTCGGTGAGTCCGGCGTCGAGGTCGTCGGCGTCCGGCGAGAAACCGGCGCTGACGGGGTGGCCGACCGGCGGGTGGACGGCCACGGTCGCCAGCGGTCCGTTCGCCCCGGTCGAGAGCTCCGAGCCGACGGCGAACCCCTCGGGGAGGTACGACTCCGTCCGCGAGACGATGCCGGCGACGGCCCGCCGGAGTGCGTCCATCTGGTCGACGGTCAGTTCTCGGTCGGCCGACGGCTGGCCGGCCCCAGCCACGCCGGGAGCGCCCGCATATGGGTTGTTCCCGTTCATCAGTCGTCTGCGATACGGGAAGGACGTGTAAAAAGCCGTCGTCGGTCGGCAAGGCGGTGAGGGAACCGAAACCGACTGGCCGCGCCGTGACGCCGCCGTCAGGCCGGTCGCGGGAGCGAGACGGTGACGACGGTGCCGTGGGCCTTCGGCTTCGAGATGTCCAGCGACCCGCCGGAGGCGTCGACGATGGCGCGGACGAGCCAGAGGCCGACGCCGCTGGTGTGCGAAAGCGGCGTCTCCGTCCCAGACAGGAGGGCGTCGCGTTCGGCGTCCGGGATGCCGGGACCGTTGTCGGAGACGGTCACGCCGACGACCTCGCCGAGTTGCCAGACGCCGACGTGAACCTCCGGTTCGTCGCAGTCGGCGTGGACGACGGCGTTGTCGAGCAGTTCGGCGATGCTCCGCGGGAGCGCCGGATGCGCCCGCACGACGAGCGTCTCCGGCGAGGCGACCGAGACCTGCACCGCCGGGTACTCCATTTCGAGGTCCTCGACGGCGTCTGTGACCGCACAGGAGAGGTCGACATCGACTTCGTTCCCCTCCGCGAGTTCGACGGTCCGGAGGAGTGCGACCTCGTCGCTCACCTCGACCAGCCGGTTCGCCCGCTCTCGAATCGCCTCGACGGGCTCGGTGTTCGACGCCGCGTCGTCCTTCGGTTCGACGAGTTCGGCGTAGCCGAGGATGGCGGTGCAGGCGTTCCTGATGTCGTGTCTCAGGATTCGGTGGAGAACGCTCGTGTGCGCGAGCGTCGACTCCAGTTGCTCGGAGGTCCGGTTCAGTTTGGACTGACTCCGGTTGACGAGGGCGTACACCAACAGCGCCGAGAGGCCGACGAACAGCCATCCCTTCGCCGTCTGGATGAGCTCGTGGTTAGGGAGTCCCTCTACGAGACTGTCGCTCGTCGCGACCCACAGAAAGCCGAAGCCGGCGTAGATGAGCGCCACTCGCCTCGGGGACAGGTCGAACGGCGCGTCTCCACTCATGGCGGAGAGATACTCACAACAGCTGATGAGTCCGTCGGTCAGCGCAGGGGCCGTCAGAAGATAGATTCGCTCTGCCCGTAGGCCGCGACCGTGACGGCGGTGGTGTAGCCGTCTCCCTCGTGGGTGCCGGTCGTGAGCGCGACCTCCTCGTCGTCGAAGGACCACTCGCGGAGGTTCCGGCCCGCTTCGAGTCCGTCGAGGACGGCCGCGCGGACGCTCGCTTCGTCGGTGCCGGAGGCCTCGTAGAACAGGCCGGGACCGGAGCCGGTCGCCCAGCCGAGGCCGGCGACGGCCGTCTCGCCGGGCGTCGAGGTGGTCTCGCGGGCCTGCACCACGGTCAGTCGGTTACCGGCGGGACCGAGGTCTGGAGCCACGTCGACCGCCTCGACGGTCGCGTCGGCGGGGACCACCGAGGAGACGGCGACGAGGTTGTAGTTGTGGACGTTTGCGGCGGCGAGCGCGGCGTCGTACGACGCCATCTCGGTTGGGGCGGTGCCGACCCCGCGGACGACGCGAATCGTGTTCATGTCCGAACTCTCGCGGCGGCGGAAAAGGGGGTTACGAATAGCGGCGCTCGAAAGCCGGGGAGTGAGAGCGACGACGGCCACCGCCGACGCGGTCCCGGGCAACCGACCTCAGTACTGGTAGTCCGTGAAGCCCGAGATGGGACCGGTGCCGGACTCTTCGACGTTCGAGAGCTTCTCGTGGGCGGCGTCGAAGTCCGCGCCCGTCACCTCGGTCCGGCCGTCGCGGATGGCGAACATCCCGGCCTCGGTGGTGAGCGACGCGATGTCCGCGCCGGAGTAGTCGTCGAGTTCCTCGGCGAGCGAGTCGAGGTCCACGTCGTCGGCGACGTTCATGTCGCGGGTGTGGATGTCGAGGATGCGGCGGCGGCCCTCGACGGCGGGCTTGGGGACCTCGATGAGGCGGTCGAACCGGCCCGGGCGAAGGATGGCCTCGTCGAGCATGTCGAAGCGGTTCGTCGCCGCGATGATGCGGATGTCGCCGCGGTCGTCGAAGCCGTCCATCTCCGAGAGGAGCTGCATCATCGTGCGCTGGACCTCGGCGTCGCCGGAGGTCTTCGAGTCCGTGCGCTTCGAGGCGACGGCGTCGATTTCGTCGATGAAGATGACCACCGGTTCGCGCTCGGCGGCGAGCTTGAACAGGTCGCGGACGAGTCGCGCGCCCTCGCCGATGAACTTCTGGACGAGTTCGGAGCCGGCCATCTTGATGAACGAGGCGTTGGTCTCGTTGGCGACGGCCTTGGCGAGCATCGTCTTCCCCGTGCCCGGCGGGCCGTACAGGAGCACGCCCGCGGGCGGGTCGATGCCGACTTCCTCGAACATCTCGGGGTTCTCGAGGGGCTGTTCGACCGCCTCGCGGACCTCGCGGACCTGCTCGTCGATGCCGCCGATGTCGTCGTAGGTGACCGTCGGCGACTCGACGACCTCCATCGCCTGCGCCCGCGCGTCCGTCTCGTCGTCGAGGACGGTCTGGACGGCGAACGAGTCGTTGATGGCGACGCGGTCGCCGGGCTCGATGTCGTCGATGTTCAGGGTCGGTGCGAACTCGGTCAGGACCTCTTGGTTGTTGCCGTGCTGCTTGATGATGACGCCGTCGTCGGTCAGCTCCTCGACCGTGGCGATGTAGTACGAGGCCGTCTTCAGGGCCTCGTTGCGCGCTTTCATCTGGTCGACTTCGTCGACTAACTCGGCGTGGCGGTCATCGGCGTTCTGGAGCCGCTGGTCGAGTTCGCGGTTGACGTCGACCATGCGTTCGAAGTGCTGGCGGAGTGCAGAGAGGCGCTCTGCATCCGACATCTCGGGGTCCAGATCGAGATGAGGACGTTCCGGGAGAGATGGACTCCGTGACATCAGTGATTGGCCACACTTAGGCATGCGCGTAAATGTGCCTTTGGGTCAGAGAACCCGAGTGCAGTACTCGAAGCGACTTTAGGTGACGGCGGCCCCGCGAGCCCGTGTTTCGGCGGCGAATCAGGTGCCGGCAGAGCGACGCCGGTGCTCGCTGGAAGCGTGCAGGGCGCAGGAAACGCGTGAAGCAACGGAGACGAAGATGTGGAAGGAGGAAGTTGCGGAGGTTCGGTGTGTACAGGTCGCCCCTCGTTTCGGCCCGACGTGCCCTCCGCGATAACAGATACGACGCCCACCGACTTGAAAGGAATTCGTCATCGCCGAGAACGTCCCGTAAATCGGCATGTCGGTATTCATCCGGTATTATCAGGCGGGCGACCGTCCGCGGGACCGACAGACCGACGGCCGTCAGCGGGTCCGCTCACCCTGATAGCTCCCGTCGTACGTCTCGTCGTGGGTCGCGTCCGCGAGGACGATTTGGGCGACGCGCGCGCCGCGTTCGAGTTCGACGGGGTGGTGGACCTGTAGGAGTCCCTCGCCTTTCCCCTCGTAGCCGGCGTCCCAGACCGCCGTGTTCAGCATACAGGAGTTCCGCATGAGCGACGACCGCGGGTAGATGAAGCCGACGTGGTCTTCCGGGATGTGGACCGTCTCGGCGTACTGGAGGACGTACCCGCCGGGGTCGAGTCGGTACGTCTCGGTGTCCGGGTCGGCGAAATCGAGGGCGCGGCGCTCGCCGACGGTCTTTCCCTCGCGGCCGAGGCGACCCGGTTCGACCTGTTCGAGGACCGCTTCGAGCGTCAGGTCGACGCCGTTGGGTTGGACCTGTTCGGCCGTGACCGGCGAGATGTGCTGTGCGACGAACGAGCCAGCGCGGTGCATATCCGAACCCTGTTTAGCGGGCGCAAAACTGTGCCGGACCTCGGCCGGCGTCACCCCCACACATCCCCCCGCGTTCGGGGCCGCGACGGAGTCGAAATCACTCTCCGTTTGGGGCGGTGACGCCCCCCGCGGTGACAAGTCACATGGGAGAACCAACAAGGAGTTTAATGGCCCTTAGACGCTACAAACCCCGAGACAGCGCTATCTTTCACGTTCGAAGATAGGGAAGTACGCGGGATTTATATCCGAGGACCATCGAGGTTCGGGTGTTATGGGACAGACGCTCACGGAAAAGATTCTCTCGGACCACCTCGTCGAGGGTGACCTCACCCCCGGAGAGGAGATTGGAATCGAAATCGACCAAGTTCTGATGCAGGACACGACCGGGACGATGGTCTGGCTCCAGTTCGAGGCACTCGACCTCGACGAGGCCCAGACCGAACTCGCGGCCCAGTACTGCGACCACCAGACCTACCAGTTCGACTTCAAGAACACGGACGACCACCGCTTCCTCCGTTCCGCGGCCGGGACATATGGTGCCCACTTCTCCCGCCCCGGTAACGGTATCTGCCACAACGTCCACAAGGAGAACTTCGCCGCGCCCGGCAAGACGCTCCTCGGCTCGGACTCTCACACGCCGACCCCCGGCGGCCTCGGCCAGCTCGCCATCGGTGCCGGTGGCCTCGACATCGCTGTCGCCATGGGCGGCGGCGCGTACTACGTCGAGATGCCGGAAGTCGTGAACGTCCGCCTCGAAGGCGAACTCCCCGAGTGGTCCTCCGCGAAGGACGTCATCCTCGAGATGCTCCGCCGCGAGACCGTCAAGGGCGGCGTCGGCAAGGTGTTCGAGTACACCGGCCCCGGTGCTGAATCGCTCACCGTGCCCGAGCGAACCACCATCACCAACATGGGGACCGAGCTCGGTGCCACCTCGTCGCTCTTCGAGACCGACGAGAAGACCAAGGACTACCTCGAGCGCCAGGGCCGCGGCGACGAGTACGTCGAGCTGACGGCCGACGACGACGCCGAGTACGCCGACGAAATCGTCATCGACCTCAGCGAGCTCGAACCGCTCATCGCCTGCCCGTCGATGCCCGACAACGTGGTGCCGGTCCGCGAAGTCGCCGGCGAGAAGGTCGAGCAGGTCCTCGTCGGTTCCTGTACCAACGGCGGCTACGAGGACGTCCTCCCGGCCGCGAAGATGGTCAAGGACCAGGAAGTCGCAAAGCACCTCGAGATGATCGTCGCGCCCGGTTCGAAGCAGGCCGGCGAGATGCTCGCCCGCGAGGGCTGGACGGCTGAGATGATGGCGGCCGGCGTCAACGTCTCCGAGGCGACCTGTGGCCCGTGTATCGGTATCGGCCACGTCCCCGCCTCCGACTCCGTCTCGCTGCGCACCTTCAACCGCAACTTCGAGGGCCGCTCGGGCATCGAAGACGACAACGTCTACCTCTGCTCGCCGCAGGTCGCCGCCGCCGCGGCGCTCAAGGGCGAAATCGTCGACCCGCGCGACCTCGCCGACGAACTCGGCCTCGACGCCCCCGGCGTCGAACTCCCCGACAAGTACGACGGCTCGAAGACGGACCTCATCTACGCCGAAGACGCCATCGACGACGAGCTCATCAAGGGCCCGAACATCGGCGAGGTTCCCCTGCAGGACCCCCTCGGCTCCGATATCTCGGGTGAGACCCTCCTGAAGATGGAGGACAACATCACGACCGACCACATCATCCCGGCGACGTCCGACATCCTCAAGTTCCGCTCGAACATCGAGCGCCTCTCGGACTTCACGCTCTCGCGCGTCGACGAGACGTTCGCCCAGCGCGCCAAAGACGCCGGCACCGGCGTCCTCGTCGCGGGCGAGAACTACGGTCAGGGTTCCTCCCGCGAACACGCCGCGATGTGTCCGATGTACCTCGGCATCGAGGCGGTCCTCGCGCAGTCGTTCGCTCGCATCCACAAGGCGAACCTGTTCAACTTCGGTATCGTCCCCCTCGCCATCGACGAGGAGACGTACGAGAAGATCGAGCAGGGCGACGACGTCGAAATCGTCGACGACGTTGCCGAAGCCGTCGAATCCGGCCAGGAAGAGTTCACCATCCGCGTGAACGACGACTGGGAAGCGACGGCGAACCTGCACGCCTCCGAGCGCGAGCGTCGTATCCTCACCGCCGGCGGCAAGCTCCCCCTCACGAAGCAGCAGGCCGAGGGCGGCGCTGCCCCCGCGGACGACTGAACGCGACCAACCACTTCTCACTTTTTCGCCCGGCGAGCGACGGCCATCGCGCGACCGACGGGTCGCATCGACCGCGACCGTGAGCGTCCGCCCCAACCACCGCCGCGCGCCCGTGCCGTCGGGCTTTTGCGTGCCAACCACGTAGCGCCGAGCGTGACGTCGTTCGACGACGCGCTCGCCGACGACCTGGTCGTCCGGCGGGTCGACCGCGCGGACCTCCTCGACGTGCTCCGCATCGAGCGGACCTGTTTCTCCGAGCCGTGGCCGTACTCCGCGTTCGAGATGTTCGTCGACGAGCCGGCGTTTCTCGTCGCCGCCCGCGGGGACGAGGTGCTCGGCTACGTCGTCGCCGACGTGATGCCGAACCACGGCAACGACATCGGCCACGTGAAGGACCTCGCGGTCCGCCCGGCGGCCCGCGGAAACGGCCTCGGCCGGCGGTTGCTCGTGCAGTCGCTGACGGCGATGGCCATCGCGGGCGCGACGGTCGTGAAACTCGAAGTCCGCGTCTCGAACGACCCCGCCATCGGCCTCTACCGGAGTCTCGGCTTCGAACCCGCCCGCCGGGTGCCGGGCTACTACGGCGACGGCGAGGACGCGTACATCATGGTCCTCGACGTGGCCGAGTGGCAGAGCGGCTGACAGGACCGCACGCGGTCGGACGAGGGCTTATCACGACGAGCCACGTACACGAGTTGTGTTACCGCCCCCCACCGTACTCTGTGTGAGTGACGACGACGAGTTCGTGGCGGCTCTCGAATCGTCGCTGTCGTCGCTCGACGAAGCGACCGCCGTCCGCCACGTCCGCACTCCCGCCGCGGCGCGCGCGGAACTCGTCGCCGCCGCCGCGGCCGTCTCCTGTATCGTTTTCACCGCACCCACGGCGGCCGGTGACGAGGGGGCGTTCGTCCGCGACATCTACGCGCAGGGTATCGACATCCCGGTCGTGGTCGCGGCCGCCGACCGCGAGGTCGCGGCGCACGCGGTCGAAGCCGGCGCGACGGACTACGTCGTCCGCGACGACGACGACCCGGAGACGATGTCGTGGCTGGCCTTCCGCGTCGAGCGGGCGCTCGGCGAGTGTACCCTCGCGCGGAACCACCGCGACCGAATCGAACAACAGCGCGTCGTCTCCGAGGTCGGCACGCGGGCACAGACCGCCACCGACCTCGACTCGACGCTCGACCACGCCGCGCGTCGCGTCCGCGACGTGCTCGACGCGGACTCCGTCACCATCTTCGAGGGCCTCGACGACGGCGCGTTTCGCGTCGCCGCCGCCGCGGGATGGTCGGCGAGCAGGAGTCACGGGCCCGCCGCGGCCGGGGGGACGCAGGCCGCAGAGACGTACCGGACCGGTCGTTCGACGCTCGTCGACGACTTCGACACCGACGAGCGCTTCGAGCGCGCCGCCGACGCGGCTCCGTCGGGACCGAAAAGCGGCATCAGCGCGGCCATCGGCGGCGACGAGACGTGGTGGGGGGTCATCAACGTCCACGGCGTCGCCCGCGGGCAGTTCACCGACGACGACGTGCTGTTCTTGGAGAACATCGCGGCCGTCGTCGGCGCGGCGACCGAGCGACACGAACTCAAGAGCGCGCTCTCCGAGGTCTTAGAGCGGATGGACGAGGCGGTGATGGGATTCGATGCGGACTGGCGCGTCACGTACGTCAACTCCACGGCCGAACACGGACTCGGGATGTCCGCCGCGTCGGTGCTGGGGACGCGCATCTGGGACTCGGTTCCCGAGGCGAACGTCTTCCGCGAGGAGTTCGAGCGCGCGATGGAGCGACAGGAGCCCGCGACGTTCGAGACCTACTACGACCGCCTCGAAACGTGGTACGCGGTCCGGGCGTACCCCTCCGAAACGGGGCTCTCGGTCTACTTCACGGACATCACGGAGCAGTTGGAACACGAGGTCGAAGCCGAGCAGTACGGGCGGATGCTGGCGGCCGTCGCCGACGCGGTGTACGCGCTGGACGACGAGGGGCGGTTCGCGGCCGTCAACCCGGCGTTCGAGCGGCTGACGGGGCTCGACCGCGACCGCGTCATCGGGTCGTCGACGGACCTGCTCGCCGAGAACGCGACCGCGACCGACGAGAGCGACGAGGCGTTCGCGGCTTCGTCGCGGGGCATCGTCGAATTCGAACTCCAGACTCCCGACAACGAGGTCGTCCGGGTCGAGAACCACCGGACGCCGCTGGTCGTCGGCGGCGAGGAGGTCGGCTCGGTCGGCGTCCTCCGCGACGTGACGAAGCGGCACCGCTACGAGCGCCTGCTGGCGACGCTCCACGACCGGACCCGCGAGATGATGGGCGCGACCGACAGACAGACCGTCCTCCGGGCGGCCGCCGACGCCTGCGACGAGGTGCTCGGCGACGCCCGGACCGAGCTGTTCGTCTTCGACGAGTCGGACACGAGTCTCGTCCGCGTGGGCGCGGCGGGGACCGGCCTCGGCGACACGCCGCTCGACGGCGGCCTCGACCGCGGCGGCGTCTGGGACGCGTTCGTCTCCGGCGAGGTCCGCGTGGTCGAACTCGCGCCCGACGGGGGCGTCGTCGACGGCGTCGAGCGCGTCATCGCCGCGCCGCTCGGTCGCCACGGCGTGCTCGTCACCGGCCATCCCGGCACCGTCGCGCCGAACGAGGTCGACGTGGAACTCGTGAACCTGCTTTCGGCGACCGTCGAGGAGCTGCTCGAACGCGTCGACGCCGAGGCGGAGCTACGCGAGCGCGACCGCCGGCTCGAAGCCCAGAACGAGGCGCTCACTCGGCTCGACCGAATCAACGAGACCATCCGAAACATCAACCAGTCGCTCATCCGCGCGCCGACCCGCGGCGAGGCGCTGTCGGCCGTCGCCAAACACCTCGTCGATGCCGACGACTACGCCGTCGTCTGGCACGCCGAGGCCAGCGACGTGGACGAGACGTATCGCCCGACGAGCGACGCGGTCCACGGCGCGGACACCGCCTACGCGGACCGGCTCGGAGAAGTGGCGAGCGCGGAGCCGCTGTTTTCGCTCCTCGAAGCCGCCATGGAGAGCCGAGAGATACAGGTAGTCGCTGACGTGCTCGACGACCCCGCGTGGGCCGACCACCGCGGCGACGCCCTCAGCTACGGGTTCCGCGCCATCGCGGTTATCCCCGCGGTCGCCGACGACCGGGTCGAGGCGCTGTTCGTCGTCCACGCGACCGACCCGGACTCCTTCACCGACGACGACGGCCTGCTCAGCGGGCTGGGCGAGACGGTCGGCTACGCGCTCACGGCCACGGGGCGCGCCGACGCCATGCTGACCGAGCGCCAGACCGACGTGCAGGTACAACTCGGCGGCGACCGGCTGTCGCTGTCGCGGCTCGCCCGGCGGGTCGGTCACGCGGTGAGCCTCGGGGGCGTCATCCCACAGTCCGACGGCTCCGTCATCGCGTTCGTCACCAGCGACGCGGAACCGGAGGACGTTGTCGACGCCGGACGAGACATCGCGACGCGCGTGCGCCACGTCTCCACCGACGACTCGGGGTCGCTGTTCGAACTCCGACTCCCGCGCGAATCGCTGTTCGAGACGCTGTACGCCTCGGAGGCGACGCTCCGCGCGCTCGACGCGACGCCCACCCAGACCACGCTCACCGCCGAAGTGCCGGAGCGAATCCGGGTCCGGTCGTTCGTGGACGCGCTCGACTCGAACTACCCCGGAACGAGCCTGCTGTCTCGGCGGACCGCCGCCGACGGGGCCGAGTCGCCGCAGACGTTCGCCGCCGAGATGCGCGCGGCGTGGACGAGCCGCCAGCACGAGTCGATTCGGGCGGCCCACCTCGCCGGCTTCTACGAGTGGCCGCGCCGCAGCACCGCCGAGACGCTCGCGGAGACGTTCGACATCAGCGCGCCGACCTACCAGTACCACCTGCGCGCGGCCGAGCGAAAGTTGGTCGAACGCGTCTTCGAGTGAGGACGTACCACGTGCTGACCACGTTACCAACTGCTGTTCAGGTTCGGTTCTAGGTACCTAGAGGTGGCGCACGCGCCACCACTAGTTGGATAGCAGCGACCGATATATCCCCGAGCGTCGTCGGCACGGGTGTCGGCGAGGCGCCGACGCGAACCGAATCATGGATGAAACTCGCGCGTTACCGGGCAACGATGTGGGATGGAATACGGGTTCGACCGACGAGGTCGTCGCCCAACACGACTGGAGCGGACGAGACACCCTCGCGGTGACAGTCGTCACCGCGACCGCTCAACTGAACGGCGTGGACGCCATCGAACTCCCACCGTTGTCCGAGACTATCGACCCCGACGCGCTTTGTCAACTGTTCGCCCCGCTGGCGCGGGCACCGGCGACGGACGGCGGCACCCGCGGGTCGATAGCGCCGTCGCGCGGCCGAATCGGGTTCCGGTACGCTGCCTGCGACGTGACCGTCTGGGCCGACGGAACGGTCATCGTCAAGTCCGCCTGACGCATCGACACACGAACGAATCGGTATCACCACCACCACCACCACCACACGACGCGGCACCCCGGACGGTGCCGCGAAAGCCGACCGTCGCCCGCGACCCACCACCATCACCACGCGGGCGACGCGGCCACATTTCCTTTGGCGACCGACGACGCTGACGCGATGCGATGTGATGCGATTCGACGCGACGCGACGCAACGCGACACGGGGCGACGCGAGAGTGCGACGGGTTTTGGTACACAGAGCCGCTACCGGAGGGCATGGGATACGCCTGTCCGGTCTGCGACGCGCCGCAACGCGACGAGACGCACCTCGCGAACCACCTCGCGTTACAGGCCATCGTCCACGGCGACGACCACGAGACGTGGCTGGACGAACACGCCCCCGAGTGGGCCGACCTGAACGCCGACTCGCTCGGCCCGCTCGTCTCCGACCTCGCCGAGGAACGCGAGTTCGACGAGGTGTTCGAGGACACGGTCGACCGCACGGGCGGCCGCGGCCACAATCACGCGCACGGACAGGAACACGACCACGACATCCCCGACCGGCAGGCCCAACCGTTCGGCGGCTCCGGCGGGTCGCAGTCGCTGTCGGGGGACGCGGCGCGCATCTTCGAGCAGGCGCAGTCGCTCACCCGCGAGATGTACGAGGAGGGAGAAGACGGCGAGGACGAGCAGGCGCGCGACGGCGACGACGAGGACGCCGGCCGCGATGAGGGGACCGACGAGAAGACCAACGAGAAGACCGACGACGACGCGGACAGGAAAGAGTCGTAAGTCCGGGCCCCGAACCGACTGGCGATGGAAACCCACGGGACGATTGCTCCGGCGTCGCTCGACGAGGCCGAGGCCGCCTTCGACCGCGTCGGACCGACCGCACAGGTGGTCGTCCGCGAGACGGCCAAGGCGATGGAGTTCGACCGCGAGGAGTACCGCGAACGCGTGACCGGCGACGTAATCGAGACGGTCCGGAACGCGCTGTTCGCCGAATCGCTTTCGGTCACGGTCGGCACGCGCGACGAGTTCGACGACTGGCGCGCGGCCCACGAGGGCTACGAGGTCGTCGAACTCGGCAACCCCGACGTGGACCGCGTCGCGTGGCACGCGGTCCCCTTCGCCGAGACGGTGCTGGCGACGACGTTCCAAAACGAGGAGGACGCCGCCGTCAGCACCCTCCGCCGGAACGCCTTCGGCCGCGTCTACCGCGACGCGCTCCTCGGGGAGGAAGCCGAGCGCGACGAGGCAGCCGCGGCTGACGACGGTCCCGCCGAGACCGAGTCCGACGCGACCGGAGCGGACCGATGACCGACGACGGCCGCCGACACGAGCGCCTGCCCGACCCCGAGTGGCGCGTGCTGGAGTCCGAAATCGAGTACGACACCGGCTGGTTCACCGGCGGCTACGACCTCGTCGAACAGCCCAACGGGACCACGAAGCGCTACTACTGGGCCGAACTGGCGACCGCGGTCGTCGTCGTCGCCGTCGCGGACGACCACGTCGTCTTCGTCGAGCAGTACCGGCCGAACATCCGCCAGACGCAGCTCGAACTCCCTGCGGGCGTCGTCGAGAAAGGCGAGTCCTTCACCGACGCCGGGGTGCGCGAACTCCGCGAGGAGACGGGGTTCGCCGCCGACTCGGCGTCGGTCATCGGCGACGTGTGGTGTTCGACGGGCGTCCTTCGCCACCGCCGCGGCTTCGTCTTCGCCGAGGGTCTCACGCCGGTCGAGCGCGACCTCGACGACAACGAGTTCCTCTCGGTCCGCGCCGTGCCGGTCGAGGAGGCCATCGAGCGGGCGACCGAACCGCCGACGAACGACGCGACCGTCGAGGGCGTCCTCCTCGCCCGCGACGAGGGCCTGCTGTAGGATGGTCGAGGAACTTTCCCCCGCAGAAGTCGAGGAACTCCTCGACGGCGAGGACCCGCCGCTGGTCGTTGACGTGAGCACCGAGGCGGAGTTCGCACTCGGGCACCTACCGGGGAGCATCAACGTCCCGCTCGCGAACCTCGTCTCGCACCTCGACCGCGTCGCGGGCGCGGAGCGCATCGTCACCGTCTGCCCGCGGGGCGAGGCGAGCGTGCAGGCCGTCCGCCTGCTGTCGGCCTACGAGGGGACGGAAGACGCCCGCATCGAGAGTATGGCCGGCGGACTCGACGCGTGGGACGGACCGCTCGAAGAAGGCATCGACGAGGACGCGGAAGACGACGAGCGGCGCTGAACGGCGGCGTCGCTGACGCGTTGACACGCCCGCGGACACGAGCGGTCGGGCGACTAACGGACTAACGGCTCGTGTGCGCTGATTTACTCCGAAAAATCTCGACGGCGGGCTAACTCAGAGGTCGGTCACGCGACGTTGAACCCCTTTTCGCGGAGGAAGTCCTCCACGCGGCCGCGGTGGTTGCCTTGGAGTTCGATGGAATCGTCTTCGACGGTTCCACCGCAAGCGAACTTCGACTTTAGGTCCGACGACAGGCTGTCCATGTCGACGTCCTTCGGGTCGAATCCCTCGATGACTGTAACCTCTTTTCCGTAGCGGCGCTCGTCGATGCGGATGACTATCTCCTGAGACTCTTTCGCCACGTCCTCGCAGACGCAGAGCTCTTCAGGGAGCCCGCACGTCGAGCAGACTTCCGACATTACAGTGTGGACCTACAGGATGGGGATATTAAACAGTATCGGGAGGCGGGGTCGCCGTCCCCGGCTTCAAGCGCCCGAGTCGTCCGTGGACGACGTTTCCGATTCGTCGTCTGTCGTCGCGTCGTCAGTCGTGGTCGTACCGTCGTCGGACTGCTCGTCGTCGGTGGTCACCACGAGGTCGCTCCCGTCGGCGTCCGTCGCCCGTTTGTCGTTGCCGGGCGGCGTCTCCGGGGCGTTGCCGCGGTCACCGTCGCCGGACGCGTCCTCGGACGCGTCGCCGGTCACGTCTGTCGCGTTTCCGTCGGTCGCGTTCTCGGCGTCGGCGCGAACGTCATCGGCGCGGTCGCTCGCCTCAGAACGCGAATTTCCCGGGGCGTCACCTTGCCCCGCGTCGTCAGGTCGCCCGCCGTTGTCGGCTTCCGACTCGTTTCCGGCGCGCTCGCGGCCGATACCCTTGCCGGGGTTGCCCGCGAGTTCGCGGGCGATTTCGGCCACTTCGGGGCCGGTGAGTTCGCTCGCGTTCGTGCGGAGCCTGTCGAGTTCGGCCGTGTCGACGCCGCGGGCCGAGAGGTCCCCGGCGGGGACCGTCGAGGCGGCGTCAGCCGTCTGGTTCAGCATGCTCCGGGTGCGTTCGATGTCGGCGACCGTCTGGGTCAGTCGCGCGCGGTACTGGCCCTCCGAGAGGGTGCCGTTTTCGCGCTGGGCTTCGAGGCGGTCTCTGCGCTGTTCGAGTTCCGTGAGGCGCTCGCGGACCGTCTCGACCTGCGTGGCCACGACCGCGGCCTTCGAGGCGTTCGAGTTCGCCTTGGCGAAGCGCGCCTCGAAGGTGCGGCGTTCGAGTTCTCCGTCGGTCTCGGAGCCCTGCACGCCGATGACGGCGGACAGGCGCTGACCGGGGAGCGTCTCCGACGACGCGGCGCTGTCGTTGCCCGCCGTGTCGTTGGTCGCGCTGTCGTTCGCGGTCGTCTGTGCGACGGGTGCGGCAGCCGAGGCATCGGTGGCCGCGGCCGTCGTTCCCATCGGTCCGGCCGGGGCGGCGAGAGCGAGCGGTGCGCCAACCGTCGCCAGCAACACGGCGGCGACGACGGCGAGCGCAGCGGTTCGTCGACTCATCACTCTCGTTTTGGAACCCCGTTCCGATATAAACGTGCGGTCGTGCCCGCGAATCAACCCCAGTCAACGGCAGTTTGAGCGCCGCGTTCGGGTCGGTGCCGTCTCCCGATTAGGGACCGACCACCGACCGAAACGGTCGTAAGAAATTTATACTCCTTTCGAGTCGCCGTCGTCGCCGTCCTCGTCGTCTTCCGGCAGTCGCAGGACGTTCTCGCGGCCGAGGCGGAAGCCCTCGATGGTCCCCTCGTCGCGCATCCCGCGGACGACCTTGCTCGTCTTCGCGTCGGTCCAGTCGAGCGCGCCGGCGACCTCCTGTTGCTTGATGCGGCCGCCGCGGGACTCGATGAGCCGGAGGACGCGCTCTTCGTTGCTGAGGAGTTCCGGCGGCGGGCTCGGCTCGTCGCCGTCGTCGTCGCCCGCGTCGGCATCGTCGGCGGCCGCGTCCGCACCGGCTCCGGCGCTCGCCGCGGTAGCGGCATCGTCGGCCGCCGACGCCGAAGCCGCATCCTCGGTGGCCGCGGTGGTCGAGTCGGCGG
The DNA here is from genome assembly GCF_001469875.2 of Haloferax marisrubri. Lineage (GTDB taxonomy): Archaea > Halobacteriota > Halobacteria > Halobacteriales > Haloferacaceae > Haloferax > Haloferax marisrubri. Next base: position 196,033 of record NZ_LOPW02000010.1, on the reverse strand, counting down.
ACGCTCCGGCGTCTGTCTCGCCGGCCGCACCGGCCGCGTCTGCGCCGCCGTCGCCGCCGCCGAGCGCGCCCCGCGAGCGGAGATAGAGCGCG
>NZ_LOPW02000010.1:0-195812 GCF_001469875.2 Haloferax marisrubri | reverse complement strand
GCCCGTGGCGGGCGTCTCCGTGTCGGTCGGAGTCGGGGTCGGAGTCGCCGTCGTTCCGGGGCCGCCCGCGCCGTGTTCGAGAACGACGTTCGGTTCGCCCGAGACGAACTCGGTCTGCGAGCCGCGCCAGATGACCGTGTGTTCGCGCGTCTCGTCGCCCGCGGGTTCGACGGTCGTCGCGCCGTACTCGTCGGGCCACGAGAGGATGAGCCGGGAGCTACTGTCGAGGAAGAAGCCCTCGATGGCGTCGCCGACGACGAGGCGGTCGCCGTCGACCGCCGCGAAGTTCGACCACTCGAAGGAGTAGCTGACGACGCCGAAGCTATCGGGGAGCGACCGCGTCTCGGCGGCGACCGAGACGTTCGTCGCGGTCATCTCCCGGCCAGTGGTGTTCTCGGCGGCACCGACGGTCGAGGCGATGCGGTCTGCGAACGCCGAGGTGTAGTCGTCGGGATTGGCCCGCACGTCGTCTCGGAGCGTCTGGAAGGCCTCGGTCGTGTTCTCGTCGTCGAGTCGGGTCCAGTACTGAATCTCCCAGCGGGCGTCGCCGCTCTCGGAGACCTCGACGACGATTCGCGTGCTGTCCGGTTCGACGCCCTGCTGGACGAGCGGTTCGACGCCCGGACCGCTCGCGGGGGCCTCCTGTGCGGCCGCGGTCGGCGCGACCACGGCGAGCACACAGAGGGCGGCACACAGGACTGCGAAGACAGCGTCTCGTGTCGCCATTGACCGTTCGTGCGAGCGCCCGCAGAAAAAGTGACGCGGTTCTTCCCGCCGTTCAGTCCGTCCAGCGTCTGACGAGCGGCAGACGGGCGCGGACGACGGCGTTCGCCGCGGCCACGGCCTCGTCGGCGTCGGCGCGGGTGACGCCGTCGCCGTACTTGGCGCGCTCGTAGAGTCGGCCGACCTGTCGGGTCCGCTCGTCCACGCCGACGCGGGAGAGCGAGTCGAGGTACGCCCTGACCGTCTCGCCGGGGCGACGCGGCCGGTAGTCGCGTTCGAGGGCGAGTTCGAGGCGGTCGTACGCCCGGAACACGTCGTCTGCCGGCGAGTCGGTGCGCCGCTGATACGCGGCGGTCGCAAAGCGGAGGTGCGCCGGAAGCCGCGTCCGCCTGACGCCGGCCACGACGCCGAGGAGCCCGACGAGACCGACGAAAACCGTCTCCCGAGACGGCACCTCGGGGACGAGGCCGCCGCCCTCGTCCTCCTCGGTCGTGCCGTCACCCGTGGGCGTGATACCGAGGCGCTCGTCGATGTTGGGGCCCGGCGCGTTGCTGTCGATGGGCGTCCCGTTCGGCTCAGACCCGTTTTCGGTCGGCGTCGCGGTGTCGTTCGCGGTCGTCGTGGGCTGTTCGGTCTCGTTGGACTCGACGTTCGTCTCGTTGGTGTCGACGCCCGTCTGGCCCTCGGTGCGGGCGTCGCTGAGGGTCGTCGACTCCGCGTCCTGTCGCGGGCCGGCGGGCGTCGGGTCGAAGCGCACCCAGCCGGTGTCCTCGAAGTAGACCTCGACCCACGCGTGGGAGTCGAGGCCGCGGACGACGTAGCGGTCGTCGCCGACGCGCTCGCCGGTCGTGTAGCCGGTGACGAAGCGCGCCGGGACGCCCTCCGAGCGGAGGAGCACCACCATCGTCGAGGCGTAGTAAGTACAGTAGCCGGCGTCCATCTCGAAGAGGAACGACTCGGCGATGTCGCCGTCGGGGCGAGACACCCGAAGCGAGTACTCCTTGTTGGCTTCGAGCCACTCCTCGACGGCGACGGCCTTGTCGTACGGCGTCTCCGCGTCGCCCGTTATCTCGGCGGCGCGGTCGCGGACGCGGTCGGACGTGCTGTCGGGGAGCGCGAGATACCGCTCGCGAATCTCGTCCGGGTAGTCGGTGCCGGTCCGCCGGAGCGACGCCGCGGTGTACTGCGGGACGGCGCTCGTGACGTTGTAGGTCTCGCCGATTTCGACGGCTCGGTCGGGCCGGAGGTTCCCCTGCTGGGTGACGAGCGTCTCGTTTTCGATGGCTCCGGAGACGGCGACGGGCCGCCACGCCGCGGGCATCGAGTCGAGCGGCGTCGCCGGCGTGACGGTCTGGCGGACCAGCCGCGACGGACCGTCTGGTCCGGCCAACCGGCCGCCCTCGTAGTCGCGGGTGTCGCCGGTCCTGACCCAGCCGTCGCCGGTGTAGCGGTCGAACGTCGCCGTCTGCCAGTAGTCCGGCGACGTGCTCTGGACCTCGAAGCGGACCTGCGGCGAGAGGCTGATGCTCCCGACGATGGAGATGCGGTCGTCCGCGCTCACGAGGCTGGCCTCGACGGTCGGCTGGTCGGCCACGCCCTCGTCGGGGATGACCGGCGACCCGCCCGTCCCGGGAAGGACCGTGACGGTGGCCGAGAGGACGACCATCGCGGCGAGGACGACCGTCAGCACGTCGAGTTGGCCGCCGGCGCTCCCGAAGCGGTCGATGCCGTCGAAGCCGACCGCGGCCATGCCCGCGCCGACGCCGAGGAGCGTGAGCGTCCCCGTGGCGTCGGTGGTGAGGACGAACAGGCCGAGACCGCTCCCGGCGACCGCGACGGCCGGCGCGATTCGCCCGCGGACGGCGAGATACCACGCGAGGAACACCGGGCCGGGCGTCACCGCGAGCGCCCACACGTCGGCCGACAGGAGCCGAAGCGCCGAGAGGCCGCTGAGGAGCGCGAACGTGTCGGCCAGCAGGCGCTCCGGCGAGAGCAACGCGACCTGGCTCTCGGGGAGCGCGAGGAAGTACGCCGCGAAGCCGCCGGCGGCGATGAGGACCGCGAGGGCGAGCGCGTATCTGGGCCGGAGCGTCCAGCCCACGACGGTGGCGAGGGCGAGCGTCCCCGCGGCGAGGAGGACGAACTGGTCGCGGCGACCCACGACGTTCGTGATGTCGTAGACGACCGCAAGGAACGCGCCGATGAGGACCAGCGAGGCCGCCGTCGCGAGGAGGCCGGTGGGGACGCCGAAGACGGTGTTCGTCGGCGAATTTGTCGATGACGACGATGCGTTCGCGGTCGTCACGCCGACACCCCCGAGTCGGTACCGCGGGTTCCGGCGGGACTCGCCGCGCCTCGGGGCGACGAAGCCGCCGCGTCGCCGTCGGCGCGCAGGCGGTCGAACGTCGTCTCGCGGCCGCCGAGCGCGACCCGGGTCTTCCCGGCGTCGCCGCTGACGACGACCTCGGCGGTCTCGTCGGGGACCGACCCCGAGCGGAGCCGCGAGAGGTGGACGAGAACGCGCCGGCGGTCGCCGGGCGTCGCCTCGACGACTCCGGCGGGCGAGGTGAGGTGGACCGGAACGCCGGCGTCGAGGAGCGCACAGCAGAGCGTCGCGGCCGCCTCGGCCGCGTCGTCCTCGTGGCCGTCTGTCGCGCCGGCCGAGACGCGCACCGCGTCGGCCGTGACCCGGTCGGAGTAAGCTTTCACCACGAGGTCGCCGGACTTGGCGCTCGACTTCCAGTGGATGTCGCGGAGCGGGTCGCCGGGGACGTACTCGCGCAGGCGGTCGAACTCGGCGCGCTCGTTGGTGCGCCCCGCGTCGGCGAGCGCCGAGAGGTCGCGGCGGGCCGCGGTGCCGAGCGACCGGACCCGCGGGAAGACGAGCACCTCGGTCGTCCCGCCGGCGGTGAACGACTTCGAGAACAGGCCGAGGATGTCGCGGGCGACGACGGTCGCCGGGCCGAGCGTCGCCGGGCCGCGGGCGCGGTAGGTCACTTCGTAGTCGACGCGGCCGTCGCCGACGACCGAATCGACCGCGGTGTCGCCGTCGAGGCCGGGTGAGAGGGCGTCGGTCGTCGTCGCCGGAAACGGCCTGTCGGCGTCGAGGGCGAGCGAGACGGTGCGCGTTTCGCCGGGGAAGCCGTCGTCGGGGGCGACGCGCTCGACGCGGGGCGGCGAAACCCGCCAGACCTGCACCGCGCCGACGACGAGGCCGACGGCGACCGGGACGACGACGGCGTTGAGCGCCCGCGGGCCGTAGGCGACGGCGTTGGCGACGCCGGCGACCACGACCGCGACGGCGACCCAGCCGCGGAGCGTGAGCCTCATCGGTTTCATTCGACCGGGACGGTGTCGAGCGCCCGCTCGACCACGTCGCGGCCGGAGCGCTCGTCGGTCGTCCGGACGCGGTGGGCCCAGACGCTCCGCACCTCGCGTTGCACGTCGTCGGGGACGACGTAGTCGCGGGCGTCGAGGGCGGTGCGGGCCTGCGCGGCGCGGACGAGCGCGATGGAGCCGCGGGGGCTCACGCCGAGGTCGGCGCGCGCTCTGGTGTCGGCGGCGAGCCGAGAGACGTAGCGGCGGACCGGTTCGCTCACCGTCACCCCGAGGATGCGCTCGCGGGCGTTGCGCACGTCGCCCGCCGACGCGACCGGTTCGAGCGACTCGATGGGGTGGTGTCCCGAGACGCGGCCGAGCAGTTCCGTCTCCTCGGCCTCGTTCGGGTAGCCGAGGTGAATCTTCTTCATGAACCGGTCGAGTTCGGCCAGCGGGAGGTCGTACGTCCGGTCGGGTTCCACGTCGTTCTGCGTGGCGATGACGGTGAAGGGGTCGGGGACGCGGCGGGTGACGCCGTCGACCGTCACCTGCAGTTCTTCCATGACTTCGAGGAGGGCGGCCTGCGTCTTCGGCGGCGCGCGGTTGATTTCGTCGCCGAGGACGACGTTCCCGAAGACCGGTCCCTCGCGGAACTCGAACTCGCTGGTCTGTTGGTTGAACACGTTCACGCCCGTCACGTCGGACGGGAGGAGGTCGGGCGTGAACTGAATGCGCTCGAACGAGCCCTCTATCGAGGTGGCGATGGCGCGGGCGAGCATCGTCTTGCCGACGCCCGGCACGTCTTCCAAGAGGAGGTGGCCGCGGGCGAACAGCGCCACGATGATGTCTTCGATGGCGTCGTGGTGGCCGACGATGACTCGTTCGACGTTCTCGGAGATTCGTGTCGCGAGGTCCGACACCGCCTCGACCGAGAGCGCGGGGTCGAAGTCGGCGTCTGCATGTGCATCAGTCATTGATATCCCGGATTTCCCACCGACCGTGTCGCGGGGCGGCGGGACTCTGTGTGTTAGTATTGCCTCAGTCTACCTAACCTTGCTGGGTGTGTGCACGACCCAGCCCGGGCGGCGGTTCGGGCGAACGGCCGCCGACCGCGTCGTTCCCGGCCGTTTTTATTGCTCGGCCGCCCGCCTTGTGGGTATGAACGCGGACGCCCAGCGGGAGGCGGTGTACGGCGCGCCGCCGGAGATGCTGGAAGTGCGAGACGACCTGACGCCGATGCTCTCGCAGTACGCCGACCTCTGCGAGGAACACGACGACGCCGTCGTGCTGTTTCAGGTCGGCGACTTCTACGAGGCGTTCTGCGGCGCGGCGGAGGCCGTCGCCCGCACCTGCGAGGTGACGCTGACCCAGCGCGAGGACTCCACCGGGACGTGGCCGATGGCCGGCATCCCCATCGACAACGCCGCGGGCTACCTCGAACGCCTGCTCGACGCCGGCTACCGGGTCGCGCTCGCGGAGCAAGTCGAAGACGCCGAGGAGGCGTCCGGGCTCGTCGACCGCGCCGTCACCCAACTCATCACGCCCGGCACCGTCGTCGACGAGGAACTGCTCGACGCCGGGCGGGCGACCTATCTCGGCGCGGTCGCTCGGGGCGGCGGCGACGCCGAGAGCCGCGACAGCGACGCCGAGGACGACACCGACACCTACGGACTCGCCGTCGTGGACGTTTCGACCGGCGAGTGCCTCGTCACCGGGGCGGACCGCGCGCTGGCGCTCGAAGAACTGGAGCGCCTCGCGCCCGCCGAACTCGTCGTCGGCCCGGACTGCGACCTCCCGAACCTCTCGTTCGACCCGATGGAGACGCCGTTCGAACCGGGGGCGTTCGACGCCGACGCGGCCCGCGAGACGCTGTCGGCCTACGCGCCCCGGCCGGACGCCGTGGTCGAGTCGGACGCCGAACTCCGGGCGGTCGGCGCGGCGCTCGCCTACGCCGAGTACGCCCAGGGCGACTCGAAACTGGAGTACGTCACCCGAGTCACGCGGTTCGACCCCCGCGAGTTCCTCCAACTCGACGCGACGGCCATCCGAAGCCTCGAACTGTTCGAGTCGCGGAGCGCCCGCGCGGGGAGCACGCTGTTTTCGGTCCTCGACGAGACGGCCTGCGCGCTCGGTCGCCGCCGACTGGAGGCGTGGCTCCGCCGCCCGCTCGTCGACCGCGACCGAATCGAGGCCCGACTGGACGCCGTGGACGCCCTCTGCGACGACGCCCTCGCCCGCGCCGACCTCCGAGACCACCTCTCGTCGGTGTACGACCTCGAACGGCTGGTCGCCCGCGTCTCCCGCGAGCGCGCCGACGCCCGCGACCTGCGCTCGCTGAAGACGACGCTCGACCGGGTGCCGGAAATCCGCGAGGCGCTCGCCGGGACTGGTTCCGACCTGCTGGCGGACCTGCGCGACTCGCTGGACGAACTCGAAGACGTGCGCGACCTCGTCGGCGACGCGGTCGTCTCCGACCCGCCGCAGGAGATTACCGAGGGCGGCGTCATCGCCGACGGCTTCGACGCCGAGTTAGACGACATCCGCGGCACCGCCGAGGCGGGCCGCGAGTGGGTGTCGAACCTCGAAGCCCGCGAGCAGGAACGCACCGGCATCGACTCGCTCGAAGTCGGCTACAACCAGGTCCACGGCTACTACATCGAGGTGACGAACCCGAACCTCGACCGCGTCCCCGACGACTACCAGCGCCGCCAGACGCTGAAGAACTCGGAGCGGTTCTACACGCCCGAACTGAAGGAGCGCGAGGACGAGATTCTCCGCGCCTCGGACCGCGCCGACGCTCTCGAATACGACCTGTTCTGCGAGGTCCGCGCCGACGTGGCGACCGAGTCGGCCCGGATTCAGGCCGTCGCCGACGCGCTCGCCGACCTCGACGTGCTCCGAACGCTCGCGGACGTGGCGGTGGCGAACGACTACGCCCGCCCCGAGTTCCACGCGGGCGACGAGACCGGCGGCATCCGCATCGACGCCGGCAGACACCCCGTCGTCGAGCGCGCACAAGACGAGTTCGTCCCGAACCCCGCCGACCTCCCGCGGGGGAGCGTCGCGCTCGTCACCGGCCCCAACATGTCCGGCAAATCGACGTACATGCGGCAGGTGGCGCTCGTCTGCGTCCTCGCGCAGGTCGGAAGCTTCGTCCCCGCGAAGTCGGCCCGACTGCCGGTCCTCGACCGCGTGTTCACCCGCATCGGCGCGTCCGACGACATCGCGGGCGGCCAGTCCACGTTCATGCGCGAGATGAGCGAACTGACCGAAATCCTCCACAACGCCACCGGCGACTCGCTCGTCCTCCTCGACGAGGTCGGCCGCGGCACCTCCACCGCCGACGGCCTCGCCATCGCCCGCGCGGCCACCGAGTTCCTCCACGACGAGGTCGGCGCGACGACGCTGTTTGCGACCCACTACCACGACCTGACCGACGCGGCCGACGACCGCGAGGGCGTGTTCAACCTCCACTTCACCGCCGCGCGCCGCGACGGCGAGGTCACGTTCCTCCACAGCGTCGCCGACGGCCCCTCCTCGTCGTCCTACGGCGTCGAAGTGGCGCAGTTGGCCGGCGTGCCGGCGAGCGTGGTGGCGCGCGCTCGGGACCTCGTGGACGAGACCGAGACCGACGCCGGAACCGCGGACGACTCCGACGCGGACGGCGTGGCCGCCGCGAACGGTGAGACCGACGAGACCTCCGAAGACGGCACGCTGGCCGCCTACGTCGATGGGTTAGAGAACGGCCACGGAGAGAACGAGCACCGGAAGCAGGGAACCGCGGCAACCGCGACGACCGCGACGAACGCAACGGCCGCGGCGGCCGAACCGACCCCCGAACTCGAAGCCGTCGCCGAGGCGCTCCGCGAGGCCGACCTCGTGGACACCACGCCGTTGGAGGCGCTGAATCTCCTCTCCGACCTCAAAGGAAAGCTCGAATGATTCGCCGACTCGACCCGGAGACGCGCTCGAAAATCGCCGCCGGCGAGGTCGTCGCTCGCCCAGCGAGCGTCGTGGTCGAACTGGTCGAAAACGCCCTCGATGCCGACGCTGAGACCGTCGAAATCGAGGTCGACGGCGACGGAACCGAGCGAATCCGCGTCGCCGACGACGGTCGCGGGATGGCAGAATCGGACGCCGCGCTCGCGGTCGAGCGACACGCGACGAGCAAACTCTCGGCGGCCGACGACCTCGAAACGGTCGAGACGCTCGGCTTCCGGGGCGAGGCGCTGCCGAGCATCGCCGCGGCCGCCGCCCGCCTCGAACTGACGACGAACGACGGCGGCCCGCGGGGGACGCGAGTCGTCGTCGACGGCGACGAGCGGACCACGGACGGCGAGCGCGAGAAGACCGTCTCGCCCGCGGGTCGGGCGCGCGGGACGACCGTCGAAGTGACCGGCCTGTTTTCCGACCGCCCGGCGCGGAAGAAGTCGCTCGCGTCTCCGAAAGCCGAGTTCGCCCGCGTCTCGGCGGTCGTCACGCGCTACGCGCTCACGCGCCCGGACGCGCGGTTCGTCCTGCGACACGACGGCCGCGAGACGCTCGCGACGCCCGGGACCGGCCGCTTCGCCGACGCGCTCTTGGCGGTGTACGGCCGCGACGCCGCGAGTCACGCCTCGACGTTCGACTCGTCACGGGAGGTCTCGGCCGCCGGCGAGACGGCCACGGTCGAAGTCGACGGCGCGCTCTGCCACCCGGAGGTGACGCGCTCCCGACGGGACCACGTCCACGTCTCGGTCAACGGCCGCGCCCTCGCCGACTCGCGGCTCCGCCGGGCGGTCGCCGACGGCTACGGGACGCTCCTGCCCGACGGGCGCGAACCGGTCGGCGTCGTTCGACTCCGCCTGCCGCCCGCGTGGGTCGACCACAACGTCCACCCCGCGAAGGACGAGGTTGGCTTCAGAGACGCCGACGCGGTCGCCGAGGCGGTCGAATCGAGCGTACGTGACGCGCTCTCGACGGTCGACCTCCGCCGGAGCGGCGAGGTGGCGATGGACCTCGATAGCTCGCTCGCGCCCGTCGAGGCCGCGTCGGTGTTCGACGACCTCCGCGTCATCGGGCGCTTCCGCGACCTGTACCTGCTCTGTGAGGCCGACGACGAACTCCTCGTCGTCGACCAGCACGCGGCCCACGAGCGCATCAACTACGAGCGACTCCGCGAGGCTGTCGAGTCGGCGGGTATCGACGCGGTCTCCGTCGACCCGCCCGCGACCGTCTCGCTGTCGCCGACCGACGCGGCGCTCCTCGATGCGAACCGCGACCTCATCGAGGAACTGGGGTTCCGCGTCGCCGAGTTCGGCGACGGGGGCGGGAACGACACCTACCGCGTCGAAGCCGTGCCCGCGCCGCTCGGCAGGCCGTTCGCCCCGGACGCCCTCGCCGACGTGGTGGCCGACCTCGCCGCCGGCGACGACGCAGACCCCCGAGACGAACTGCTCAAAGACCTCGCGTGCCACCCGTCGATAAAAGCCGGCGACGACCTCGGAGACGACGAGGCCGCGCGGTTAGTCGAGCGACTCGGCTCGTGCGAGACGCCCTACACCTGTCCGCACGGCCGGCCGACAGTCCTCTCTATTGACGAGGAGACGTTCGTCCGCGGATTCGGCCGACGAAGCGGTCGGCTCGGGTAGGTCTCGGGGAGGCCTCAGCGGGAGCAACGTTGCCGAGCCACCCCGACTGAGTCGTGCGAAGTGGTGCGGTGGCTCAGACAGGGGTAGTTACCAGATAGTGACGAGAATTTCGCGGCCGGCCGCTACCAGTCCTTGCAGTCCAGACAGACGTACTCGTCGCCGTCAAGCCACCGCTTTTGGACCGACTCTCCGCACTGCGGGCACGCCGCGGCCTCGGGTGTCCACCGATAGGTGGCGAGCGTACTCACGTCGCGGTCGTCGGCGTCGCTGGCATTGGTGTCGCCGGCATCGGGTGAGTCGTCAGCGCCGTCGACAGCCGTCGGTTCGTCGGCAGCGCCGTCGTCGCCGCCGGCGAAGTCGTCGAGCGAGCGGTTCGGCATGACTCAGCGTCCGTGGGCGCGGTCCTTATCGGTGCCGACCGAGCGGCGCGGTGGACGACCGCCGCGAACAGGGGGGCGAGGCGAGTTCCACCGGACGGGTGAGCGCCGTGCGAAACCCACACAATCAATACCCCCGAATCCCGAGAGTCGCGCATGGCAACACTCACGGACTTCGTCATCGCGCTCCTCACGAGCGTCCTCGAACTGGTGGTGACCTTCGCCGACGTGGCGCTGAGCGACCCGCTCTCGACGGTGAGTTTCCTCTTCGGCAACATCTTCATCCTCCTCGCCGTCGGCGCGTTCGCCTACGTCACCCTCGGCGCAATCGGCGCGGAACTCGGGATTATCGGTGTCGGCTCGTCGACCGGTAGGCCGCCGCAGCGAGAGTAATCGCTTCTTCGAGGTCGGGGCCGACCGGTGACCCGACCACGACGCCGTCAGCGTGTTCGAGCACCGCGTCCATCTGGTCGGCCACGTCGTCCGGCGTCCCGGCCATCGAGAAGGCGTCTATCATCGCCGGCGTGACGAGGCCGAACGCCTCGGAGAACGCGCCGGCGGAAATCTTCTCGCCGATGTCGCTCGCGCGGTCGGCGTCGATGCCGTGTCTGTCGAGGACCGGCGGGGCCGCTCCGGCGGTGATAAACGCGACCGGCGGGCGGGCGGCCTCGCGAGCCGCCTCCGCGTCCTCCGAGACGGAGACGCTGGCGTAGGCGGCGAGGGTGAACTCGCCGCGCGAGTCGGGGCGGTCCTCGACGCCGATATCGACCTGTTCTCTGGCCCACGCGAGGTCGTCGGGGTGCGAGCCGTTGAACAACAGGCCGTCGGCGTGCTTGCCGGCCATGCGACACATGTGCGGTCCCTCGCCCCCGACGTACACCGGCACCTCGCCGGGCACGTCGAAGTTGAGGCCGGCGTCGGTCGCCTCGAACGTGCCGTCGTGGGTGACGCGCTCGCCGTCCCAGAGCTTCTGTGCGACCTTGAACGCCTCCAGCACGGAGCGGAGGCCGCGCTCGTCTTCGAGGCCGAGGTTGCGGAGCGTCGAGGGGTCCCCCGGGCCGATACCGAGGAGGCCGCGGCCGCCCGAGGCCTCGGCGACGGTCGCCACCTTGCCGGCGAGCGTCACGGGGTGCAGCTCGTAAGGGTTGGCGACGCCGGGGCCGAGGCGGATGTCTTCCGTCTCGGCCGCGAGCCGCGCGAGGACCGCGAAGGGGTCGCGGTTGTTGTAGTGACACGAGACGAAAAGCGAGTCGTAGCCCTCGCGTTCCGCCTGCGTGCCCAGTTCGACGAGGTCGTCGACGGGATGTTCCGGGGTGAGTTCGAGTCCGAGCATAGTGTGAGCGTGGTGTGTGCGTGATGTGAGCGTGAAATGGTGAAGCGAGTCGTCAGGGGTCGTAGCGCCACTCGCGGAGCGCCTGTCGCACGAAGTCGCCGTCGATGTCGCGGAAGTGGGCGTCGCTTTCGCCGTGGTCGCCCCACTCGAAGTCGCGGACGACGACGACGGGCGTGCCGCCGTCGCCCTCGCCCTGCACGAGGTTGGCGGCGGCGGCGAGTTCGTCCACGACGCTCTCGACGGTGACGCCGAGTTCGCGGCCGTCGCGATCAGCCTCGCCGCGCCAGTCGCGCGAGGCGCTCAGGCCCGCCCAACCGATGGCGACGCCGCGCTGGCCGTGTCGGAACGGCCGGCCGCAGGTGTCGGTGACGACGACCCGGTCGGCGTCGATGCCGGCGCGGATGCGCTCGGCCGACTCGCTCGGGCGCTTCGGGAGCAACAGCAGGTCGTGGTCGGGGACGTTCGAGCGGTCGATGCCGGCGTTGACGCCGACGTGGCCGAACCGCGTCTCCGTCAGGAGGAACGGCTCCGCCATGACGAGGTCGACGCTCTCTTCGAGGACCGCCTGCGCGAACCGCGGGTCCTTCTCGTCGCCGGTCAGTTCGGCGAGGCGGGCGGCGAGTTCGCGCGCCCGCGGGCCGGCCGGGAAGTCGTCGAGGTCGGCGAACCGCCCTTCGGCCTTCGAGACGACGGTGGAGGCGACGCAGACCACGTCGTCGGGCCGGAGGTCGACGCGCTCCGAGACGAGGGCGGCGAGGTCGTCGCCCTCGCGAATCTCGGGCACGTCGGGGACGGGAAACAGCTCCATACCGAACCGGAAGGCGAGGGCGGTGAAAAACGACGGGATGCTGGCGAACCGGGCCGGTATCGCAGGCGGGCGGGGAGGGCCGACTCGCTGGTGGGCGCATCGCCCGACGAGACGGTTCCGGGGCGGCGACGCGGCGGCGGTGCGTCGGCGACCCGCCGAACTCAGTCGTCGCGGACGACCTCGACCGACAGCGTGCCGTCGACGACAGAGCCGACCATCATCGTCGCGTCGTCGCCCGGATTCGCCGCCGTCGCGGTGCCCGGGTTGAGGACGCGGACGCCGTCGACCGTCTCGTCGACCACCTCGTGGATGTGGCCCGCGACGCCGACCGCACCGTTGCCTGCGGCGTCCCTGACCGCGTCGGCGACGCGGGACTCGTAGCCCGTTCTCGTGCCCGTGCCGTGGGTGACGACGAACGTGACCCCCTCGACCTCCGCGACCTCGACGAACGGGAGGTCGATTGCCGGCGGGTCGATGTTCCCGCGAACGCCGACGAACCGCGCCGAGAGGTCGCGGAGGCGGTCGAGCGTGTCCGGCGAGTCGAAGTCGCCCGCGTGAATCACGAGGTCGGCCTCGCGGACCCGTTTTTGGACCCACGGGGGAATCCCGTCGGCCCGCCCCGGAACGTGCGTGTCGCTCAGGATAGCGAGTCGCATACCGACACCACGCGACCGGCCTGAATAGTCGTTTTGTCAGTCGCTGACGTAAGTCACGATATGCCACACGTCGTCACCGTCTTCCTCCGACACGGCGGCCGCGTCCTCCTCGCCCGCCGGAGCGAGGCGGTCGGAACGTATCAGGGCCGCTGGGCCGCCATCTCCGGCTACGTCGAGGGCGACCTAGCCGACGCCGAGCGCGACGTCCGGCGCGAACTCGCCGAGGAAATCGGCGTCCACGAGTCCGACGCCGACCTCGTCCGTGCGGGAGAACACGTCTCAGTCGCCGACGGAGGGCGCGAGTGGACCGTCCACCCGTTCCTGTTCGACGCGCGGAACCGTGACATCGACCCGAACGAGGAACTCGCCGCGGTCGAGTGGGTCCACCCGACCGCGATTCGGGAGCGCGAGACGGTCCCCGGACTGTGGACGGCCTACCGCCGGGTCGCGCCCGCGGTCGAGACCGTCGCCGCCGACGAGACCCACGGGTCGGCGTGGATTTCGCTCCGAGCGCTGGAGGTCCTGCGCGACACCGCCGCCGAGGCGGATTCGCGGGACGCGGTCGCGTCGGTCGCCCGGCGACTCCGCGACGTGCGCCCGAGCATGGCCGCCGTCGAGAACCGCGTCAACCGCGTTATGGCGGACGCGGACCCTGAACCCGAATCGGTTCGCCGCCGCGCCGAGACGGCCATCGACACCGCCGCCGAAGCCGACGACGCGGCGGCCGCCCGCGCCGCCGAACTCATCCGCGAACGCGGGTTCGACCGACTCGCCACGCTCTCGCGGTCGGGGACCGTCCTCGCGGCACTCGAAGCCGTCGCGGCCGCCGAGGCCGATGTATTCGTCGTCCTCGTCTCCGAGTCCCGACCCGGTGGCGAGGGCGTCGGCGTCGCCGAGAGCCTCGCCCGAGAGGGACTCGACGCGACGCTGACCACCGACGCGGCGCTCCCCGGATTCGTCGCGGGCGGGGGAGCAGACGCCGTCCTCCTCGGGGCCGACTCGGTGCTCGCGTCCGGCGGCGTCGTCAACAAGGTCGGGAGCCTCCCCGTGGCGCTCGCGGCCGCCCGCGCCGACGCCCCCGTGTTCGCCGTCTGCGCCCGCGACAAGGTTTGCGGCGACGACCGCTTCGTCGGCGAGGACGCGGGCGCGCTGTACGACGGCGAGGCCGCGATAGGAACCGAGAACCCGCTTTTCGAGGTCGTCCCCGCGGACCTGCTCTCGGGCGTCGTCACCGAGGACGGGGTGTTGGACGCGGACGAAATCGGTGCGGTCGCGGCCGAACACGCCGCGCTGGCGGCGTGGGACGACTGAGGCGAGTGTGGGGTTTCGGGGAACCGTCGGGACCACCGCTCGGCGGGGCGAAAAGGGTGGATTCTTGAGCGTCCGACCCGGACTCCGACTCGGTGGCGATGACGAAGGTTACCCCCACTCAGCCCCTTGTGATGATAGATTTCATCCGAGCCACCAACTACTGACGACCCGCCGCTCGGTCGCCCCGAACACACTTCGCCCCGGAGCGCCGCGTCCGCGACCGTAGCGCGCCGAATCAGCCGTTTCGAGCTAGCTATTTCTCGTCAAACGAACAATATGAGGGTATGTACCGCCGCACGTTTCTCGGCCTCGTGAGCGCGGCGACCGCCGGACTCGCGGGCTGTACCGAGGGGAGTGTGCGGCCGCCGAGGGCCGGATTCCCCCCACCGGAGAACCCCGACCCGGTCGTCGCGCAGGGCTTCCCACGGACGGTCTGTAGCGCGCCGCCGAGCCCCGTCGACGGGGTCCACGCCATCGTCGACCCCGCGGTCGATTCGGGGTGGGCGGGCCGGCGAGTCGACGCGAAGTACCGCTTCGGCGACGACCCCGAACCCGGTCTGTACGACGGGACGTACGTCGTCGGCGTCGAGCGCGGCGGGGCGACCCGCGCGTACCCGCTTTCGGTGCTCTGGTGGCACGAAGTCGTCAACGACAGCCTCGGCGGCGACCCGCTGTTCGTGTCGTACTGTCCGATGTGCCAGTCCGGCCTCGTGGCCGAGCGGGTCGTAAACGGGGCGCCGACGACGTTCCTCGTCTCGGGGCAACTGTGGCAACCGCCGGCGACCCGCGGTTTCACGAGCGCCGCCGAGGGGCGGGTGTTCGGCGCGTCGGTCCTGACCGGCGACGCAGAACTCCGAAACGCCGCGAACCTCGTGCTCTACGACGAGGCGACCGGGAGCTACTGGAGCCAACTGCTGGCGACGGGTATCTGTGGCCCGCAGTCCGGCGAGGAACTGGCGGTACTCCCGTCGTCGGTGACGACGTGGGCGGAGTGGCGCGCCGACCACCCCGACACCGACGTGCTCCTCCCGCCGCCGTGGTCGAAGACGACGTAGGGCGGGGGCAGAGACCGGGAACCGAAAATCGGAGAGCGGAAACCAGAACTCCGAAACCGGACACCGACGCCGAAGCCGCAACGTCCTTCGTGAGCCGCCGCGACCCCTCGGCCATGCACATCGAACGCATCGCGGTCGACGAGTCGGTCGGTCGGACGATGCCGCCGGGGCTGTTCGTCGAGGCGCTGTCGGGACACGGCGTGCCCGTCGAGCGCGTCGGCGACGACGAGGAGTTCGGGCCGGGCGACGCGGTCGCCACGTTCGGCCACAGAGACGCGTTCGTCGACGCCGACTGGGTCCACTGCGTCCGCGCCGGCTACGACGAGTTCCCCGTCGCCGACTACGAGGCGGCCGGCACGGCCCTGACGAACAGCACCGGCGTCCACGGGACCACGGTCGGCGAGACGGTCGTCGCCTACATGCTGACGCTGGCCCGCCGTCTCCACGCCTACCGCGACGCTCAGCGCGACCGTGAGTGGGACCTCCCGCGCTACAAGGAGCCGTTCACCCTCGACGGCGAGCGGGTCTGCGTCGTCGGCCTCGGCACGCTCGGCCGGGGCGTCGCCGACCGCGCGGCCGCCCTCGGCATGGACGTCGTCGGCGTCCGGCGCTCCGGCGACCCGGTCGAGAACGTCTCCACGGTGTTCACGCCCGACCGGCTTCACGAGGCCGTCGCCGACGCCCGGTTCGTCGTGTTGGCGATGCCGCTGACAGAGGAGACGGCGGGCATGGTCGCCGCGCCGGCGTTCGAGGCGATGCGCGAGGACGCCTACCTCGTGAACGTCGCGCGCGGCCCCGTCGTCGACGAGGACGACCTCGTGGCGGCGCTCGACGCCGGCGACATCGCGGGCGCGGCGCTCGACGTGTTCGCCGAGGAACCGCTCCCCGCGGAGTCGCCGCTGTGGGGCTTCGACGAAGTGCTCGTCACGCCGCACGTGAGCGCTGCGACGGGGAAGTACCACGAGGACATCGCGGCGCTCGTGCGGGAGAACGTCGAGAAGATAGCCGCCGGCGACCCGCTCACGAACCGGGTGGCGTGAGGGGCCGCCGCGGTCCGAACCGGGGACGAAACAGCCGACGCGTCGCCGCGTCGCTCAGAGGAACTTGAACAGGTCGTCGCGGCCCTGTTCGTGGAGGTGCGACCGCAGGGCCTCCTCGAGGTGCGAGATGTCGCCGCGCTTGGCCGTGATGGGCGCGATGACGTTCCGCCACTGCTTCCACGGCGGAAAGAGACCGAGACGGTCACAGAGGTCGTTCAGGCGTTCGTCGCGGTCGTCGACCTTGTCCATCTTGTTGACCGCGACCACGGTCGGGATGTCGAGTTCGTCGAGGAAGAAGAACATCTCCACGTCGTGGGGGATGGAGTCTTCGGTGGTGTGGCGGTCGATGATGTCGATGACGCTTTTCCCGTCGACGACGAGGACCGCCGCGAGGATGTCGTCCGCGTGCTCCTCGATGTACTGGACGACGTCGGTCTTGATGGCCTCGCGGGTGTCGCGGTCGACCCCGGACATGAACCCGAATCCGGGGAGGTCGGTGAACATGAAGTGCTCCGCGTTCCAGTCGAAGTGGTTGGGTTTGCGGGTGACGCCGGGCTTCTTGCCCGTCGTGAATTTGCTGTGACCCGTCAGCTCTCGCATCAGGGTGGACTTCCCCACGTTCGACCGCCCGACGAGGACGATTTCGTCGCGGTCCGGTCGGTCTTGGAACATACCGGTGGTTCGCCACCGCGACAGATAAGATGGGCGGAACGGACCCGCCGGTTCGGGGCGTGGGCGTCGAAAAAATCACGTCTCCAAGCGAGTCGCCCCCACGACGACTCGCCGACGACGCGTGAATGCGGCGGTCGCGTCAGTCACAGCCGCTGGCCGATAGCTCGCCCGCGTTCTCGTCGATGAATCGCAGCAGCGGCTCGATTTCGTCGAATCGAGGGCCGCACGCGACGGAACCGCGACGACGGTTCCACTCGACGAAGCCGGCGTCAGCGAGCTTCGGGAGATGAACGTGGAACAGTTCCACCTTCAGTCGGTCGCGGTCGCGGCCGCCACCAACGGCCGCGTCCCGCGTTGCCGCTTCGAGGCGTGCGCGTCGCCGTCGGCGAAGGCCCATCAGCAACCGTCGCCGATGGACGTTCCCGAGGGCGTCGAACGCCTCGTCGAGGCGGGGAGACGTCGCGGCTACCATCGGCGCGACCCCCGCTGGATCCGAACGGGCGTCGCGCGACGGACGCGAGACGCCGAGGCAAGGCGTCTCCCGCAAGTCGCCGGAAGGCCCCGCTCTGGGCACCCGGTGGACACCACCCGATACCGGTACCGTCGAGAGCGCGACCAGTCAATCACACGTCCGTACGCCTCTGCGCCACCACGACGCGGTTTGACGGCGTACGGCTGTCGATGTCTGTGTGTGTTCACAACTACGTCCCCCGAGAGAGCATAGCTAGCAAGTCAGCATTCTCTTTCTGCTTTCACACTCCGGCCATTGAAGTACCACATCCGGAAGCCTACGTTACAGGTTATGAACCGAATCCGGTCACGAACGGGTTGAATCGGCCTGAATGCTAGCTAAATGAGGTGAATGCCGGCGTCTCCGAACCACCGCAAACCCCGTTTTTGGCAGTCGTTCGACAAGAGAGTTCAATACGGCGGCGGCTGAAGGTCAGCCAGTAATGGCCGTAATCGTCGAGTTGACGATGGACTCAGAGAGCTTCGACCTCGGGAGAGTCACCGCCGTGGCGAACGGCATCCACATCGAGTTGGAGCGCGTCGTCCCGACCGGCGGTGAGGTCATGCCGTTTTTCTGGGCACACGGAACCGACTTCGAGGCGTTCGAATACGCCGTCCGAGACGATCGGCTCGTCGACGAGCTGACCGCGGTCGCGCGCGTCTCCGACCGCGTGCTGTACAAGGTCAACTGGGGCGAGACCACGTCGAGTCTGACCCGAATTCTCACCGACAGCGAGGCAACGATTCTCGAAGCCCACGGCAACGACCCGTGGGTGTTCCGCCTCCGATTCAACGACCACACGGGGCTGACCGAGTTCCACAACCGCTGTCAGGACGAGGCCATCGATTTCCACGTCGAGCGCATCTACACCCTCGCAGAAGGTGAGTCGGGGGTCTACAACTTCGACATCACGAACGAGCAACAGGAGGCGCTCGTCACCGCCGTCTCGGAGGGCTACTTCGAGGTCCCCCGGCAGACCACGCTCAACGAGGTGGCAGACCGACTCGGAATCAGCCCGCAGGCCGCCTCCGAGCGCGTCCGCCGCGGGGCCGACACCGTCTTACGGAAGGTGCTGTTGTCGCAGTCGGCGGCCGACCTCTCGTAGCGACCGACCCCCCGACCGCGCGACGGCGGGAGTCGGTCGCGGCCCGAACGCGGGAGCTATTGGCCCGGCGCGAGTACGCGACGGCGACGCGATGGACAAAGCGACGCTCCGAACGACGGTGTGGGACGACCTCGAATCGTCGGGCGCGGCCCGGTTTCCCTTCCCGCCGCACGGCCGCATTCCGAACTTCGCCGACGCGAGCGCGGCCGCCGAGCGCCTCGCGGCGACGCCCGAGTGGGCCGCCGCCGACGCGGTGAAGGCCAATCCGGACGCCCCGCAACTCCCCGTCAGGCGGCGGGCGCTCCGCGAGGGCAAGACCGTCTACATGGCCGTGCCGCGGCTCCGCGACGAGGAGTGTTTCTACGAACTCGACCCCGCGCGCATCGACGACGAACACCTCGACAGCGCGCCGACCGTCTCGCACGTCGAGACCTACGCCGACAAAGTCGGTCCCGACGCCCTGCCGCCAATCGACCTCGTCGTCTCGGGGTCCGTCGCCGTCTCCGAGGCGGGCGCTCGCGTCGGGAAGGGCGAGGGGTTCAGCGACCTCGAATACGCGGTGTTGCGAGGGCTGGGAGCCGTCTCCGCGGAGACGACCGTGGCGACGACGGTCCACGAGCGACAGGTCCGCGGCGACCTGCCCGAGCCGGACGCCCACGACGTGCCGATGGACCTCGTCGTCACCCCCGAGCGGCTGGTCCGAACCGAGACCCCGTATCCGCGCCCGGAAGGCATCGACTGGGACGCGCTCCCCGACGAACGCCTCGACGAGATGCCCGTCCTCCGGCGGTTGCACGACGAGTCCGACGAGTAGCCGAGCCCCTGCTTATTTGACCGCCCGGGCCGACGTGAGGCCGTGCGACTCGTACAGGTGTTGGTGCCGACCGGCAAGCGCGAGGCCGTCCTGCGGACGCTCGACGAGGAGGGCGTGGACTACGCCGTCTCCGAGGAGACCTCCGGGCGCGGCTTCGTCGCCGTCGTCACCTTCCCGGTCCCCAAGGAGGCCGTCGAGCCGGTGTTGGCGCGGCTCCGCGAGGCGGGCGTCGAGCGCGACGCCTACACCGTCGTCGTCGCGGCCGAGACGGTCGCGTCCAAGCGGTTCGACCAACTGCGCGAGCAGTACGAGGAAGACGACGAGAACGGCGACCGCATCGCCCGCGAGGAACTGGCCTCGAAGGCCGCCGACCTCGCGCCGTCGGTGCCGACCTACGTGCTCATGACGGTCATCTCGGCGCTCGTCGCCACGGCGGGCCTGCTCCTCGACTCGCCGGCCGTGGTCGTCGGCTCGATGGTCATCGCCCCGCTCGTCGGCCCCGCGATGTCCGCGAGCGTCGGCACCGTCGTCGACGACGACGAGATGTTCGCCCGCGGGGTTCGCCTGCAGGCGCTCGGCGGCCTCCTCGCGGTCGGTGCGGCGGCCGTCTTCGCCTTCCTGCTCAGACAGACCGGGGCGGTGCCGCTGTCTCCGGCTGAGGTGCTGTCGATTCCCGAGGTGGACGAGCGCCTCGCGCCCGACGTGCTGTCGCTCGTCATCGCGCTCGGCGCGGGGGCTGCGGGCGCGATTTCGCTCTCCTCCGGCGTCTCGACCGCGCTCGTCGGCGTCATGATAGCCGCCGCGTTGGTCCCGCCGACCGCCGTCGTCGGCATCGGCGTCGCGTGGGGCGCGCCCGAGGCCGTCGTCGGCTCGGCCATCCTCGTCCTCGTCAACATCCTCTCCGTCAACTTCGTCGCCATCGGCGTCCTCTGGCAGCAGGGCTACCGGCCGGAACGCTGGATTCGCCGCGACGAGGCCCGTCGGGCCGCCCTGTTCCGCATCGCCGTCATCGGGGTCGGCCTGCTCGTCCTCTCGTCGTTCCTCGGCGCGGTCACCTACACGACCTACCGGAACGCCGACTTCCAGAGCGACGCGCGCGACGCCATCGAGGACGCGCTCTCGGACACCGACGCCCGGCTGCTGTCGATGGAACTGCAGTACGACAGCGGGCCGCTCCAAGAGCCCGAGGGCGTCGTCGTGACCGTCGGCTACGACCCGGCCTCCGACCCGCCGATGGTCGAACGCGAACTCACGAGGCGGGTAAACGCCGTCGCCCCCGAACCGCTGTCGCCGTGGGCGGCGGCGGAAATCGACGTCGAAGTGCGCTACGTCGCCGTCGTGGAGTAGCACGCGGCGGGGGCTTTGTCACCCGTTTCGAAGGCTACAGTCGCTCTTTGTCTCTAGCGCGAGTTGAATAGCTGAACCGACGTACGATGGGTATGCAACGACGCACGATTGCTCCGATATTCCTCGTCGGCCTCGTCCTCCTCGCGGGCTGTCTCTCGGCACCCCTGCAGGCGACGACCGACGGCGGCGTAGACGCGACGAACGCGACGACCATCTCCACGACCGGTACCGGCGAAGTGACCGCCGACGCCGACCTCGCCGTGGTCTCCATCGCCGTGACGGCCTCCGCCGACTCGGCCGACGAGGCCCGCGGCACCGTCGCCGACGACGTGGCCGCCGTCCGCGCCGCCCTCACCGACGCCGGTGTCGCCGAGGACGCCATCCAGACGACCGGCTTCAACATCTACCCCGAGTATGACTACAGCGGCCAGGAACGCGACCTCCTCGGCTACCGCGCCACCCACACCCTCCGCGTCGAGGTCGCCCCCGACCGCGCCGGTGAAGTCATCGACCTCGCGGTCGGTGCCGGTGCCAGCGAAATCCGCGGCGTCGCCTTCACGCTCACCGACGAGAAGCGCGCCGAACTCCGCGAGGAGGCCCTGACCCGCGCCGTCGACTCCGCGAAGGCCGACGCCGACGCCGTCGCCAGCGCCTCCGACCTGACCGTCACGGGCGTCCACACCGCCACCGTCGGCGGCAGCGCCTCGCCCGGTCCGTACCCGGTCGCCTACGCCGAGGACGCCGCCCGCGCCTCGTCCGGTTCGACCGAACTCTCGCCCGGCCCCGTGACCGTCTCGGCGACCGTCCAGATGGTCTACGAAGCCGAGTAAGCACCCGCGCCCCGCTGACCGAACTCGCGGTTCGACCCACCCCACGCCCTCATTTCTCAGGCATTCACCGCGTAGCCGCTGCTCTCCGGGCGTTGCGGCGTGACGAAAACGACAGAACCGAAAAATCCCGCGTCGCTTACTCGTTGCGCGACGGCGGGATGTCGGGTTCGAACCCGATGGCCTCGACCGCGGCGTCGAGGACGGCCTCGACGTTCTCGCCCGTCTCGACACTCATGTAGAGGTCGGCCTCCATGTCGGTCGAGCGGTCGCTCTTGTTACAGACAGTGAGCACCGGGATGTCGCGCTCCTCGAAGCGCGCCTTCACGGCGTCGCGGAGTTCGAGTTGCGACTCGATGGGGTAGCCGCACGCGCCGCTGGCGTCGGCGACGAAGAGGACGGCGTCCGCGAGGTGTTCGAGGGCGCTCACGGCCTGCCGCTCGATGTCGTTGCGCTCGTCCTCCGGGCGGTCGAGCAGTCCCGGCGTGTCGATAATCTGGTAGCGGATGCGGTCGCGGTCGAAGTGCCCGATTTGGACGCCCTTCGTCGTGAAGGGGTAGCGGGCGATTTCGTTCGACGCGCGGGTCACGTCGTTGACGAACGAGGACTTGCCGACGTTCGGGTAGCCGGCGACGACGATTGCCGGTTCGTCCGGGCGGATGTCGGGGAGGTCCTTCAGGGCGTCGCGCGCCTCGCCGATGCGGAGCAGGTCGTCTTCGACCTCCTCGACGACGCTCGCCATGCGGGCGAACGCCTGCTTTCGGTGCTTGCGCGCGAGGTCCGCGTCGGTCTTGCGGAGCTTCGGCTGGTACTCGCGGGCGATGTTGTCGACCTGCCGGGAGGCCCACATCACTTCCGAGAGGCTCTTTCGGACCTCGTCCACGTCGACGATGGCGTCGGCGAGTTCGTAGTAGAAGGGGTCGACCGTCTCGAAGTCGGGCCACTCGACGACGACGTTCTCGAGGTTGTCCGAGAGGATGTTCGACGCCGTCTGGAGCATCGACTGCTGAGCCTCCAACTTGTTCTGCTTCGCTCGCCCCGTGCGCGCGGCCCGCGAGAAGGCCTTGTCGATGAGTTCGTCCGACCGGGGCGTGGTCGGGAGAGACTCGAAAATCATTGCAGTCCGCTACATGGCCGAGCCGTAAAAGCGCGTCCGTTTGGGGCTCGGCGCTTCGAACGGGGGATTCGCCGTGCAGGTCTCCCGCACGGTTCGACCGGAAGCGAAGGGGTTCGCGGCGGCCGACGCGGAGACGCGAGCGAACGCGAACGCCGAACCGCCCCGCTCGCGACCGCCACGAAGTTCTTGCCCGCCCGCGACCTACTTCGGCCCATGACTGACTGGAAGGCGGTCGCCGTCGGGTTCGTCGTTATCGTCGTCGTCGGTACCGGGGGACTCGCGCTCCCGCTCGTCGGCCAAATCGGCGCGGGCCTGCTCGGGGGCTTCGCGGCGGGCTACCTCGCGGGCGGCACGCTCGGTAACGGCGCGTGGAACGGCCTCGTCGCGGGGTCCATCTCGGGTATCGTCGTGACGCTCCTCGCGGCCCTGCTCGGGAGTCTCGTGGGACTCGCGGGCGGCCCGCTGGGCGGCCTCCTCGGCGGCGTCGGCGTCCTCGTCGCGGGCGTCGTGTTGACGCTCATCTTCGCAATCGACAGCGCCATCGCCGGGGCCGTCGGCGCGTGGGTGAAGGGGTAGCTCGACGGCGCGGGGGAACGACCTCCGACCTCGCCGGATGTGGAACCGCCGAAAAACGAGGTTTAGCAGGGTCCTAAGTCCGTTATTTCACGTAAACCGTCGCGGGTCTCTAAGGGGGAGGGACCACACCCGACGGCCATGGGTAAGGAGTCAACGCACACCCGTCGAAGAACCCTCCAATCGATTTTCGGCGTCGCCGTTGCCGGCCTCACCGGTCTCGCAGGATGTAGCTCGCCCGACGCCTCGGGCTCGACGGCGCGGACGACCGACGCGGGGACACAGACCACGACCGAGACGCAAACCACGACCGACGCAGAGACGACTGCGAACGAGACAACCGCGAACGAGACGACCGAACAGGAGGACGAAACAACCGAAAGCGGGCTCGAATCCGCCGACTTCGTCGAGAACCCCGAGGAGATACACCCGACGCTGGTCGAAGAGACATCGGTCCCCTCGGACGAGGTCTTGCTCGGCTTTCGGCTCGAAGACTCGTCGCTCCCGTTCACGACCGAGGTGTACCGCGCGCCCGACGACGCCGAGGTTCAGGCGACCGAAACCTACGACACCCAAGACCTCTCGGAGGTCGACCTGCTCCCCGACTCGCCGCAGTCGCTCGACACCGTCGACACCGACCGCGAGGACATCCACTACGGGACGACGGCCATCGGAGAACCGCTGAAAGTCACGCTCGTCGCGCGCCACGACGGCGACACTATCGACTGGAGCGCGTGGTCCCGGACCGGCTATCCGCACGACGGCCACGACGAGGAAGAGCCCGCGCTCGAAGTCGACTGTTACTGCGGCGGGATGAACTACACCGCGCCGAGCGGCGGGACGTGGGCGCGAGTGATTCAGGTGACGCCGACCGAGCGCGTCGAGACCGGGACGACCGTCGCGCTCAACTGGACGTCGAGTCGGCTCTGAGACGCGGCCCGGACGGACGGGCCGTGCCAGTCACGGACTACTCGCCGCGTTCGAGGTACTCTTGTTGAATCTCGACGACTTCGGTCGAGTCCGCGCACTCCGAGTACCGGCGCAGCGGTTCCTCGTTGAGTTCGAGGAACGTGTGGCCCCAGTTGAACTTCGAGAGCACGTCCTCGGCCCGCTTCTTCTCGCCGAAGATGACGAGCGCGGCGGCTATCGCCTCGACCGTCGTCAGTTGCATCGGGCGACCGAAGTTCACGGGGTTGGCGGCGACGAGATACGGGAGCGCGCGGTGTTCGCCGGGGAGCGAGAACATGGCCTCGCCGGCCGACTCCCACGAGCAGTCGAGCGCGACGAGCGCGCCGGTGTCCGCGTCGGCGGGCGACAGCGCCTTGTCGGCGTGAGGGTTGAGCACGACGCCGTAGGGAGTCTCGCGGTCGGAGCCGTGGAGGGCGGCCATGTCGAAGCGTTCGAGCTTCTTCGCCGTGCACTTCTTCGGGTCGTCGTCGCCCTCGTATCGAACGTGCAGGTCCACAGCCGCGATACGCGACTGGCCGAGAAAAGCGTCCCGAACGCGGCGTCGGTGCGCGAGGCGTGCGCGAGGCGAAACCGGCGTCGGATTCTTGCCGCCGGCCGACGAATAGCGGGTGTGCATCCCGACGCGACGTATCTGGCCCGGCAGTACTACACGGCGCTCGACCACCACGGATACGACATGCTTCGGAACATCCTCGAACCGGGGTTCGTCCAGCACCGCGGCGATATGGCGCTCTCGGGGCGCGAGGAGTTCGTCGAGTTCATGCGGGACGACCGGCCGCAGAAGGACACGCGACACGTCATCGAGCGCTACATCCAGTCGAAGTCCGACGACGAAATCGTCGTCCGCGGCCACCTCGAAGACCGCGACGGCGACGAACTGTTCGTCTTTCTCGACCGGTTTCGGGCGCGAGACGGGAAGCTCTCGGAACTGAAGACGTTCGTCAAGTCGTCGCCGAACTGACGGCGTGCGTCGCCGGGGAAAACGGGAGAGAGGGGAGAAGAGAAGAGAAGAGAAGAGAAGAGAAGAGAAGAGAAACTCGCAGTCGCGGCGTATGTCAGTCGCTCAGTCCTTCTTGCCGGCACCGACGGCGGCCTCGCCGACGGGCTCGTGGCCCTCGATGACTTCGAGGCCGCCCATGTAGGGCTGGAGCGGTTCGGGCACGTCGACCGTGCCGTCCTCGTTCTGGTAGTATTCGAGCAGCGCGACCATGACGCGGCCGACGGCCGTGCCCGACGCGTTGAGCGTGTGGAGGTACTCGGCCGACTCGTGGCGCTCGGGGCGGTAGCGGAGGCCGGCACGGCGCGCCTGGAAGTCCTCGAAGTTCGAGGCCGACGAGACCTCGAGCCAGCGGCCGCCGAGGTCCTCGGGGCTGTCCTCGGACTCCGTGCCCGGGGCCCACACTTCGAGGTCGTAGGTCTTCGCCGACGCGAAGGTGAGGTCGCCGGTGCAAAGCGAGAGGACGCGGTACGGCAGGCCGAGCCGTTCGAGCACTTCGGCGGCCTCGTCGACGAGGGCTTCGAGCCGGTCGTACGACTCCTCGGGCTCGACGAAGTTGACGAGTTCGACCTTGTTGAACTGGTGGACGCGGACGATGCCGCGGGTCTCGGTGCCGTGTTCGCCCGCCTCGCGCCGGAAGTTCGGCGTGTACGCCTGGTGCTTCAGCGGGAGGTCGTCCTTCAGCAGAATCTCGTCGCGGTACATGTTCGTGACCGGGACCTCGGCGGTGGGACAGAGCCACAGGTCGTCGTCCTCGTAGCCCTCGGTCTCCGAACCGCCGATGCGGTAGGCGTCTTCCGCGAACTTCGGGAGCTGACCGGTGCCCTCCATCGAGGTGGTCTTGACCGGAATCGGCGGGAACAGGTCGACGTACTCCTGTTCGCGGTGCACGTCGAGCATGAACTGCACGAGCGCGTGTTCGAGCATCGCGCCCTGTCCCTTCAGGAAGTAGAAGCCCGAGCCGGTGGTCTTGGCCGCGCGGCCCTCGTCGATGATGTCGAGTTCCTCGCCGAGGTCGTAGTGCGGCGTCACCTCGTCGGGGAGGTCGCGCAGGTCGTCGAAGCCGACGCGGCTGACCTCCTCGTTGTCGGCCTCGTCGGCCCCGACGGGGACCGACTCGTGGGGGAGGTTCGGCAGTTCCATGAGCGCCTCGTCGAGTTCCGCTTCGAGTTCGTCGGCGCGGGCTTCGAGCTCCTGTAGCTCCGTCTTGAGTTCGCCCGAGCGGTCGATGGCCTCCTGTGCCTCCTCGTCTTTGCCCTCCTGTTTCAGCTGGCCGATCTTCTGGCTGACCTCGTTGCGCTCGTGGCGGAGGTCGTCGCCTTCGGCCTTCAGCGAGCGCCACTCGTCGTACACGTCGAGGACGCGGTCGATGTCCACGTCCTCCATGTTACGGGCGGCGAGCGCGTCGCGAACTCGCTCCGGTTCGTCGCGGAGCAGTTGCCTGTCAATCATTGGGCTATGATTTCCGGGCGGGCGGGAAAATCGTATCGCATCGCCGAGGGTCGGGGGCGAGAACGCGGCGACCGAACGCGACGAAACGGCGTCGAAAGAACGCGGCAAATCCGCGTCGAAAGAGCGCCGCGAATCCGCGGTGAGAGCGGCCGCGGCGGTCGGAAGCCGACGGACCGATTACCAGAGGAACGCCGGCCAGACGAACTGGAAGAGGAACCAGATGAGGATGGTTAGCACGCCGGTCATCACGACGTTGAGGACGGTCCCGGCCCGCATCATGTGAGACTGCTTGATGTGGCCGCTCCCGAAGACGATGGCGTTCGGGGGCGTCGCCACCGGCAACGCGAAGGCGAACGAGGCCGCGATGGCCCCGCTGACCGCGAGGAACACGGCCGCGGAGACCTCGGTGAGTCCGAGCGTCGCCGCGAAGACGCTCCCGATGCCGATGAGCACGGGGACGATGATGGTCGCCGTCGCGGTGTTCGAGGTCATCTCCGTGAGGAAGATGACGAGGAGCACGATAGCGCCGACGACGAGGATGATGGGCGCGCCGGTCAAGGAACCGAAGACGGCCTCGGCGAGCCACCGGGTCGCGCCCGTGGAGGCGAACGCGTCGGCCAGCGAGATGCCGCCGCCGAAGAGGAGAATCGTCCCCCAGTCGATGTCGACGAGCTCGTCCCACTCCATGGTGTCCGCGAGGACGAGCGCCGGGATGGAGACCATCCCGACCATCACGTAGTACAGGAGACCCTGATGGCCCTCGACGCCGAGGAGCGTCATGCCCTCGCCGGTGCCGAACAGGGTGTTGAACACCGGGTCCGAGAGGACGCCCTCGAACGCGAGGTCGAGGCCGCCGAGCACCCACAGCCCGGCCGTGGCGGCGAAGATGTACGCGACACGACGGCCGCGGGTCGAGAGCGCGCCCTCGTCGGCGAGGTACTCGCGCGCCTGTTCGCGAGCGCCCTCCACGTCGTCGACCTCGGGCGGGAAGAAGCGGAACGTGAGGAGGTACCAGACGATGGGAAGGGTGATAGCGACGATTGGGAGTCCGACGAGGAGCCACTCGGCGAAGCCGATGTCGTAGCCGAGGAGCGCGTTGAGTTGAGTGGCGACGACCGCGTTCGGTGGCGTGCCGATGAGGGTGCCGACCCCGCCGACGCTCGCGGCGTAGGCGGTGCCGAGAAGGGTCGCTATCTGCATGTTCGAGAACGTTCCCTCGTCGGCGTCGGCCTCGTAGACCTCCTCGCGGCCGAGCACCTGCGCGAGGACGCCGAGCGCGATGGGCGTCATCATCGCCGTCGTGGCGGTGTTCGAGACCCACATCGACAGGAACGCCGTGGCGAGCATGATAGCGAGGATGAGCCGCCGCGGCGACGACCCCATGACGGCCATGAGCCACAGCGCGATGCGGCGGTCGATGTTGTACTTCTGGAGCGCGTTCGCCAGCATGAAGCCGGCGATGAAGAGGAAGATGAGGTGGTCGGCGAAGCCGGCGAGCGCCGGGTCGATATCGCCGTAGACGCCGTAGGCCGTGAGCAACACCGGTATCGACAGCGCCGTCACCGCGAGGGGAAGCGCGCCGGACACCCAGAGGATGCCGGCGAACACCATCGTCGCTAATGCGTACTGACCCCGCGTCGAAAGCCCCTCAAGCGACGGCCCGAAGGCCAGCGCGAGAGACGCGACGAGGGCGAGCGTGAAGACGGCGAATCGTCCGCGAGCAGTCTTTGTAACACCGCGTATCATTGATACACGCGATCTCTAACGATAGTCTTACTTAATTATTTTCAATACGGTAGCGAATGGCGGTATATCGGTGTCGACAGCCGTCCTCCCGTCGAAATCGGCAGACAGAAGCGAGATTTCGCGTCGCGTCTCGACGCGATTTAAAAGTGGTCGACGAGCGTGCGGACCTGTTCGTCGTCGAGTTCCGCGGCGTACAGCGAGAGCAGGGCGCGGCGGCGCGACCGCGAGAGGCCGCGGCTCCCGGATTCGAGCATGGAGATGTGCGCCTGCATGAGGTCGTCGACGGCGCGCTCGACGGCCCGCTGGTTGTAGCCGGCGGCGACTCTGAGCAGTCGCCACGCCATCGGCGAGACGTCCGAGATGTCGACGTCCGGGAGCGGGTCACCACCCTGTTCGGACATGGAGACGGCTTTGCGGTCGCCCATAATCAACGTGGGGGGTCGGCCGACCGAACGCTTTTCTTGCCCGGAGACGGCCGTCAACTATGGCTATTGGCGACGTCGAACCCGTCCCGGACAGTACGGACCTCTACTACGTCGACAGCGGCATGTACGAGGTGGAGAAGTACGGCTCGGTCTACCTCGTCGACGCCGAGAAACCCGCGCTCATCGACACCGGCATCGCCGCCGATAGAGAGCACGTCTTCGGGATGCTCGACGAGGTCGGCGTCGACGACCTCGCGTACATCCTGCCGACGCACGTCCACCTCGACCACGCGGGCGGCGCGGGTTACCTCGCCGAGCGCTACCCGGACGCGACCGTCATGACCCACGAAATCGGCGCGCCGCACCTCGTGGACCCGTCGCGGCTCATCGAGGGCACGAAGGCGGCCGTCGAAGACCAATGGCAGTTCTACGACGAACCGCGCCCAATCGACGAGGACCGCGTCGAGAGCCTCACCGACGGCGACGAAATCGACCTCGGCGACCGGACGCTCACGGTCCACCACGCGCCCGGCCACGCGCCGCATCAGGTGATGTTCCACGACGACGGCGACGACGTGCTGTTCGTCGGCGACGCGCTGGGCATCTGGGAGCCGAAGTCGCGGACGCTCCGACAGACCTCCCCGCCCTCGCAGTTCCACCTCCAGAAGGCGCTCGACGACGTGCGGACCATCGAGGACATCGACCCCGAGACGGTCTGTTTCGGCCACTTCGGCCCGAAACCCTACGACGGCGACCTCGCCGAGGCGTACAAGCGCGTCCTCGTGGAGTGGGTCGAGGCCATCCGACAGAAGCGCGCCGAACTCGGCGACGACGAGGCCGTCATCGACCACTTCGTCGAGCACACCCAGATGGACGAGGTGTGGGGCGAGCGGAAGGCCCGCGACGAAGAACGCCTGAACACCCGCGGCGTGCTCGGCTATCTCGACTACATCGGCGACGACGAGTGACGCGAGTCGGTCGGCGGGTTCGGTCAGTTCGGCCAGTTCGGTCAATCCGGTCAATCCGGCCAACCCGACCGAGTCAACCAGCCCGGGCGACGCGCTGACACTACCGCTGCCGACCCAAAAGCGCCGCGCTCGGGTTCGAAATCAGCGTTTCCCCGCGGTACCGCGGGCTTTCAACAGACCGAACGTACATAGTTTTAAATGTTGAATCATTACTAACAGAGCATGGACTGGCGGGACGCGGAGGCGGCGTTCGACGACCCTGTCATCGAGCGGACGACCCTCCCACGGATGTTCGAAGCGAGCGCGTCACGGAACGCCTCGCGAGTCGCACAGCGATACAAAGGCGGCGTCTACCGGCGGTCGCTGGTCGCCGAAGGCGTCGTCCCGGCGGCCCCCGACGGCGACTACGCGGACCTGACCTACGAGGAGATGCGGGGCATCGTGCGCCGGCTCGCGGCGGGATTCCGCGACCTCGGCATCGAGGCCGGCGACCGCGTCGGCATTCTCTCGCACACGCGCATGGAGTGGGCCCAGACGGACTTCGCGGTCCTCGGCGCGGGCGGCGTCGTCACCACGGTGTACACCTCGTCGTCGGAGCGGCAGGTGCAGTACTTGCTCTCCGACCCCGGCGCGAACGCCGTCGTCGTCGAGAACGAGGAGCTACTGGAGCGCGTGCTCGCCGTCGAAGACGAGTTGGACCTGCGGTTTATCGTCGTCGTGGACGAGTACGACGGCCACGACGACCGCGACGACGTGCTGACGCTCGGCGAACTCTACCGCCGCGGCGAGGAGGTGTACGACGAGGCTGCCTACAAGTCGTGGCTGGACGAGCGTGACCCCGACGACCTCGCCAGCCTCATCTACACCTCGGGGACGACGGGCCAGCCGAAGGGCGTCCAACTCACTCACTGGAACTTCCGGTCGAACGTCAACGAGAGCTATCGGCGCTTCGGCCCGCGCCCGGACAAGGGCGACACGCCGGTCATCGGCCCCGATTCGGTGGCGCTGTCGTTCCTTCCGCTCGCACACGTCTTCGAGCGCATGGCGGGGCACTTCATGATGTTCGCGGCGGGCGCGGCGGTCGCCTACGCCGAGAGCCCCGACACGCTCCGCGAGGACTTCCAACTCGTCCGGCCGACGACCGGGACGAGCGTCCCGCGGGTGTACGAGAAGCTCTACGACGCGATTCGGGCGCAAGCCAGCGAGTCGCCCGCGAAAAAGCGCATCTTCGAGTGGGCCGTCGGCGTCGGGCAGGCGTACCACACGACCGACGCGCCGGGCTACCTGCTCACCGCGAAACACCGCCTCGCCGACCGCCTCGTGTTCGGGCAGGTTCGCGAGGCGCTCGGCGACAACCTCGACTTCTTCATCAGCGGCGGCGGGAGCCTCTCGGCCGAACTGTGCGCGCTCTACCACGCGATGGGCCTCCCGATTTACGAGGGCTACGGCCTCACCGAGACCTCGCCGGTCATCTCGGTCAACCCCCCGGAGGAGCCGAAAATCGGCACCATCGGCTACCCGCTTCGGAACGTCGAGACGAAACTCGACACGACCGTCGTCGGCGACCGACTCGGCGACGCGGGCGGCGAGGTGGGCGAACTGCTCGTCCGCGGGTCGAGCGTCACCGAGGGCTACTGGAACAACCCCGAGGAGACCGAGGCGGCGTTCGTCGAGGACGACGAGGGCAACCGCTGGTTCCGCACCGGCGACGTGGTCGAACTCCGGCCCGACGGCTACATCACCTTCCGCGAGCGCGCCAAGCAGATTCTCGTCCTCTCGACGGGCAAGAACGTCGCACCCGGCCCCATCGAGGACGCCTTCGCCTCCTCGGCGGTGGTCGAACAGTGCATGGTCCTCGGCGACGGCCGCAAGTTCGTCTCGGCGCTCATCGTGCCCAGTTTCGACGGCCTGCGGAAGTGGGCCGACGAGGAGGGCATCGACCTCCCCGACGAGCCGAAAGCCATCTGCCGCGACGACCGGGTGTACGAGCGCATCGAGGCCGAAGTGGAGGCGGCCAACGAGAACTTCGAGTCCTACGAGCGAATCAAACAGTTCCGCGTCGTCCCCGAGGAGTTCTCGGAGGGCAACGACCTGATGACGCCGACGATGAAAAAGAAGCGCCGGAACATCCTCGACCGCTACGCCGACGAGGTGTCTCTCATCTACGACGAGGACCGCCAGACCGAAGAGCGACGGGGCGACGGGCGGACCGCGACCCAGTAGAATCCGACAGCCGAAACGTCTCCAGCCGTTTTTTCGCCGAACCTCCCCCCAAGTCCGCGGAAATACCGCCCGAGATGTGTGGACTTATCTTCCGTCGTCACATGCACCGAATCAATGGAGGCGATATAAGTGGCCACAGCAGGAGGGGCCAACCTCATCCCGCTCGTCGCCGCGATAATCGGCATCGGCGTGGTCTCGCAGGTGCTCTCGGACCGGTTTCAGGTCCCCAGCGTCGTGTTCCTCATCGCGTCGGGCATCCTGCTCGGCCCCGAGGTCCTCGGCGTCATCTCTCCCGACTCGTTCGGGAACGCACTACAGGCCATCGTCGGTCTCTCGGTCGCTATCATCGTTTTCGAGGGCGCGTTCCACCTTCGAATCGACAAGCTACGGGAAGCGCCGGCCGCGACGTTCCGCCTCGTCACCGTCGGGGCGATAATCTCCTTCGTGGCGACCGGCGTCGTCGTCCACTACGCGCTCGGCGCGCCGTGGCCGGTGTCGTTCCTCGTGGGCGCGCTCCTCGTCGCGACCGGGCCAACGGTCATCGCCCCGATTCTCGAAGTCGTCCCGGTCCGCGACCGAGTCGGCGCGGCGCTCGACACGGAGGGTATCGTCAACGACGTGACGGCGGCTATCGTCGCCATCGTCATCTTCGAGGCCATCCTCGAAGGCGTCAGTAGCCCCGACGCCCTCGTGGTCCTGTTCGCCGAGCGCCTCGGCGTCGGTGTCGTCATGGGCGCAATCGTCGCCGGGGCGCTGTACTACGCCCTCCGGTACGTCGACCTCTCGCCGGGCAACGCGCCGCAGAACGCGCGCCTGCTCGTCCTCGCCGGCGCGCTCGTGTCCTACGCGGCCGCCGACTACGTCGCCACGGAGGCCGGCATCGCCGCGGTGGCGACCGCCGGCATCCTCCTCGGCAACGCGGACGTGCCGTACGAAGAGGAGATTTCGGCGTTCAAGGGCGACATCACGCTGCTCGTGCTGTCGTTCGTCTTCATCGCCCTCGCGGCGCTGTTGGACTTCCAGAACCTCCTGAACCTCG
This sequence comes from Haloferax marisrubri, assembly GCF_001469875.2. Taxonomy (GTDB): domain Archaea; phylum Halobacteriota; class Halobacteria; order Halobacteriales; family Haloferacaceae; genus Haloferax; species Haloferax marisrubri. The sequence goes on along the minus strand of NZ_LOPW02000010.1, from coordinate 162,776 downwards.
GCGTCGGCGGCCTCGCCGTCGTCGCCGCCGTCGCGCTCGTGATTCGGCCGCTCTTGGTCTTCGTCTCGGCGCGCGGCGACCGCTTCACGAGAGAAGAGAAGCTCTTCATGAGCTTCGTCGGCCCGCGCGGTATCATCCCCGCGTCCGTGGCCTCGCTGTTCGCTATCGCCCTGCAGGAGGAGGCGACGCGGCTCGCGGCCGAAGGGATGGCCCAGCAGGCCGCCGCGCTGAACCAGAGCGCCTCGATTCTCGTCGGCACGGTGTTCCTCGTCATCCTGACGACCGTCGTCTTCGAGGCCGGCCTCGCTCGCCAAATCGCAGAATACCTCGACGTCATCCCAATGCGTGTACTCATCATCGGAGGCGGGAAGGTGGGCCGTGCGCTCGCCGAACGCCTCGCAGACCGCGGAGAGAACGTGGTCCTCATCGAGGAGGACCAAGAAGTAGTCCAGACAGCCCGGAACATGGGCTTTACCGTCCATCACGGCGACGGAGCCGACACGAGCGTCTTACGCTCCGCGGGGGCCGCGAACGCCAAGTTCGTGGTCGCCGCGACCGGCGACGACGACGTGAACCTGCTCGTCGCGCAGTTGGCGAACTCGAAGTTCGAACCCGAGAGCGTCCTCGCGCGGGCGAACAACCCCGACAACGTCGAGGCGTTCGAAGAACTCGGCGTCCGGACCATCTCGTCGACCATCGCCACGGCGCAGGCGCTCGACAACTACATCGAGCGCCCGTCGATGTCGAACTGGATGGGCGAAATCGGTCGCTCCGGCGACGTCCAAGAGGTCGAGGTCACCGCCGAGAGGCTCATCGGTCGGACCATCCGCGAGGTCGGACCCGAACTGCCCGACGGCTGTCTCATCACCCTCGTCTCGCGGAACGGCGACACGACGGTCCCCAACGCGGAGTACACGCTCCAAGAGGGCGACCGCATCACCATCATCGGCGAGCGCGAGGCCGTCCGGGACGCAGAAGAGTTAGTCAACCCCGAATAGCGGCTCTCGCCGCCCGCTGAATTTCGGTTTTTTGCGTCGTCCCCGACAGGTCAGCGCCGCGCCCAGCGGACGAACACCGCCCAGTAGCCGACGGTGAGCGCGACGAGGACGTACCAGACGGGCGCGCCGAGGTCGGGCCTCGGAACGAACCCCGCGGAGGCGGCCCCGGCGGCCGCCAGCGCCGCGAACGCCCCCGACAGTACGGTCGTCGTGAGGTTCATCACCGGGATACTCTCGACTTCCGGAGTATGAACGTGACGAAAGGCGCACGTATGTTCGTGAGCGTTAGCGGCGGAGAAACGAGCGGGAGGCGACCGTCGCGTCGTCACCCGGTCTCACCGACTTCGCTTCGAAAACTAAAACAAAAACAGCCGAATTCTCGTTCTACCTGCTGAACTCGATTGCCACACCACTGCCACCTTTTTCCCTCGCTTCGCTCGGCAAAAATCTGGACCAAAAAAACAGCCGAATTCTCGCCCTACCTGCTGAACTCGATTGCCACACCACTGCCACCTTTTTCCCTCGCTTCGCTCGGCAAAAATCTGGACCAAAAAAACAGCCGAATTCTCGCCCTACCTGCTGAACTCGATTGCCGCGCCCTGACCGAAGCCGACGCAGAGCGACGCGAGGCCGCGGTCCACGTCGCGCTTCTGCATCTCGTGGATGAGCGTCACCGGCAGGCGCGCCCCGGACGCCCCGAGGGGGTGGCCGAGCGCGATTGCGCCGCCGTTGACGTTGAGTTTGTCCGCGTCGATGCCGAGTTCGCGGCGGGAGTACTCACACTGGCTGGCGAACGCCTCGTTGATTTCGACGAGGCCGTAGTCGTCGATGTCGGTGCCGGCGCGGTCGAGGAGGCCGCGGGTGGCCGGGACCGGGCCGATGCCCATGACCGTGGGGTCGACGCCGGCGACGTTGTTCGTGCCGACCGAGGCGAGTACGTCGAGGCCGTGTTCGTCGGCGAACTCGCGGCTGGTGACGAGGACGGCGGCCGCGCCGTCGGTTATCTGCGAGGAGTTACCGGCGGTGACGGAGCCGTCGCCCGAGAAGGCGGGGTCGAGACCGCCGAGAATCTCCATCGAGGTGTCGCGGCGGATGCCCTCGTCCTCGGTGACGACGCCGTCGTCCGTCTCGACCGGGACGATTTCGTCGTCGAAGCGACCCGAGTCGGTCGCCTCGGCGGCGCGCTGGTGGCTCCGGAACGCGAACTCGTCTTGGGCCTCGCGGGAGACCTCGTGCTCGTTTGCGACCTTCTCGGCAGTCATCCCCATCTGGAGTTGGAAGATGTTGTACTGCTCGCTCAGTTCCGGATGGAGATGCTGGTAGGAGTCGCCGTCCATCGGCACGCGGGACATGCTCTCGACCCCGCCGGCGACGATGCACTCGCGGTTGCCAGCGGCGATGGCGTCGGACGCGGAGATGATAGCCTGCATCGAGGAGGCGCACCAGCGGTTGATGCTCGTCGCGGGCGTCCCCTCGCCGAGCTCCGACAGGAGGGCGATGACGCGGGCGACGTTGTTGTCCTGTTCGGTGCGCTGTTGGGCGACGCCCCACATCAGGTCCTCCACGTCGTCGGGGTCGACGTCGTGTTCGTCGAGGATGTGGTCGATGAGCGTGACCGAGAGGTCCTCGCTTCGAACGTCTTCGAACACGCCGCCCGCCTTGCCGAACGGCGTGCGGTACGCGGCCGCGATGACTGGCTCTGGCATGGCACATCATCAGGGTTCGAACACCATAAATAGTTTAGAACTCACTATTCGTCGTAACGAGTTGTTCTTCGGGTCGAAAAACGCCGAGAAAACGGTGAAAGTGGAGACGACGGCACCGAGTCTCGGAACGTCAGGAACGAGTGGCGGAGTCGCTGTCCTGCCGACCGGGGATTCCGCCGGTACCCGCGTCGGCAACCGTTGGCTCCGCCGGGAAGAGTTCCGGCGCGACGTCCGCCGAGGCGTGCTCGAAGGCCACGTCGTCGGCGTCTGCGTCGTCCGCCGGGTCGTCGGATGCGATGCGTTCGGTCATGTTCAGTCGCTCGTGACCGTCTGTTCGGACTGCGCTTCGTCCTCGGCGAACGGGTACCACGACTGCTTCGCGTCGTGCATGTACGGCGCTTCGAAGTCCGTCTCCTCGGGGACGCAGTACTCGGTGACCGCCTCGGTCCCCTCGGCTTCGACCCACTCGCGGAACGTCTGTCCGGGCTCGCGGCGCTCCGCGAACGCCTCCACGAGCGAGGCGATGGCACCCGGCACCTCGTCCGCCGGGATGCGCTGTTGAATCCACTCGACGAACGACGGCTCCTCGCCGATGCCGCCGCCGACGCCGATGTCCATGGCCTCGACCATCTCGCCGTCCTTCTGGGCGCGCATGCCGAACAGGCCGATGTCGGCCGTGTTCGCCTGCCCGCAGTCGGCGGTACAGCCGGAGTAGTGAATCTTCAGTTGGCTCACGTCGTCGGGCACGTCCACGTTGTCGCGGAGCCACCGGAGCATCCGGGCGGTCCGGGCCTTCGTCTCCGTGAGCGCGAGCGAGCAGAACTCCGTGCCGGTGCAGGCGACCGTGCCGCGCTGGAACGGGTTCGGGACGGGCGTGTGTTTTCCGAGGAGCGGCTCTGCGAGCAGGTCGTCGAGCTTCTCCTCCGGCACGTCCATCAGAAGCGGGTTCTGACGACGGGTGAGGCGGACCTCGCCGGAGCCGTACTCGTCGGCGATGTCGGCCAGTTCGATGGCGTCGGACGCCGTGAGTCGGCCGACGGCGACGCTGAGGCCGACGTAGTAGTCGCCGTTAGCCTGCTCGTGGACGCCGATGTGGTCGTGTTTCCCGTCGGACTCCGGGCGGCCCGCGTTGTAGGTGTACTCGTCGCGGATGTTCTCGCCCGCAGACTGGAGTTCGAAGTCGACGTACTCCTCCTGAAGCAGGTCGCGAATCTTCTCCGTTCCCCACTCGTCCACGAAGAAGCGACTGCGGGCGCGGGCCCGAACGTCGCGGTTGCCGTGTTCGTGGTAGAGTTCGACGAAGCCGCGGACGACCTCGTAAGCGCGGTCCTCGTCGGCGACGAAGATGTCGAGGTCGCGGGCGACGCGCGGCTTTCGAGAGCCGAGGCCGCCGCCGACGCGGACGTTGAAGCCGGTGACCGTCTCGCCGTCGATTTCTTTCTTCGCGGGTTCGAGCCCCACGTCGTTTATCGAGTCCTGTGCGCAGCCCTCGCGACAGCCGGTGACGCTGATGTTGAACTTCCGCGGCATGTTCGACAGGGCGTCGTTCCCGCGGAGGTCCTCCTGGAAGCGGTCGAGAAGCGGCTGGGACTCGACGAGTTCGTGCTTGTCGCGGCCGGCGACCGGACAGCCGGTGATGTTCCGCATGGTGTCGCCGCCGGCGGACCGCGAGGAGACGCCCGCCGCTTCGAGCTTCTCCCAGACCTCGGGGATGTCTTCGAGTTCGAGCCAGTGGAGCTGAATCGACTGGCGGGTCGTCAGGTCGACCCACGCGTCGCCGAACTCGGGGTTCTCGACGGGGCCGGAGGCGTAGTCGCGCGCAACCTCACCGATGGCCCGAAGTTGACCCGGGTCGAGGACGCCGTTGGCGTTCGTCAGCCGCATCATGAAGTACGAGTCCTGGCCCGTCCGCTGCTGGAAGACGCCCCAGAACTTGAAGCGGGTGAACCACTTGTCGCGCTCGTCTTCGGGGATGGCGTCGACCCCCTTTTCCGCGAACTCCTCGATTTTCTCGCGAACCTCGTCGCCGTACAGTTCCGACTTCCACGCTTCCTTCTTACTCGCCATTACCGACCACCAGTGGGCAATTGTCCACTATTTGTGTGCGTTTGTTTCCGAACTTGGTCATGTTTCGTGATAACACGACTCGATAGAGGTTCATAAGAGTATTCGTTGATAATGTGTAGAAATCGACGCCATACGGACTATTCGTCCATTTTATAACCAGATATTCCGAATATAAGGTCGTATTCTGTGCAGATAATCGACTGTTTATTCGACAATCTAAATCTAATGTAATGGAAGATAATGTGGTATGGGCCTCGAACGCGGTTCACCGACGAACGGTGAGCGCGCGCAAGTCGTCGAAGGAGTTCACGTTGTGAAACGCGTGCGTTCCGGCGTGAGCCTCCACTTCGCGGTCGTCGAGGACGGTGGCGTCGAGCGCGGACATGACGGCCTGCAGGCGCTCGTCGCCGTCGCGGATGGTGTCGGTGCAGGCGACCACGCCGGCGCGGCAGTGGATGACCGCGGGCAGCGGTTGGGTCGTCTCGGAGACTCTCGGGACGACGCCGGCGCCGCCCTGCAGGCGGCCGAAGAGGTGTGAGATGAACCCGCTCGGGACGAGCGGCATGTCGCACGGGAGGACGGCCGCGTACTCGGCGCTCGTCGCCCGGAGTGCGGTTCGGAGGCCGAAGACGGGGCCTCGGTCGGGGTGCGGGTCCTCCGCGAACTGGACGTCGAAGTCCAAGAGCGCGCCGGCGAGCGAGTCGCGCTGTTCGGCGCGGCAGTTGACGATGAGTTCGTCGACGACGGGGTCGAGCGAGGCGGCGACCCGGTGAATCATGGGCTGGCCGCCGACGGTGGCCGTCGCCTTGTCTATGCCGCCGAATCTGGTCGACCGGCCGCCGGCGAGGATGATGCCCGCGCGGCCGGTGTCGAGGTGGGGGTGCGACGCGTCTGCCATTCTCAGGCGGCGGTGCGTTCGAGTTCGCAAGGCCGTCCGCCGGCGGCGACGAGCGCCATCAGTCGCTCACCTCCGCCACGAGGCTGTCGGACGCGGCGGTCGTCTCCGGGTGTTCGAGGCGGACAGCGCACTGCTTGAAGTTCGGTTCGTTCGACTGCGGGTCGACCGCAGGGCTGGTGAGTCGGTTAGTCATAGGATGGTGGATAGAGAGCCAGACGAGGCCCGGCGGGACGGCGTCGTCGGGGTCGAGCGTCACCGGGACCGACGCCCGACGGGAGACGACGGTGGTTCGGCGGTCGCCCTCGGGGTCGGCGACCGCGTCGCGGTGCGCGTCGATAGTGTCGGGATGCGCGCGGGCGACCGGCTGGTCCGGCGTGTCGCTCCGCGTGCGAACCCCGGTGTTGTACCCGTCGGCCTCGCGGCCGGTCGTGAGCGTCAGCGGGTACGACTCGTCGGCGGGTTCGGGGAGCGACGACCCGGAGAGCGCGCTGAACTGCGCCTTCCCGGACGCCGTCGGGAACGACCACGTCGGGTCACCCGACTCCCCGTCGCCGGCGTCGTAGTAGCGGTAGCCGCCCTCGCTCGTCGGGTCCGGCGCGGGCCAGCGGACGGCGCGCTCGCCGTCGAGTCGGGTGTACGAGAGCCCCGAGCAGTCGGCGTCGGTGCCCTCGGTGAGGGCGGCGAACTCGTCGAACAGGTCGCTCGGCGAGACGGACGGTCTCGGGAGCAGTCCGGGCGCGACGCGGGCGGCCACGTCGGCGATGATGTCGAGGTCCTGCCTGACGCCCGGCGGCGTCTCGGTGGCCGGGCGGACCCGCGAGACCGTCCGCTCCATGTTCATCGTGGTCCCCTCGGACTCGCCCCACGTCGCCGCGGGGAGCACCACGTCGGCGAGTTCGACCGTCTCGGACCGGAAGGCGTCCTGCACGACGAGGAAGGAGTCTTCGAGCACCTCGCGGGCGGCCGTCGCGTCCGGGAACCCGGCGAGCGGGTTGGTCGCGACGGTCCAGACGACCGACGGCGACGACTCGAACATGCCGACCGGTCCCGGTCCGTTGTCGTCAGGGAGCCGAGAGACGGGCACGTCCCACGCCTCGGCGACGGTCCGGCGGTGGTCCGGGTGTTCGAACGGTCGGTGGCCGGGCCACGTCCCCTTCGAGGAGACGACGCGGGTGCCCATCGAGTTCGCCTGTCCGGTGAGCGAGAAGGGGCCGGAACCGGGGCCGAGGTTCCCGGAAGCGAGACAGAGGTTCACGAGCGCGCCGGCGGTCGCGGTGCCGCGAACGCTCTGGTTGACGCCCATGCCCCAGTAGACGAGCGTGGGCGCGTCGAGGAGCGACGCCAGTTTCTCGACCTCGTCGAGGGTGACGCCGGCGTCCGACGCCGCCTCCTCGACCGGGGGGAGTTCGTCGACGACTCGGTCGAACCCCTCGGTGTGTTCCGCGACGAACGACTCGTCCACGCGGTCGGTCTCGACCAGATGGCCGAGAACCGCCTGCGCCAACGCGAGGTCGCCGCCGGGGTCGATGGCGACGTGGTCGTCGGCGACCCCCGCGGTCTTCGTCTCGACGGGGTCGACGACGACGAGGTCGCCGTCGTCGGCCGACTGGCGAATCCACCGGAACATCACGGGGTGGGCGACGGCCGGGTTCGCCCCCCAGACGAGGTGCGTCTCCGCCTCGGGGATGTCGTCGTAGGTCGGCGGCGGCGCGTCGCTGCCGAAGGCGCGGTAGTAGGCTTTGACCGCGCTCGCCATACAGAGCGTCGTGTTCGCGTCGTAGTTTCGGGTGCCGATACCGCCGCGGGCGAGTTTTCCGAGGGCGTAGGCGGCCTCGTTCGTCTGTTGGCCGCTCCCGAGGACGGCGACCTCGTCGGGGTCGTCGGCCATCGCGTCGGTGATGGCGTCGCCGACGCGCGCGAGCGCGTCCGACCACGAGGTCTGACGGAGTTCGCCGTTTTCCCTGACGAGCGGTCGCGTGAGCCACGACCCGTCCGGGTCGGCCGACTCACGGATGCCGCGACCGCAGGCCAGCCCGTTGTTCACGGGGTGCGAGGGGTCCCCCCGGACCGCGTCGAGGCCGTACGCCGTGTCGGAACCGAGATGGACGTGGCCACAGCCGACAGCACAGCGCATACAGGTCGTCGGGACTTGTTTCGCCACGCGATTCACCACCTACCGTCCGCGTCGAATGTACCGCATTCGGGCAAGTATCCCGTGCCGTTCGTGAATATCATTTCACTTTCTTGGCTCACAGTGGCGGAAGATAACCATAAAGACCTAATCGTTTAAGAAGCAATATTTTCCCCACATATTCTGAATAAAGAGACAATATACAAACGTATGGAAGGAATATAATCGCGTAATTCGTCCGTTTTAGGATATGTTTTTGAATTGTTTTTCAGAAATTAACGGACCACCGCGGTTCTGTGCCGCGTTCCTTGCCATCGGGGTAGTTCGGTCGCGCGCACCACGCGGCGGCGCTCCGACGCTCTTATGCGTCTCCCCGGGCAATTTCTGGGGGATGAGTGAACGGGCGCTCGAGGTTGTCGAGTTTCTGCTGACGGCCCACCTCTACACCGACGACCGAACGCTTGACGAAAACGACCTTCCCCCGCGGTATCGACGCGTCTTCTGGGCGGACGCCGAGGACGACGGCGACGAGGACGACTCGTCGATGGCCGGCATCGAGCGACCGCTCGTTGTGACCGAGTCCGTCGCGCGGAAGGCGACCGGTGTCGAACACCCCTGGGACGCGATTTCCGACCTCATGTTCACCCAACGTGAGGACTTCTCCGGCCGCCTCTCGCTGACGCAACCCGAGATGGCGCTGGAGTGGTTCGTCAAACGAGCCGACTACGACCGGCTCGTGACGAACCCGACGGTCGCGAAGTCGGTCGAGGACCGAGACGACGTGGACGTGACCCACGCGGACGCGAGAGAACAGACCCGGCCGATTCACGCCGACCGCGTGTGGATAGACAGCCTGCTGGACGAGTACTTCGACGACGAGGACGACGCCGAGATGCTCGACCTCGTGCAGGTCCGCGCGCCCGAGGAAATCGAGATGACCCTCGACGACCTCGTGCTCACGACGGACCAGGAAGGTGAGATTCACAAGTTGATGAAGGCCATCGAGCACCGCGAGTACCTCGCGGACATCGGCCTCCGTGAAATCGGGAAAATCCTCTTCGTCGGGCCGCCGGGGACCGGCAAGACCACCGTCTCGCGGGCGCTCGCCCACGAGCTCGGCCTCCCGTTCGTCGAGGTGAAGCTCTCGATGATTACGAGTCAGTACCTCGGCGAGACGGCCAAGAACGTCGAGAAGACCTTCGAAGTGGCAAAGCGGCTGTCGCCGTGTATCCTCTTTATCGACGAGTTCGACTCGGTGGCGAAGACCCGCCGGTCGGACGAGCACGCGGCGCTCAAGCGCGCGGTCAACACGCTGCTCAAGAGCATCGACGACATCTCGCTGATTCGTGACGAGGTCATCCTCATCGGCGCGACCAACCACCCCGACCAGCTCGACTCGGCGGCGTGGCGGCGCTTCGACGAAATCGTCAACTTCCCCAAGCCGGACCGCGGGATGCGCGCCGACATCCTTCGGGTCATCACGAACCGGATGGACATCGACGAGTTCGACCCCTCGGCCATCGCCGACGTGACGGAGGGCCTCACCGGCTCCGACCTCCGACTCGTCCTCCGCGAGGCCGTCCTCGAAGCGCTCACCGAAGAGCGGATGGAACTCACGCAGGACGACCTGCTGGAAGCCGTCGCCGACTTCGAAGAGCGTGACAACCTGAAGAACCTCGACATGATGTCCGACTCGTCGGAACTCGTCGCGGGGTCGGGTTCGGACGACGGTCACGACCACGACCACGACCACGACCACGCGGACGAACACGAAGGCGAGACGCAGAAAGACGCCGGCGCGGCGCAGTAACGCTCCCTTTCTGACAAAACATTTACTAGTGGGCCGCAAACGGCGAGCCGATGCCCTCCAGCAGACGCCGATTCGTTCGCACGATTGCGGCGGGCGGGGTTCTCACGGCGCTTTCCGGGTGTACGTCGGACCTCGAACCGTCCACCGAGACACCCCTTCCCGAACCGGAGTCGAATCCTGCGCCCGCCTCTGGTGACCCGATTACAATCTCGCGCGACTACCGAGACTCGTCGAAGTACGACTACTATCCGGACACTGCGGAGATTCGACGACGCACCGGTTATCGCAAACACGTGAACGAGTCGGGAACGACGAAAGAGCCGATATACGACCGGGAACCGGCATCGTCGTGGGTGACGCGAGTCGGTGGGACCATCGCAGGAACCGAGGCGATGGCGACGGCTCGGGAACGACTCGGCGTCGAGTCGTTAGCTGATATCAGCCGAGGAATTGGCTACGACGACGGGGAAGCGAGGCGAGTGATGCTCGCCTACGAGGTGTGGCCGAATCGGAGCGGTGAAGCACGAACGCCGTCCGTCGAATTCGAGGCCCTCGTCTCGGCGGTTCCGCGCACGGTTACTGCGAACCTCCAGTTCGAAGCGGCGACGCTCTCGGGGACGTTCCACCCCGTGGTCGAGTTCCGGCAGATATACCGGTCCTGACTCGCCGCGGTCGGCCACGTTTATACCTCGCCGCCCCCGTGGTTGAGTCAATGCGCGTGACCCTCCTCGGGACCGGCGACACGACCGGCACGCCCACCGTCGGGTGCGACTGCGAGACCTGCCTCGCGGCCCGCGAGCGAGGCATCGAGCGGACGCGCTTTTCCGTCCACGTGCAAAACGAGCGGACCGGCGAGTCGCTCCTCGTGGACTTCAGCCCCGACTTCCGCCATCAGTTTCTCACGCAGGACGTGCCGCTTCCCGACGAGGCCCTCGTAACCCACATCCACTTCGACCATCTCGACGGCCTCGGGAACGTCTACCGCCTCCTCGACGACCTCGCGGTCCACGCCGCCAACGAGACCGACCCGGTCACGGGCGAGAGCGTCGCCGACGCGATTCGCTCGAAGTTCGACTACCTCGACCGCATCTCGGTCGAAGACCAGACGCCGTTCGAGTCGTTCCGCGCCTGCGGTCTCGACGTGACGTTCGTGCCGGTCGTCCACCCGCCGCTGGTCTGTTACGGCGTCGCCATCGAGGACCCCGAGACGGGCGCGAAGCTCTCGCTGTCCGGCGATTCCACCTACGCCATCCCCGAGGAGTCCCGCGACGTGCTCCGTGACCCCGACCTGCTTCTCGCCGAGGCTATCGTCCCCGCGTCGGTCTGCGAGTACCACCCCATCGGCGGCGACGACTACGACGAAAACGGCGTCGCACGGACCTTCGGCACGAAGCACATGACCCGCGAGGGAGCTATCGCGCTCGGCGAGGAACTGAACGCCGACGAGACCCGCCTCGTCCACGTGGCGCACTTCTACCCCGCCGACGAGGCGTTCGAAGAGCCGCTGGCGGTCGACGGCGAGGTGTACGAACTGTGAAACTGCGAACCGTCGCCGAGGACAAGGCGTTCAGGTATCTCATGGTCGCCGGTGTCGTCGCGGCCGCGGGCAACTTCGTCCTGACGTACGTCGATACGGGCCAACTGGACGTCTTCGGCGTCGTCGTCCAGGTCGTTTTCGTCGCCGTCATCGGCGTCGCGCTCGTCACCTACTGGAACTACATGGAGCGGCGGGCCGACGCGGAGTGAGGCCCGGGAGCGAACCCGGCGGTCCGGTGCGGTTTTGCGACCGGAGCGCGTCGAGTCGGTCGTGACCGATATCCTCGCGGCGCTCCGATACAGCACGCCGCTGGCAGTCGTCGCCGGAGTCGTCTGGTTCCTCGTCGCCTCGTGGTCCGGCGAGCCGAACTGGGTCGAGGGCGCGGTGTTCGTCGTCGGTTTCGGCGTCGTCGCGACGCTCGGCTGGATCTACTCCGACGAGCGGAACGAGTAGCGACTCGGCGGGAGGCAGGGCGAGTCAGAAGTACCGGTCGAGTCCCGACTGTCTGCGGACCGCGCCGGGCGGGTCGGCGACCCAGCCCGTCCGCGACTCGCGGAGGCCGTCGCGGTCCAGTTCGGGCGGGTCGGCCGCCTCGAACGCCGAGCAGTCGGCACCGCACTCGGAGCCGGGGTCGACCACGCGGTCGAAGTGGGCGCAGACGGGGCGGCCGTCGGCGTCGGCGCGGGCGTGGGCACAGCCCGGCAGGTCGTAGGCGCGCCACCCCTTGCCGTAGGCGCGTTCGGCGAGTCGGAGGCGCGCAGTTCGCTTTTCCGCGGGCGAGACGAGCGCCACGTCGGTGTGGAGCGAGTGGTACTCGACGGGTTCGACGCCGGTAGAGTGCGGCGAGAGCGGGCGGGCCTCGCGGACCACCTCCCGGTCGCCGGTATCGGGGTCGAAGCGCCAGACGCCGACTTCCTCGGGGATTCGGTTGAGGTGCGCGCCGGTGACGTAGCTCTCAGTCGTGAGAATCACTTCGTCGAAGACCGCGAGGCTCACGTCGAGCCGAAGCTGTCGGAGCAGGTCGCCGGGAGTGCCGAGGTCGGGCTTGTTCTCGATGCCGACGAGCCGGGCGAACCAGTCGTCCGGATAGCGGGCGGCGCGGCGGACGTACTCCCTGCTTCGGCGGCGCTCGGACTCGAAGAAGCCGACCTCGACGGCGCGGTCGGTGGCGCGCCGGGCGCGCCCCGGGTGGCAGTCGAAGCCGTCGCGCCAGAAGACGGCGCTTCCGGCACCCACGTCGCTCTCGATGGCCGCCGCGGGAATCGCGCGGTCGGTGATGCGGGCGCGCTCGTCGAATCCCGGCCCCGGGACGACGGCGCACACGTCGATGATGCGGCTCCCCGGCGAGGCGACCGACGCGCCGAGTTGGCGCGCGGGGAGCCAGTCGGTCGTCTGTTCGAGGTGGGCGCAGAGCGCCAGTTCGAAGGCGAACTCCGACGGCGACGACACCGGAGCGGGCACGTGAGACGGTCGGAGGCGGAACGGCAAAAAGGTCGCTCCCGACGCCGCCGACGAGTCGTGTCGGTGTTCTCGCATTTGATTTTCGGGGAGGTACATATTTGAAACAGAGCGGGGCAGTACTGACCGATGAAGGGGGAAAACAACGAAACCCACAGTATCAGACGGAGAACGTACCTCGGTATCGCGGCCAGCGCGGGCCTCGCGAGTCTCGCCGGCTGTAGCTCCGGGACGACCGCGAGCGCCGCGCGGGCACCGCCGAAGGTACCGGAGGGGGCGCTCAAATCAGGCGGCTGGGAGTACATCGGGGGACACTCGCTGGACCCGGCGTTCGAGCGGTCGGTCGGCCCGGCGAGCGTCTCCGCGGCGTTCGAGACGCTCGTCTACGAGGACATGGACCTCGCGGAGACCCTGAAGGAGAAGACGCTCGGGCAGGCCGAGGGGCAGTTCTCCCTGTTCTTCGCGACGCGCGTGACGCTCAACCCGAGCCTGTCGAACCTCCCGGAGACGGTCCGCGGGACGGTCGTCGACTTGGTCGAGAAGCACGCGCAGAAGCACTACGAGGGGCAGTTGGAAGACGTGGACGTCACGGACATCGAACAGACGGACACGCGGACGACGACGGTCGATACCGGAGACTCGGCGCGCGTGACCGAGTACGGGGCCACCATCGCCTTCGACGAGATTACGTTCCCGTTCACCGACGAAAAGGAGTTCACCATCGAGAGCCAGGAGTTCGACGTGAGCGGGATGCTCGCCGTCTGGGAGCACGACGGGACGATTCTCGTCGCCGGCGGCGCACACCCCGGCGAGAACATCGAACTCAGCGTGACCAAGGAGCCGACCGAGGCCATCGAGGTCTCGGTCGACATCGACCTCGGCCTCACGCCCGACGCCTACCGCGAGGAACTCCGTTCGCTCGTCAAGGGCGTCGAATAGCCGGCGAAGCCCGGAGCCGACAGCCGTTCGAGGGGTTACTCGAATCGGTTCGTGAACCGTCGTGCTGGGGGGCACGACGACCCATTTTTCGGAGCGTCACCGGGACCGGGAGACGCCGCTGAATCGCCGCGCGCGGTGTGTGACCGCCCGACGCAGCCACAGCGTCGCCGCTCCGAGAACAGCACCTTTATCAGTCGTTCGGAGCCAAGTTCACGCAAGATTACTCTCAGGAGGTCAATGGTGACGAAAAACCCACAACAACCGGAGGTGAACATCGGACTCGTCGGTCACGTCGACCACGGAAAGACGACGCTCGTCCAAGCGTTGTCCGGCTCGTGGACGGACCAGCACTCGGAGGAGATGAAGCGCGGTATCTCCATCCGACTCGGGTACGCCGACGCGACGTTCCGTCAGATTCCCGGCGTTGACGCGCCGGAGTGTTACACGGTCGAAGAGGAGACCGAAGACGGCGAGGAGACGGACGTACGCCGCACCGTCTCGTTCGTCGACGCGCCCGGCCACGAGACGCTCATGGCGACCATGCTCTCTGGTGCCGCCATCATGGACGGCGCCATCCTGCTCGTGAGCGCGACCGAGGACGTGCCGCAGGCCCAGACGGCCGAGCACCTGATGGCGCTCGATATCATCGGCATCGAGAACATCGTCATCGCGCAGAACAAGGTCGACCTCGTCGACCGCGAGCGCGCCCTCGACAACTACGAACAGATCAAGGAGTTCGTGGAGGGAACGGTGGCCGAAGACGCGCCCATCGTCCCCATCAGCGCCCAGCAGGAGGTCAATCTCGACCTCCTCATCGAGGCCATCGAGGAGGAGATTCCGACGCCCGACCGCGACGAGACCGAAGACAGCCGGATGTTCGTCGCGCGCAGTTTCGACATCAACCGCCCGGGGACGACCTGGGACGGTCTCATGGGCGGCGTCATCGGCGGCAGCGTCGTCGCCGGCAAGCTCGAAGAGGGCGACGAACTCGAACTCCGCCCCGGCCGCGAGGTCGACGAGGAGGGCCAGACCGAATGGCGCTCCATCACGACCGAGGTCCGCTCGCTGCAGGCGGGCGGCAACATGGTCGATGAGGTCCGCCCCGGCGGTCTCTGCGGCGTCGGGACCGGTCTCGACCCGAGCTTCACGAAGGGCGACGCGCTCGCGGGACAGGTCGCCGGCGAGCCCGGCACGCTCCCGCCGACGCGCGAGCAGTTCACCATGGACGTGGAACTGCTCGACCGCGTCGTCGGCGGCGAGGAAGACGAGGGTATCGACGAGATATCCACCGGCGAGCCCCTGATGCTCACCGTCGGCACCGCGACCACGGTCGGCGCGGTGACGAGCGCGCGAAGCGGCGAGGCGGAAGTCTCGCTCAAGCGCCCCGTCTGCGCCGCCGAAGGCGCGAAGATAGCCATCAACCGCCGCGTGGGCGCCCGCTGGCGGCTCATCGGTATCGGGACGCTCAAGTGACGTGACCGCCACCGTAGTCGTCATGGACACGAACGCGCTCATGATGCCGGTCGAACTCAACGTCCGCGTGTTCGACGAACTCGACCGGCTGCTCGCGGCCGACGCCGACCTCGTGGTCCCCACTGCCGTCCTCGACGAGCTGGAGAAGCTCTCGGCGGGCAGCGGGACCGAAGGCGTCGCGGCGAGCGTGGGCGCGGACCTGGCGACCCGGTGCCGGGCGGTCGAAACCGAAGAATCGTACGCCGACGACGCGGTCGTCGAACTCGCCGAATCGGGCGAGGCCGACTACGTCGTCACGAACGACAAGCCCCTCCGTGACCGGGTGCTCGACTGCGGGATTCCCGTCGTCGGCATCCGGGGGCACGCCACGCTGGCAATCACGGAACCTTAACGAAACTATGTACAAACGGGTACGACTCAAAGATACAGTCGAAGTCCCACCCCGACACCTGGGCGACGTGACGCCCGAGCGGGTCAAGCGACTGTTGCAGGACAAGTTGGAAGGACGGATGGACGAAGACGTGGGGAGCGTCGTGAGCGTCGTGAACGTCAACGACATCGGCGAGGGCACCGTGCTGCCCAACCGCCCCGGCGTCTACTACGAGGCCGATTTCGACGCCATCACCTACGACCCCGACATGCAGGAGGTCGTCGACGGCATCGTAGTCGAAGTCGTCGAGTTCGGTGCCTTCGTCGGCATCGGCCCGGTCGACGGGCTGCTGCACGTCTCGCAGATATCCGACGAATACCTCGCCTACGACGGCGAGAACCAACAGCTCGCGTCGACCGAGTCCAACCAGACGCTCGCCGTCGACGACGAGGTTCGCGCTCGCATCGTCACGAAGAGCATCGACGAGCGCAACCCGCGCGACTCGAAGATCGGCCTCACGGCCAAACAGCCGGGGCTCGGCAAGCACGGCTGGCTCGAATCGAAGCGCCAGCAGAGCGAGGCCTCGGCGGAGGGTAACTGATGGCGAAGCCCCGTCTCGCCTGCCGCGAGTGCCACTTCGTCAACGAGCCGGACAAACAGACGTGTGAGAACTGCGGGTCGAGCAGTCTCACCGAGGACTGGGCGGGTTACGTCGTTATCACCCACCCCGAAGACAGCGAAATCGCCACCGAGATGAACGTCACCGAACCCGGTGGCTACGCGCTGAAGGTCCGCTGAGAATGCTCACCCTGCCGACGGCGCTTCGCGCGGCGTTCAAAGAGCCGTTCGGCCCGGTGTACACCGAGGCCGACGACCTCCTCGCAGACGCATCCAGCGAGGACGTGGACGCGCCGCTCGTCGCCGTCGGCGACGTCGTCACCTTCCATCTCCGCCGCGCCGGTCGCCCGCCGGACGTGGCCGTCATCGACGGCAAGACGAAGCGCGAGGCCGTCGGCGAGGAGATTCGCCGCGCGGTCGAGACCGGCCGCCTCGTCGAGGTCGAAAACGAACCGGGAACCCTTTCGGTCGACCTCGTGGAGGCGCTCGTGGCCGCGCTCGACGCCGACGAGCCGACGACGCTCCTCGTCGAGGGCGAAGAGGACCTCGCCACGCTCCCGGCGGTGCTCGCCGCGCCCGTCGGTTCGACCGTCGTCTACGGCCAACCCGACGAGGGAATGGTCCGCGTCACCGTCACCGACGCGACCAAGACCGAGATGCGGGACCTCCTCGCGCGGTTCGACGGCGACTTCGACGCCGTGGTCGCGCCCATCGACGCCTGAGACGCGGGCGCGCTCGTCCCTTCGAAATCCTTTTACTTGCTTCGGGGGGAATTACTGGTAACTGAACCATGGATATCGAAATCATCTCCGAGGAGGAGAACCCCATGTTGCACCGGACGGACGTTCGATTCGAGATCGTCCACGAGGAAGCGACGCCCTCTCGTCTGTCGGTCCGCGACTCGCTCGCGGCCAAACTGAACAAGGACTCCGACGAGGTCGTCGTCCACGAACTCGACACGAAGTTCGGCATGCGCAAGACCGCGGGCTACGCGAAGGTCTACGAGAGCCCCGAATTCGCGCGTGACGTCGAGCAGGACCACATGCTCGAGCGCAACAAGATCACCGACGCCGAAGTCGAAGCCGAAGAGGCGTAGTCCCGGCTTCGAACCGCCGTTTCTTCACACTCGATGCGCATTCTCGGAATCGAAGGTACAGCGTGGGCCGCGAGCGCCGCGGTTTTCGAGACCGACGACCCCGACGCGCTCCGCTCCGGAACCGAGCGGACGCCCGACCCCTCGGCCGACCACGTCTTCATCGAATCTGACCCCTACCAGCCCGACAGCGGCGGCATCCACCCGCGCGAGGCCGCAGAACACATGGGGACCGCCGTCCCCGAGGTCGTCGAGACCGCGCTCGCGCACGCCGCGGAGCGACACGACGGCGACGGCCCCGTCGTGGACGGCGTCGCCTTCTCTCGCGGGCCCGGACTCGGCCCGTGTCTCCGCATCGTCGGCACCGCGGCCCGCTCGGTCGCCCAGACGCTCGACGTGCCGTTGCTGGGCGTCAACCACATGGTCGCGCACCTCGAAATCGGCCGCTACCAGTCCGGTTTCGACTCGCCGGTCTGTCTGAACGCCTCGGGCGCGAACGCCCACCTGCTGGGCTACCACAACGGTCGCTACCGCGTCCTCGGCGAGACGATGGACACCGGCGTCGGCAACGCCATCGACAAGTTCACCCGCCACGTCGGCTGGACCCACCCCGGCGGCCCGAAAGTCGAGGCGGCCGCCGAGGACGGCGACTACGTCGAACTGCCGTACGTCGTCAAGGGGATGGACTTCTCGTTTTCCGGCATCATGAGCGCCGCGAAGGACGAGGCGGACGCGGACACGCCCGTCCCCGACATCTGCGCCGGCCTGCAGGAGACCATCTTCGCCATGCTCACCGAGGTGGCCGAACGCGCCCTGTCGCTGACGGGGACGGACGAACTCGTCCTCGGCGGCGGCGTGGGTCAGAACGCCCGCCTGCGAGAGATGCTCGCGGAGATGTGCGACCAGCGCGGCGCGAAGTTCCACGCGCCCGAACCGCGCTTCCTCCGCGACAACGCCGGCATGATAGCGGTGCTCGGCGCGCGGATGCTCGCCGCGGGCGACACGCTCGCGGTCGAGGAATCGACCGTGGACCCGAACTTCCGCCCCGACCAGGTCGACGTGACGTGGCGCGGCGCGGACGAGTCGGTCGCGCGCGCCTACACCGACGACGGCGCGATTCGCGGGGCCGAGGCGACCGTCGACATCGGTCCGGACGAGGTCGTCAAGCGGCGCGTGCCGAAGACGTACCGCCACCCGGAACTGGACGACAGACTCCGCCGCGAGCGAACCAAAGCCGAGTCGCGGCTGACGAGCGACGCCCGGCGCGCCGGCGTTCGGACGCCCGTCATTCGGGACATAGACCCCGTCGAGGGCGTCATCACGTTCCAGCGGGTCGGCGACGCGGACCTCGCGGAGCGACTGGACCCCGAGTCCGTCCGCGTCGTCGGTGAGTACCTCGCGCGCCTCCACGGGGCCGGTATCGTCCATGGCGACCCGACCACGCGGAACGTCCGGGTCGGAACGGGGCCGGACGGCGAACCGCGCGTGTATCTCATCGACTTCGGCCTCGGCTTCCACACGGGTCACGTCGAGGACCACGCGATGGACCTCCACGTGTTCGCCCAGAGCGTCGAGGGGACCGCGGACGACGCCGACCCCCTCATCGACGCGCTCGAAGCGGGCTACGAAGCCGTCGGCTCCGAGGAGGTCATCGCCCGGTTGCGAGAGGTCGAATCGCGCGGCCGGTACCGATAGGTCGCCGCGGCCGAATTCGTCGGAAGGCCAAAACGATTTATCCCGAGCCGGCGTATTCGTCTCACATGGCAGACAAACCGCAGCGCGGAACGCTTTTCGGCATCCCGTACAACTTCGAGCGCCCGAGCGCCGGCCGACTGCTCTCGTCGTACTGGCAGCCCGGCAAGGGCATGCTGGTCGAAAAGCCGTTCGGCATCGGCTACACGCTGAACCTCGCGAGCTGGCGGTCGTGGGTCGTCCTCCTCGTCGCCGGCGGCCTCCTCTGGAACGAGCGCCAGAAGGCAGAAGAAAAGGAAGAGGCGGCCGAGGCCGACGACGGCCCCGTCGAAGTCATCGTCGACTGAGGCGAAGCGACCGACACCGACGACTTTTCCACGTCCGCCCGCAGAGGGGCGGGCATGCTCCGATACGTCACCACGAACGCGGGGAAGGTCCGCGAGGCGCTTTCGTACCTCGACGACGACGTGACCCAACTCGACTTCGACTACACCGAGGTGCAGGCGTCCGAACTCGGCCCCATCGCGGCCCACGGCGCGCGCGAGGCCTACCGCTACGCCGACGAACCGGTGCTCGTGGACGACGCCGGGCTCTTCATCGACGGCTTCGAGGGCTTCCCCGGCCCGTACTCCTCGTACGTCGAAGACACCCTCGGCGTCGAGGCGGTCCACCGACTAGCCGCGGCCGAGCTCGACGAACCCCGGCGGGCCTCGTTCCGTTGCGTCCTCGCGTACTGTGACGGCGAGCCCTTCGAGGCGAGTCCGGACCCGATAGACCGCGACGACCGGACCGTCGCGGCCGCCCGCGGCGCGGAACAGGACGCGGAGGAGACCGAGGCGCTGCCGGTGAAGCTCTTTACCGGGAGCGTCAACGGCCGCATCGTCCCGCCGCGCGGCGAGGGCGGCTTCGGCTACGACCCCATCTTCGAACACGACGGCGCGACGTTCGCGGAGATGAGCGCCGAGGAGAAAAACGGCATCTCCCACCGCGGGCGGGCGTTGGCGAAGTTCGCGACGTGGTTTGCTGAGCGAACGGAGTGAGCGAAGCGAACGTCGTCGGACGAACCGAGTGAACGGAAGCCGCCACGACCACCGCCACCGGCCGCTACGTTTACCCCGCCGGGGCGACCCCGAGACGCATGGACCCGAGCGACTTCTTCGAGGGCGGGACGGTGACCGTTTCGGCGGCGACCTACGCGGTCGTCAAGGCCGAGCGGGGCGACCCGGACGCCTTCGCGACGATTCGAGACGAGAACGAGACGACCGTCGTCGTCGAGGAGGGGCGCGTCGACGAGGCGACCGCCGTCGAAGTCGAGCGAGGCTGGAAGCGGCTCACCTTCGAGATGGTCCTGCCGTTCGAACTCGTCGGCTTTCTGGCGCGGGTCGCGGGCGCGCTCGCCGAGGAGGACATCTCGGTGTTCGCGCTGTCGGCGTACTCGACCGACCACGTGCTCGTCCGGGAGGACGACGTGGCGGCGGCCGCGACGAAACTCGAATCGCTCGGCTGTACCGTCGAGCGCGCCGGGACCACCGCCGACGGGAACTAACGTCGAAACTGGTTCGCGAGCAAACAGGTTGATACGTTCGGCGGTAGCAGACTAGCCGTGATGTTCCCCGACTGCGACGAGTACCCTCCACTTGTCACCGGCCCCTCCAGCGGTACCGACCGCCCGCGCGCCGCCCGATTGACAGCCGACCCCGGCCCCGTCACTCCCCACAATCGCGGGGGTTCACACTCAGGGACCGCGGGCGCGTACGGAGACGCATGAACCGAGCGAACGTCGTCGCCGCCGGCGCGGCGAGCGGCTACGGAATCGCCGTCTTCGCCGCCATCGCGGTGTTCTTCGGCGACGCCTCGCAGGGACTCGGTGTGGCCCTCGGCTTTGGTCTCGTGACCGTCCTCGCCATCTTCGCGGTGACTCGCGTGCTCAGCGACTGACCCGCCGGGTGGTCGGCGGTTCGGGCGGCGACTACGCCCGCGGGTCGCGGTCCGGCCCGGGGTACGACCCGCCTTCGACTTCGACGTAGAGACTCTCCGGCGCGAACAGCGACGCGAACGCCTTCGGGTGTCGGACGCTGACCGGGAAGCGGCCGCCGAGCGCCGCGCCCGCCTGCGCCGAGCTGAGCCGGTCGTCGAACGTGAGGAGGTGCATCGCGCCACCGCGGTAGGCCGACGCCAGCGCGGGGTTGTCGCCGTCCGGGTGGGAGACGAGTTCGGCCCACGAGTCGATTTTCTCGCGCCAGTCGGCCGCGAGGTCGGCGTCCGCGAGCGAGGAGACGACCGCCTCGGCGTCGTCGAGAAGCGGGTCGCTGGCGACGAGCGTCGTCCACGAGTGCCGGCGGAGGTGGTCGAGCGCCGCCCTGGACGGGCCATCGACGAGAAGGTCGGCCGCGAGCACGTCGGCGTCGGCGACGACCCGCGCGGGCGAGGGCTCCGTCTCAGGCATCGTCGCCTCGGCGGGCGCGAAGCGCCTCGGTGATGTCGGCTTCGGTCGTCTCGTAGGCGGCGGCGCGGTCGAAAAGCGACTCCCAACTCATGTCCGTCACCACGGGACGGGTCGAAAAGAATCCGACGCAACCGGTTTCGGACTCGAATAGTTTCGATTTGTCGTTATTGAAATGTTTTGTGGTTACGTTACGTGGGAAACAGTTAATCCGCGTTCGCCGAACCACAATGCATGGCGATAGAGCGACGGCGCTTCTTACAGGCTGCCGGTGTCGGTGCGATTCTCGGACTGAGCGGATGCACGGGGGACGCGAATCCCCCGCAGGCGAACAACGAGACCGCGGGGGGCTCCGAGGGGAGCCAAAGCGCGAGCGGCGCGACCCAGGAACTGACGCTGGCGACGACGACGAGCACGTACGACACGGGACTGCTCGACGCCCTGAACCCGGTGTTCGAGGAGAAGTTCAACGCTCGGGTGAAAACCATCTCACAGGGGACCGGCGCGGCAATCGAGACGGCGCGAAACGGCGACGCGGACGTGATTCTCGTCCACGCTCGCGGCGCGGAAGACGAGTTCCTGCAGGAAGGGTACGGCGTCAACCGCCGCGACGTGATGTTCAACGACTTCGTCGTCGTCGGGCCGGCGGACGACCCCGCGGGCATCTCGGGGATGGAGAGCGCGGCCGACGCGTTCGCGACCATCGCGGACGCCGAGGCGACGTTCGTCTCCCGCGGCGACGACTCGGGGACGAACAAGAAGGAACTGCTCATCTGGGAGGCCGCCGACGTCGAGCCGTCGGGGACGTGGTACCGCGAAATCGGTAAGGGCATGGGCGACACGCTCGTGCAGGCCGACCAGTCGGGCGCGTACACGCTCGCCGACCGCGGGACGTTCCTCGCGACGCAGGACAACATCGACCTCGAAATCCAGGTGCAGGGCCCGCTCAAGGGCGGCCCGACCATCCTGAAGAACCCCTACGGCGTCATCCCGGTCAACCCCGCGATGTACCCCGACGTGAACTACTCGCTGGCGATGGCCTACGCCGGCTTCCTCACGAGCCCCGAGGGACAGGAGATAATCAGCAACTACACGGCGAACGGGTCGCAGTTGTTCTTCCCCAACGCGCTCTCGGAGGACCCGCAGTTCGGCCAGTACGTCCCCGAGAACTACGACGGCGGGGAGAACGCCTCGTCGTCGGCGTCGGTCTCCGACGCGCAGTTCGAGTCGTGGGTGGCACAGCACGTCCCCCAGGACTTTTAGTCCGACCGGACCCCACCACCGCCCGTGTTCGCCCTCGGCGACCTGAACCTCACCTACCTCGTCAGCATCACGGCCGTCTCGCTGTACGTGAGTACCGCGGCGGTCGCGCTGAGCGCCGCGCTCGGCCTGCCAATCTCGCTGGCGGTCGGGTTCCGCGACTTCTACGGGAAGTCGGTCGTCACCTCCGTCATCTCGACGGGGATGGGCTTTCCGAGCGTCGTCGTGGGGCTCGTCGTCCTCTTGGCGCTGTCTCGCTCGGGGCCGCTCGGGACGTTCGAACTGCTGTTCACCCCCGAGGCGATGATTCTCTCGCAGACCATCCTCGCGCTCCCCGTCCTCGTGAGCGTCTCGCTTTCGGCGGTCCAGTCGGTCCCGCAGGACCTCAGAGACGCCGCGTTCGCCGCCGGCGGCACCTCGACCGACGTCGCCCTGTTGGTCGTCCGCGAGGCGCGCTACGGCATCGTCACGGCGCTCTTGGCCGCCTACGGCCGCGCCATCAGCGAGGTCGGCTCCGTGCTCATCGTCGGCGGCAACATCGTCTTCTCGGACAGCACGTCGTTCACCCGGACGCTCACGACGGCCATCACCGTCGAGGCGCGGAAGGGGAACATCGAGACGGGCATCGCCCTCGGCGCCATCCTGCTCGCGCTCGTCCTCGGCGTGAACGCCCTCGGCGCGCGCTTCCGCGACCGGACCCCCGGACGGAACGGGAGGGGACGATGACGACCGAGAGACCGGGAGCCGATGAACCCGATTCCGGAGAACCCGACGAGACCACCGCACCCGACCCGGCGTCGAACGGTGCGCGGCGGAGCAAGACCCGACTCGCGGCCCGCGGCCTCGGCCACGGCTTCGGCGACGGCACGGTGCTGGAAGACATCTCGCTCGCCGTCGAACCGGGCGAGATTCTCGCCGTCGTCGGCCCCTCGGGGACGGGGAAGACGACGCTCTTCCGACTGCTCGCCATGTTCGAGCGTCCCGACGAGGGGACGGTCGAGGTCGGCGGCGACGACGTGTGGGGCCTCCCCGAGGCCCGCCGGCTGGCGGTCAGACGCCGGGTCGGGATGGCGTTCCAGACGCGGAGCCTGTTTTCGACGACGGTCGAGGAGAACGTCTCCTACGGGCTCCGAGTCCGCCGGTCGTGGTCGGCTCGCGTCCGCGACGCGGTCGAAGGGCTGTTCGGCCGCGAAGAGCCGTCTGAGACGGTCGAGGACGCGCTTCGGACCGTCGGGATGTTCGACAAGGTCGGCCGCGACGCCGGCTCGCTGTCGGCGGGCGAGGCCCAGCGCGTCGCCATCGCTCGGGCGCTCGCGCCCGACCCCGACGTGTTGCTGCTGGACGAGCCGACTTCGAACCTCGACCCGCGGAACACCGCCGCCATCGAGTCGGCGATGCGGGCGGCGCGGGACCGCGGCATCGCCGTCGCGCTCGCCACCCACGACATGCAGCAGGCCCGGCGGGTGTCAGACCGGACGGCCGTCATCCTCGGCGGGACGTGCATCGAATCGGGGCCGACCGACGAGGTGTTCGAGTCACCGGACGACGACCGAGTCCGCCAGTTCGTCGAGGGGAAACTCGTCTACTGAGCGCGGGGAACCGGGGTGGTTTTACCGGCGGTATAACAGCAGATATTGCGCATAGATGGCGTGTGACCCCCGTCTGACGCAGATTTAAGGTTCCCCATACGTACCCGATGATAGGGCGCGCACTCGGCCTCAGTTCCCATCCTCCCACCGGCGCGCCCGGCACGAAAACCACCACCACCATCGTCGTTCTGGTTCCCCCGGTACGACAACGCGGCGCCGCCACCACGGCGCTGTTTTCCGAGGCAGACTACAACCGCAGAGAGCCGTCTCGACGGCGACAGGCGTCGACACAAGTGACACCGCACAAGTGACACCGGCACGAGCGGCAGCGCGAAGAGAAGAGCGTCGGTTCGGGGTCGGGAGTCAGCCGAGCAGTTTCGACCGGACTCGCTCCAGCGCGTTGCGCTCCGTGAGGAGCGCGAGCTGGTCGCCGGGCTCGACGACCGTCCCCGGAAGCGGAATCGTCATGGGCTCGCGCTCCCGGCCGTGGGCGTAGACGCGGCCGTCCGCGCCGAGGTCGATGTTGGCGACGTGTTCGCCGACGACGGGAGCGTCGTCGGGGACGGTTACCGTCGTCAGTCGAAGTTGGTCGGTCAGGTCGCCGATGGCGTTGAAGTCGCCGCCGAGGAGGGCCGTCTTCGCGCCGGCCGCGCCGAGGCGTTCGGGGTAGATAATCTCGTCCACGTCGTCGGCGTAGCGCTCGTAAATCTCCTGGCGGTAGTCCTCGCTGATTCGCATGACCGTCCGGCAGTCGTACTCCTTGCCGAGCATGCAGGCCGCGAAGTTGATGTTCGGGTCGCCGGTGAGTCCGCCGACCGCGTCGGCGCGCTCGATTCCGGCCTCCTGGAGGACGCTCTCGGTCCCGCCGTCCCCGAGGACGGCCTCGAACCCCTCGTCGCGGGCGCGGTCGACTTTCTTGTCGCTGTTGTCGACGACCGTCACGTCGTGGCCCTCTTCGCGGAGCACTCGGGCGGTGCGTGAACCCACGCGACCGTACCCAACGATAACGAAATTCATGGTAGTAGTATGCACACCGGGTGGCTAAAAGATGGCCCCCGTCAGGGTCGGGTCCGTTCGAGACGCTCGATGACCGAGTCGATGGTGTCCGCGAGCGGCGGCGTCCCGAAGAGGGCGACGAGCACCGCGCCGACGGTGTCGAAGACGAGGTCGACGATGGTGTCGGCGAGTCCGTACTGGACGAGGATGGCCTCCGAACCGACGGCTTCGGCGGCGAGGCGCGCACCGAACTCTAACACCTCCCAGAACACGCCGGCCGCGAGCGTGAAAAGCAGGATGTAGACGAACATGAAGCGGTCGGGGAGGTAGACGGCTTCCGTGTACTCGTCGACGGCCCGCGCGGTGACGTAGCCGACCGCCGCGACCACGGACGCCGAGAGCGTGTGGGTGACGTGGTCCCACCAGTCGATGTAGTGGTACGGGCCGAGCATGCCGATAGCGTGGAGCAACACCGCCAGCGCCAACCAGAGACCGAGAAGCGGGTGGAGCCGAATCTGCCAGTCGCGGCGGAGCACCGCGGGGAGGAACGTCGCGCCCAGCGCGAGCACCGCGTTGACGACGACGCTCAGGTTCCGCGTGTAGAGACCGATGAGGAAGATACACAAGATGACGACCTGAATCGCCCGTCCCGCGACCCGCTCGATTCGACGGGGTATCATTGCGGTGTGCTACGGCCTGAACGGCCTAAATTCGACCGTGGTACTAGCTAGCACGACCACCGACATCGTTTTTCCTCCAGATTGCATACGCCCCATCGATGATGGCCACCACTCACGCCCTCGCGGGTGTCGTCCTCGGCACCGCCGTGTGGGCGCTGGTCCCCGAGGCCGGGATGCTCCCGGTACTCGCGGCCGCACTCGGCGGCCTGTTCCCCGACTTCGACCTGTACGCGGGCCACCGGAAGACCCTCCACTTCCCCGTGTACTTCAGCGCGCTCGCCGTGCCCGCAGTAGCGGTCGCCGCGCTGAACCCGACGACCACGACGCTCGCCGTCGCGCTGTTCCTCGCGGCGGCCGCGCTCCACTCCGCGTCCGACGTGCTCGGCGGCGGCCTCGAACTCAAGCCGTGGCTCGGCACCTCCGAGCGCGCCGTCTACGACCACTGGAACGGCCGGTGGCTCGCCCCGAAGCGCCTGATTCGCTACGACGGCGCGCCCGAGGACCTCGCGCTGACGCTCGCCTTTGCCGTCCCGCCGGTCCTCGCCTTCGACGGCCTCGCGGAGACGCTCGTCATCGCCGCAGTCGCCGTCTCCGGCGTCTACGTCCTGCTCCGGAAACCGATGGTCGCCGTCGCGGAGACCGCCGTCGCGGCGATACCCGACCACGTCGTCGACTACGTACCGGAGCGGTTCGTCCGCGACCTCCGGTAAGCGGCTCCCCGTTTTCGAGGCGTCTCGACCGCCGATTCTCCGTGTTCAGCGTCGCTTCCGTTTCTAACCGACAGCCCGCGAGCGGGTCGACCGGGACAAGACACTTATCGGGCGACTGCGCGGTCGAACTCACCCGAGTGCCAGAATGACAGACCAACGACGCGCCGTCAGAGACGCGTACGATAGCCTCGCCGACGACTACCGCGACCAGCGGAGCGACGACGCGCCCGCGGTGCTCGGCGAACTCGCCGACGCCCTCGACCCGGGCGCGCGGGTCCTCGACGCCGGCTGCGGGCAGGGAACGCCCGTGACAGACGCCCTCACGGCCGACTTCGACGTGGTCGGCGTCGACTTCTCCCGCGAGCAACTGCGCCTCGCCCACCGAGACGTGCCGGCGGCAGAGTTCGCACAGGGTGATATGACGGCGCTTCCGGTCCGGTCGGCCGCCTTCGACGCCGTCTGCGCCTTCTACTCCGTCATCCACGTCCCGGTAGCGGAACACGAACAGGTGTTCGCGGAGTTCGCCCGCGTCCTCCGGCCCGGCGGCACCCTGCTTTCGACCGTCGGCGGCGAGGCGTGGACCGGGTCGAACCCAGACTGGCTCGACAGCGGCGTCGAGATGCGGTGGAGCTTCCCCGACATCGAAGAGACCTACGAGACGCTCGATTCGGTCGGGTTCGCGGTCGAATCCGAGTTCGTCGTGGACGACGAGTTGGGGAGCCAGTACCCGTTCGTGCTGGCGCAGTACGAGGGCTGAAACGACATCTCACTGGGAGCGAGCGGCTCAGTCGGTCGGCTCCGCGGTCGCCGATGGAGCCGCGTCGGTCCGGGACTCCCGCCGGTGGAGCAGGTACGCACAGCACACCGCGACGACCCCCGCGGCGGTGGCGATGCCGAACGCGACGCGGTAGCCGGTCGGCGTGTAGACCCGAGCGCCGGCCACCGTCTCGCCCGTCCAGTAGGCGTCGAGAGCGAGGCCCATCACCGCCGGGAACAGCGCCGCGCCGAAGTAACCCATGCTGTTTATCGCGCCCGAGACGGTCGCGCTCGCGGTGGCGTCGTGGCGCTCCTTGGCGACCGTGAACGCGATGACGGCCCCGCCCATGACGAACAGCGCCGAGAACAGCAGGACGCCGACGAGCAACAGCGGCGGCGTCACGAGGAGGAAGACGAGCCCGTACGCGAGGGTGAAGACGACACAGGAGGCGACGATGAGTTCGGTGCGGTAGCCGATGCGGTCCGAGAGCGTCCCGAGCACGGGCGACCCGAGGAGGAAGCCGACGTTGCCGACGAAGACGAAAAGCGAGGCCGTGCGGACCGACACGTCGTAGAGGTCGGCGATGTAGGGCACGCCCCACAGGCCGGTGACGGTGAAGTTCGTGCCCAAGACGAGAAACAGCATCGTCCCCATCAGCCACGTCTCGCCCTCGCGGAGGACGCGTCTCGTGTTCTCGACGACCGTCGCGAGTTCGACCGACGAGGCGGGCGGACGGACGCCGTCGAGGGGGTCGAACCCGGCGTCCCGCGGCCGATCGCGGACGGCGAAGAACGTCACGACCGCGAGGCCGACGCCGCCGACGCCGACCGCGAGGAGGACAGACCGCCAGCCGACCGCGTCGATTGCGACCGCGAGCGGCGTCGTCGCGAGCACGCCGCCCATCCCCGCCGCGGCGACGGTCCACCCGGTCATCGTGGCGAACTCGTCCGGTCGGTACCAGTTGGCGAGGAACCGGAGCGTCGCCGTGTAGAGGACGCTCCCGCCGAGGCCGAGGAGCGCCCGCGAGGCGAACGCCACCCCGTAGGTCGGCGCGAGCGCGAAGCCGAAGACGCCGAACGCCATCACGGCCAGGCCGCCGGCGGCGACCCGGCGCGACCCCGCGCGGTCTACGAGGATGCCCGCCGGCAACTGCAGGCCGGCGTAGATGTAGAAAAAGGAGGCGTGGAGCATGCCGAGTTCCGCGCCGGTCGTGTCGAACGCCCGCGCGAGGTCGTCGGCGAGAACCGCCGAGGTCACGCGGTGGAAAC
The DNA here is from genome assembly GCF_001469875.2 of Haloferax marisrubri. Classification (GTDB taxonomy): domain Archaea; phylum Halobacteriota; class Halobacteria; order Halobacteriales; family Haloferacaceae; genus Haloferax; species Haloferax marisrubri. The sequence continues at coordinate 134,283 of NZ_LOPW02000010.1, read as the reverse complement.
TGACGAGGAGAAAGCCCGTCGCCAAGAGCGCCCAGAGCGCCCACCGGAGACGAGTCGGGGCGGTCCGAATCGAGAACCGTGACATGGCTCAGGCGACACCGCGTGCGTGTAAATGTTTATCGTGGTCGTTCGTGACGGTGTGGCGCGAATTCGAGGTGACGTGGTGAAACCGCACCCCGCGCCGCCGTGAGTTCCACCGGTATCCCCCAAGCGTATAGCGTCGGGGAGGGAGGTACGACCCATGCTCGCATTACTCACGTCTCTCGCAGTTGCGGTCGGCTGTCTCGGCGTCGCCGCCGGGGCGGTCGGAACTCTCGGGGACGCTGACGACGGCGACGACGCTGACGAGTCTGACGACCCGGAGAATGCCCGCGGTTCCGACGACTCCGGCGACTACGACTACGTCGTCGCCAAGGACGGCAGCGGCGACTACGAGACGATTCAGGCCGCCATCGACGGCGCGAAGTCGTTCCCGCCGGACCGAATCCGAATCCTCGTCCGAGCGGGCGTGTACGACGAGAAAGTCGAAGTCCACGCGTGGAACCCCGACATCACCCTCGTCGGCGAGAGCGCTGAGGAGACGGTCATCACCCACGACGACCACTTCGAGAAAATCGACCGCGGGCGCAACAGCACCTTCTTCACTTACACGCTGAAGGTCCGCGGCAACGACTTCCGCGCCCGCGACCTGACCGTCGAGAACAGCGCCGGCCCGGTCGGACAGGCCGTTTCGCTCCACGTCGACGCCGACCGCGCCGTCTTCGAGAACTGTCGCTTCCTCGGCCACCAAGACACCGTCTACACCGCCGGCGAAGGTGCGCGCCAGTACTTCTCCGAGTGCTACGTCGAGGGGACGACCGACTTCGTCTTCGGCGGTGCGACCGCCGTCTTCGAGGACTGCCGCGTCCACTCGAAAGCCGACTCGTACGTGACGGCGGCCTCCACGCCGGAGAACGAGCCCTTCGGATTCGTCTTTCTCGACTGCGAACTGACCGCCGACTCTGACGTGTCCGAGGTGTATCTGGGCCGCCCGTGGCGGAATCACGCCCGAACCGCGTTTATTCGCACGCGGATGGACTCGCACGTCCTCCCCGACGGGTGGCACAACTGGTCGCGCCCGGAAGCCGAGCAGACGGTCGAATACGCGGAGTACGACAGTCGAGGACCGGGTGCGGAAAGCGAGCGGGTTTCGTGGACGACGGTGTTGGCCGAGGACGAGGCTGAGCGGTATTCGAAGGCGAACGTGTTGGGTTCTGAGAGTCGTGGGGAGTGGTGGGACTGGGAGGAATGAGCGTGCGAGCGGGGCGGGTCAGTTTCGACCGGAATCCAGCAACCGCTCGGCGACGAGACGCCTCTCTCGACAGTTGAATTTCGAGAAGAGCCTAGGCCGGGATTTGAACCCGGGGTCTCGTCCTTACCAAGGACGCGCTTTACCGCTAAGCTACCCAGGCAGGCATTCCTTGGTTGTCCGGGTTACTCTTTAGGGGTTTCGATTCGAACCGACCCGGAACCGTGGTAGCGTATGTCGATTAGCGGTCCGCCGCGGAGGTGACCGCGTCGTCGCCACCACCGCCTCGGTAGAGGGCCGCGATGCGCTCGACAGTGCCCTCGGAGACGGTCTCGTCGGCCGGGGGGAAGTCGCCGTCGTGGGTGTCCGCCAGTCCGGCGGCGTACTCCACGAGCGCGGTCGGCGGGGCCGAGCCGACGGCCGTGGTGCCAGCGACGACGGCGAGCGTGCAGATGTTCACTTCGAGTTCGCCGTCAAGGTCGGGGCGCTCCGACTCGGCGACCGAGCGGCGACGGGTCTGGTCGCGGCCGAAGGCGCGGACCGTCTCGACGGCGTGGTCGGCGGCCTCGGTCCGGGCGAGGAGATAGAAGCCGCGCGAGACGAGCACGTCCGCCGCGAGGATGTCGAGGTCGGCGTCGGTGTCCTCCTCGGGGGTGTCGAGATGCGACCACGGCTCGTCGTGGGCGAGCGACCGGGTGAGCCGGAGGCCCTCGTAGATGAGTTGCACTCCGGCCGCGCGGGAGGCCAGCCCGTTCAGGTCGACCTTCGGTTCGACGGCCCGCGCGCTCACGAACGTGAGCACTGCCGGCGTCAAGGAGGCGGCGTCGAGGCGTTCGTCCAGCGCCGCGCGGAGGGCCTCGGGCTCGATGTCGGAGAGGGCCTCGCGCGCGGCCTCGCGGGCTCGCACGGCGTCGTCCATCGGCCGAGACTTACGGTTGGGAGGGCAAAGACCTTTGGAAAACCACGGCACAACGGGCGTATGATACGGACGACGGACGACGGCGACCTCCGGGTCGTGACCATCGACCGCCCGGCGCGACGGAACGCCCTCAGACCGACCGACCTCGACGCCCTCGAAGCCGCTGTCGTCGAGGCCGACGCGCCGGTCGTCCTCCTCCGAGGGAACGGCCCGGCGTTCTGCGCCGGCGCGGACCTCGACAGCGTCGCCGACCTCGACGACCCGGAAGCGTTCGCAAAACACGGCCAACGCGTCGCCGACGCCATCGAAACCGCCGAATCGGTCGTGGTCGCCGGCATCGACGGGGCGGCCCGCGGCGGCGGCGTCGAACTCGCGCTCGCCTGCGACGTGCGGGTGGCCACCCCGCGGGCGACCCTCGGCGAACCGGGCGTCCGACTCGGCCTGTTCGGCGCGTGGGGCGGGACAGTCCGCCTCCCGCGCGTCGTCGGCGAGGGCCACGCCCTCGAATTCTCGCTTTCGGGGCGCGTCGTCGACGCCGACGAAGCCCTTCGGATGGGTCTCGTCTCCCGAATCGTCGACGACCCGCGCGAGGTCGCGGGCTCGATGGCCGACAACGATCACCGGTCGCTCCGAATCATCAAGGAGCGACTGCGCGACCGCGACGGCCGGGAGGCGCGACTCGAACGGGAAGCCGCCGGCTTCGCGGAGCTTCATCGGGCGAACGTCGACGACATCGCGGCGTCGCGCGAAAAGTGAATTCTGCGGGCGGGACTGCGGGCCCGCGGCGGCCTACACGTCGAGCGCCGACGGCGCGGGGGGCATCGACCGCTTGTGGGCGCTGCCCTCGACGAGGCTGACCACGCGGTCGACCTGCTCTTCGGTCACGCCGAGGTGGCGGACCGTCGCGGACTTCGAGAGCGGGCCGTCCACGTGGAGCGCGAGAATCGCGTCGAGCGCGTCGTAGGTGAGGCCGAGTTCGCCCTCGTCGGTCTGACCGGACCACATCTCGGCAGAGGGCGTCTGCAACACGAGTTCCTCCGGGACGCCGACGTGGGCGGCCAGTTGGCGGACCTGCTGTTTGTAGAGGTTCCCGATGGGGTTGCAGTCGACCGCCTGGTCGCCGTACTTCGTGAAGTAGCCGGTCATCGCCTCGGCGCGGTTGCCCGTCCCGAGCACGATGCGGTTCTCGTGGTTGGCGACGAAGTAGTTGAGCACCGCCCGCGTGCGGACGTAGACGTTTCCGGCGGCCATGCGGTCGTCGGCCGCCTCGGGGAACGTGTCGAAGAACGTCTCCGCGATGGGCTGAATCTCGACCACGTCGTACTCGATTCCCAGCATTTCGGCGACGCCCTCGGCGTCGCTCATCATGTCTTCGGCGTTCGCCACGCTCGGCATGACGAGGCCGTGGAGGTTCTCTTTCCCGAGCGCCTCGACGGCGAGGAAGGCGGTGAGCGTCGAGTCGATACCCCCGGACAGGCCGAGGACGGCCCCGTCGGCACCGGCGGCCTCGACGGTGTCTTCGATGAAGGTCGTGATGTGTTCGCGGTGTGCTTCGAGTTCCTCGTCGGAGAACAGGAGGTCGAACGGGGCGTCCTCCGAGAGAACGTCGACGGATGTCATGGGCCCCGGTTGGAACCGGGGGCCCAAATAGTCACGTGTCACGCGAAAACAATGGACGGCCGTCCAGTTTTCGCGGGCCTGTGATGGGGTGAAGCGCTACGTTCAAGTGCCCCCGCAGTCTACGAATTTTTGCTTCGGAAGGCGGTTCGAAGCGGAGCACAGCGCGCCGATGGGTGACTGAACGAAGTGAAGTCAGCCACGGGGCGAACGAATGTGAGCGCCGATGGTCGACCGAGCGGAGCGAGGTCGAGTCAGGGGCGCAAGCAGAGCACAGCGCGCCGATGGTCCAGTGGTAGGACACGAGCTTCCCAAGCTCGGAGCCCGGGTTCAATTCCCGGTCGGCGCATCTTCTGAACGGAACCAGACGAGGAGCCGAGAGGCTCCGAGTCCATGGAGTGAAAAGATGCGACCCGAGGGAATTGAAGCAGCGAGCAACGCGGAGCGTTGCGAGTGAGGTTCAATTCCCGGTCGGCGCATTTCTGTCGAACGTAGTGAGACGAAATGCGCAGGGAATCTGAACCCGGCCAGTCGCAGCCGACGAGCAACGCGAGGAGGAACGTCTGGCTCAGGTTCAATTCCCGGTCGGCGCATTTCTACCGAGACAACCGACGAGCAACCGCGAAGCGTGTTGCTCGTCCCTGTCGAGTGTGTATGCGACCCGAGGGAATTGAAGCAGCGAGCAACGCGGAGCGTTGCGAGTGAGGTTCAATTCCCGGTCGGCTCGCTTCCGGTGAGACGCTATCTCACCGACGTACCGTTCGTTTCACTCACGGTACTCCCTACGGTCGTTTACCGACCGACCTTCGCAAACAGTCGGTTTGCTCAGTTCTGGCGAGAAACTATCTCGCCAACGTGCCGCTCGTTTCACTCGCGGCACTCCCGGTCGACGCACAAAATCCCGTCTTCGAAGGAGAGTCCGCCTCGCCGACTCAGAAAAACAGGTTCTGTACGTCGTCGAACTCCGGGGACTCCGAGCGGAACACCGGCTCGCGGGCGGTCTGCCGAATCATCGCGTGGCGTTCGAGGGCCGAGTCGAATTCGAGAATCGCCCGCTCGATGTCGCGGGCCAGCGCGTCGATTTCGCCGTGGAGTTCGTCGTCGTCGGCCATGATACGCGTAGTTAGTCGAGGGCTGGTAAAACGGGCTCGGCCGCGAGTCGTCACCGGAGCCGCCGGGTGCAGTTCCAGCAGAGGTCGAAGGTGGTATCGGCCTCGTTTTCGACTCCACAGTTCGGGCAGATGCGCTCGCCCGTCGGCGTCGTCTGCACGCCGGCCTGCGAGCCGTCGTCGAACGACGCCGCGATTTCGGGGTGGGCGTAGCGGTCCGTCCGGGCGGAGTCCCGACCGGACCCCTCACCCATCGTCGGCTCACCGCCGTTGACGAGGTACCGATAGACCAGGAGCTGGAGCAGGGTCAACCCGAGGGCGTAGACGACGATCCAACCCCAGACGTCCATCACACATTGACTTACGTTAGCATGCTATATCGGTTCTTCGGTCGAACGGGTCTGCTGACGCTCTCGGCGGTGGTCGCGGGCGATGCCGCCACGGCGGCTTCGCGTCGAAAGGGGTTACTCGCGCCGGTGGGAGGCCACCGGTCCGTCGAGGTCGCGGTCGAACTCGTCGAAGGCCTCGATGTCGTCGGGGAGTTCGTAGGGAATCTCGCGCTCGTCGGCGCGGCGCTCGCCGCCGGCGTCGAGCGGTTCGGCGACCTCCTCGAAGCCGGGCTTTACTTTCACGCTCTTCGCGGGGGAACCGACCGCGATGTGGTGGGCGGGCACGTCGCCCTGCACGACCGACCGAGCCCCGACGATGGCGTTCTCGCCGACCGAGACGCCGGCGTTCACCATCGCGTCGTAGGTGACGCGCGCGTCGTCGCCGATGGTCGTGTGGTAGTTTCTGACCTCGGTCTGGTCGACGGTGTCGTGGGAGTGGCTGTAGATGTGGGCGCTGTCGGAGATGGAGACGCGGTCGCCGATAGTGAGTTTCCCGCGGTCGTCGAGGTGTACGTCGTCGTGGATGACCGTGTTGTCGCCGACGGAGATGTTGTGGCCGTACGAGAAGGTGACGCCCTTGAAGATGCGGAGGTTGTCGCCCGCCTCCTCGAAGAGGTGGTTGGCCAGCATCTGTCGGAACCGGAGGGCGAAGGCGACGTTGTCGGCCATCGGCGTCGCGTCGAACTGCCGCCAGAGCCACTGGAGATGCTTCGAGCGCTTGAACTTCTCCTCGTCTTTCTCGGCGTAGTACTCGGCTTCGAGCGTCGCGTTACAGGGGTCGTACCCCTGCAGTCGGACCCGGGTGGCGGGCGAGACGGGCTTGCCGTTCTGCCAGCGCTCCCACGCCTCGCGGTCGCCGAACAGGTCGATGAGGGTGTCCCGAACGACCGTGCAGGTGTCTTCGTCCGAGGCGAGCCGACCGTCGACCTCGTCGATGAACGCCCGCAGGCCGTCCTCGGCGTCCTCCGGAAGCGAAACGTGGACCTTTGTCATTGCACCGTCGTAAGCCGTCGAGATTCAAATGGATTCGGTTGTGCGAACCCCGCGTCAGGCCTCCTCCGGGCAATACTGGCTGGTTCCGAACTTCGGAGTGGGTCGAAACGGATCGAAAAACCACGCGAAGGGTGACACCTATACTCCACGGCAAAGTTAACTAGAATATGAGTGAACAATTCGAAGGTAACACGCCGGCGTGGACGCGTGCGCACGCCGAACGTCTCCGCCGCGACGATTCGAACGTCGCGCCGGTCATCTACCCCCCCGAGGAACGACTGGACGAAGACCTGCACATCTGGGATACGTGGTTCCTCCGGAACCGCGACGGCTCCGTCGCCGAAATCGACGGCTACCGCGTCGTCTTCTCGCTGACGTCGTCGTCGGACCTCCTCCCGGGCAAGCGCCACGACGTGGCGACGATTCGCTACTTCTACTCCCGAGACGGCGAGGAGTGGACCACCGGCGGCGTCGTCTTCGACGGCGGCGCGTTCGGTCAGCGGCAGTGGGCCGGGTCGGCGATGTACGACCCTGACGGAGACGGCGGCGACGTCTATCTCTACTACACCGCCGCGGGCGAGGACGGCGCTGAGGAACTAACCTACACCCAACGTATCGCACTGGCGACGGGTGGTACCGTCCGTACTGACGACGCCGGGTTCAGCATCGAAGGGTCGTGGGACCACCGAATCATCCTCACGCCGGACGGCGACTGGTACGAGCGCGAGGACCAGTCGCGCGGGATGATATACACCTTCCGCGACCCGTGGTTCTTCGAGGACCCCGTGTCGGGCGAGACGTACCTCCTCTTCGAGGCGAACACGCCCGTCCCCGAGGGGGCCGGCGAGTGCGACGACCCCGTCTGGGAGGAGTTCAACGGCAGCGTCGGTATCGCCCACTCGCCGACCGGCGACCCGACCGACTTCGAACTCCGGCCGCCGCTTCTCGACGCCGTCTGCGTCAATCAGGAACTGGAGCGCCCGCACCTCGTCGTCCGCGACGGGACGTACTACCTGTTCGTTTCCAGCCACGTCCACACCTTCGCGCCCGAGTTGACGGGCTACGACGCGCTCTACGGCTTCGTCGCCGACGACCTCGCGGGCGACTACGAACCCCTGAACGGCCACGGGATGGTGCTCACGAACCCGAAAGGCGCGCCCTTCCAGGCGTACTCGTGGCTCGTCTACGACCACGGCGACGACCTGCTCGTCTCGTCGTTCTTCAACTACTTCGACTACGACCGGCCGAGCCTCGACGACGTGGGACTCCTCCCTCCCGAAGGGCAGATGCGCCGGTTCGGTGGCACGCTCGCGCCGACCGTCCGGGTCGCCCTCGACGGCGACGAGACCGACCTCGTCGACACGCTCGACCACGGACACCTGCCGCTACCGCGCGAGGAACTTCCGACTCCCTGGTGGGAGCGAAACGGCGACACCACCCGCGGCGGCTACTGAACGGACGCGGCGGTCACGCTCGTTTTCGCGCCTCGAACGTCGCGTCCAGTTCCCACGCGTCGAGCGAGCGGACGTCGACCCGACCGCCGCCCTCGCCGCGTCGGAGCGCGACCGAGACGCCGTCGGCGTCCGCGCGCGTCGGGTAGACCCGGGTCGTTAGACAGCGCTGGTCGTCGGCGAACACCTCCACGACCGAACAGTCGACGAACACGCGAAGCGACACCGAGTCGCCTTCGACGGGCATCGAGCGGGGCTCGCGGTCTGCGTCGTGGGGCCGGGTGCTCTGCTCGCGGTCGACCGTGACCCGGTCGCCGTCGTACCGGAGGACGGTTCGCTCGGCTAACGTCGGCGACTCGAACAGTCCGAGTTCGAACGTCGCGTCACCCTCGACCGCGACGTCGACGGCGAGTTCGTAGGCGTTACCCGAGAGGTCGAGCGGTGCGTACTCGCCGGCACCGAGTGCGCGGCCGTCGAGTCCGACGTGGCGGCCGCGGAGGTCGGCGAGTTCCCCGGCGGGTCGCTGGCGGAACTCGCCGTCGGCGTTCACCGAGAGTTCGCGCGGGAGCGAGAGCAGTCCAGACCACCCGGCGTCCCACTGCGCGTGGACGCCGCGGGTCTCTTTGACCCATCCCCACGCGAGCGCCCGACCGTCGTCGGCAACGGTGGACTGCGGGGCGTAGAAGTCACCGTAGTCGAGCAGTCCCTCGCGTTCGACCGCGAACTCCGGCGCGTCGAGGTCGGCGGTACCGACGAAGTAGCGCACGTCCTCGTAGTTCGAGACGTGCAGCAGTTGGTGGTCGCCGAAGTCGAGGAGTTCAGGGCACTCCCAGACGGTTCCGTGACCCTCGGTACCGGAGAGGAGCGGACCGACGTACTCCCACTCCCGCAAGTCCGGTGAGCGGTAGAGGAGCGCGACGCCGCCGACCCCTGCGAGTGCGGAGCCGATGAGCTGGTACCAGTCGTCGCCGACCTTCCAGACGGCGTGGTCGCGGAACTCCGCGGCCCAATCGTCGGTCCCGAGGATGTCGAGGTCATCCGGGGCCGACTCGATGACGGGGTTGTCGGACGCTTTGTCCCACGACCGGAGCAGCGGGTCGCTCGTCGTTGCCAGACAGGGAAGCTGGTGGTGGTCGCGGCCGCCCGTGTAGATAATCGTCGGCACGCCCTCGTCGTCGACGACGGCGCACCCGGACCAACAGCCGTCGCGGTCCGGGCCGTCCTGGTCAGGTGCGAGCGCGACCGGTTGGTCCACCCAGTGCAGAAGGTCCTCGCTGGTGGCGTGGCCCCAGTGAATCGACCCGTGGAACGGCCCGCCGGGGTTGTACTGGTAGAACAGGTGGTAGGTCCCGTCGTACTGGATGACGCCGTTCGGGTCGTTCAGCCAGTTTGCGGGGCCGGCGAGATGGTACCGGGGGCGGTGATGGTCGTCGCCGAGTCGCTCGCGCATCGCGGCGAATCCCTCGGCGTCGGCGGGGCGGTCGGTAAACGACGGTCTGCGGTGGGCGGGGCCGCCGAGGACCGCGAGCGCGTTGCGGAGGAGGTGCTCGTTCGCGCCCATCGTCTCGAAGTCGTTGCCGTGGTGGGTGAGAAAGGAGACTTCGGCACCGATACCGTAGACCGCGCCCGCACCCGCGCCGCGGTCCCACGCGACGACGGACTTGAGCGCGACGAGGAAGTCGTCGCCGTGGAGCGTGCTGGCGAGAACCTGCCCGTTCTCGGGGAGGACGTGTTCGTACCGGGCGAATGGGCGCGGCGCTTCTGGCGGTTGAAGGTGGACGCCGAGCGTGTCGAACCCGTCGAAAAGCGGGTGGTCCGCGTGGATGGACTTCGTCAGTAGTCCGGTCGGGTGCGGCGAGTTCTCGGTCCCGACCGCGTCGGGCGCGACGGAATCGATTCCGAGCGCGTCGACCGCCGAGAGGGCGTTGAGCGTCAGGAGGAGTCCGCCGCCGTCACCGAGGTACGCGTCTAGTGCGGGCACACACTCGGCCGCGAGGGCACGCAGGTCGGCGTCGACGTGGCGGTCAGAGTGCCACCACAGCACGTCGAACTCGGAAAGGTCGGTCTCCCCGGTTGCGACGGCGTCGAGAGAGATTGTTTCGACGCTCGCTATCGACTCGGCCCACTCGAACGCCACTCGCTGTTCCTCCGTGAGTTCGGCCGCGAAGAGAAATCCGACTCGAACCGGAATCACGTCCATTGCAGATGTGGTTCGACATCACCGTGCATGAATCTGCGGATTCACTCGGTAGCGAGCAAATACACACAGCATCCAGAGGGCGACCGCGGGACGCGAACGCCGTTCGCGTCGGGATTCCCACGAGACGAAAACAAAACACACCCAATAAGTCGCCCCAATTCGTAGGGCCGGGCATGCACTACCGCGAACTCGGCACCTCCGGAATCGAAGTCAGCGAGGTCGGCTTCGGTGCGTGGGTCGTCGGGACCGACTGGTGGGGCGACCGCTCGGACGAGGACTCCATCGAGATGCTCCACCACGCCATCGACCGGGGCATCGACTTCTTCGACACGGGTGACGTGTACGGCCACGGCCACTCCGAGGAAGTCGTCGGCGAGGCGCTCGCCGACTACCGCGACGAGGTCACCGTCGCCACCAAAATCGGCTACGACTTCTACAACAACCCGCAGGCCGGCCACGGCGAACTCCCCAAGGAGATAACCGGCGAGTGGGTCCGCGAGGCGACCGAAAAGAGCCTCGAACGCCTCGACATGGAGTACGTGGACCTCCTGCAACTCCACAACGCGAACGTCGACGAGGTCACGCCCGACGTGCTCGAAGCCCTCGATGAACTGAAAGAGGAGGGCCTCATCAAGGCCACCGGCTGGGCGCTCGGCCCCTCCATCGGCTGGCTGGCCGAAGGCGACATGGCCATCGAAGAGGAGTTCGACGCGCTCCAAATCGTCTGGAACGCCTTCGAGCAGGACGTGGGCAACCACTTCCTCGACACCATCCGCGAGACCGGTTCCTCGACGAGCCTCATCGCCCGCGTGCCGCACTCCTCGGGCCTCCTGAACGAGCAGGTCCGCCCCGAGACTGAACTCGGCTCCGGCGACCACCGCGGTTTCCGCCCCGACGAGTGGTACGAGACGGGCTGGGAGAAGCTCGAACAACTCCGCTTCCTCGAACGCGACGGCGAGCGAACGATGGCACAGGCGTCTATCGCCTACCTCCTCGGCTACGACGAGACCGCGGCCGTCACGCCGACGTTCCGCACGAAAGACGACATCGACGAGTGGGCGAAGGCCTCCGACGTGCCGAAACTCACCGACGAGGAGATGACCCGCGTCGAGGAGCTGTACGCGGACAACTTCGGTATCGACCGCTTCGACGGCATGGACGCGCTCCGCTCGTCGGTCGACGGCGAGGACATCCGCGCGGCCGGCCTCGACAAGCGCGTCGCGAAGGGCGCGCGCAACGAAGCCTGATGGGTCGCCTGAAGACTCTCCTCGGCGTCACCGCGGTCGCCCACGTCGCGCTCGCGTGGCTGGTCAGCCTCGACGCCAAGAAACGCGGCGACGACGCCGGCCGCTGGATAGCGCTGACGCTCCTCACCGGCGTGGTGGGTGCCGCGAAATACGTCCGAGACGGACGCTGACGGCGCGACCCCGACGGCGACACCGCCGAGAACCCGGGACGAAGCGACGACAGTCCGGGACGCGGTAACGAGAACGGAAACAGAGACTAATCAACCCCGACCGGACGCGGTTTTTTGTATTTCGAGAGACACGTTCGACCGATGGTCCTCGAACGATTCGGTTCGGCACTCTCCCGCGAGGCCCGCGTCGTCGCTCAGAACCCACCACTACTGGGCGTGGTCACCGGCGTGTGGATGATGCTCATCGCGCTGATGGTGGGACTCGAAGCGCACCTCGCGGTCGTCTGGTTTCTCGCCGTCGCCCCGTCGACGGCGGTGTTGGCCTACGGCGGACGGCGCGTCCTGCGTTGCTTCGGCGGCGAGTCCGACGGCGAAGACGAGTGGGCGCGGAGGACGGACCGAGAGGCCTACGACCCCGTCGATGACGAGTCGGCCATCGAGCGCCTGCGGGAGCGTTACGCCGCCGGTGACCTCTCCGACGAGGAGTTCGAGCGCCGCCTCGACAAACTGGTCGAGACCGAGCGCTACGTCGCCGGGTCGGAGTCGCAATCGACCTCCGGCGACGGGCGAGAGCGAGCCTTCGAGCGGAACTGACGGGCCGGTAGTCGGCCTGGTTTCGGGATGATTCCGGCTACCGGTGACGGTGTCGGAGCGTGGCTCGCGGCCGAATTGGGGGGTCCGAGACCAAAAGAGCCACAACGCTCGACTGGGTTTGGGACGAGCATGCGTACTTCAGTCGTCGAACTCCTGCCGGACCTCCTCGAACTCCTCGTCTTCAGTCTCGGGAGCGCGGGGCTCTCTCTCGCCGGCGCGTACATCGAGCGCTTCGCGTTCGTCACCTTCGAACAGGGTAACGTCGAAATCGCCGCGTGGGCGGTCGTGATGGGCGCGGTGGCGCTGTACTTCGCGTACAGCGTCGGCACCGACAAGGTCCGCCCGAAGCTCCGAGACGTTCGCGCCGCGCTCGCGTAGAAAAAGCCGCGTCTGATTTTCGACCGCGTTACGCGAGGAACGCGTGTCGCGGGCGGTCTGTGAGCACGTACACGCCACCGTTTCCTGCGCTCGCTCCGCTCGCTGGCAAAATCTGGACCGAAAGGGTGCGTCACCCCCGCATGGGGGTTCCTCACCCCGCTCCCGATGGTCGCGAAGTTACGCTAAGAACACGTGTCGCGGGCGGTCCGCGAGCACGTCGCGACCCCACTGGACCGTGTCGCGGAACGCGTCGGAGCGGAAGAACTCCATGGCGTCGTCCTGCGAGCGCCACTGGCTGGCGATGAACATGTCGTCTTCGTCCTCGACGTTGACCATCAGGTCCGTGTCGAAGTGGCCGTCCATCTCTTCGAGGAGGCCGCCGACGGTGCCGAACTTCTCGACGAAGTCCCCGCGGTGTTCGGACTTGACGGTGTAGAACATCCCCATCGTGCCGAAGCCGGACTCCTCGCCGGCGCGCTCGACGATGCCGGGAAGCTCCGAGAGGAATCCCGCGGCGGTCTCGGCGGCCGACGCCGTCTCCCAGATGGAGACGACGGCGACCCGGCCGCGCTCGTTGGCCTCGTAGACCGCCGTCTTGACGTGCGTCGGGTAGTGGTCGAAGTTGCCGCGGAGGCCCTCGACCTCGTCGAACAGTTCGTCGGCGTCGGCCTCGGAGTAGAGGACCGTCGCGTACACGTCCTCGCCGTGGGGCTTGCCGGCGTAGATGTTCAGGTCTTCGAGCTGACCGCGAATGTCCTCGTCGTCGGCTTCGTCACCCCCGTCGTCACCGTGGTGGTGGCCGCCGTCGTCGCCTTCGCCGTGATGGTGACCGTCGTCACCCTCGCCGTGGTGATGACCGCCCTCTCCGTGATGGTGGCCGTCACCGCCGTGGTGTCCGCCCTCGCCGTGTGCGTGCGCACCGTGGTGGGACTCGTCGCCGAACTCGCTCGTCGGGACGCCGTCGCCCGCGAGGAACGCGCCGAGGTCCGACGGCGGGAAGCGCCGGCCGACGTAGAACTGGCCGAACTCGCCGTACTTCGAGGAGACCTCGTCGAAGCGCATCTCGTAGACGATGTCCTTGATGTCGGTCGGGTCGTCGCCGAACAGCGTGACGCCCCATTCGTAGTCGTCGAAGCCGACCGAAGATGCGATGACCTGCTTGATTTTCCCGGCGTACTTCCGACCGGTGTCGCCGTGGGTGGACATCAGGTCGCGGCGCTCGTCGAACGAGAGGTCGTACCAGTTGTGCTCCTCGCCGCGGCGCTTCGACATCGGGTAGAAGGACATGTAGGTGTCCTCCGGGATGTCGGGCTTGAGCTTGCCCTCGATATAGCGGAGCAGGCCGGTGTCGATGTCCTCCTCGTTGCCCTCGAAGTAGTCGTCCGAGACGTAGCCGGACACCTCGGTGACGGAGACGTAGGAGGTCGGCTGTTCGGTGAAGGCCGCGAGCGCGGTCCGCTCGAACTGCCGCTCGGCGCGGGAGATGTCGTCGAGCGTCGGCCGGAAGTGGACGACCACGAAGTCCGCCTTGTGTCCGAGGACGGAGAAGACGGCTGACACGCCCGCCTCGGCGTCCTCGACCGCCTCGTGGGCGTCGAGGTACGCGACGCCCTCCTCGATTGCGCGGCGGCGCTCGTGTTCGGGCGCGTCACGCCACGCGTCCCAGTCGACGGTTCGGAAGTCGTGCAGCGCGAACCAGCCCTCGTCGGTCTGTGGGGCCTCTACCATACCGTGGCCTAGGGAGTCATCCGGTATTGAAGTTGCGAGTCGTTTTCGCGGTTCGAGAACCGTCGAAGAGAGGCGAGTCGGTCCCGGCGGGAGCGACCGGGACGCTCAGCCGAGGAGCGTCGGTCCGAATATCATGAGCACGAGCGACGCGAGCATCGTGAGCCCGATCGAGGTCGTGATGGTCCGGACGACGGTGTGGGGGTCGTCGACCGGGAGCCGCGAGACCACGGCCTCGGTCGAGGTCCGCAGGATGCGACCGCCGTCGAGCGGGTAGCCGGGGATGCAGTTGAAAAGCCCCAGTTGGAGGTTAATCCACGCCGTCCAGAACAGGACGTTGGCGACGATGAAGACGCCGCCGCCGAGGAAGCCGAGCGGGCCGCCGACCTGATAGAAGTTGATGACCTGCCCGGTGAAGCCGGGGAAGTTCGGAATCCCGAGGACGACCGACGCGAGGGGCAAAAGCAGCGACACGTAGACGAGTTGCAGGGGCGACCCGGCGAAGGCGCTGCCGAGGCCGCCACCGTCGCCGCCGTCGCCGCCGAGAAGCGAGAGGTACGTCCCCGCGGGGTACTCCTGCGTGCCGAAGTCGGTCAGGAGCAGGCCGCTCGTCCCCTGGAAGATGTTGACGCCGAGGAACCCGTTTCCGTCCTGCGGGTTCTCGCCGAGCGTCACCTGCACCGTCTCGAAGCCGCCGTCGCGGTAGACTTCGACGGGGACGGTCTGGTCGGGGTCGGTCCGGTCGAGCGCCTCCTGCAGTTCCGTCGAGGAGGTGATTCGCTCGCCGTTGAACGACGAGACGATGAGGGGTTGGGTCGTCCCGGTCGCGTTGTACAGCGGGCCGTCCTCGGCGACGTTCGTGATGTAGGCACCGACCGGGATAGTGCGCTCCCCGGCGGAGGTGTCGAGGCGGGCGAACCGCGAGTCGCCGACGGCGGACTCGAAGTCGGCGCGCGTCGAGACGGCGGTCCCGTTGACCGCGGTCACGCGAATCGGGTCGCTCCCGGACTCGACGGTCAAGTTCGCGGGGTTGCCTTCGACGGAGCCGGCGACGACGAGTTCGCGCGTGACCGAGACGGTCCGCTCGCCGTCGAGTTCGACGGACACCGTCCCCGCGTCGGTCGCGAGGAGCGCGGCGTCGAGTTCCTGCGTCGTGTTGACCGGCGTGCCCTCGATGGCGGTCACGCGGTCACCGCCCGAGATACCCGCCACGTCGGCCGGCGAGCCGGCGTACGCGCCTGAGACGGCGACGCCCGGCGCGACCGAGATAGAGCCGATGACTGGGCCGAAAAGCAGGGCGAACGCGACGAGCGTGACGGCGAAGTTGTTCGTCACGCCGGCGGCGAACATCCGCGACTTCCCGCCGCGGTCGGCGCGGCGCTGGCTCTCCTCGGAGGGTTCGACGAACGCCCCGATGGGGAGTATCGTCAGGAGGACGATGCCCATCGATTCCACGTCGATGCCCTCGACGCGGCTGAGGATGCCGTGGCCGCCCTCGTGGACGACGAGGCCGACGAGGAGGCCAAAGAGAATCTCCGGCGCGACCGAAAGCGGGAGGAAGTCGTTGACGCCGGGGATGACGAGGAAGTTCTGCGGCTGGTTCACCTGCGTCGGGGCGGGCGGGTTCTGGAGGATGACGACCGCCTGGTAGACGAGGAGGAGGAACGTCCCGACCATGATGACGAGAGCGATACCGAGGCCGATGTTACTCCACGCTCGCCAGAACCGCTTGGGGGCGGCGAGTCTGTCGAGGAGTTCGCGGCCGCGACGGGTGTGGACCGTCGTGAGCGGACCTTGGACGCGGACGTACTCGGGGAGGATACCGCGAGCACGCAACAGCGCCGCGAGGAGAGAGTAGGCGATGAAGCCGGCGAGAACCCAAAGCAGCGTGTTCATCGCCCGAAGGGAAGCGGCGCGCGCCAAAAGGCGTTCGGGTTACGGTACCACCGTTCGGGTCACGGTACCGCGTTCGACGGCCGCGAGCGGGCGTTGGCGGTCGCGAACGACGACCGCAACCGAACCCGACCCGCGGGAGAGCGTCGGGTTACTCCTCGTCGTCGCCGTCGTCGCCGGGCGACTCGATTTCGACTTCGACCGCGCCGTCGTCGTCCGCGTCGGTCTCCTCGTCGGCCGCCTCGTCAGTCTCGTCGTCGGACCCGTCGTCTGCCGTCTCGTCTTCGGGGTCGTGTTCGACGGTGACCGTGGCGTCTTCGTCGTCCGCGTCGGCCTCGTCGTCGGCCGCCGAGTCTTCCTCGGTCGGGTCGTCGGCGAGCGCGATTTCGGTGAAGGAGTCGCCGGACGACGAGCGGAGCCGCGAGACGGCGTAGGCGACGCCCACGAGGAGCAGGGCGACGAGGAGCAGACGGCCGTACGAGCGGCCGCCCGAGGACTCGTCGTCGACGGTCGCCTGCTCGGAGTCGGCGTCGAACTCCTCCAGTTCGACGTCGAATTCGTCTTGCGATTCCTCCACGGACCGGATGAAGTCAATGAGAGACATGTGAACTGTGTGCGGCGAGGCCGCGGTAGGCGTCGTTCGCGGGGGAACGAGCCCGTCTCTCCGTACGCACGTCGGGGACATAAGTCGTCCCCCAGAAGGGTTTTAGCCACCCCGGCGACCATCGGGAACCGTGTTCGACAGTTCCCGCTACGAGGTCCGACAGAAGGTATCTATCAGCAACAAGTACGTCGTCTACGAGGGCGACGAACCCATCCTCTCGGCGAAGCAAAAGAAGTTCAAGCTGAAAGAGGACTTTCGGCTGAACGACCACGACTCCGGCGAGGAGCGCTTCCGCGTCAAGGCAGACAGCGTCCTCGACGTGTCGGCCGCCTACGACATCGTGGACAGTCGGACCGGCGAGCGCGTCGGCGCGGTCAAACGCGGCGCGTTCTCGTTCGCCAAACACACCTACCAACTGCTCGGCCCCGGTGGCTCAGTCGTGGGTCGAATCGTCGAGGACAACGTCCCGATGGCGGTCGCCAGACGGCTCCTCACGACGCTTATCCCCTTCTCGTATCGCATCGAGGACGCGACCAGCGAACCGGTCGGCGCGGTGAGCGAGCAGTTCTCCCTCCGGGACAAGTACACCGTGGACGTGGACCGCGAGCGAATCGACCCGCGTCTCGCCGTCGTCGGCGCGGTCGTGATTGACGCCATCGAGGAGAACTGAGCGGGGTCGAAGCCCGAGTCGCGGCCCGCGCATCGTCGGTGACTCAAAGAGCTATTTGACATTCGGGTAACTATTTTCCGCGGATTCGAGTAGTACTACGCGGAATGTTCGCGCACGTCCGCTTCCGTTGGTTCGTGGTCGCCGCCGTCGTCTGTGCCGCGCTCGTCGGCGGTGCGACCGCAGTCGAAGCACAGAACACCTCGTCGGTGTCGCTCGCAACAGACGACGGGAACGTGACCGTCGCACAGAGCGAAGCCGCGACCATCACCGGGACGAGCGACCTCGAAGCGGGGACGACGCTCTCGGTCCGCGTCCAGTCGACCGGCGACACGAGCCCGCGGTTCCTCAAGACGAGCGAGGCCGTCGTCGGCGACGGCGGGAACTTCTCGGCGACGCTGGACTTCTCGGAGATTCCGCCGGGCTCGACGTTCTCCGTCACGGTCCGCAACGAATCGACCGAACTCGCGGAACGCGAGGGCGTCGTCGTCGGTGACACGACGCCGTCGACCACCTCAGCGTCGACGACCGACACCGGCATCCCCGGCTTCGGCGCGGGTCTCGGCGCGCTCGCGGTCGCGGGGCTCGGTGCGGTGGCGCTGCTCGCGGGTCGTCGAGCGTGAGAATCGAACCGCAAACAGCGAAGCGCGGGTCGGGCGAGGTCAGTCCTCGCGGCGGAGTCGCGTGACGACGAAGTCGCGCTCTAGCTCGCCGAGGAACTCGCCGAGTCGCGGCCCCTGTTCGGCGTCGAAGAACAGGCGGTAGCCGGCGGCGAAGAAGTCGCCCATCTCGATGTCGTGGCGGCGCGCCGTCTCGTAGATTTCGCCCTGAATCGCCTCGCCGTCGTGGCCCTCGGCGACGAAGTCCGCGAGGTCGTCGAGGGCGGCCTCGACCGCGGGCTCGAAGTCGAACTCGGGGAGTTCGACCTGCAGGCGGTAGTTGTACTGGTTGTCCATCTTCTCGGCCCAGCGGCGGGCGCGTTCGACCCGACCGAGCGCCTCCTCGACCACCTCGTCGGGGGTGTCCTCGTCGAAGAAGCCCTCGTTGCGAGCCATCTTGACGCGCAGGTCCTCGTCGTCGGTCATACCGAGGACGGCCGCGAACGTGTACGGGAGTCGAATCCGGTCCTCGCGGACCTCGTCGACGACGAACGGGTAGGCGCGCTCGGCGAAGCGAGTCAGGCTCTCGTCGTCGACCTCGCCGAAGTAGGCGCGCTCGAAGCGGTCGAAGTCGTCCACGAGCTGGTCGAGTCGCGTGAGGTCGAGGTCGCGGGCCTTCCGCGGGTTGAGCGCGAAGAAGTACCGGAGCACCTCGGGTTCGAGCAGGTCGAGCATCTCCGCGACGGTGACGATGTTGCCGGCGGACGACGACAGCGCCTCGCCGTTGAGCGTGAACCACTCGTACACCATCGGTACCGGCGGCTCGATGCCGAGGACGTTCTCGGCGATGTCCTTGCCGGAGGGCCACGAGCCCTCGGCGTGGTCCTTGCCGAACGGCTCGAAGTCGACGCCGAGGACCTGCCACTGGCCGGGCCACTCGAAGCGCCACGGCAGTTTGCCCTCGCGGAACGTCGCGGTCCCCTCGTGGCCGCAGCCGTCGATGGTGTTGTCGCCGACGGTCATGTCGGTACAGACGTAGTCGACGGTGCCGGCGTCGAGGTCGATATCCGTGACCGTCTCCGTGATTTTGCCGCACTCGGCGCAGACGGGGTTGAAGGGGACGTAGTCCTCGTCGACCTTCGACTGGTACTCGCCCAGCACCTCGCGGGCGGTGTCGGCGTGTTCGAGGACGTGTTCGACCACGGGGTCGAAGTCGCCGTTGTCGTACAGTTCGGTGTTGGAAATCATCTCCACCGGGACGCCGAGGCGGTCGGCGTCGGCCTTCAGGAGCGCCGCGAAGTGCGCCGCGTACGACTCGGCCTCGCCGAACGGGTCCGGAATCGACGTGTACGGCTTGCCGAGGTTGCGGCCGAGCGCGCCGGCGTCGACCTCGCCGAGACCGACGATGTCGCCGTCGGCGTCCGCGAGCTTTCGCGGGAGCTTCCGGAGGGGGTCCTTGTCGTCGCTGGTGAACACCTGCCGGACCTCGTGGCCGCGCTCGCGGAGCACCTCGGCGACGAAGTAGCCGCGCATAATTTCGTTGAAGTTGCCGAGGTGGGCCACGCCGGACGGAGAGACGCCGCCCTTGACGACGACCGGTTCGTCGGGGTCGCGGGCCTCGATTTCGTCGGCGACTTCGTCGGCCCAGAAGCCGTGGTGGTTGGCGTCCGCGTCGCCGTCGCCGTCGGTCGCGTCCGCGGCGGGGGCGTCGCCGCGGGAGAGGTCGTCGGTCGTCATCTTAGGGGGCCCAGTAGGTCGGTTCGTCGCCGCCCTCGGGGATGATGTCGGTGCCCGTGTGTTCGCCGCGGAGGACCGCCGGCGTGATGCGGTCGGGGTCCGTGCCGTCGAGGACGATGGTGCGCATCTTCGCGCGCTCGATGAGCTTCGCGGCGAGGAGGTCGACCGGGGCGGACGACCCGGCGTTCATCTCGATGTCGCCGATGACGTCGACGAGTTCCGTTGCGGTCATCTCCTCGAACTTCGTCGCGTCGGGGTCGCTGTTCGGGTCGGCGCTGAAGACGCCGTCGACGCTGGTCGCGTAGACGAGCAGGTCGGCGTCGACGTACTCGGCGAGCGCGGCCGCGACGGCGTCGGTGGTCTGGCCGGGCATGACGCCGCCCATCACCGAGATGTCGCCGCGTCGGATGGCGTCGCCGGCGTCCTCGTAGTCGTGGGCGACCTTGGGGTCGACCTGCGAGCCGAGCGCCGCGATGAGCAGGCGGGCGTTGATTCTGGTCACGTCGATACCGATCTGGTCGAGTTGGACCTCGTTCGCACCGAGGTCGCGGGCTGCGCCGATGTAGTCGCGGGCGACACCGCCGCCGCCGACGACCGCACCGATTTCGCACCCGTCCCGCGCGAGCGTTTCGACGACGGAGGCGTGACCCTCCACGCGTCGGGCGTCGAGGTCCGGCGCGAGCACGCTTCCGCCGATGGAGATGACGACTCTCATTGCACACGGGTATCCGTGAGCGCATCTTAAGGGTTATCAAGTGCGAGACGCCCGTGTCGGGGGCTTTAAACCACTCTCGCGGCGACTACCGGTATGCGACTCGTCACCGTGGAGACGGTCACGCTCATCGTCGTCGGCTGGGTGCTCGCTCTCGGGGCGATTCTCGCCCGCCACCGACGCGGCGAGTTCGACCGCCGCACCGTCTTCAACTGGGCATTGGTGGCCTGTTTTTCCGTGGGCTGGGCGCTCTGGCAGTTCGACACGCTTCCCGCGACGGCCGACACGCCCGTCGGCGCGGCGGCCCCGTGGCTGGCGACGCTTCTCAGCCTGACCGGCGTGGCCGTCGCCGTCCACCTCTATCGGACCCGCCCGCGCCCCGAGTCGGTCGAGACGGAGTCGTCGGCCGACGCTGACGAGGCCGGCACGGAGCAATCTTAAACCGGCGCGGGCCGTCCTTCGGGTATGCACGTCCTCGGAATCGTCGGCGCGGGCGCGACGACGCTCTGCGACCGACTCGCCGCGCAGTTGGACGGCCGCGTCGCCACCGTCGAATCGCTCCCCGAGAGCGCGACCGAACCGGAGTCGACAGACGGCGCCGCCGCCGCGTACGGCCTCTCGCCGGCCGGTAACTGGGTCGGGACGGGCGACGACCGCGACCTCGACGACCTCCTCGACGACCTCTCGGCGGAGTACGACTACGCGCTTCTCTCGGGGTTCCCCGACGCGCGCGTCCCGACGCTCGCACTCGCGGGCGCTGAGGCGGCGAACGTCGTCGCGGAGGCCGAAACGGCGGAGGCGGCGGACGTGGCGTCCCTCGCCGCCGAAATCGACTCGCACGAACCGCACGTCACGCTCGAAACGCTGGTCGAGCGCGCGAAGGCGGACCCGCTGGAGGTGTACGCCGGGGCGATTGCGACGTTCACCGGGCGGGTGCGCGCGAAGGAGTCGGAGGACGACGACCCGACGCTCAGCCTCGAATTCGAGAAGTACGACGGCGTCGCGGAGTCGAAGATGGCCGCGATTTCGGCGGAGTTGGAGGAGCGCGACGGCGTTCTCCGCGTTCTCATGCACCACCGGGTGGGCGTCATCGGCGACGGCGAGGACATCGTGTTCGTCGTCGTCCTCGCCGGCCACCGGCGAGAGGCGTTCAGAACGGTCGAAGACGGCATCGACCGCCTGAAAGACGAGGTGCCGATATTCAAGAAGGAGACGACCACCGACGAGGAGTTCTGGGTCCACGACCGCTGAGGCGGAGCGGATTATTCAGAATACGCAGATAGTCGCGAAGGCGCGAAAATCGACCGATATTGCGGCACGGGTTGCCGCAAAATGCGGCGTCAGACGGGGTGAAACGGGGCGTGTTTACCCCCATATATTCAATATAATATTTTCAGAAAGGATTTCTCAAAACCGGTTCTAAAAAATCTAAGCGGATTTCAAAGATTCCTAAAACGTACCCTTTGAGTCGATTCAGGCTGAAAGCGGCCGAACTAATTCTAACGGACCTTCCTTTATAACAGGTGATGGGCCATTAGGTGGAAGTGAGGTGTACCAGATGAGCGCAACAGTACCCCCCTCCACCGACAGTAGCTCCAAGGAAGACCGCCTCAAGCAGTACCTGCTCGACCGTGCGAAAGACGGCGAGATGTACTTCAAGAGCAAATTCATCGCCGACGACGTCGGCCTGTCTCCCAAGGAAATCGGCGCGCTGATGGTCAAGCTCCGCGACTCCGCGACGGACCTGACCATCGAGAAGTGGTCGTACACGAGCGCGACCACGTGGCGCGTCGAGACCGCCTGAAAACCCGCATTGCCCGCCCCGGCCCCGACCGACGCCGCGCCAGCACGACGCGCACCGCCCGGTCCCCGGACGAACTGACTGCGACCCCGCGACAGCCCACGGCCCCGTGACAGCCCCGCCGAGCGCGCTCGGAACCCAAGCCGAGAGGCGACTCGACTCCAACTGCCCGACAGCCCCGCTCGGTTCGTGACTCCGACGAACCGGCGCACTCCCCGCGTAAGCCCGCCGGAACGGGCTCCACCACACACCCCCGGTGACGGCCCACCCGTTCCGTGGCGACACCCGCACGGTTTCGCGACGCTTCGTTTTCCTCGGTTCGACGTAAACACCCGGAGCGACGGCTCTCTCGCGTCGCCATCGCCGGGTCGGTTCGGGTCCCGTCACGGGATTTATGCGCGTCGCACGCTTACTGCCCGTCAATGGAACAGTCCGAATCGGCGGACGGACCGCCGGTGGAAGCACTTCGCGCCGTCTTCGACGTCCACGAAGTGCGGTCAGACGGCCGTCGGCGAATCTACTACGGCGAGTCGCTCGTCCCCGAGCAGATGCTCGTCCGCGAAATCTGGCCGGCGTTCCGGGAGGCCGGCTACGACGTGCAGGCGCAGGTCGGCGACCTCGGACAGACCGACGTGGTCATCGTCGAACCGGCCTCGCAGGGCGTTGAGGGAGTCCCGTGGAAGAACATCGCGCTGTTCGCGCTGACGGTCCTCTCGACGCTGTTCGTCGGCGCGTACGCGTGGTACTACATCCCCCTGTCCGACATCACCGCGAACCCGCTCGTGATCCTGCGGGCGTGGCCCTTCACCGCCGCCGTCCTCGGCGTCCTCTCGGTCCACGAACTCGGCCACTACGCGGTCGGCCGGTACCACGGCGTCAACGTCTCGCTTCCCTACCTCATCCCGTTCATCTTCCCGTTCGGCACGCTCGGTGCCATCATCCGCATGCGCGGGCAGATGCCCGACCGCAAGACGCTGTTCGACATCGGCGTCGCCGGCCCGCTCGCCGGCCTCGTGGCGACTATCATCGTCACCGTCATCGGCCTCTCGCTCGAACCGATGACCGTCCCGAGTCGGGTCCTCGTCGGGTCGTCCGACACCATCGTCTTCAACAACCCGCCGCTCCTCGACGCCATCGCGACCGTGCTCGGTCGCCCGACCGAGTACGCCGACCCCCGGACCGTCGTCCACCCCGTCGTCATCGGCGGCTGGGTCGGGATGTTCTTCACCGTCCTCAACCTGCTCCCGGTCGGTCAACTCGACGGCGGCCACATGGTCCGGGCGATGCTCGGCGAGCGCCAGGAGTCGCTCGCGGCGGCCGTGCCGCTCGTCCTGTTCGGCATCGCCGGCTACCTGCACTACGTCCGCGGCCTCGGGCTCAACGAGTCCGTCGGCCTGTGGTTCTTCTGGGGGCTGATGGCGACGTTCATCGCCTACAACGGCCCGGCGAAGCCGATAGACGAGACGCCGCTCGGACCGGCCCGAATGGCCGTCGGCCTCTTTACGTTCGCCCTCGGCGCGGCGTGTTTCCTCCTCGTGCCGGTTCAGGTCATTCCGGGATAGGGCGCGGGCGGGCGCGAATCCGCCGAAAAAACAGGTATTCTATTCGTCGCCGTGGGTGTAACCGCGGTCCGGCACAGCCTCGCCGTCGGCGACGACGGCGGCGTCGGCGGATTCCTCGACGACTTTCCCGACTACCGTGAGCGGCACGTCGGTCGCGTCGCGGGCGGCGTCGAGCGCCGGCTCGGGGACCGTGAACACGAGTTCGAAGTCCTCGCCGAAGAACGCCGCGAGGTCGCGTCTATCCTCGGAATCGGTCGCCACCTCGGCGACGCCGTCGTGGACCGGGAGCGCGTCGAAGTCGAGTTGGAAGCCGCAGTCGCTGGCCTCCGCGAGCTGGTGGACCGAGCGGGCGAGGCCGTCGCTCGAATCCATCATCGCCGTCGCCGACCCGCGGAGGGCGACGCCGGCTTCGACGCGGGGCGTGAACCGAAAGAGGTCGTTCGCGCGGACGGTCTCGCCCGCCTCGAACAGGCGGACGGCGGCGGCCGACCGGCCGAGTTCGCCGGTGACGCAGAGCAGGTCGCCCGGCTCCGCGCCAGAGCGGCGAACCGGGTCGTCGGTGCGGCCGATGGCCGTCGTCGCCGTCGTGAACTCCCGATGGGTGTCGAGGTCGCCGCCGACATACGCCGCGCCGACCGCCTCGCACACGTCCCGCGCGCCCCGGACGAAGTCCCCGAGTTCGGTCTCGTCGAGTTCGACGGCGGCGTAGGCGGCGACGGCGCAGGTCGCGCTCGCGCCCATCGCGGCCACGTCCGAGAGGGACGCGCCGACGGCCCGCCAGCCGGCGGTGTAGCGGGTCGTCCCCGCGGGGAAGTCCGTCGTCTCGTGGAGCATGTCGGTCGTGACGACGAGGTCGTCCACGACGGCGGCGTCGTCGCCGGCGTCCGGCAGGTCCGCGGCGAGCAGTCTGAGGGCGGCGCGCTCGTCCATATCCGGACGTGTCGGGCGGAGCGGAAATGTCCATCTATCCGCCAGCGAGCGGCGGTGCGGGCCGCGAGTCCCCCGACGGCGGCGACGCGAGACCTGTTACTCGGCCGTCGAATCCGGTGACTTAATGCCCGTCGTAGACGCATCCCCAGCAAATGGCCCGCGAGAACCTCCGCGCGACGGTGCTCGGTTTCGCAGCGGCGATTGTCGTCTTCGCCGTCCTGTTCTACTTCGCGGGCGTGGACGAACTCGTCGACCGGGTGACGATGGCGGAGCCGACCTATCTGGTCGCCATCCTCGCTATCACGTTCCTCTGGCTCGTCTCGTGGGGCACGTCGCTGAAGACCGTCCTCGGCGTGCTCGGCGTGGACATCTCCGTCATCCGCTCGTTCCTCATCTTCACGGGCGCGACGTTCTCGAACAACATCACGCCGTTCGGACAGGCGGGCGGCGAGCCCGTGACCGCGCTCCTCATCTCACGGAGCGCCGACACCGAGTACGAGACCGGACTGGCGGCCATCGCCAGCGTGGACACCATCAACTTCGTCCCCTCCATCACCATCGCGCTCATCGGTGCAGGCTACTACGCCACCGAGGTGACGCTCGGCCGCAACCTCGAAATCGCGCTCGTCGCCGTGGTCGCCCTCGCCGTCGGCGTGCCGGCGGCCGTCTACACCGCGTGGAAGCGCCGCTACGACCTCGAACGCCGACTCATCGGCGTCCTGACGCCGTTCATTCGAACCATCGCGCGGTACGTCCCGCGGGTGTCGGTGCCCACGAACGACGGCATCGAGCGCCGCATCAACGGCTTCTTCCGCTCCATCGAGCGCGTCGGTCGGAACCCGCGGGGACTGGCGGTCGCGCTCGGCCTGTCGGGGTTCGGCTGGTTCTGCCAGATGGTCGCGCTCTGGGTGGCGTTCCACGCCATCGGCGCGCCAATCGCCTTCTCCATCGCGCTGTTCGTCGTCCCCATCGGGGCGATAGCCGGCGTGACGCCGCTTCCCGGCGGCGCGGGCGGCATCGAGTGGACCCTCGCAATCCTCGTCGCCGCCGCGAGTTCCGCCGTCTCGTTCGACGTGGCGACCGCGGGCGTCGTCGTCTTCCGGGGGTTCATCTACTGGGTGCCCGTCGCGCTCGGCGGCCTCGTGATGAGCACGGAGAGCGCGCGCGGGTGGCGGTCCTGACGGCGCGGACGCGGGCTGTCGGCCCGGCAGACGCCGGTCGGGGCGCAGGAGCCTCCAACCGCCCGTATCGGGCGAATACGATGCCTTTAAACGCCGCGATTATGAACCAATAGCCATGGTAACCATCTATGACGTCCCGGCGGACGCCCTCATCGAAGAGGTCGCCGGACGACTCGAGGACCGTATCGAGCAACCCGACTGGATGGCCTTCGCGAAGAGCGGCCAGACCCGCGAACTCCCGCCCCAGCAGGACGACTTCTGGTACGTCCGTGGCGCGAGCCTGCTCCGCAAGGTCGCCATGAACGGCCCCGTCGGCGTCGACCGTCTCTCCACCGAGTACGGCGGCCTCAAGCGCGGCACCAACCGCTACAACGTCTCCGGTGCGCACAGCGACGCCGGCAGCAAGAACATCATCCGCACGCTCCTCCAGCAGCTCGAAGAGGAAGGCCTCGTCGAGACCGCCAAGGGTGAGGGTCGCCGCATCACCGCCGAGGGGACGAGCTTCCTCGACAACGCCGCGTCCGACGTGCTCGCCGACCTCGACCGTCCGGAACTCGAACGCTACGCGTAGAGCCGCCGACACACACCGAGAGTTCTTCTTCGACCGCCGATTCCCCCAGAGCCGTCCGTATGCGGGTCCGTAATGGTTTTCAGACATCGGACCGTGCGCTAGGGTATGAGTGGCAGTCCCGACGATGAGCGACTGGAGGAGCTTCGGAAAAAGAAGATGCAGGAACTCCAAGAACAGCGGGGCGGCGGCGGTCAGGGCTCCGCGGAGCAACAGCAGGCCGAAGAGGCCGCCCAGCAGCGCGCCGAACAGCAGAAACAGGCGCTGCTCAAACAGCATCTGACCGACGAGGCCCGCCAGCGCCTCAACGCGGTGCAGATGTCCAAGCCGGACTTCGCGGAGCAGGTCGAACGCCAAATCGTCGCCCTCGCCCAGAGCGGGCGCATCCAGGGCCGCATCGACGACGACAAAATGAAGGCGCTCCTGAAAGAGCTGCAGCCCGAGTCGAAGAGCTTCAACATCCGCCGCCGGTAACACGTGGAACTCGCGCTCCTCTACAGCGGCGGCAAGGACTCCTCGCTCGCCGCGCTGCTTCTCGATACCTTCTACGACGTGACGCTCGTGACCGCGCACTTCGGGGTCACGGAGGACTGGACGCACGCCCGCGACGCGGCGGCCGAACTGGGCTACGCCTTCGAGACGCTGGAACTCGACGACGAGGTCGCACGGGAGGCAACCGCCCGCATGGTCGAAGACGGCTACCCCCGCGGCGGCATCCAGCGCGTCCACGAACACGCCCTCGAAGCGGTCTGCGGCCTCGACTTCGACGCCGTCGCCGACGGCACCCGTCGCGACGACCGCGTGCCGTCTATCTCGCGGGCGCAGGCCCAGAGCCTCGAAGACCGCCACGGCGTGGACTACCTCTCGCCGCTTTCGGGGTTCGGCCGCGGCGCGGTCGACCGCCTCGTGGAGTCGCACCTCGACGTGGAGACCGGTCCGTCCGAGGAGATTCCGAAGGCCGACTACGAGGGCGAACTCCGCCGACTCATCGCCGCCGAACACGGGCAGGCGGCGGTCGACGAGGTCTTTCCGGACCACACCCAGAGCTACGTCCACGGCCGACGCTGAGGGCGGGCCCCCGCGCTCAACCGCCACCCCGGCGCGTACCGCGTCGTTTTTCACCCCGCCGCGCACCGGGTGAACCATGGACCCCGGCATCGCCTACTCTGTTCTCGCCGCGTTCGTCTGGGGTATCTACATCTTCGCCCTGAAGCGGTACTTCCCGGGCTACTCCGGTGCGGTCCTCACGGTCGTCGTCAACGCGTTCGCCGTCGTCCTGTACCTCCCGATAACGGCAGTAAGGTACGACCCCGCCGCCGTCCCCTCGCTGGCCGACCTCGGCGCGACGGGCGTCGGAATCGTCGCCGGCACGGCCGCCCTCGTGGGCGTCGCGCTCATCTTGTTTGTCGACGCGCTCGACGCGGGCGACGTCTCCTACGTCGCACCCATCAACAAACTCGTCCCGGTGTTCGTCCTCCCCATCGAGATTCTGTTTCTGAACCAGTTCCTGACGGGTGTTCAGGTGCTCGGTGTCGCGGTCGCCACCGTCGCCGTCTACGTTGCGAACTACGAGGGCGGAGCGTTCCTCGACCCGCTGCGGCGCGCGGTCCGCTCGCGGCCCGCCCAACTCGCGCTGGCGAGCGCGGCCTGTTACGCCGTCAGCGACGTGGGCAAACGCGTCGCGCTGCAGGAACTCGGTATCCCGACGAGCGTGTTCGTCCCGGTGCTGTTCGTCGGCGCGGCGCTCGCCGTCCTGCCTGTCGCAGTGCGGGAGTGGCCGGGGGTCCGCGGCGACCTCCCGAAGTTCGCCGCGGCGGGCGCGCTCGTCGCCGTCGGCGAACACGTCACGTCGACCGCCTTCGGGCTGGTGCCGGCGAGCATCGCCTCGCCCATCGTCAACATGCAGGCCATCGTCGCCGTCGTCCTCGGCGGCGTCGTCCTCCGGGAGGCCCGGTTCGGGACGCGTCTCGCCGCCGCCGTCCTCGCGGTCGTCGGCGTCTCGCTCATCGCCCTCGGCGACCTGTCGGCGCTCGCGTCGCTCGTCGGGTGACCGGCCGCGGCCCGGTCGGGTCGAACAACAGGTTTCAAGCGCGACCTTCGCCAACCAACGCGCATGTACGACCGACTCAAGGGATTTCGTGACTTCTATCCCGGCGAGATGTCGGCCCGGCGCGAGGTCGTCGACACCGTCGAGACCGCCGCCGCCCGCTACGGCTTCCGCGAAATCGGGACGCCCCACCTCGAACGGACCCAGATGTACGTCGACAAGTCCGGCGAGGAAATCGTCGAGGAACTGTACGCCTTCGAGGACAAAGGCGGCCGCGAGGTCACCCTCACGCCCGAACTGACGCCGACGGTCGCCCGGATGGTCGTCGCCAAGCAACAGGCGCTGTCGAAGCCCATCAAGTGGGTCTCGACCCGCCCCTTCTGGCGTTACGAGCAGGTCCAGCAGGGTCGCTTCCGCGAGTTCTACCAGACCAACGCCGACATCTTCGGCTCCACGGAGCCGGAGGCCGACGCCGAGATTCTGGCCTTCTGCGCCGACGCGCTGACCGACCTCGGCCTCACCGCCGACGACTTCGAGTTCCGCGTCTCCCACCGCGACATCCTCGGCGGCCTGCTCCGGTCGTTCGACGCCGACGTGGACGTGGCCGACGCGGTCCGCGCCGTCGACAAGTCCGAGAAGGTCGAACGCGAGGAGTACCTCGGCCTGCTTTCGGACGCCGGCCTCTCGTACGACCAGGCCGGCGAGTTCGCCGACCTCATCGAGCGCGGCGACCTCGACGAAATCGCCGAGTTCGGCGGCGACAACGTCGAGGCCGCGGTCGAGAACCTCCGGAACGTCCTCGCCGCCGCCGACGACTTCGGCGCGGGCGAGTTCTGCGAGGTGTCGCTTTCGACCGCCCGCGGGCTGGACTACTACACCGGCGTCGTCTTCGAGTGCTTCGACTCCACGGGCGACGTGTCGCGGGCGACGTTCGGCGGCGGCCGCTACGACGACCTCATCGAGTCGTTCGGCGGGCAGCCCACTCCCGCCGTCGGCGTCGGCATCGGCGGCGCGACGCTCCAACTGCTCTGCCAGCGCGCCGGCGTCTGGCCCGAGGAAGAACTGGCGACCGACTACTACCTCCTCACCGTCGGCGACACCCGCGCGGTCGCCTCCGATATCGCCCGCGACCTCCGCGCGGCGGGCAACGTCGTCGAGGCCGACGTGTCCGGCCGGAGCTTCGGCGCGCAGATGTCCTACGCCGACTCCGTCAACGCCGACACGGTCGTCATCGTCGGCGAGCGCGACCTCGAAAACGGCGAGGTGACGGTCAAGGACATGGCGAGCGGCGACCAGACCACCGTCCCCGTCGAGGACTTCCCCGGCGACCGCGACGCGCCGACCTACGAGGACTACGAGTAGCGAACGCCGGCTCGCACCGGGAAACCCGGTCCTCGTACCGGCAGACTCCCGCCGCGTTCCCGCGCCCCGGTACTGGCGCACGCCCTTTTGTTCCCGCCCGTCGTACAGACGAGTGACATGTACGACAGGATTCTCGTCCCGCTCGACGGCAGCGCCCCCGCCGACGAGGCGCTCGAACGCGCCATCGACCTCGCCGCGACGGCGGACGCGACGGTGTACGCACTCTACGTCGTCGACGAGCGCGTCCTCCACGCGACCCAACTCGACGCCGGCGGCCTCGTCCGCGCCTACGAGGAGGAAGGCGAGCGCATCGTCTCCGAGGCCGTCGAGGCGGCCGACGCGGACGGCGTCGAGGTCGTCACGGCCGTCGAACACGGCTCGCCGCACCGGGCGATTCTCCGGTACGCCGAGGAGGTCGACGCCGACCTCATCGTGATGGGCACCCACGGCCGCCGGGGCATCGAGCGCTACCTGCTCGGGAGCGTCACCGAGCGCGTGCTCCGGATGGCCGACGTGCCGGTACTCACCATCCGAAGCGAGGACTCGCCGGTCGAAGACGAGCAGTCGCTGGACGCGGACGTGTAGTCGCGGGGCGACGGCGCGGAATCGACAGGGCGACCGATGCTGGCGAACCGGGTGGAGTCGGTTAAGTAGTCCGCCGGGAAATCACCCGACATGCGCGCCTTCCGCGTCGCCTACGACGGACGCCCGTACAACGGGTTCCAGCGACAGCCGGACGTGCCGACCGTCGAGGACGCCCTCTTCGACGCCTGCCGCGCGCTCGGCGTCTGCGACGACGACGAGGAACCGACCGACTACGCCGCCGCCGGGCGGACCGACGCGGGCGTCTCCGCGCTCGCACAGACCGTCGCCTTCGAGTGCCCCGACTGGTGTACGCCGCGGGCGCTGAACTCGGAGCTCCCGGGCACGGTCCGGGCGTGGGCCGCCGCCGACGCCCCCGACGACTTCCACGCCCGACACCGGCCGACCCGCCGCGAGTACGTCTACGACCTCCACGCGCCGAGCGAGGGGTTCGACGACGCCCGGGCGCGAGACGCCTTCGACGCCTGCCGCGGCGAACACGACTTCCACAACCTCACGCCCGACGACCACGGAACGGTCCGGGCCATCGACGGCGACCTGACCCGCGACGGCGACTTCCTCCTCGTGCGCGTCGAGGCCGGCGGCTTCGCCCGCGAACTCGTCCGCCGACTCGTCTCGCTCGTCCGCGCCGTCGGGTCGGGCGCGGCCCCGCCGTCGAAGGTGGACGACGCGCTCGGTCCCGACCACCTCGACGGCCCCGCGGGCATCGCGCCCGCGCCGCCGACGCCCCTGCTTCTCACGGCGGTCGACTACCCGAACGTCGAGTTCGACGTGGACTCGATGGCCGCCGAGAGCACCGCGGCCGCCTTCGGCGAGCGGGCGCTGGCGGACCGCATCGGCTGGCGCGTCGGGTCGCGCATCCGCGACGGAGTCGTGGCGGGCGACGCCGGAAGCGTCGGTGACGGCGAAGACAGCAGTTGACGGACGCGCGAGGAGTCAATAGCCCTCCGGAGCGGTTGGGGTCGCACATAGCAACGTTATCTTGGTTCGGGTGCGAATCGCCGACCATGTGCTACGACGCTGTCATCTTCGACAACGACGGCGTGCTGACGAAGCCGACGCTCCTCGAAGTCCAGCGGGAGGCGGTCAGGCGGGCGTTCGCCGAGTTCGACGTCGAACCGACGACCGAGACGGTCGACGGGGTAATCAACGGCGGGCTCACGCGCCTGCGCCGCATCTGCGCGGTCCACGACGTGCCGGTCGACGACTTCTGGTCGCACCACGAGAGTCACGCCGCGGCGACCCAGCGGGCGTGTCTCGAAAACGGGACGAAACCGCTGTACGACGACGTGACCGCCCTCGACGACATCGACCACCCGCTGGCGGTCGTGAGCAACAACCAGCACGCGACCATCGAACACATCCTCGACGTGTTCGACATCGACGACCGCTTCGAGGTGGCCTACGGCCGCGACCCGACGGTCGAAGGCGCGCGGGTGAAAAAGCCGAACCCGCACTACATCGAGCGCGCGATGGGCGACCTCGGCGTCGACTCGGCGCTCTACGTCGGCGACAGCAACGTCGACGTGGTCGCGGCCGACCGCGCCGGCATCGACTCGGCGTTCATCCGCCGACCGCACCGCGACGGCTACCAGTTGGCCGCCGAACCGACCTACGAACTCGACTCGCTGGACGAACTGCTCGCGGTGTGCTGACGCGCGGAAGCACGACTCCCGCGATCCTCACCGCGGGTCCGCGGCCCCGAGCCGCGTATCGACCAGTAGACACATCACGCGGCTCGCCGTCGGCTCACGCATGGACCGGTCCGCCGCGTGGGACGCGACCCTCCGCATCGTCTTCGGCCTGTTTATCGTCGGCGTCGGCAACGCCGTCGGCGGCTTCCTCGCCAGCCTGACGGGCATCGCCGGCCTCGCGCTCTATCTCCTCATAGCCGTGCCGACGTTCGTCTACGGGATGTACTACGTCGTCATCGGGGCCGGGATGGTCGTCGAGGCCGCGACCGAAAGCGCGCTCGAAGCGGCGGAGCTAACGGTCGAAGTCAGCGACGCCGACGAAGGCGGCGACGGGCGCGACTCGGGCGGCGACAGAGGAGACGACACCGAGTCGTCCGCGCGCGACTGACCGCCGGACTCACTCCCAGCCGTCGGGCCAGATGCCCGCGGCCCGCATCCCCGTCTCGAAGTCGGCGTCGCGGAACGCCGCGGCGAGGTCGTCGTCGTCGAGCCGCGGAATCTCCCCGTCGGCGGCCGCCGCCGCGAGTTCGCGGACGATAAGTGCAGTTAGCATCCCGTGTTCGCGGACGTTTCTGTCGTCGACCTTGTCGCGGGTGTCGGCGTGGGTGTGGCCCCAGCCGCGGCCGCGCTCGCCGCTTTCGCTCCTGAGCTGAAGCGCCGGGACGCCGGCGCGGACGAACGGCCACTGGTCGCTGAAGGGGTGCGGTTCGGGTTCGATTTCGACCGGGTGGCGCGTCTCGTTGCCGACTCGGGTCGCCACCTCGGCCGTCGCCTCCGAGGTGTGGCTGTGGGCGACGAGGTCGCGGAACCGCCCCGCGCCGTCGACGTTGACGACGGCGGCGACGCGGTCGAGGTCGAGTCGGTCCGCGAGGTGTTCGGAGCCGGTCAGCCCGAGTTCCTCCGCACCGACGCCGACGACTTGGACCCCGAGGTCGAGGTCCATCTCGGCGAGCAGTCGCGCCGCGGTGACGACGACCGCGATGCCACAGCCGTTGTCGAGCGCGCCCTCGGCGATGTCGTGGGCGTCGAAGTGGGCACAGAGGACGAGTTCGCGGTCGGTGTCGGGGCCGACGCGACCCTCGACGTTCCGGCTCTCGCCGGGCGTCGTCTCGGCGTCGACCGCGAGGGTCGCCTCGCCGCCGCGGGCCGCGTAGTCGGTCAGCCACGACCCGGTTTCGGCGCTCACACCGACCGCGGGCGCGGCGGCCTCCTCGTCGTAGCGGAGCGCCCCGGTGGGCGGGAGTTGCCCGGGGAGGTGGTTGACGAAGACGAAGCCGACCGCACCGGAGTCGATTGCGTAGTTGAACTTCTCCATCCGGTGGACGAACCGGCCGCCGGCTGGCGTCGTCGTGCTGGCGACGGCGAGCGCGCCGTCCACGTCGGCGGCGTCGATTTCGCTCGGCGTGCCGTAGCCGACATCGACCAGCGGGCCGGAGACCGTCGCCGGCGGAGCGTACGGGAGCGCGACGGCCTCGAAGCGCCGCTCGTCGGGCGCGGTGAGGTCGAGCGTCGTGTCGCCGCGGGTCCAGCGCGCCATCTCGAAGGGGTCGAACTCGACGCGCCTGACGCCCGCGTCGGCGAGGGCGTCGGCGACGAGCGTGCTCGCGCGGCGGTCGCCCGGCCCGCCGGCCATCCGGTCGCCGATGGCCGTCAGGTCGGTGAGGAACGCCCACGGGCGGTCGTCGACCCACGTCCGGGCGAACGCCTCGCGGACTGCGGAGGAGAGGTCGTCCATAGCACTCCCACACGCTCGCCGAGCAAAGTGATTTGCGCCGCCGGGGGCCGCCACCGGACCTTCGCGGTCGAAGTCGGTGTCGGGTGCCGAAAATCGCCCACAACATCTAACTCAGTTGACGTGGTACGCACGACCGCCATGCCTACATGTCAGAACTGCAATTCTTTCGTCACGGAAGGCTACGTCAGGGTGTTCGCCCCGGAGGGCATGGACGCCCCCCGCGTCTGTCCGCACTGTGAGGACCTAGTCCGGGACGGTTCGCAGGTCCGAGAAGCGAGAGCGACCCGACACTAACCGCGACGCGACCGCCCTCCTCGTCCCCGCTTCGCCGGTCGATTGATAAGGCTTACCACCCGCGCGTGCGTCGGATTATCCAACATGAGTTCGGTTCCCGAGCGGAGCGACATCGACGAGGAGTACAAGTGGGACCTCGACAGCATCTACGCGTCTGACGAGGAGTGGGAGGCGGCGTACGAGGACGTCGCAGAGCGCGTCCCCGAACTGGCGAGCTACGAGGGTCGCGCCACCGAGGACCCCGAGACGCTCCTCGAACTCCTCGAGACGATGGAGTCGGTGCTCCGCGAGGTGTCGATGGTCGTCTCCTACGCGAACCTCCGCAGCAGTCAGGACACCCGGAACCAGGAGTACCAAGCGCAGGCCGGCCGCGCGGAGGCGCTGGCGTCGAAGGCCCGGAGCGCGGTCAGCTATCTGGACCCCGAGCTACAGGAACTCGGGCGCGACGGCGTCGCCGAGTTCGTCGAGGAGGAACCCGAACTCGAAGCCTACGAGCACCACTTCGACGACGTGCTCCGGACGAAGGAACACACCCGCTCCGCCGAGGTCGAAGAGGTCCTCGCCAACCTCTCGGACGTGACCGGCGCGTCGAGCGATATCTACTCCATGCTCGCCAACGCCGACCTCGAGTTCCCGACCGTCGAAAAGCCCGACGGCACGTCGGTCGAAATCACGCAGGGCAACTTCACGAAGCTTCAGAAACACCCCGACCGCGAGTTCCGCCGGACCGTCCACGAGGAGTTCTACGACCGCTGGGCCGACGTGCGCAACGCCGTCGGCACCTCGCTGAAAAACAGCGTCAAGAAGGACGTGAAGACCGCGCGCATCCGCGACTACGAGACCGCCCGCGAGGCCGCTCTCGACGGCCCCAACGTCCCGGTCGAGGTGTACGACAACCTGCTCGACACCGTCCGCGACAACCTCGGCCACCTCCACCGCCACGCCGAGTTGAAGCGCGAGGCCATCGGCGCGGACGAACTCCAGATGTGGGACCTGTACGTGTCGCTCACCGGCGACCACGGCCCCGAGATTCCGTACGAACAGGCGAAGGAGTACATCATCGAGGCCGTCGAACCGCTCGGCGAGGCGTATCAAGCGCGGATGGCCGAGGGCCTCGAAGACCGCTGGGTCGACGTGTACGAGAACCGCGGCAAACGCTCGGGGGCGTACTCCGCGGGAACCTACGACACCCAGCCGTTCATCATGATGAACTACCAGGACGACGCCGCATCGATGTTCACGCTCGCCCACGAACTGGGCCACTCGATGCACTCCGAACTCGCCAACGACGCCCAGCCGTGGCACGACGCGAGCTACGACATTTTCACCGCCGAGGTCGCCTCCACGGTCAACGAGACGCTCCTGACCGAGTACCTACTGGAGAACGTCGACGACGACGAACTCCGGACGCACGTCCTCGACGAGTACCTCGAACGGTTCCGCTCGACGCTGTTCCGCCAGACGATGTTCGCCGACTTCGAACTCCAGATTCACGAAATCGTCGAGGACGACGGCGCGCTCACGCCCGACCGCTTCGACGAACTGTACGGCGACCTGAAGGCGGCGTACTACGAGCCCGCGGCGACCGACGACCACATCGCCCGCGAGTGGATGCGCATTCCGCACTTCTACTACAACTACTACGTCTACCAGTACGCGACGGGCATCTCCGCGGCGGCGGCCATCGTCGAGCGCATCCGCGAGGAAGGCGAGTCGGCCGCGGCGGACTACCGCGAGGCGCTCGCGCTCGGCGGCAGCGAGTACCCCCTCGACGTGCTCCAAACCGCCGGCGTCGATATGACCGAACCCGAACCCATCGAGGACGCGATGTCGGTCTACGCCGAGTTCCTCGACGAGGCCGCGACGCTCCTCGACCTCGAATAACCGAAAAATCGCAGGCCGGACTCAGCCGACCTGAACGAGTTTGGCCTGCCCGGACGCGCTGTTGATGTGGACGTTGTACTCCCCGCGGTCGTCGGCGGCGCGGACGACCCACGCGGACCGCTGGCGAGACGGCGATTCGATGACGGCGTCGTCGTGGCCGGTGTGGGCGAGCTTTTCGCGCGCGATGCGCTGTGCCTCGAGCGCCGAGCGGACCGACTGCTCGCCGTCGCGGAGCCGAATCGTCGTCACCGGGACGCTGGCGAGTCGGCCGACGCGCTCGGCGACGCTCCCGTTGAACAGTCGGTCCACGCCCTCGCGGCCGTGAGTGCCCATCACGATGAGGTCGGCGTGGTTCGCCTCGGCGAAGTCGGCGATGGTCTCCGCGGGGTCGCCGACGAGGACGGTCGTCTCGACTTCGACGCCGTGGTCCTCGGCGCGTTCGACCACGTCCGCGAAGGCGCGTTCGCTCCGCGACTGCGAGCGCTCGCCGTCGTCGTCGGTGTCCACGGGCGGTCGCGTGACGTACAGGGCGTGAACCGACGCGCCGACCGCGTCCGCGAGGCGAATCGCGTGACTCGCGGCGTTCATTGACTCGGGACTGGTGTCGACGGGAACGAGGATGTTGGTGTACATTTGTTGGCCCTCCTGAGCCAGAATACGGCTGGCGCGGGGTAATATCGGGTATTTGGTTCTTATATTTCGAGAATGAGCGGGGCGGTATGTAGCCCGGTGCGTGCTATGTTCGGTAAGCGCCGCACACGACGGCGTCGTCAAATTATGAATGACGGATGGAACATCGTCGTCTGCGTCAAGCAGGTTCCCGATGCGGACGACGTCACGATAGACCCCGATACGGGGACGTTGAACCGCTCCGACGCGCCGGCGGTGCTGAACAAGCCCGACCACAACGCCGTCGAGTCCGCGCTCGCGCTCCGCGACGCCGTCGGCGGGACCGTGACCGCAATCACGATGGGACCGCCGCCGGCCAGCGCCGTCCTGCAGGCGGCCGTCGCCGCGGGCGCAGACGGCGGCGTCCTGCTCACAGACCGCGCGTTCGGCGGCAGCGACACGTGGCCCACGAGCCTCGCGCTCGCGCGGGCGGCCGAAGAACTCGACGCCGACGTGGTCATCTGCGGCGAGGAGAGCACCGACTCCTCGACCGGACAGGTACCGCCGGGCATCGCCGCCCACAACGGCTGGGCCCAACTCACCTACACCGAATCGCTCGACCCCCGACCCGACGAGGGCGTCCTCGTCGGCACGCGAGACGTCGAGGGCGGCTACGAGCGCGTCGCCGCCGCGCTCCCGGTCGTCGTGGCGATGGTGTTCGGCGCGAACGACCCGCGACCCGCCGGGTTGCACCGGAAGATATTCGCCGAGACCGAGTTCGAACCCGTCCAGTGGACCGCCGCCGACCTCGACATCGAAGACCGGGTCGGCCTCGCCAACTCGCCGACGAAGGTCGGCGGGATGGACACCGCCTCGCCGGTCGAACGGGAGCGGACGCGCGTCGACAGCGTCGAAGCCCTCTACGACCACCTCGCGGAGGTGCTCTAGATGAGCGCCGCGAGCGGGCCGGAAATCGACGTGGCCGACTACCGGGACGTCTGGGTGTTCGTCGAACAGCACGACGGTGAGGCCGCGCCGGTGTCATGGGAACTCCTCGCGAAGGGCCGCGAACTCGCCGACGAGACGGGCGAGTCGCTCGTCGCGCTCGTCGTGGGCGACGGCGTCGCCCACCTCGCAGAAGAGGCGGTGGCCCGCGGGGCCGACCGCGCGCTCCTCGCCGACGACCCGGTGTTCGAACCGTACCGCGCCGACCCCTACGGCGAGCAGTTCCGCGCGCTCGTCGAGGCGCGCAAGCCGAGCATCGTCCTCATCGGCGGGACCCACACCGGCCGCGACTTCGCGGGCCGGGTCGCGGTGCCCGCCCACGCCGGCCTCACGGCCGACTGCACCGAACTCGCCGTCGACGAGGCGGGGCTCCTCCTCGCGAGCAGACCGACGTTCGGCGGGAGCGCCATGGCGACCATCAAATGTCCCGCCCACCGCCCGCAGATGGCGACGGTCCGCGCCGGGGTGTTCGACGCCGGCGAACCCGCCGAAGCGGCCGAAAACGCGGCGGAGGCCGTCGAATCGGTCGACGTCGTCGTCGCCGAGGAAGACACGCTCTCGACCGTCCTCGAACGGGTCGTCGGCGGCGTCGTGGACATCACCGACGCGGACGTCATCGTCGCCGGCGGGGCCGGGTGCGAGGGCGACGTGACGCCGCTCGTCGAACTCGCGGAGGCGCTCGGCGGCGAAGTCGCCGCCACTCGCGCCGCCGTCGAGGAGGGCTGGGTCGAACCCGCGCGGCAGGTCGGCCAGACGGGCAAGACCGTCCGACCGCACCTCTACATCGCCGCGGGCATCTCGGGTGCCGTCCAGCACCTCGAAGGGATGAACGGAAGCGACGTGGTGGTCGCCGTCAACACCGACCCCAACGCGCCCATCTTCGAGCACGCCGACTACGGCATCGTCGGCGACCTTCACGAGGTGCTTCCCGCGCTGACTGCGATGGTCCGCGAGAAGCGGGAGGTGGCGGCATGAGCCACGAGACGACCACGGCGGGCGGCCTGCAACGCCCGGCGCTCCAGACGGAGACGCCGAACTACGACGACGCGTTCGACGCCGTCGTCGTCGGTGCCGGGCTGGCCGGCACCGCCGCGGCGCTGACGATGGCCCGCGACGGCCTCGACGTGCTGATGCTCGAACGCGGCCCCGCACCGGGGACGAAGAACGTCTTCGGCGGCGTGCTCTACACGCCGACGATTCGGGAGTTAGTCGATATCGACGGCGCGCCGCTCGAACGCTACATCGCCGAGAAGCGCTTCTCGATACTCTCGTCGGACGGCGACGAGACCGCGATGTCGATGCGCCCCGGCGCGTGGCGCGACGACCCCCACAACGACTCCTACACCGTCCTCAGACGGCGGTTCGACGAGTGGTTCGCGAAGCAGGCGGTCGAGGCCGGCGTGACGCTCGTCACCGAGACGACGGTCACGGGACTCCTCCGCGACGGCGGCGCTATCGTCGGCGTGACGACGGACCGCCCGGACGGAGAGATTCACGCCCCGGTCGTCGTCCTCGCCGAGGGCGCGAACTCGCTCGTGACCGAGGGCGCTGACCTCAAGGAACGTCCCGAGCGCGAGGAAGTCGCGGTGTCGGTCAAAGAGGTGTTCAAACTCGACCGCGACACCATCGACGACCGCTTCCGCCTCGACGGCGACGCCGGCGCGGCCTACCAGTACTTCGGCGAGGGTGCCGTCGGCGAGGCAGTCGGCGGCGGCTTCGTCTACACGAACAAGCGCTCCGTGAGCGTCGGGGTCGTCTACCGCGTCGAAGACGCCGCGGCCGGCCAGACGCCCGAGGCGACGCTCGACGCCTTCGAGTCGCACCCGGCGGTCGCCCCGCTCATCCGCGGCGGCCGCCGCATCGAGTACAGCGCGCACGTCGTCCCCGAGGGCGGCGCTCGCGCGATGCCCGACCTCGTCCACGACGGGGCGGTCGTCGTCGGCGACGCCGCCGGCCTCGTGCTGAACAGCGGCGTCCACCTCGAAGGGACGAACATGGCCGTCGAAAGCGGCTACCACGCCGGCAAGGCCATCGCGGCCGCGCTGGCGGACGGCCGAAGTGACGCCGAGGCGCTCGCCGCCTACGCGCGCGACCTCGACCAATCGTTCGTGGTCGAGAACCTCCGCCACTACGACTGGTTCCAGCGGACCATCGCGGCGGACCGACAGTTCCTCTTCGAGGACCTACCGCGCGCCCTGGCCAGCGCCGAGACGGAGTACTTCAAGATGGACCGCACGTCGAAAGACGAACACACCGGCGCGGCCCGCGACCACCTCGTCGCCGCCGCGGGCGGGTGGTTCGGCGCGGCGAAACGCGCCTGGCGCTTCCGGAGGATGTTATCATGAGCACCGCACAACCCCACGTCCCCGACGTGAGCATCGAAGACCGTCTGTACACGGTCAAGTACCGCGACGCCGGCGAGTCACACCTCGGCGTCGAGAACCCGGACGTCTGCGCCGACTGCACCACCAACGAGTGCACGTCGGTCTGTCCGGCCGCGGTCTGGACGGTCGACCCGGACGGCGACGGCGTGCCGTCTATCGCCTACGAGAACTGTCTGGAGTGCGGGACCTGCCGCTACGGCTGTCCGTACGACAACGTCGAGTGGACCTATCCGAAGACCGGCGGCGGCGTCGTGTTCAAACAGGGCTGAAAAGCCACACACCCCCAGTTTCGGAGGTTCACGGTCGGTATCTGCCCAAACCAAGATATAGTTGGGTCAGTAACATGTGTGCAGGGACTATCGATGTCAGACGAGTGTTTTCGTTTAACTCTGGGGGAACAGACGGACGTTGACGAGGTGGTGCTCGGGTTTCGAAAGGGAGGTGAGTACTACGAGCTTGCGGTGTTAGAACCGCCGCTACAAGCAGAGATACGAAAGGAATGACACAGCCTACGCCCGGACGCTGTTAACCCAGCTGTCGAGTTCGAACTCATCAGCCCAATTGACGTTTGGAGACTTCTTGCGTGCTTGTTCAACACGGAGACCC
The DNA here is from genome assembly GCF_001469875.2 of Haloferax marisrubri. Classification (GTDB taxonomy): domain Archaea; phylum Halobacteriota; class Halobacteria; order Halobacteriales; family Haloferacaceae; genus Haloferax; species Haloferax marisrubri. The sequence goes on along the minus strand of NZ_LOPW02000010.1, from coordinate 93,726 downwards.
ATGGATGTTTTCGGCGCTTCGTTAATTGGTACGATATACGATTCCTCAATCTCAGGAGCGTAAACCGCGAAGATGTCTATCTGCCCGTCATATCCCTCTTTTTTGACTCGTCGAGTTAGGGTACCTGAGCTACGAGTTTCAAACTGAACTCGCCCATTGGTCAACCGGCCAGTCTTCACTTGAACACGATAGAATGTACCAGCGATTTCGACGACGAAATCGTACCGTTCGTTGTCACCAAATGGCTCTAATACGGTGACTCCACGGCGAGTGAATTCGAAGAGAATCGCTGCCTCACTACACTGTCCCCGTTGCTTTGGGTGACTAATCTCGTCCATAGCTCCACAAGGATTCTGTTTGGAAAGAACGGCAGGTACAGAGTGAAAGTAGTCAACGCGGTTCGAAAGACAGCCCGGGGATGCTGTCGCTCGCTGACGTAGAAGTTGGAAGAACAGCGTCACTCCGCACGAAGTTCGTCGCAGAAACGGGCTGGGAGGGACTTGAACCCCCGACCGTCTGGTGTCTTCCGAAACCACGCGACTCGCGTAGTCCCGCTAAAAGCCAGACGCTCTGCCTAACTGAGCTACCAGCCCTCAGCGATTTCTTAAGTGGGGATACTGATAAGCGTTTATTTTCGCCGCCCCCTCCTGCTTTGTACCCCGTTCCCGTCCCCCACAATATGGACCTTCGCGACTTCGTGGACGCGCTGCTCCGGTTCGAGAGCGTCGCCCGCGCCGAGGCCCCGGCCCAGCAGTGGGTCAAAAACCGACTGCACGACTTCGGCTTCGACACCTACGAGTGGACCGCCGACCCGGCGCGTCTGGCCGAGCACCCGTCGTTCCCCGACGACCCCGACGACCCCGACGACATCGACACGGCGAACCGCCCGAGCGTCGCCGGCGTGGTCGAGTTCGGCGACCCCGACGCGGGCCCGACGCTCGTCCTCGACGGCCACGTGGACGTGGTGCCCGCCGACAGAGAGCTGTGGTCTCACGACCCGTTTTTACCCGACTGGGACGACGAGGCCGGCACCGTCAGCGCCCGCGGCGCGGCCGACATGAAAGCGGGGGTCGCGGCGTGCGTCTTCGCGGCGCTCGACCTCCGAGACGCCGTCGAAGCGGGCGACATCGACCTCGACGGGCAGGTCGTCGTGGAGAGCGTCGTCGGCGAGGAGGAAGGCGGCATCGGGGCCGCGGCGGCCGCGCTCGAAAACCCCTATCCGTTCGAGCGGGACGCCGCGCTCGTCGCCGAACCGACGCGGCTGAAGCCGGTCGTCGCCACCGAGGGGTCGGTCATGAAGCGACTCCGACTGACCGGGCGCACGGCGCACGCCGCCTCGCGGTGGCGCGGGGTGGACGTCATCGAGAAGTTCGAGGCGATTCGGGAGGCGTTCTTCGACCTCGAAGCGGAGCGGACCGACGCGGTCTCGCACCCGCTGTACGACTACCCGATTCCGTGGCCCGTCTGCGTCGGCCGCGTCGAGGCGGGAACGTGGGCGTCGAGCGTCGCGGGGACGCTCACCGCGGAGTGGCGACTCGGCGTCGCGCCGGGCGAGACCGTCGCCGAGGTCGAAGCCGCGTTCGAGGAACGACTGTCGCGCGTCGTCGCCGACGACGAGTGGCTCTCGGCGCACCCGCCGGCGTTCGAGCGGTTTTCGGTGCAGTTCGAACCGGCCGAAATCGACGCCGACGAACCGGTCGTGGAGTCGCTGCGCGCGGCGCTCCGGGCCGACGGCCGCGACGACGACCCCGTCGGCGCGACCTACGGAGCGGACTCGCGGCACTACGTCGAAGCGGGTATCCCGACGGTGCTGTTCGGGCCGGGCGACATCGACCAAGCGCACTTTCCGGACGAGACGGTCGAGTGGGAAGAAGTCGAGGTGGCGCGGGACGTGATTCGCGAGACGGCGACGCGGTTCCTTCAGTCGAGATAGTCGTCGAGGGCGTCCGCGACCACGTCGCCGGGAGCGGTGTCTTCGAGCGAGGCGCGGCGGCGGAGTTCGAGGTAGACGTCGGGCGGGAGCGTCACGTCGAGCGTGCCGATATCGACGCCGTGGGCGGAGAGCGCGTCCACGGCGGGCGTGCCGTCGTTGACCTCGCTGGCGAGGCGGCGGACCTCGCGCACGGTCAGGCCGGCGTCGAGCGTCGCCCACGCGAGGTGGAGTCTGGCGTCGCCCGAGACGCGGGCGATGTGCTTGGCGGCCGTGGGGGCGATGCGGCCGCGGGCGACGTGCCGGCGGACCGACTGCGGGAGGTCGTGGACCCGGGCCCACTTGCGGATGAAGGAGACCGACACGTCGCCGCCGGCGCGCTCGGCGGCGCGCTTGTAGGAGCCGACGCCGCGGACGAGCGCGGCACAAGCGGCCGCGCCGCGAAGCATGAACACGTGGTCGTCGTCGCCGGCGGTGGACTCGGAGAACGAGCGGACCGTTCTGGCGGCCTCGGCGAGGCTGTCGGGGTCGGTGGGGTCGAAGCCGACGGCCTCGCGGGCGCGGTCGCCCGTGACGGCGGGGTCGCCGCGGACGACCGGTTCACCGACCGGTTCCCGTCGGTCGGCCGGAACCTCGGTCGTTCGGCGTTCGTCGTTCGTCATCTACGAGTCGGTAACGCGTTCGGCCTTAAAAACGTCCCCCCGAGAGGCGAGATTCGCGCGCGAGCGGTCGGCGGGCAGAATACGAGCAAGTAGCTGGAGGCCCGCAAACGAGGGACGGCAGAGGGCGGGGGGGTCGCTGACGGCGACCGATTACGGGCGGTCGGCGGGCGGTTACTCCTCGCGGGACTCCGAGAGGTGCGACCAGATTTCGGTACAGCCCGCGCCGTCTTCGAGGTCCTTGAGGTGGGCCGTGGGGTCTTCTTCGTCCGTCTCGGTTGACGGGTCGGCCTCGGCGTCGGCCTCGCGGTCGAGTTCGGGTTCGAGTTCTGCCTCGCCGGTCATGCGTCACCCTCCTGCGACTGTTCGAACAGCTCTGGGGCGACGTCGGCGGAGGCGTGTTGTCGGACGGCGGTGCGGTGGTCACTCATCACCACCACGTACCGGCCGGACCCGCATAAGGGAATCCGCACCTGTAATGTGTACCCCCACTCCCGGCTACCGGAACGGGTTGCCCCTACCTCTGACGGTCGATTTCGGCCACAATCGCACGACTACGCCGGAACGACCGCCAAAACGCGCGTCGCGCTCCCCCGCGGGGATTGCGGACGCCACCCAGCATAGGTAGCCAGAGCGCGGAAGGTGAGGTATGAGCGTCTCCCTGCGCGTCCTCGACGACGGGGCGTGGGTCTCCGTGAACGACGCCAGAGAAGTGAGCGTGAGCGAACTCTGGCGGCTCGACGACCCGTCATTCTGTGGGTGCGAGCTTCCCGACTTCGTCGTCGAGAACGTTCTCGACGTCGGTGCGGACGGCAGAACCGTCTCCGCGAAGGTGTACGGCCAGTGTATCGCCTGCGGCCAGACGGGCGTGCCTGGCTGGGTTCCGGTCGGCAGGCTCCGCGAGGGCGAATTCGTCGATATCGACCGCGAGCGGGTCGTCCTCCCGGTTCGACGCGGCGACGACGACGAATAGGCAACATTCTCCTCTTTTGGGCAGCACCGGGAAGGGTTGACGGTACGCTCGGGGCCTTACGTGGGCACGTATATGGACATTCATACGAATGCCCACGGACGTCGAACGCTGGAAGTCGGAGGTCTACGGTAACGAGATACGAGAGCACCTGCTCGAATTCGCCGAGCAGGGCTGGGACACCATCCCGGAAGACGAGCGAGACGCCTGGTTCGAGCGCTTCAAATGGTGGGGACTGTACCACCAGCGCAACGGCCAAGAGAGCTACTTCATGATGCGCATCGGGACGCCGAACGGCGTGCTGACGCCCGGCCAGACCGAAGTCGTCGCGGAGGTCGCCGACGAGTACGCCCGCGGCCCCGCCGAGAACCCCATCTTCGGCAACGGCTACGTCGACTGGACGACCCGCCAGTCGATTCAGCTCCACTGGATCAAACTGGAGGACATCCCGGAAATCTTCGAGAAGCTCGAATCGGTCGGTCTCTCGACGCAACAGGCCTGCGGTGACTCGTGGCGCAACATCGTCGGCTGTCCCGTCGCCGGCAAGGACAAACACGAGCACGTCGACGCGCTCCCCGTCGCGATGGAGCTCAACGAGACGTTCAAGGGCAACGACGACCACTCGAACCTCCCGCGCAAGTGGAAGGTCTCTATCACCGGCTGCCGCGAGGGCTGCGGACAGGGCGACATCAACGACCTCGCGCTCGAACCCGCGACCAAGGAGATAGACGGCGAGGAGACGAAGGGCTTCAACATCCGCATCGGCGGTGGCCTCTCGCGTAACGAGCCGCGGCTCGCCCGCGACATCGACGTGTTCGTGACGCCCGAGCAGGCCGCCGAGGTCTCGGGAGCCATCTCCGCGCTGTTCCGCGACAACGGCGACCGCGACAACCGCTACAACGCCCGCATCAAGTTCCTGATGGACGAGTGGGGCGCGGAGAAGTTCCGCAACGTCCTCCAGGAGGAGTACGTCGACTTCGAACTGGAGACCGCCGGCGACGACCTGCGCTCGGAGTACTCCTACAACTCCGGCTACGCCGATGGCGGTCACTCCGACCACGTCGGCATCCACGAACAGGCCGACGGCAACTACTACGTCGGACTCGACGTGCTCGTCGGCCGCATGGGCGTCGACGACACGAAGGAACTCGCCCGCATCGCCGACGAGTACGGCTCCGGCGAGGTTCGCATCACGCAGCGCCAGAACGTCATCATCACCGACGTTCCCGAGGAGAAACTCGACGCGCTGCAGGACGAGGACCTCCTCGACCACTACTCGCCCGACCCGCACCCGTTCATGCGCGGCTCCATCGCCTGTACGGGCACCGAGTTCTGTTCGCTCTCCATCGTGGAGACGAAGAACCGGCAGGTCCGCTACGCCCGCTGGCTCAAGGAGAACGTCGAACTCCCCGCGGGCGTCGAGGACTTCCACATCCACCTCTCGGGCTGTACGGCCTCCTGCGCGCAGCCGCAGATTGCCGACATCAGCCTCCGCGGCATGAAGACCCGCAAGGACGGCGAGCCGGTCGAGGCGCTCGACATCGGTCTCGGCGGCGGCCTCGGCGAGAACCCGAACTTCGCCGAGTGGGTCACCCAGCGCGTCCCCGTCGACGAGGTGCCGGGCGCAATCAAGAACCTGCTCGCGAACTTCGAGGAGCGCCGCGAGGGCGACGAGACGTTCCGTGAGTTTGTCGCCCGGACGGACGAGGAGGACCTCGCCGAACTGGTCGAACCCGAAGAGACCAGCTACGAGGACCCGATGATGCACAACACGAAGCGCACGTGGTACCCCTACGCCGACGACGACAGCCTCGACGCGAGTCCCGCGCCGACGCACGGCGACGGCACGCCCATCACGAGCGACGACTGAGCGGGTCGCCGGCCGACGACCGAGCGCGCCGACCGCGTTCGTCGCCGGGTTCCGACGCCGGCTCCCGCCGGTGACGACTCCGCCGCGCTACCTATTTACGACGACACCAAACACTACTCACAGATGCCAGACCGAATCCTGAAGGTCAACGCCTACACGACGCTGGACCTCGTCGACGCGTCGGCGACGGGTCACGACTTCGAGGAGTCGGCGTTCGCGGTGTGCAACGTCACCTCGCCGCGGAAGCACCCCGACGAGATTACCCTCGAACTCGAACTCGACTGGACGCAACTCGACGCGCTCCCGCCGCACGCGGACAAACTGACGCTGTCGCCCGAGGAGGCCCGAAAAATCGCGGCCGACCTCGAAAAGCACGCCGACCGCGTCGAAGCCGAACAGCGCGACTGACCGCAGTCTCCCGATTTTCGACGACTTTCGACGACCCCGAGCGGCGCGACCGGCCGTGCGACCTCGCCGCCCCATGACAACACCACCCATGACAACTTCTAACCTAGATTAGTCAACGAATCGTGGTAAACGGTGACTCGAACTGCGTATTCGTATTGCAACGAGACCAATCGTTAGACATATGACTTCGGAAGTCGCAGGATGTGTTGTGATACAGACGACGCCTCTACGCCGTCCACGCACCGAGCGTCGACCGCACTCCACCTCCCGCGCTCACCCGGCGAATCGAACGCCGGCCACAGCGCGGGGGGTGGTGGCGTGAGCCGTCACCGGACTCTCGTCCTCTTCGTCGCGGCCGCGGTGCTGTTCGGCACCTCCTTCGTCGGCATCAAGGCCGCCATCGGCTCGGTCCCGCCGGTGCTGTTCGCCGCCTTCCGCGTCGACGTCGCCGCCGTCGCTCTCCTGACGCTCGTCGCCGTCCGCGGCGGCTACTGGCTCCCGCGGACCCGCGCCGACGCGCTCGGCATCCTCGCCAGCGCCGCGTTCGTCCTCGGAGCGAACAACGTGTTCCTCTTCCTCGGCCAGCAGCACGCGACGACCGGCGCGGCGGCCGTGATGTACAGCATCATGCCCGTCGCCTCCCCGGTGTTCGCCGTCCTGCTCCTCGACGACGCGCGCATCTCGGCTGTCGACGCCGCCGGCATCCTGCTCGGACTCGTCGGTGTCGTCGTCATCGTCGGCCCCGAGAGCGTCCTCGGCGGCGGGAGCGTCGGACAGGCCCTCATCGTCTGTTCGGCGCTGTCGGTCGCCTTCGGGACCGTCCTGCTCAAGCGCGTCGGGCCGTCCATCGGGACGCTCCCGCAGACCGCGTGGGCGATGGCGGCCGCCGCCGTCGGCATCCACGTCGCCAGCCTCGGTCTCGGCGAGTCGGTCGCGCAGGTCGCGTGGTCGCCGGAACTCGTCGCCGCGATTCTCTACGTCGGCATGCCCGCGACCGCCGCGGCCTACCCGGTCTACTTCGCGCTCCTCGCGGAGGCCGGCCCGGTCCGCGGCAACCTCGTCGCCTACGCGATGCCGGTCGTCGCCACCGTCACCGGGTGGGCGTTCCTCGGCGAGTCGGTCTCGCCGGCGACCGTCCTCGGCTTCGGGGTCATCCTCTCGGGGTTCCTCCTCGTCCAGCGCGACAGCGTGGCTCGGGTGGTCGGTCTCCGGGGAAGCGTCCCCGCGGAGGCTGAATAAGAAAACAGAACTCGAAGCGCGGACCGACTTCAGGCCGCGACCCGTCGCCGGACCGCGACGGCGACCGACACCAGCGTCTCCTTTTTCATCGCGGCGAAGCCGAAGAAGATGGCTCCGAAGCCGACGAGCGCAGACGTGTCGATGACGTGGCCGAGAAGCACCCAACTCATGAGCGCCGCGACCACGGGTTCGACGTAGCCGATGAGGTTGAGTTCGGTCGGCCCGAGGCGGTCCAGAAGCTCGAAGTAGAGGAGGAACGCCACCGCGCCGGAGACGAGCGTCAGGTAGAGGAACGACGCGATGCCGGTGGGGGCGAGTTCGATGGCCGAAAGCGACTCGCCGTTGGCGAGCGCCCAACCGTGGAGCAGGACGCCGCCGCCGAGCATCGCCCACGCCTGCATCGACTGGACGGGGAGGTCGGTCCGGAGCGGACGGGTGAGGACCGCGCCGAGCGCGAACGACACCGCGGCGAGGAAGATGAGGACGATGCCGAGCCCCTGCGACGAGCCGGACGGCCCGGAGAGCGCCGAGACGGGGTCGGCGACGAGGACGACGCCGGCGAACCCGGCGAGGAGGCCGACCGCGCCGGTCGTCCCCAGCGAGCGCTCGGTGAGGATAAACGAGGCGAAGACGGCGGTCAGGATGGGCGAGAGGCTGATGATGATGGAGGCCACCGCGCCGGGGACGTGTTCCTGTCCGAGGTAGAGCAGGCCGTGGTGGGCGGCGATGATGAACACCGCGCCGATGGTCGTCGCGAGCAGTTCGTCTCTCGTCTCCGGCCGCCAGCGGTCGGTCGAGTAGCAGGCGTACGCCAGCATCACGAGTCCCGCGAGTTCGTAGCGAAGCGCCGCGAAAGAGAGCGTCGGGAAGAACTCCAACCCGACCTCGATGGCGACGAACGAGGTTCCCCACATCGCCGCGAGCGCGACGAAAAGCAGGGGCGTCGTCGGAATGTTTCTCCAAGTGGTACGCGTCATGGTCGAATCTGTTTCAGTTCTCAGAGACGCGCCTTGTTAAAGCCTTCTACAAGAGATTCGTTATAGATTGGAGATTAGATTAGATTTTGAGTGTTTTTCTGTATCAAACGCTCTTTAATTCGTGATAGTTCGAGAGCACGAGAGAGGTGGCGAAAACGGCGGACAGAACAAGGACTTACGTCACCGACCGCAACGAGAGGGTATGGACGAACGCGACGTGCGCCTGTTGAAGGCCATCGCGGACCTCGGGACGGGCAGTCCCGAGAAGCTACACGAAGAGACAGACATCCCAGTCTCGACCATCCACTACCGCCTGAACAACCTGAAGGACGACGGCGTCATCGAGAACGACCTCTACGACATCGACTTAGAGGCGTTCGGACTCGGCGTCACCGTGGTCGTGGAAGTGCTGGCGGACTACAGCGGGTCGTACGAGGAAGTCGGAAACAAACTGCTGGAGATAGAGGGCGTCACGCAGCTCTACTTCACGATGGGTGAGACGGACTTCATCGTCGTCGCCCATCTCGCGGACTCCGACCGCGTGGAGCGCCTCATCAGCGACTTCGAGGCCACGCCGGAGGTCGAGCGGACGAACTCGACGTTCGTCATCTCCGCGATGCGCGACAGCCACCGGGCGCTCCAGAGCTACACGCTGGAGACGCTCCTCGACGAGTTGGGTATCGAGGACTGAGAATCGGCCGGGGACGTATCACGGTTCCGCTCGTACGCTCGACCATGGCGAACGAGGTGCGGACGTGACTGGTCGAACGGACCTACTCGGACGACGAACAGAACGTCATCGTCCTCGTGTACGCGACTCCCGACGGGACGCGCTACCACCGCAAAGAGCGCTCGCTGACGAGTTTCGAGTCCGACGTGCGCGACACCTACGCCGCCGTCGACGTGCCCGAGGACGAACTGGGCCGCGTCTCCGACGAGGAGACGAAGGCGGCGTACGCGGCCGCCGCGACCGAGATGGCCGAGTCCCACGAGCCGACTGACACGGTCTGAGAGCGTCGCGGTCGGCTCAGTCCGCCGACGCGAGCGGGAGCGAGACGACGACGACCGTACCCGTGGGTTCGCTGTCCTCGAAGTGGACCTCGCCGCCGAACGAGTCGACCAGTTGGTGAACGAGATACAGACCGAGTCCGGTGCCGGTGCTCTCCAGACCCTTTTCGCCCTTGCCGAACACCACCGGTTTCCGCGCGTCGGGGATGCCCGTTCCGTCGTCGGCGATGCGGATGACCGCCGTCTCGGTATCGTCGTCCACGGCCGCTGAGATGGTGACGACGGTGTCGTCGTCGTTGTGCTGGACGGCGTTGTTGAGGAGGTTTCCGAGCACCGACGCGATGAGCGGGTTCGCGCGCACCGCCACGTCCGGAATCTCTCCGGCGACCTCGAACGTCGCGTGGGGGAACGCCTCGCGGCGGACCGCGATTTCCCGCTCGACGGCGTTCACGAGCGACATCGGGCGGGTTTCGACGCCGCCGCCGCTCATCGTCTCCATCAGGTCGCGGGCGACCTCGGTTATCTCGATGGTGTGGCGACCCGTCGAGAGAATGCGCGAGAGGATGTCCGCGCCCTCTCCGTCGACGTGTTCTCGGAGGAGCTCCGCCCAGCCGACGATGACAGCCATGTCGTTGCGGATGTCGTGGCGGACGATGCGGTTGAGCGCCTCCAGTTCGGCGTTCGTCCGTTCGAGTTCGCGCTCGCGGGTTCGGCGGGCGGTCACGTCCTGTATCGTCCCTCTGAGCGCCGCCACCCGCCCGTTTTGGATGACCGGCTCGCCCCGGTTGCGGACCCACAGCTCCGACCCCTCGGCGGTGACCAGTCGAAACTCGTCTTCCCACGGGACGCCCTCGGACCGACAGCGGTCCAACAGCTCGCGGACCCAGTCGCGCTCGTCAGGGACGTAGAACTCGATTGCGTCGTCGACCGTCGGCTCGTAGTCGAGCGGCACCTCGTGGATGCGCTTCGTCTGGTCGGTCCACGCCAGCGTGTCGGTCGTGAGGTCGAGTTCCCAGCCGCCGACCTTCGCGATGCGCTGGGTTCGTTCGAGGAAGTCGCGGTTCCGTTCGAGTTCGTCCTCTCGGGCCTTCTGGTCGGAGAGGCTCTGGAAGACGATGACGTTCCGGTCGCCTTCGAGAGACGTGATGGAGAACCGGACCGGAACGAGGTCGCCGTCGTCGGGCCGACGAATCGCCACCTCGCCTTGCCACTTGCCGTCGGCTTCGAGCGCGGGCGGTATCGTCCGCCGCAGGCGTTCGAGTTCCGACTCGTCGTGGAGGTGACCCCAGCCAGTCCCGAGCATCGACTCCGGGTCCGGACAACCGCAGATGTCGGCCGCGGTCTGGTTGACGTACACGTGTCGGCCGTCCTCGGTGATGGTGACGCCGGCGTCGACGGCGTCGACCGCGCCCTTGAACGCCTCGAGTTCGCGTTCGCGGCGGCGCTCTTCGGTTACGTCCTCGACCGTCGAGACGAGTCGGTCCCGCCCCGAAATCTCGGCGACGGTGAGGCTGACGCGAATCCAGACGGTGTCGCCCGACGCGTTCTCGATGGGCCACGTGAAGGCGTGCTCGCCCTCCTCGCGGGCGGTCTCGACCTCGTCGAGGGCGCGGTCGGCGTCGTAGCCGGGAACGTCCGCCGTGACGTGAGCGGGGGTCGTATCGATGACCGACGCGCGGTCGATACCGAGGATGTCCAGGTAGTGTTGGTTGATATCGACGAGTTCGAGCGTTTCGAGGTTGCGAACCGCGAGGCCGACGTTGACGGCCTCGAAGAGCGCGCGGTGGTCGAGCGACCCGACGGTGTTGCGGGCGGCGTCGTAGACGACGCGGCCGAGGTTGTCGAGGTCGTGTTCGTCGGGGGCCGGCCGCTCGAACGAGACGAGCGGCACGCCGTCGACGCGGAGTTTCGAGACGAGCGGTCTGCCCTCCGAGTCGGTGACCTTGGTCGAGACGACGAGACAGTCGATGCGACTTCGTTCGAGCACCGCGTGAACCGCGTCGAGACTGTCGGCAGTCGAGACGCGGACGTCGGTCGTGGCGTCGCCGACCGAACCGGGGAGTTCGGCCGCGAGACGCTCGCGAACGGCGGCGTCCCCGCTGACGACGAGGACGTTCAACCGACCAGGCATACCGGCGAGAGGACAGCGAGGTTCAAGTATGAACCGACAGCTGTCGGCGAAAAATCACGACTGAGGAGGGGAGTGAATGCCGCGTCCGCCCGCGTCGAAGATTCCAAAGTCAGGGCGACGCAAAGCGGCGGAATAGAAGCTTTGCCGGCGGCGGAGCCGAAGGCTCGAAGCGACAATCGACCTAAACGTGGAGTGCGTACTGTCACCTGTGAGGCGGACGCCACCGCCTCGGTGAACACCATGACGACGACAAACGACTCGACGCGACTCGCGGGCATCGTCCTGCTCGCGCTGGCCGCGCTGTTCGCGCTCCCCGTCCTCTTCGGGATGGCCGGCCTCGGCGGCGGCATGCCGATGGGATGGGGCGGCGGCTGGATGCACGACACGTGGATGCACGGCGGGACCGTCCCGTGGTGGATGTGGGGGATGGGACTGTTCGGTCAACTGCTCGTCCTCGCGGTCGTCGTCGGCGGGGGCGTCCTCCTGTTCCGCGCCCTGCGCGACGGGGGCGACGGAGGCGACGACGCGCTCGACGAACTCCGCCGGGCCTACGCCCGCGGCGATATCGACGACGAGGAGTTCGACCGCCGCCGCGAGCGACTCGAGCGCGACTGACGCGTCGAAAACCGAGAGAGTCGCCTCGTTGCAGGCGAAACGAAGGGGTTCGACCGAGCGGCGGTCGCGGGGGTCGGCGCTCGGCCGACCCATCGGAGAAAGTGCGCACGCTGACCGCAACGACTATAATTATTTAGGCCAACCTAAAACCATGGGTTCGGATTCATCTGATGGAAAGCTCCGCTCGTTCGTCGGTCGGTTCCGGTCGCAACGGACCCGACTCCGCGTGTCCGCGTGCGTCGCCGCGAGTCGGTCGATAGCGGTGCCGGACGACGACGAGCGCGCCTAAGGTCGAAACCGGAGTCTGACGGTCGCTTTTCAGCCGCTTCGCCGGCTGTCGCGCGTCTCAGACTTCGACCGTCGTTCCGATTTCGGGAGCCGCGGCCTCGTAGCCGTCGGCGCGTAGTTCCTCGGCGAACGCCGCACAGCGGTCGCCGTGGTTGACGAACACCGGGGCGTCGCGGTAGTCGTCGAGGAACGATAAGAGCCCGTGGCGGTCGGCGTGGGCGGAGAAGTCGTACATCTCGGCGCGGGCGGCCACCGGGACGACGCCGCCGTTGAGTTCGCACCGGCCGCGTTCGACCAGTTCCCTGCCCGGCGTCCCCTCGACCTGATAGCCGGTGAGACAGATTTTGTTCGTCGGGTCTCCCCGAATCTCGGGGATGTACGTCATCGCGGGTCCGCCCGAGAGCATCCCGCTCGTCGTCACGATGACCGAGTTCTGCCGGGCGATGCGCTTTCGCTGGCCGTCTCTGCCCGAGACGATTCGGGCGTTCGATTTCGCCCGCTTGAGCGCTCCCGCGTCGCGGACGTAGTCGGGGTGGTTTCTGAGCATCTTCAGCACGCGGGTCCCCATGCCGTCGACGTAGCAGTCGATGTCGTGGGCGTCGAGCACCATGAGAATCTCCTGCGTCCGGCCGATGGCGAACGCGGGGACGACGACGGTGCCGCCCTCCCAGACGGTCGTCCGCACCGACTCCACGAAGCGCTCTTCGACGGTCGCGCGGTCGTCGTGTTCCACGTCGGAGTAGGTGGACTCGCAGACGACCACGTCGGCGTCCGGGCGGTCGGTCGTGCCCGAGACCAACCGCTGGTCGTCGGTGTGGAAGTCGGCGGTGTAGAGCAGGCGGGTCTCCCCGTCGTCGACGAGGACGTGGGCGCTCCCGGGGATGTGGCCCGCGTTGTAGAACGTGACCTCGTGGCCGGCGGCCTCGAACGCCTCCCCGTAGTCGTGGTGTTCCGACTGCTGGGTCATCCGCCGGACGTGCGTCTCGGTGAACGGGCAGTTGTAGCTCCCGCCGTGGAGTTTGAGCGTGTCGCGCGCGAGCGTCCGAGCGAGTTCGTCGGTCGGCGGCGTCCAATGGACCGCCGGCCAGTCGTCGCCCGAGAGGAGCGAGGGGACCGTCCCGACGTGGTCGAGGTGGCCGTGCGAGACGACGACGGCGTCGGGGTCAACGGAGCCGACGGGGAACTGCGGGGGGTTCCCGGTCAACATCCCGTAATCGAGCAACAGCGAGTCGTTGACGAGAATCGCGCTGCGCCCGACTTCCTCGGCCCCGCCGAGGAACTGGAGTTTCATTGCCGGCAGTACCGACCGGAGGGGCTTTTGCTCGTCGGTCCCGCCGGAGTCCGCACTCGACGCTTTTCACGCCGGCCGCCGTCTCCCGAGGCGTGACCGGCTCCGAACCCGAATCCGACGCCGAGGGCGACACGGAACCCGAGGCCGAAACCGACCGCGACTCCCTCGAACGGCTGGTGACGGCGCTCCACGACCGACTCGCCGCGACGGCGACCCGGCCCGTCCGCGAGGACGCGAGCCGGTGGCTCGGCGAGGCGGAGGCCGTCGCGGGCGACCTCGCGGTCGGCCCGCTCCCGGACGACGAGGTGGTCCGGACGCGACTCGGCCACGTCGAACACCTGCTGTCGAACGTCGGCGAAACCGAAGACGAGGCGGCCGACGAACACGTCGCGTCGGCGCGGGCGGCGCTGGCCGACGCGCTGGCGATGCTCGGCGACGACGGCGGCGTGCGCGACGAGCGCGACGAAAGCGAGTGAGCGGCGCGGAAAGAGAGACGGAATCGTGACCGAGAGACGAGAACCGCGGGGACCGAGAGAGAACCCCGTTCCGGCCGGCGTTCAGTTCGAGAACCAGTCTCTCGCGGTGGACGCGAGGATAGAGAGGTCTTCGAACTTGAGCATGCGGAACATGGCGAGCGGACTGCCGCCGTTCGCGGCGTCCAACTGCTCGTTGGGGAGGCGGTGGAGGTCCGCGAGCAGTTTGTCGTAGCGCTCGTTGGAGGCGCGGTAGAGCATCTCCGTCATAAACAGGCGGTTTTTGACCTTTGGCGCGACCCGCTCGTGCCACAGTTGGTCGTAGACGGCGAGTTCGGACGCGGAGGTGTCGCGCTCGGAGTTCGTGAGCGCGCGGTCGGCAGTCGCGGCCGCGGCCCGGCCCGAGCGCATGCACTTGTCGATGCCCTCGCCCCACAGCGGGTCGACGGTCGGGACCGTATCCCCGATGGCCATGAAGTTGTCCGTGCTCATGCGACCCGGAAGTTGGATGTGCGCGGAGCCGCGGTGCTGTTTCCCCTCGATGCGCTCCGCGTTCGCGAAGCGCGGGTCGGTGTCGAGCCAGTACTGGAGGTAGTCGTCGATGGTGTAGCCCGACTTGGCGTTGTGGCGGTGTCCCTCGTTTTGGATGTAGCAGACGCCGACCTTCGCGGTGTCGCCGCCGGTGTGGAATATCCACGAGTAGCCGCCGGGCGCGATGTCGTGGTCGAGTCGGAGCATCATCGCGTCGGTGAGGTCGCCGTAGCCCTCGGGCGCGAGGTCCATGCCCTCGAACTCGAACTCGATGCCGATAGCCTGCTTTTGCCGGTCGAGGTCGCACACGTCGAGCGCCTTGGCGAGCGGTGCGCTCGGGCCCGTGGCGTCGATGACGATGTCGGCGTACACCTCTTTGTCGCCGTTGTACCGGACGCCGACGATTTCGCCACCCTCCATGATGGGCTTGGAGACGCGCGCGTCGAATCGGTACTCCGCGCCGTCGGCCGTCGCCGCGTCAACGAGCCAGTTCTTGAAGTCCGCGAACTCGAGGACCGCACCGGGTTGGTGCCGGTGGTAATAGTCGTTCGGGGACTCCAAGACAACGTCGTCGGTGAAGTTCATCACGACCTCGTCGGGGATGTTGAACGAGGCCATCGTCGACGGGAACGTCCCGGCGGTCGACTTGTTGCTTCTGGAGGGGAACTCGTCTTCGGACTCGGTTTCGAGGACGCACACGTCGTAGCCTCGGGCGGCGAGGTCTCGTGCCGCCTGTCCACCTGCAGGGCCCGCGCCTGCGATAATCACGTCGTAGTTGTCTGTCATTGTAGAGTAGGCATCACCGGTAGGGTTGGTCGTACGCGTTACACACCCTTTCTGTAACAAGCGTGTAATCTGCTTTGGTTTTGAACGGTCGGAGCGGCGGGAACGTTCGGCGGATTCCGACCGCTCTGGGGCGACAGATACATCGGAGAGACGACGGGCGAGGGAGGGCGCGACGCGTCGCTCGACCGGGAGAGAGACGGCGGCCACGTGGCCACAGAACGTCGCGCGGAGGCGGGGGTCAGGCTTTCGGGATGCGGCGGACTTGGAACTCGCGGTAGCCGCCGTAAGCGGCTTCGAGCGCCCCGAGCCACCAGTTCCAGCGCGTCGCGGGGCCGCCCTCGGGCGCGTCGCGCATGTTGCGGACGATTTCGTCGCCCGTGAGCGGCGCGCCGCGGTCGGCCTCGGCCTGCCCCGAGTCGGCGAGGTCGCGGGCCTGCCGCGCGACGACCCGGCGCTCCGCGTCCGTGCCCCCGAACTCGGCGAGCGCGTCGCGGAACGACTCCTCGTCGAAGGCGGGGTGGGCGTCACCGTGCCTGTCGGTGGGAATCACGACCGTATCTACGGGGGCCGTACCAAAGAAGGACTCGGCCGATTCGAACGGGTAAGAACCGTCGTTTTCGGGGAGCGAGCGACCGCCGGACGCGTTGTGACCGCGCTACGTCCACCACTCGCTGCGGCGCTCGTTGTACGTCGCGTTCCGGAACGGCTCCGGCTTTTCGTCGTCGGCTTCCGCGCCGAGGTAGTGGGCGGTCCAGTAGCCGACGTGCCAGCCGACGGCCTCGGTGTCGAGGTCGACGAGGATGACCCGGTAGCTGTTGTAGGTCTCTAGCGCCTCGTCGCCGTCGGGGTCGTAGCCGCTGGCGGCGGCACAGGAGACCGCGCCCGGGGCGCACGGCGAGGAGTCGGCGAAGGAGATGCGCACCTCGGCGTCCGCGGGGTCGTCCACGTAGGTGTAGGTGAGGTTGTCGGTCATGCCCGGCGCGCCGTCGGCGAAGTAATCGAGCGCGTGGCGGACCTGCTCGCGGGCCGCGTCGGGGTCCGAGGCGTTCGTGTCGTCGATGTAGACCGTGAAGTTCGGGTCGTCCCACGGGAACGCCTTCTCGGTCGCGTTCGTCCGCGGGGTCGTATAGAGGATACCCGTGGCGTTCATCAGGGCCGCCGGCTCGTCGCCGTGGGCGAGACCGAGCGTGTGCCCCAGTTCGTGTTCGATGATTTCGACCGTCGAGTCGTCGCTGAACCCGGTTCGGACGTAGACGGTCTCGGGGCGGTCAATCTGCCGCTCGCGGGTGATGTAGGGCGCACAGCCGACCGCGTCGGCCTGCCCGCTACACTCGGGAATGGTGTCCGAAAACCGGACCACCATGTCCGGGTCGGAGGCGTTGGCGTCCACCTCGTAGTCGACTTCGTAGCCGAGGTAGCGCGCGTCGTTCGCCTCCCAGAACGTCGTCGCCTCGCTCACGAGCGTGGCGTAGTCGCGGCCGTCGTCCGGGGCGTCGACGGCGACGACGACGGGGTCAGAGCCCCACGGACCGTAGCCGGACGCTGGCGTGAACGTCTCGGTCGGTTCGGGTGTCGGCGACGCGGTGGGCGTGGCCGTCTCGGTCGGGGTTGTTTCCGGGCGGGCGGTCGTCGGGGCCGCGGTCGTCGCCGTCGGCGACTCGGTCGTCGGAGTGGACACCGCAGTCGTCGCAGTCGTCGCAGTCGTCGCGTCGTCTCCCGGCGACACCGGAGCGGCACAGCCGGCGAGGACGACGAGCGCCGCGACGAGGAGGGTCGAACCGCGCATACCGAGACTGCGGCGGCGAACGGTCAAGAGCGTTTCCCGACGGCCCGGTCGGTGATTCGGGTGGGCGGTTCGGGCGCTCGGTCGGCCGGGGCGACCGACATCGCGCTCGCCCGACAGCGCGGCCGCTCAGGCGTTCGAAAGCGGCTGAGAGGAGTAAGCCCCCTTCTGTTCGTCCCAGCATTCGGCTCAGCGTCCGCGTCCTTCTCGGGGCGAGCCCCGAGGGCGCGACGGGCGAACCCGACGCGCCGTCCGAACTACCTTCGCGGCGCGGACTTGCACCGGTGAGGATTCGCCGTTCCATCCGTTCTCGACCGTCGAAGATGGCGAAGCCATCTCGCTCCCTCTGCGGGTTAACTCCCTCCCCTTACGGGTCGGTTCGCTCGCGGCCATGACGGCCGCGACGGCGACGGCGGGGCCGTCGCGCGCGCATCATCGGTCGGGTCGAGCGGTCTCGTTTCTGTTCCAGCGCCAGCCGTCTCCGACTCCGGGCTTGCGCCCGGTCACCTGTCCGGACGGTGGGGGGACTTTCCTCATGCCCGTCTCGGGCACGGGAACTGGGCTCTCTCTGCCGACCTACCCTAGTCCAGTCCGTCGGATAAGCGGTTCGATTAACGGGGTCATACGTGGGTTTAGTCGCCCGTTATGTGGCACTTAATCTACATAACAAGCGGATAACATTCGAGGGAAGCGTTGAAGTCACCACAGGACTTGAATAATAATATGTCCGAGGCGCAGACCGTACACCTCACCTACGAGGATGGGGCGCGGGCGGTCGAACTAGCGCGGGAATCGGTCGAATCGTACGTTCTTCACGGACAGAGAGAACAACCGGGCAGCATGCGCGACGCGTTTTACGCCCGAACCGGGGCGTTCGTCCGCATCAAGTCGACACGTGGGCGCGGTCGACTGCGGGGCTGTGCGGGCGCATATCGGGGGAAAGACCAACTCGGTCACGCCATCGTCGACGCGGCCATCAAGGCCGCGTCGGGCGACTCGTGCCAGACCGAAATCGAAGCACCCGAACTCCCGAATCTGAACATCTCTGTTTGCATCGTCAACAATTACACGCTGACTAACGACCCAGTCGCAGACATCGAGCTCGGTACTCACGGAGTCGCCATCGACGCCGGCGGCACCCACGGCTGGATGTATCCGACGCTCCCCATCGAACTCGGCTGGTCGAAAGAAGAGTTCCTCACGAACGCCTGCCGCAAGGCCGGCCTGTCGCCGCTGGCGTGGCAGGACGAAGACACCATGATTACCCTGTTCGAAGGGCAGGTCTTCCGCGAGCGCGACGACGGCGGAAGCGTCGAAGCGCTGTAAGTCGTCGCGGCGACGACGCGACTCCTTGGGGGGAAACCTAACTGGCGAGCGACGGCTCCGAGCGTCGCCGGAGAACGAGCGCGCGTTCTTACTCGTCGCCGAAGCCGACCAACTCGGCGTCTTCTCTGGCCCGCGTCGCGGCCGCGTCGATGTCGAAATCGAACTCCGAGACGACCTCGCCGTCGCGGATGAGCGGTTCGAGGAGCGACTCGCCGTCGGTCGGGCCGGGTCGCCCGCGGAGGCCGACGTGATGGCCGCCGTCGGCCGTGCGGAAGACCTCTTTGACGCCCGAGAGCTTGCCCCGCTTGGCCGCGGGTTCGCCGTTGACCTCGACGATGTCGAGCGCGAAGTCAACCGGGTTGGCGTTCGAGATGTAGCCGCCGACGCCGAAGCCCTCGACCACGTCGCGGAGGTGCCGGAGTTCGGCCGGACCGAGGCCGCCGCTCACGAAGATGCCCACGTCCTCGTGGCCGCGGGCGTCGAGTTCCCAGCGGACCTCGCGGACGATGTGGCGGAAGTCGCCGCGGCGCGAGGAGGTGGTGTCGAGGCGGACGCTGTCGAGGTCGTCGCCGAGCGTCTCGACCGCCTGCAGGACTTCCTCGGTCTCGTCGCCGTAGGTGTCACAGAGGGCGACCCGCGGCACGTCCTCGGCGACCGCCTCGTCGAAGGCGCGGAACGCCTCGGCCTGATTGCCGCGCCCGAAGGCGATGAGGAGCGCGTGGGGCATCGTCCCCGACGCCTCCTTCCCGAGAATCTCGCCGGCGGCGACGTGCGAGAAGCCGTCGAGGCCGGCGACGAGGGCGCTCCGCTCGATCATCGCGGCGATGGAGGGATGGACGTGCCGCGCGCCGAACGAGAGGACAGTCGAGTCGGGAGCCGCCGAGCGGGCTTCGAGGGCGGCCGTCGCACAGCCCGACGCGTGCGAGAGGAAGCCGAGCAGCGAGGTTTCGAGCCGGGCGAATTCGAGGTAGTCGCCCTCGATTCGCATCACGGGGCCGCCGTCGAACAGCAGGCCCTCGGGCATGGCGTCGACGTCGATATCGCGGCCGGAGAGCAGTTCGGCGGCGTCCTTCACGCCGGCGAACAGCTCGAAATCGCCGTCGGGGAACTGGTCGGCCGTCACCTCGGCGACGACGCGGGGGTTCTTGCCCGCGTGTCGGAGGGTCGCCTCGGTCCGCTCGAAGTAGGCGTCGGTCGCGACGCCGTCGCGGATGGCCTCGGGACCGACGATATCGAAGTCACTCATTGGCGCGGATTCCACCCGGCCGATGAAAAAGGTGTATAATCGGTCACGTGCGTCGAAGACGAATTTTCTTCAACGGGTCAGCAGACGGCGACCCAGGGACGAGACTGTCCCGGTCTTTCGACTCCCGGGTGTTCGGCGGACACATCCGGCCCGTCACCCGTCACTCCCGACTGTGAACCTCGTCTAACTGCTCCACCGTCGGCGCGTTGACGATGGTGACGGTGTTCCCCTCCCTCGTCACGCGGTAGGCGTCCGCGAAGGGACCGTCGTCGACGAGATAGGTGTTCTCGCCCGCGTACGACCCGCCGAGTCGGAGCCGCAGCGTGTAGGTCACGTAGGCCCGCTCGAACTGCTCGGCGTCAGCCTCGGTGTCCCAGACCGTCCGCCAGACGTAGCCGCGCTCGTGGGGGTTCGCCTCGTAGCTCTCGTCCGACGCCGGGCGGTAGGGAACCACCGCGTCGCCGGCCCAGCCCTTGGAGGGGCCGGCCGTGTAGTTGTACGGCGAGTACGCGCCGGTGTCCTGTTGGAGTCGCGCCCGGTCGATGGCGCGGTGCTTCCAGAACGTGGCGAAGATGGACGCCTCGCCGACCGTGTCGGCGACGGGGTCGGTGTCGTAGCGCGTCCACGCGGCCGACGACCGGTCTTCGACCGTCACCTCGACCGGGCGCTCGTCGGGGTACCGCTTCGGGTGGAGAATCTGCTCGGTCGAGGCCGGACGGTCGGCGTAGGCGTCGTCGACGGCCGCCCAGCCGCCGCGCTCGCGCAGGTCCGAGACGAACGTCGCCCCCTCGCTGTAGGGTGCGTAGATGGTCAGGAACACCGGGTAATCGTACGAGCCGCTTCCCGAGCCGCTGGCCGGCGGCCGGGGAACGCAGTCCCAGTCGGCCGCACAGCGCTCCTCGTACAGCCGGTCGACGTAGCGGGCGTCGCCTTCGACCAGCCCGCTCTCGGCGAGTTGGGCGTCCTGCGTCGACGGCGAACCGTCCAGCCCGAACTGCTGGTCCTGCAGGGCGTGGTGGAGTTCGTGGGCGAGCGTCCGCCGGTCGATGGTCGGCTGGTCGTCGTCGCTCACGATGACGATTCGGTCCTCGGAGGGCGAGTAGTAGCCGAGCACCGCGCCGCCGTACAGTTCGTCGAACACCTCGTCGATGGTCCGGTCCTCGCCGACTAACAACAGCGCCTCCCACACCTGGTCGTTCCAGTCGCTGTGGACCGGGTCCGCGGGCTCGTCCGATTGGTTTCGGTACTCGGCGCGGGAGATGACTTCGACCGGCACGGACTCCTCGAACTCCAGTTCGCGGACGACCTCGACGCGGGCCATCGTCCGAGCGACGAACGCCTCGCGCTCGGTCGCGTTCAGGCCGTCGGACTGGTTGACCGCGATGGACTCGTTGTACCAGTAGCCGGCCTCCCAGCCCAGTCGGTCGGTCGGCGGGTCGTCGGGCCACGACCAGTCGTCGGCCGGGTCCGCGGTCCCGTCCGCCTCGTTGGACGCGTCTCCCGCGGCGTCGGGGTCGGCGACGGGAGCGGCACAGCCGGCGACGACGAGGAGAAGGGCGGAGAGAACGGCGGCGAGGCGACGGCGATTCATAGCGGGTGCAGGGGCGGAAGACGAAAAAGCGTCTCGGCGCGGGGGTTACGACGCGAGCCCCGGCCGAATCTCGTCCACGTCGGCGGGTGCCGGGCCGTTGACGATGACGACGCGGTCACCGGTGCGGACGACCCGGAAGGCGTCGTTGAACGAGCCGTCCTCGATGACGTAGATGCCGTCGTCACGCTGGGTGGCGTCGTGGGCGCTGAGGATGTTCAGGTAGGCGTCGTGGAACTCCTGTGCGTCGCCGTCGGTGTCCCACTCGGTCACCCAGACGTAGCCGTACTCGGTCTCCGCGCCGGCCTCGTTACGGTAGGGGAACAGGCGGTCGTTCGCCCAGCCGTTCGACGGCGCGGCGTCGTAGTTGTACGTGTCGTACTCCGAGGTCGTGTCGAGGATGGACTGGACGCGGACGGTCTCCGCGCCGGACGTGCGAGCCTGATACCAGAACATCGAGAACATCGACGCCTCGCCGACCGTGTCGGAGCCCTCGACGCCCTGACCGGGGAAGGTGGTCCAGCCGTTCGTCCCCTCGTCGGCGAAGGAGATGGGACGCGGCGACTCGTCGGTCACGTGGATGGTCTGTTCGGAGGACACCGGCGGGTTGCGAAGGGCGTCGTTGACGGCCTCCCAGCCGCCCTGTTCGTACAGGTCGTGAACGTAGACCGGGCCGTCGGAGTACGGCTGGTAGATAGTGAGCAGGATGCCGAGGTTCGGGCCGCCGCCGCCCGACCCGCCGCCGGAGCCGCCCGCGGCGGGCGTGACGACGCAGTCCCACGTGCCGGCCGCGCACTGGTCGACGTACTGCTGTTCGACGTATCTGGCGTCGCCCTCGACGATGCCGTCGATGGCGAGGTCGCCGTCCTGCGTCTCGCCGCGGAAGCGGGCGTCGGTCAGGTCGAAGTGCTGGTCCTGCAGGGCGTGGACCAGTTCGTGGACGAGCGTGGTGTTGTCGATGGTCGGCTCGTCGGTCGAGTCGGTGACGATTTTGATCTCGTCGGCGGACGGCGAGTAGAACCCGAGGACCGAACTGCCGGTCGTCTCGGAGATGGCGCTCGCGCTTCCGGTCGATTCACCGGTGATGAACAGCGCCTCCCACACCTGGTCGTTCCAGCGGTTGAACTCGGAGTCGGCCGGCCCGGAGTTGTTGGCGCTGTCGCTCCGGTAGTCGTCGCGGGAGATGACGTTCACGGGGACGCGCTCGTCGAACTCCAACTGCCGGAGGTGTTCGACGCGGGCCATCCCGCGGGCGACGTACGCATCCATCTCGGAGTCGTTGAGGCCGTCGGACTGGTCGACGGCGATGGGCTCGTCGTACCAGTAGCCGTCCTCCCAGCCGAGCACGTCCTGGTCGGGGTCGGCGAATCCTTCTCTGTCCGGGTCGGGCGTCGCGGGTTGCGCGTCGCCGCCGGGCGCGGCCGTGGGAGCGGCACAGCCGGCGAGAACCAAGAGTAGGGCGGCGAAAACGGCGCGGAGACCGGGCGTTCGCATACCGTATCCTTGGACTCCGGAGTGAAGTACCTTGTCGGGGTCGAGCGTCGAATCGCCCCGTCGCGTACTGTTTTGGTCGTCCCGGCGCAACTCACGCGCATGGCACTCGACCCGAACCGAGCCGCGGTGGTCGTCGTCGACATGCAGAACGGCTTTTGCCACCCCGACGGGAGCCTGTTCGCACCGGGGAGCGAATCAGCAATCGAGCCCGTCACCGACCTGGTCGACGCCGCCCGCGACGCCGGCGCGCGCGTCGTCTACACCCGCGACGTGCACCCGCCGGAGCAGTTCGACGGCAACCACTACTACGACGAGTTCGAGCGCTGGGGCGAACACGTCGTCGAGGGGACGTGGGACGCCGACCTCCACGGCGACCTCGACGTGCGCGACGAGGACCTCGTCGTCGAGAAGCACACCTACGACGCGTTCTACCAGACGCAACTAGAGGGGTGGCTCGACAGCCACGGCGTGGACGACCTGCTCATCTGCGGCACGCTGGCGAATGTCTGCGTCCTCCACACCGCCGGGAGCGCCGGCCTGCGGGACTACCGACCGATTCTCGTCACCGACGCGCTCGGCTACATCGAAGCGGAACACAAGGAGTACGCCGTCGACCACGCCGACTGGCTGTTCGGCGAGACGACGACGCTCGCGGACGTGACGTTCGAGTAGGCCGGCGGCCCCGCCGGGAGCGAGCGGAGCCTCGACTCCGGCCCCGACTCCGGCCCCAACGCTGACCGCGCCTTCGGCCGCGTCTCACTCCCGAAAGAGCCGGTACGCGCCCTGTCCGGTGGCGACGGCGTCGTTCCAGTCGCTCGACGGCGACTGCCGGGCGGCCACGTCCGAGTCCTCCTCGGGGTCGGTGCTGACGACGGTGATGGTGCTCACGCCGACCGACCCGCCGGCGCGGACGACCTCCGCGACCGCGGTCAGGTCGCCCGACGCCCGCCGCAGGTAGTTCACGTTGAGGTTGATGGTGGCGACGCCGCCGGCGAGCGGGTCGTCGAGCATCGTCCGGAGGGCGATGCCGCCCGCGGTGTCGATGAGCGTCGCCGCGATGCCGCCGTGGATGGTCGGCGGCGACACGGTGTTGGTGAGCTTTTCGTCGTACGGGATGGTCATCACGATGCGGCCGCGCTCGATGGCGCCGACCCGGGTGTTGAGCCACGACAGGTAGCCGTGTTCGTCCTCGATGTGCCGCTGGACGATTGCCGCGGCCTCGGCGGGAAAGTCGTCGGACATGTCACGAACGAGTGTGTCAAATAGTATGTAACCGACGGTCGGTGTCGGGGGCGTCGGACACTCGTCAGGTTGGTATCACGTGAGATATATACAGTTTCCCGGACTGATACTGGTATGAGCGATTCCCGCGTCGTGCTCGTCGACGAGTGCCCAGACGGCCTCGTCGAGGCCGTCGAGCGACGCGGCTTCACGACCGAGACGTGCGAGGGACCGGACGCGGCGTTCGACGCCCTGGACGACGGGGTCGGCGGCGTCGTCCTCTGCGGCGACGTCGACACCGAGTTCGTCTCCCGCATCCGCGACCGAGTCGGCGTCGTCCCGGTCTTCTTTCTCGTCACCCACGGAACCGCGAGCGCCGGCGGGTCGGCCCACGGGAGCGGGGCCATCGTCGTCGGTCTGCCAAGGACGAAGAAGGCGACCGCCGCGGTCGCCGCGCGAATCGAGCGCACCATCGAGTTCTCCCGGTGGGCGTCGAGCGGGCGGGACTCGGACTCGCTGTACCGGACCGTCGTCGAGCAGAGCCACGACGCCATCTTCATCGCGCAGGACGGCGACTTCCGCTTTTGGAACCGCCGGCTGACCGAACTCACCGGCCGAAGCGACGACGAACTCGCCGAGACCGCGCTTCTCGACGTCATCCACCCCGACGACCGGGAGAAAGTCAGCCGCATCTCCGAGACGCGGCGGCGGGGCGGCGACGCGCCCGTGAGCTACGAGGTCCGCCTCGTCGACGCCGAGGGCGGCGTCCGCGAGTGCGCGGCGAACGTCAAGGACATCGAGTACCACGGCTCGTACGGCGTCCTCGTCTCGATGCGTGACGTGACCGAACAGCGCGCCACGGAGGCGCAGTTCCGCGGTCTCGTGGAGTTGGCGCGCGACCTCGTGACCCTCGTCGGGACCGACGGCCGAATCAAGTACCAGAGCCCCTCCGTCACCGACGTGCTCGGGTTCGAGCCCGGCGAACTGGTCGGCAGGCGCGTCGCCGACCTGATTCACCCCGACGACTGGGAGCACGTCGAGGCCGTCTTCGACCACGCGCTCCAGACGGGGGCCGACGGGACCGAGGCCGTCCGGTACCGCCACCGGAACGCCGAGGGGTCGTGGACGTGGCTCGAGTCCGTGGGGAGCAATCAGGCGGACACCTCCGTCGGCGGGTTCGTCGTCACCTCGCGGAACGTGACCGAACAGCGGAGCTACGAACAGCGGCTCAAGCGGTACGAGACCATCGTCGAGAGCATCGGACAGGGCGCGTACGTGGTCGACGAGTCCGGCGTGGTCCAGTTCATCAACGAGACCGCGCTGTCGCGGACGACCATCCCCATGTCGGCGTTCGTCGGCCGGCACATCTCCGCGCTCCGCGACGCCGGCTATCTCGCCGACGAATACTACGAGCGCGCCGAGGCCGCCCTCGACGCCATTCTCGACGGCGAGAGCACCCGCGAGCGGTTCGAAATCGAGCTGTCGCTCCCCGAGAAGAACTACGTGGTCGAGTTCACCGTCTCGCCCATCGTCGGCGACGACGACGAGGTCGTGGGCGCGGTCGGCATCTCGACGGACGTCACGGCCCGAAAGCGGTACGAGCAGCGGCTCAACGCGCTCCACGCCTCGACCCGGCGGCTGACCGGGGCGACGAACCGCGAGGAGGTCGCCGAAATCGTCCGCGAGGCCGCCACGGAGGTCCTCGACTACGCGATTAGCGGCGTTCTCCTGTACGACGAGTCGCTGGACGCGCTCGTCCCGACGGCGTTCACGGACGAGGCGTGGGCGGTGTTCGGCGACGTGCCGCCCATTCCGCGGGGGGCCGGTCTGACGTGGGAGGTGTTCGAGCGCGGCGAGCACAACCTCTACCGGGACGTGGGCTCGAACCCGCGGCGGTTCGTCCTCGACGCCGGGGTCAAAGAGGAACTCATCGTCCCGATTCCCGACCACGGCGTGTTCTTCGTCGCTTCCCTCGGCGATGACTCGCTGGCCGACCAGCGCATCGCGTTGGCGAAGGTGCTGGCCGCCAACACCCGCGCGGTGTTGGACCGGGTCGAACGCGAACAGCTCCTGCGGCGGCGCGAACGCGAACTCGCCAGCCAGAACGAACAGCTCGAATCGTTCGCGTCGGTCGTCTCTCACGACCTCAAGAACCCGCTGAACGCGGCGATGGGCTATCTCGAACTCGCCCGCGAGCAGTACGACGGCGACGAACTGGACCGGGTCGCGGCCGCCCACGACCGGATGGCCGGCATCGTCGAGGACGTGTTGGCGCTCGCGCGCAACGGCCAGACGGTCGAGGAGGCCGAGCGACTGTCGCTCGGGTCCGTCGCCGAGGCGGCGTGGACGACCGCCGCGAGCGACGCGCCGGAAGCGACGCTCGTCGTCGACGGCGAAATCTCGGTCAACGCCCACCGCGGGCGGCTCAGACAGCTCCTCGAGAACCTCTTTTCGAACGCGATTCGCCACGGCGGCGACGAGGTGACCGTCGGGGTCGGCCCCCTCGACGACCGCGCCGGGTTCTACGTCGAAGACGACGGTCCGGGGATTCCGCCGGACGACCGCCCCCGCATCTTCGAGGCGGGCTACACCACGAGTTCCGAGGGGACCGGCTTCGGGCTCAGCGTCGTCATGAGCGTCGTGAACGCCCACGGCTGGAGCGTCTGGTTCGTCGAGAGCGACGACGGCGGCGCGCGGTTCGAAATCACGACCGAGAGCAACCGCTGACGGCCTCGGAAGCGACCGCTGACGGGACGGGAGTGTCGCCGCCGGCGGCAACACTAATTGCGGGTCGTCCGAACGGAGCGCCATGGAGACACCAGACGAGACGACCGTCCGCGCGGCCGACTCGTGCCGGGAGTCGCTCCCCGAGCGCGTCGACGGCGGGCGGGTGCTGTTCGGGTTCGACGGCTACATCGACCGCGTTCGGGAGTTCGTCTCCGAGCGGCAGTCGGCCGACGCCTACGAGCGAGTACCGACGCTCGAAGCGTTCGCCGACCGCGTGAACGACTCGGTCGAAGCGGAGAGTTCGCTCACCTTCGAGTGGATCCAAGACGGCGTCCGAACCGGTGGACACGTGAGCCACCTCGCGCGCGCCTTCGACCGAATGGGGTTCGAGCCCGGAGTCGTCGGCTGTCTCGGAGACCCGGTCGAAGAGCCGTTCGTCGAGGAGTTCGGCCACCTCCCGCTGGAGACCCTCGGGTCGCCGGGCTACACCGACGCCGTCGAGTTCGGCGACGGAAAACTGATGCTCACCGAAATCGGCGCGCTGATGACGCTCGACTGGGCCGGAATCGAGTCGCGCGTCGGCCTCGACCGACTCGCCGAACTGGTCGACGGGACCGAACTCGTCGGGATGGGCTACTGGTCGGAGATGCCCGAGCTACCGGACGTGGCCCGCGGCCTCCGCGAGGAACTGTGGCCGACGCTCTCGGACCCGCCGGAGACGCTGCTGTTGGACCCCGGCGACCTCAGAAAGCGAGAGCCCGACGTGGTCGCCGCGGGCGTCGAGCAGGTGTCGGCGCTGGACGACGCGGTGCGCGTCGTCGTCTCGGCGAACCGCTACGAGACGCGCTACCTCGCGCGGCTGGCGGGCGTCGAGAGCGACGACTTCGGCCGCGAGTCGCAGGCGGCGTTCGACCACCTCGGCGTCAGCCGATTCGCGGGCCACGGCATCGAAGAAGCGCACCTCGTCGACGAGGAAGGGACCGCGACCGTCGGCGTCCCCCGGACGGACGACCCGGTGTTGACGACGAGTTCGGGCGACCACTTCAACGCGGGCCTCGCGCTCGCGCACGTCCTCGACCTCGGCCGCGCGGAGTCGCTCGTCGTCGGCAACGCCGTCGCGGGCCACTTCGTCCGAAACGGGTCGCCGCCGACGTACGACGAGGTCCGGGCGTTCGCCTCGGCGTACCTCGATTACTTCGACGAGCGTTAAATACCGATTGTCCACACAAGGGTCAGATATATTACTAGAATCGGTGTACAGGTATGCGTCGGTGGCACCCCCCACGCGGGCGCACCGCCGGAGGCTCCGCGAGTCGCCTCCGTCCCGGTCGAAAAATCGACACCGCCGTGGCATCTCGCGCCCGGTTGCCACGCCCCCCACCACGGTCCCATTCTGACGCGACGCCGACTCCTCACTCGGACCGCGAGTCGCGTTCGAGGTCGTCTATCGCCGACCCCACGAGGTGTCGGAGCGCTCGGCGGAGTCGCTGCGAGAGCGCCTGCTCGGTGATGTCCAAGTGGCTCGCGATGTCGCCGAGACCGGCCTCTTTCGGCGTCTCGAAATAGCCCCGTTCGAAGGCGAGCCGAAGCGCCGTCAGTTGCTTCTCCGAGAGGGCGGTGTCCGGGGGGTGACGCTCGTCGAGGCGGGCGGGCTCGACGCGGCGCACGTCGATGTCGATGTCGCGGGAGAGACACGCGTCGTGGAACCGGGTGGTCAGCTCGTTCGACGGGAAGTACACCGACAGCGACCAGCCGTATCTCGTGCCGACCATCCGGCGGACGATGCCGTCGCACTCGCGAATCGCCGAGATGATATCGCCGTCGCGGGTCGCCCACTCGCAGCGGTAGAGCCGTCCCTCGGGACCGTCGGAAACCGGCTCGAAGCGCGCGATGCTCGCGTGGTCGTCGAGGAAGTCGTCGAGCGTCTCGCGGTCTCTCCCGCGGGCGACGAAGTACGGAACGGGCTTGCCGGACACGGGGACGCCGCCGACGAACGTGAGTTCGAATTTGGGGTCTTCGAGCGTCGCGTCGGAGGACACGCTGGCCAGCGGGTGGCCGAGTTCGACCTCGTACCCGGTGTCGTGGTCGTCGGTCATCGCGGCGCGGGGACGGCGGCGTCGAAGACCGAAACGACGGCACACGTTCGTATGTCGAGTCTCACAAACGGAGAAAAATACGGGTGAGCGAAGGATATTTTTTGCGGAGACTCGCCCTTTCATAGTAAAGGAATTTAAGAACTGACCCTCAATATGGAGGACCCGTTCAGTCGCCACCGACCGGCGCATTCGTGTCAGCCATAAATCACTTCTGCGGACTCAGTCGAGTCTAATGGGGTCGGAACTGGGGTGAATCGCGACCGACACCTCGTCACCGACGGCGAAGTCGTGGCCGGGGCAGACGATTTTGGTCCCGAAATCGACGCGGGACGCAAATAGTGACAACCCGTTGACTTTCTCGCCGTCGACGAGCACGTCGAAACCGGCCCACGGAACGTCGCGGCCGGCGGTTCGACCGACCCGCTCGCCGAGGAGCGACAACGACTGTCCGTCTCCGACGGGCGAGAGCGTGCCCCCGAAGCCGTAGTGGGCGAGACCGCCGTCGAGAACGACGCCCTCGTCGCTGGCGAGGCCGACGAACTCGTCTGGGCCGAACCCCGCGTCGGCGCGGGCCGGCGCGTCGAGGACGACAAACGTCTCCGCCGTCTCGACGACGGTTCCCGTCCCGTCCCAGTCGAGCGGCGAGACGGTCACGTCGGGCGAAACCGGGAGCGACCCGCGAGCGCGGTGGTGATTCGCGTCCACCGACCGGAAGCCGAGGTGGACGTGGTTTGCGACCCACGGGGCGAAGAATCCGGAGCGGACGAGTCGTCCCAGCGAGTCGCCGACGGCGACCTCGTCGCCCGCGTCGACCCCGGGGTCGACGTGGAGGATTCGCGCGACCAGTCCTTCGCGCGGGTCGTCGTCTGGGTCGCCGAGCCAGTCCAGTCCGGTGGCGTCGGCGTCCACGTCCACGAGAATGAGGTACTCGTCGTCGTGGGCGTAGGGCTTGTCCGGTGCGCGGACAGTCCGCGTCTCGCGGACGACCCCCGCGACGGGCGAGCGGGCCACCGGGTCGTCGTCGGCGACGTAGAGGTCGATTGCACAGCCGCTGTCGTGGGCGGGATACGGCGAGTTGTAGAGCGAGAAGCGCTCGAAGCGCGAGAGTATCGACCGCGGCAGTCGCAGCATGGTCGTCGGGACGGGACGGGTGCGCTTAGGTACGTCGGGGTGGTTCTCTCAGGCATGCGCGTCATCCGCGGCCGCGGGCCCGACCGGGACGCAGACCGGGCGGTCACCGCGGCCATGCTCCGCGAGGCGGGCGAGACGGGCGAACCGGCCGTCCGCGCGTGGACGCCGCACCGACAACTCGCGTTCGGCAGGCGCGACACCCGTGCCCCGCGGTACGACGAGGCCGTCGCCGCCGCCGAGGAACGCGGATTCCCGGCCGTCGAGCGCTCCGTCGGCGGTCGCGCGGTGGCCTACACGGGAACCACCGTCGCGTTCGCCCACGCGCTCCCGCTCGACGACGCCCGGACCGGACTCGACGCGCGGTACGAGGCCGGAACGACCGCCGTCGTCCGCGCCCTCCGAACACTCGGCGTCCCCGCGCGTCGGGGCGAGCCCCCGCAGTCGTACTGTCCCGGCGACCACTCGGTCCAAGCGGGCGGGAAGCTCTGCGGCATCGCCCAGCGGGTCCGCAAGGAGAGCGCGCTCGTCTCCGGCGTGGTCGTCGTCGCCGACCGCGACGAGATAGCCGACGTGCTCGCGCCCGTCTACGAGGCCATCGAGGTCCCCTTCGACCCGGATTCGGTGGGCAGCGTCGCCGACGCCGGGGGACCGGGAAGCCCGGACGCGGTCTGCGACGCCCTCGAAGCCGTCTTCGTCGGCGACGCGGACACCCGAGTCGAAGACGCGGCGGACCTCGCGTGAGCGACGCGGGGCGTGTCCAGCGGTGGGAGAATATGATGGGTCGAAGCCACGTTCCGAACCGCCGCCACTACCCGAACCGCCGGACTTAGCACCCGGCGCGTCGCACCCCCTCGTATGCGAATCGAGAACGCGACGCTGGCCGACGGCCGCGTGGTCGACGTCCGCGTCGAGGACGGGACCGTCGAGGCGGTCGGCGACCTCGACCCCGTCGCCGACGAGGAGACCGTCGACGCCGAGGAGAACCTGCTTCTACCGGGCGCTATCGACGTGCACGTCCACTTCCGCGAACCGGGCTTCGAGCACAAAGAGACGTGGGAGACGGGCGCGCGGAGCGCCGCCGCGGGCGGCGTGACGACCGTCGCCGACCAGCCGAACACCAACCCGACGACGACCGACGGCGCGGGCTTCGACACGAAGGCCGAGCGCGCCGCGAAGTCCTGTATCGACTACGGCATCAACGGCGGCGTCACCGCCGACTGGGACCCCGACAGCCTCCTCGACCGCCCGCTTTTCGCCCTCGGTGAGGTGTTCCTCGCCGATTCGACCGGCGACATGGGCATCGAGGCCGACCTGTTTTCCGAGGCCGCGGAGCGCGCCGGCGAGGCGGGCGTGCCCGTCACGGTCCACGCCGAGGACGCCGACCTATTCGACGAGTCGGCCATCGAGGGCGACCTCGGGGGGGTCGGCCACGACGCCGACGCAGACGCGTGGAGCGCCTACCGCACCGCCGAGGCCGAGGCGGCCGCCGTCGAGCGCGCCGTCCGCGTCGGCGGCGAGACCGGTGCGCAGATTCACATCGCCCACACGAGCACACCCGAGGGCGTCGACGCCGCCCGCGACGGCGGCGCGACCTGCGAGGCGACGCCGCACCACCTGTTTCTGTCCCGCGACGACCTCGCCGAGTTGGGCACCTACGGCCGGATGAACCCGCCGCTCCGCTCCGAGGCGCGCCGCGAGGCCATGTTCGAGCGCCTCGCCGACGGCCGCATCGACATGGTCGCCACGGACCACGCGCCGCACACGCGCGAGGAGAAAGAACAGTCGCTCCTCGATGCTCCGAGCGGCGTTCCCGGCGTCGAGACGATGGTGCCCCTGCTTCTGGGCGCGGTCGTCGAGGGCGACCTCACCGCCGAACGAGTCCGCGACGTGGTCGCCGCGAACCCCGCAGAGGTGTTCGACCTGCCGCGCAAGGGCCGCATCGAGGCGGGCGCTGACGCCGACCTCGCGCTGTACGACCTCGACGCCGCCCGCGAGATTCGCGGCTCGGACCTCCACTCGAAGTGCGACTGGACCCCGTTCGAGGGCCACACCGGCGTCTTCCCCGAGTGGACGATGCTCCGCGGCGAGTTCGTCTGGGACGGCGACGGCTTCGGCGAAGTCGCCGGCGAGAACGTCCGCGACTGAGCGCGATTGAGCGCGACTGGGGCCCCGAAACCCTCAGAACCGCGCGGCCGCGACCTGCGCGCCCTTCCAGCCGACGCCGACGAGCACCGCGAGCGGCGCCGTCAGGACGACGAGCGAGACGGCCGACCCGGCGAGGCCGCCGAGGCCGCCGAGTGCGGACGATGCGACGACGGTTGCGAGGAAGCCGCCCACGGCGAGGGCCGGCGAGACCAGCGCGTAGGCGAACAGCCAACGCTGGTTGCGAGTGAACGCGACGCCGTAGCCCGGCCCGGGCGGGATGAGCAGGCCGCCCGCGAGGAGGACGAAGCCGGCGACTCCGAACACGAGGAGGAAAAAGCCCGCGAGCCCGTGGACGAAGCCGTCACTTCCGGGCGGCGGCGGGGGCATCGTGACGGCGGTCCGCCAGACGAACGCGAGGAGCGCGACCCCGGCACCGGCGACGGGGAGCTGAAACGACCCGAGGACCGCGCGGAGTGACCAGCGCATCGGGCCGACTGTCGGCGGGGAGACAGATAGCAGTTCCGTCGTCACCGGGTGTCGAGGGCTCGGTCGGGGACCGGACGAACCCGATGCAAGCGAATCCTTTTCCCGTCCGACACCCCGAGGGAGTGACACGCATGACCGACGAGCAGACGCCGCCCCGAGGTCGCGGCCCGAACGCGGACGAACCGCACGCACTCACGGGACTGCTGTCGTTCTGGGAGACGGTCGTGGAGGACGCCGAGGCGACCGCGGCCGAGTACGAAGACGAGGGCTGGGAGACGCTCGTGCTCCACCCCGGCGACGTGACGGTGCTGCCGCCGGCGAACCTGCCCGAGGCGACGGACCGCGTCGGGTTCGACGTGCTCGTCCCCGGAAGCGAATTCGAGTCGCTGTCGTCGTGGGTCGAGTCGGCCGAGTTCGACCGCTACGACGTGTACCGCGCCCGCGAGGACGACACCGTGTTCGCCGTCTCGGTCGTGCAGGACGCCGCGGCGTCGAAGGCCGTCGTCGTCCCGCTGTACTACGGGCTGGACAAGGTGGACGCGATGGTGACGCGAGCACGAGAACAGGGTGAGCTCCGCCTCTACGTCCGACCGGTCGAGGCGGACCGACGCGTCGAGTTAGTCCAGTCGAACCCCGAGCCGCTGTTCCCCTGAGCGCGAATCCGCGGGGAGTCGGTTTGGGGGCGGGGCGGTTCGAAACCGGTTCGAGGCCGGTGCGTACCGGCCGCGGAGTCTCACTCCTCGTCCGACAGCTCTTCTTGTCGCAGTTCCGTGCTCGCCTCGCGGACCTCCCGCATGACGCTCGAAATGCGCTCTTCGGCCTCCAGTTCCTCTTCGACCGAGAGGTCCACGCCCTCGACTTCGAGCAGGAACTTGGCGATTTCCGTCACCTCGTACATCATCTCGTCGAGTTCCTCGGCGGTGAAAAAGCCGGACATCGCGCCGTAGAGGAACGTCGCGCCCGACTTTCGGACCTTGTCGCGGAACGCAGACCGGGCCTGATTGACCGCCTGCGGGGTGTAGGTGTCGGTCATGAAGGGGACGAGTTCGGGGAGGTTGTTCCCGATTTTCGTCATCTCGACGCCCGTCTCGGTCCGGAAGTCGGCGCAGAGTCGCGCGATGGCCCACTCGCGGGCGGTCACGTAGGTCCGCTGGCGGAGGAAGTCGTTGACGCGGTCGTACTGCGCGCCGTCGACCTTCTTGAACCGGGCGTACTTCTGTACGTCCTCCGGAACGGCGTCTTCGGCGTCTTCGGCGTCTTCGGAATCGGAATCTGCACCGTCGGCGTCGGCCTCGGGGTCGGCCGCGTCGGCGGCCTCCGCGTCCGTCGGTTCCGCGCCTGCCGTCTCCGTAGTTGCCGCCGCCGCGTCTGCCGCCGCTTCGTCCGCCTCCGCTCGCGCGTCCGCGCCGGGGCGAGCCGTCTCCTCGGCGTCGCTCGCGCCCGTCTCGAACTCGTCGGACTCGTCTGTCATACCGCGGGCTACCGCGGCACGGCCGAAAAGGGTTCCGCGACGTGCGGTCCCCCGCCGGCGGGGGTGTCGCCCCCCGATTCCGGGCAAGGGTTTTCTATCACGACCGCGAGATTGGGAATCATGAAGGTACTGCTCGGAATCGGTGGCAGCGACGATTCCATCCGAGCGCTCGAAAAGACGGTCGAACGGACGGCCAACGTGGGCGACGACCTCACGGTCGCCATCGTCGACAACCCGGCCGGCGAGCGCTCGCGCGAGGACATCGAAACGCGGGTGACGGAACTGCTCGACGAGCGCGGCGTCGACGCGCCCGTCCGCCTGCTCGACGGCGACCCGGGGAGCTCCCTCGTGGACCTCGCCGAGAACGAGGGGTTCGACCAACTGGTGCTCGGCGGCGGGGAGACGAGCCCGATGGGGAAGATACAGATCGGCAACATCGCGGAGTTCGTCCTCTTGAACTCCCACGTGACCGTCACTCTAGTACGATGAGCAACCGAACGTTCTCCGACGCCGTCGCCGACCCCTACGACGCGCCGCCGCTGTCGTTCACCGACAGGGAAGACCGCACCATCGAGGTGCGCGCGTACGACGGCTCCGACGAGGAGATGGAGGCGCTCGTCGAGATGTACGACGCGTTCGACCCCTCGGACCGCGCGCAGGGCATCCCGCCGGGGCGCGAGGACCGCATCCGCGACTGGCTGGAGAACATCCTCGACGAGGACTGTCTGAACGTCATCGCGTGGGACGGCGACGAGGTGGCCGGCCACGCGACGCTCGTCCCCGACGGCGACGCCTACGAACTCGCTATCTTCGTCCACCAGACGTACCAGCGCGCCGGTATCGGCACGCGGCTCATCAAGGCGCTCCTCGGCTACGGCCGGGTGTCCGGCGTCGAGAAGGTGTGGCTCACGGTCGAGCGCTGGAACCGCGCGGCGGTCGGCCTCTACCAGACCGTCGGCTTCGAGACGAGCGACGCCGAGAGCTTCGAACTGGAGATGACCATCCGACTCGCCGAACCGCCGGACGAGGAGGGCGGTTGAGGGCGACGCGGAGTCACGACGACAACGACCTGCGACTCAGACCGAGAGGACGGGCTGGCTGGCGTACAGAAGGACGTACTCGGCGGCCTTGGCGAGCACTTCGCCGGGGTCGCCCGACACCGGCTCTCGGGGCACGACGATGAAGTCCGCGTTCAGTTCTTCTGCGGTGTCGAGGACGACGCTTCCGGGGTGGCGGAGCTTGCTCGTCCGCGAGAAGCCGTAAGCCACGGAGGTGGTGACTGGAACGTCGGCGTTTTCGGCGAGGGCCGAGACCGTGTCGGTCACGGCTTTGCTGTCCTCGGCGACGGCGTCCTCGTCGACGACGCCCTGCTCTATGGCGCGGACGACGTCCTCGCCGAGGACGTGGACGGCGTGGACCGCGGCGTCGTACTCGGCCGCGACGGCGGCGGCGTACTCCGCCGCGCGCGTCGCCTCCTCGCTTTGGTCGACCGGCACGAGAACGAGGTCGATAGAGAGCGGGCGCGGTGACATGTCCCCACCTGCGTCGGGGGACGACAAAAAACTCACCCCACGCTCCCGACGGCCGACCGCCCCAGACTGGTTTTATGCCGCCGCGCCGTGAACCCGTGGACATGTTCGACACCATCGTCATCGCCACCGACGGTTCGGCGAGCGTCCGCCGGGCGGTCAGCGTCGCCGTCGACCTCGCAGAGCGGTTCGACGCGTCGGTCCACGCGCTGTACGTCATCGACGCCGGCGACGTGGAGACCGCGCCGGACCGACTCCGCGACGAGATGCGTGACGCGCTCACCGAACGCGGCGAGGAGGCGCTCGCCGAGGTCGAGGCCGCGACCGACCGCGAGGTGACCGTCGCGGTGCGAGAGGGCCGCCCCGCGGCCGAGATTTCGAACTACGCCCGCGAGGTTGACGCCGACGCCGTCGCCATGGGCACCCGCGGCCGACACGGCGAGAACCGCTTTCTCATCGGGAGCGTCGCCGAGCGCGTCGTTCGGACCTGTCCGGTGCCGGTGCTGACGGTCCGCCAGTTGGAAGAGGGGACGACGGACTCCCTGCTGAGCGACGAGGCCGCCTGAACGACGAGGTCGCCCGAGCAGTCGGCGGTCCGTCGGCGACAGGCCGGTGACCAGCGTGACCAACGGGCGACCGGCGAAGCGACCGAATCGGGAGGAGTTTTCCCCGTCGCGCCCGAGTTCGGCGTATGGAAGACGAGCTCATCGACAGTTCTCAGCTCTCGCTCCCCCGTAAGTCCGTGCTCCCCGGAGCCGGATTCTTCTACCCCGACTCGTTCGACGAGGAACGCGCCGAAGAGCGCGCCAAGGAGAAGCTCGAAGACGCGTCGGTCGCGGTCGTCACCGACACCGACGCCGACGGCCTCGGCTGCGTCGCCCTCCTCCGGGAGGCGTACGACGCCGCCCTCGACGTGGCCGACTTCGAAGAACGCATCGAGGAGAAACTCGCAGACGACGAGGACGACGAGGAGGAAGACGAAGCCGCCCTCGCCGAGGAAGACGAGGAAGAACGCCCGAAATCGCCGGTCGCGTTGATGGGGTCGAGTCCGTACTCGCTCGAAGACGACCTCCAGCGCGTGGCCGACTACGCCCCCGAGGGCGTCGAGGTGTACGTCTGTGACCTCTGTCCGGACAAGTTCGAGTACGTCGAGGAGGAACTCGCCGCGCTCGTCGAGACGGCGGGCGAGATTCACTGGTACGACCACCACCAGTGGAAGCCCGAGGTGGCCGAGGCGGTCCGCGAGGCCGGCGTCGACCTCGTCGTCGGCGAGTCCGACGAAGAGTGTTCGACCGACGTGACGCTCCGCGAACTCGACTACGAGTTCGACGAGCGGTTTTCGGAACTCGCGGCCGTCACCCGCGACCACGACCTCTGGCTGAACGAAGACGAGCGGAGTCAGGACCTCGCGGACTACGCCTACTGGACCTCGAAAGAGGAGTACGTCGCCGTCGTCGGCGCGTACGGCGCGGACCTCCCGCCGGTCGTCGAGGAGTACATCGCCCACCGCCGCGTCGAAAAGGAGAACCTCATCCAAGCCGCCGTCGACCGCGCCGAGCTGAAGACCGTCGGCGACTGGACGGTCGGCGTCACCTACGGCCGGTG
This sequence comes from Haloferax marisrubri, assembly GCF_001469875.2. Classification (GTDB taxonomy): domain Archaea; phylum Halobacteriota; class Halobacteria; order Halobacteriales; family Haloferacaceae; genus Haloferax; species Haloferax marisrubri. The sequence continues at coordinate 56,702 of NZ_LOPW02000010.1, read as the reverse complement.
TTCGCAGAACGAGGTCGCCGACGCCCTCCGCGAGTCGGGCGCGGACGCGGCGGTCGTCGTCAAGCCCGCCGGAAGCGCCAGCATCCGCGGCTCCGACGACTTCGAACGCTGTCACGAGGTCGCGGACCTCGTCAACGGCGGCGGCCACCCGAAGGCCGCCGGCTGTAAGCCCGACATCTACGACGACATGCTCGACTACGCCCACCACTGGACGACGCAGGGCGCGACGACGAAGCGCGTCATCCTCCGGGCGTTCGAGCAGGTCGCCGACGCGGTCGAGAAAGCGGAAGCCGAAGCCGACGACGAGGCGGCCGACGACGACGAAGGCGTCGAGACCGAGCGCTAACGGCGAACGCGACCCCGAAGCCGAATCCGAGTCGGAAAACCAGCGTCAAAAAACGGGGGCCGATTACGCGTCGTCGACGACCCAGCGGTCGGAGTACGTCGTCCCGCAGGTGCACTTGGCGTAGGCGTGGACCACGTCGCCCTCCTCGTAGATGCCGCCGACCTCCTCGTTTTGCTCCTCGGCGAAGGAGAAGATGAACTTCACCTCGTGGTTCTCCTCGGCGGCCGCCTCGGGGCAGGTGCCGCCGCTCAGGTCGTCGTCGATGTCGCCGTCGTTGCCCATGGCGGTCTGGGCGAACTCCATGGCGTCCATGCCCGTGCCGGCCGCGAAGGCGCGGCGGCCGTCGTCACCGGGGACGACGAGAACGTAGCCGTTGTCGACTTCGACGCCCATGTTCGGTAGTTTGCCCTGGCTGTCGAGGTACTCGTGGGTGAGATAGAGCGCCACGTCGTCGAGGCGCTCGCCTGCGAGGTACTCCGTTACCTTGCTCATACCCCGCCTAGAGCGGTCGGCGCGTAAAAGCGGCGTGTCTCGGAGTGCGACTAGTCACTCGTCGGACAGACCGAACTTCTCGGCGATGCTCGAAAGCGAGTCGTTCGGGCGTTCGGTGATGCGGTACACCTGCCGGACTCCGGGAACCCGGAGACCGTACTGGTAGCCGTCGTCCAGTTCGTCGAGTTCGACGGCGTCGCCGTCGGCCCGGTCGTGTTCTCGGCACCACTCGACGAGTCGGTTCTCGCCGTCGTTCGGGGTGCGCGCGAGGCGCTTGTTGTCGTACGCGCCGCGAATCACGAGTCCCGAGGCGTCGGCCGAGAGACGGGCGTGATACGCGGTGCCGTCGAGGTGGAGACGGACGAACTCGCCGTCTTCGGCGGTCACGTCGTCGGGGACGCGAAGACAGGGGCGACGGGTCCCGCCGCTCCGGGCGATGTTCGCGCGGAACGTCTGGACCGACGGATGATCGGAGGGCAGTTGCTCTGGCACGGGGAAGAGAGGAGTGAGACTGCGTTATTCGTCGGCTTCTTCGTCGTCGCCCTCGCCGAAGGCGGCGGCGACGTCGCCGTCACCGGAGACGACCTTCGCGTTGATCTGGACGGTCTCGTCGGAGACCTCGCGGCCGCGGACGGTGACGCGCTTGCGCTCGCCGTCGCGGGACGGCTTGTAGCCGATGCCGTCTTCGGCGAGGATTTCCTTGAGCGCGCCGCCGGGGACGTCGGGGTGCATCGGTCGGCCGGCCTTGTCCGAACCGCCCGTCAGTTCGAGCGTGAAGCCGTCGAGACCGACGGCCGCGCCGTCGACCTCGTCACCGAGGTCGCGGCCGAGGAATCGGTTTGCGTCCTGTCCTTCGACGTCGACTTGGTAGGTCGCACCGGTGTCGGGGTCGGCGACGACGACCATGAATTCTGCCATGCGCGGATGAAAACGGTCGCGGATAAAAAGTACGTCGAAAGCGCGTCTCGGGACCGCACCCGCCGAATCGGGTTGAAACCGTCGAATTCGGCGGTATCAGCGAGAACGACGCGTGCTGGTAAGAGTTAACATCTAACACGGCGTACACCGTAGCATGAGCAAGGATATCGCCACGCGTGAGCCTGCAGACCTCGTCAAAGCCAAATCGAGGGCGCTGGTCGACCCCGAGCCGACGGACCTCGTCGAACGACGCCCAGCGGAGTTAGTCGAACGCCGGACCGAGGCGCTCGTCGAGCGCCGGACAGAGATGCTGGTCGAGGCGGACCCGACGGCGCTCGTCGAGCGCTCGCGGTACGAGTGCACCGCATGCGGCTACCGCTCGGGACACGGCGTCTACGAGCAGGTCTGCCCGCGGTGCGGCGGGTCGCTGAAGAACATCGGCGTGGCTCAGGAGTGAGCCTCACGCGACGGACGCGGTCTCGTCTCCGTCTCCGCCCGCTTCTTCTTCGGCCTCGGCTTCGGCCTCCTCGATAGACTCCCAGAGCGAACACCAGTCTTCGGGGTCGACGTAGCCCTCGACTTTCGCGCAGGCACCGAAGCCGTCGCCGTTCTTGTCGGGGATGTACTCCGCGCAGTTGCCGCAGTCCCGCCCGGCCTCCGTGAGCCCCGCCTCGACGGCCTCGTCCGCCTCTTGGAACTTGACCGCCTCCTTCGTGAACAGGTCGTCGGGGTCCCGCTGCTCGTTCGCCTGCGAGAGCGCGGTCCGGTACGCCTCGGGAACCGGACCGTGTTCGAACTCCTCGGCGGAGACGCCTTCTGGACGCTCCTCGTCGTGGTCGTCGTCCATCGCTTCGGTCGTCGTCTCCGTCTCGGTCTCCTGTTGGCCGCCACCCCCGCCGAGACAGCCAGCGATTCCCACCACCGCACCACTCCCCGCCAGTTCGAGGAACCGTCGCCTCGTTCGGACGAATCGCGCCATAGCCGGAGCTACGTCCTCACGAGATTTTAGTAAGCGGGTAGTTACCACGCAACATGGTATCTTAATCGTCTCGACGCCCGACAAACGTTCGATTCAGAAAAACGGCGTTAAGACGGCTTAGAACCCGTCTTCCCAGCGGAACGTGCCGTTCCGCTGGACGACCTCGCCGTCGACCTCGATGCGCGAGTCCTCGCTCATGTCGGTTATCATGTCCACGTGGACCGCGGACTGGTTCCCGTCTTCGCCCTCCGGGAGGCACGCGCCGTAGGCCCGGCCGACCGCGAGGTGGATGGTGTCGCCCATCTTCTCGTCGAAGAGGATGCTGTCGGTAAAGCGGTCGATGCCGCGGTTCATGCCGATGCCGAGTTCGCCGAGTCGGCGCGCGCCCTCGTCGGTGTCGAGGATGCCGGCGAGCGCGTCCTCGCCCGCGCCCGCGGAGAAGTCCACGACTTCGCCGCCCTCGAACGTCAGGTGGACGTTCTCGACGCGCTGGCCCTCCAGCGTCATCGGCACGTCGAAGAACACCTCGCCCTCGACGGCGTCCTCGACGGGCGCGGTGAACACCTCGCCCGACGGGAGGTTGTGGGAGTCGTAGGCGACGGAGGCCGCGGAGTTGACCGCGGTCCGGCCCTCGATGGACATCGTGAGGTCGGTGTCCGCCTTGACGATGCGGACCTCCGACCCGGCGTCGAGCACGTCCTTCATGTTCGCCATCTCGTCGGCGAGTTCCGACCAGTCGCGGAGAATCGCGTCGTAGACGAAGTCGGCGTACTCCTCGAACGACATACCGGCCTGCTGGGCCGCCGCGCGGGTGGGGTGGACCGTCGAGACCCAGTCGGTGTCCATGCGCGCCTCTTTGACCTCGCTCGTGGCGCGGCCGTAGGCCTGCCGCGTCTCGGTGGGCACGTCCGCGGTCGCCGCCGTGTTGCGGGTGCCGCCGAGGAAGAGCACCGAGTCGGCGGCCTCGTAGAGGGCGAGTTCGTGTCCGGGGAGTTCGAAGTCGCCGTCGTGCGCGCGGAGGTACGCCCGCTGGACCTCCTCGGAAGCGTACGTCGTGACGACGTTCGCGCCGCGCTCGCCGAGGGCGTCGGCGACGGCGACCGCGAGGTCGTGGGCCCCCTCGCCGACGGAGACGACCACGTCGTCGCCGGCCTCGATTCGCGCGCTCCAGTCGACGAGCACCGCGGCGTGCTCGTGGATGCGTTCGTCCATACGCGACCCTCGCGCGGGGCGGTAAAAACGTCGGCGTCTGCGGGCGCGAAGTCGCCCGCCTTCGGGCGCAGTCACCCGAAGGCGGGCAGGCGACGCGAGTCGACGCGACGACGACCGCGCACGCGCCAAACCACAACCACTACCACCCCCCGCGGACGATGCCGACGCATGCAACTAGGCGTCATCGGCCTCGGCCGGATGGGGCGCATCGTAGTCGACCGAGTGCTCGATGCCGGGCACGAGGTCGTGGCCTTCGACCTCTCGGCGGAAGCCGTCGCGGCGGCCGCCGACGCGGGTGCCGAACCCGCTGACAGCGTCGCCGACCTCGCCGACCGACTCGGCGACGACAAGCGAATCTGGCTCATGGTCCCCGCGGGCGACGCGGTGGACGCCACCCTCGACGACCTCGACCCGCATCTCGACGGGGACGACGTGGTCGTCGACGGCGGCAACTCCCACTTCGAGGAGTCCGTGCGGCGCGCCGAGGCGTGCTCGGCGGCCTACCTCGACTGCGGCACCTCCGGCGGCCCCGCCGGTGCCGAACTCGGCTTCTCGCTCATGGTCGGCGGCCCGCAGTGGGCCTACGACGAGCTGTCCCCCGTCTTCGACGCCGTGGCGACCGGCCCCGCCGGCCACGGCCACATGGGCGAGTCCGGCTCCGGCCACTACGTGAAGATGGTCCACAACGGCGTCGAGTACGCGCTGATGCAGGCGTACGGCGAGGGCTTCGAACTGCTCGCCGAGGGCCGCTACGACCTCGACCTCGAATCGGTCGCCAACACGTGGAACAACGGCGCGGTCATCCGCTCGTGGCTCCTCGAACTCTGCGAGGAGGCGTTCCGCGAGGAGGGAAGCGACCTCGGCGACGTGGACGACCACGTCGCGGGCGGCTCGACGGGCACGTGGACGGTCCAAGAGGCACTCGAACAAGAGGTACCGGTCCCGCTCATCTACCAGTCGCTCGCCGAGCGGTTCGGCTCCCGCGCCGACGACCGCTTCTCCCGCCGCCTCGCGAACCGACTCCGGTACGGCTTCGGTCGCCACGAGGTCGCGCGGAAGGACGACTGAGGCGGTCGTACCCGGCGAACTGCCCCGGCGCGACCGCGACGACCGCGACGGACGCCTCGCGCCCTCGATATTGTGGGAACCCCCGTGAGACCCTCGTCTCGGCGGCGAAATCGACCGCCCGCGGGTGCCGCCACAATCACAATTTCCTTAACCCCTCCCTCCATATCCGCCGGTATGGCAGTCATCAGTCTGGTGGGTGTCGGGGCCGGATTGGTCCTGGTACTCCTCGCCGTCGCCCTGCACTACTCGAAGGGCACCGGCTGGGAGCCGACCGCCGACATCACACAGGAGGTCCTCGAACGCCGCGCGGCGACCGTCGCAGAGACCGACTTCCCCGAGCCGATGAACCGCTCTATCGGCGGCGGCGGCGTCGCCGCGGTCGCGGGCGGCGAAGAGGGCGCCGAACTCGAAGGCGAGGAAGAGGAAGCAGAGCCCAGCCCCGCCGACATGCCCGAAGACGAAGTCGAGTACTTCGAAGTCGAGTTCGTCAAGCAGGGCGAGACCATCGAGCTGGCGAGCAACGAGACGGTGCTCGACCAGGGCGAAGACGCCGGGATGGACCTCCCCTACGCGTGCCGACAGGGTTCCTGTGTCTCCTGTGCCGCGAAGATTACCGACGGCCCAGCAGAGGAGTACATCACGCACCACACCCAGGAGACCCTCTCCGACGAGGAGATGGACAACGGCTATACGCTCACCTGCGTCGCCTACCCGAAGGCCGACTTCGCCATCGAGACCGGCGAAGCGCCGTAACGCGACGACCGCAACCACCCACCGTTTTCTCTCGACGCCATCCGTTCGTGAGCCGTCGTCGCCGCTTCTGAGACTAGCTCCCGCGTCGTCGGGCGCGGTCGGGTACGCGCGAGTCGCTCCCGCCCACCGCCGACCGCCTCGCCGGGCGACGACGCCTATCGACGCTTTCAAACGGTCTCCGCGTGTCTCACCTGTTCAGTGTCCCTCCCCGAAGGAGGTTCCCTCACCGAAGGCGACCTCAAACGTCCGATGTTCGCACTGGCGTGGCCGATTATCGTCACCGAACTCCTCCAGGTGGCGTACAACCTCGCCGACACCGTCTGGCTCGGCCGGCTCTCGACCGACGCCGTCGCCGCCATCAGCCTCGCGTTTCCGCTCATCTTCCTGCTCATCTCCGTCGGCGGCGGCTTCACCGTCGCCGGGAGCACGCTCGTCGCCCAGTACACCGGCGCGAAAAGCGAGGGCTCCGCCGGGACCGTCGCCGGACAGACGCTCACGTTCATCACCGTCATCGCCATCGTCGTCGGCGTCATCGGCTTTTTCGCCACCGACGCGATGCTCGGCGTCCTCCCGAGTTCGGAGGCGACCGCCGGGCAGGTCATCCCCCTCGCCGGCGACTACATGCGGGTGTTCTTCCTCGGCCTGCCGTTCCTCTTCGGCTTCTTCGTCTTCTCCGCGCTCATGCGCGGCTACGGCAACACCCGCGCCCCGATGGTCGTGATGTTCATCAGCGTCGTCATCAACATCGTCATCGACCCCGTGTTCATCTTCGGCTTCGACGCCAACCCGCTGTTTTCGATGCTCGGGTTAGAGGGGCTTCAGGCGAGCCTCTTCACCGCCACGGGCTTCGACGGCTTCAAAGTCGCCGGCGCGGCGTACGCCACGGTCCTCTCGCGCGCCGTCGCCACCATCATCGGCATCTACGTCATCTTCGGGACGAGCGCCGGCCCCGACGTGCAACTCGCCGACTTCCGCCCGCAGTTCGAGTACATCAAGAAAATCGTCGATATCGGCGTCCCGAGCGCCATCGAGCAGTCCGCCACCGCCCTTGGCTTCATCACCCTCACCGCGATGGTCGTCACGTTCAAGCCCGAAGTCGTCGCCGCGTTCGGTCTCGGCAACCGCCTCACGTCGCTCGTGTTCCTCCCGGCGCTCGGTCTCGGCCGGGCGACGAACACCATCGTCGGCCAGAACCTCGGCGCGCAGAAACCGGAGCGCGCCGAGAGCGCCGTCTGGCTCGCCGCCAAGGTCGGCGCGAGCGTCATGCTCGTCACCGGCGTCCTCGCCTACGTCTTCGCCGAACCCATCGTCGCGTTCTTCCTCCAGACCGGGACGGCCTCGGCCGCACAGACCATCGACCTCGGGGTCGAGTACATCCGTATCCGGGCGTTCGAGTTCGGCTTCATCGGCGTCCTCCAGGTCGTCCTCGGCGCGTACCGCGGCGCGGGGAACACGAAGACCGCCCTCGGGTTCTCGCTGTTCGCGCTCTGGTTAGGCCGCGTGCCCATCGTCTACCTGCTTTCGTTCCAGTTCGGGTTCGCCGAGACGGGCATCTGGCTCGGGATGGCCGTCGGACAGATTCTCGGCGCGATTGCGGCCACGGCGTGGTTCACCCGCGGGACGTGGAAACACAGCGTCGTCGACGCCGACGCGACCGGAACGTAATCGGCCGCCGGCGTGGGTTCCACAACGGTTTTACGTCGGTGCCGTGTAGCTCTCTCCGCTGAGGGCCCGTAGCTCAGTGGACAGAGTGCTTGGTTCCGGACCAAGATGTCGCGGGTTCAAATCCCGTCGGGTCCGTATACTTTTGGAACGCTTTAGAACCAAAGAGCGAGTGCTCTAACTATCGAATTAGCATATTTTCCCGCCAACCGATCTCGTCACGCACCGTGACGGACTCGCACTCCAGAGAACGAGCACCACCAGCACAAATCTAAAATACATAGATTTCGTATTTTACGTATGCCCACCCTCACTGACCGTGGCGACGCACCGCCAATCGAAGACGCACCTCCACAACCGTTCGACGATTTCGATGGGTTGCTGGCAGCCACGACGTTGCTGCAGAACCCACGCCTCGCCCGCGAGTACGTCTACCTCTGCTACTACGGGCCAGCAACGATTCAAGACCTCATCGAGGAACTGAGCCTCGCTCGTGCAACGGCCTACGACGATGTCGAACGACTCGAACGACTCGGCGTCGTCGACCGCGATGAGAGCACGCGCCCCCACCAACTCACCGCGAAACCGTTTGCGTTCGTCGACGGCCGCGAAGTCGCAATTACCCCGACGCTGCTCCACGCAGTCGCACTCACGGAATTCGACGACGATGCCGAATACTTCCACAATCGGTACGGCGTCGGGCGACTCGTAAGAGCAGTCCGAGCAGCAGCAGAGTACTACGCCGGGAAGCTCACCCAACGAATGGCGACCGAGGAGATGGACGTCAAACCAGTCGAAGGGATGGCCATCATCTATGCAGTCCGACCCGTCCTTGAGGCTGGTCGGGAGAACGACCCATACTTCGAACAACTCATCTCGTCTGACCCTGACGATCTGGAGTTCGATGGAGAGTAGTGACCTCCACTCGGACGACTTCGTCCTCGCCGACACGAATCTCTTCGTCGCTGTGGGTGGCCCGGAGAATCCGAAGTTCCAGAAGCTACAGAAGTTTGCTGCACGGCATCAGCTAACCTTGCAAGTTCCCCAACGTGTTGTCGAGGAACTGAGCACGATGCACATCGCGGACCGAGTAGAAATGGCCATAGAGGAAGGATGGGCTACCAAAATCAATCCACCATCGCCAACCGATTCCGGTGCAGTCGCAGCGATGGACTACGTTCGAAGAGAGATTGCCCGAAAGTCTGGCAAGAACGAACACGAAGTAGAGAAAGCTGATACTGTATTCGCCGGATTAGCAATCGAGTTTCTCCGAAGTGGCCACTCACGAGTCGTCGTTCTCACTGACGACAAGATTGCAGCGGCAGCGATAGAGGGTGCAGTCAAACAGCAAAGGTACGGCGAATCGATTCTCGTGCTTCGTCGAAGCGACATCATGGACGACGGTGGCGACGTCCGAGTGATTTGAGGAGGAGGTGAGCCAAATCGCCAGACAGCGTTCCAATTAAAACAAATTCGTCACACGCGATGACGCATTCCCGTCGGGTCCGTACACTTCTGGAACGTTCTGAAACCAAACAACGACCGCTCTACCCGTAGAATCGTATATTCTCCCACCGACAGGTTTCGTCACGTAGCGTGACGAACTCTCCTAGCGGAGGCGCCAGCACACAGAGTACAACAGTACACTCATTACATCAGCACACATATTTCACAGTATGCCCGTGAGTATCGACGACTTCGAATCTGGTGACCTACCCCGTGGTCCAAGCGTCCCAGAGCAGGTGGTCACATATCTCTACACACACAGCGACCAAGCGTTCACGCGCTCCGAGATTGCGACAGCAATCAGTGAAGACCCGAACACAGTGGGCACTGCGCTTTCCCGATTGAAGGCTCGCAACCTCGTTCGACACAAGAGAGAGTTCTGGGCAATCACGAACGACAACGAACGTGTCGCCGCGGCCTACGACCTCCACACCACGACCGACAGACTCGACGACGAAGATGGCGGCATCGACGCCGACGAATGGGACGCAGTCGCTCCAGAGACACCGCATCCAAGCGAACGAGACGAGGACGAACAATAGATGCAGCCAGAGCGTGGTGACGTTGTCCGAAGTTCTGACCCGTTCAAACTCGGCGACGACAGGCAACGACCCTGGCTCATCGTCAACAACGATTCTCACCCGTTCGCTGACCAGCAGTACATCGCTGTCGCCATCTCGACGAAAGAGTACGACGATTCACTCCCACTCACCGACGAGGTGTGGGAGGTTGGTGGTGTTCCACGCGACTCGTTCGTCTCTCCGTGGGCAGTACACTCACCTCGAAAAGAGGACTTCGTGGCGTGGCAGGGACGTCTTGAGGCGAAGTTTGTAGACCAAGTCGTCGAGCACGTCGGTGGGTATCTGAAGTAGCCAGAACTGGAGTTTGCTAATCGCCAGACAGCACCCCGATTAAACCAATTCTGTCACACGCGATGACGAATTCCCGTCGGGTCCGTCATTTTCTAAAACCGCACATTCAGGCCACAGAGACACCAGAATATCAGTCATCAATTCAAGAAACGAACTCGCGTAGATTTCGTTCGGCGAACCGAGAGTCACGCTGTTTACGCGAACACGTCGAACACGTCGACCGCTTTGTACTCTTGGCCCCACTCCGCGCCAGTCACTTCTTCGATGAGTTCGGCGTCTTCGAGGTTCTCGATGACGTTGTACGCCGTCCCACGCGACACGTCCAGTTCTCGCACGATGTCGTTCGCCGTGAAGTACGGAACCGCAAGTAATTTGCGGGCAAATCTGTCCGTCGACGTGCTCCCCGAGTATTCTGTTTCGTACTTCGTCTGGAGTTCCTTGAGCGCCCACGTCCGGTCGTACGACTCTTCGGCCTGCGACCGGAGCGCTTCGAGGAAGAAGTCGATCCACTCGACCCATTCGCCCTGCTCGCTCACGGCGCGCATCTTCTCGACGTACTCGACCTTGTGCCGGTTGAAGTAGGCACTCGGGTAGATGTACGGGCTCTCGATGTAGCCCTGATCGACCAGATAGAGGATGATGATGAGTCGGCCGAGGCGGCCGTTCCCGTCCGAAAACGGGTGAACCGTCTCGAAGAAGTAGTGGATAATCGCGGCATCGACAAGTGGGTGGTACTCGCCGTCTGCCTCGACGTACTCGACGAGCGACGACATGAGAGGACCGAGAGACGACGCCGAGGGAGGAACGAACGGATCTCTGGCTGGATTCGGGCTATTGAGCCGAACCATGTGGTCGCGGAACTCCCCGACGACGTCGCCCTCGTTACGGACGCCGTCGAGGAGCATCTCGTGGAGGCGCGTAATCAGTTCAAGCGTGAGTTCCTCACCACGTTCGATGTGCTCGATACCGTACAGGAGCGCGTCTTCGTAGTTCAGAACTTCACGCAAGTCCTTGCTTTGCGGTTCGGCATCGGCGTTGTCTTCGTGCTTCGTGTGGAACGCGGCGACGTCCTGATAGTCGACTTCTGCACCCTCGATACGAGCCGACTCGACTGCCTCGATTCGGATGAGTGTCGTGTAGAGGACGGCCGCGAAATCGACTGTCGAGCTAATGCCATCGACACGGCCAATCTGATAGGCTGCATCGGCGACGAGGTCGTGTGTCTCGACGGGAATCTCGATTTTTGGCTCCGGAGGAAGCGGGTCTGGCGAATAATACGGACGTGGGTGATACTCAACGTACTTCCCCGGTGCCTCCTTCGGGAGCTTCTTCGTCCGCATTTTTTCGTTATACAGGGCGAGAGCATGTATAACTACTCATATACCAATTGAACAAGATTGAGAATACACCGCAGCATGTGCAGAGTGACCCATGAAATTTCGAATGGTGGTGGTCAAGACCGGTCTTTGTAAATCGTCTATTTAAGTAGATGGACAAGTGTTGCTGTGCGAGTCTTCATTGTCTACCACTAGCGATGAGATTTGACAACGAGTCGTTCCAGCCGAGAGGCCAAATACCGATGTTCAGATTTCGAACGAACTGAATCCAAAATACGGCCTACAGACACGTTGAAAACGAATGTTTAGTGTTTGCACAGCAGTACAAATTAACCCGGCAAGGCTCTAACTCGTTTCATATGAGTGGGAATTGGACGGTGAGTCACTATACGGGCGAATTCTCGTCCGATACGAGGCAGAATCTCCGAAACCTGTATTCAGGTCACTGTGCAGTATGCGGACAGAGGCGTGAATCTCCCTTTGGACATCTTGAGGCGGAAGCTGCACACATCCATCCCGCACAACACGGAGGGCCGGATACAGAAGCGAACGGCTTGCTTCTCTGCCGACAATGCCACTGGGGCTTCGATTCCGGCTGGCTCAGCCTGACAGACGACGCCAGAATCATTGTCTCAAACGACGACGCTGCAGATGGCCACGAGTACTTTCAGCAGTTCAGTAACGACTCTATCGAAGCACCTAGTGTGAACGATCTTGAACCATTGCCACGCTTCACACAGGTCCACCGCAAGCTCTCTGGATTCGATCCCATCAACGCTGGTGACCGACTGACTATCGGCGGACTACGTAGTGGTAAGGTTCAGCTCATTGACGGACGACAGGTTATCGTCGAAGGGAGCACAGACGAAGCACTCGTCGTCAACTGCGAGGTTACAAGCGTAGATTCGCAAGCAGTCCGCTGTTCTCATCACACTATCCTCGAGCAAAGAGTAAAAACAGATTCTGGTCGAGCCGAGTCTCCGTTCAAATTAGACCCAGTAGACTACTCATTCGACAAACTCGAGGAGTACGTGCGCGAGATCAAGCGGGACTATTCGGGTGTTGCCCAAAAATGGGAATGGGGGCGACTGTTCCGTAATGGGCGAACAAAATATGGATTGTCGCATAAGGAAATCGCGGATACAATCGATGTAGAAGGAGCCAGCGAACTACAAGTTCAACGGGCTGAACGGGTGTATGAAATGTTCCCTGACCGTGGCTATGAGGGTAACGACATCCCATTTTCTGCAATTGCTGAGCTACAACGTATCTTCCCGAACACCGAAGATGCCCGTGCAGCATACGACTGTATCGCCGCGACGGGCACTTCCTTGACGACGATGGAGACTCGCGCGTGGGTCGAACTACTATTGTCCGAGAGTGAAGTGACTCGTGAAACAGCTAGAGAGTCCGTGGAAGAACACGTGCCGAAATCAAATGTAGGGCTGAGTGAACGCGTTAGTCGAATCCTTGCGGTCCACGACGAATACCTATCAGTATTTACCCCGAATTAGGAATTCTTCCAAAGGTTTCGTTGGTTCCCGCATTGTCTATTCCATCGTGAGTTCCGGAGGTCGCTCCTAACCCCGCCGCCGATAGCCATTCAACGACCGCCCCCGTCGGCCACACGAGAACCTGTCTATAATCAAACAAACAAATGTCGAAATCCCACAAAGTACCACAATATTTGGGTTTTTGAGTTCAAATCCGCCGCTACGAGAATCATCCTTGATAAACGAGCGGCAATTCATTTCACCCCGAAGTCGAAGGGAAGGGGCATGGGAACGTCGACAGCGGACAGGCAGAACCGTCGCGGCGGTGTGGGGCGGTGGCGACAGGGGGTTCGAGACGCAGTACGATACGTCCCGCAAGGGGACTCGATTCCGAGCGAGTCGTGGCGGGCGCGTCACCGAAACATCCTCGTCTTCCTCGTGGCGCACGCGCCGCTTTTGTATCTCCTCGGGAACTTCACCGGGTCGGAGCCGTACGTCACGGGAGCGACGCTCACCGCCGCGCCCACTGAGCACGTCCTGCTCGGCGTCGGTGCAGTCGTGGGGTTGGCGCTGTTCGCGTGGCTCCCGTGGCTCCCGCGCCGGATGCGAAGCGGATTCGCGTCAATCGGGTTGCTGACGTGTTCCGCCCTGCTCGTCTACTTCTCGGGCGGCTACATCGAAGCGCACTTCCACTTTTTCGTCATCGTGGCCGTCCTCGCGGTGTACGAAGACTGGGTGCCGTTCGTCGTCGGCATCCTGTACGTCGCCATCCAGCACGGCGTCTTCGGCATGGACCACCCGGAGGCGGTGTACAACCACCCGGAAGCTATCGCGAATCCGATGGGATGGGGGCTCGTCCACGCGGTGTTCATCCTCATGCTCGCGTCGGCGTTAGTCACGAACTGGTTCTCCGTCGAGCGCTCTCGGGAGGAGACCAGACAGAAGATGCAGAGCCTCGAAGACAGCGAGGAGGCGAAGGCCGAAGTCGAGCGCCTGAACGAGCAGTTGGTGGTGCAGGCCGACGAACTCGCCGCAGCCATGGACGCGGTTTCGGAGGGTGACTTCACCGCGAACCCGCCCGAGAACAGCGATATCGAGGCCATCGAGGCCATCAGCGACGCGTTCGTGGCGATGAAGCGCGACCTCTCGTCGACCATCGTCGACCTCCGGTCGTTCGCGGCGACCGTCGAGCGGACGACGCGGTCGGTCCACGACGACGCGGAGACGCTCGAACGGACGCAACGACAGCTCGCGGCCGACGTGCGGGCGTTCGCCACGGAGGTGCGCGAGCAGGCTCGCGACCTCGAATCCACGACCGACGAACTGAGCAGTCTCTCGGCGACAATCGAGGAAATCGCCGCGAACGCCGACCAGGTCTCGGACGAAGCCAGTAACGCGGCGGCGGCCGCGGACGAGGGCACGGGCACCGCGGCGGCGGCCATCGAGGCGATAGAGAACGTCGAACAGAGCGTCGGCGAACTCGCGTCGCTCGTCGAGTCGCTCGACGACCGGATGGACGACGTCTCGAAGAGCACCGACCTCATCGAGTCGATTGCCGAGCAGACGAACACGCTCGCGCTCAACGCGAACATCGAGGCCGCCCGCGCCTCGGACGGCAGCGAGGGGTTCGCCGTCGTCGCGAACGAGGTGAAGTCCCTCGCCGACGAGACGCAGAACCACTCGGCGGCCATCGAGCAGACGATAACCGAGACGGTCGAGGACGTGGCGCGCGTGCAGGCGGAGATGAAACAGACGAAGGCGCAACTCGAAACGGGAGAATCGACGACGACCGACGCCGCCGAGGCGTTCGCGGCGGTCTCGGAAATCGTCGAGAGCGTTGATATGTCGGTCAACGAGGTCGCCACGGCGACCGACGACGGCGCGCGGACGACTGAGGAAGTGGTCGACGCGATTATCGGAATCGCCGACCACTCGCGGGACATCGCGGAGCAGAGCGACGCGCTGGCGAGCCAGGCCGAGTCCAGAGCGGCGACGATTTCGGAGATTCGAGAGCAACTCGACGAGCTCAGGGGCCAGACCGGCGGCCTGCAAGAGGAGCTCGAAACGTTCGACTGCGAGGTTCCGTCCGACGACTGAACCGGGTCAAGCCGGGTGGCGGCCGGTCAGTCCGGTCCGAGTCGAGCCGAGTCGAAACCGCCCGAACGCACGATGGCAGTCGCTCGGAGAGCGAGTAAGAGAACGCGAGCGAAAAAGTCAGCCCGCGGCGGCGACCGCGACCGCAGACGCCGCGACGGGGACCGACTTCGCGCGCCTCAACCGCGACCGAAAGCGGCGGGCGGCGCGGTTATTCGAGGTCGAAGCGGTCGTGGCTCATGATCTTGTGCCACGTCTCGACGAAGTCCTCGACGAACTCTTCTTCGCCGTCGTCGCCGCCGTACACTTCCGCGATGGCGCGCAGGCGGGAGTTCGAGCCGAAGATGAGGTCGAAGCGAGTGGCCTCCCACTCGACGTCGCCCGTCTCGCGGTCGCGCACTTCGTACAGGTACTGGTCGTCCGAGACCGGCTCCCACTCGTAATCCATGTCGAGCAGGTTCTCGAAGAAGTCGTTCGTGAGCGTCTCGGTCTCGTCGGTGAGGACGCCGAGGTCGGAGTCCTGGTAGTTCGCGCCCAGCGTGCGCATGCCGCCGACGAGGACGGTCATCTCGTGCGCGGAGAGGTCGAGCAGGTCCGCCTTGTCGACGAGCAGGTCCTCGGGGCGCTCGTCGACGCCGTCCGCGACGTAGTTCCGGAAGCCGTCGGCGTCCGGCTTGAGCATCTCGAACGACTCGACGTCGGTCTGTTCCTGCGACGCGTCGGTCCGACCGGGCTCGAACGGAACCTCGACGTCGTAGCCGGCGTCGGCCGCCGCCTGCTCGATGGCCGCGGCGCCGCCCAGCACGATGAGGTCCGCGAGCGAGACGCGGGTGTCGTCGGACTGCGCGCCGTTGAACGACTCCTGAATCTCTTCGAGGGTGCCGAGCACGTCGTCGAGCTGGTCGGGCTCGTTGACTTCCCAGCTACGCTGGGGTTCGAGGCGGATGCGAGCGCCGTTCGCGCCGCCGCGCTTGTCGCTGTCGCGGTACGTGGACGCCGAGGCCCACGCCGTCTTGACCAGCTGAGACACCGAGAGTCCCGAGTCGAGAAGCTCGGCCTTGAGTTCCTCGACGTCGTCCTCGTCGATGAGGTCGTAGTCGGCGTCCGGGATGGGGTCCTGCCACAGCATCGCTTCGTCCGGGACCTCGGGACCGTAGAGCCGGGACGGCGGGCCCATGTCGCGGTGCAGGAGTTTGTACCACGCCTTGGCGAACGACTCCTGGAACTCCGCGGGGTCCTCTCGGAACTCTTCGAGCACCGCGCGGAAGTCGGGGTCCTTCTTCAGCGCGATGTCGGTGGTGAGCATCATCGGGTCGGTGAACTGGTCGGGGAGGTGCGCGTCCGGAGTCGCGTCCGGAATCTTGTCTGCCGGCGAGTCACCGGCCGGCCGCCACTGCCACGCACCGCCGGGGCCCTTGTGCGCTTCCCACTCGTAGTCGAGCAGGTTGGCGACGTAGCCGATGTCCCACTCGGTCGGCGAGCTGGTCCACGGACCCTCGATGCCGCTGGTGATGGTGTCGGGGCCCTTTCCGGAGCCGTGGTTGTTCTTCCAACCGAGACCCTGTTCCTCGATGGGGGCCGCCTCGGGCTCGGCTTCGAGGTTGTCGCCGGAGTCCGCGCCGTGGACCTTCCCGAAGGTGTGGCCGCCGGCGATGAGCGCGACGGTCTCCTTGTCGTTCATCGCCATGCCGCTGAACGTCTGGCGGATGTTCTTCGCGGAGCCTTCGAGGTCGGGTTCGCCGTTGGGACCCTCGGGGTTGACGTAGATGAGGCCCATGACGGTGTTGCCGAGCGGCTCTTTGAGGTTACCCTCCTCGTCGAAGCGGTCGGGGGAGGTCGTCTCCCACTCGTCTTCGGGACCCCAACTGGGAGCCTTGTCGCCGACGTAGTCGTCGGCGCGGCCGCCCGCGAAGCCGAACGTCTCGAAGCCCATCGATTCGAGGGCCACGTTGCCGGCGAGGACGATGAGGTCGCCCCACGAGAGCTGGTTCCCGTACTTCTTCTTGACGGGCCAGAGGAGTCGGCGCGCCTTGTCGAGGTTGACGTTGTCCGGCCAACTGCTGATCGGAGGGAGGCGCTGATGCCCGCCGGAGGCGCCGCCGCGGCCGTCGTGCGCGCGGTACGTCCCGGCGCTGTGCCACGCCATTCGGATAAAGAGGGGACCGTAGTGGCCGTAGTCCGCCGGCCACCAGTCCTGCGAGTCGGTCATCAGCTCTTCGAGGTCGGCTTTCACCTGCTCGTAGTCGAGCTTCTGGAACTCCTCGGCGTAGTCGAACTCCTCGCCCATCGGGTCGGTCTGCTGTGCGTTCTGGTCGAGGATTTCGAGTTTCAACTGGTTCGGCCACCAGTCATGGTCGGAGCCATTCATACGCCAACGGTTACCGCTTTTGGGTGATAAAATTGACTGATTTTGAATTAAGTCTTGGCTATAGCCAAAGCAATCTTTTTACTTTATGAATAATTCTCAGTACAGGGCTCTTGACGAGTATATATTCCTCAAACCCATTGTCTTTTTGACTGGTTGTGGGTTGTCGGTGGAGTTACCTACCGAGTATTGTCGTTCTTCTGACTGGTTGAGGATGCTGGTGCCCGCGGAGCCGGGTGCACGAAAAGTCGCCCGCGCGTGTGACCCCGAGCGCGGCGCGAGCGGCGCGGAATGCCATCGGGGTGGTCCGGCAACCTACTGCCGTAGTGGACGCGGCGGCGAGACCGCGGTCGTCGCCACCGCGCCCATCGCCACGACAGGGTCGACGAGGGGTATCGGAACGTCGGCCCGCACGTCGGGTATCGCGCCCGACGAGGAGATACCGGTACAGCTCGGCGCGACGACGTCACAGCCGGCGTCGACGAGGCGGTCGACCGCGGCGCGAATCGCCGCTCGCCCGTCGTCGGTCGTGAGGAAGTTCGTCGTCGCCGCGCCCTCCACGACCGCCTCGGCCGCGAGTCGGTCGCCGAGCAGGTGTCGGATGCTCGACCCGGCCCCGTTTTCGAGGCCGAGCGTCCCGACGCGCTCGCCGCGGGCGGACGCGACGGCGGACACGCTCGCGCCCGCGCCGACGACCGGGATGTCGAGCGCCTCGCCGAGCAGTTCCACGCCGGGGTCGAGCGCGCAACTGACGCAGAGCGCGTCGACCTCGGTCGCCATCTCGCGGCCGAGCGCCTCGATGTACGGGAGGGCGTCGGTCTCGGCGGCCGCGTTCGGAATCCCGTCGGGGTGGTCGGGGATGCACCGCGACAGCGTCGAGACGTGCGGGTAGTGCCGCTCGATGAGCCGCCCGTGGAGGGCGACCTCCTCGCGGTCGTCGAGCGTGAGTACCCGGAGGACGCCGAGTTCGACCATCAGGCGGCACCCCCGGCGTGTCGGTCGGCGTCCGGCTCGGTGTCCGCATCTGCCGGTTCGTCGATGCCGCGGGCCTCGAAGAAGCCCTGCTGGCGGAGCGCGTCGAGCAGTTCGCCCTCGCGGCGGTTCATGAAGCCGTTCGGTCCCCAGTAGCGTTCGAGCGTCTCCTGCCACTCGCGGCGGTCGTCGCCGTAGACGCTGTCGCCGTACATCTCGTTCATCGCGTCGTAGCAGGCGTCGAGTTGCGCCTCGGTGGCGTCGCGGTAGCCGCCCTCGTGGAGCACCGTGTCGAGCGGAACCCGCGGGGCGTTCTCGGTCGCCTCGCCGTGACGCGGGACGCCGAGACAGAGTCCGAAAATCGGCAGGACGCCCGCCGGAAGGTCGGCCGTCGCGGCGACTTCGGTGAGGTTGTTCAGGATGTTGCCGATGGGACAGACGCCGTAGCCGCGGCTCTCGGCGGCCAGCATCACGCCCATCGCGGCCAGCGAGGCGTCAATCGACCCCTCCAACAGCCCCATCGCGGGCGTCATGCGGAACTCGCGGTCGCGGTGTTCCAACAGCAGTCGAATCCGACGGATATCGATGCAGACGAGGAGGAAGTGGCTCGCCTCCTCGACCTGCACGGTGCCGCGGCTACACAGTTCGTGAATCCGCTCGCGGCGGTCGGAGTCCCGTATCCAGACGAAACTGTACATCTGGGCCGTCCCGCTGGTCGGGGCCTTCCGTCCGGCGTCGACCATCGCGCGGACCTCGTCGTCGGGAATCTCGGCGTCGGTGTCGAACTGGCGGACCGTGGCGCGACGCGCCAGCCACGGGGCGAGGTCGGGGACTTCGGCGGCCGCCGCGGCGAGGGCGGGTCGGTCCACGTGGTCTGCTTGCTCCGTGTGGTCCGTGCCCGCGCGGTCACCGGTCGAGGGTGTCCGGTCGCTCACACGAGCACCTCGCCGTCGTCGACGACGACTTCGCCGTCGAGCGAAACCGTGGGTTCGAGGATGACGCCGTCGAGGTGCGAGTCGCAGTCGATGGTTCCGCCGAAGCCGAGGTTGTCGCCGAAGGCGACGTGGCAGGTGCCGTACACCTTCTCGTCTTCGAGGACCGTCCCGATGATGCTCGCCGCCGGGTTCGTCCCGAGGCCGAGTTCGCACACTCGCCGGGCGCAGTCGTCGCCGCTCGTCGCGTCGAGGAACTCGTCGGCCGCCGCGCCCTCGACGGACGCGATGCGCCCCTCGTCGATTTCGACCGTCAGCGGCTCGTCGAGGACGCCGACGCCCGCGAGGCCGCCGTCGAAGACGAGCGTGCCGGTGGCTGTCCCCTCGACCGGCGCGATGTAGCTTTCGCCGGACGGGAGGTTGCCGGAGTCGCCGGGTTCGGCGATGATGCCGTCGCTCGGGATGCCGTCGCGGCCCGAAAGCGACATCGTCGCCGACGCGTCGCCGACCTCGATGCGGGCCTCGTCGGCCGCGGTGAGTTTCTCCGTGAGCGCCGCCGTCAGGCGCTCGACCTCCTCGTAGTCGGCCGTAATCGCGCCCTCGCTGAACATCTGGTCCGTGATGCCGGGCATCGTGGCGACGCGAGCGCCGGCCTCGGTCGCGGCCTCCCGCGCTCGCGTGTGCGTCAGCGACGCGCTGGTCGGACAGACCACGATATCGGCCGATGTCATGGCGCGGGCGACCGACTCGGGCGGCTCCATCCCGTTTCGCTCCATCGGCGGAATCTCGAACAGGCCGGACTCCAAGCCGAGTTCGACCCCGGCCTCGAACAGCGCCCGCCCGATGTGGTTCGTGTCGGTGTCGGTCACGACGAGGAGCGTCTCTCCGGGGGCGGCGTTCATGTTCTCGGCGAGGAGTCGCGTCGCCACCTCGCGGAAGTCGGCCACGTCAGAGCACCTCCTCGGCCGTCTTCGCCAGCACCGACCGCCCGAGCAGGACGCTCGTGTCCGTAGTCTCGCGGACGGTCGCCTTCATCTCGGGCGTGTAGCCCATGCAGTCCATCACGATGAGGTCGGCGTCGGTGCCGATTTCGGCCGCCGCGGCCGACACCTCGTCTTCCTCGGCGTACGGCGACCCCGCGGCGGTGACGATGTCGTAGTCGGCCCACTTCTCGAACGTCATGGCCTCCTGTTCTTCTTTGGGCATGATGACGCCGAGGGTCCCCCCGTCGAGGATGGTCGAAACCCACGCCGAAAGCAGGTCGCTCGGCTCGAAGACGGGGACGCTGACGTCGAACGACGGGAAGTGACCCGTACAGAGGACGCCGATTGCCGTGACCTCAGATTCGAGGTCGCGGATGCGCTCTCCGAGGAGTTCGACGACCGACTCGCGGTCGACGGTGACGGGCGTCCCGTCGGCGAGTCGCGAGACGTACACCGCCTTTCCCTCTCGCGGGCCGACCGCGGCTTCGACCTCGGTCGCCGAGTTGAACTGGTCGAGCGCGCCGACCTCGACGATGTCTACCTCCGGCGGGAGGGCCGCCGCGATATCGGGCGTCACGTCCGTCCGGGGTGCCTGCCCGATGGTCACCAGTCCGAGCGTGGACATCTCAGACGCCCTCGCCGAGGGTCTGGAGGCGGCCCATCGAGCCGTACAGCGACGTGAGGCGGTCGTACTCGGCCTCGTCGTAGAACGACGCGCGGCCGCGAGTGAAGTCCTTGGCCGTCTCGACGACGAACCCGGTCGCGTCGAGCAGGTCGGTGAGGTAGTTCGCGCCGGTCCCACAGCCGGGAACGGGTGAGACGCTCGTCGTCGCCACGCCCACGACGGGCGCGTCGGTCGCCGTCGCCGGCTGGAGGATGCTGTTGATGTGGTGCACGTCGTTGCCGTAGGGGGTGATGTCCTGCATCGTGAGCGTGAGCGTGCTCGGCGGGCGGCCGGTCGCCCGCTCTTGGATGTCGAGGAGGCTGTCGCTCACCTTCAGCACCCACCCCTCCTTGACGGTCGGCGTGATGGCGAAGCCGCGCTCGCAGTGGACGCGGTTGCCCTTCGTGGCGTCGACGGAGACGACCGCGTCCATCTCCTCGTCCACCTCGTGTTCGTTCATGGTGCGTGTATCGACCGGACTGCCCATGAAGGGCACCGGGTCGTGGGGGGAAGTCGGCGCGTCGGGACAGACGTGCGTGGCGATGCGAACGTCGCCGGCGAGCACGTCGCCGCGGGCGCGCATCTCGCCGAGGTGGAGCGCGACCGCGAGAGCGACGATGGCCCCGTCGGCGTCTGAGACCGGGCCGAGTTCGGCCGGTCGCGCGGCGACGCCGCCGAGGCGACCGACGACGCCGAGCGTCGGCGCGTCCGGGTCGGCCCCGGGGACGACCGTCTTGACGAAGTCGGTCGACCCCTCGTCGGTCGAGATGGTCGTCACTTCCGTGTCGAGACCGTACGTTTCGAGCGCGTCGCGTACCAGTTCGCCGTCCGCGTCGGGACGGCTGAGGATGTCGTAGGCTTGCTGAATCTTGTCGAACATGAGTTTCGTTAGTTGAATACGTGTGATTTGACCGCTTTTCCGACCGCCTGTTCCACCGAATCGAAGAGCGCCGGGTCGGCCATCCCCGCGCCCAGAGAGAGGTTCGCCGCGGGCGCGACGACGACCGCCACGGACCGCCCCTCGGCGAGTTCCGCCGTCGAGACGGGCATCCCCGTCTCGGCGTCGAGCGTCGTGATGAGGTCCGGGAACGTCGCGAGGCGCTCGCCGTCGAGTTCGAGCGTCATGTACTCGTTCCAGAAGGTGAGTTCGCGCCCCTCGATTTCGACCTCGCCCACGTCGAAGCCGCCGGTCGTTTCGAGCGCGAACGACTCGACGGGGCCGACGAGCGAGACCTCGCCACCGAGGACCTCGGCGACGCGTTCCGCGGCGTCGCGGCCGCCGCCCGCGAGTCTGACCGCGCGACCGACTGCTTCGGCCTGGTCGTAGGTGTCGAGCGCCGCGTTTGCCTCGGCGTAGCGCGCCGAGACCGGGTTGCGGGCGACGGCGACGAGGCCGCCGGCGTCTTCGGCCGCGTGCCGGACGAGCGACGCCGCCGTGCCGAGTTCCGCCTCGACGACCGTCTCCAGTCGGCTGGCGGTTCCCGGCACGCCGCCGACCGCCGCCTGCACCGAGTTCGCGTCCTGCGACAGCCCGATAGAGCCCATCGGCCCGGTCGGGTGCGCCCGCCCGTTGCAGGCCGCATCGACGAGCGGGAGGCCGGTCACGGCCGACTGAAGCAGGCCGTTGACGGTGGCGAACCCGCCCATCTCGTTCGTCATCAGCGCGCCGACGGTCGTCCCGTCGGCCGCGAGTCTGTCCACCAGTAATTCCACCGCGCGCACGTAGTCCGCGGGGTCGACGTGGCTCTCGGTCGCGGCGGGCGCGCCCACGCCGCTGACGGTCAACACCACGTCCGTCGGGTCGAGGTCGGCGACCGAGACGATTGTCGGCCGGCCGTACTCGACGGCGAGTTCGCCGAACTCGATACCTTTGGCCAGCGAGCCGCCGCCCCCGCCGCCGAGGACCGCGCCGCCGACCGCGACGTCTTCGACCCATTCGGCCGTTATCGTCCGCTCGCCGTCGGTCGGCGCGGGCTGTGCGTCGTCTGTCGGCGCGTGCTGCGCGCCGTCCGTCTGCGTGTCGTCTGTCGTCATTGGGGTTCCTCGGGGGCGTCTGCGTCGTCGGCCGTCACGCTGAGGAAGGCGTTCGGCCGCTGTCTGTCGGCGTTGCGAAGCGTCGCGGTCCCCCGCGCTCGGAGTCGCTTCATGCCCGCCGCGAGCAGGTGATACGTCTGGTCGCGACCCATCGATTCGAACAGCCCGTCGGACTTCGCCACCGCCGTGGCGCAGACCTCGTCGGCGCGGCACGGTCGGTCGCAGGCCGAACACGCCGGCTGGGCGGCCTTGAACGCCGCCGGGTCAGACGCGCACGACCGGAGCAGTTCGTCGGTCCACGGCCGGTTCTGCCGCGCCCGCCGGAGGGCGGCGAGGCGCTCCGCACGCTCTGCGGTCATTCCCACTCCGCGCCCTCCTCGAACCGGTCGTCGTGGAGGAAACACCGCGCGACCTGGTCCGGGCCGCGCTCGTACAGTTCGGGTTCCTCGACCGCGCAGGCGTCGAACTCGTGGGCGCAGCGCGAGCGGAAGGCACAGCCGCTGGGCTTCTCCCGCGGGTCCGGAACCTCGCCGTCGAGCGTGATTCGGTCGGGTTTCGCCAGTTCGTCCTCCTCGCTGATGGTCGAGATGGCGGAGAGGAGCGCCCGGCTGTAGGGGTGTTGCGGCGACCCGAACACCGAGTCCACGTCGCCGACCTCCACGAGCCGACCGAGGTACATGACGCCGATTCGGTCGGCGACGTTCTTCAGGAGCGAGAGGTCGTGCGTGATGAACAGGTAGGTGATGCCGAACTCCTCCTGTATCTCCTCGAGGATGTTGATGATGCGGGCCTGCACGCTCACGTCGAGCGCGCTCGTCGGCTCGTCGAGGACGACGAACTTCGGGTTGAGCGCCACGGCGCGGGCGATACCGACGCGCTGTTTCTGGCCCCCCGAGAGCTGTCCGGGGTAGCGGTACATGAACTCCCGCGGGAGGTCCACCATGTCCAACAGTTCCTCGACCCGTTCGAGCCGGGCCTCGGAGTCGCCGTAGTCGTGAATCTTCAGGGGAGCCTCGATAATCGACTTGACGCGGTGCCGCGGGTTGAGGCTCGACGACGGGTCCTGGTGGACGATTTGCATGTTCCGGCGGAACCGCTTGAGCTCGCCGTCGGAGAGGTCGACGACGTTTTTGCCGTCGATTTCGACCCGCCCGCTCGTCGGCTCCGTCAGGCGGAGCATCGACCGGCCGGTCGTCGTCTTGCCGGACCCCGACTCGCCGACGAGACCGAACGTCTCGCCCTCCGCGATGGAGAAGCTCACACCGTCTACGGCGCGGACCTCGCCCGCTTTCTTCTGGAAGATGCCCTCGAACAGCGGGAAGTGCTTCTTGAGGTTCTCGACCGTGACCATCGGGTCGTCGAGGTCCCGGTCGCGCTGTGCCGCCGCCGTCGATTCGGTCGTGTACGCTGAGTCGTTCATTGGTCCGTCCCCCCGTCGGCGGAGATGTCGCCGGGGGCGTCGCCGCTATGGGTGTCACCACCAGCAGACAGCCACGGCGCGGTGCCGATATCGACCCGTTCCGCGGCGAGCGATTCGTGACGCTCGCGGGCCGGAAGTCCGTCGAACAGGTGGCACGCGGTCGCGTGGTCGGCGCCGGTCTGCCGCGGGTACGGGTACGCCTCGTGGCAGGCCGCCTCCGCGTGCGGACAGCGGTCGGCGAACCGACAGCCGGCCGGCGGATTCGTGTAGTCGGGCAGGTGTCCCTCGATGCCGTCGCCGATGCCGGTCGAGAGCGTCGGGATGCTCTCTAACAGCCCGCGGGTGTAGGGGTGCTGCGGGTTCGCAAACAGGTCGGCGGTCGGCGCTTGTTCGACGATTTCGCCCGCGTACATCACGTTGATTCGGTCGCTGACCTCGCGGGCGACGCCGAGGTCGTGGGTGATGTAGAGGACGCTCGTGTCGCGCTCTTCGACGAGTTCGTCGAGGAGGTCGAGCACCTTCGCCTCGGTCGTCACGTCGAGGGCGGTCCCCGGTTCGTCGGCGATGAGCAGGTCCGGCTCCGACAGGAGCGCGATGGCGATGAGGACGCGCTGGCGCATCCCTCCGGAGAGTTCGACCGGGTAGCTCTCGAAGACGCGCTCGGGGGCCGAGATTTCGACCTCGCCGAGCATCTCGATGGCCCGCTTCCGGTGTTCGGCTTTCGCGCCGGTAGACAGCGCGTCGCGGACGAGTTTCGACAGCGACAGGCGCGGTCGCCCCTGCCACTTCAGCACGTCCATCATCTGCTCGCCGACCGTCAGGACGGGGTTGAGACTCGTCATCGGGTCCTGCATTATCATGCTCATCTCCTTGCCGCGCCGCGAGTGGCGCTCGGCGTCGGACAGCGAGAGCACGTCCTCGCCCTTGTAGCGAATCTCGCCCTCGGGGATGGTCGCCGAGGGGAGCAGTCCCATGATGGACTTCACGGTGACGCTCTTTCCACAGCCCGTCTCGCCGACGAGCGCCGCGGTCTCGCCGCGGTCGATGGCGAAGTCGATGCCGTTTATCACTTCGGCCGTCCCGTCGTGGGTCTCGAAGTGGACGTGGAGGTTCTTCACCTCTAAGATGGGGTCTGCCATCTCAGTCCACCTCCACGTCAAGCACGTCGCGCAGGCCGTCGCCGATGAAGTTGAACCCGAGGACGGCGAACGAAATCGCCAGCCCGGGGAACACGGCGATCCACCAGAAGCTCGTGACGTAGTTGCGGCCCTGTGCGATCATCGCGCCCCACGTCGGCGTCGGCGGTTGCGCGCCGAGGCCGAGGAACGACAGGCCCGCGCCGACGAGGATGACGAATCCCATGTCGAGGGTCGCTTTGACCGTGATGGGGCTGACTACGTTCGGGAGAATCTCCCTGAACGTCGTCCGCATCCACCCCGACCCGAGCGCACGGCTCGACTCGATGAACTCGTCTTCCTTTATCGAGAGCACCTCGCCTTGCACGAGGCGGGCGTACCACGACCACCACGAGAAGGCGATGGCGACCATGACGTTGAACAGCGACGCGCCGGTCGCGGCGACCACCGCCATGGCGAGGAGCGTGGGCGGGATGGCGAGGAAGATGTCCGTCACCCGCATGATGACGGTGTTCGTCGTCCCGCCGAGGTAGCCCGCGATGAGCCCGAGCGTCACGCCGATGGAGATGGCGATAGAGAGGACGATACCGCTCATCAGGAGCGACAGGCGCGCCCCGAACAGGACGCGGCTGAAGATGTCGCGGCCGGTCGTGTCGGTGCCCATCAGGTGCGTCGCGCTCGGCGGCTCGCTCGCCTGGTCGAAGTAGACGCCCGCGCCGGCGTGTTCGGGGAACGGCGCGATGTACGGCGCGAGGAGCGCCGCGACGACGAGCGTCAGAATCATCGCCAGTCCGACGAGCGAGAGCTTGTTGCCCGCGAAGGTCCGAAAGCCGCGTTTGAGCTGTCGAATCCGCTCTTTCCGGGCGGCGCTCTCGGTGTCGAGAAACGGGATAGAGGTCTTCGTGGACACGATTATCCCTCCTCCAGCCGCACCCGCGGGTCGAGGTAGCCGTACAGCAGGTCGACCACGAAGTTGGCGGTCACGAAGCCGATGCCGACCACGATGGTGACGCCGACGATGGCGTTGAAGTCCTGATAGAGGATGGCTTGGACGCCGTAGCGCGCCATCCCCGGCCACGCGAAGACGATCTCCACGAGGAACGCGTTCCCGAGGAGGAATCCGAAGGCGAGACCGACCACCGTGAGTGAACTCGTAAAGGCGTTTTGCAGCATGTACTTGTATTCGATGAGGGTGTTCGGAAGGCCGTAGGCCCGCGCGGCGAGGACGTAGTCCTTGCGCTGCTCGTCAATCATGTCCGAGCGGATGAGCCGCATCACCTGCGCCAGCGTGGCGAGGCCGAGCGCGACGGTCGGCAACAGGAGGTGCGTGGCCGCGTCGAGGAACGTCCCGAACTGGCCGGCGATAAGGCTGTCGACCAGGTACAGGCGCGTGACCGCCGGCGGAGGTGCCACGCCGTCGCTGAGCCGCCCCGAGAGGGGCAACAGCCCGAGGCTGACGACGAAGACGATTTGGAGGACGATAGCGACCCAAAACCGCGGCATCGACACGCCGAACAGGGCGGTGATGCGCGAGAGGTGGTCCTGCCAGCGGTCCTTGTTGGTCCCGGCGACGACGCCGAACGGAATCGCCAGTAACACGGCGAAAAACAGCGTCACGACGGTCAGTTCGAGCGTCGCGGGCAGGCGGGCGACGATGTCGGAAAAGACGTTGTTGTTCGTCCGAAGCGACATTCCCCAGTCGCCCTGCACGACGCCGAACAGCCAGTCGGCGTACTGCATCGGCAGCGGCTGGTCGAGGCCCATCTCGGCCCGGAGTGCCGCGACTTGCTGGTCAGTTGCTTCCGGTCCGAGCGCCAACCGAACGGGGTCGCCCGGAATCACGCGGGATATCAGGAAGATGAGCACTGACAGCCCGAAGATGACGGGGACCGAGTGGATGGCGCGCCGAACGAGGTAATCTACGTATGACATTGGTGAGTTAGATCGACGACCCGAATCGGGGCGTCGGAAACCGCCTGGAGACGGTTACTCCGCGCGACCCTCGCCGCTGCGAGTCATCGAGTGAACGTCCCAGTCGAACGACATCACGCCGCGGTACTGCCAGCCCTCGACGTTCTCGTTGATGCCGATGCGGTACGGCGGGTTGGCGATGTAGACGCTGGGCATGCCCTCGACGATGAGCGCCTGCGCCTCCTCGTACTTCTCCAGCCGCGACTGGAGGTCGGAGGTCTGGCGCGCCTCTTCGAGGGTGGCCGCGATTTCGTCGGTGGAGTACCACGACTGGGAGATGTACGACCCGAACGAGGAGGGGTGGTACATCAGGTAGGTGTGGCTGTCCGGCGACGGCATCTTCGCCGTGTGGAAGATGTTCGTCATGTGAGCGGTCGACTCGGCGCTCGTCGCGCGGTCGGTGAGGCGGGCCCACTGCAGCGGGTTGATTTCGAGGTCGATGCCGAGTTCGTTCAGCCCGGCCTGGTTGAGAAGCCCCATCTGGCGCTGGAGTTCGGTGCCGGCGACGACGACGTGTTCGAGGCCGATTTCGTTGATTTCCTCGACGGAGTAGTCCGCCCTGTCGAGGAACTCCTTGGCTCTGTCGAGGTCCTGTTCCATCGGGACGAGGTCGTCGTTGTGGCCCGCCATCTCGCGGGGGACCGGCCCGGCCGCGACGCCGCCGCCGCCGATGATGTCGTTGACGGCGCTGTCGTAGTCGAAGGCGTAGGCGATGGCCTTCCGGACGTTGATGTCGTCGGTCGGTGCCTTCTGGCAGTTCAGCGGGAAGTGGAACAGTTGCAGCTGCGGCACCTCGGGGACGCGGACGTTGGAGTACGAGTCCATCTCCGCGTACGCCTGCGTGCCCATGTACTGGTCGGTCATGTCGCCTTCGCCCTGCTGCATCGTCGTCTTGATGGTGGACTCCTCGGTGATGACCGTCGAGCGGAACGTGTCGAAGCTATCCTCGCTCCAGCCCTTCCAGTAGTCCTCGTAGGCGGTCGCCTCGATGGAGTTGCCCTGCTCCCAGCTGTCGAGGACGTACGCGCCCGACCCGGCGGAGTTGCTCTGGAGATAGGTGTTCCCGTAGTCGCCGTCCTGCTCGTTCTCCTGGACGACGGTGCTGTTGACGATGTAGAACTGGACGAACGTCGCCAGCGCCGGCCCGTACGCCTGATTGAACTCGAAGGCGACCGTCTGCTCGTCGCGGACGGTGATGTTCGAGGGGTCGAGGTAGTCGAGCCAGAATGACGAGTAGCCGCGCTGGAGTTCTAGCATCCGGGTGAGCGAGTACGCCACGTCGTCGGCGGTCAGCGGCGTGCCGTCGGAGAACGTCACGTCGTCGCGGAGGGTGAACACCCACGTCTGCCCCTCGTCTTCGGTGTCCCAGCTCTCGGCGATGTGCGCGGTCGGCTGGAGCGTCTCGGCGTCGACCGTGATGAGTTCGTCGTAGAGGTTCTGCGCCGCGAGCCCCTGCGTGTAGTCGACCTGCTCTGCGGGGTCGAGCGTCCCGAAGACCTGTCCGGCGATGAAGTGGAAGTCGTTGCTGCCCCCACCGCTTCCGCCGTCGCTCGTCTGGTCGGTCGTAGTCGAGTCGCTCCCGGAACTCTCGTCGGTGGTCTCGGTCTGCTGGGCTCCCTGACAGCCTGCGAGGGCGACGCTCGTCGCTCCCGCACCGATGAGCTTCAGCAGTTTTCTGCGTTCTATGTTGCCGGTTGGCATAGACGGTTGTGGATACCCCATTCGTATAAAGCTTTCCTAGTGATTAAACATATCGTCGACGAAAGAAGTTGATTCATCTAATTTTAGTCCTGTAATAATTATAGAGAGAACCGAGAACCCACGGATATGGACGAATACGACCCGCAGACAGAGATAGGTGCCCATTCGAATTTGTCTCATCTGATAGAGACTAGATATACACATCTAATAGTGGTATTAGTGGACAGAAATCGACCCAGTAATCTCGGAGATGTCGGGTCGAGCGCGGTCGAAAACGAGGCGGTATCAGCGACCCCGCGAGCAGTTACTGCGGGAGAAACAGGGCGGGTTCGGTGTGTCGGAACGAGCAACGACGGGTGTCCCCCAGGTCGCTCACCGTCGTCCGAATCTCGGGCTCGGTCCGCAGCGTTTCGACGAACGAGTGGTCGGTTCCGGGGTCGTAAAACACGGGGTAGAGGACCGCTTCCATCGTTTTCTCGGATTTCACGACGACGACGAAGATTCGAACGTTCGTGTCTCGGGCGCGGTAGACCTCGAACTGGTCAAACGCCGAATCAGGGCCCGAGACGGTCGATTCGAGCGCTTCGAGTTCGGAATCCGGAACGAGGAGCCGGAACCCGGAGTCGGCGGCCGCCGCCGCGTCCGTGGTGGAGACGTCCCCCGGATGAAGAACGAGCGTCTCCCAGCCGGAATCTTCGAGTTCCGCCGAAACCTCGTCGATCTCGGTGAGGATATCAGCCCAATCGGCGAGGGCCTTGTTCGTTCGGTTGATTTTTCCGCGTACCATGACGACACCCTCCGTGAACGCGGAGTAAAAGTGTTTGGGGGGGCGAAACGCGCGTTCCCCCGACGGCCTGCGATTTCGGTCGTCCATTGCTTCGACCCGAGTAAACGATTCGTTCATCTATTGTATCCGATTCGGAGATTTTGAAGAAACATTCATATATATGAAGCTAAGCGATATAACCGTGAGAATAGCAATGCCCGATTCGCAGGAGTGGATGGAGGACCCGCGGGTTGTCGAGCTTCTCGAAGACCGGATGGACAAAAAGGACGTCCTCATCTTCCGCGAGCTGAACAAAGACGGGCGGATCTCGGACACGGAGCTGGCCGACCGCGTCGGGCTCTCGCGGACGGCCGCGCGGCGGCGGCGCAAGATGCTCCAAGAGGACGGCATCCTCGAAATCTTCGCGCTGTTGGTCTTTCGGGCGGCCAACTACCCCTACGCGGAGGTCCACATCTCGTACGGCAAGGGCGCTACGAACGACGAAATCACGGCGTTCATCGAGCGACTCCTCGACGAGGGGCTGGTCTACGAGGTCGCCGAGTGCATCGGCGAGTACGACCTGCTGATTCGCGTCTGGCAGTCTTCTCTGAGCAGCATCAACAGCTACGTCCGCGAACTCCTGCAGGACAGCGACGTGGTCGACACCTACACCATCGTCCCCATCACCGACTCGTACAAGATGTTCCACCGGACGTTCTACAGGCCGGGCGAAGAGGCCCCCGACGCGTCGTGACCGAGTCGCGGGTCGCCACGAGCGAGAATTGGGTGTAATCCGAACGGAGTTCGGCGGGAGTTCGGTCGGTGTTGTCCCGAAGTTCGGAAAACCGCTATTCCCTCGTCCGCCGACTCGACAGACGGGGAGACAGAGGCACCCCCTCCCTCCCCCGTGACGAGCGCCGTCGGTGGCGCGTCGCGCCCGCCGAACACCAACCAGCCCGTTTCGGCGGGCGGACGGTCACCGGTTCCCTCCCCCTCCGGCCCGACGCAACGCTCCCCTCGGACCCAGTTGCCCCTGCCCCGGGTCGGAACCCCACCAACGGTTTCTTTTGCGAACAGTCGGTCGAGTCGTTCCCCGGTTCAGTCGGCGCGCTCGACGTACCACGTGGTGCCGCGGGTGTACCCCCACTGGGAGATGCGGACGGCCTCTGCCTCGCGCTGGAGCGTCCCGACGAGCGACCCGATCTCCTTCGGCGAGAGCCCCACCTCGTCGGCGATGTGCCTGCTCTTGAAGTAGAACGCGCCCTCCGAGGCGCGCGCCGAGAGGTACTGTTCGAGTCGGTCTCGCTTGGACGGGGCACTACCGGAACTCATAGTTCGGGGTGCGAGCCGCGAGGTGAAATTCGATTTCCGAACTTACGACCAATTCGGGGCCAGATGAGGCACAACTCTCACCGAGTTCGGACGGCCCAATCGCGGGGGGCGACCCCTACCTGTGGCTCTGGTACAGGAGGATGACCACCGCGACGCTCGTAAAGAGGTCCGGGAGGTACGTGAAGGGGCCGAGTTCGACGCCGCGGCCGAACCCCAACAACAGCGGGAGAAACGGGTTCGACGTGACCGCGTGCAACAACAGCGCGACGGTAAAGAGGATGAGACTCAGCGTGAACCGGTTCGGGAACTCGCGGTAGACGCGGCCGTACGTCGCGAGCAGGACGACCAGTAAGAGCGTCGTGAACGTCGAGAAGAATAGCTTCGCCTGCACGAGCGCGCCGAAAAGCGGGGTCCGCGGGTCGACGAACGCCGGAACCCCCGCGTCGGGGAGCGAGAACACGACGCCCAGCGAGGCGGCGACCGCGACTACGGTGTACCCGACGGTCCGGCGGAGCGCCGCGGTCTCATGCATCCTCGTCCTCGATGTCGGTCTGTTCCGCGATATCGTCGAGGAGGTCGAGGTTGTCGTCCATCTTGGGCGTCAAGAAGAACAGTTTGCCGTACTCCTCGCCGCTGGTGGTGAGGACGCCGTTCTCCGTGAGCATCTCTAGGTGGTGCTGGACGGTCTTGTAGTTCAAGTCGAGTTCGTTCGAGAGCTGGTTCGTGTTCATCGGGCGCTCGTTCAGCGCGCGGATGATTCTGAGACGGTTCTTCCCGCCGCGGGTCCCGCCGACGAGCCACCACAGCAACTGCCTCATCTGCGCTCCCGTTCTGCTCCGCCGGTGTTCGTGACGTGCATCTGTCGTCGTCTGCTGGAGCGCCTGCGTTCTCGTGGCGTGGTTCGTCATCGTCGCGCGACCGTCGCGGTCGTCCCGCGGCCGGTCGTCGAGGGCGTGTTCGTCTCGCAGTTCATCGAGTGCGTCATCTATCGAATACACCCACGCTACGGCGGATAATGATTCGCCGAACTCGACGCAGAGTTGCCCCCGAGAGAGGCACAAGTTAGACCCAAATTCGGATTCGTGCGTGTTGGATTCGGGTGCAGCCGAACGGACAGAATTCGGAGACGAACACGTTCACGAACGATAGTCGAGGACTCCATGACCCGAGTCGTGGGGCGAAATCGAACGCCCCCGCGGTTGTCCCGAATTTGGGCCTAACGTGTGAGTGATTTTCGGGGAATGTCGGCAATAGAATAAATCGGTGGCAGACAGCCCTCCGACCGTGAACATGCGAAGACACGCTCGAACGGACAGCGCAGTCAGGTGTCGCAGGGACGCGGTGGTCCCGCGCGTCGCGTCGACGGCGACGCGTGAACGTCGGCAGACGCAGACGGAGGGCACGCGATGAGCAGACGGGTCAGCGCCTTCCTGGTCGGACTGCTCGTGGTCACCTCGGTCGGCTCCGCGGCGGGCATCGCGAGCGCCGCACAGACCGACATCGCGATTCAGTCGGCGAACACGTCGGTCGACCAGCCCGCACCGGGCGAGTCGTTCACCGTGACGACGACGATAGCCAACTTGGAGAGCAGTTCTGGGCCGGTCGATATCACGGACGTGTACGTCCGCGATTCGAGCGGGTCGAAGGAGTACGCGCGCGTCGAAGACGTCGGGTCGGTCTCGTCGGGCGGGACCATCTCCGTCCCGCTGACGATGAACATCGCCGACGCCGGCGAGAAGCGCCTGACCGTCCACGTCGTCGCACAGGACTCCGACGGGACGTACCACCGCCTCAACTACCCGCTGTACGTTGACGTCGACGAACCCGACGAGGCCGCGATTTCCTTCTCGACGCCCGACCTCGTGGCGGGACAGGAGAGTTCGGTCAACGTGTCCGTCTCGAACGGCGACGACGGCGCGCTCTCGAACGTCAAACTCGAACTGGGCGGCGACGCCGCCGTCGAGAACGCAGAGCGCGTGAGCGCGTCGATTCAGTCCGGCGAGCAGGTGACGAACACGTATCAGGTCACCTTCGACGAGACCGGCGAGCAGACGCTCGGGGCGACGCTGACGTACAAGACCGACGAGGGCGTGACGCGGACGATAAGCCGGAACGTGACGGTCGACGTCGACGAGTCGAACGTGGACGCCGAACTGACCGCGAGGACGACGACGGCGAACGGGTCGTCCGTCATCGAGGCGTCGCTCACGGAGTACGGCAACGTCGAACTCCGCGACGTGCAACTCAGCGCCGTCGTCGACGGCGAGACGGTGGCCCGAGGCATCATGGCCGACGTGCCGGCCGAGGAGACTCGAACGGTCGCGCTCGACGGGACGGACGTCCCCTCGGGGACCGTGACGGTCGTCGCGCGGTACACCGCCGCGGGCGAACAGCACACGACGGAACGGACGTTCGAGTACAACCCACAGGAGTCCTCGAACATCACGCTGACCGGCGTCGAAGCCACAGTACAGGGGTCGACCGTCACGCTGAGCGGCGAGGCCGCGAATCTCGGGAGCGCCGACGCCGACTCGGTCTTCATCAGCGTCGCCGAGTCCGACGGGGTCTCGCCCAGTTCCTCGAACGGCGAGTACTTCGTCGGGACCATCGAGACGAGCGAGTTCTCGACGTTCGAACTGACCGCGACCGCGAGCGGGAACGGCTCGGTCGAGCGCGTCCCCGTTTTGATTAGCTACTCGGTCGACGGCGAGCGCTTCGAACAGGTCGTCGACGTCGATGTCGGCGGCACGAGCGCCGCGGCCGCGAGTGCGAGCGCGGACGGGGGCGATGCGCAGGCCGCGGCCGGTGCCGGCGGACCGCCCGGTCAGAGCTCCGACTCCGGCGGCATCCTCTCCGCACTTCCGATGGCGCTCGGCGTCGTGGGAATCGGCGCCGTGGGGTTCGGCGTCTACCGATGGCGTCAACAGTCATGAGCGTCATCGAACTCGAGGACGTCGTCAAGCGCTATCAGAGCGGAACGGAGACCATCGAGGCGCTCAAGAGCGTGGACTTCCGCGCCGACCGCGGCGAGATGGTCACCGTCATCGGCCCTTCGGGTTCGGGCAAGAGTACCATGCTCAACATGATTGGACTGCTCGACACCCCCACCGAGGGCCACGTCCGCCTCGATGCCCGCGAAGTGACCGACTTCAGCGAGGACGAACTCACGGAAGAGCGCCGGACGGGAATCGGGTTCGTGTTTCAGGACTTCCACCTGCTCCCGATGCTGACGGCGGTCGAGAACGTCGAACTCCCCTCGATGTGGGACACCTCGGTAGACAGGCACGACCGCGCAGTCGACCTCCTCGAACGGGTCGGGCTCGGCGACCGACTCGACCACACGCCCGGACAGCTCTCCGGCGGCCAGCAACAGCGCGTCGCGGTCGCGCGGTCGCTCATCAACGAGCCGGACATCCTCTTGGCCGACGAGCCGACGGGGAACCTCGACCAGGACACCGGGAAGACGATTCTCGAAGAGCTGACGCGACTGAAGGAAGACGAGAACGTCGCCATCGTCGCGGTCACCCACGACGACCAGATGCTCGACTACACCGACACCACCGTCCGCATCGTCGACGGTGTCATTCGAGAGGTGAGCCGACCGTGAGCGTCGCCAGCTACCTGTGGCGGTACCCGAGCGCGCTCATGGCGTGGCGCAACCTCGGCCGCAACAAGCTCAGAACCGCGCTGGCGGCGCTCGGCATCGTCATCGGCGTCGTCTCCATCTGCTCGCTCGGGATGGCGACGGTGGCGCTCCAACAGCAGGCGAACTCCCAACTCGGCGACATCGGGAACGAGGTGACGCTCTCGTCGGGACAGGACAGCGCCACCGACGGCGTGACCCCCGACCAAGTCGAGATGATGGAGAACCTCGCGGGCGACGCGGCGGTGGTCCCCCAGAAGACGAACTCGACGACGCTGACGACGAGAAACGGACAGGAGGCGCGGATGAGCGTCACGGGGGTGACGAACGCGGCCGCGCTGTACAACCTCACGTCTGGCGACGCGCCCACTCGCCTCCAGTCGGGCGCGCTCATCAGCAACGACACGGCCCAGACGCTCGGCTTGGAGCTGGGCGACCCCGTCGAGTACGACGGAAGACTGTACAGAGTCGAGGGCTTCATCGAGGAGTCGGGGTCGTCGTTCGGTCCCGGCGGCGGCGGCGAACTCGTCTTGCCGCTGTCGGCGCTGTCCGACCAGCAGTACTACGACACGGTGACTATCGTCGCCGCCGACGGCACCGAAGCCGAGGAAATCGGGACCACCCTCGACGACTACTTCAACACCGACGAAGAGGAGGAGGTGAGCATCCGAACGGCGGGCAACGCCCAGCAGGTCGGCGGGTTCCTCGACACGCTGTCGACGGCCCTGCTGGCGATAGGCGGCATCTCGCTCGTCGTGGCGAGCGTCGCCATCCTCAACGTGATGTTGATGAGCACGGTCGAACGCCGCGGCGAAATCGGCGTCCTCCGCGCGGTCGGAATCCGCCGCATCGAGGTGTTGCGGATGATTCTGACCGAAGCGACGCTCATGGGGGCGCTCGGCGGCCTCGTCGGCGCGGTCGCGTCGCTCGCCGCGGGGCTGGTGATATTCAACACGCTCACCGGCGACCCGCTGGCCGCGCTCGACTGGAGTAGCTCGCAGTACCTCGTCTACGGGTTCGGATTCGCCGTCGTGGCGAGCGTCCTGAGCGGCATCTACCCCGCGTGGAAGGCCGCGAACGACCGCCCGGTCGACGCTCTCAGAGGCTGACGCCGAAATTTCGCCGCCGGGTTCTGTTTTCCGCGCACCAATTCAGTACGAGCGGACAGCCTCCCGAGACCGACCGGTCCGCCCCGGCACCCGGTCCGACCGCCTGAACCAACACGTTTTAGGCCGACCTAAACAATCTGTCGAGCGAACGACGCACGGACCGCGGCGTCGGCGACGGCCCGCGAACCAGTAGACAGAGACACCATGGTCGGCACGACACTTACCCAGATTCGGACGCGCATCGAATCGCTCGCGAGCGACGACGGGACGTACGAACTCGTCTGCGGACGGACCGGAGAGCGACCGGTCCCGGTGGACGGGCTCCGGTTCCCGGACCGTTCGACGGCGGAGACCGCCGCCCGCGCGGCGAGGCAGTATCGGTCCGCCCTCAGGCGGTACGACCCGAAGGTCCCGTACTACGACCTCATCGTCTCGGAGTACGACGACGGACCGGGCATCGGCGGCGCGAACGCGACCGCCGACGGCTGGGCGACCGCCGGGGCGACGCCCGGCCTCCCCGAACCACCCAGCGACCTCGACCTCGGAGCCGACGCGGACGGCGGACCCGAGTGCGGCGACGGCGGGGAGCGCTCCGAGCGGGTCGAGTTCTGTCACCGGGTCGCGGCGGCGGTGTTCGAGGCGCTCGTGGACGCAGACCACCGGGCGGTCGAGACGGCGGTGATGGACTCGTACTTCGACCTCGCGGAGACCATGTCCAGCGCGGACGACCTCTGTCTGCGCCTGTTGGAGAGCATGGCGACCGCGCTCCACGTCCACCTCACGTCGGCCGAGCAGGCTGACGTGCTCGAACGCGCCGCCTCACACCTCGCGTCGCGGCCCGACTCGGCGGGCGCGCTGGGGGCGACGCTGGCGGAGATGGAACGGCTCGACCTCGTCGGGTCGTACACCTGCTCGCCGTGGCGGCCCGGCCCGGACGCCAGCACGAGGTCAGCGGAGCTGACCCTCGAAGGCTACGCGCTCTCGGCGCGCGAGGGGCGGCTCCCGGTGTTACCGGTCGTCCTCGACCTCTACCGCCGGGCGGAGTCGTGGAAGCCCGTCTCCCTGCACGTCACGCCGGCCGAGGAGGGCTGGCACGCGACGCTCTCGGTCTCCTCGAAGTCCAACGCGGTCGGGCTGGCGAGCGTCCCGATTCACGAGCGCGCCGCCGACTGACTGTTCTTCCTCCCGTCCCCTCGCGCCGACGCGGCGGACGCGCTTTCGACTCCGTCTCAGGCACGGAAGCCGCGCAGGAACCCGGTTGCGACGCCGCCACAGCCGAGCGACACGAGGAGTTCGAACGTCCGCACGACGAGCACCGCCGCGACCGCCCCCGCGGCCGGCGCGCCGGTCGTGAGACTGAGCGCGCCCGCGAGAAGCACGTCGTACGCGCCGAGACTCCCCGGAACGGGGACGACGCTCGCCGCCTGCGGGAGCGGGATGACGGCGACAATCGGGAGAAACGCCACCGTCGTTCCGGTGCCCGCGAGTGCGACCCAGAGCGCGAGCGACGTGAGCAGTTGCTCGAAGACGCCGCTGAGCGCGATGACGCCGAGGAGTTCCGGCGCGTCTCGGAAGTGGACGACGCGCTCCCAGAACCGTTCGACCGCGTCGGCGACGGCGTCGCGGCCGAGCGGCGTCTCGCGGGTGACCCCGGTGACGACGCGGACGACGGGGGCCAAGACAGCGACGACGACCGCCGAGAGCGCGTCTCGCGCCCAGAGGAGCGCGGCACCGACGGCCAACAGCGCGACGACCGCGCCAGCAAGCGTCACGAGGACGAACCGCGGTGTCGGCGCGTCGAGAAAGAGGACGCCGACGATGGCGACCGACAGGAGGAGTTGCGCCGCGGATTTGACGTACTTGGCGACGCCGCGGACGCCGAGGGCCTCGCTGTAGCTCGTCTCGGTCGCGACGCCGAAGAACTGCGCCATGATGGGCTCTGAACTCACCGGGCCGGCGGGGCTGAGCACGTCGAAGAAGTCGCCGGCGAACGCGAACTGGACGCTCGCCCGCGGCGAGAGCCCGCCCCGGAGGGGACGTACCGACGCCCAGACGCCGAGGCCGTCGACGGTCGCCTCGGCGAGCATCAGAACGCAGACGACGCCGACGGCCCACGGGGCGACGGCCGCGACGCGCGAGCCGACCTCTTCCGGACCGACGTACCAGAGGTACGCCGCGAGCGCTCCGATGCCGAGTCCCGCGCCGACGACGAACCGAACCCCGCGTCTCACACCCGAAGCAAACGAGGCCCGCTACAAAACCGCCGCGGCTCGCGGCCGCGTCCGGTCCGGGGCGACCGACCCCCGTATTCGAGGACTAAACCACGACGAGACGGCCGGTGGCCGTGGATTTATGCTCGCGAGTTCCTACTAGCCCCGATGTGGACTCCCCGTTCGAGACGCTCGGCATCGACCCGGACGCAGACGAGGACGAACTCGTCGACGCGTACCGTCGGCGGGTGAAGTCGGCCCACCCGGACCACGGCGGGTCGGCCGAAGAATTTCAGGCGGTTCGGACGGCCTACGAGGCGATTCGCGCCGGCTACGAGCCCGGCGACGAACTCGAACCCGTCGAGACGGACAGCCGTCGTCCGGCCGACGAGGGGACGAGCCGAAACGGACAACACGACGCCGGGGCCGCCCGAAACGGACGGACCGAAAACGGGACCGGCGGCGCGAGTTCCGGTGCCGGTCCCGACTCAGAGCCCGAGGCCGAACGGCGGGGGGCGCGAGTCGAGTTCCTCGACTACGACGTGCTCACGGAGCGCGGCTGGTCGCTCACCGACGACGACCTCTTCGAGAAGGCCGCCGAGAGCGGCCTCGACGGCGACGCCTACGGCGAGGTGTTCGTCGAGCCGCGGACCAACCTCCTGAAGGCCGCCGAGGACGCGGGCCACAGTTGGCCCTTCGCCTGCCGCGGCGGTGCCTGCGCGAACTGCGCCGTGGCGGTCGTCGAAGGCGACGTGAAGATGCCCTCGAACCACATCCTCTCGGAGGAGATGCTGGAACAGGGCGTCCGGCTGTCGTGTATCAGCCTCCCGGTGACCGACGACCTGAAAGTCGTCTACAACATCGAACACCTCCCCGGACTCGACGAACTTCGGCTGCCCCCGCAGCACGCCCGGAAGATGAGTACGGGCGACTGAACAGGGCGCGACAGCCGGCTTACCCGACGGCCGACCCTCTCAACCCACAACAGGGGTTGTGCGTCACTCGCGCCCCAACGCGGCCGAATTAAGCTTCGATAGCGACCCTACAACGATATGAAAGGAACGCCGACGCGGAGAGACTTCCTTCGGCTCGCGGGCGCGGGCGCTGGGGCGGGGACGGTCGGGCTGGCGGGATGCCTCGGCGGGAGCGGCGGCGGACGTGTCGATGCCGGCGGTGACACGACGACCGGAGGCGAGACGACCGGCGCGGCGGCCGGCGACGGCGCGTGGCGGACGGCCGAACTCACCGACGTGCGAACCGGCGAGACGTTCAGTATCGAGGGGCTCCTCGACCGACCGATTCTCCTGGAGACGTTCGCGGTGTGGTGTTCGAACTGCCTGCGCCAACAGCGCGAGCTAATCGAGTTCCACGAGGCCGTCGGCGACGACGTGCTGACGGTCGCGCTCGACATCGACCCCAACGAGGACGCCGAGAAGGTCAGGACGCACGCGGCGGACCACGGCTTCGACTGGCGCTACGCCGTCTCGCCCGAACCGGTCACGAGGAGTCTCACCGCCGAGTTCGGCTCGTCGATGGCGAGCGCGCCGGTGGTGCCGATGGTCCGGGTCTGTCCCGGTGGGAGCGCGACGCGGCTCAAAGACGGCCACAAGACGACCGCGTTCCTCCGCGAGCGGGTCGGCGAGTGCTGACCGACCTCGCGCCGCGGCTGTTCGAACTGTTCGTCCTCGGCGTCGGCACCCCGCTCACCGCAGCCTGCGCCCTCCCGCTGTACCCCGGCTTCCTCGCGTATCTCGCGCGACAGAGTTCGCGGGCGAGCGGGGAGTCGCCGTCATCCGATGATTCGACCGGCGACGGCGGCCTCCCGATAGCCGTCCTCGGCGGCCTCGTCACCGCCGGCGCGGTGTCGTTCATGCTCGTCGTCGGCGTCGTGTTCTCGCTCCTCCTCGAAGTGTCGCTCACGGCGGTCGTCGAGGTGGTCTCGCCCGCGGCCTTCGTCGTGCTCTTCGTCGTGAGCCTCGCGCTCCTCTTCGACGCGAAGGTGTTCGCGCGACTCCCCATTATCGAGCCGCCGGAGACGCGTCACCCGGCGCTGTCGGCGTTCGCCTACGGCTTTTTCTTCGGCGCAATCGTCCTCCCCTGCAACCCCGGTTTCATCGCCCTGTTCTTCGCGCGCGTCCCCGTGCTGTTCGACACCGCCGCCGAGAGCCTCCTCGGATTCCTCGCGTTCGGCCTCGGCATCGGCGCGCCGCTCCTCGTCTTCGCCCTCGTCTCGGAGCGGTACAGCCGACGGGCGACCCGGTGGTTCGCCCGCCACACGACCGCCATCAACCGCGTCACCGGCGCGGTCATGCTGGTCGTCAGCGCCTACTACCTGCTCGTCGTCTTCGACGTGCTCGGCGTCGCCCCGGCCCTCGAATCGCTCCTCGACGCGGTCGTCTGAGCCGACCCCCCGCAAGCAGACCGTCGCGACCGCCGGACTCGCAGAAGCGCCTATGCCCGTCGGTCCCCTCCTTCTAGGGAAGTACCAGATGAACCCCGACCAGCGAGCCGACCGATACCGGACGGTCGTCGCCGCCCGTCTCGAACGCCTCTCGGCACGGGCGCGGCTGGCCGTCGTCGCCGACCTCTGGGCCGCCCGCGGCTTCGAGACGCGCGTCGAGGCGGGGGCCGTCCGCGCCGAGCGCCGCGGCCGGTCGGTATGGCTTCGCCCCGTCACCGGCCGTCGGTCGGAAGCGTCGGCGACGGCCGAACGAGAGATGGGCGCGGACGCTGACGCGCCCCCTGTGAGACATCTCACCAGCGACGACATCGCCGAGGCGCTCCTGTACGCCCTCGACCGGCCGGACGCCGACGCGGTCTGTCGCCGTCAGTTCGGCGCGCCGCTGGACGACCTCCGTCCACCGTTTCGGATGCGCGCCCGGCGGGGAGCCCGACGGTTCGGCGACCAGGTCGCCGGGTCCGGCCGCGACGCCGCCCGCGGACTCGCGGCGCTCATCGTCGTCGTCGCCGTCGTAAGCGGGGCGGCCGTCGCGCTCGACCTCGTTCCGTCCCCGCTCGACGGGGCGATGCAGTCCGCCGGCGTCGGGACGGGCGGGGCCGGTGAGTCGGGGCCGCCGGCAGCCACACCCGAGCGCGACGACGCGGCGAGGGAGGAACCGTCGGAAACCGCGGCGACCGAGAGCGCCTCGGGGGCGGAAACGCGGAACACCGGCGTGCCGAGCCTCGGGGACGGACAGCGCTCCGGCCCGGTCGAACCCGTCGAACCGGGCGAGTTAGAGCGCGTCCCGGGCGTCGGGCCGGACGGCATCGAGAACCTGACCGCGCTCAGCGCGGCCCACGAGCGCGTACTGGCCGAGGAGTCCTACACGCTGTGGGTCGATATCTACCGCCCCGAGGGCGCGGACCCGAACTCGACGCGGACCCAGTACGACACCGACATCGCCGTCGCCGGCGACCGGTACGTCATCGCTGAGAGCGTCGAATCGGGGCGCGAGCGAACCAGACTCGAGACGGTCTACTACGACGGCGACGCGTGGTACGTCGCCGAGACCGAAGACGGGGTCGAGCGGACCCGCCGAGTCGCCGGCAACGCCACCGCGCCGCCGGTGCAGTTCGAACCGCGCGGGTTGAACCGCGGACTCGTCCGCCAGTACCTCGACACGCGGGCGACGAACGTGACCGGGAAAGTGACCGACGGGAACGTCACGTACTACCGAATCGAGGGGAGCCAACGCCCGGCAATCGGCGGCGTCGAACCGGTCCAAGACTACCAGTTCGTCGCCCACGTGGACGAGCGGGGATTCGTCGCCGACGCGACGGCGACCTACGCGCTCGTCTCGGATGAGGGGTTCTACTGGGTGCGCTTCGAGTGGACCTACGGCCGCGTGGGCGAGACGACCGCGACGCCCCCGGCCTGGGTCGAGGGCGTCGAAAACGGGACGGAAACGGAGACGACGACGGCCGACAGCAACAGGCCGCCGGCGCTCCGGACGCCAGTCTGACCCGTGGTGATTCCCCCGGCGGAATGCCTCGATGACGACTTTTATGCGCGTCCTCCGCCGACCCCCGCTATGGCAATCGAATCGGGAGACCGAGTCGCGCTCGCGTACGTCGGACGCTTCGAAGACGGGACC
This sequence comes from Haloferax marisrubri, assembly GCF_001469875.2. Taxonomy (GTDB): domain Archaea; phylum Halobacteriota; class Halobacteria; order Halobacteriales; family Haloferacaceae; genus Haloferax; species Haloferax marisrubri. Next base: position 14,638 of record NZ_LOPW02000010.1, on the reverse strand, counting down.
GTCTTCAACACCTCGCGGTACGAGGTCGCGGTCGAACACGGCCTGTTCGAGGCCCAAGAGAAGGACCGCGACGACTACGCCCCCCAGACGTTCGTCGTCGGCGCGGGCCAGATTATCCCGGGTCTCGACGAGGCCGTCGTCGGGATGTCGGCGGGCGAGGAGGCGACCGTGACCGTCCCACCGGCGGACGCCTACGGCGAGTTCGACCCCGACCGGATTCGGACCTACGACCCCGAGACGTTCGAGGGGATGGTCGGCGAAGAGCCCGAGGTCGGCCTACACGTCCACGCCGAAAACGGCCTCCACGGCGACGTTACCGCCGTCCACGACGACGAGGTCGAAGTCGACTTCAACCACGAACTCGCGGGGAAGACGCTCGTCTTCGACATCGAAATCGTCGCCGTTCAGTAGGCGCTCGCGGGCGGGCGGGGCAGTTGTGATGGAGCGATGGAACGGACTCGCAAGAAAGAGCGTCGAACCGCGCTACAGCGAGTGCTTCGGGACGATTTCGGGGTCTGGCGTGTAGTTGACCGCGGCCTCGACGCGGAACACGTCGGCGAGGAGTTCCTCGGTGACGACCTCGCGTGGCGGGCCCCAGTCGTACAGTTCGCCGTCCTGCATGGCGACGAGGTAGTCGGCGAACCGCGCCGCCTGCGCGATGTCGTGGAGGACGACCGCGACCGTCACGCCGCGTTCCTCGTTGAGTTGGCGGACCGTCTCCAGCACGCGGAGTTGGTGGTGCAGGTCGAGGTACGTCGTCGGTTCGTCGAGGAGGAGCACGTCGGTGTCCTGTGCGAGCACCATCGCAATCCACGCGAGTTGGCTCTGGCCGCCCGAGAGGTTGCCGATCTGCTTGTCGCGGATGTGCTCGACGCCGGCGAGGTCGATGGCGCGTTCGACCGCTTGGTGGTCGTCGTCGTTGACCTGCTCGAAGAAGCTCCGGTGCGGGTATCGGCCGTGATAGACGAGGTCCTCGACGGTGAGCGACGTGGGCGAGTCGTGCTGTTGAGAGAGCATCCCCAACTCGCGCGCGAACGCCTTGTCGTCGTACTCGCTGATGGATTTCCCGTCGAGGTAGACGTTCCCGGTGTCGGGCGAGAGCTGTTTGGCGAGCGACTTCAGGAGCGTGCTCTTGCCGGAGCCGTTCGGCCCGACGAGCGCCGTGATTTCGCCGCGTGGGATGTCGATTCGCTCGCACTCGACGACCGGCTCCTCGCTCGTCGGATACGAGAGTTCGAGCGCGTCGCCGGTGAGCGCGCTCTCGCGTGTCGAGCCGTCTTCGACGCTCGCGCGTCCGTCCGCGTTCGCGTCCGTTTCGCCGTGTTGTACCATCTGTTGGGAGTCTCCTGATTGCTGGTTCGACATCACACTTCACCGATGTTCTGCTGTTTGCGCATGAGATAGAGGAAGTACGGCCCGCCGACGAGGCCCGTGACGACGCCGACCGGGAGCTGAATCGGGTTGAGCGCGAGGCGCGCGCCCACGTCGGCGGCGACCATCAGCGCCGGGCCGGCGAACAGACAGCCGACGACGAGCCGCTTGTAGTCGCTGCCGACCACGTTCCGCACGAGGTGCGGGACGACGAGGCCGACGAAGCCGACGATGCCGGCGACGGCGATGCTCGCGGCGGCCGCGAGGACCGCGACGCCCGAGAGGGCGAATCGGACCTTCTCGATGGACATCCCGAGCGAGCGGGCGGTCTGTTCGCCCAGAAGCAGGACGTTGAGCTGTCGGGAGCTTCCGAGCGCGAGGCCGACGGCGATAATCGACCACGGCAGGGCCATGCGGACCTGCTCCCAGTCGGTGCCGGTGAGCGACCCGGTCGTCCACGCGATGGCCGATTGGACGACGCCGATGTCGTCGACGAAGAAGAACAGCCCCGTCTGGAGGCTCTGGAAGACGGTGCCGACGATGACGCCCGCGAGGACGAGCCTGACCGGCGAGGTGCCGTTCTTCCACGCGATGAGGTAGACGAGGACGAACGCGAACATCCCGCCGAGCGCCGCCAGAAGCGGGAGGTACGCCGCGAGCCCCGAGAAGACGACGAGCGTGAGGAGGATGAGCAGTCCGGCCCCCGACGAGACGCCGAGGATGAACGGACTGGCCAGTTCGTTCCGGGTGACCGCCTGGAAAATCGCGCCCGAGATGGCGAGATTCGCGCCGACGAGGACGGCGACGAACACCCGCGGGAGCCGGATGTTCCAGACGATGAGCGTCTGGCGGCCGAGTTCGGGGAGTTCGCCGCCGAGGAGGAACACCTGCCAGACCTGCGGGTCGAAGATGACAGCCGGGTCGAAGACGGCGCGCCACGCCTCGCCGATGGTCATCGAGAACGCGCCGAAACTGACCTGCACGAGGCCGCCGGCCACGACGACGACGAGGCTGGCGAGACAAAGCGACAGGAGCGAGCCGTCTATCCAGCCGAACAGCCGATTCAGTACCGACCCCGAAGACTGTTCGGTCGGCGTCGTCCCGCTCACTGCTCGACACCTCCGAGTTCGCGCCCGTCGAGGTAGTCAGCGAGCGTCTCGTCGGAAAGCGCGTCGAGGACGCGCTCCGTGCCGATGGTCTCGACGAGTCGCCGGATGCCGCGGGGTTCGGCGGCCTCGACCTCGTGGTCGGTCCGCCGGGTGTCGAACGCCCGGTCGATGTAGGTCTCGCGGAGTTCGGCGAGGCGCTCGTCGTCGAGGTCGGCGTCGGCCGGTACCTCGCTTTCGAACCACTCGCGCCAGCGGTCGCGGTCGCCCCACTCGCCTTGGAACTCGGTGTCGGCGCGGAGCCAGTCGTAGTGGCGCGCGAGGTCGCCGGGGAAGCCGCGCTCGCGCCGGCGGTCCTCGATGAGACACCGGGCGACGTGACCGCCCTGTCCGGCGGCGATGCCGACCTGCGCGTTCCGGTCGCCCGAGGGCGCGGCGACGTACAGCCCCTCGACGGGAGTCCGCCCGTCGTCGTCGGGGTAGTCGGAATCGAAGTGCTCGTGGACCTCGCCGTGGTGGTCGTGTTCCTCGAACATCGCGTCGTCGTCGTCGAGGCCGCGGAGGTAGTCGCCGTCGTACCACGCGGCGGCGACGACGTAGTCGGCTTCGACCCGGCGGCCGTCCTGCGTGTGGACGACGAACCGCCGGGCGTCGGCGTCGAACACGTCCGACTCGTCCCCGCTCGCGTCCGTACTCGTCTCGTCGTCGCGCAGTCGCTCGACCGAGACGACCATGTCCGCGACGTAGTCCGCGCCGACTTCGGCGACGTGTTCGTGCATGAGCGCGGTGAACGTGTCAACGCCGATGCCGGCGGGGAAGCCGAGGTAGTTTTCGAGGTACGCACACCGACGGAAGGCGGCGTTGCCCCGGTCGAAAACGACGGTGTCGAGGCCGTATCGCGCGGTGAAGACGGCCGCGGCGCACCCGGAGGGACCGCCGCCGACGACGACCACGTCCGTCGAATCGGGTTCGGTGCCTTTGTCGGTCACGGCTCAGACCGCCCCCGTGAGAACAGCCCGTCGAAACGCGTGGTCGAAGCCGGCTCCGTCTTCGTTCATACGTTTTAGGCGTCCCTAATACAATAAACCACTTTCGGATTTTAGGGACTCCTAAATCCAGCGACACGCTGAGAACGGCCCGCAGGGACCCGCGTCGGGGGAATCTTCGGCGACGTCGTCCGAGAGAAAAGGCGGTCGAACGCGGTCGGAAACGGTCCCCCTCAGCCGAGGAGGTACCGGAGCTTCGGTCGCTGACGGACGAACTCCATCTCCTCGAGGTACGCGTCGAGGCCGAGGATGCGGCCCGCCGCGAGCGCGCCGACCACGAGGAACATCACGAGCCCCAGCAGGTCGCCGTTGACCAGCCCGTGACCCCAGTCGGCGTTCCCGAGGTAGAAGAACGTCATGAGGAACGTCCCCCCGGCGGCGGCGAGGCGGACCGCGGCCCCGGTGATGAGCGCGAACCCGATGAGCGTCTCGCCCAGCGGAACCATGAAGTTCGTGAACTCGAGCATCAGCGGCGTCTGGCCGACCCACGCGAGGAACGCGTGGACCGGGCCGGGCGCGCCGGTGGTGCCGTTCACGAGCCAGCCGCCCGCGTTAAACGGCTCGGCGGCGAGGTACTTCGTCACCCCCGCGTGGAGGAACCAGTACCCCGTGACGATTCGGGCGAACACGAGCACGTAGCCGGTGACGCCCTCGGCGTAGTCGAACTCCATCCGGTTCCCCAGCATCTCGATTTCGCCGGTTGCGGCCATCGTCTGTCACCTCACATGTGAAGCGTGGGCCGCCGGGAGGTTATAAATCCGGACCGATTTTCGAATCCTCGGAAACTGGGAATCGGCGGCCGCCCTCAAGGGTCGCGCTCGCGCCGTTCCTGTATGGGAGAGACGGACGTTGACGGGCCGAACGGCGCGGGCGGGTCCGACGGGTTCTGGGACGCGAGTCGGTGCGTCGGGACGCCGCACTATCCCCCTCGGTGCCCGCGGTTCGTCAGCAAAGACGGGCGGGGCCTCGTCGTCCGCCCGTACGACGACGCCGACCGAGACGCCCTCGCCGAGATGTACCGCGACTACGACCCCGACGCCCGGTCGATGGGACTGCCGCCGGAGCGGGGGCCGCGCATCGCCGAGTGGCTCGCGACCCTCGTCGACCGCGGCCGCAACTTCGTCGCCGTCGCCGACCGGGGTATCGTCGGCCACGCCACGTACGTCGCGAGCGACGACCCGGAGCCGGAGCTAGCGGTGTTCGTCCATCAGGACAGCCACGACCGCGGCATCGGGACCGAACTGTGTCGTCACGTCGCCGCCGACGCCGCCGACGCCGGGCACGAGGCGCTCGTTCTCCACGTCGCCCCCGAGAATCAGCGGGCCGTCCACGTCTACCGCGAACTCGGATTCGAGACGGTTACCTCAGACAGCACGGACGCGAAGATGCGTCTCGACCTGACGTCGCCGGTCCCGCCGGCCGCACGGCCGACGACCCGACCCGAGAGTCAAGGATGACCGGGCTCCCGCCGCACCTCACTCGGGTGCGATGACGACGCCGTCCTCGTCGGCGTGGTCCATCGACACCTCGTGTCGCGTGTGGCGGGCGTGCGTGCGGGCCCACCGGCGGGCGCTGGTCTCGGAGAGGAACTGCTCGCCGTCGGGACACCGCCGACAGCTGACGACCCACGGCGAGACGCCGTCCGGGAAGTGGCCGGTGTGGCGGCGGTGGTCGAGCGCGAACTGCTCGACCGACTGATTGCCGAGCTGTAGCTCGTCCAGTTCGTACGAGAGGTCCCACTCCTCGCCGCACCGCGAACACGAGACGGTGGGCGTGTCGTCTATCGGGTCCGTCGGGGAGTGCGTGCGAAAGTCGTCGTCGCTCGGTGGAGACACAAGCGGGGTTCGAACCGCGGCCTCTTGTAACCGTCTGCAGCCGAAGTGAGAGACAACCGATTGATATGTGGTCGCGGAGCCGACGCGGTCGGGGGTCGCCGCACGGGGCGCTCAGTCCGCGCTCGTCTCCCAGTCTCTGACCAGCGCGACGGCGAAGACGGTCAGCAGGGCGGCGATACCGGCGTTCCGCGCGAAGTCGCCGGTGTCGCCGGCGGCGAGTCGAACGACGCCGAGCGCGAGGAGGAGTCCGATGACGAGCGCGAACAGGACAGTCGCCCACGACCGCGCGTGCATAATCGAGCGTAGCGGGTCGCCGGCTAAAACGGTTCAGGTCGGCGCGTCGAACCGAGTTCAGGCGCTCGCGTCGTAGCCCGCGTCTTCGACGGCCGCGACGAGGGCGTCGGTGTCGGCGTCGCCCTCGACGGTCGCGCGCTCCGTCTCGCGGTCGGCGGTCGCGTCATCGACGCCGTCGACGCCGGCGAGGGCGTCGGCGACGCGCTGTTCGCAGTGTTCGCAGGTCATTCCGGTGACGGTGAGGGTGGTCGGCATACGGTTCGAAGTAGGGGCTTCTCGATTTAGTGGATTGCCCTTTCGTCGGTTCGCCGACCGGCCGACTTCGACTTTCGAATCGAAAGCCGAACGCGAGGAACACCTATGACATCGCGGCCCCTACCGAGGCGCATGCGCGCGCTCGACGAAACCGACCTCCACATCCTCGAACTCCTCGCCGAAGACGCCCGCCGACCCTTCAGCGACATCTCCGCCGAAGTCGGCCTCTCCGCGCCGGCGGTCTCCGACCGCATCGACCGCCTCCGAGAGGAGGGCATCATCCGCCGCTTCACCGTCGACCTCGACCAATCGACGCTCTCGGGCGGGACGCCCGTCCTCGTCAGGCTGACCGTCCGCCCGGAGTTCGTCGACGAGGTCCGCGACGCCCTCCGCGCGGCCAACCCGGTCCAACACCTGTTCGTCGCGGCCGACGGCGAGGTGACCGCTCACGCCCGACTCGACGGGAGTTCCGTCCGCGCCCAGTTGGACGACCTCGTGGACCTCTCGCGGGTCCGCGACTACGAGGTGAGCCTCGTGGAGTCCGCCGAGTGGACGCCGACGGTCAACGGGACCGGGTTCGCCCTCGAATGCGCCGAGTGCGGCAACACGGTGACGAGCGAGGGCGAAAGCGCCCGCATCGGCGGGACGCTCTACCACTTCTGCTGTTCGTCCTGTCTCGGCCGGTTCGAAGACCGATACGACCGCCTCGAAGCCGGCGCGAACGACGACTGACCGGGCTGGCGACGAGGTGGTGCAGGCGGCGACTGAGCGTCGGAATCGGCGGTTTCGAATCCAAAGTTCCGACCCGCTCGGGCGCTCGGTTCTGAAGGGGCAATCGAGGTAAGAGAGGGGCACGTAGGTGTAGATAAGATGAGTAGCCGAACGGCCCACCTAGACATCCGCGGGATGAGTTGCGCGAACTGCTCGCGCACCGTCGGCGAGGCGTTGGAGGCGCTCGACGGCGTGACGAGCGCCAGCGTCAACTTCGCCACCGACGAGGGCTCCGTGGAGTACGACCCCGAGGAGGTATCGCTTCGCGAGATATACGACGCCATCGAGGACGCCGGCTACGAGGCGCTCTCGGAAACCCGGACCATCGGCATCACCGGGATGAGCTGTGCGAACTGCGCCGACGCGAACCGGAAGTCGCTGGAGTCGGTTCCCGGCGTCGTCGCCGCCGAGGTCAACTTCGCCACCGACGAGGCCCACGTCACCTACAACCCCGCCGACGCGAGCCTCGACGACATGTACCGGGCGGTCGAAGACGCCGGCTACACGCCCGTCCGCGAAGACGACGACGGCGAGGAGTCCGCTGAGGACGCCCGCGACGCCGCCCGCAACGACGAGATTCGCCGACAGAAGCGCCTGACGCTGTTCGGCGCGGCGCTGTCGCTCCCGCTTCTCGCGATGCTCGCGGTCGAACTGTTCGGCGGCGGCCTCCCCGAGACGATTCCGGGCACGGGCGTCCCCGTCGGCTGGGTCGGCTTCGCGTTCGCCACGCCGGTGCAGGTCTACCTCGGCCGCGAGTTCTACGAGAACTCCTACACGGCGCTCGTCCGGAACCGCACCGCCAACATGGACGTGCTCATCGCCATGGGGTCGTCCACGGCGTACCTCTACTCCGTCGCCGTCCTCGTCGGCCTCCTCGCCGGCAGTCTCTACTTTGACACCGCCGCGCTCATCTTGGTGTTCATCACGCTCGGGAACTACCTCGAAGCGCGCTCGAAGGGACAGGCGTCTGAGGCGCTCCGGACGCTCCTCGAACTCGAAGCCGACACCGCGACGCTCGTCGACGACGACGGGACCGAACGCGAGGTCCCCCTCGACGAGGTCGAGGTCGGCGACCGCATGAAGGTCCGCCCCGGCGAGAAGATTCCGACCGACGGCGTCGTCGTCGACGGCGACTCCGCGGTCGACGAGTCCATGGTCACGGGCGAGTCCGTCCCCGTCTCGAAGGCCGAAGGCGACGAGGTCGTCGGCTCGACGGTGAACCAAAACGGCGTCCTCGTGGTCGAAGCGACCAAGGTCGGCTCCGAGACCGCAATCCAGCAGATTGTCTCGCTCGTCAAGGAGGCGCAGGGCCGCCAGCCCGAGATTCAGAACCTCGCCGACCGCATCTCGGCGTACTTCGTGCCCGCGGTCATCGCCAACGCCCTCCTGTGGGGCGTCGTCTGGTTCCTCTTCCCCGAGGCGCTCGCCGGCTTCATCCGGTCGCTCCCGCTTTGGGGACTCGTCGCGGGCGGCCCCGTCGCGGCTGGCGGCGCGGTCTCGACGTTCGAGTTCGCCGTCGTCGTCTTCGCCTCGGCCGTGCTCATCGCCTGCCCCTGCGCGCTCGGCCTCGCCACCCCGGCCGCGACGATGGTCGGGACGGCAATCGGCGCGCGCAACGGCGTCCTGTTCAAGGGCGGTGACGTGCTCGAACGCGTCAAAGACGTGGACACCGTCGTCTTCGACAAGACCGGCACGCTCACCAAAGGCGAGATGACGCTGACTGACGTGGTCGCCGTCGGCCCCGCCGCCGACGGTTCGGGCGTCGTTACCGCCGATGACGACGAGACGCTCGACGAAGACGCGGTGCTCCGGTACGCCGCCTCGGCCGAGCGCAACAGCGAACACCCGCTGGCCCGCGCCATCGTGTCCGGCGCGGCGGACCGCGGCCTCGACCTCGCCGACCCGGAAGACTTCAAGAACGTCCCCGGGCACGGGATTCGCGCGACCGTCGAGGGGAAGACCGTCCTCGTCGGTAACCGCAAGCTCCTCTCGGACGCGGGCGTCGACCCCGTGCCGGCCGAAGACGCGCTCCGCGACCTCGAAAGCGAGGGCAAGACCGCGATGCTCGTCGCGGTCGACGGCGACCTCGCGGGCGTCGTCGCCGACGCGGACGAAATCAAGGAGTCGGCCGCCGAGGCCGTCGCCGCGCTCCGAGACCGCGGCGCGACCGTCCACATGATTACCGGCGACAACGAGCGGACCGCCCGCGCCGTCGCCGAACAGGTCGGTATCGACCCCGAGAACGTCAGCGCCGGCGTCCTCCCCGAGGACAAGGCCGACGCCGTCGAGTCCCTGCAGGCCGACGGCACGAGCGTCATGATGGTCGGCGACGGCGTCAACGACGCGCCCGCGCTCGCCGCCGCGTACGTCGGCACGGCGCTCGGCTCCGGCACCGACGTGGCCATCGAGGCCGCCGACGTGACGCTCATGCGCGACGATCCGCTCGACGTGGTGAAGGCCATCCGCATCTCCGCGGGGACGCTCGCCAAAATCAAACAGAACCTGTTCTGGGCGCTCGGCTACAACACCGCGATGATTCCGCTCGCGTCGCTCGGCCTGCTCCAGCCGGTGTTCGCCGCGGGCGCGATGGCGCTCTCGTCGGTGTCCGTCCTCACGAACAGCCTCCTGTTCCGGACCTACACGCCGGACCACGACTACCGCTTCCTCGACTTCCTCCGGCGGTAGTCCGCTCCGCCACCTCATTTTTCTCCTCGCGCGGCGATTCTTTCAGGGTATGTCCACTCGAACCTCTGCGGGGCCAGCGCCGTGGCTCCTGGTCGCCGTCGGCGTGTTCCTCGTCCTCGTCGGCCTCGGAACGCTCGTGAGCGCCCCGTGGCGCTACGCAGGCGGCGGGTCGGTCGTCGCAGTCGCGGCGCTCCAGATACTCGGGTCGCTGTCGTCGGTCGTCATCGGTGCCGGAGTCGCGTGGCTCGGGGCGAGTGAGGCGCGCGAAAAACGGTGACGAGCGAGGCGTTCAGTACCGCGACGGGAGGAACGCCATGCCGATGAGGAGAATGACCGTGGTGAACGAGACGATGGCGATGCCCCAGAGGCCGTTTTCCGTCTCGTGGAAGCTGTCGATTTCGGACAGTTGCGCCTGGTAGCTGTCGTAGTCCTGCGTCAGGACGAGCGTCTCGCCGTCCGGGAAGTACGCGAGGTACTGCTGTCCCGAGAGGGTCAGGTTCGCCTCGTTATCGACGGTGACGGTGTTCTCCTCGGACGCGAACCACTCGATGGTCACGCCGGAGGTCTCGACGGCGTCGACGGTGACAGACTGGTTGTTGTAGTCGAAGGAGTCACCCTCGGCGACGGTGCGCGTCTCGTTCGCCGGGAAGTACTCATCGACCGAGACGAGCGTCGAGTCGTTGACGACGACGTAGCGCTCGCCGTCTCGGGTGACGGTCTCGTTGTCGGCGTTCGGGTCCTCACGGAGGATTGCGGTCTCGTTGTACAGTTCGACCAGCGTCGCTTCGGTGGGGTCGGAGACGTTGGCGATTTCGACACGGTAGTCCGTGCCGTCGAGCGTGACGGTGCTCTCGTTGTCCCACGTCTCGGTGAAGCGAGCGGAGTCGTTCACGTAGGTGAGTTCACCGGAGCGAACCAGCGTGGTGCCGCCACCGTGGCCGCCCGACTCCTCCTCTTCGGTTATCGACGATACTGTGTACGCCTGGTCGCTACCGGGGACGGAGAACTCGTCTCCCTGTGCCAGCGAGTACTCGGGGTTCTCGAAACTGACCGACGGCGTCGATGCAGTCGCGATGAGCGAGTATGCACCGGCACCGATGACCAGGAAGAACACGACGGAGATGACCGCGGCGCGTCGTTGCATGGTTTCGGCATGGGCCACGCGGCGTATAACGATTACTTTTCCTCGGAGCATGTCACCGCGTCGCGCGACCGCCGGCGGCGACTCTCACCCTCAATACGGTGGGGCCGGAGGGCAGTCGCGGTTACAGGTTGACGAGACTTTTTGAATCTGTCGGCCGAACGGGCGTATCATGAGTTACGGACCAGTCGTTCGACGGAACCGACCCGGGAGCGCGTCGTGACGCGCGAGGACGACTACGTGATGGAACAGTTGGAACTCGTCTCCGACCGGTTCGACTTCCTCGACGCGCTCGACGGCGCGCGCCTCGACAAGCGCGACCTGACCGAGTCGCTTCCGCACTCCCGGTCGACGGTCGACCGCGCGATACGCGACCTGACCGCCGCGGGACTCGTCCTGGACGACGGCGACTACACCACGTCGCTGAAGGGCCGACAGCTCGTCTCCCTGTTTCGGACCGCCCGCGACGCCGCCGCCGACGTGCTCGAACTCGACTCGTTCGCCGCCGGAACCGCCGCCGACTACCCGCTTCCGGTCGAGGCCGTCGTCGGGGCCGACGAACTGCTGACCGGCCCGCGCGTGTCACACCCGTTCGACGCGCTCGGCAACAGGCTGTCGGCGACGAACAACGGGACGTTCGTCCTCCCGTTCCTGCCGAGTCAGACGTTCGTCGACCGATGCACGTCGTGGCTCGTCGACGGCCACTCCTGTCGGTTCGTCGCGCCGGAATCGGTCGTCACCGCCATGTGGCGGGCGTATCCGGCGTTTCTCGAAACCGTCCAAACCGTCGCCGACTGCGAGCTTCGGGTCGGCGACGTTCCCCCGTTCGCCATCGCGCAGACGACGCTCGACGGGACGCCTCAGATGACGGTCGTCGCCTACGGTGACGACGCCCGCGCCCGCTGTGTCATCGAGAACACGAGCGAGCGCGCCGTGGCGTGGGCCCGGAGCCGCGTGCAATCCGTCTGGAAGGCGGCGACGCCGTTCGACCTCAACGGAACCATCGGCGACGACGCGCAAGCGGCCGAAGCGGGGACCCCAAACGAACCCGATTCGGAGCCGTTCCCATCCGAGTCTGCACCCGAAGCAGAGACCGACTCCAACGGCACACCCGACGGTGCGAGCGCCGAATCGACGACGACCGAGTCGCAGGACGGCACAGACGACGCCGGCACGGACTTGTCGGTTCGCGGGCCGTCGCTCCCCACGACGCTCCGGTCGCAGGGCTTCGTTCGGCTCTCACCGGCGTACTTCGACCGCGTCGGTGTCTCGCCACCGCTCGCGTGCTGGCGCGCTGGATTCGACCTCGGCGAGGTCCGCGTCGGGTACGCGCTCGACCGCGAGCGACCGGCCGAAGACGGACGCGAGAACGTGACCGACGACCTGTTCTCGCGGCTTCGCTCTGGGGCAGACCACGTGGTGACGGGACCACCTGGGGCGGGAAAGAGCACGGTCTGTATGTCCGTCGCGTGCCGATGGTACGAGCGCGAACAGGGGCCCGTGCTCTACCGGAAGTCCGGCCAGCGCGACCCGTTTACCTCCGCGGCACACCTCGGGTCGTACCTCGCCGAGGCCGAGGGACACGTCCTCGTCGTCGTCGAGGACGCGACCCGAAGCGAGGCGAACGGCATCTTCGAACTCGTCCGCGAGTTCGACGACGACGACCGCGTGACGTTCCTCCTCGACAGCCGGGAAAACGAGTGGCGCGACGGCTCGCTCCGCGGGTCCGCCCGCCTCGAATCCCACCGCACCCAGTCGATAGACGTGGTCTCCGTCCCCGTCGTCGACGCCCGCGAACGGGCCCGACTCGTCGATCACTTCGAGGCGACCGTCGGGACACAGGTCGATATCGACCCCGACGAACTCTCCCCGAGCGGGGATGACGACCTCGAACCCGGCGAGATGTATCTCTTCTTCCACCGGCTCGCCCGGCACGCCGAACCGGCGACCGGTGAGGCCGCCCCGACGAGCCTCCTCGACGACATCGATTCCGTCTACGCCGACCTCGAACGCGTCGACGAGCGCCTCGGGGTCGACGTTGGCGTCCTCGTGAACCTCCTGAACGCCTCCGGCGTCGGCGTCTCGCCCCCGCTCGCGTACGCACTCAGCGAGTCGAGACACGACGAATCGGTCGTCGAGGAAGCCCTCGACGCCCTCGAGCGGTCCGTCCTCTACTCCGCGTTCGGCGACGACGCCGGCGGTGAGCGGGTCCGGGCGGTCCACGAGACGTGGTCCGCGCGATTCCTCCAGCGATTGCTCGACCTCGAATCCGAACGCCGCGCCCGTCGTCGGTTCGAGCGATGTCTCGACGCGCTCTGCTCGCTCGTCGACGACGACGACGCGCGGCAGGCCGTCCAATCGGTGTTCGGCGGGACCGCCGATATCGTTCGCACCATCGAGAACGACCCCGCGGCGTGGGGCGAGCGACTCGTCCGCGGCGTGTTCGAATTCGGCGTCAACAACCCGGCGCTCTCGGAACTGTACGCCGAGACCGACTTCTCGAACGTCGACGTGCCGCGAGCGTGCGACGACGACCTCCGACTCGACGTGCGTCGGTGGCGCGCTCGCATGTTCGTCAACGGCGGCGAACTCGAACGCGCCGAGCGGGAGTTCGAGTCGCTCGCGTCGCTCGACGGCGAAGACTTCGACGAAACGATGCTGGTCCGCGCGCGCGCCGACGGCTTCGCCGGACTCTCCGAAGTCGAACGCTACCGCGGGTCGTTCGAGCGCGCACGCGAGTACGCACAGGAAGCCCTCGAACGGTTCAACCGAATCGACGACGACGTGGGCCGAAGTGACGTGTTGAACGCGCTGGGTGCTATCGAAGCACAGACAGATAACCCAGAGCCCGGGAAAGCCTACTATCAACAAGCACTTGAGATACGCCGTGACGTCGGAGACGACACGAAAATCGCGAGCACGCTCGCAAACCTCGGACTCGTCGAGATAACGCTCCGAGAGTTCGAATCAGCGGCGGCGCACGCCCGCACGAGCCTCCAAATCCGGCGAGACATCCAGTATCCGTGGGGAGAGGCCCTGAGTCTCGCCGTCCTCAGTCGTATCGAACTCGAGAGCGGAACACTCGACGAAGCGGAGCGCTACTCTCGGTTAGCGCTCGATATCCGTGCCGAGATTGGCGATTCCATCGGCGTCGCCTCGACATCGAACAACCTCGGTAAGATAGCGTTCGACCGCGGGGCGCTCGGCGACGCACGCGAGCGCTACGAATCGCTCCTCGACGACGTCGAAGACCCGGAGTTCGATTGGATTCGAAGGGACGTGTACTACGGACTCGCCCAGACACTCCAAGAACTCGGCGAGTCAGCAGAGGCTATCGAGTACGCGGACCGCGCTATCGAACTCCTCGAAGAAAACGAGTCGAAGCGGACTGAACTCCAAACCGTTCGGGCCCGCGCTCTCTTGGACAGCGGCAAACTCGACGATGCCCGCGCGGTCGCAGAACGGGCCCACGAGCGAGCGGCGACGCTTGGTGACGAACCGGAGGCGCTCGCGAGCATGACCCTTGGAGACGTGTACGTGCAGTCGGGGGAGACCGACGACGGCCGCTCGCTACTCAAAACCGCAATCGAATCTGCCCCAACGGCGGTCCTCGAAGGTCGATGCCGCCGACAGTACGCCGGCGCACTTTGCGAAACAGGGAATGCGTCCGAGGCACTCGCCGAACTGCGGCGTGCTACTGCCTGCTTTTCGTCCGTCGAAGCAGGGGTTCGAGCGCGGAAGACGGCACTCGACGCCCTCGAACTCGCACGCGAACTCGACGACGACGAGGCGGTCGGCGCGTTGGAAGCACAGCTCGTGCAGTAACGTCGCCGGTCGCTATTCGGGTCGAGACGCGTCGCTCACGGGCTTGCACTCGAAGAGAAAAGCCAAGGGCCGGATTTGAACCGGCGGGGGTTCCGCTCTGCAGGCGGATGCGTTGGGCCGAACTCTGCCACCTTGGCGCAGTTACTGGTATCCTTGTCTTGTGCTTAAGCCTGACGGTGTACGACCTGAGTCGGGCGTTTTCGAGGTCTCGACTCGACGCGGTCGCTGTTGGTGTAGGGAGTCGAGCGGACGTGCGTGCCGCTCGCTGTAAATGAAAAAAGCCCACTAGACCGAAGTCTAGTGGGCTTT
>NZ_LOPW02000009.1 GCF_001469875.2 Haloferax marisrubri | reverse complement strand
CCCTTAGACTCGCCAGTCAGATGCACTCCATGGTTCGTTTTTCAAAACGCACGACGTAACATCGGCTTCACTCAAGTCTTACTACGGGATCGCTCCCAGTTCATTCGTCGAGTGACCTTGTATGCCACGTCGCTCTATCGCCAACTGATTTCAAGCCCTATTGCACCGCCCTTTTCGGGGTGCTTTTCAGCGTTCGCTCACGCTACTTGTTCGCTATCGGTCTCGAGGAGTGTTTAGTCTTCGCAGTTGATGCCTGCGTAATTCACGAGGGATATCCAACCCCCGCTATTCTGGAACAACCCCGGGATCTGATTCATACGTTACGGGGTTTTCACCCTGTATCACGCTCCGTTCCAGGAGACTTCACGTATGATCCAGGTCCGTTATGGGTAGTCCGTACACCACATTGCCCGAAGGCTTCGGTTTGGACTGTATCGCGTTCACTCGCC
>NZ_LOPW02000008.1 GCF_001469875.2 Haloferax marisrubri | reverse complement strand
GCGTGGGCAGCGGTGCTGATCGCCATGTTACCGTACGAGACCGTGCCGACGACGTCGCCACCGGTCGCGACGGTGTGTGGAACGGCCACCGCGCTCCCGCGGTCTTTGTACGCACCAGTTGGATTCTCACCCTCGTCTTTGACGAACACCCGAGCGCCCGCGGCGTCGTCGAGTCCGGGGCTCCTGACGAGGGGCGTGCCGCC
>NZ_LOPW02000007.1 GCF_001469875.2 Haloferax marisrubri | reverse complement strand
GGCGCTCACCGGGATGACACACCTTCCCGGGGGTCGCCACGATACGACGGCCTTAAGTGGTCCAAGGCATTTCGGATGAATGCGAACGACACACCGCGATTGCAGGGCGATTCAACGCGTCCTGCCTCACCGGACCCGAACCGAACGAGGTTCGAAGGGTTTATACCCTCGAATCGCTTCGATTCAGGTCCGAAGGAAATGAGGATTCCGCCCCTGCGGTACGCCGCAAGACGGTATCTGATGTTAGCCCTAGTAGTTCGGTGACATCCGAACGGATGTCACACGAACTCGGACCTTTGAACGGTGATTTGACAGCATTACGCTGCCATTCACCCGCCAACACCCCGCGACCAGGTTTAAATGGTCGCGACCCATTCCGGTTGATCCTGCCGGAGGTCATTGCTATTGGGGTCCGATTTAGCCATGCTAGTTGCACGAGTTCATACTCGTGGCGAAAAGCTCAGTAACACGTGGCCAAACTACCCTACAGAGAACGATAACCTCGGGAAACTGAGGCTAATAGTTCATACGGGAGTCATGCTGGAATGCCGACTCCGCGAAACGCTCAGGCGCTGTAGGATGTGGCTGCGGGCGATTAGGTAGACGGTGGGGTAACGGCCCACCGTGCCGATAATCGGTACGGGTTGTGAGAGCAAGAGCCCGGAGACGGAATCTGAGACAAGATTCCGGGCCCTACGCGGCGCAGCAGGCGCGAAACCTTTACACTGCACGCAAGTGCGATAAGGGGACCCCAAGTGCGAGGGCATTTAGTCCTCGCTTTTCTCGACTGTAAGGCGGTCGAGGAATAAGAGCTGGGCAAGACCGGTGCGAGCCGCCGCGGTAATACCGGCAGCTCAAGTGATGACCGATATTATTGGGCCTAAAGCGTCCGTAGCCGGCCATGAAGGTTCATCGGGAAATCCGCCAGCTCTACTGGCGGGCGTCCGGTGAAAACCACATGGCTTGGGACCGGAAGGCTCGAGGCGAAGGTCCGGGGTAGGAGTGAAATCCTGTAATCCTGGACGGACGACCGATCGCGAAAGCACCTCGAGAAGACGGATCCGACGGTGAGGGACGAAAGCTAGGGTCTCGAACCGGATTAGATACCCGGGTAGTCCTAGCTGTAAACGATGCTCGCTAGGTGTGGCACAGGCTACGAGCCTGTGCTGTGCCGTAGGGAAGCCGAGAAGCGAGCCGCCTGGGAAGTACGTCCGCAAGGATGATACTTAAAGGAATTGGCGGGGGAGCACAACAACCGGAGGAGCCTGCGGTTTAATTGGACTCAACGCCGGACATCTCACCAGCTCCGACTATAGTGATGACGATCAGGTTGATGACCTTATCACGACGCTATAGAGAGGAGGTGCATGGCCGCCGTCAGCTCGTACCGTGAGGCGTCCTGTTAAGTCAGGCAACGAGCGAGACCCGCACTTCTAATTGCCAGCAGCAGTTTCGACTGGCTGGGTACATTAGAAGGACTGCCGCTGCTAAAGCGGAGGAAGGAACGGGCAACGGTAGGTCAGTATGCCCCGAATGAGCTGGGCTACACGCGGGCTACAATGGTCGAGACAATGGGTTCCTATCTCGAAAGAGAACGCTAATCTCCTAAACTCGATCGTAGTTCGGATTGAGGGCTGAAACTCGCCCTCATGAAGCTGGATTCGGTAGTAATCGCATTTCAATAGAGTGCGGTGAATACGTGCCTGCTCCTTGCACAGACCGCCCGTCAAAGCACCCGAGTGAGGTCCGGATGAGGCCACCACACGGTGGTCGAATCTGGGCTTCGCAAGGGGGCTTAAGTCGTAACAAGGTAGCCGTAGGGGAATCTGCGGCTGGATCACCTCCTAACGACCGAGACCACCCCGATGGGGTGGCTCACACGCGATCTTCCGAGTTCACTCCCGTGACACCCGTTCGGACACCTTAGAACTACTAGGGCTAACACGGGCCCATAGCTCAGTGGTAGAGTGCCTCCTTTGCAAGGAGGATGCCCAGGGTTCGAATCCCTGTGGGTCCATGGTAAGCAGTACTCCACTCCGAAACGATCGTGCCCCTTAAGTGTGGCAAGACGTTTCGAATGAATGGATACTGACGACAGATGCACCATCCCGCGCAAGCGAGGTTGGGAAGGGTCGAAAATTCGCCTCGGGTCGTCACCGAGGGGATTTGATGAAACCGTGTGTACGTGCAATCCAGGCGTCCACTGGACCCGTTCTCCGGGTCACAGTGACTATATCAACTGGCTACTGTGCCAGCTGGTGGATAGCTCGGCTCGAGAGCCGATGACGGACGTGCCAAGCTGCGATAAGCCTCAGGGACCCGCATGGAGGGAAAGAACTGAGGATCTCCGAATGGGAATCCCCACGCAATTGCCTTGCGCAATGGGGAACGTTCCGAATTGAAACATCTTAGTAGGAACAGGAAAAGAAAGCAATCCGCGATGTCGTTAGTAACGGCGAGTGAACGCGATACAGTCCAAACCGAAGCCTTCGGGCAATGTGGTGTACGGACTACCCATAACGGACCTGGATC
>NZ_LOPW02000006.1:168592-252990 GCF_001469875.2 Haloferax marisrubri | reverse complement strand
CTGAGTCGTCGCTAAGCCGTCACTGAGGGTGGGTGGGTGGGTGTGACGAGGTGCTCGGTGGGTCCTCTGCAACACCACTTTGTCCGCAGTTATTCGTCGTCTCAGTCCCTGAAAAGACGCTTTCACCGATTCACGGTGCTTCGCGAAGTCACGGAGAGCCACGGAGAACAGGTTTCGTCGGGAGCCGAGGACGGGCGAAGAAATCGGGGCGTCTCGACCGGACGAGACTAACCACGCGCTTGTGTGACGCCCCATGTCAACGAACGGCCAGGAAGTGTTCGGTGAGTATTTGGTAAGTGTTGACACAGACACCATGTTGTCCGCTGTTCTCGGCGAACGTGACCGTGAGGACGAGAGGGCGTGAGACGGGGAACACTCACACCACTTTGTCCGCTGTTCTCGGTGTGAAGCGGTACCCCCCGTGGTCGTGAGTCGGTTCCCAGTCGTCGGTTTCCAGTCGGTCGGATTAGTTTAGAGACTTGGGTAGGTGAACGAAAGGGGCTGCCTCCGAACAACCCACATACAGCTAGTATAATTGACTGTATTACGGACTTAGTTTAAGTTACACTATAATAAATCTTTCTCTATATCAGAACAAACGATTCCGTCCACTTGTTCCACCGGTTACCTTCGTCTCCCAGAACAGCGGACAAAGTGGAGGGGGTGTGTTCCCGCCCGAGTATATAAAGAACGAGAACAGCGGACACTCCGGACGCGGTGGTTTTATCAATGAAGTGGCCGAACCGTGGTAGTATGCCCCTATTCGAGCGGGACACCGAGATCTATCGGGACCGGGACGCCCTTCGTGAGGACTACCAGCCCGAGGAACTCGTGGGGCGTGACGAGGAACTCCGCACTTTTCAGGCCGCACTCCAACCGGTCATCAACGGCGAACAGCCCAACAACATCTTCCTCTACGGGAAGACCGGTGTTGGCAAGACCGCCGCGTCGCGGTACTTACTCGGTCACCTCCGCGAGGACGCGAGCCACTACGACGACATCCATCTCACCGTCGTCTTCCTGAACTGCGACGGACTCACGAGCTCGTATCAGATTGCGACCCGTCTCGTCAACGAGTTCCGGTCGGAGTCGAACCAGATCAGCACGACGGGCTACCCGCTCGGGTCCGTCTACGAGATGCTCTGGCAGGAACTCGACGACTGCGGCGGGACGATAATCATCGTTCTCGACGAAATCGACCACGTCAACGACGACAGTATCCTCTACCAACTCCCGCGGGCCCGGGCCAACGGGAACCTCGACGTCGCGAAAGTCGGCCTCATCGGCATCTCCAACGATTTCTCGTTCCGCGACGACCTCTCGCCGAAGGTCAAAAGCTCCCTGTGCGAACAGGAGATTCACTTCCCCGCGTACAACGCCAAGAACCTCCGCGCCATCCTCGAACAGCGCGCCAAAGTGGCGTTCCGCGAGGGCGTGCTCGCCGACGAGGTGATTCCGCTCTGCGCCGCCTACGGCGCAAAAGACGCCGGTGACGCCCGCCAGTCCATCGACTTGTTGATGAAAGCCGGCGATTTGGCCCGTGACGACGACACCGACCGCATCGAGGAGGAACACGTGAAACGCGGTCGGCGCGCCCTCGAACGCGGCCGCATCAAAGAGGGAATCAACGGACTGACCGAACACGGCCACCTCGTCCTCTACTCGCTTTTGACGCTCGAACTGGAAGACGAGACTCCGATTCGCTCCCGCGACGTTCGCCCCCGCTACACCCGGTTTACCGAACTCGCCAACCGCGACCCGCTCGTCCCGCGACGGATGCGCGATCACCTCAGCGAACTCGCGATGCTCGGAATCGTCTCTGTCACCGAGCGAAACGAGGGCCGACGCGGTGGGACGTACCGCGAGTACGCCCTCGATATGGACGTCGGACTCATCGTCTCGGCCATGCGCGACACTATCGAACTCGTGGGCGTCCACGAGACGGTCGAACCCTTCCTCGACGGGGAAAAGACGAGCACGCTCGACGATTTCATCGAGCAGTAGGCGACCTCGATTGGGATTACTGCGGACAGAGTGGTGTTGGCTTCGTGGTCGGCCCGTCAGAACGGCTCTCCACCGCATCGGGGAACTGACTGTACTCTGACTCGTCACGCAGAGACGCGTGTTCGGCCGGACGCGACGACTTCTTTTTCTACTTTTCCCCGAGCGGTTGGAACACCACGATGTCCGCAGTAAATCGGCTATTTTCGCCGCTTACTAGAACAGCGGACATCGTGGTGTTCCCGTCTGTTCGGGAGGGATAGTTTCACCGGTAGCGGCCTTCTTCGTGGCTCGCCATCGGCACAACAGCGGACATACTGGTGTTCGATGTCGCGTCTTCCGACGTTCAAAACTAGCGCCTAAATAATCTCTGCGACAACAGCGGACGCCCCGGTGTTCGACGGTCGTTCGTCTCGGCTTCGGTCCCGATCGTCGCCGACTGTTCCGACAGTCGAGTGCGGGCCTCCGTCTCGAACACCACATTGTCCGCTGTTCTTCGGGTGTTCGAGTCGGTTCTTCTCGATTTTCTGCTTCTCACTCACACTATCGAGCGCCGCCACTCGGCTCCCTCGTCGTTATTTGCCGCGCGTCACTCGTCTCGCGTTTCGAGGACGGCATCGGCGATTTCCTCGGGGTACTCGGCGGCGACGCGGACGAGCGCGTCGTGGAACTCGCGGCCGGTCAGGTCGCGCACGTCGTGTTCCCGGCGGAGGAACGACTCGACTTCGAACTCGGCGTCGTCCAGTCGGTCGAGCGTCTCGGTTCGGACGTAGATGCTCTTCGCGGTCGTCGCCTCGAACTCGAACGCCGGCCCGCCTTCCGCTTCTGCCGTCTGTCCCGTCTCGTCGGCGACTTCCGCGCTCTCTTCTCCCGTGTCCGACTCGGCCGCTTCCACGGCCTCGTCGAGTTCTTCGCTTTCGTCTAGTTCGTCGTTCTCGTCTAGTTCGTCGCCCTCGTCTAGCTCCTCGCCTTCGTTACTTTCGCCGTCACCTCTCTGCTTCTCGCCGACGCCATCCGATTTCTCGCTCGCGTCTTCCGACTCGGACTCGTCCGCGGTCTCGGATTCGCCCGCTGGTTCGGGTTCCGACTTCTCGGACGCGTCGGGCGCGTCTTCGCCCGGCGTCTCCTCCTCGTCGGATTCCGACTCCGTCTCTGACTCCATCGCTTCGCCGAGGCCGGCGAACCGGTTTTCCTTAGGCATCGTCGGTCCCTCCGCGCTCGACGATTTCCGCGAGTTGGTCGAGTCGGTCGAGCATGTCGTTCGACGGGTCGTACTCTCGGAGGGTCTTCCCGTCGCGCCAGGCGCGACTGAACGCGATTCGGTGTCTGATACCCGGCCCCTTGGAGTCGGGGTCGTCGAACAGGTCCGAGTGGGCGAACGGCGGGATGAACTGCTCGAAGGGTGAGTCTTCGAGGTCGCGGATGATGCGTTTTTCCTCGTTGTTCCCGGTGAGGTCGTTGGGGACGATAGCGAGGATGTCGAGGTCGACCTCGCGGCGAATCGGGCCGATTTGCTGTTCGAACATCCGTTCGAACCCGCTCACGCTCGGTTCGCTCATGAGGAGCGGGACGACGACGTTCCCGGTTCCGATGAGCGCCGCGTCCGACAGCGGGCCGAGGCTCGGCGGCGAGTCGATGACGATGTAGTCGTACTCGTCGTCGAGAAGCGGGTCGACGATTCGGCGCCGGACCCAGAGCACGCCGAACGTCGAGTTCCGAACCCGGTCTTCGATGTCGTCGAGGTCGACGTGGGCGGGGAGCACGTCGAAGCCCTCGCGGTCGCGTATCACTTCGCGCACGTCGATGGGGTCGTCGTCGGTCAACACGTCGCCGACGTTCGGCTCCGACGACTCGTAGGCGTCTTTCATCCCGACGCCCTCGGTCGCGTTCCCCTGCTGGTCGAGGTCGACCAACAGCACGTCGTTCCCCCGCGCGGCGAGCGCGTCGGCGAGGTTGATGGCTATCGTCGTCTTTCCGACCCCTCCCTTCTGGAGGGAGACGCTCACGGCTCGCGACACTTATCGGCCCTCCTGCGGCTTGCGATGTTCACAAATTGTACACAGTCTACGCTGTGTCTGCTGTTTGAGCGGTGCAAACTCCGTCTGAACTGCGGACTGTGCGGACATTTGAGGGGCTCGAACGGACCTTCCGCGGCGTGCCACATAATTTTATCCACGACTTTTGAACCGTTAGGACTGCTTCTACATTCCACACTCTCTACAATTTTTACAATTTCTAAAAATTGTGAGCTCTCGGCTATCGACGCCCGATGACTCGTCTCCGTTCCGACCTGAGACGTCTCTACTTCGCCCGACGTGCCCGATTCTCGAACATCGTCCGAATTTGTGATGTTCTCGCAGCGCACGAATCTCTCGCGGTGCAGACCATCTATAGAATCCACAATTTCTACAATTTGTGTACTGTCTGCAAACTCTACAACTCGGGAACAGTACGAACTTCGCAAGCGGTGCAAACCGCGTGAGCGGTTTCGACTGCCTCCGCTGTTCGCACTCTCCTCACGGCTTCCACCGTGCTCGAAGTTCACACCGTCTCGGCAGTTCACCTTGCTTTCACAGTCTCCGACGCCTTCGCAGTCCGTACTGTCTCCACGGTTCACGCCGCCCGCACAGTCCGTCAAGTTTCGACTGTTCGAACGTCGTCTCCGGCCGGCATCCGACTCGCCCCGACACCGAAGAAAAGCGATTATTCAGCGCCGCTAGACAGCAGATACTGCGGACATAGTGGTGTACCTCCCGGCGGTCGCGTCCGGCTCAGTTGGCGAGTTTGTCGGCGAACTTCTCGCGGACCTTCTCGATTTTCGGACTCGCGTGGAACTGGCAGTACGCGTCGTCGGGGTTCTTCTCGAAGTAGTCCTGGTGGTACTCCTCGGCCTCGTAGAACGTCTCCAGCGGGACGAGTTCCGTGACGACCTTGTCGTCGTACTCCTCGTCGAGGGCCTCGATGTAGGCCGACGCCTGTCGTTCCTGGTCGTCGTCGTGGAACAGGACGATAGAGCGGTACTGCGTCCCCACGTCCGGCCCCTGTCGGTTGAGTTGGGTCGGATCGTGGACCGCGAAGAACACTTCGAGCAGTTCGTCGTAGCCGACGACTGCGGGGTCGTAGTCGACCTGCACGACTTCGGCGTGGCCGGTGTTCCCCGAACAGACCTGCTCGTAGCTCGGGTTTTCCGTCTGGCCGCCGGCGTAGCCCGACGTGACCTCGCTGATGCCGTCGAGTTCCTTGAACGCGGCTTCGACGCACCAGAAACAGCCGCCGCCGAACGTCGCTGTCTGCGTGCTTCCCATACCCCCGGTTACGTCGCCGGGGAATTAAGCCCCGCGGCGGGGGCAGTCGCGGCCGAGGTCTGCGTCGTGGTCGCCCCTACACCCCTCCCCGGACTGGCGCTCCGAGATGAACGCCGCCGGTTAGGGTGTTCTCCGTCGGGGCGGTGCATTTTCCCAACGAGAATGTACGCGAAGCCAACATTTATCCCGGCCCGTCTGTCAGCAATTACCATGGAAGACGTATTCGTCGCGAGACTCATGTCCACGAACCTCCACACGGTCACCCCAGACACGCTCGTCGAAGACGCGGCGCAGTTGATACTCGACAACAACATCAGTTCGGTCATCGTCGTCGACGAGGACAACCGACTCGAAGGCATCTTGACGACGACGGACTTCGTCGACATCGTCGCCAAGAGCCAGCCGAAAGCGCAGACGACCGTCGAGCGGTACATGACCACCGACGTCATCACCGCGGGAGCGCAGGACTCCATTCTCTCAGTCGCGGAGTCGATGACCGAACACGGCTTTCACCACATGCCCGTCGTCGACGACGAGGAGGGCGTCATCGGGATGATTGCCACGTCGGACCTCGCCGCGTACCTCTCGCAGACCGGGCAGTTAGCGCGGTCGTAGCGTCGTCGCGCGCGCTCCGGTCGGGGAGCGCGCTTCGCTACTCCACCTGTTCGGAGAGGCTCTCAACGATACTCGCCAGCCGCGGGTCCGTCGCGTGGCCGTGGTGGACCGCGAGGGGCGAGACGCTCACCTCGCCGTCGACCATCGCGCGGCGGTCGCTCCCGACCGGATAGCGGTCGCGGTGTTCGTCGTCGAGCGGGAACGGGTTCTCGAAGCCGACGGAGTCGGGCCACGAAACGTCCTGTAGTCGGACGTAGACCTCGCCGTCGTCGAGGTCGTGTTCGCGGTCGCCGTCCGGGAGCACATCGGCGTCGGCGTGGTGGTCGACCTGCTGGTCGTAGTCCGCGAAGGGGCTGGTCACGCGCATCCGGGGGTTCGGCACGTCCGCCGGGGCGTTGACGTTCAGGAGGTCGACCTCGTCGAACACGTCGGTCCCGAAGACGCGCTCGGTCAGGGCGCGAGCGACCCGCGCGGGGCGGGAGAAGTCGTACTCTTCGGGCGGGTGGCAGAAGAAGTCCCGCGCGTGGTAGCTGGAGACGGCGATGGCCGGCGTCCCGAGGAACGCCGCCTCGACGCCCGCGCCGACGGTCCCCGACCGGCCGACGACGTAGTTGCCCGCGTTCGGTCCGTCGTTG
This sequence comes from Haloferax marisrubri, assembly GCF_001469875.2. GTDB lineage: Archaea > Halobacteriota > Halobacteria > Halobacteriales > Haloferacaceae > Haloferax > Haloferax marisrubri. The sequence continues at coordinate 246,434 of NZ_LOPW02000006.1, read as the reverse complement.
ATACCGGAGACGACGATATCGAAGTCGGCGTCGAGGCCGCGGAGGCCGTAGGCGACGCAGTCCGCGGGGGTTCCTTCGAGGGCGTACCCCCACGGGTGGTCGCGGCGGACCGCGTGTTCGTTGCGGGCGCGACCGACGCCGCTTTGGTTCTCGGCGGGTGCGACGACGGTCACGTCGCCGACGGCGGTGAGTTCTTCGCGCATGGCGGCGATGCCGGGCGCGTCGATGCCGTCGTCGTTGGTGAGGAGGATTCGAAGCGAGGACGGGGTGTCAGTCATCTAGTCGTGGGTCTCTGTCGGTCGCCGTAGCTATTCCGGATTTTGAGCCGACGGCGTCGCCGACTCCTCTCCCATCGGCGTAAGCGGGTCGTACTCCACCTCGTCGATGGTGGCCCGCCAGTACGACAGGTCGCCCGACGGGAGGTTCCACGCCACCTCGGCCGCCGTTGGCACGCGAATCCCGCCCACTTCGCGGTAGTCGCGGAACTGTCCCGTCCACGGGCACCGCTCGTACTCGCCGTCCCCCGTCTCGCGCCACCGGTCCGCGGTGACGCGCACTAGTTCGTCGTTCTCGTCGAAGTGGCACACGACGGTCGCGGTAGACCCGCGGTAGTCGAGCGTCGCGCGGGCCGAACGGTCGTCTCTCGGCTCCCACCTGACGCCGTGACCGGGGAGAAACGCGGTCGGGAACCAGGCCATCTCGGCGAGGTGGCGCGAGAGTTCGCCCTCGTCCAACTCGGGTGACGGTGGGGCGTCCGCGACGGTGACCGCCGAGAGTAGCTTCGCTTTCAGCGTCCCCGCGCCGCCGACGAAAGCGTCCACGACCCGGACCGGCAGGAACGGCGCGAGGTCGATTCGGGCGTCCCAGACGAACCCCGGCGGGTCCACCGTGTAGTGCTGCGTCGCCGTCATCGGCTTCCACGGCGAGTCGGCGTCGCCGAGTCTGAACTCGCCCGTCTGGCGGAGCCGACCCGACTGGACGTCGGGGTACTCGTCTGGTAGCACGCGTTCGAGATACCGTCGAACCGGAGCGGGGAGGTCGCTGATATCGGTCGGGTCTGTCGACCCCGCGTCGTTCGTGGTCGATTCGGCCTGTTCTCGCCGGAGCGCATCGAGCAGTCGCGCGGCCGTATCGTCGGCGCGCGCCCGGATTGCGACGAGGAGAGCGCCGACGGCGAGCGCACCGCCGACAAGCGCGAGGCCGAGTCGTCCGAGCGTTCGTTTGTATGACATACCGAACGGTACGCGAGAGAGAGATATGAGCCTCGCCGTGACTCTCACGGTCTGACGCCGACCGCTTCCGACCGCGGGTGGTGTCGTCGCTAGCGGCGCTCCCCCGGCCAAATTCCTGTCAACGCGACGTTCATAGAATCGAGACACTCACGAACGTGTGAATATAATTCAAACGATGACTTTATGTAATTAAGTTCGTACTAACGAACGAATGCGCACCGAACCGATGCGGCCGGCATGCCGGGCACCCGCCGACATCGCGGTTAATCTCCCGTTAACTCGTCTGATTTCGGTAGATTCGTCTCCGTCACCGTCGGTGGTCCCGTCCTCGTTGACTGCCGCGACCACCGCGAGCGATGTGGGCTGTCGCCTCCGCCGGTCCGCCTACTCTCCCCGCCGTCGAACCGACCCGAAAGCGCGTCCCGACTGGCCAGCGGACCGACCCGTCTCCCCAAGCGAGGTGGGCGTTGCGTGAGCTCCGTCGGTGGGACCGACGACGTGCCGTGGGACGACGTGGGTTTCGTCATCAGCTCTCGCTACCGTATCTCCGTCCTCAATCGGCTCTCCGAGGGACCGGCGACGCCGACGCAAATCGCCACGGACTCCGAGAGCGCGGTCGCCCACGTCTCGCGGGCACTGCAGGAACTCAGAGACCGCTCGCTCGTGGAGCTTCTCGTCCCTGAACAGCGTCGAAAAGGGCGGGTGTACGGCATCACCGACGACGCCGAGAACATCTGGGACGTCATCCAAACACAGCAGATGACGTGACTGCGGCGGTCTTGCGGCTTTCTCGCGGTCGGTCTGGCGCGTCGTGCGACCGACCAACTCACTTACTCACTTTCACTTCGTCGCGATTCGCTCCGACCCCTTGTTCAGGAGCTGGTAGGTCCGCTTGGCGAGGTTCATTCCGACGCCGGTCGACTCGACGACGTAGTACGGGACGAGTTCGCCGCCGAACTTCGATTTGTAGTTGCAGAGCCGCTCCGTGTTCGCGCCGACGAGGTCGTACTTCGTGACCGACGCGAGCGCCTCGTCCTCGACGATGTCCTCGATGATGGTCCAATGGAGCAGGCTGTTGATGCTGACGCCGTCGTACTCTCCCCGTGCGCCGCCGAGCCAGAAGTAGCCCACCTCGGCCGAGAAGGGGACGATCATCCCGCTGAGATACTCGCCGTCTGGGTCGCGGGCGACGTACACCCGACACCGGTCACCGAGGTTCTCGACCAGCGACTCGACGAACTCCCACGGCATCCCGAACGGTTCGTCCTGCTCGTCGTACCGCGAGACCACGTCGTCGTAGACGACGCGAGCGCCGTCGAGTCCCTCGTCCGCGATGGTGATGTCCAGTTCGCGCGCCTGTCGAATCTCGCGGCGGAGGCTACTGCTGAACTGGGCCTGAATCTCGTCGAGCGAGCGCCCGCCGAGGTCGAGTCGGTAGGTGAACGAGGGCTTGACCGCGAAGCCCGTCCACTCGAACGGGCGGGGGTCGAGATACGCCGGCGAACAGAGCAGGCGGACGAACGTCCGGTTCGAGCGGATGCCGAGTTCCTCGACCACGAGGTCGGCGAACTCGCGGTTCACCGACTCGTAGGCGCTCTGCTTCGGGCTGTTCGGCATCATCACCGGGCCGATGTAGGGAATCGCCATCGACGGCGGCGGCGAGACGACGACCCGTCCGAGGGGGTTTCGGCGGACGAACGTCGGGAACAGCGCGACCGGCTCTTGGCCCTTGAAGACGCCGAACAGGTGCATCTCGCCGTCGAAGTGCTCGTCGATTGCGGCGAGCACCGCGGGGGTGTGGAAGACTTCGGTGCCCGACGAGGGGAGCGCGGCTCCCCACTCGTCGAGGCTCAGGGTTTCGATACGGAGTTGTGACATGTGTCGTGGTGGATGTGGTTGTGTGTTCGTCGGTCGTCGCCGCGGGCGAGTCGCTTTGTCATCGGTGGAGGAACCCCGAGACGAGCCGCGACGGGAGGTTCGTCCCGCTTCCCCGCGACAGCATCTCGATGCCGGGGCCGAGACGGCTCTTGTACAGGTGCGCGATGGTTCTGACCGGGAGCGCTCCGTGTTCTATCTGGTAGAACGTGACGAGTTCGGGGTTGTACTTGCTCTTGTAGCGGTTGAGCCGGCGGTTGTTCGCGCCGACGAGGTCGTAGCGGCGTATCCCGGCGTCCATGCCGTCGCGCATGATGTGCCAGTCCAGTAGGTCGTTGACGTCGATGCCGAAGTCCCGCTGGGGGCGGACGCCGCCGAGCCAGCGGTAGAGCGTGTCCCCGTATTGGAGGACGACAATCCCGCTCACGAACACCCCGTCGTACCGGAAGACGTAGGGCCGGACCTGCCCCGCCGGGAGCGAGTCGTACAGGTCCATGACGAACTGCGGCGGCACGTCGAACGACAAATCCTGTTCCTCGTAGCGGTTTTTCACCAGCGTGAGAATCGAACAGATGTCGTCGCGGTCGCCCACCTCGATTCCCGAGACGAGCTTTCGACCGTCGCGGATGTTCCGGCGGGCGCTCCGACTGAACGACATGAGGAGGTCGTCCTCATCGCGGGTCAGGTCGACGTTGTAGGTGTACTTCGGCGACACGTCACAGCCGCCCCAGAGGAACGTCCGCATGTCGGTGTAGTAGTCGCCGACGCGGACGTGCGTGTAGTTCGGGCCGATGTGTTCGTCCAACCACTCGGTACAGCCGTCGATGAACTGGTTGCGGCGACGCTCGAACTTCCGGCTCTTGATGTTGCCGGCGTCGAGCATCACGGGGCCGAGGTACGGGACGCCGATGTGCGGCGGCGGGGAGAACGCCGTCTTGACCAGCCCCTTCCGAATCTCGAAGACGGGGAACAGCCCGACCGGCTCCTCGGTCTTGTAGCCGACGAGCAGGTGGAGCTTCGAGTTCGAGTACTTCGCCTGCAGCCGTAGCGCCTCGTACTGGTGAAAGAGGCTCGCCTGACTCGACCGCTCGACGTACGTGTCCCACGTGGCACGGTCGCGGTGGTCGAATTCGGTAATCTCGATACTCATGGGCTGGGTGATGAGGGGAGTTCGTACTGCGGTCGTCGCCCTCGACACCCCGGGATGGGGTCGACTCGACTGACTGGTCCAAACCGCACGAGCCGACCGAAATCAGCCGATTCACCGGCCGACGCGGCCGCCCCGTATATCGACCCGCGATCCGGGCGGGCGGCGTCGGCGTGTATCATTCGAAAAGACATTCTCGATCTACTGTGACGGGAGGATGGGGATTTGTTATGAAGCGACTAGCCGGCGTTCGCGCCGGCCTGCCCGCCGTTCAGGGAGTCTCTGCCGCCGCCCGTAGGCGCTCGATACCGTCGGCGTCGATGCCGTAGCCGTGTGTCGGTTCCCCGGAGATTCTGGTGGCGACGTACTCGGCGATGGCGTAGGCCATCCACGCCTGACACCACCGCATGAGCGTCATGCGCTTGGTGTAAAAGCGGTGCTTGCGGAAGTAGAACCGTCCCTCGGACGGGACGTACATGTTCGCCAGCGCCCAATCGATGGCGCGCTCGGCGCGGTCGTACTGCCCGGCGTAGGTGAACACGAGGATGCCCTGCGCCGTCGCGTGGATGTCCCGCGGGTAGGGGTTCTCCTCGTCGAAGTTGGGCGCGCCGTCCTCGTCGAACAGTTCGCGGGCGTAGAAGTCGAGGCCGCGTTCGAGCGTGTCGTCGTACCGACCGCTCCCGACGACCTGCTCGTAGCGCTGGAAGCACTCGACGATGAAGCCGTTGTGGTGGTTGTCCATCGAGAGGTGCGAGGCGCTCGCGGGTTCTCGGTAGTACCACCCGCCGCGGTCGGTCTGCTTGGACGCGACGAAGTCGTACACCTTCTCGGCGCGTTCGAGCAGTTCCTCGTCGCCGAAGTGGTCGTACAGTTCGACGAACAGCCGCGCCCCGATGGCCAGCGCGTTGAGCGTGTAGCTGTCTTTCGGGTGCGAGAGGTAGTAGTCCATGACCGCGCCGTCGTCCTTCGGCCGGTAGTTGAGGTCGTCGAGCATCACGTCCACGGCGGTCTTGGCGATGTCCGGGTAGTCCGGGTCGAACTCCCGGCCCGCGAGGAGCGCCTTGACGCCGTAGGCCGTCGAGACGATGTTCGGTGAGTGCGGAATTCCCGACCGTGGGCCGTTACGGCCGGAGATGTGCTGGATGACGTGGCGGTGACTGCCGGCGAAACCGCTGTAGCCCTTGGCTTGGTTCTCGACGAGCCACTCCGTCAGCGATGCCGCGTCGTCGCGGTACGTCTCTGCCGGGCGGTCGGTGTCGAACCACTCCGCCAACTGGGCCCGGGTCCGATTCGCCATGGCGAACAGCGTGATGCCCTTGAAGTTCCGGCGCTGTTCGACGAGGAACAGCGGGCGGACGTTGACGGGCGAGCGCTTGATGAACTCCTGGACCGCGAGGTTGAACCAGCGGTTGTCGATGGGGACCGAAAGCAGGAGCCTGCTGCTCATGCCGTCGCCGTAGTCCCAGCCCTTGTAGTCGCGTTCGCGGGCGTAGTCGAGCACGTCGTCAAGCACGTCGACGTACCGCTGGAGTCGCTCCGTGTCGGCGTCGTCGTCGCGGTGATACTGCTTCGGTGATGGATTCATGATACAGAATAGCCTCTCTGAGGGGTATTGGCTGTCCGAGAGGAAGCCCGCTGGCGGCTTTGTTATGGGGCCGATACCGACCGACGACGCCGGATTCTACGGAGACAGGGAGTGGTTCGCGCCGCCGGCGGTCGCGCTGTCGGTCGCCCTCTCGTCCGAGTCGTCGCGGGAATCGCGCTCGGCGAGGAACTCGCGGTAGTAGTCGGCGACGGGACCGACCCACGCGCCGCGGTCGAGCGCCCGCTCGACGATGCGGCGGTAGAGCCGGCGGTAGCCGGGGAACTCGTCCTCGTTGAAGTACCGCGGGTGCCACAGCACCGTCATCACGGCGTCGTTCGCCTCGGCCTCGTCCAGGAGGCGCTCGCACTCGATCCACGCCTCGTCGAACGCCGACCCGGGGTCGGGAAGCGACACTTCCATCAGCGTCAGCGGGAAGACGACAAAGTCGTCGTCGAAGGGTCTGAACGGCCGGTAGCCGTGTTGGAAGCCGTTTTCCGAACTCGACCCGGGGCTGGCGTCGTACTTCAGACCGAGTTCGCGGTGGTAGCGCCACGTGTTCGGCCCGAGTTTGAGGTGGTGCTGGCGGCCGCCGACGACTTCGTGACCGAGCACCGCTTCGAGTTCGCGCTTTTCCGTTCGGAGGCGGTCGAAGTCGTCGCACGACCGGAACGAGCCGTGGATGCCGACCTCCCAGCCGCCTGCGTCGAGGTCGCGGACGGCGTCGGCTATCGACGCCGAATCGAGGTCGTACCGGCCGAGGTGTTCGACCCAGTTCTTCGGTTCGAGCCAGTCCGAGAGCGACCCCGTTTCGAGGAGGCTCGGCTCGTTGAGGAAGTAGAACGACGAGCGGACGCCGAGGTCGCGTTCGAGCGCCATGATATCCTCGAACTGCCAGTAGGGGTTCTCCCGTCGGAGGAGCGTCCGGAGATGGTAGCCGGGGTTCGACTTCGCCGCGTAGTACAGCCCCTGATACGTCTTGTACGGGCGGTCCACGTCGTGGGTCAGACAGACCGCGAAGCCGGGGCCGGATTCGCTCGGTTCCGTGCGGGTCACGCGGAGGTCATCTCGCGTATCTGAATCTCCCTTCTTCTCACGCATACTCGTACTCCGAGAGCGCGGCGACGATTCGCTCGGCGGCGCTCCCGTCGCCGTACAGCGAGGGTTTTTCGGGAAGCGGGTCGTCGTCGGCCAGCGCCGCCCGAATCGCGGTCGCGTCCGCGCCGACGAGGACGTTCCAACCGGCGTCGACGGTCTCGACCCACTCGGTTTCGTCGCGGAGGGTGAGACACCGGGTGTCGAGGTAGAACGCTTCCTTCTGGACGCCGCCGGAGTCGGTGGCGACGCGCTCCGCGCCGTCGAGCAGGCGGACGAAATCGAGGTAGCCGACCGGCTCCACGAGGACGACGTTCTCGGCGTCGGCGAGCCGCGACCAGAGGCCGCTGGCTTCGAGCGCCCCCTCGGTCCGCGGGTGGACCGGGAACACGACCGGGAGTTCCGACGACGCGAGTCCGTCCACGATGCCTTCGAGGCGGTCGCGGTCGTCGGTGTTGGCGGCGCGGTGGACCGTCGCGAGGACGTACTCCCCGTCTCGGAGGTCGAGGTCGGCGAGTATCGACGACCGCTCGCGAGCGGTTTCGCGGGCGCGAAGGACGGCGTCGTACTGCACGTCGCCCGTCACGGAGACGCCGTCGCGGATGCCCTCGGCCGCCAGCGTCTCGGCGGCCGATTCGGAGGGCGCGAACAGCAGGTCCGAACAGTGGTCGGTGAGCACGCGGTTGACCTCCTCGGGCATCTCCCAGTTGTGGCTCCGCAGGCCGGCCTCGACGTGCGCCAGCGCGGGCTCGCGCTTCGAAGCCACGAGCGCCGCCGCGAGCGTCGAGTTGGTGTCGCCGTAGACGAGCACCACGTCGGGGGCCTCGTCGGCGACGACGGCGTCCAGTCGGGTCATCATCTCGGCGGTCTGGGCGGCGTGGCCGCCCGAGCCGACGCCGAGGTTGTAGTCCGGCTCCGGGATGTCGAGTTCGTCGAAGAACACGCCCGACATCGACTCGTCGTAGTGTTGGCCGGTGTGGACGAGCACCTCGTCGTGGTCGCGTCTGAGCGCGTCGGAGACGGGGAACGCCTTGATGAACTGCGGGCGCGCGCCGACGACCGAGAGCACTTTGAGACGGCTCATCGCCCCGGCCCTCCGTGCGAGGAGTCGGCCTCTACTGCGACTTCAGCCACCGTCTCGGAGTCGGCGTCGGCCGACGACTCGTCCCGCGGTCCGCCGCCGATTTCGTACACGCGGTGGCCGATGTCGCCGAGGGTGCCGCGGCCGTCGACGACGACGAGGTCGTCGAAGGCGGTCCAGTCGATATCGTCGAACTCCTCGTGCGGCGTGACGACCACGGCCGCGTCGATAGCGCGGGTCGGCAGGTCGGCGAGCGAGACGGGGGCCGCGCCGAAGGACGCGACGACCTCGTCGGAGAGCATCGGGTCGACCGCGAGGACGGTCGCCCCGAGTTCGTTCAGTCGGTCGATGACGCCCGCAGCGGGCGTCGCGCGGGTCTCGGCGACGCCGGGGCGGTAGGTGACACCGAGGACGGCGACGGTCGCGCCTTCGATGTCGCGTCCCGCCGCGGCTAACTCGTCACGGAGCTTGTCGGCGGTGAACGTTGGCATGCTGTCGTTGACCTCGCGGGCGGTCAGGAGCAGGGGCGTCTCGGCCGCCACTCGGCTCGTGATGAAGTACGGGTACCACGGGATGCAGTGGCCGCCGACGCCCGGTCCGGGCGCGTGGATGTCGCAGTACGGCTGGGTGTTGGCCGCGTCGATTGCCTCGGTCACGTCGATGCCGAGGTCGTCGCGGAGCCGCGCGAGTTCGTTGGCCAGCGCGATGTTCACGTCGCGGTAGACGCCCTCGAACAGTTTCACGGCCTCCGCGGTCGTCGCGTCGCGCACGGGAATCACCTCGTTCGCGGTTAGCTCGCCGTAGACGAGCGCCGCGACGCGGGTGCTCTCGGCGTCGACGCCGCCGACGATTTTCGGGTGCGACTCGGTGATGTCGCGGAGCGCCCGGCCCGACGAGGTCCGCTCGGGGCAGAACGCCACGCCGAACTCGCCGGCCGAGAGGCCGCTTCGGTCCGCGAGGTACGGCACCACGAGGTCTTTGCTCGTTCCCGGCGGCACGGTGCACTCGACGACGACGAGGTCGCCGGGCGCGAGCCCCCGCGAGATGCTGTCGAGGACGGCCTCGAACGCCGCGAGGTCGGGTTCGCGGTCGTCGGTCAGCGGGGTCGGAACGATGATGACGTGAATCGCGGCTCCTTCGGCCGCGGCGACGCCGTCGGTGGTCGCCCGAAGCGCGCCGCGTTCGGCCTGCTCGGCGACTAATTCGGGGAGTCCCGGTTCCTTCGCCACGTGGCACTCGCCGTCGTTGACGCCGCGGACCACGTCTTCGCTGATGTCGACGCCGGTGACGTTGCCCGTCGCGCGGGCGTAGACGGCCGCCAGCGGGAGGCCCATCTTGCCGAGGCCGTACACCGCGACGGGGACCTCGCCGGCGCGCAGGGCCCGCGTCTGTTCGTCGGGCGAGCGGTCGGAGCCGTACAGTCCGGGTCGTTCCCGGCTCATTGCCGGCCCTCCGGGGTCTCCGTCGTCTCCGTGGTTTCCGCGGTCTCGACGCTCTGAACCGTCGATTCGGCGTCGGCCTCGATGCGTCGAGCGAGGTCGATGGCGCGCAGGCCGTCGGCCGGCGACACGAGGACGGGGCCGCCGTCGGTCGCTGCGTCCACGAACGCCTGTAGCTCGCGCTTCAGCGGCTCGCCGGTGTTAATCATCGGCTGTTCCATGACCACCTCGTGGCGGTAGCGGACGCCCCCGTTGTCCCGGAGGTAGTCCGGCCGCGACTGGCGGAAAATCTGGACCGACTGGTTCAGGTAGTCCACCCGGATGAGCCGGTCGCGCGCGGTGATGTCGAGGGTCCGCGTCTTCTGCTGGGTAAGCCGACTCGCCGTGAGCGAGGCGATGACGCCGTTCTCGAAGGTCACCTGCGCCGTCGCGTACTGCTCGTCGGGCGTGGCGGTCGCGGCCACGCGGTCGATTTCGGCGTCGACCAGCGAGAGCACCACGTCGATGTCGTGAATCATGAGGTCCATGACGACGCCGTCGCCCATCTCGCGGTTCAGCGGCGGGCCGAGCCGGTTCGCGGTGATAGCGATGGGTTCGACGCCGTCGAGGAGGTCGGGGAGGGCGCGGACGGCCGGATTGAACCGCTCGATGTGGCCGACCTGTAGCACGACGCCGCGGTCCTCCGCGAGCGCGGCTAACTCCGCGCCGACGCCGAGGTCGTCGACGAAGGGTTTCTCGACGAGCGCGTGGACGCCGGCGTCGATACACTGCCGGGCGACCGACGCGTGGTAGGGCGTCGGCACCGCGACCGTCACCACGTCGACGTGTTCGAGCAGGTCCTCGATTCCGTACGCGTCGGTGCCGAAGTCGGCGGCGACCTCGGCGGCGCGGTCCGCGTCCGCGTCGGCGACGCCGACCAGTTCGACGCCGCGAAGCTCCGCGTAGACCCGCGCGTGGTTGGTTCCCATCGACCCGACGCCGATGACGCCCGCTCGGACCGGGCGCTCGCGACCGCCGTCGGTGCGGAGTCCGTCGGGTTCTCGGCTCACCTCGCCACCTCCGCGTAGTTGGCGACCGCAGTCCCGACGCGCTCCACGTCGGCCTCGCTGAGTCCGGGGTGGACCGGCAGCGAGAGCACCCGTGCCGCGGCTTCCTCCGCGACGGGGGCCGACACCGCGAGATGTTCGTAGGCGGGTTGCTTGTGGACGGGCTTTGGGTAGTAGACGCCCGTGGCGATGCCCTTCGCGTCGAGGTACGATTTGAGGGCGTCGCGCTCGATACCGTCGCAGGCGACGGTGTACTGGTGGAAGACGTGGGTCCGGTCCGACGGCGTGTGGGGCGTCGTGACCGGCGAGCCTTCGAGGTACTCCGTGAGCGCGGCGGCGTTCGCCTGTCTCGCGCGAGTGAACTCGGGGAGGCGTTCGAGCTGGACCCGGCCGATGGCCGCGGCGATGCTCGTCATGCGGAAGTTGTGGCCGACTTCGGCGTGTTCGTAGCCGGAGACGCGGCCGTGGTCCACGAACCGGGCGGCGCGCTCGGCGACGTCGGCGTGGTTGGTCGTAATCATGCCGCCCTCGCTCGTGGTCATGTTCTTCGTCGGGTAGAACGAGAAGCACGCGGCGTCGCCGAAGGAGCCGACGCGCCGTCCCTCGACTTCCGCGCCGTGGGCCTGCGCGGCGTCCTCGACGAGCAGGAAGTCGTACTCGTCTGCGAGCTCCGTGAGCCGCGTCATGTCCGCCGGGAGGCCGTAGAGATGGACCGCGATGACCGCGTCCACCTGCTCGCCGGCCCGGAGTCGCGCTTCGAGCGCGTCGGGGTCGATGTTGTACGTCCGCGGGTCGATGTCGACGAAGTCAACGTCCGCGCCCGCGAAGGCGACGGCGTTGGCCGTCGCGATGAACGTGAAGGGCGTCGTCAGGACGCGGTCGCCGGGGCCGACGCCGAGCGCGTGGAGCGCGGCGTGGAGCGCCGTCGTCCCGTTCGAGGTGGCGACGCCGTGGTCGGCCCCGCAGTAGTCGGCGAACTCCCGCTCGAAGCCCCGAACCTCGGGGCCGTCGGCTATCATGCCGCTTTCGAGGACGGCCGCGATTCGGTCCCGTTCCGCCGCCCCGAGCTGGGGCGCGGCGATTGAGATGTGGTCTGAACTCATCGTCGTATCCTGTTTTCTCCCCGCAGTTGCTCCGGTAGCTCGCGGTGGACGGCGGGGACGCCCACGGCGAGGGTTCGCGGCGGCACGTCGTTCACGACGAGCGCGCCGGCGGCGACGAACGCGCCCTCGCCGACTGTCACGCCGGGGAGGAGCGTCGCGTTCGCGCCGATAGAGGCGTGGTTCTCGATTATCGGACCGACCAGTTCCGCGTCGGTGCGGACCGGATAGGGGTCGTTCGTCATCACCACGCCCGGCCCGACGAACACGTCGTCGCCGATGCGGGTGTTGGTGGGGATGTAGACGTTCGTCTGGATGCTCACGCGCGACCCGATGGTCGTGGTGCCGTCGACGACCGTCTCGGTCCCGAGGAGGACCTGGTCGCCGATGGTCGTGTGCTCGCGGACGAGGACGTTGTGGCCCGTGACGAAGTCGTCGCCGATGGTCACGTCGTCGTAGACGATGGTGCCGGCGCGAATCCGTGCCCGGTCGCCGATGACCGGGTCGTCGCCGTCGCCGTAGCCGATGGTGACGCCGTCGTCGACGTGGGACTCGACGCCCACTTCGGCGCTCATCGTCGTCCACCTCGCGTCGGTCGCGCTCCGTCGGCCGTCTGTGTCGACTCGGCGGTCGGCCGAATCGACTGGAAAATCTGGAATTTCATATCATGTCGGCGGGGAGTCTGCCTGCCTTAGCGAAATTCAGTCTCGGTGAGGGCTTTGTTATGGAGTGGTTGCCGCCCGGTTTCCGGTCGCAGTCACTTCGTAACGCCGCGGCGGATTCCGGTCACAGAGCGCTTGAGAAGCTCCACGCCGGGCGCGCCGTCCCCGAGCCAGAGCCAGAAGGCGCTTCCGAGCAACGCGAGTTCGAACGCGACCAGCACCCACGCCTCGGGCCGCGCGAGGAAGATGACGAAGCGGCGCAGGTAGAACCACGTCTGGGCGAAGAAGCCGCCCATCGACGACTCGCTCCCGTGTGACAGCGGCCAGAGGAACGCCCGAATCACGTCGTAGTTCCCGAAGAAAAAGCCGTTGTACAGCAGGTCCGCGGGGATGTGCGAGAGGTAACCGAGGGCGAAGGCGACGCCGACCGTCGCCGCCCCGTAGCGCCGCGCGACGGCCACGACGACTATCGAGACCGGCACCGAGACGAGAATCGAGTGCGCCACCGAGATACCGCTCGGGAGGATGCCGAACGACCACGCCAGCGGCTTGTCGACGAGGTCGGGGAACTGCGTTCCGAACAGCACCGCCAGCGCGGCCCAGCCGTCGAGTCTTCGGCCGGTCACCCGCGCCCACAGCGAGACGAGGATGTAGCCGACGGCGGCGTGTTCCCACGGGAACATCAGCGGTCGCTCCCGGTCGGTCGGCCCGTCGTCGGGTCCGTGCTGGCGGTTCGTCGTCGCGGGGTGAGTGTGGGGATAGGCGTCTGAAACATCTGGTTTGTGGGGCGCGTCGGCGGTCGGCTTGGAGGACGTTCCGTTCGCGTCGAGTGCGGACTGCGTCCGTCCGCGGCGATGCGAACACGATGGGCGAAACGGCGCGCGAGCGCCCGGTCAGGGAACCCGAGTGCTCGTCCGGGTTTTGTTATGGCGACTGTAACGGCCGAAGGCCGGTCGTCGCGGCGGTGCGTCGCCGTCTCTTCGACCGACTGCGACGGGTAGACGCCGTATAACTACTCCCGCGGGGCGCGTGGAACTGCCAGAGAGTATGCGATACCTGTTCTTCACCAACACGCCCGCGCACGTTCACCTCTACAAGTACGCCGTCAGAGAGCTTCAGGCGATGGGTCACGACGTGCTCGTCCTCGGCCGCGACTACGGCTGTACCAAGGACCTCCTCGAGTACTACGACCTCCCGCACGAGATTTACGGCTCCTGCGGGACGACGAAGTACTCGCTTTTCAAGTCGCTCCCGTTCCACTACGTCAACATCTTCCGGGCCGTGCGGCGGTTCAAACCCGACCTCATCTTCGGGATGGGCGGCTACGCGGCCCACGCCGGAGCCGTCTCGCGGACGCCCGTGGTCCTTCTCCTCGACTCCGAGCCGACCTCGCTGGACCACGTCGTCTCCCGGCCGTTCGCCAAGGCGATTCTGACGCCGCACACCTTCGGGAAGGACCTCGCGGACAACCACTACCAGTTCCGCGGGTTCAAAGAGACGGCGTACCTCCACCCCGACGTGTACGAGCCTTCGGTGGACATCCGGGCCGAACTCGGCCTCGACCCAGACGAGCAGTTCGTCGTCGTCCGGTTCAACGCGTTCGGCTCGCACCACGACGTGGGCCACGGCGGATTCACGCCCGAGCGCCGCCGCGAACTCATCGAGATGCTGGGCGAGCGCGCGACCGTCTTCGTCCTCGACGAGAGCGAGGAGCGCCGCGACGGCGACCTCGACACCCGGCCGTTCGACTTCCACCCCGCGCTCGTCCACGACGTGCTCGCCGAGGCGAGCCTACTCGTCGCCGACACCCAGACCATGGTCACCGAGGCGGCGCTCCTCGGGACGCCCGCCATCCGGTCGAACTCCTTCGTCGGCGACGACGACATGGGCAACTTCGTCGAACTCGAACGGCAGGGGCTCATCTCCAACCTCAAGTCGTTCGACGACGTGATGGCCCGCGCCGAGGAACTCCTCGCCGACGACGGCGCGAAGGCCCGCTGGGCCGACAAGCGCGACGCGTTCCTCGCGGACAAGGTCAACCTCACCGACGTCATCGTCCAGGTGGCGCTGAACTACGGCTCCGTCGAGACGGTGGATTCGCTGACGCGACACACCGTCCCGGCGTAGTCGCCGTTGCGCCATAGCTGGCCTCACGCCACCGGCGGAATCAAAGCCTCACCCGCTGCTTCCGTCCGCTCCCGAAGACGGTCAATCGATCCATAACTAACCGCCGAACCGCCCAATTTTCGCGTATCGACCGGCGCTCGCGCCCGCCTCGACGCGTCCCGCGACTCGGAGTCGGAGTTCGAAACTCTCCGACCGCGACCCGCAGAACCAACCCATGAAGCCCAAGCAAACACTCCTCATCGTCGGCCCGAAAGGCACCGGCGGCATCGACCGATACATCACCGAACAGCGTCGCTACCTCGAAGACCGGATGGACGTGCGCGTCTACACGCGCTACACCGCGCCGAAGGGCGAGGGGCTCGAACTCGCCGCGCGGATGCTCCTCTCGTCGCTCGTCGCCGTCGCCCTGTTTCCCTTCCAGCGACGCCCGGACATCGTCCACGTCCACTCGTCGCACACCTACTCGTTCTACCGTGCGGCGTTCTTCGCCCTGTTTTCGAAGTACGTCTGGCGCGTCCCCGTCGTCATCCACATCCACGGCTCGTCGTTCGACGACTTCCTCGCCACCGACTCGCGGGTCGTCCGCCGACTCCAGTCGCTCGTCTTCGACGCCGTCGACGACGTGGTCGTCCTCTCGGAGTACTGGCGCGGCCTCGTCTCCCGGCTCGCCGGCGAGGAGAAGGTCCACGTCATGGCCAACGCCGTCGAACCCGCGGAGTACGACCCGACGTACCCGACCGACCCCGTTCATCTCGTCTTCGTCTCGAACCTCATCGAGCGCAAGGGCATCCGCGAATTCCTCGACGCCGTCGAGATACTCGAATCCACGCCCGGTCTTGACTTCGAGGTGAGCATCGGCGGCCGCGGCCCCCACGCCGACCGCGCCGAGGCGGTCGCCGCCGCCCACGACAACGTCTCGTACCTCGGCTTCCTCTCCGAGGAGGACAAGCGCGACCTCATCAGCCGCGGGACGGTGTTCGTCCTCCCGACCTACGCGGAGGGGCTTCCCATCGCCATGCTCGAAGGCATGGCCGGGGGCAACGCCATCGTGACCACGCCGGTCGGGAGCATCCCCGAGGTCATCACCGACGACCGCGGGATTCTCGTCGCGCCCGGCGACGCCGAGGAGCTGGCGCGGGCGCTCGCGCGACTCGTCTCAAACCCCGAGGAGGCCGTCCGTATGGGGCAGACGAACCGGGCGGTCATCGAAGAACGCTACTCGTGGCAGTCGAACGCGGACGAGTTGGTGGCGATGTACGCCTCGGCGGCGTAGCGCCGGAGTCTGTTTCTTTCGGGTGTTTTTCGCCGACCGTGGACTGTCCCGCAAGTCCCTTTCTCCGTGTCTGTGTACGCTATGGGACGAAGACGGGCACCGTCACCGAGGAGGCGTACGAGCGCCTCTGGGAGGTGAAACGGGACGACGCGAGCTTCACCGACGTCCTCCTTCGGATGACCGGCGGAGACAAGGACGTGATGAGGGACTCGGCTCGTGGAAGGAAAGCGGACCCCGCGACGGTCGATTACCGCGCCGCCGAGCGACCTCCCGAGGACGACTGAGGCGGCGACGCCTCTCATCCGTTCGGCCCTTTTGATATCGCCTGAAAACGAGCGACGTCGATTCGCTGTCCCGTGATTTTCGAACGAAAAATACTGACGAGCGGTTCGTCAGACCTCAGTCGGCCGGTTGCGGCGCGTCTTCGGCTTCCGTCGCACCCACGGCACCCTCACCGACGCCACGGCCTTCGCGGTCGATGTACTTGCGGACCCAGAGCTCGCCGGTGATGATGCCGGAGATGGCGCTCATGTGTTCGGCCTCGCCCGTGAGTTCCTCGCGCTGGAGGCGGCGAATCTCGTCGGCGTCGAAGTACGGGCGCTCGCACGCCGAGTCGAGCAGGTCGTCGACCCGCTCGCGGAGCGCGCGATTCGTCCGGTACCAGTCGCCGATGGTCGAGCGGCCGCCGTAGGTGTGGACGTCGCCGACGAGGCGCTCGCGGATGCGGTCGACGGAGGTGCCGACGACGAAGCCGGCGGCGTGTTGCCACATCGGGCGCGCCGGCGGGACCTTCGTCCGCTCGTAGGGGATGTCCGCGAGTCGGCTGTCGAGGCGGCGGACCAGTTCGACCTTCGGGTAGGCCGTCCCCGCGGGAATCTTCCCGTTGGTGAACGGAATCGAGCCGACGCGGTGCGACAGCGGCATCCGCGTCACGGCCCGGAGGAACTCGGTGTCGCTGAAGGGGACTCGGGTGCCGGCCTGACTCTCGGCGATGGGGTTGCTGGCGAAGTCGCACCGCGGGAAGTAGTTGCGGTAGTAGCAGTCCATCGCGGTGCTGTAGAGGTCCGGCTGGTCGCTCTTGCGAACCTCCTCGCGGTAGGTCGTCATCGGGTCGAATTCCGTCCGTAGGAGCCGGCGGGCGTCGTCAATGTCGATGCGGTGCTTCGCGCGGTAGAGGGCGGCTTCGGGGGATTTGCTTCCCTCGACGGCGGCCCGACCGATGCCGTCGCCCATCATTCCACCCTGTCCGCAGCCCTCGATGAGCACGTCGGGCATGTCCTCGATGTTGAACACGTTCGCGAGGTTGACGAACGTCGAGAGGCCGACCATCCCGCTGGTCAGTTGGACCGACGTGTCGAGCGACTCGACGAGCGCGTCCGACTCGACCGGCACGCGCCTGTTCTCGAGGCCGAGCACCTCCGAGACCTTCGCGGCGAGTTCGAGGTTGCTCCCGTTCGCGGGGTTCGAGTCGTAGGTGTAGGTGGTGAGGTCGTGGTAGCGGCTGAGTTCGCCCGCCATCGAGCGACTGTCGAGGCCGCCGGAGAGCCACAGGCCGATATCGCCGTCTATCGTGTCGGCCATGTCGGCGATGACGTCCTGATAGGCCGCGGTGAGGTCGTCGAGGTAGGAGTCGTCGGCGCTCTGTTCGAACGTGTGGTGCCAGTACGACTCGATTTCGGGGCCCGTGTCGGCCCGGTAGTCGAGGACGGACCCCGAGGGAAGGAAGTTCACGCCCTGCACGAGCGTCTTGTCGCCCCAGACGTGCCCGATCATGAGCAGGTCGCTGATGGCGCGCTCGTCTACCTGCGGGTCGTCGAGGAGGGTCGTCAGCGCGCCGACCTCGGTCCCGAAGGCGAACGGTTCGCCCGCGACGTAGAAGCACTGTCGCGTCCCGAGTTTGTCGCTGGCGAGCACGACGCGCTCCGCGTCGCCGTCGACGGCGACGACGAGGAAGGAGCCGTCGAGTTCTGGGAGGAGCGCGTGCGGGTCCTCGAACAGTCGGTCGAACAGCCCGTCGGCGTCGAGGTCGAGTTCGTCGAGGTTCGTCACCGCGCCGTATATCGCTCCCACGCGCGGACCGTCTTCCCAGACGGTACAGCCCTTGGGGTCCCGCGCGCCGTGGTGGAGCACCGAGACGCCGAAGCGGCCGGTCGAACGCGTCGCCGACTCGTACCAGTCTTCGTGGTGGAGTTCGGCCGCGCAGGCGTCGAGCGTCGCCGCGTTGAGCGCGCCGCCGACGAAGCCCGTCATCGACGGCCCTCGCGTTCGGTTCGCTCGGTGGTCTGTGGCGTGACTGCTGTGAGTGACATCGTTGCCCGATATCCGCGTGCGTCGGGTTTTGTTATCACGCGCCTATACGTCCGGGAGACGGAGTCGAGCGTCTCCACATCGGCCGAAATCGCGACTCGAATGTGTCCTCTCCCCGAGTCTCGACGCCGCATGGCTCCCCGGCGCGCCTCGGCCTCGTTCCCTCGGAGGCGGATGCTGAGAAACGCGCGGAAGAACGGTCATACCGTCCGTAGAGGCCGATTACACGCTCAATAACAAACTACGCTACTCGCCTTCTCTCACGGGATGACGCAACGTGATTCGCGGCTCACGAGAACACTCCTCCTCGTCGGATTTCTCGCGATAGCCGTCGGCATCCTCGTCGCTCGCGCGTCGCCGGCGCGCGCGTACGAGGTTTCAATCTACCAGTCGACCCCGACGGTCTTCTGGGTCGGCGTGGCGGTGGCGGTACTGACCTCGTTGGTCGTGGTCGTTCGCGCCCCGAACAGTCGGTTCGCGGCCGGCGGGGTGGCGCTGGCGGCCCTCGCGATAGCCGCGGTCTCCGCCCTCCCGCTCGTTCGAGAGTACCACTTCTACGGGTTCAACGACTCGCTGACGCACCTCGGCTGGGCGAAGTCGCTCGTCTCCGAGACGCTGACGCCGCTGGAAATCGTCTACCCGAGCGGCCACGTCTCCGCGGGGCTGTTCAGCGCCGCCCTCGGCGTCGAAATCACCACCGCGATGATGCTGGTGGTGTTTTTCGTCTCGGTCGTCTACCTCGTGTTCGTCCCGCTTCTCGTCTCGCTCGTCGTTCCCGACCGGCGGGCGGTCCTCATCGCCGTGTTCTCGGCGCTGTTGTTCCTGCCGGTGAACCTCAACGGGTTCAAGCTCATGTTCTTCCCCTACTCGCTGGCGTCGTTCCTCGGACTGGTGCTTCTGTACCTCTTCTTCAAGCACCAGTTCTCCGGCACCGACGCCGTCGAGAGCCGGTGGCGCGGCCACGTCACGCCCGTCTCCGTCCTGTTCGCCATCGGGACGGTCGCGCTGGTGTCGTACCACCTGCAGGTCGCCGTCAACTACCTCGTGTTGTTCGTCGTCGCCGCGGGCATCCAGCTCGTCCAGCGCTGGCGGACCCCGGACGCCGTCGCCGAACAGCGACCGGTGTACGGCCTGACCATCGTCTTCGCCGCGGCGTTCGTCTACTGGCTGACGCAGTACACGGTCGGCTTTTCCACCGGCGGCCTGTTCGTCGAGGGCGTGCTCGGAATCCTCTCGGGGAGTTCCGAGGCCGGTTCGGCCATCTCTCAGCGCACCGGCTCCGTGACTGCCGTCGGCGGCGGCATCCTCGACGTGTTCGTGAAGTTGTTCCTCGTGAACGCGGTGTACGCCCTGATAACCTTCGGCGTCTTCCTCGGCGTCCTGTTCGGGCGGTTTTCGCGGCTGTCGGCTCAGGGCCGGTCCATCCTGCGGACGCTGACGTTCAGCCTCGTCGTGCTGGTGCCGTACTTCTTCGCGCACCTCCTCGGGGTCATCTCGGAGACGAACTTCTTCTTCCGCCACGTCGGCTTCGCGATGATTATCGCGACTGTCGTCGGGAGCGTCGGGCTGTTCTACGCGTTCGAGTGGCTCGCGGGGACGAGCTACTGGTCGAAGTACGGGCGGGCGGTCAAGGCCGGCACGCCCGTCGCGACGGCGCTCGTCATCGGGCTCACGCTCATGGTGATGTTCCCCTCGCCGTACATCTACCTCCCCTCGAACCACGTCCCCGCTCAGCAGATGGGGGCGTACGACACCGCGTTCGAGATGTCCGACGAGGACATCCGGTACGTGGGCATCCGCGGGAACCCCGACCGCTTCGCCGAGGCGCTTCCCGAGCGAACCACGCCAGCGCTCGGCTTCACGACGCCGGACGAGGCACTCACCGACCTGCCGACCTACTACGACGGGCCGCGGTATCTGATGGTCTCGAAGACCGACTACGACCGCGAGGTGGTCGCGTACCGCGAACTCCGGTACTCCGGGTCGAACCTCACCGCGGTCCAGAACCAGCCGAACGTGAACCGCGTCATGTCGAACGGCGCGGCCGACCTCTACTACGTGTCCGGGTAGCGACACGGAGTCCGACGTTTCGTTTCTCGCCGCTGTAGCTGATGCCGTCGATTTCGTCGCTCCCGCCGGTGCCGCCGCTGTCTCTTTCGTTCGGTTGCTCGCCCGCTTCGAGCCGCGGGTCAGAAAAACGAGGGGAGGTGTCGACGACTCACCGGCTCAGAACGGCGGGCTGTAGTCCTCGTACTCCTCCATCTGGTCCATCTCGTCGGTCTTCGACGGCATCACGGCGGCCCGCGGGCCGCCCGCTTGCCGCACGGTCACTTCTGACACGTCGTCGAACTCGTCGGCGATGCGCTGCTTGATGGCCTTCATCGTCATCGGAGCGATGCCGCATCCGGAGCACGCGCCGCCGATTGCGATGGTGACCTCACCCGTCTCGTCGTTCACGTCTTCGATTTCGAAGTGCCCGCCGTGTTCCTGAATCTGCGGGACGTTGTTGCTCAGGTAGTTTCGGGTCCGTCGTTCGAGTGATTGCGCGCTCATATGCACTCGTTGCTTCGGCCCCATTTGTAATAAATCTGGTCTATTCGGGGCACCTAAATTCAAGGGAATTAGAGCCTGTAGTACAGTTTTAGGCAACACGAACAATCTAAACTCTGATTTTTATCATTTTCGTGTTCCCTAAAACTCCGCAGTTTTCAACTTCCGGTGCGACGCCGATAGCCCCGTACTCGTCGGTGTCCGTGGGCATTGCCGTACGGTGTCGGCCATCGACTCGGTTCTCTCGGTCACCGTTACCCACCTCCCGGCCATTCGTGGTTGTCCTCCGGTCAAACAGCGCCTAATTCCCGCGCCCGCGGGAGCCGCGGCCCCCGCGGAATCCAGTAGCGAGTCAATAATTAATCGCCTCGTGAGCCGATGTGTATCCGAGTGTTACCGTTCGTGAATACGCCGGGTCGCCGCCGTGACGGCGGCCCGAGAGGTGCCTTCGATGAGAGATAGGATTCGCTCGGTCGTCCGGACGATTCGCCGCCGGTTCGTCCCCGGTGACGACGACGGCGACCTCGCAGAGCGGACGGTGAAAAGCGGGATGTGGGTGTCGGCGATGAACGTCCTCGACCGGGTGCTGAAGGTCGTCATGTTCATCGTCCTCGCGCGACTGCTCGGCCCCGAGGCCATCGGGCTGATGGGCATCGCGCTGCTCACCATCTCGGCGCTTCTGAGCCTGACGAACCTCGGCATCGACGCCGCGCTCATCCAGCGCGTCGACGACAACGTGGACGAGTACCTGAACACGACGTTCACGCTCGAACTCCTCCGCGGCCTGCTGATGAGTTCGATTCTCTACTTCGCGGCCCCGTCGCTCGCCTCGCTGTTCGGCGAGCCCGCCGCGCGGGACCTCATCCGCGCCATCGCGCTGGTCCCGATTTTCCTCGCGCTGCGGAACCCCGCGATGGTCTACTTCAAGAAGGACCTCGCGTTCCACAAGGAGTTCGCCTACCGGGTCAGCGGCACGACGGCCTACGTCGTGGTCGCGCTCGGCTACGCCGCGGTCAGTCCGACGGTCTGGGCGCTCATCTTCGGCTACCTCGCCGACGCGAGCGTCCGGTCGGTCGTGACCTACTTCCTGCATCCGTACCGGCCGCGCCCCGCGTTGAACCGCGCGTACGCCGCCGAACTCATCGGCTACGGGAAGTGGGTCACGGGGTCGTCCATCGTCGAGTTCCTCTACGGGCAGGGCGACGACGCCGTCGTCGGCTGGCTCCTGACCGCGACCTCGCTCGGCTACTACCAACTCGCCTACCGCATCTCCAACGCGCCGGCGACCGAAATCGCCGTCGTCGTCTCCAGCGTGATGTTCTCGACCTACTCGAAGCTCCAGGAGGACCAACGCGCCCTCCGCGAGGCGTTCTTCAGTACCTTCCGGCTCACGGCGTTCGTCGCCCTGCCGATGTCGGTCGGCATCTACCTCGTCGCGCCCGCCTTCGTCGGCGCGTTCCTCGGCGAGGACTGGCTCCCGATGGTGCTCGCCATGCAGATTCTCGTCGCCTACGGGCTCTTTCGGACGCTCTTCGCGACGTTCAACCCCGTCTGGCGCGCCGTCGGCCGCCCCGACGTACAGACCAAACTGGGCTTCCTCCGAGTCGCGCTGCTCGCGATAGCCATCGTCCCCGCGACGAGCGCCTACGGTATCGAGGGGACCGCCCTCGCGGTCACGGGCATCCTCGCGTTCCCGATGGTCCCCCTCTACGCGCGCGAGATGAAGCGAACGCTCGGCACGACCTACCGCCGGTTCCTCCGTGAACTCTCGTACCCCGTCGCGGCCAGCGGCGCGATGGCGCTCGCGGTCCTCGCGGCGCAGAACCGCGTCGGGTCGCCGCTCGTCGAGTTCGCGCTCCTCGTCGCCATCGGCGTCGTCGCCTACGTCGTCAGCGCCGCGTCGCTCATGACGCTCTTCGACTGGCGGGTCAAACAGAACCTCCGGGAACTCGTCTCGGTGATGTCGAAGTGAGGGAGGCGTTCGGCCGACCCGACGGGCCCGACGAGTGGTCGATTCGACTGACTCTCATTGCTAGCTGAACCTTCGACGTGAATCAAACCTATCAGAACCCCGTCAAAAAATGTGGGTGCGGTGAAACGAACGCCCTCGCAAGGTTCGGTGGGAGCGTAATTACCAGTTCATAGATTGATTATCCAACGAGCAGAGACGTTTCACGGACCACGACTGACTCGGTACGGGATGCCGATTTGCTTCGTATAGTCTCGATTAAGCGGTTGTTTTACGGACGCAAACCGCCACCATATTCATATTTAGTTGATACCATTCTGTGAGAATATAAGGTGTGTCTTTGGAATGCAACTGGTAACTAACTGGCCTCCATCCGAATCAATCCCGTAAGTAATCGTAGCTAATTCGATTATACCCTGCAATAATGATTATCACCTTAACGAGGGCTTTCCTGAGATATGGTACGACTAAACGATGGAGACGACGACGAATCTGCCGCGGATTCGGACTCCATCCTCGAATCGCAACTCAACAGGCGGAATTACCTCAAACTCGGTGCGATGGCCGCATCGACTGCCCTCTCTGCCGGCGTCGCGTCGGCTGCGTCTGGACCAGAGGAGCGCTTCGGTATCCAATGGGACCGCGTCGTCAACGCGGTGGACGACCTTGGAATGGACCCCAACGGAAACGAACCGATAGACAACCAACTCGATTCCGCGTACGAAAGCGGGACGCTCATCGAATTCCCTCCGGGTGAGTATCTCGCCACCGAGACGCAGTACTGGAACGACGACGTCTCCCGCTTCGGGATGGTCGGCACCGGCAGTTCCCACAAGGACGTGCAGTTCGTCTTCCCGTCGGGCAACAACGGCGAGAAGTACCGGTTCCTCGAAATCACGAGCGGGGACCACCACGTCCTGAAGAACTTCTCCATCCAGCAGACCGACGACTCCACAACCACGGCGGACATCTGGATGATAAACGACGACGGCGGCCTCATCGAGGACGTCGAGTGGCTCGGTCGCACCCCCACCGACAACGACGCTCGCCGCCAGCTCCTCGCGTACGACTGTTCCTCCGTCGACGGCGTCAACGTCGCCCGTCGCGTCTACATGCGCGAGGGTGCCGAGCTTCCGGGCTACCCCGACGGCGTCGCGGGTATCCGCGTGCAGGGCGGCTCCGTCGGCGAGATTCGCCTCGTCGACTGCCACATCGAACAGCGCGGGTCGTCGTCGTTCCGCGCGACCCACACCCGCGGCGTCCTCCGCGTCGAGGGCGGGCTGTTCAAGAACAACGACAACACTAACATGCGCATCTCCGCGGGCGACCATCCGACCAAGACCTCGTGGATCAAGGGCGCGACCGTCATCATGGACGCGGACAACCTCAACGAGCACGCCCACGACGGCGACAGCCTCGACAGCCCCGAGGGTCTCCGCATCGACTCCACCGGCAACGGGTACGCGGGCGTCCTCATCGAGGACTGTGACTTCATCTTCAAGTCCTGTCCCACCTCGCGCGGCATCGTCTCGTCGCCGACGTGGGCCGGCCACGGCGGCTTCACTCTGCGCAACTGCCGCATCCAGAACGACACGTCGGTCCAGACGATTCACGCCGACTCGGTCGACACCGACACCGCGGACAAGCCGTGGGGCGTGAACCTCGAAAACGTCTCTATCACGGGCAGCACGCGGTCTCAGCCCGCCGGCGCGGCGGTCTGCATCGACAACGACCGCAACGGCTCGACCGTTCAGAACAGCTGTATCCACTTCCCGAACGGCGACGTGGACGGCGTCCTCGTCAACGACGCCACGAGCTGTGAGATTCTGGACTCGAACATCAACGTCTCCGGGCAGGCGACGGTGTTCAGCGGGGCCGACGTGGACACGAGCAACATCACGAGCAGCGACTCGTGTCCGCTCCCGAGCACCGACGGAAGCACCGGCGGCGACTCGTCGACGACGGACGACTCGACGGATTCGACGACGGACGACTCCACGACGGACGACTCCACGACCGAACCCCTCCCGAACGAGATTCGCCTCGTCGGCACGGGCACGACGACCCAGTACGAGTTCACGGTGACGGACTCGCTGCAGGCGTCGGACGGCACCATCGAGGAGTGGGACGACATCTCCAGCGGCACCGCGACCGGCTGGATTACGACCGAGGGCGTCGAGGACGCCTACACGTTCTCCGGCGACATCGACTCGTTCTCGTTCCTCGAAGGCGAGTGTGAAATTTACGTCAACGGCGAGCAGGTGACGGAGAGTACCGTCACGGACGCGACGACGGACGACTCCACCGATTCGAACACGGACGGTTCGACGGATTCGACCGACGACTCCACGACCGACTCCACCGACCTCTCGCACGAACTGCGCCTCGTCGGCACGGGAACCCAGACCCAGTACGAGTTCACCGTGAGCGACGCGCTCGAAGCCTCGGGCGACACCGTCGAACAGTGGGACACCATCGACGGCACCTCCGCCAGCGGCTGGATTACGACCGCGGGCGTCGAGGACACGTTCAACTTCGCGGGGAGCGTCACCTCCTTCAGTTTCGTCGAGGGCGAGGCCGAGATTTACGTCGACGGCGAGCAGGTGACCGAGAGCACGGTCACGGACGCGACGACGGACTCGTCGACCGACGGCTCCACCGATTCGAGCACGGACGACTCGACGGATTCGACGGACGACTCCACGACCGACTCCACCGACAGCCAGAACGAACTGCGCCTCGTCGGCACCGGCGTCGAGACGCAGTACGAAGTCACCGTCAGCGGCACGCTCGAAGCCTCGGGCGACACCGTCGAAGAGTGGGACGACGTGTCCGAAAGCTCCGCGACGGGCTGGGTGACCACCGACGGCGTCGACGACACGTACACCTTCACGGGTACGATTACGTCGCTGTCGTTCCTCCAGGGCGAGGCCGAGGTCTACGTCAACGGCACGCGGGTCGACCCCGCCGTGTTCTCCCTGCCGAACACCCTCGTCGTCGATGGCGACGGCACGGAGACGACGTACGAGTTCATGGTCTCGGGCGACATCCTGAACGACCCGCTCGTCGGGCCGATCGAGAGCGACGACAGCGTCACCAACGGCAAGGTGAAGGGCTCCGTCACGGACAACGTCGACGCCTTCCGGTTCTCGGGTGACATCAGGAAGATGAACCTGACCGGCGACGCGGCGCTGACGTTCGAAGACAACGACGGCTGAGAAAACAGCGGACTACGGCAGGAAAACGGCACGACAGCACACACGCGGCACACCGCTCGCGCGGTGACGCCGCAGACAACAGAGGTACCCACATTCGCATTTCGACGCGGTTTTTTCGATTTTCCACCCGACAGCTGAGCGGTGACCACGTTCAGGACGGAGCGACGGCCGCGCGAGCGCGAGTTACGCCGCGTCGTCGCCGGCGTCCGCGCCGTCGGTCGGTTCCTCGGTCACGGTGACCCAGACGTACGCCGAGCGGTACGCCGTCTCGGTGCTCGGCTCCGCCGGCGCGTCGCCCTCGTACAGGAAGTAGGTGAGCCGGAGGTCCTCGCCGGTCACCACCGGGGCGAACGTGTGGCGGGTCCGCCACGTCTCGCCGTCCGCGACGGTCTCCGTCCGCGACCCGAGCACCTGTCGCTCGACGACCGTCGTCTCGCCGTTCACCCGCTCGACGCGCTGGAGCTCGGCCACGAGCGTGTAGCTCGTCGCCTCGCCCTCGGCGTTCTCGATGGAGACGAACAGTTCGGTCTGCTCGCCGACCACCAGCGCTTCGGGGTAGTCGGCGGCGACGAACTCGCCGTCTGCGCCCTGCGTGAGAAGCGACAGGCTCGAATACGACTCGCCCGTCCCCGGCGCGACGAGCGCGTAGCTCAGGCTCGCGACGGCCAGGAGGATAGCGAAGGCGAGCGCGACGTTCAGAAGCGAGTCGATCCGCGAGGGCTGGTCGAACGACCGGACCACGTCGGCGTACCAGCGCCGAATCGGGACGTGGAACCGCTCCGATTCGGGCAGTCGCCGCCGGCGGGTTTCGCCGACCGCGAGGCCGACGACGATGACCGCAGACAGCGCGACGATGACGGGCGCGGTGTTCAGTCCGACGCCGGTCCAGAGGAGCGTCAACCCGACGACCGGCAGGAGCGCGACGCTCATCCCGAAGGCGAGCGCGAAGCGCTCCACGAGACTGAGGTTCGGTTGCCACTCGAACCGGCCGAACGACGGCCCCTCCACGGGCGCGTCCGACGACCCGGCGGGGAACAGCGCGAGCAACAGCGCGTAACCGGGGAGAAACAGCAGTACGGGGATTCCGACGAGCGCTTGGACGGTCGGAACGACGTCGAGCACCGCCACGAAACTACTCGCGACGACGACGACGAGTGCGAAGGGCACGTCCAGCGAGAGTTCGCCGAGCGCCCGGTTTATCCGCCCTTTGCTGTGTGATGTGGACCCCATTGTTGGATAGATGACCCGACTAGGCTGTTGTTATTGAGCGCCTCACCCACCTGTTCGGACCGGTACGAGGTGACTAACTCCCGGTCGGTTCGGACTCGTCGACGACGCCGTTCCGTTCTCGCGCGTCGGTTCTGCCGGTGTCCTCACGACGGGGTGCCCGCGGACCGTCTGCTTCCCCTCGCTCGAACGACGCGGACGGGTCAGCCGCGACCCGTAACCCCTCGTTTTCCCGACTGTCGAGGAGCATCGCGCCGGCGAGAGACGCGACCCCACCGAGTAGTCCGGCGGAGACGCCTCGACTCGGGCGCTTTCTCGACGCGACCGCACCCGCCAAGCGACCCGCTCCGGCGAGAACGCTCACGACGCCGAGCGCGTAGAGAACCGCCACCGGGTGAACGCCGCCGTCGAGGTACCGGACGCGGAGCCGCCAGAGGAAGTCCCTCAGCAGGAGGAACGACAGTCCGGGGACGAACGTCGAGTACCTGATGCCGCTTTCCTCGTCGCCGTAACGCGCGTGCATCGGCACGGTCGCGACGCGTTTTTCGGCGACGTTCAGGTGCACGAGCAGGTCGTTCAGGAAGCCGTACTGGTCGTACAGCCGGTCGAAATCTAACTCCGAGAGCGCGTCGGCCGAGATGGCCGTGTAGCCGTTCTGCGGGTCGCGAATGTGCCAGTAGCCGCTGGCGATGCGCGTCAGTCCGGACAGCAGGAGGTTGCCGAACAGCCGCCACGGCGGCATCCCCCGGCGGGTGTCTCGCGCCGCGAGTCGGTCGCCGACGGCGTAGTCGGCGTCTCCATCGACGACGGGGTCGATGATGGCGGGCATGATGTCCGGGTCCATCTGGCCGTCGCCGTCCATCACGACGATAACGTCCATGCCGTCGGCGAGCGCGCGCTCGTAGCCGGTCTTGACGGCCGCGCCGCGCCCGCGGTTGACCGGATGTCGAATCGGGACGACGCGCCTGTCGAGCGACGTGCCCCCGTCGGCCGCGGCGATGACCGGCGCGGCCGTTCGCTCGTTCGCGCGCGCGGCGTGCCGCCGAATCTCCTCCCACGTGCCGTCGGTCGAGCGGTCGTCGACCACGTAGGCGCGGTCGACGAACGCGGGGAGGGTGTCGACGACGCCGCCGACGAACCGCGCTTCGTTGTACGCGGGCACGACGACGCCGACGGCGTTACCGCGGTACATCGCCCCTCGCGTGGGACCCCTGTGTTGGACGCCGCGCGTCGGCCGGTCCGCCGCCGTGAGACGGCGCTCCCGGCGGCGACGAATCGAGTTGGAGAGTGCGTAGGAACATCGATACTTCGATCTGCTGATTGCACCGTTCGGGTCTTTGTTAGTCGTCAGCAACACGTATGTAAACCCGAATTTCAGGTGTTTGAGACGGTTAATGCGGGTGTCTAACCGCCACGAACGTGTGACTATCAGCACTCATGTCACGTTCGACGAGACTGTCAGAAAAATCAGTATTTCGGCGTATTCGGGTCGGCGCGTCGGGCGGGGAACGCGTCAGACGGTGTCTCGAACCGACTCCCAGTAGCTCGACGCCGTGACCACGTCCAGCCCGAGTTCGTCCACGTAGTCAATCGTCTCGGCGAACGCCGCCGGGCTGACAGCGCGCCCCCTCCCGGTCACGTCGTGGTACATGAGCACCGCGAGCTGGTTGTACTGGGCGGCGAAGTCGAGCGCCTTCTTCGCCTTCTGCACGTCGTCGCCGTCGGTCCGGCCGACGATTTGCGGGTCGGATACCGCGCCGGTCGGTCCCCCGACCGTCACGAACCCGAGGTAGTGGTAGTCGCTCGCGATGTCGAGCGCCGACTCGTTGTACCGGCCGTACGGCCAGATGATGAAGTCGGCCCCGCGTTCGAACCCGTTTTCGACGAGCCACGCCTTCGACTCCCTGATGCTCGCGCGCTGGTCGGCCGGCGAGAGGACGCGGAACGAGTCCGACTGCTGGGGGTGGCTCACCATGTCCCAGCCGGATTCGACCATCTCGTCCATCCCCGACCGTGGGATGCGGTGGCTCGACCCGACGGTCCACGGGATGACGCCGACGACGCCGGGGAAGCCGTGGGACTCCAGTATCGGATACGCCGTGTCGTACTGGCTCCGGGTGTTGTCGTCGAACGTTATCATCACCGACCCCGCGCCGGCCCGGGGTTTGGCCCGGAGCGAGTCGACGTAGAACCGCGCCGCAGTACCGCCGCCGGTGTACATCTGGATGCTTATCTCGGTGACGTTCGTCAGGTCCGGCGACCCGGTGACGCGCTGCGGCCCGAGGTCGAGGCGCTGCCAGCCGGCCTTCCAGATGTGGCGGCCGAGGAGTAGCGTGTTGTCGTAGTCGGGCGCGGCGAGGCGAACCGTGACGCCCTCGGTGTCGGGCGTTTCGAGGTTGACGGCCAGCGAGAGGTCAGCCTCGGAGAGGTCGATACCGTCCTCGAACGTCCGGTAAATCCACACCCGCTCGTCGTCCGGCGTCGCTTCGAGGCGGAGCGACTGCGACCCGCAGTAGACGACCTCTTCTTCGACGGCGTACCGCCCCGCGAACGTCCCCCAGAGACGCTCGTCCTCGAAGTCGTCGACGAGCCATCCGACGTCTCTGAACCGCTCTCGGCTGTTGAACGCGACCGCCAGCGGGTCGCCCCCCGCGTCGACGCTCGGGTCGTCGTATCTGAACCGTGGGGTCGGGACCGGCGGCTCGCTCGTCGCGGTCGCCTCGGGCGTTCCGCCCGGTTCTCCACCCCTCGCGACACAGCCGCTGAGTGCGGCGGCGCTCAGTCCGAGATATGAACGCCGTGACAGATTCATACAGACAACTGTCGCCACGGGTGTATAGTAATGCGACTCGTAATTTCCGTAGCCTCGGACTGACGGCCTCGGAGACGTTTGTTCTCCACCTCTCGTCCCGTCGTTTCGCCTCGGCCCCCTCTCGGTTCCGTCGCCGCCGACCCGTCCGAACTCCACGCCGCTCGCGCCGCCACCGGCGGTTACACACCGTTTACCAATCACCTTTCCCGCCCAACTGACGGGATACATGTTCAACCGACGTTGGTCCCTCTCTCTCCCGCTTTCATCTCGCCCTCCGAGGCGACTCGACGCCGACGCTCGACGGACGCTGGACAGTCACCGGGGACGCCCCGAGCGCACGGAGGTCCCCCGCCGGTGAAGCGCAGAACCTACCTGAAGACGCTCGGCGCGGTCGGCGTCGGTGCCGCGCTCGCCGGCTGTAACACGCCGGACGAGGAGACGCCGACCGAGACGCCGACGACCGAGGAGACGCCCACGCCCGAACCCGACGTCACCGCCCTCAACGCGGTCGAGGACCTCGGGATGGACCCGACGGGTCAAGAGCCGGTCGACGACATTCTCGACGAGACGTACGGCGACGACACGGCCATCGAGTTCCCGCCGGGCGACTACCTCATCACCCGCGAACACGACTGGGACCGCGGCGTCTCGAACTTCCAACTCGTCGGCCTCGGCGACTCCCACAAGGACGTGCAGTTCGTCTTCCCGCCGGCTGACCCCGGCGAGCAGTTCCGGATGCTCCGCATCACGAGCGGGACGGACCACGTCCTGAAGAACTTCTCCATCCAGCAGACCGACGACGACACCACGAGCGCCGATGTCTGGCTCGCCAACGACGACGGCGCGCTCATCGAGGACGTCGAGTGGCTCGGCCGCACCCCCACCGACAGCCACGCGCGCGACCAACTGCTCCTCTTCGACTGCACCTCGGTCGAGGGCGTCAACGTCATCCGCCGCGTCTACATGCGCGAGGGTGCGGCGCTTCCCGGCTATCCGAACGGCGTCGCCGGGATTCGCATCACCGAGCGGTCGGTCGGCGAGGTCAGGATGATAGACTGCCACATCGAACAGCGCGGGTCGTCGTCGTTCCGCGCGACCCACACCCGCGGCGTCCTCCGCGTCGAGGGCGGGCTGTTCAAGAACAACGACAACACCAACATGCGCATCTCCGCGGGCGACCATCCGACCAAGACCTCGTGGATCAAGGGCGCGACCGTCATCGTCGACGCCGACAATCTCAACGAACACGCCCGCGAGGGGGACAGACTCGACAGCCCCGAAGGGCTCCGCATCGACTCGACGGGCCACGGCTACACGGGCGTTCTCGTCGAGGACTGCGACTTCATCTTCCGGTCCAGTCCGTCCTCGCCGGGCATCATTACTGTCCCGACCTACGGGAGCCACGGCGGCTTCACTCTGCGCAACTGCCGCATCGTCAACGACACCGGCGTCCAGACCATCTACGCGGGACCGGTCGACACCGACATCGCGCGGGAACCGTGGGGGATGGTCCTCGAAAACGTCACTATCTCGGGGTCGTGCGAGAGCCAGCCCTACGGCTCGGCGGTCGTCGTCGACGAGAACCGAAACGGCTCCCGTATCGTCGATAGCTGTATCTACCTGCCGAACGGCCGGGTCGGCGGCGTGCTCGTCAACCGCGCGTCGGACTGTGCTATCCAGAACTCCAGCATCAACGTCAGCGGCCCGCCGACCCGGACCCGCGGCGTCGAACTCGTGCTCGACGACGTGTCCTACACCGCGACCTGCGCGTTCCGCGACGAGTGAGCGTACACAAACGCTGTGCTGGCACGGGTGGAACAGAGATGCGGTGACGCCTGTTGGAATAATTCGTTTTGACAGTTTGTTGTGACTGCGCAGATAATGCGTGTGTACTGATAGCTGATTCTTGATTCGGCTTATTGGGTTTAGACGAAATAGTTCGTTTTAACGAATTGCCACTAGACCAGATTTATTCGCTTCTGGTTGGCAACTGAGTTATATGGAATTGATTGGGGTCAATGTCCAGGGTTTTCGTCGGTTTAAAGATCCGACTAGTGTCCGTCTGCTGGAAAATTTGATTGCATTGATCGGGCAGAATGAATCCGGGAAAACGTCGTTTCTGGACGCTCTGGAAGAATTGAATAGCGAGGACGAGATTGAGGCTCAAAATCAGACCCGTAGGGTAGATATCACGACGAAAATAGATGCCACATTTAGCCTCGAAGATGAGGACTACAGAGATCTAAAACCCGTTGAGAATTCCGAAGAAATTAAAAAATGCACTTTCACGAAACTCGAAAATGGCTCCGTAAATGCCAGAGTCCAGCCCGAATTAAATCACAATCTTCAGCCTCGGAAAGAAGTGAAATCTGAACTTGAGATGTTCTTCCAGTCGACAGTTTTTGGTCGGAAAACAAATAGTCGAGTTTCTTCTAACCTGAAGGAATTGTCTGGGAAGCTAGATTCTAACGATGATTATCTTGGAGATCAAACAATAAACCTTCTCCAAGAATGTTCTAATAAACTGGCTGGGATTTTAGAGAACTTGGATTCTGAAAAGTATGATACTGACTTGGTCAAGCAGATAATTGAGTCGTTTGAGGAGTTAGCGAAGCATGAGAGGAATTCGCCGCCAGAGAAAGCAAGGAAAATTTTGCTACAGAGACGCCCAATGTTTCTTTCCTTTAGTGAACGTGATCGGAATTTAAAATCGACATACGACCTGAGTAATACAGTTCCCAACGCGCCGAGTGCGCTATCGAATTTAGCGGAATTAGCTAGTTTGGATCTTCAAGAACTCAAGGAAGCGGCTGAGTCCGGCACAGTACATTTAGCAAATGATCTGACGGAGGAAGCCAGCAAAGAATTGGAAAGAGCATTCTCTAAGTCTTGGGTCCGAACAGATGTTGTTCCAGTTCTTGATATTGATGGGACTGTTCTACATATAAATGTTCGAACACCGGACGAACAAAACCGATCTCCGATTCACCAGCGAAGTGATGGGCTTCGTTGGTTCGTGGCGTTGGTTGCCTTTTTGAACCAGAACGATGCTGGTGAGAAGCCTGTGTTGTTGGTTGATGAGGCGGAAAGACATCTGAGTTATGATGCTCAGGCTGAGTTGGTCGAAGTACTTGAGACGCAGACTATTGCACAGAAAGTAATTTACACCACTCACTCTGCGGGCTGTCTTCCATCAGACCTTGGTAGAGGGATTCGCCCTGTCGTACAAAAGAAGGGTGAGCGAAGTAACATCAAGAATGGATTTTGGGTTGATGAACCTGGTTTCAAGCCTATCATGATAGCAATGGGTCTGAATCCGTTAGCGTTCACAGTTGCTCGAAACTCGTTAATTGCTGAAGGTCCCTGTGAGACTATTTTACTACCAACACTCATCCGTCAAGCGACTGGTAAATCAGAGTTGGAGTATCAAATTGCCCCTGGTGCGGCAAACGTCGGAGAGAAGAAAATCTCAGAGTTGCTTTCAGAGACAGGTAGATCTGTAATATTGCTTGATGGCGATAATGGTGGTCACGAAAATAGGGACGATCTTGTGAATGCTGGTGCAAGCTCACAGAAGATTAAAACCTATCGTGATTTCTCCGATGAACTGCTTGTGCTGGAAGATCTGGTAGACTTGGAAGCATACGTTGAAGCCGTCAATAACGAACTGAATGAGTGGCAGAACCCAAACGCTGAACTGAACACAGACGAGTTCGCCGAAAACAATCGTGTTCAGGTTGTAGAAGACTGGTGTCAGAGTGAAGGAGTTGATGCACCATCCAAAGTAAACGTGGCGCAGAGATTGGTTAAGATGGCATCAGAAGGGCAGAATATTGTTGCTCCGAAAAGAGAGGTGGTTCTCTGTGGAATAGATGACTGGGCTACTGATAATTTTATTGACAATTCTAATATCGATAATTGATTGAATTAGGAACTTCAGTACAATTGCCCAATCTACAAATTTAAACAGCCCCACAACGAGTAGTGCCGCCACGACGGTCGGCCGACTCAGCGACCCCTGAAGTTGAGTCCCGGCGTCAGCGTGATACCGGTTCTCGGCTCTTCCGGTTCGTCTCCGTCACCGTCGCGGTCGGCGGTCGATTCCGCCTCGCCGTCGTCGTCCCCGCGGTTGAACAGCGCGTGGTGCACGTAGCGAGCGAAGGGAACCGGGTCGTCGAGGCGCGCGAGGTCGAATCTCGGCTCGCGGTAGATTGAGGCGGCGACCTCCCAGACGGTCTTGACGAACGACGGGCGCTCGACGAGCGGCGAGTCGTCGCGGCGGACGCTCATCACGTAGCCGAGTTCGCCCCAGAGGTAGTGGGTGCCGACGCCGAGTTCGTAGCCCGGTTCGATGCGGTGTTTCTGCCCGGTCGCCTGCAGCCAGTAGTAGTACGGGAAGTCGGCCCCGGCGCGGACGGTCGAGGGGAGCGACTGCCACATCCGGGGGTTGATTTCGATGAGTTTGAACTCGCCCGTCTCGGCGTCCTTGAGGTACTCGATGCACGCGAGGCCGTGCCAGTCGATGTGGCCGAGGAGCTTCCGCGCGACGGATTCGAGTTCGGGGTCGTACACCGAGGTCCGGTAGACGCCGCCGCCGCCGGTGTAGGAGTTCCCGCGAATCTGGAGGTGCTGGAACGTCGCGAGGGGTTCGCCGTGGTCGTACAGCGCCGCGAACATGTACTTGTCCTGGGTCGGGACGTAGTCCTGTACGATGGGGTCGTGTTTCATCTCGGCGTATATCTCGTCGGCGTTCGGCCGGTCGCCGGGGCGGACGTGGCGGACGCTCTTGACGATGTCGTACTCGTGGGGGTCGTAGCTGTCGACGTACTCGCCGGCGACGACGTTGTACCGCGGCTTGATAATCGAGGGCTCGTCGAACGCCTCGACCTCGCTGAACAGGCGGGTCCGCGGCATGGGGACGCCGGCCTCGACGGCGGCCTCGTAGAGGAGCTTTCGGTCGTGGACCCGGCGGAGCGTCTCGAAGTCGGGGACCACGAGGTCGACGTACTGCTCGAACTCGTCGAGGTACTTCGAGAAGATGTAGCCGTCTTCCGGCCGCGTCGGGATGATGGTCTTCACGTCCGGGCGGGCGGCGATGCCGACGAGGGCGTCCTTGTAGGCGACGAGGTCGTCTTTCGGGGCGGGAATGCGGACGAGTTCGTCGCAGAATCGGGACGAGGCCGCCGGCGTGTCGTCGTGTTCGGAGGCCATGACCGTGTGGACACCCCGCTCGCCGAGCGACCGGACGCAGGTGTAGTTGCCCGATGGAACGAGTACCGATTCCCGGGCGTTCGCGCGTTTGGACATGCCTGAACCGTCGCGCGGTGACGGAATTAGTATGGGTTCGCTAACGGATTCAGGGCCGCTGGCGGGAGTCGGTTCTGACCGCTCGACTCGGCGGTCGGAGCGCCGGTGGCCGTCCGCGACGGGGTCAGACTGCGCCGTTGGGGGTGCGTCGCGGCGGCGGCCGAACTGTGGATTCGAACGCGCCCGACCGGATTCGATTCGTGAGAGTCGAGCAAACCGACGGTTCGGCGGTGGTTATCCACAGCATACCGGGGGCTCAGGCGGAGTACCGCCGCCTTAGAGCACGTCGTCGTCGAGGCCACCGGGGTCGCCGGCGGTGTCGAAGAGGTTGTTCTGGGCGCTCTGGACGAAGTCGGACTGAACGCCGTCCTCGTCGTCGACGGGGGCACCGTAGGCGTCCATTCCCATCGAGAGGAGCTCCTCGACGGCCTGTTCTTCGCTGATGAATTCTTCGTCGACGAGCTGTTCGAACTCGACGAGCAGTTCGTCCGGGAGATTGACTTCTACGACGGGCATAGAAGCGCGTTCGTGCTCGACATACTTGAGCGACCGGGTGTGAGTAATCGCGGTTTCCGGTCGGTAACTGGTCACCGATGGTGACACTCCGCGCCGCGCGTCAGTCACAACCGCGTGTCTTATCAGCGCCCGGTCGGACCCTCAACGCGACGAACGGCGTCGGGGCCCGACGCCCCAGACCGAGGGACCGACGTGACACGCGACACAGACCCGGCGACCGACGAGGCCTCCGCTCCCGCCGAGAGCGACGCGCTCGGCTGGCTTCCGGAGCGCGTCGAACTGCCGAGCGACGAGTGGGTCATCTACCCGCCCGGCGAGCCGCGGCCGGCGAACTTCGCGCTCCGCTTCGAGAAGTCCGTCCCCGCGGTGCTCGTCGGTACCGACTCCGGCGACTCGCCGGGCGTGCACGTTCTCCCGCATCCGGGCGGACTCTCCGTCTCGGCCCGATTCGGTGGCGTCGTCGACGACTCGGTCCGCGATTTCGAGCCGCCGGCGTCGGACGACGAGCGCGAGGCGGTCGCCGCGTGGACGCGGACGTGGGTCGAGCGCGTGGACGACCGGGCCGAACGGGCGCGCATCCGGACGGCCTGCGCGCCGGTCCCGAACGCCGGCGACCGCGTCTCGCGGGCGCTCTTCGACCACTTCGGGAGCGCGGACGCCGTCGCGGCCGCGGTGCTCGAACGGAACACCGCCGCGCTCAGGCGCGCGTCGGGCGTCGCCGAGCAGACGGCGACCGACCTGGTCGTCCACTACGGCACCGACGCGGAGTGGGAGTACTACCGTCGCCACCGCGACGCCGCCCCGTGACTCAAATCGCGATTTGACTCTCGCGTAGGGTTATTCCCGTCCGCGACCACTACTGGGTATGTCCCTGACACGACGCACCTTCCTCGGTTCGACCGCCCTCCTCTCGTTCGGTCTCCTCACCGGCTGTGTCGGCAACGGCGGGTCGGACGACGGGGGGACGACTGACGACGAACCGACTGACACACCGACCGACGAGCCGACGGACACGACGGACGACCTCCCGGACGGAAACGGCACCGACGACGGAGCCGGCGGCACTCGCCCGTCGGGCGGCCCGGGTATCTCGCTCGTCGGCGTCGACGACGCCCCCGACGTGCCCGTCGAACACGAAATCGAGATAACGGAGGACCTCGCAAACGACGACCATCCGCCGCAGGTCCGCATCACGCTGACGAACACCGGCGACGAGACTGTCGAGGTCGGCGAGGGGAGAACGGTCTTCTTCCAGTACGTCTCGGACACGACGAACGACCTCATCTTCCTCCCTGCGGACGGCGAGTACCCCGCGGAGGCGGGCTGTTGGCGGCTCGAAGACCACATCGCCGTGACCGAGGAGTACCGGATTCTCTCGCTCGAACCCGGCGAATCGCGGTCGGAACTGGTGGACCTCTACGGCGTCGCCCAGTCCGAGGGCGAAGAAGCGAGCTGTCTCCCGGTCGGCGAGTTCCGCTTCGAGGCGAACTTCGCCACCGGCGGGCTCTCGGAGTCTGACGACGACAGACGAGAAGCGACGTGGGGCTTTTCGCTCACGCTGGAGTGACCACCGTGTCCTCGAACACGACCGTCGAGCCGTAGCCCGGGGTTTACTCGACTCCCCGTGTCGCGGTCGAGTCCGGGACGACCGACCAGCCGAGGGGTCGATGTCGCGGCCGACGAACGCGACGGTGTGACGTTGACGACGCCGCTCTTCTTCCGGATTAGTCCATCCCGCTCGATAGCTCCACGTCGTCGTTCTCCAACTCGCCGCCGGCGGGCGTCCCGCGCACGTCGCCCTCGCGCCACGTTCCCCGGCGGAACCAGAGCCACGCGATGAGCGCGCCCACGACGTTCGAGACGAAGAACGCTATCCAGATGCCTCGCACGTCGGTGCTCCCGAGGAACCAGAAGTCGGTCGGCAGGAGCCCCTGCGACGCGACGAAGGCGACCGGAAGCCGGATGCCGGCGAGCGTGACGACCGATATCACCGCGGCGATGAGCGTCTTGCCCGCGCCCCGGAAGCCGCCGGTGAACGCCCGCATGATGCCGATGAAGCCGAACGACAGCGAGACGTACCGCAGGAACTCAGCGCCCACGGCGAGCACTTCGGCGTCGGTGGTGAACACCGAGACGATGGGCTCCGGGACGAGGAAGATGGCGAGTCCGAGCAGGCCGAGGACGAAGAACAGCCCCTTGGCGGCGACGTAGTTCGCCTGCTCCGCGCGGTCGTACTTCCCCGCGCCGATGTTCTGGCCGGACATCGTCTCGACGCCGCGCGCGACGGCGATAGCCGGGAGGAAGATGACCGAGAACACGCGGGTGCCGATGCCGAACGCCGCGACGACGGAGGTCGAAAACAGCCCGACGACGATGAGAAGCGCGTTGATAGAGAGCGCGCGACCCGTCCCCTCGATACTGGCGGGGACGCCGATGCGGAGAATCTTCCGCAGGTATCGGAAGTCCGGGCGCATGTCCGTGAGGTGAATCTGGATGCCTCTGGTGCCCGACACCATGATGGCGATGCCGACGACCATCGCGAGGACCCGCGAGATGACGGTGGCGATGGCCGCGCCCTGAATCCCGAGTTCGGGGAACTGAATCGGACCCAGCGCCCATCCGTTGATGAAAAACGGGTCGAGGACGACGTTGAGGACGACGGTCCCGAACATCACGAGCATCGGCGTGATGGTGTCGCCCGCCCCGCGCATCAGCGAGATGAACACGAAGAAACCGAACATGAACGGGAGGCCGAGCGCGATGACCTGCATGTAGGCCGTCGCGCCCGGGAGCACGTCCGGCGAGGCCCCGAGGAAATCGAGGAACGGGTTGACGAGCGGGTAGCCGAGCGCGCCGAGCACCGCGGACCCGAGGAACGCGAACGTGACGGTCTGCGAGGCCGCGTACTCGGCTTTGTCCGTCTCGTCGGCCCCGGTGTGTTGGGCGACGAGGACGCTCCCGGCGACGGACAGCCCCATCCCGAGCGAGATGAGCAGAAACACCATCGGGAAGGCGAACGAGATTGCCGCGAGCGCCTCCGTGGAGTACTGGCCGAGCCAGAACGTGTCCGCGAGGTTGTACGCCGTCTGGAGGAGGTTCGTGACGACGATGGGAAGCGACAGGTAGAGAAGCGGCTTGACGATGCCGCCCTCGGTGAGGTTGAGTTCCTCCTGTCCCTTGAACAGGCTCATTCGTCCACCCCCGACGCCGGCGTCCAGCCGAGGTGGAGTTCGAGGGCGTCTTCGACGACCCGCCGGGTCTCAGCGGGGTGTTCGCCGAGCGCGACGGCGCGGGCGTGCGCGCCGTTGCTCATGGTCGTGACGAGCCGCGCGACCTCTTCGGGGTCGGCCTCGTCGAAGTGCCCGGCCTCCACGCCGTCGCGGACGATGTCGGCGACGACCCCGCGCATCACGCCGTCGAAGTCGAGGAAGCGGTCGCGGAACAGTTCGTGGTAGGGCGCTTGCGCCTTCAGTTCCATGATTGCCACGGGAAAGCCGTCCGCTCCAGGGTCCTTCCGGCTGAACACCGCGTCGAGAACCGCGTCGAGTCGCGTCCGCGGGTCGGACGCCTCGCACGACAGTTTCGATTCGAACCGCTCGATTAAGTCGTCGAGGAACGCGTTGAGGAGCTCCTCTTTCGTGTCGAAGTGGTAGTGAATCGCGGCGCTCGTCACCGACGATTCGTCCGCGATTCGCTGTACCGTGAGGTCGGCGTATCCGTGCTCGCAGAGCGCCCGGTTGGTCGCTTCGAGTATCTCGGACCTCGTCTCTGCGTCCATTTTCTGTCCGAGCTTACTGACCGGTCAGTTAAGAGGCTTTGGACCCCGAAACCCTTCGTTAGGGCGACTCACGGTCGGCCGTCTGCCAGAGTTTCTAAGTGGCCAAGCCGGGTACCGGGGTGTAGTGTCTCTCTCGCTGTCACCGTACGTGGGTGCGCTTCTCCTCGCGACCGTGATGTCGGTCGGCGTCGCGAGCTACGGCTGGCAGTACCGCGACGAACCGACCGGGCGGTGGTTCATCGCCCTCTCTTTGGCCGCCGGCTGTTGGTCGCTGTTCGAAGCCGTCTACCTCCTCGCCGGGTCGGAGTCCACCCGCCTCCTGTGGTACGTTCTCGTCTTGGTCCCCTCGGAGTCGACGGTGTTTTTCACCCTGCTTTTCGCCCTCGAAATAGCGGGTTACGAGCGGTGGGTCTCCCGCCGAACCGCCGCGCTGTTCGCCGCGTGGCCCGTGTTGGTCATCGCGGGGGCGGCGACGAACGCCCTCGGGGTCCACGCGCTCCTGTGGGAGTCGCTGTCGTTTTCGACCCCCGGGGGAATCACCACGGCAGAGGTCGTCCACGGGCCGTTGTTCTGGGCGGACGTGTTCTACAGCTACGCCGCGGTCGGGGCCTCGCTCGTCGTCCTCGGCATCCACTACCTGCGGAGCCGACAGATATACCGAAAGCAGGCGCTCGTGTTGCTTGTCGGCATCCTCGTGCCCGCCGTCGTCGGCGCGGCGTACCTCTGGAGGCCGTTCGCCCCCGCGGAGCCGATTGCTATCTCGTTCGCCGCCACGGCGGCCCTCTTCTCCGTCGGCCTCTCGCGGTACCGCATCCTCGACATCAGCCCCATCGCGCGCGACCTCGTCATCGAGCGAATGGCCGACCCCGTTGTCGTCGTCGACCGAAAGAGCCGACTGGCCGACAGCAACCCGGCGGCGAGGGCGCTGTTCGACGTGGTCTCCTCGGCGTTGGGGTCGCCCGTCTCCGACGTGTTCGACGCGGAGACTGCCGAGGCGCTCGAAACCGGTGGGGAACTGCGCGTCGTCGACGACAACGGCGAGGCGCGCCACTTCGAGGTCGATAGGTCGGCCGTGACCGACGGCCGGGGCGCGGTTCGCGGCCACCTGCACATCCTCCACGACATCACCGAGCGCCGCGTCCGCGAGCGGTGGTTCCGCGCGCTCACGGAGAACGCCTCCGACCTCATCTTCGTTCTCGACGCCCACGGCTCTGTCACCTATCTGAGCGACTCGGCCGCCCAGACCCTCGGTACCGACGAGGACCCGAGCGAGGTGCAGTCGATGAAGCGGTTTCTCCACCCCGACGACGAGGACGCCGCCATCGAGACGTTTCGGGAGGCGTTGCAGCGCCCCGACGAGGACGCCACCGCCGAACTCCGGTTCCGCAGTTCGACCCGCGGGTGGCGCGTCTTCAGCGTCCGGTGTCGGAACCTCCTCGACGACCCCGTCGTCGGCGGCGTCGTCGTCAACGCCCACGACGTGACCGACCGGCGAAAGCACGAACAACAGCTCGAAACGTTCGCGAACGTCGTCTCGCACGACCTGCGAAACCCGCTGAACGTGGCGGAGGGCTACCTCGAACTGGTGAGGGAGGCGGACCGCCCCGACCCGGACCACGTCGAGCGAATCGAGGCCGCCCACGAGCGAATGGGCGAGATAATCACCGACGTGCTGGCGCTCGCCCGCGGCGGCACGGTCGAGGAGCGCGAGACGGTCTCGCTCGACACCGCCGCGACCGAGGCGTGGGCGAACGTCGAAACCGGGCCCGCGACGCTGGTCGTCGAGGACAGCGCGTCGTTCCTCGCGGACCGGACCCGGTTGCTCCAACTTCTGGAGAACCTGTTTCGGAACGCTCTCGAACACGCCGGCGAGGACGTGACCGTCACCGTCGGCCGACTCGACGACGACGCGGGCTTCTACGTCGAGGACGACGGCCCCGGCGTCCCGCCGGCGGACCGACCGAAGCTCTTCGAATCCGGCTTCACGACGGCCGCCGACGGCACCGGCTTCGGCCTCGCTATCGTCCGTACCATCGCCGACACCCACGGCTGGTCGGTCGGTTACGAGGACGCCGCGGACGCCGGCGCGCGGTTCGTGATTCGCGGCGTCGAACGCGCCGAGGGCTCGGCGCAGGATGCGGATGCGGCGTCGGCTGACGACGCCTGACCGCGGTCCCGAGCGGGTCGCCGCCGGGGCACTACCGGGGCGACCGGGTTACCAGAAGCGGTTCTCGTCGAGTCGTCGGAGCGCCTCCTCGATGGTCGCCTCGTTGCGGGAGAACGTGAACCGAACCCAGTCCGCGCTCCCCTCGGTGTAGAAACTGCTCCCGGGGACGACCGCGACGCCGGCCTCGCGGACGAGTCGGTGCGCGAACTCGGTGTCGTCGGCGTCGCCCGGATAGCGCGTCAGCATGTAGTACGCGCCGTCCGGTTTCACGGGGTCGAGGCCGACCTCCCGGAGGCCGTCGTACAGCAGTTCGCCGCGGCGTTCGTACGAGTCCGAGAGGTCGTCGTAGTAGTCCGCCGGGAGCGACAGCGCCTCGACGCCCGCCTGCTGGAACGGCGTCGGCGCGCAGATGCTCGTGTAGTCGTGGACCTTCCGTAGTTCGGCCGACAGCGGTTCGGGCGCGAGCGCGAACCCGACGCGCCACCCCGTCACGGAGTACGTCTTCGACAGCCCCGTACAGACGACGGTTCGGCCGGCGAGGCCGTCGATTTCGACGGGGCTGACGTAGTCGTCGGCGTAGACGATGTTCTCGTATATCTCGTCGGTGACGACGACGAGGTCTTCTTCTTCGGCGACCTCCGCGACGAGTTCGAGTTCGTCGGGCGAAAAGACGTTGCCCGTCGGGTTGTGCGGGTGGTTGAGAATCAGCATGGACGCGTCCTCGGCGGCCTCCCACAGCGCGTCGGCGTCGAGTTCGAGGCCGTCGGTGATGTCGAGCGGCATCGGCTCCCCTCCGGCGAACTGGACGGCCGGGATGTAGCTCTCGTAGGTCGGCTCGAAGTAGATGACGCCGTCGCCGGGGTCGCAGAGCGCGAGGAGCGTCGAGACGACGGCCTCGCTCGTCCCGGTGGTGACGGTGACCTCCGTTTCGGGGTCGTAGCGGACGCCCTTCCACTCGGCGTAGCGCTCCGAGACCGCCTCCCGGAGTTCCGGCAGTCCCCACGTGATGGTGTACTGGCTCGACGTGTCGATTGCGTCTTTCGCCGCGCGCTTCACGCTCGCCGGCGTCTCGTCCTCGTCGGGAATCCCCTGCGAGAGGTTGATGGCGTCGTGTTCGTGCGCCTCGCGGGTCATCTCCCGGATGACGGACTCGCGGGTTCCCGCGACGCGCTCGCTCCCGATGCGTCGAGAAAATGGGGACGGTGTCGGCATACGTGGGCTGGGACTGGCTGACACAAGAATCTTGGCGGACGCTCCCGGCGCCCGAGTCGCCCCGACGAACGTTTTAATGCGATGAGGCCGACGTAACTCCTGTATGTCGAACCGTCGTGGGCCGGACTTCGAAACGAGGATGGCCGGAGACGAGGAGATTACACCGCCGCCGCAGTTCGTCGAACAGGCCACCGTCACCGACGACTCGGTCTACGACGAGTTCGAGGAGGCCTGGCCCGACTGCTGGGAGCGAGCGGCGGCGACGCTCGACTGGTTCGACCCCTACGACTCGGTCCTTCCGGACGACGAACCCCCGTTCGAGTGGTTCGCCGGGGGGACGCTGAACGCCTGCTACAACTGCCTCGACCGGCACGTCGAAGCCGGGGCGAAGAACCGCGTCGCCATCAAGTGGGAGAGCCACCTCGGCGAGACGCGGACGTACACGTATCAGGACCTCTACCGCGAGGTCAACGAGTTCGCGGCCGCGCTCCGCGCGCAGGGCGTCGAGGAAGACGACGTGGTCACGCTCTACATGCCGATGATTCCGGAACTCCCCATCGCCATGCTCGCGTGCGCCCGCATCGGCGCGCCGCACAACGTCGTCTTCGCGGGGCTGTCGGCGGACGCGTTGGCGACGCGACTGGAGAGCGCGGACTCGGCGTACCTCGTCACCTGCGACGGCTACTACCGGCGGGGAAGCGCCATCTTCCTGAAGAGCAAAGCCGACGACGCCCGCCTCAAGGCCGCCCACGACCTCGAAGAGATGGTCGTCGTCGAGCACCTCGGCGAGACCGAACACCTCGGAGCGGGACAGCACACTTACGACGAACTGGTCGACGCCCACGCCGGCGCGGAGGTCGACCCGGTCGAGCGGGCGGCCGACGACGTGCTGTTTCTCATCCACA
The DNA here is from genome assembly GCF_001469875.2 of Haloferax marisrubri. Classification (GTDB taxonomy): domain Archaea; phylum Halobacteriota; class Halobacteria; order Halobacteriales; family Haloferacaceae; genus Haloferax; species Haloferax marisrubri. Next base: position 202,807 of record NZ_LOPW02000006.1, on the reverse strand, counting down.
CGTCGGGGACCACCGGCGAACCGAAGCGAGTCGAACACGTCACCGGCGGCTACCTCGCCCACGTCACGTGGACGTCGCAGACGGTGTTGGACCTCAAGCCTGAGGACACGTATCTCTCTACGGCGAACATCGGTTGGATTAGCGGCCACTCGTACGTCGTCTACGGCCCGCTGGCGCTCGGCACGACGACGGTGATGTACGAGGGCACGCCGAACTACCCGGAGAAAGACCGCATCTGGGACCTCATCGAGGAGAACGCCGTCGACGTGTTCTACACGGCCCCGACCGCGATTCGGTCGTTCATGAAGTGGGACGCGTCGCTCCCGACGTCGCGCGACCTGTCGAGTCTGCGCCTCCTCGGCACGGTGGGCGAACCCATCAACCCGCGGGCGTGGAAGTGGTACTACGAACACATCGGCGACGGGAACTGCCCGGTGGTGGACACGTGGTGGCAGACCGAGACCGGCGGTATGATGATAACCACTCTCCCGGGCGTCAAGAACATGAAACCCGGCACCGCCGGGCCGCCGCTCCCGGGCGTTGGCGCTCGAGTCGTGGACGGCCGCGGCGAGGAGGTCCCTGCGAACGAGGCCGGATATCTGGTTCTCACGCGCCCGTGGCCCGGCATGCCGCTCGCGCTCCGACACGGTCATCGGTGGGGTACGGACGCGGCGAAGCTCGACGTGGACGGCTGGCACTACTTCACCGGCGACGGCGCGAAAGTGGACGACGACGGCTACATCACCGTCCTCGGCCGCGTGGACGACGTTATCAACGTCTCGGGCCACCGCCTCGGGACGATGGAAATCGAGTCGGCTATCGTCGGCGTCGAGGGCGTCGTCGAGGCCGCCGTCGTCAGCGTCGACGACGCCGACACGGGCGGTATCCACGCGTACGTCACGCTGGAGACGAGCGTCTCCGGGGACGACGACCTCCGCGAGCGAATCGGCTCGCACGTCCGCGAGCGCATCGGTCCGATTGCCACGCCGGACGCCGTCGTCTTCACGCCCGACCTCCCGAAGACGCGGTCCGGGAAGATTATGCGCCGGTTTCTGGAGAACATCACCAACGGCGAGGAGTTCGGCGACACGTCCGCGCTTCAGAATCCCGAAATCGTCGGCGAACTCGAATCCATCGTCCGAGACCGCTGACGACGTTGCGTTTCGGATAACCTTACTAACGTGAAACCGAATTACTGCCCAGAAGTGACGCTATCTCTGCGGGCTACTGTTCTTGCGGTGTGAACTGCTCCGTCTTACCGGAAGCTTTAGTTCGTTTTTCCACATTCTTCCGAAACGAATGCGGGACGGAACCTCCGAACCGACGCCGTTGGCCGCGGGTGGGTACGAGCAACTGCGACGGGCGACCGAGACGTACCGCGAGGACCTCGTGCTTCGACTCGGCGCGGAAGTCGGACTCACGCCGGCCGAGATGAGTCAGTTCGAACCCTCCCACGTGACCCGGCGGCGACACCGGGGAACGGAACTCTACTTCCTCGCCGTCCCGACGGACGGCCGGGAGGCGTACCTGCCGACCGAGGTCGAACACGACGTTCGGAAGTACGTCACGACGACCGATATCGGCGAGACGGAGCGGGTGCTTCCGGTCACGCCCCGACGCCTACAGATGCTCGTGGCATCGGTCGGCGAGCGGGCCGCCGAAACGACCGGCCGCGAGGGATTGGCGGACGTTTCGACTCGGGACCTGCGTCGGCACTTCGCCCGGACGATGCTCGCCGACGGCGTCCCCCCGAGTGTCGTCATGCGAATCGGTGGATGGGACCGCCTCGAGAGCCTCGCGCCGCTCCTCGGCGAACCGAGCGAAAACGAAGTGCTCGATGCGCTTTCGCCGGCCCCCGCCGACAGCGACGGGCGTGCCGTCAGCGGCGTCCCCGACGGAGTGAGTCAGGTCATCGAAGCCGCGCGAAGCGTCGGGTCGGCACTCTCGGCGGTGAACACGCGAAGCGAGGTCGAACAGGCCGTCTGCGACCGACTCACCGACTCAGACCGCTATCGTTTCGCTTGGATTGAGTCGGGCGAAACCGACGCGCGAGCGTCGCTCACCGCCGCCGGACTCGACGAGGAGGCGCTCAACGCGGTCCGTCGCTCGCTCGCCGGTCGAGGCACGGATTTCACCCGACGCGCGTGCGACACCCGCGACGTACAGACGGTGCGCACCGATTCGCCGTCGGACTCGGAGACCGGGCCGCTTGCCGTCGTTCCGCTGGTACACGGCGAAACCGCCTACGGTGCGCTCTACGTCGCGCTCGCCGGCGAAGCGGTCCCCGATGCCGAGGCGGACGTACTGGTGACGCTGGGTCGCCACGTCGGACAGGCAATCGCCGCCGCCGAGCGTCGGAAGCTACTCCTCGCCGACACGGTCGTCCAACTGGAGTTCGAATCCTCGGACGAGCGGGACGTGCTCGTTCGCCTCTCCGCGGACCTCGGCTGTTCGATTCGGCTCCGCGGCGTCGTCCCCATCGAAGCGCAGTCGTTGCTGTGTTTCCTCACCGTCCGGGAGGCGACGACGGACGCGGTGTTCGACGAGTTGCAAACGACGGACGCCGTCGAGCACATCCGCCTCATCCGCGACCGAGGGACGGAGTCGCTCCTCGAAGTCGCGCTCTCCGCGGGGTCGACGATTACGACGCTCACCTCCTACGACGGCACCGTCTCGCGGTTCGTCGCGGAGGACGGCGTCGCCCGTTTCGTCGGTGAGTTCTCGAACGAAACGCCGCTCCGAGACGTGATGTCCGACTTGACCGACGCCTATCCCGCGACCGAACTCGTCGCGAAACAGGAGGTCGAACGGCCCACGCGAAACACCGCCGATTTCCGGGAGTCGCTCGTGGCGCGACTCACAGACAAGCAGCAGTCCGTCCTGCGGGCGGCCTACCTCGCCGGGTACTTCGAGTGGCCTCGCGGTAGTACCGCCGAGGACATCGCCGACTCGATAGACATCTCGTCGCCGACGCTCCACCAACACCTCCGAACCGCACAGCAGAAACTCATGACCGCGTTCTTCGACGACGAGGACACCGACGAACGCGCTTCGACCCTAGACGCTTAGGCGTGCGACGCATTAGCACACGAACGTCCGTTATTGATTGATAGTTTACCAAATTTTTCAGACAATGACGGGTGCCGTTCGAATCCGGCTCTAAAGCCCATAAACTCGTTTAAAGACTATTATGTATAATCGTAGTGTTAATTTTCGATAATTAGTTACCCTACTTATGCCCCTTGTCGAGACTCGTTAACACGACATATGGCACAGGGTGACGCTGAACTGGAGGCACGGCTGGCAGAACAAGACGAGTTCGAACCCGCCGAGGAGTTCGTCGCGCAAGCGAACGTCTCGGACGCCGACATCTACGACGAGTTCGAGGAGAACTGGCCCGGCTGCTGGGAGCGCGCGGCCGAGATGCTCGACTGGGACGCCGAGTACGACGAGGTGTTGGACGACTCGAACCCGCCGTTCTACGAGTGGTTCACCGGCGGCGAACTGAACGCCTGTTACAACTGCGTGGACCGCCACGTCGAAAACGGGGACAAGAACCGCGTCGCCATCAAGTGGGAAGGCGAACACGGCGAAACGCGGACGTACACGTACCAGGACCTCTACCGCGAGGTGAACGAGTTCGCGGCGGCCCTGCGTGACCTCGGCGTCGAGGAGGACGACGTGGTCACGCTCTACATGCCGATGGTTCCGGAACTCCCCATCGCCATGCTCGCGTGCGCTCGCATCGGCGCGCCGCACAACGTCGTCTTCGCCGGCTTTTCCGCCGAGGCGCTGGCGACGCGGATGAACGCCGCGGACTCCCGGTTCCTCGTCACCTGCGACGGCTACTACCGCCGCGGCGACCCGCTCGACCACCTCGACAAGACTAACGAGGGACTCGACAGCGTCGACCACGGCGTCGACGCGACGGTCGTCGTCGACCGACTGGGTGACGACGGCTTCGGCCACGACCTGAAGGGCAACCAGCACGACTGGGACGACCTCCTCGACGAACAGAGCGGCGAGCGCGTTGCGCCGGTCGAGCGCGACGCCGAGGACATGCTGTTCCTGATGTACACGTCGGGAACGACGGGGCAACCGAAGGGCGTCAAACACACCACCGGCGGCTATCTCTCCTACGCGACGTGGACCTCCCACGCCGTCCTCGACATCGAGAAGGAAGACACCTACTGGTGTTCGGCCGACATCGGCTGGATTACGGGCCACTCCTACATCGTCTACGGGCCGCTCGCACTCGGTTCGACGACGGTGATGTACGAGGGCACGCCCGACTTCCCGAACCGCGACCGGATGTGGGAAATCGTCGAGAAGTACGCGGTCGATATCTTCTACACGGCTCCGACGGCGATTCGCGCGTTCATGAAGTGGGGCAGCAAGTACCCCGAGTCGCGCGACCTGTCGAGCCTGCGCCTCCTCGGCACGGTGGGCGAACCAATCAACCCGCGCGCGTGGAAGTGGTACTACGAGCACATCGGCAACGAGAACTGCCCGGTGGTAGACACGTGGTGGCAGACCGAGACCGGCGGTATGATGATTACGACCTTACCGGGCGTCAAGAACATGAAACCCGGGTCCGCCGGGCCGCCGCTCCCGGGCATCGACGCCCAAATCGTCGACACCAACGGCGACGAAGTAGAACCCGGCCGAGCGGGCTATCTCACGGTGAACAAGCCGTGGCCGGGGATGCTTCGGACGCTCTACAACAACGACGAGCGCTACATCTCCGAGTACTGGGCGGAGTACTCCGACACCGACAGCGACGACCCCGACGACTGGGTCTACTTCCCCGAAGACGGTGCGAAAGTGGACGACGACGGCTACATCACCGTCCTCGGCCGCGTAGACGACGTCATCAACGTCTCGGGCCACCGCCTCGGGACGATGGAAATCGAGTCGGCCATCGTCGGCGTCGAGGGCGTCGCCGAGGCCGCCGTCGTCGGCGGGAACCACGAGGTGAAAGGCGAGGCCGTCTACGCCTACGTCATCACCGAAGACGGGTACGAGGAGGGCGAAGACCTCCGCGCGCGCATCGTCGAGGGCGTCGAGGACGCCATCGGTCCCATCGCCAGACCCGAACAGGTCGTGTTCACGCCCGAACTGCCGAAGACGCGCTCGGGCAAAATCATGCGTCGCCTGCTCGAAGACGTGGCGAACGGCGCGGAACTGGGTAACACCTCGACGCTTCGGAACCCCGAAATCGTCGAGGAGATAGCGGCGAAAGTCGGCGCGCAGAACGACTGAGCGGCCGCCTTCGGCCGCCCGTATCGAGTGTAACTACGAGACGACCAACAATCTATGTCACGCGAATCAACCGAGTCAGAAATTGACTCACACACCACGAGCACCGACCGGAGCACAGCTCCCGAACACGACGAGGTAGACTACCTGTCGAGGGAGGTGAACCTGCTGAAACCGAGCACCCCGTTCATGCGAGACCACCTGAAAATAATCTGGGCCGGGTTCATCGCGTGGGCGCTCCTCACGTTCGGACCGCCGGTGCTCACCTACTTCGCACCGGCGACGATGACCGCGGAGCTACCGGTCATCGGCTTCCCGGCGCACTACTTCCTCGTCGCCGTGTTGTCGCCGACCAGTTCGCTGGTCCTCGCGTTCGTCTACTCCCGCAAGCGCGACCAACTCGACAGGCGGTACGGCATCGACCACGCGGCCTCGAAGTCGCGCTCGAAGAGTGAGAGCGAGGCCGCCGTCACCGACGGAGGGCGCGTCGAATGACGGCGAGCGTGTTCCTCCAGTCGGGCGACCTGCTCCCCGAGGCGCTCAACATCTCGTTCAAACTCGTACCGGCCATCATGGTCGTCGGGATGTTGGCTCTGTTCCTCGCCATCGGCTACGTGTTCAAAGTCGCCGATACGGAGGGGATGTGGGTCGCCGGTCGGTCGATCGGAAACGTCGAAAACGGGATGGCAATCGGCGCGAACTGGATGTCGGCGGCGTCGTACCTCGGGTTAGCGGGACTGGTCGCCCTCGCGGGTTTCTACGGGCTCGCGTTCATCATCGGCTGGACGGCCGGGTACTTCGTCCTCCTCATCTTCCTGGCCGCGCAGATGCGTCGGTTCGGGAAGTACACGGCACCCGACTTCGTCGGTGACCGATTCAACTCCGATACGGCGCGGGCAATCGGCGCGCTGACGACCATCCTCATCGGGTTCGTCTACTCGGTCGGACAGGCCCGCGGGATGGGTCTGGTCGGACTGTACGTCTTCGGGACCGACTACGTCACGATGGTCATCGTCATGATGGCGATTACGGTCGGCTACCTGACCATCTCCGGAATGATGGGCGCGACCAAGAACATGGCCGTCCAGTACGTCATCCTCATCGTCGCGTTCCTGACGGCGGTCTACGTCGTCGGCTTCACCGGCGGCTACTCGACCGTCCTCCCGCAAATCGAATACGGCCAACTCATCGGCGAGCTGTCGGCCGAGTTCTCCGAACCGTTCGCCAACGCGGGGTTCTACCTCTGGATCGCCACGGCGTTCTCGCTCATCTTCGGGACCTGCGGCCTCCCGCACGTGTTGGTGCGGTTCTACACCGTCGAAAACGAAAAGACGGCGCGGCAGTCGACCGTCTGGGGGCTGTTTTTCATCCTGCTCCTGTACTGGAGCGCCCCGGCGCTGGCGGCGTTCGGCGTCGACCTCTACGACGCCTCCCAGTACGGCCCGACGTTCGCGGCCAACGGCGGCATGAGCGGCGGTGAGGGCGACCTCATCGTGGTGCTCGCGGCGCAACTTTCCAACCTGCCGACGTGGTTCGTCGGCCTCGTGGCGGCCGGCGGCATCGCCGCCGCCATCGCGACGACCGCGGGGCTGTTCATCACCGCCTCGTCCGCCGTCTCCCACGACATCTACACGAACATCATCAACCCCGACGCGACCCAGCGTCAGCAGGTGTTCGTCGGTCGCGCGACCATCGTCGCGCTCGGTGTCATCGTGACGATAACCGCGTTCGACCCGCCCGCGCTCGTCGGTGAACTGGTCGCGCTCGCGTTCTCGCTCGCGGCCATCGTGCTGTTCCCGATGTTCTTCCTCGGCCTCTGGTGGGAGAACACCAACCGTCAGGGGGCGCTCGCGGGTATGAGCGTCGGCCTCGCGCTCTGGGTCGCCGCGGTGGTCAACGACCTCATCTTCCACTTCAGCGACCTCTTCGCCGAGTTCGTGCCGGCCATCGGCGCGGCGCTCGTCGGCACGCCGCTGGTGTTCGTCATCACCATCGCCGTCTCGATGGCGACGGACGAACCGCCCGAGCGAATCAAGAAGATGGTTCGGCAGTGTCACAGCCCGGAACCGATGGGCCAGCAACAGTCCGCAGAAGACGTGGTCATGAGCGCCGACGGGGGCCAGTCCCCCGCGGACGACTAACCAATGTACGAACACATCCTCATCCCGACAGACGGAAGCGAAGCGGCGGAGTACGCCGTCGAACAGGCGGTCGACATCGCGTCGAAGTACGGGGCGACGGTCCACGCGCTGTACGTCGTCGACGTCGACGCCACCAGCTACTCGCTGGGAACCGAACAGGTCGACCGCATCCGACAGGGCCACCTCGACGACATGCCCGAAGTGAAGGACGCGGCCGACGCGGCCACGGGCTACGTCGCCGACGCCGCCGCCGAACACGGACTGGCCGTCCGCGAACACGTCGTCCCGGGCGAACCGGCGCGAGCCATCAGGAAGTTCGTCGAGGACAACGACATCGACCTCGTCGTGATGGGCTCGCACGGCCGTTCCGGGCTCTCCCGGGTCGTCCTCGGGAGCGTGACCGAACGCGTCCTGCGGCGGACTCGACTCCCGGTGCTCGTCGTCGACGTCCACGAAAAGGAAGCGGAAACAGAAGCAGAAGCGGAAGCGTAACGCATGTCCGACGCGACCCACGCGAAGACGACCACGCCACCCGCGGCTCCCGACGGGGTGACCCGCCGATGAGTCTCGCGGAGACGATTCGTACCCACGTGCGCGAACACCGCTCGGGAATGCTGACCGACCTGCTGTTCGCCCTCGTGTGGGTGACGGTCGTTTCGGTCCTGTTCGACGTTCTCGACGGCCCGCAGTGGGCGTTCTACCTCTGTATGGGTGCGGGCGTCGTCGCGTACTTCGGCTTCTTCGCGTCGGTCGAAGCCGCGCGCGAACAGCGCTGACGCTGGATTCACTCCCGGACTATTTTCTCGTACGGACTCGGAGCGGTCGCGGGTTCGCGCTCGCCGGCGCAGTCACTCGTTCGTCGCCGTCGGTGACGGCGGGTCAGACGTCGTCAACGCCGCGCCGACTTTCGCGCCCGCGCCGCCGAGGAGCGCCGACAGACCGAACCCGAGCAGGCCGACCGTGGCGACTCCGCCGAGCGCCATCAGCCACCCCGCGCCGACGAACCACGTCGGGCCGGACAGCCCGGTGGCGAACGCGAGCACGTCGAACAGCACCCAGAGGATGGGAAGTCCGCCGACGAGTCCCGTCCGGACGCCGACGCCGGTCGCCGTTCCGTGCCGTCGCTTCGCCACCGCGCCGACGACGAGTCCGGCGAAGAACACCGCGGTCAGCGACATCGCCGACCGCCCGTCGAGATAGCTCCACGAGACGAACACCGCCGCGACGAGGCCGCCGACGAGGCTGTACCGCCGTCGCCACGGGAGTCCGCCTGGAGGGCTGTGGTCGTTCATACTCCTATTCGTGTCTACCATCTAATAACTCTGTTCACGAACCGAAAAAAGCGGGCCGTTTCGGGGCTATTCGTCGCGTTCTCGTCGTCGGTAGGCGATGCCAGCGCCGGCGGCGAGCAGGACGGCGACGACGGCGGCGAGCGTCCATCCGGCGTTGCCGCCGTCACCGTCGCCATCGTCAGCACCGGGCTCCGACTCGTCGGCCGACGCCGCGGTCTGCGCCGCTTGCGACTCTTCGACGGTGATACTGCCAACGACCTGGTCGCCGACCGCGAGTTCGTACGTCCCGGCCTCGTCGAATGCGTAGCTGAGCGTGGCCGTTCCGTTCTGGAACGCGCCGAGTTCCACGGTCCCGCCGGCGACGCGCTCGCCGTCAACCAGCAAGTCGAGCGCGTGGGTTCCCCCCGCGCCGCCGAGGTTCGACACGTCGACTGCGACTTCGATTTCCTGTCCGACCGACACGCTCGTCTCGGTGACTTCGGCGGCGGTCGTTTCGAAGACGGGGACGGTCGAGCCGATGGTGAAAAGCGACAGGCCTGGCGAGGTCGCCTCGAAGACGTAGTGCGTCTCGGACTCCTCGACGAGACTGGCGTCGAGCCTGCGCCACTGGGTGTGCTCGTCGCGGTAGAGGGCAACCGACTCCGGGCCGATGCCCGTCGCCTCGAAGTAGCGCTTTCGCACGCTGAAGGTGAACGTCACGTCCTCGATGTCGTCGTCGTGTATCGAGTGGTTGACCACGACGAAGCCCGCCGAGGTCGCGCCCGTCTCGCGCTGGAAGCGCTCGCCCGTGGCCTCGTCCTCGGTCGCCTCGTACGTCGTGACGTTCAGCGTGAAGTCGTCCCCGTTGTTCACGTTCATCGAGAGCTGTGCGACCGAGATGTTCTCGGCGGCGGACGACGCCGGTTCCTCGTCGGTTCCGGCGTCTCCGGCGGATTCGTTAGTTCCAGTCTCGCCGGTTTCGGTGTCGTTCGCGACCGGTTCGAGCGCGATGACGACAGGGCGGCTCGTATCGACGTTCCTGACCGACACGTTCGCGCGCTTGCTCGTGCCTTCGCTTTTCGAGTCGACGACGACGTCCGAGTTGTCGTCCGTCCCCTCGCTCGATTCCGTCGTGGACGACGACGAGGAAGAGGACGAAGAAGACGAAGACGAAGACGATGACGATGACGAGGACGATTTAGCCTTCACGGTCACCGTCATCGTGTCTGAACCGACGTTCCCGGCGGCGTCGGTCACGTTCAGCGTGACGGTGTAGGTCCCCGTCGAGTCGTAGCTGTGCGTCTCGGAGGCGTTCGTCGAGCTCGCGCCGTCGCCGAAGTCCCACTCGTAGGAGTCGATGGCGACGTTGTCGGTCGAACCGCCGGCATCGAACTCGGCCGCGTTGCCCCGCGTGACCGATTTGTTTCCGCCGGCGTCGGCGGTCGGCGCGGTCGTGTCGTTCACGGTCACGACCAGCGAATCCGAATCGGCGTTGTCGCCGCCGTCGGTCACGGTCAGTACCACGTCGTACGTTCCGGGGTCGGCGAAGGTGTGAGTCGCGTTCTCGCCGGTCGCGTTTGCGGTGCCGTCGTCGAAGCCCCACTCGTAGGTGGCGATTGCCCCGTTATCCGTGGAGGTGGAGCCGTCGAAACTGACGGCGGTGTCCTCGTCCACGGTCTGGTTCGCACCGGCGGAGGCCGTCGGCGACGTCGTGTCGTTGACGCTCGCGGTGAGCGTGTCGAACCCGCTGTTCCCGACGGTGTCGGTCACGTTCAGCGTGACGGTGTAGGTGCCGGGGTCGGCGAAGGTGTGGGTCGCGTTCTCGCCGGTCGCGTTCGCGGAGCCGTCGCCGAAGTCCCACTCGTAGGCCGCGATACCCGAGGCGTCGGTCGAGCTACTGGCGTTGAACTCGACGGCGGTGTCCTCGTCGACGGTCGCGTTCGCCCCCGCGTCGACGGCGGGCGCGGTCGTGTCGATAGTGACGCTGTCGGACTCGTCTCCGGCCCCGTCTTGGCCGTCGACGTTCTCGGCGGTCCCGACCGTGACGGTGTAGGTGCCGTCGCTTCCGGTCTCGTACGGCGACGCGAGCGTGTACATGTACGGCCCGCTCCCCGACTCCACGAAGTCGCCTTCGGTGAATGTCGTCGAGCTCGGTCCGGAGACCGAGACGGAGATGTTCGTCAGGTTCTGCGACGAGTCGAACGACACAGAGAGGTTCTGTCCCGAGGGGTTCGTCGCGTTGACCGCGGAGACGGTCGGTGCCGGTTCTGTGAGCGCGTGGAACTGGCTGGCACTTCCGTAGTAGAGATAGCCGTTCCACGCGAGCGGCGTCGGGTAGAGGGTGTTCACCGGCGAGTCGTACGACCACAGTTCCGTCCCGTCGGTCGCGTTGAACGCGTGGACGGTATCGTTACCGTAATCGGAGATGTAGAGCACGTCGCCCGCGACGACCGGCGCGCCACGGAAGTCGGTCCCCGACGCGGTCCAGCGTTCGTTCCCGTCGGCGGCGTCGAGCGCGACGAGTTCGCCGCCGCGGCTCCCGGCGTAGACGACGCCGTCGGCGTACACCTGACTCGAATCCACGTCGCCCGCCATCGAGTAGTTCCAGCGCTCCGTGCCGTCGGTCGCGTTGATGGCGTACACGCTTCCGCTCCCGCTTGTTTCACCCATCGTGCTGTCGCTTCCGACGAACACCGTGTCGTTCGCGACCGTCGGGTCCGACTGGCTCTCGTCGGGGAGCGCGTAGTTCCAGATTCGTGCGCCGGTGGTGGAGTTCAGCGCGGTCAGGTTATCGTCGTCACCCGACACGTAGACGACGCCGTCGACGACCGCGGGGTTCGATTCCACCAGTACCGGCTGGTACATCGTGTAGTACCAGAGTTCTTCGCCGGTGTCGGCGTCGACCGCGGTCAGGTTCCCGTCGTTGCTTCCGAAGTAGACGACGCCGTCGATGACCGCGGGGGCCGACCGGACGTTCGTCTGCGTCTGGTAGCTCCAGATTTCGGTGCCGTCGGTCGCGTTTATCGCGTGTAGCTTGTAGTCATTGCTTCCGAGGTAGAGCACGCCGTTGGCGTACGCGGGCGTGGTCCACGTCGACCCCGAAGCGCCGCCGGGCGTCGCGTTCCACTTCTCCTCGCCCGTTTCGGGGTCTAACGCGTACAGGCTTCCGCCGTCGTGGAAGGCGGTGTAAAGCGTGTCGCCCACGATGGTCGGTTGCATCACCTGCGGCGTTCCGTCCGAGATGCTCCACGCCTCCGTGGGTTCCGTGAGCGGTCCCGTCTGATTCGGGTAGTAGCCGTGGTTACCCGGTCCGCCGTGGAACTTCGCGTTAGCCTCCTCGACGGTCACGGTCTGTGCGCTGAGCCCCCCGGCGGCGACGTCGTAGCTCCCCGCCCCCCAGAGCGTCTTCGTGAACGTGACCTGTTCGGTCGCGCCGGCGTTCAGCGTCCCGGTTTGATACGCCACGACGTCGCCGTCGACGGTGAGCGTCGTGTTGTACGGCTGTTGTGTCCCGCCGGTGTTCTCGACGGTGACGTTCACGGTGACGGCGCTTCCCTCGTAGAGCGTCGTCGGCGTCACCGAGAGGTCGGTGTGCGAGATGTCCGCACCGTTCGTGACCGCCGCCGCACCGACCGGCACCCACGCGACGAGCGAAATCACCGTCACCAGCGCCAAAACAAGCGTGCTAACCTGTTGCCGCGTTATCTCGGGTCCACGCGTCATCTGCTGTTTGCCTCTCTGTCCGCCGCAACCTGCCCTGTGTTTCCCTTCGATTTCATTTCCCTGCCGAATTCGGTTTCACCACCGATAATTAGGCGATTCAGACTGTCTGGATAGTATTATAAAAATTCCGAATAGGCTCGGAGACGTGAATATAAATATTATATCTAAAAAATACAGAGTTAAATATAGTTGTGTAAATAATATACAATACAATTTTGAATCTATCTTACCACAACCGATTTGAACGCCTAAGAATTAGGTTTTAAGAACTTAAACAATAAATTCCTGAATCGTTCACAACTGTATCATGCATATTTTATGCACTATTCTTTGAAACAGATGTTATCAAAATAAATATTCTAACAAAACGTATCCCTCCTGAATCTATTGCTCCAATGATATGAACTGGACGGGAGACGGCTTCCGCATCTGTTGGTCACCAACAGTACAGCTTTATCGTGCACGTGAGTTGAACCGTCCATACTGGAACTGGGGGCAAGAGGCGGAAAACCGCCGCCCTCACGGGTCGCCGTCGCGCCCACCGTCCGGGAGGAGTGTCGAGGCGAGGAGCACGAGCAACACGAGAAGCGCGAGGAGCAACAGCGTCTCCCGCTGTGCCTGCACTATCGCGGCGTCGAACACGTCAGCCAGCAGTTCTCGTTGTGCCGGAGCGAGGCCGCCGAGGACGGTCTGTTGGGTCTCTTTGGTCGCCGTCTCGGCGGCGTTTTCCAGCGCGACGACGAGCGCCCCTCGCTCGCTCGCCGACACGCCCGCGTCAACGGCGGTCAACACGCCGTCTACGACGCCGCCGTAGAACCGCCTGAGCAGGTACGTGCCCACGATGGCGGTCCCGAACGAGTAGCCGAGCATCATCGTCGCGTTCAGCAGGCCGGACGCCGCCGCCGAGTCCCGCTGTTCGACGGCCGAGAGCGTCATATCGATGAGCTGTGCCATCACGAGGCCGAGACCGAGGCCGACGAGCGCCATCGGCACGGCGAGTTGCGCGACCGTCGCGTCCAGCGCGGTCTGCGACACGAGCGCGAGCACGCCGAGCCCCATGAGGACGGTTCCGCCCTGAATCAGCAGTTTCGGCGCGACGAACCGCCGCCAGCCGGTCGTGAAGATGGACGCGACGAACGTCGCGACCGAGAACGGGAGCATCGCGACGCCGGTTTCGAACGCGGTGTAGCCGGCCCCCGACTGGAGGAAGACCGGGACGACGAAGATGAACCCCGCGAGGACCAGCGACCGCGCGGCGTTCGTGGCGACGCCGGCGGTGAACGGCCCGTTCGACAGGAGGCGGACCGGGACGAGCGGCGACCCGCCCTCGCGCTCGACGCGACGCTCGTACTGGACGAAGCCCGCGAAGACGACGGCCCCGAATCCGACGAGCCAGATCGTCGGAGACGCGCCGAACAGGTCCAGTTGCACGTCGCCGACGACGAACGGCCGGCGGGCGGAAATCCAGCCGTAGCGCCCGGCCAGCAGGACGCCGGCGACGAGCGCCGTCGTCCCCACCACCGAGAGGAGCGTCCCGCCCACGTCCAGTTTCGTCGGCGTCTCGCTCAGGGATTCCTCGGGGAGGTATCGGGTGAACGCGAGCGCGACGAGGACGATTAGCACCTCGATGCCGAACCCCCAGCGCCAGCTCGCGAACGTCGTGACCGCGCCGCCCAACAGCGGTCCGAACGCGGCACCGGCCGCGTTCACGCCGGCGAGGATACCGAGGGCTTTCGCCCGGTCGGCACCCTCGTAGCTCACGAGGAGGACGGTGAACGTCAGCGGGAGCAACACGGCGGCGGCGGCCCCCTCGATGACCGACCAGCCGACGTAGAGCACGGCGACGTTCCAACTCAGCGCCGCCAGCGTCGTCCCGACCCCGTACACGAGGAGCGTCGCGGTCATCAGCCGTCGAACCCCGTACATCGACGATAGCTTACCGCCGGGGAGAATCAGCGCCGCCATGACCATCGCGTAGAACGAAATCGCGCCCTGTACGACTGTGACAGTCGTGTCGAGGTCGGCGACGATGGACGGAATCGCGACGTTCATCAGCGTCGAATCGATGACGCCGATGAACATCGCGAGACTCACCGCCACCGCGGGACCCCAGTACGCCAGCCCTCTCGCCGAGTCGTTCGCGACCGGTCTCTCCCCGAGAGCGTGCGCGTTCGCGTCAGAGTCCATCGTCCTCGATACCACCGCTCGTCCGATAAACCTCTCTGCGCGTCGGCCGGTTCGAGGCGTCAGCGGTCATGGTCACCCCTCGGGCCGGTCTCCGTCGCGGCCGCCTCGGTCGCCTCGGTTGCCTCGGTCGCCTCAGTCGCCTCAGTCGCCTCGACCGCCGGTCGGACGACGGTCCGGGGCGGAATCACGTCCTCTCGTCTCGGCGCGGCCGTGACGAGTCGCTGGAACCACGTCTCCTCGTTCGGCGCTGACTTCTCGATGAGTTCGTACTCGACGGCGACGCCGCCGCCCTCCGTCGCGGACACGCGCACGTAGTTGAGTTGGTACCACGAGTAGAAGACCGGCGGGAGGACGCCGAGCACGGACTCGACGCGCCGCAGTCGTTTCAGCCACGTCCCCGTGTTGACGACGACTCTCTCGGAAACTTCGGTGACTGCGGGCCGGTGGGTGTGGCCGTAGACGAACACCGCGACTGTCGGGTCTGACGCGAACAGCTCTCTGGCGGCCGTCAGATAGGTGTCCGCCGACGAGCCCCGGTCGTCGGGTCGGTCGATGCCGAACCGCCTGAGCGTCTTTCGGACGTCTCTGGCGAAGACCAAAAGCGGTATCGCGACGAGTATCAGCAACAGCGTGACGGCGAGGTTCGCGGTCAAAAGCAAGTCCACCAGCACCCCGACCGGACCGAACAGCCCGAGGAACCGTTCGATGAGGGTCATCGGGAGCGACCAGACCCCGGCGGCGTCGAGCGCGAACGCGAGCACGTAGAGGAACCCGACGTTGAACAGGAGGAGAAACGGAGCGGAGGCGAATCTGAGCCACGGGCTCATCTCCCGATAGAAGTAGTTCGACAGCGTCCACGCCGGAATCTGCGTCATCGGCGTCACCGCCTGCACGTCTTTGAGCCAGTTGAACTTCCCGCGCCCGGAGAGCCGGCCGGCGCGACTCGTGACCTGTCTGTTGACGAAGTACCCCGGCGGGTTCGCGTAGGGGTTTCCGAAGTCCGGAATCCGGTTGTTGGGGTCCCGTTGCATCCCGTGTTCGATGTAGACGACGTAGTCGCCGACGCGCCGGGTTATCGAGACCTCCTGTCGGAGCGTGACGTTGAACTCGGCCAGCCGGTCGACGTACTCCGGGTAGGCGGCGAGTTCGTAGTCGTGGTTCCCGGGGATGAGCGTGATGGGGATTCGCGCGCCCGTCGCTTCGAACTGGTCGAACAGCTCCGGATAGCGCTCGACGAGCGCGTCGAACTTGTCGAGCCCGTCGACGTCGGTGAACTCCCACAGCCCGAAGGCGTCGCCGTTGATGATTAGCTCGGCGTCCTCCTCGGTCGCTTCGAGCGTCCGAAGGAACGACAGTAGCTCGTCGAGGAAATCGACCTTTCCCAGTTGCTCGTCGCCGCCGATGTGGAGGTCGCTGATGAAGTAGTACGCGTCGGTCACGGCTGTCCCTCCGGAGTGCGGAGGACCAAGGGGCGGTCGAGGAGAACTGAGGATCGGTCGATGAGCACTGAGGGGCGGTCGAGGAGGGCTGACGGGCGGTCGAGACGGCTATTCGCCGGAGCGAGCCCGCCGGTCGAGGCTCGCGTCGATGCGTCGTCGGAGACCTGCGCCTCGACGAAGCCGACTCTCACCACCACGTCTCGGCCCAACCCCTCGGTCAGTTGGTCGTCGAATCGCTGTGCGAGGTCGGGGGGCGCTTGCAGGTCGCGAGGAATTCCGACCAGTACGTCGACTCGTGGCTGGTTCCCGAGGAGGTAATCGATGGGCCTGTAGTCGACCGTGACGCTGACGAGTTCGACGCCCTCGATGTCCGCCTCGTCGAACTGGCGCTGGAGTTCCGTCTGCGTTTGCTGTTCGAACGACGTGGTCTGGAACGAGGCGTACGTCACGCTGGCGAGGACGAGAGAGAGGACGGCGATACCCACGCCGATGACGGCGATTCGGGCGGCGACAGACGATCTGACGCTCTCCCGTTCGTCGGCGTCGAGGGGTTTGAACCCCGACAGGTAGAACAGAATCAGCGCCGAGAGGTTGATTGCGAGGAGGTTGACGACGACGAGCACCGCGCCCGCGAGGGCGACCGCGGGGAGTCCGAACGCGATACCCAACCCCGATGTCGCCGCCGGCGGAACGAGCGCGACGGCGATGGCGACGCCGACGAGAGTCGACCCGGAGCCGCGCATGATGCTTATCGCGCCCGCGATACCCGACCCCAGCGCGAGAAAGAGCGACAGAACGTTCGGACTGGTCCGCTCTGCGACCTGCGGTATCTCCTGAATATTGATGCCCGGCGGAATCAGAATCGTCTGCTGGAGCACTACCCCGAGCACCGCGGCCGTCGCGATGGCCGCCGCGAGACCCGTCACCTGAAGGACGACGCCGCGGGTCGCCATCTGCCGGTCGGCCAGTATCGTGCCGACGGACGCCGAAACCGCCGGTCCCATCAGCGGGGCGACGACCATCGCGCCGATAATCGTCGCCGCGGAGTCGAGAAGCAGGCCCGTCGCGGCGATGACCGTACTGAGTACCAGGAAACTGAAAAACGTCGAGTTCGCCGGCGCGAGGTCCTCCGCCCTGGCGTAGAGCTCCTCGCGGGAGATTCTGAGTCCGGGAAAGCGCTCTTTCAGGGCCGAGAGGCGCTGTGAGACGACCGTCTCCGTGGGGAGCACGATTGTGTAGCTGTCGTCTCGAATCCCCGCGGTCGTCAGTTTCTCCATCACCGTCTCGACGCCGCTTGGGGGAACCGGAAACTGCACCATCGCCTCGAAGTCGCCACGCCCGACCTCCTCGAAGACGGCGTAGTCGACTCCCTGTTGGTCGAGCGACTCCAGCACGCTCTCTCGTCTCCCCTGTGGTATCAACACCTGAACGAGTCGCATACGGGCTACAACGTCACGAGGGCACAAAAAATATGAGTGCTTTGATAGGATAGCTTACTCGATTGTCTCGCCCGACGTATCGGCAACGGCGAGGGTCTCCCCGATAGCGTCGATGAACGCCCGTTCGGCCGGACTGACTCGTCGGCCACCCAGTCGGAGTATCCCGCCTTCGACGCCGGCGTCCGCGACGCGTTCGGCGCACCAGCGAACGAACCGCCCGTACTCGTCTCGCTCCGCCGCGGTCGCCCGCGCTCGGACGATTGTCGTCGTCTCCCGACAGTAGTCGTGGGCGCGAGCGATCGTCACCGCGCGGTTGAAATCATGCGTCTCCGCGTCGCGTCGCACCCGGTCGGCGTTCACCCGGACGAACCCGGCGAGATGCGTGACGAGTTCCGTCTCCGGGCCGAACTCGTCCGCGTGTCGGAGGGTCCGACGAATCGTCTTGAGTTCCCGTCGCAAGCCGCCGTTCGAGGCGACGACGACGCCGAACATCACCTCGACCGGCGTCTGCGCGAGCGTTCGCCACTCCTCGGGCGTGAACGACTCTCGACTGGTCATGGCGAACCATTGGCGGGCGACGAATATAGCGTCGCAGGTCGTCGCGGGCCGAATCGGCGGACCCTCTCGGGGCCTCCGGAAGCGGTCGGTTCGGGAAACGCCCCGGCTGCTTTCGCGCCCGAGAGATTACGAGATGTGAGACAATCAGCACCTCGATAAATGCAGTTTATTATGTTATCTCACTTACGTGTGGTCGGGTTGAAAAGATGAGTTCACTGGTAGTACTCGCGTTCGATACGATGGACGGTGCGGAGAACATGCGGGAGAAACTGTATCATCTCCAGCGTCGCGAACTGATTACGATAGAGGACGCCGCCATCGCCGTTCGAAAAGAGAACGGTCAGGTGAAGGTCAAACAGGCCCAGAGCCTCGTCGGCGTGGGCGCGCTCGGCGGGTCGTTCTGGGGGCTTCTCATCGGTGTCATCTTCTGGATGCCGTGGCTCGGGATGGCGGTCGGGGCGGTGACGGGCGCACTCAGCGGGAAGTTCACCGATATCGGCATCGACGACTCGTTCATCAAAGAGGTCGCGAACACGGTCGAACCCGGAAACTCCGCGCTGTTCCTCCTGTCCCGCGGCGCACAGATGGACCGCATCAAAGAGGAGCTGTCGGACGACAAGTTCGAGATAATCGAGACGAACCTCTCGCCCGAGGACGAAGACCGACTTCGTGAAGCGTTCGCCGCCGAGGAAATCGCGGGATAGGTTCCGAACGGCGACAGGCGACCGTCTGCACGGTGCGGAGAGCGTCGCCCACGCCTGACGACGTGTGCGCCGGTCGCCTCGGCACGGTTTGGCTTGCTCGTTTTTGTCCCAATTCCCACTTCGCCCGTGTTATCTCCCGGGGGCGTGCGAAGAATATCTGCGAACCGCCTCAGACCGGACGTTTCGGCGCTCGCAAGTATCTTACTCCCCGGAACGAGATTCACTATACTTTACAAAGGTAGCCGTGTAACAAAAACGTCGGTGAGACGTCATTATCGGGGGTAGACGGGTGCCTAATGGGAGCGTAGGCTGCCCGCGATTCGGAGGAGAGAACCGTCCTGTTGCCTGAAATGGGCGTTTCCATCGAACGGTCGGTGCGTTCCGAACGCTGGCCGGCTTTTCAGTACAGAAACGCGGTCGTGTCTCTTGTCGGTCTGCACAACCGAAGGATGAGTGTCTCGCCACGTGATAGTTGTCTATCGCGATATACGATTTATCACGGCTACCACTCCACCTCGTGTTGCGCAGAGACCCGAAGCCAAACAGCTACTGCAGCACTTGCTCTTCGACGGTCACGGACTCGTCGCTGGACTCGAACACGTCGGCCAGCGTCTCGCGCATCGCCTGCCGGCGGAACGACCGGCGACGCTCCTCGGAGAGGTAGTTCGACATGACGACGCCGGCGCTCTTCGACCCCTGGTCGGCGGCGACGCCCTCCAACTGCGCGAGCATCTCGTCGACCGCCGCCTGATAGGCCGTGTACCAGAAGCGCCGACAGAGCTTCGCGGTCGGGACCTCACCGTCGACGGTCACGCCCGCCTCGTCGGCGAGGCGCTTGAACCGCCGGTTGACCGTCTCGCGGGCGATGTGGCCCGAGGCGGCCCGCGAGGAGGGGAACAGCGCGCCGTTCCAGTCGTCGTCCTCGGCGAGCGCGTCGATGCGGGCGGCGACTGCGTCGACGCCGTAGAGGAGCGCGACGGTCCCCGGCCCGTTCTTCCGCGCTTCGAACTCGATGTGGGGGTCGTCGCCGGAGAGGACGAGTTGCGACGCGCGGAGCGACGCGAGTTCGTTCGGTCGGAGCCCCCACCCGGCGAGTCCGAGGACGAGAAGCCGGTCTTCGAGGTCGTCGGCGACGGCGTACACGTCGCTCACCTGGTCGGCCGACATCGTGCGGTTGTCGGGTTGCCCCTGCTCCCAGCGGAACTGCTTCGCGGCGTTCTCGACGGGGTTGTACCGCGCGCGCCGGAAGTCCACGAGGTACTCGTAGAACGACCGGACCGTCTGGAGGTATTTGAGCTTCGTCCCGTCGGTGGCGAGCTCGGCATCGAACTCGTCGAGGACCGCGAGACAGCGGTCTATCTCGTCGGGTTCGGCGTCGCGGTCGTCGAGTCGGGAGAGCAGGTCGGCCGACCCGTGGCGGTCCCGGTAGACTCGGGCGAACCGCGCGAGGTGAGTCCGACGGGTCGGCAGCGTCGAGTCCGCGAGTCCGCGCCGCGATTCGAGCATGTCGAGGTAGGACTCGAACGCCTCGACGGTTCGGTCGTCGTCGATGCCCCAGTCGTAGCCCTCGTCGGCGTCCTCGTCGCCGAGTCCGACGACGCCGACGAAGAACTCCCGCGGCGTGAGGTCGTGTTTCTCGCGGAGCGCGTAGGCGATGCCCGACCAGCCGCGTTCGGTCAGCCACGCGTAGGTCGGCACGTCCCGCGTCGGGTCCATCCCGTCGCGGTCCATCGCGGGCGCTATCGTCTCCCAGTAGAACGCCTCGAGTTCGTCGAGCGACTTCCGCGACCAGTTCACCGCGGCTCACCCCGCCCGAACCGGCCGCCGCGTCGCGTTCCGTGCGCCATCGTTCTGCATGCAGGGCGTGCCGCGGACGGATTAACACTTTCTCTCGTCGCGGGCGACGACGTGTCGGCGGCGGCGTCGCACCCACCGGTCGACCCGACCGCCCTAAATATGACGGGTATTAGATATATTGGGGAGCCGTGATAACAGGAACCCACAATGTCCGATGGAAACGACGGCGGTTCGGTGCTCGGGGCGGACCCGCCCGACGACGGGGCGGGGGTCGCCGACGCGGACCCGGCGGTCGACGTCGGGGCCGCGGCCGACGAGGTGACGGTCCTCGAAAGCGGGACCGAGTTGGAGCGAACAATCGACCTCCGCGGCGGGTTGGCAATCGGTATCGGGACGATGGTCGGCGCGGGTATCTTCGTCTTCCCCGGTCTCGCCGCCGGGCAGGCCGGCCCCGCGGCCTCGCTCTCGTTCGCGCTCGGGGCGGTCATCGCGCTGTTGGTCGCGCTTCCGACCTCCGAGTTGGCCACGGCGATGCCCAAAAGCGGCGGCGCGTACTACTTCATCTCCCGCGGTATGGGTTCGGCGTTCGGCGCGGTCGTCGGTATCGGTCTCTGGCTGGGGCTCGTCTTCGCCTCGGCGTTCTACCTCGTCGGGTTCGCGCAGTACGCCATCGCCGTGCTTGCGGAGTTGGGCGCGGCGTCGATGGTCACCGACCTGCCGCTCGTGGCGGCGCTCGGCGTCGGCTTCGGGCTCGTCTTGACGGCGCTCAGCATGTTCGGGACCGAGAACGCGACGAAGCTCCAGAACGGTATCGTGAGCCTGCTTCTCGGCATCCTCCTCGTGTTCCTCGTCTACGGCTCGCTCGACACGCTCGGGCTGTTCGGCCGTCAGACCGTCCCCGAGGAGTTCATGCCCTACGGGACGCTCAGCATCTTCACCACGGCGGCGCTCGTGTTCACCTCCTACCTCGGGTTCGCGCAGGTGGCGACGGTCGCGGGCGAGATAACGAAGCCCGGCCGGAACCTCCCGCTGGCGATGGTCGGCTCCGTAATCGTCGTCGGGGCGCTGTACGTCGTGACCATCCTCGTCTCGACCGGCGCGTTCGGGAGCGCCAGACTCGCCGCCTTCGGCGAGACGGCCATCGTCGAGGTCGCCCGCTCGTACCTCGGATTCCCCGGCGCGGTCGCCATCCTCGTCGCCGGGCTCTTCGCGACGGTGTCGAGCGCGAACGCCTCGATTCTCAGTTCGTCGCGCGCCCTCTACGCGCTCAGCCGCGACGCGTTGGTCCCGCCGCAACTCGCGCGAATCAACCTCCGGTACGGGACGCCCCACGTCGCGCTCGCGCTGGTCGGCGGGCCGACGGTCGTCCTCGTCGCGGTCGGCCGGACCGAGGTGCTCGCCGAGGTCGCGTCGTTCCTGCACCTCGTCACCTACGGGCTCATCTGCGTGGCGCTCATCGTCCTCCGCCGGTCGAACCCCGCGTGGTACGACCCGTCGTTCCGGGTGCCCGGCTACCCGGCCGTCCCGGTGCTCGGGGGGCTTGCGAGCTTCAGTCTCGTCGCGTTCATGCAACCGCTCTCGCAGGCGATCGGCGCCGTCGTCGCGGTCGCCGCGCTGGTGTGGTACTTCGTCTACGCCCGCGACGTGCGCCTGAAGGGGGTGAGCTCCGATGCGTGACCCCGACGACGTTCGCGTGCTCGTTCCCGTCGCGGTGCTGGCGGGACAGGTGATTCCGGACCAACTGATACGCGTCCTCTCGGGGACGACGGTCGTCCTCCTCGCGTACCACGAGATACCCGAGCAGACGGCCCCCGAGCAGGCCAGAGAGCAGTTCGAACCGAAGGCACGCGAGGAACTCGCCGAACTCGTCTCGGTGTTCGAAGCCGCCGGCGCGACCGTCGAGACGCGGCTGGTGTTCACCCACGACACCGACCAGACGACGGAGCGCATCGCCACGGAAGCCGACTGCGATGCGGTGTTGCTCTCGAACCCCGCCCCGACCATCGACCGCATCATCGTCCCGATAAAAGAGGACATCAACCTCGAGACGATTACCAAGGTCGCCGCGGCCGTCGGGAGACACGAGGACATCGAACTCACGCTGTTCCACGCCGTCGAGGACGACGACGCGGTCTCGGACGGCGAAGCCCTGCTCAGCGAGGTCGCCAACGAACTGGCCGTCCTCGGGGTCAGCCGCGAGCACATCTCGCGCGTCGTCGTCGTCGCCCAGAACCCGCTTCAGGCGCTCATCGAGGGCGCGAAGGACCACGACGTGGTCGTGATGGGAGAGGAGAAACCCACGCTCCGCGGCCGACTGTTCGGCGAGACGTCCGACCGCGTCGCCGAACAGACGGTCGCCCCGGTTCTCGTGGTCCGACGGCCGCTCGACCCCGAACCTGACGCTGAAGATGCCGACGGTCCCACTACCGACGGCCCGGAGTGAGGCCGACCCCACCTCGAACCGCGCTGTCTTCCCAACGCATTCTTGCATAACTAATACATTTCTAACGGCGCTACTCGACTGCTCGACCCGCGACTGTATAGCACGAAAATTATATAATTTTTACAATTTTTACAAATTGTACATTCTCACGCTCAATAGAGGCGACTGAACCGGATTTTCACCGAACCTCTCACTCTCTGATTCCACCGTGAATTCTGACCACACTCGACGACCTGTTTGACGCTCCGCATTATTGCTTGATAAACACATTTCTAAGATGGTCC
Organism: Haloferax marisrubri; assembly: GCF_001469875.2. Classification (GTDB taxonomy): domain Archaea; phylum Halobacteriota; class Halobacteria; order Halobacteriales; family Haloferacaceae; genus Haloferax; species Haloferax marisrubri. Next base: position 179,562 of record NZ_LOPW02000006.1, on the reverse strand, counting down.
GAAGGCCGTGTTCAGCCTGTCTCAGTCGTCCGTACACGACAGCCGACCCGCGACTGCCGTGGACACTTGCATTACACTCTTACTTGTGTCATGGCTGTTGGGCTCTCGACCGATGGATGGTGGTCGCCGTCCGCCCCTTCGGTGGGGTGTCCCGGCTGCGACAGAAAATTTTGGAGACTAGCTGGAATGTGGCGTACGATTAAACTATCTCTCACCGATACCTGGTTCGTGTTCTTATATGGTCAATCCTACCGAACATTCGTTTTTGTGTGTCGCTTCTACGATGTTCCGTTCTCGCTACTTTTCGGGGCGCGTTGACGGTCCGACGTTCGAAACCGTCAATCTCGGTCGACGGACGACATCGACAGTTCGAGCGCGGCGTTGCCGGCGGTGACGCCGAGATTCGGGGACGGGAACGCCGTTCGGCCCGCCGCTCGTCTCGTCGGTGGCCGTCTCGCCGGCCGCGACTCGGTCGAGACCGCTGGTTCTCCGTTTGTGAACCGTGCCGGGCGGTCGACGACGGGAGAACGATACCGACGCGGCGGCGTCGGGGGTGACACGCCCCGACTAACTGAACGTCGGGAAGTCGTCGTCGGACTCTTCCATGTTGACGTTGACCTCGATGACGTTGGCGGTGTTGACGACGCTCTCGATGAGCTGTTCGTGGTACTCCGGCTGTTTCATCCGGCGGACGGGACCGGAGACGCTAATCGAGCCGAGGACGCGCCCGTGGCGGTTCGTCACCGGCGCGCCGATGGCCTGCAGGCCCTTTATCTCCTCTTCGTCGTTGAGGGAGTAGCCCCGGTCGCGAATCGTCTCCAACTCCTCGAAGAGTTCCTCGCGGGTCGTGATGGTCGCCTCGGTCTTGCCCGGCAGGCCGTACTGGTCGATAATCCACTCGACGCGTTCTTTCGGGAGGTGCGCGAGAATGGCCTTGCCCGTCGCCGAGAAGTGGAGGTAGTCGGCGCGCTGGAGCTTGTTCACCTGGTAGTCGCTCCCGACGGCCTTCTCGCCGCTCACCTTGTAGAGGTTGACGCCCAGCCCGTGCTGCTCGGTCGCCAGATGCGCGTACTCGCCGGTCTTCTCCGCGAGTTCCTCGATTTCGGGCTTGCCGATGCGGTAGAGGATGTTCTGGTACCGGACGTACTCGCCCACGAGGAGGAACTGCAGGGACAGCCGGTAGGTGTCTTCTTCCTTCACGACGAACTTCTCGGCCCGGAGCGTGCTCAGGTAGTTGTAGACGACGCTCTTCGAGAGGTCCAGATGGTTTGCCAACTCGGTCACTCGCGCGCCGTCTAACTCCTCGAGCGCCCGAACGACATCGAACGCACGAGACACCGTCTTCAGCGTCCGCGGCGAACCGGTCGTGTGTTCGTCTGCCATAGTCCAGTTCGAAGCCCCCGCGGCATAGGTGTTTGTATTTGACAAACGTCCACTTCCGTATGAGCGCGAAATTCGCAGGGATTGCCGCAAAGTGGCGTAATTCGAAGGGCTCAAACTACCCACCCCGTCTAAATGGGCGCTGAAACAGTCGAACCCGACTACTTAGGCCCCGTGTTCTCATTGTACAAACATCGCGGTGTTTCGAGCGAGTCGCCTCGCGTCGAATCGCGAGTAAAAACGGTCGTTGATGGCGCTAACGGGTGATCTCCGTTCGACCCGGCGAGCGTTTCGACTACGCGGTCGTCGCGGAGATACCGGTGGCAGTCGAATCGAACGTGCCGACAGAGCGGGCTTCGGGGGACGGAATCGGAACCGGCGTCGAGAAGGAGTCGTCGGCCGGAACAGCGTCGAACGCGGCAGTCGTCGGACGGGCGGCGTCGTCACTCGGTCGCGAGGTCGGCGAGCGCGCCGGCGAGCACGCGGGTCGCGTCGGCGCAGTCCTCCCAGTCGGTCCACTCGCGGGGGTTGTGCGAGATGCCGTCGCGGGAGGGGGCAAAGAGCAGCGCGGCGTCGGTGACGGCCGCGACGTGCATGGTGTCGTGGCCGGCCCCGGAGTGGAGGTCGAGGGTGTCGAGGTCGGCATCGGTCCCGGCGTCGTGGAGCGCGGCGCGGCAGCGCTCGCTCATCTCGACGGGCTTGCGGTCCCACGGGTGCGAGAGCGCGGCCTCGACCGGGCGCTCGGCCTCGATGCGGTCGAGACTCGCCTCCGCCTCGTCGATGACGTACTCGATGGAGTCGTACGCCACGTCGCGGATGTCGACGGTCAGGTCCACTTTCCCGGCGATGACGTTGGGCGCGTTCGGTGAAACTTCGAGTTTACCGACGGTTCCGACCGCGGTCTCCGAGACCTCGTTGCGTTCGTTCGTCGCGCGCTCCACGTCGAGGACGAACTCGCTGGCGGCGGCGAGCGCGTCCGACCGGTCGTCCATGAGCGTCGACCCGGCGTGGTCGGCCTCGCCCGTGATTTCGACGGCACAGCGCGAGAGGCCGACGATGCTCGTGACGACGCCGGCGGGGACCGCGGCGTCTTCGAGGCGCTCGGACTGCTCGATGTGGAGTTCTATCCACGAGTCCCAGTCCGCGGCGTCGACGCGCCCTTCGCCCCGGTAGCCGATGTCCGCGAGGGCGTCGCCAAGCGGAATCCCGTCGGCGTCCTCGATGTCGAGCGCCTCCTCGACGCTCAGTTCGCCGACGGCGACCGCCGACCCGATGAGGCCGCCGCCGAACCGCTGGCCCTCCTCCTCGGTGAAGTTGACGACCTCGACGGGTCGGACGGGTTCGATTCCGGCGTCCTGCATCGCGCGGACGCTCTCCAGCCCCGCGTAGACGCCGAGCGGGCCGTCGAAGATGCCGCCCTCGGGGACCGAATCGAGATGGCTTCCCGTGGCGACCGGGGCCGCGTCGGGGTCCGCGCTCTCTGGTTCCCACCGACCGACGATGTTGCCGACCTCGTCGATGGTGATGGAGAGACCGGCGTCCCGGAGGCGCTCGCAGAAGAACTCTCTCGCCCGCCGGTCCGCCTCGCTGCCGGTCAGGACCGTCCGTCCCCGACCCTCGTCTGTCGGGACGGCCCCGAACTCCGCGTTCGACTCGATGTCGCTGCGGAGTCGCTGCTGATTGACTCGCATGGTTCCCGGATTCGTGACTAACCCTATTTTATTGTTTGGAATTCAGTCACATGCGTGACAGTACCGGGAAGCAGCGAACTCTCCGAAATCGGGGGTTACAGGGCATATATTCTGGTTCTGGGATTCTTCTACCCTCCCGTGTCGCTCGAAGACTCTCGTCGGGGACGGCTCAGTCGTCCGCGATGACGGCTCGGTCACCTGCGAGCGGCCTGCGGGTCGTCGATGTGGACCGTCGCTACGACGAGGTGTGTTGACATTCGGGGAGTAATATCGGATGTGGCGGGATAGAATTGGGCATTCCACAGTTTCTCTGCGCTCGGTGCTCGAACCTATATCTGGTATTACATTTCCCTCGTCTCGATATGGTGATTGTACTCACACAACCACAATTTTTATCACACAGTAGCGGATTTGAGCGACTGTATGCAAGAGAATGGCAAGGGGAGCGACTCCTCCGATAGCACCGGCGACGGCACGCGTCGCAGTCGGTTCGACCGCCGTACTTTCCTCGGGGCGGCGGCGACGACCGGTGCGGTGGCGCTCGCCGGATGTACGGGCGGCGGTTCGGACGACAGCACGACCGAAGACTCGGGTTCCACGGACGAGGGCGGCGACACCGAAAGCACCGACACGACCGCCGCGAGCGGCGGGAAGCAGGGCGGCACGCTCCAGTGGGGCGGCGCGGTGCCGGTGCAGGGCCTCGACCCGCACATCGACACTTCGGCGGCTTCCAAGCGCGTTCTGGAGAACATCTACGAGGAAGTCGTCGCGCTGCAGGACGACTACTCCATCCAGCCGCACCTCGCGGAGTCGATGGAGCAGTCCGACGACAACACGCTCCTGACGTTCAACCTCCGGCAGGGCGTCACCTTCCACAACGGCAAGGAGATGACCTCCGAGGACGTGCTGGCGAGCTACGAGCGCGTCCAGAACGGCGACTACCTCGCCACCGGCTTCTTCGACTACGTCGAGGAGCTTCGCGCTCCCGACGACTACACCTTCGAAGTCCAACTCACCGAACCCTTCGCGCCGTTCCTCGCGAAGATGGCGACGGCGGAACTGTCGGTCATGCCCGCCGAGAACGCCGAGAAGGACATGGTCGAAGAACCCATCGGGACCGGCCCGTACGTGTTCGAGAGCCGCGAAATCGAGACCTCGTTCACGATGTCGCGCAACGAGGACTATTGGGGCGCGTCCGACGAGGACGGCCCGTTCATCGACACCATCGTCAAGAGCGAGGTGCCGGACCCGAGCGTCCGTCTCCAGTCGTTCCTCGCCGGCGAGTACGACTTCATCAACGGCATCGCGCCGAAGGACGTCTCCCGCGTCGAGCAGGCCCCCGACGTTCGGTTCGAAAAGCAGTTCCCGAAATCGCTCGTCTACCTCGGCCTGAACTGCGACGTGGCTCCCTTCGACAACAAGGACGCCCGCCTCGCGCTCGACTACACCATCGACAAGGAGAAGGTCGCCGAGGCGGCCCTCTACGGCACCGGCCAGACCACCGCGTCCCCCGCGACGCCCGGCAGTCCGTGGGTCAACCCGGACATCGAACCGCGCCCGCGTGACCTCGACAAGGCCCAAGAGCACCTCGACGCCGCCGGCATGTCCGACGGCTTCACGGCGACGTTCAAGATTCCGCAGTCCTACCCGACGCAGGTGCAGGCCGCGGAGGTCATCGCCGCCGACGCCGCCGAGGTCGGCATCAACCTCGAAATCCAGCAGATCACGTGGAGTACGTGGCTCTCGGACGTCTACTCCAACCGCGACTTCCAGGCGACGACGAGTTCCTACCTCGCGCTCTGGTACCCCGACGTGTCGTTCTACAAGTTCCTGCACCCCAACGGCGCGTTCTTCTTCACCAACTGGGTGAACGAGGACTACAACGCGCTCGTCGAGGAGGCGCGAACCATCTACGACGAACAGGAGCGCGCCGACCTCTACCACCAGGCGACGGAGATTCTCCACGAGGAGCGCGCCGGTCACCTCTTCCTGTGGTGGCAGCCGAGCCTCTACGGAGCCGCCTCGCAGTACAAAGGCGACATCGGCGCGCCCGACGGGTCGACGCTACAGTTCGGCGACAACTGGCTCGACCGCTAACAGAGATTCCACACAATGTCGATGTACAACTACGTCTTTCGGCGCGTCGGGTTCATGGCGGTGACGCTGTTCTTCGTCACGCTCATCGCCTTCGCCGTCACCAACATCCTGCCCGGTGACGTGGCCCTGCTCATCTTGGGCCCCAACGCGACCGAACAATCGCTCGAAGCGCTCCAAACCCAACTGGGACTCAACCGCCCGCTGTACGTGCAGTACATCGACTGGGTCGTCGGGCTCCTCCAGGGGAACATGGGCGAATCGCTCCGGTTCGGCGAGCCCGTGGCACAGCTCATCGCCGAGCGCCTGCCGCGGTCGATGATGCTCGCGGTCGCCGCGACGCTCGTCGCTGTCGTGCTGTCGGTTCCGCTCGGCGTCTACGCCGCCGTCAACCAGAACGAAGCGCCCGACGTGAGCGCTTCGATGTTCGCCTTCGTCGGCATCTCGATGCCCATCTTCCTGTGGGGACTGGTGTTCATCCTGGTGTTCGCCGTCTGGCTGAACCTCTTTCCGACCGGGGGGTACGTCTCCCCGAGCGAGGACCTCGTCGGGTCGCTCACGCGACTCGTCCTCCCCGCGGGGGCGATGGGCTTCGCGCTCACCGCCTACATCATGCGGATGACCCGGTCGTCGATGCTGGAGGTGCTCAGCGAGGAGTACATCAATCTCGCGCGTGCGAAGGGGATGAGCCAACGGGTCATCGTCCTCCGACACGCGCTCAAGAACGCAATCATCCCCGTCATCACGGTCATCGCGTTCCAGTTCAGTTACGCGTTCGGCGGGGTCGTCGTGCTCGAAGAGGTGTTCTTCTGGCCCGGCATCGGTCGGCTGACGCTGACCGCGATTCAGAGCCGCGACATCCCCCTGATTCAGGGGTGTATCCTCGTGGTCGCACTCATCTACATGTTCTCGAACTTCGCCGCAGACCTGCTGTACGCGTACTTCGACCCGCGCATCCGCTACGGAGGTGACGACTGATGGCGACCGAACAAGAGACCGAACGCGGTCGCTTCACCATCACGCAGTCACAGCGCGACCGTATCGCCCGGTTCGTCCGGAAGTTCCGAAGCAACACGAAGGCGATGCTCGGCTTCTCCATCGTGGTGATGCTCGTGCTCGTCGCCATCTTCGCGCCGATTATCGCGCCGTACCCCATCGACGCGACGAACATCGAAGACCGCTCGCAGGCCCCGTCGGTCGAACACCCGTTCGGCACCGACGACCTCGGCCGCGACATCTTCAGCCGCGTCGTCATGGGGAGTCGCATCTCGCTGTACGTCGGCTTCGGTGCTATCTCCGGCGCGCTCGCCGTCGGGGCCGTCGTCGGCGTCGTCGCCGGCTACGCCGGCGGGTTAACCGACGAGATACTGATGCGCGTCATGGACGCCGCAATGGCGTTCCCACCGGTGTTGCTCGCGCTCACGCTCTTGGTCGTCCTCGGCCCGGACTTGAGTAACGTCATCATCGCGCTGGCGTTCGTCTACACGCCGTACATCGCCCGCGTCTCGCGGAGCGCGGCGCTGGCCGAACGCAACGAGGCGTACGTCGAGGCCGCCATCGCCCGCGGCGAGAGCGACTCGCGCATCGTCTTCAGCGAGGTGTTCCCGAACTGCATGGCTCCCATGCTGGTGCAGGGGTCGCTGAACGTCTCGTTCGCCATCCTCGCGGAGGCGAGCCTGTCGTTCCTCGGCCTCGGCGCGCAACCCCCGCGGCCGTCGTGGGGGCTGATGATCAACACCGGTCGCGGCTTCATGGAGACCGCGCCGTGGATGTTGCTGTTCCCCGCGTTGGCTATCGGTATCGCCGTCGTCGGGTTCAACATGCTCGGCGACGGACTGCGTGACGTGCTCGACCCCAAAGTGGAGGCGATAGAATGAGTGCTCCCACTACTGCGACGGACGGCGAGGCCGACGACGGCCCGCTGCTCGACGTGCGCGGACTCAGAACCGAGTTCCGCACCGACAGCGGCCCCATCGTCGCCTCCAACGAGGTGTCGTTCTCGCTCGACCGCGGCGAGACCATGGGTCTCGTCGGCGAGTCGGGCGCGGGCAAGTCCGTGACGGCGCGGTCGCTCATGCGCCTCATCGACTCGCCCGGCGAAATCACCGGCGGGCAAGTCGTATTCAACGGCGAAGACCTCCTGCAGAAGACGGAAGCCGAGATGCGCGACATCCGCGGCAACCGCATCGCGATGATTCCGCAGGACCCGATGTCGTCGCTCAACCCGGTGATGACCGTCGGCGAGCAGATCACGGAGACGATTCGCCGCCATCAGGACGTCTCCAAGTCAGAGGCACGCCAGCTCGCCATCGAATCGATGGACGACGTCGGCATCCCGGACGCCGAAGAGCGCATCGACGACTACCCCCACGAGTTCTCCGGGGGGATGCGCCAGCGCGTCCTCGTCGCCATCGGCTTCTCCTGCGAGCCGGACCTCATCATCGCCGACGAGCCGACCACCGCGCTCGACGTGACGACGCAGGCGAAGATTCTCGACCTGCTCAACGAGATGCAGGAGCGCGAGGGGACGGCCGTGCTGATGATTACCCACAATCTCGGCGTCGTCGCCCAGACGTGTGACCACGTCGGCGTCATGTACGCCGGGAACCTCGTGGAGACGGCCGAACTCGGCGACCTGTTCGACCGCCCGCGACACCCCTACACCCGCGCGCTCATCGACTCCATCCCGGAGGTCGACACCGACTACGACGAACTGCCGACGCTCGACGGCGCGATGCCCGACCTCGGGAACCTCCCGAGCGGCTGTAACTTCGCGCCGCGGTGTCCCCACGCCACCGAGGCGTGTCGGACCGGCGGCGACCCGTCGCTCGACGCCGTCGGCGACGACTCGTCGCGCGCGGCGTGTCTCCACGCCGCCGACCTCGACCTCTCGGAGAGCACGGTCCCCGAAGCCGGGACCGGCCGCCGCGACATCGACCGCAGCGGCGAGCCGCTGTTCGAAGTGCGGAACCTGAAGAAGTACTTCGACGCCGGCGAGGGCGTCTTCGGCAACGTCCACCTCTCGTGGGAGGGCGGTGGCCTACCGACCGTCGAACGGCGGCACGTCAAGGCCGTCGACGACGTGAGCTTCGACGTCTACCCCGGCGAGACCGTCGGGCTCGTCGGCGAGTCCGGCTGCGGGAAGTCCACGGTCGCTCGCACCGCGCTCCGGCTCCTCGAACCGACCGACGGCGAGGTGTACTTCGAGGGCCAGCCGCTCCACGAACTCGGTTCCTCGGAGATTCGGAGTCTGCGCCGCGAGATGCAGATGATATTCCAGGACCCCCAGAGCTCGCTCAACCCGCGGAAGACCGTCGGCCAAATCGTCGGGCGCGCGATGGAGAAACACGGCATCGCCACCGGCGATGAAAAGCGCGAACGCGTGGGCGACCTGCTCGAACGCGTCGGCCTCTCGCGGGCCGCCGCGAGCAAGTACCCCCACGAGTTCTCCGGGGGCCAACAACAGCGCGTCGCCATCGCGCACGCGCTCGCGGTCGAACCGAAGCTCATCGTCTGCGACGAGCCCGTCTCGGCGCTCGACGTGAGCGTGCAGGCGCAGATTCTCAACCTCCTGAACGAGATTCAGGAAGACGAGAACATCTCGTTCCTGTTTATCTCGCACAACATCGGCGTCATCCGGCACATCTGCGACCGCGTGGCCGTGATGTACCTCGGGAAGATAGCGGAGTTCGGGAGCATCGAGCAGGTGTTCTCGCCGCCGTTCCACCCCTACACGGAGAGCCTCCTGTCCGCGGTTCCCCACGCGAACCCGGACCGCGAGACGGACCGCATCTTGCTTGAGGGGAGCGTTCCGAGCCCCATCAACCCGCCGTCGGGCTGTCCGTTCCAGACGCGCTGCCCGAAGAAAATTGGCGACGTCTGCGAGCAGGACCTCCCGGAACTCGAAGCGGTCGACGGCGGTGACCACTACATCTCCTGTCACCTCTCCGAGGAGGAGATGAGCCAGCGTGACTCCTTTATCACGCCGTCGAAGCGCGCGGAGACCAGTCCGGCCGACTCGGACTGACGCCGCCCGCGCGGTCTCTTCTCAGTATTTGACGCCGCAGTCGACTCAGTACTTGACGCCGAAGTCGAGAATCTCGTCTGGGTAGTCGCCGAACTGCGCGTCCGTCTCCCGTCGAATCTGGGCTTTCGCGCGCCGCGCCTCCGCGAGCAGGTCGCGCAGGTCGGACACCGGTTCGTCGGAGAGGTCGACCCGGAGGTTGTGGTAGAACTCCGGCGTCGGCGCGTGGACGAGCAGCGCGGCGCTCATCTCGCCGCGGTCGTCGCCGCCCGCGGCCTCGCCGGCTTCGAGCGCCGAGACGAGTCGCTCGGCCATGTCGCCGTCGGCGGATTCGTAGGCCTCGGCGGTCGCCTCGACGACCGCCTCGCCGGCGAGCATGTTGCCAGCGACGGTGTAGTCGTCGGCGACGCGGTGGCCGGCCCACGAGACGCATTCGCCGCCGGTGAAGGCGAACTCGCCGCCCGCACCGACGCCGTGGACCTGCCGGTACGCGACGTGGTCGTCGCCGTCGAGGAGCGTTTCGAAGGCGTCGTCGATGGCCTCGCCGTCTTCCGCGCGGGCGACCGCGTCGCGGCCGTGTTCGGTCTTCGTGTACGACTGCGTGACCGCCGCGCCGCCGGCGCTCACGTAGGGACAGGTCGCGCCGACGGCGACCGTGCCGGTCGTCACCGCCGCGCCGAAGACGTTCGCCTCGGGGTCGCGCGCCGCTATCGAGAAGGTTCCTGGGACGTGTCGCATGGGTTCGTTACTGCGCTTCGGTCACGCTCGCGCGGTAAATAGTCTCCTCTCGCGGGAGCGACGCGAGAGCGGTGCGACATCCGAACGCGGCACAGTATCCCGATTACGTCGGCCTCTGCGTCTATCTCTCGCCCTCAGATATTGGCGATAGAATTGTAAAACGAGAACATTATTGTATGTCATAATTTCTTATTTATCGGACTTTCTTATTCGGATGTTTTTGAATTAGACGTGAATGATTGTATTGTCACTCTCGCTTCGATTTGAGACGAAAAGCTAATCCGGGCGAGTTCGACGGAAGAGTAGTATTCGAGGTGACGAACAATACAGCCGTCTCTCGCGCGGCGGAAGTCCCCTCCAACGCTTATGTTGTCGCGGTGGCAAGACCGAGGTATGAGACTGGGTATCGGTCGAACCGGCGTGGCGATTCTCGTCGCGCTGTTCGTCATCCTCGGTGCGGAGGACGTGTACGTCTGGGCCGTCGCCGGGACCGTTCCCGGCGTCGAGTTCTTCCTGGCGCTCGTGTTCGTCCTCGCCGTCGCCTTCGTGGCGATTCGGGAGGCGCGGGCGCACCCGCCGAGTCGGTAGTCGTCGGGCGGTCGGACGCCCCTTCCACCTGCTACTCCTGCCGCGTTCGACAGTTCAGCGGCGCTTCGCAACACGCGGAGCGGTAGGCCGACGACTCGCGGACGAGTTTGCACTCGCGGTAACGGTAGGCCACGTCCGCGCCGCAGGCCTCGCAGGTGAGGGTGTACTTCGGCTCGGCGAACCGGCGGACGCGAACCAGCGCGTCGACCGCCTCGGCGCGGCGCTTGAACGCCGGGCCGTGGTCGGTCGCGCCGAACGCCTGAAACTGCTCGACGTGGACGAGTTCGTGCCGGAGCGTTGCGGTCCACTCCCCGCGGTCGAACGACTCGAACGCCCGCCACGACAGCGACATGGTACACGTCGGCGCGATGTCGAGTTCGGCCGACTGCGACGACGCACCGGTCCACTCTCTCGGCTCTCCGACCGTCGCACCCTCGACGTTCGGGGTCTTCACC
>NZ_LOPW02000006.1:154039-168532 GCF_001469875.2 Haloferax marisrubri | reverse complement strand
CGCCGCCCGCCGTTTCGCGCGAGTAGACACTTCCCATCGGACCCGGTGTAAGTCCACGTCGAACTCGTATTGGCTCGCCGCGTGGCGGCAGTACGTCCGCGACCAGCTCACCAGTTCGTCGCCGGTTTCGATAGCGTCGTACGCGGTCGGGCCCCCGTCTTCGTGTCCCACGGTTTCGGGCCGTGATTCGGAGCGAGCCGATATGTGTGTTGTGCTCACCCGCCCCCTCGCTGGTGCAAGTGTGAGTGTAGAGCAGTACGCGGTCAGGCGGTGAGCGTCGGCCTCTCGTCGGCCACGAGCGCCCACACGTCTTCGAACAACCGTTTCGCGCTGTCTCGGGACGTTCCCTCAACGGTCACGCGAAGTACGCGCTCGAACTGAAGTTCGTGCAGGTCGACGCCCAGAGCACCATTCAGGTCGAGACGCCGAGCTATGCCATCCAGGCACCGCTGGGCGAACTCACGAGTGGAACCGTCACAGCCGAGACGGGTACGCCGGCCGAGCAGACGAAGGCGACTTCGAACACGACGAACGGGACGACCAACAGCACGACCGGAACGAACGATACCGCGACGAACGACTCGTTCTCGCTGAACTGGCGCATCTGACCGGCGAAGTGACAGAGGAGGGCGGACTCCCGACCCGTCGATGATTCTGTGAGTCCCGATTTCGCCAGATAGACGTTAGTAGCTGATTGGTTGATACTTTTTGTTGCGTCGTTGTCGCACACAGACAATGAGGATTAGCAATATACTGGCTAATTCACGAGATAAGTAAGTAAACTGTATGTCGCTATATAGAATTGAGTGTCGAGGCCACCAGATTGTCTCGGAGGGCACGACTAGCCCTCTGTCCGGACTGTCAAAATTGTTCTTTCGTGAAATGAACTCGGGTAGTCAGCGACTCGCTCGGGGGAGAGACTGTGTGTCGTCGCTATCCGGGGCCCAGCGCCGCGATATCGGCACCGACCGTCGCCAGAGCGTCGGCGGGGTTCGGGTCGCTGTCGGCCAGGTGCGTGTAGCGGTGGTTCGGAACGCTCGCTAGTGCCGCGGCGATGGCCTCGCTGTACGCGTCGACACCCGATTCTGTCGGGTCGGAGCCACCCCAGATGTCTCGGATGACGGTCATCGAATCGATTCGCACCTCCACGCTGTGTGGCTCGTAACGAGCCAGGAGTTCGGAAAGCCCGAGTTGGAGCGCGACGTACTCGGCGGTGTTGTTCCCCGTCCGGGAGCCGACGGGACGGCCGAGTCGGGCGAGTTGGGTCTCTCCCGAGTCCATGATGACCGCGCCCGCACCCGCCGGGCCGGGGTTGCCGCGCGAACTGCCGTCGACGTACAGGATGAACGAGTCGTCGGTCGGCTCAGAGACGGGCGGTTGAGCGAGTTCCGACGCCAGCAGTTCATCGAGCGCGCGCCGCAACTCGCCCGGGGTCGTCGTGGGGTCGAACAGGCCGCCGTAACCGGGCACGGCGTCGTCGATGGCGTCGGTGGCGGCGGCCATCTCGTAACCGACCCCCGCAAGCACCTCGTCGACGAGCGTGGCGAGCGGCGAGAGGTACTCGGAGGGGAGCGACTCCTCGGTCACGCCACCGACACCTCCGTTCGGCCTCCGTTCAGAGCCGTCACAGCCTCGCTCTCGGACGCCCTCGTCGGCCCGGCCAACAACTGCATACCCGTTCTCGGTCGGCGAGCGTGATAATCCCTTCAGGTGTACCGGCGGGTCAGTCGGTTCGGGGGAGTTCGACGACGAAGACGCTCCCCGTCGGTTCGTTGTCTTCGGCCCAGACCTCGCCGCCGTACTGCGTGACCAAGGTGTCGACGAGGTAGAGCCCGATGCCCGTGCCGGGACTTCCGAGGCCTCGCTCTCCTTTCCCGAACGCGATATCTTTCTTGTCGTCCGGGATTCCCGGCCCGTTGTCGGCGACTCGAATCTCGACGTCGTCGTCTCGGACTGCACACGAGACCACGACGCGCGGCGCGTCCGTGTCGTTGTGTTGGACCGCGTTGTTCAGGAGGTTTCGAAACACCGAGCTGAGCATGCTGTCTCCGGCGACCTCGACGTCGGGGAGCGTTCCCTCGACCACGAACGTCGCCTCCGGAAAGGACTCCTCGCGGAGCGATAGCTCGGTTTCGAGGACCGGGCGAAGCGGGACCGACCCGACGGTGAGGCTGTCGTTCGATGCGATTGTCTCCACGTACTCGCGTGCGACCTCCGTCAGTTCGACCACGTGCTCGCCGCTGTCGAGGATTTTCTGGAGGTAGTCGCGTCCCCCGGCATCGACGTGGTCCTCGAGCATCTCGGTCCACCCCAGTACGACCCCCATGTCGTTGCGGATGTCGTGGCGAACGATTCGATTCAGCAGTTCGAACTCCCGCTCCCGGCGTTTCTGCTCCGTGATGTCCGTGCAGATACCGACGACCTCCGAGACGTCGCCGTCGTCGTCACGGAGAAGCACTTGCCGCGTCAGCACCCACCGAATCGACCCGTCGGGCTGGACGACGCGACCCTCGTACGCCTGGTCTGGGCGTCCTCGGGCCGGGGAGTAGATGTTCTCCCGCACTCGGTCGCGGTCCTCCGGATGGATGGCGTCGAGCAACCGCCCGACGTCGTTCGTGACCTCCTCGGGCGGAAACCCCCAGATGTCTTCGAAACCGGCGCTAATGTAGTCGAACTCGCCGGGAGTGGATACCGTCCAAAGCGCGACCCCGTCGAGTCGGTCGAACAGGTCTCGGAAATCGCGCCGTTTCCCGAGCGAGCTATCAGTCATAAGGGGTGTTTCTGACCGGGTCGGTTAAATACCGGTCTCGGTGTCCAACGGTGTACATTCTTCCAAATGATTAAGTATGAGAGTATGTTGAGAGACCCCCCGACAGTCCACGAGAACTCCTAACCGGTGCTCGAAACGCGGCACACGGTGTGCACGGTGTGCCAGCGCGCACACCAAGACTATCCGTCTCGTCGTGGAAGCTATCTACTCGTGAGACCGTATCCGACGACGCCGCTGCTCGAAGATTCCCCCGAGGAGTTGCTGTCGAGCGGTCACCTGTGGCTCCGTGAGTACGTCGCTGGTCCCCGGTTGCGGTTTCAGATGAAGCCGTCGGGTCGCCTGCTGTTCGGCGACCGAGACCGAGGCTTCGACGACGTGCCACCGCCGTACGAGTTCGCCGTTCGGCACGTCAGAGAGCGGTTCGACCGCGATGCGTTCCACGATGCGGTCGATGACCCGGCGGCGTACGTCTTCTTCGGCGTCGCACCGTGTCACGTCGGCATCGACTACGATTGGGAGCGAATGCCACCAGTTCTCGGTTGGACCATCTGGAACGGGACCAAAGAGCGACTGTTCCCCATCGACAAAGCCGAGCGGGTGTTCGAACGGTTGGGTCTGACGCCGCTAAACACCTTCCAGAAGGAACTGAACGTCCGGGACTTCCATCCCGAGCGGATCGAAATCCCCGACTCCGCGTGGTACGACGGCCCCGCCGCAGGGGTTATCGTCGAGAACAGACGTGGTGGACGCGCACTCATCCGAGGCCCCGTCCTCGACGAGATGGACGACCACGAGCCGATACGAGGGGAGCCGACAGCAATCGCCGACGACCTCGTCACCGACGCGCGAGTCAGCCGGGCTCTCGAAGCCGTCGAAGCGGCCCAACAATCGCCCGCGACCGCCGACGTTCACGCACGCGTGTTCGAGATCATCGTCCGAGAGGAGTACTCGCGACTCGATTCCGGTCGAGTCGACTGGAAGGCGTTGCGGTCGGCAGTCGGGTCGGTCGTCGCCGAGAAGCGTAGTGCGTTGACCGATGACTGAGCGTCCGGGAATCTCGTTCTGAAACCGCCCGTTTCTCGATAGGCGGAGTGAGTTGAAGCTCGGCCGCGACGCTTCGCTCGACCCTCTGGTTCAACTCTACTGAGCTATGAGCCGACCTCGTGGGTCGCGCCGAGCCGAGACTCGGCGCTCAGGAGTTGAGGTCGGCAAAACCATAGCGGGAGGTAGATTTGAACTACCGATCTCCGGGTTATGAGCCCGGCGGAATCTCCTGGCTATCCCATCCCGCTACTACATCGAACTCGGTTGCTAGTGGTAAGACTTCTGCTTCGGACCCAGAGTGTCAACGTGTTTTGATTTCAGCACCGGAACCTTCGAGAAGGCCCGGAACCGGCTAGCGAGTCGTTCAACGGGCGCGCTCGGCAGTCAGCGTCAGCGGGGCGTGATCTTGACCGTTGCCGAGCGTGCGCGCTCGCTCACCATCGCGCTCAGGTACTGGCTTCCATCGTACTTCTCTTGATAGGCCTCGTCGATGCGGTCGTTAATCGGCCCGGAGACCGACTCGAAGGCGACCTCCTTCGTCAGACCGGCGGCCTCGATACGACCCGCGTTCTCGCGGACTGCGGCCTGATACCAACTGGAGTCTCGTCCGTTGTAGGCCCGCACGTAGAGGTCGCCATCGACCCGGACGGACCAAATCCACGTTGGGGTGCCGTACGTCTCCCCGTCCTCGCGGAACGGCGCGACGTGCAGGTCGTCGGACTCCACGATTTCGCGCAGTTCGTCCGGTTTCCAGGTAGTCATTGTCCTCTCTTTGTCTGCTGAGGTAGATATCGATGGCGACGGTGGGAGTCCGTGGTCACAGCCACCCGGCGTTATCGACTTGCAGTACCTGACCCGAGACCGCCTTCCCCATGTCACTCGCCAGATAGAGCGCGGCGTACGCCTGGTCGAGCGGTTCCGTCTCGGGGACGTCTAGGTTGACGTACTTCTCCGTGACTTCCATCATCGTGTCGTCGCCCTCTTGCTCGCCACTCTTCCACGCTCTGGCGGCCTCGGTGTCGGTCACGCCGGGCGCGATGGCGTTACAGCGGATGCCGGTGCCGGCAAACCGCATGGCCAGGTGCTTCGTCATCGTGTTCACAGCACCCTTACTCGTCGTGTAGGACACGCCGTTGACAGGCGTGTTACCGTTCACGGACGACACGTTGATAATGACGCCCTCGCCCCGCGGGATGAAGTGCTGGGCGGCCTCGCGGGAGTGGCGGAAGACGCCGACGAGGTTGACTCCGAGGACCCGCTCGAAGTGCTCGTCGGTCGTGTCCTCGATGCTGACCATCTCGCCGAAGCCGGCGTTGTTGACCATGATGTCCACTTGGCCGAACTCGTCGATCGCCCTGTCGAACACCATCTCTGGCGAATCGGGGTCGGCGGCGTCGGCGACGACGCCAATCGCCTCCCCGCCGGCGGACGTGATTTCGTCCACCGTCTCGTTCAGGGTCTCCTCGCTACGAGCAGTAAGCACCACGGAGGCACCTTCCTCGGCGAAGAGTTCTCCGATGGCCTTCCCGATACCCTTGCTCGCGCCCGTGATGACTGCGGTTTTTCCCGCTAGCAGGTTCGAATCTGATTCTATCGACATCAACTAGAAGGAGGCGAGTGAACGTGTTGTCGTTAGTGCTATCTGTAATGCGTCTTTAAGTACCTTTTAAATTCGGTGATGGGGCGTGGCAGGCGAGGTAGTTCGGTGAGACGAACCCTTCCGCCGCGCACTTCGTCGGGAGCCTGCACCGGAATTTCCACGTCCTCGTATCGGAGGGCATCCGGGCTCCCGTACTCGTGGACACGTACCACGCTCATCGGTTGCACTACAGAGATTATGCTCGAGAAGTCGCTGAACGTGCTGATATCTGTACGGTGCGTGTGAAAGTGGGCGCTCGAAACGATGCCCACTCGCCGAGTTGCTGGGGACGGGTCTGGTGTGGACCTAGTCGTCGCGGCGGTTACTCAGACGCCGGACCGTACTCCTCGTCGGAGACGTGCTCCAACCAGGTGACGGCCTCGCCGTCCTGTTCTTCTTGAACTGCGATGTGGGTCATCGCCTTGTCCGGCGACGCGCCGTGCCAGTGCTTTTCGCCCGGCGGGAACCAGACCACGTCGCCCGCTCGGATCTGCGTAATCTCGCCACCTTCGCGCTGAACGAGGCCACAGCCGCTCGTCACGATGAGGCGCTGACCGAGCGGGTGAGTGTGCCACGCGGTACGCGCGCCCGGTTCGAACGTGACGCTCGCCGCCGCGGCGCTGGACGCGTCTTGTGCGTCGAACAGAGGGTCGATTCGGGTGCTTCCGGTGAAATACTCCTCGGGTCCTTCGTACGACGGTAGCGTACAGCCGTCTGTTATCTCCATGTATTTGCCTCACCCGTATTTGTACGTCCACCAACATGGGTTCGATGCTAACTGAAAAGCCCGTTTAAGAGTGCGGTCGGTCCACGGTGGGAGAACGTAGCCGTCTGTGCCGCCGGACGAGGAACCGCGCCGTGCCGAAGCGACGCGTGCGTAACTGGCGAATAAGCACCGGAACGGCGACTGCAGTTTATAAATGGGCTAACTGGTTAGCACAGTTTGTATATTCTCTCTTCGCTTAAATAGAAGCAATGTCTGAACGAAACAATTCAACGGGTTCGGCCGACGTCGCAGGTGGTTTCGCCGACGACATCGGAACGGTCGTGGTGACGGGCGCGAACAGCGGACTCGGCTTCGAAGTGACGAAGATGCTCGCCGAGAGGGGCGCACACGTCGTGATGGCGTGTCGGAGCACCCAACGCGGTGAGGAGGCGAAACGGAAAATCGAAGCCGACCTTCCCGAGGCATCGCTGGTCGTTCACGAACTCGACCTCGCCGACCTCGATTCGGTGGCGGCGTTCGCCGACTGGTTCACGTCGACGTACGACGAACTGCACGTCCTCTGTAACAACGCGGGCGTGATGGCCATCCCGCGGAAGGAGACCGAACAGGGGTTCGAGTACCAGTTCGGCGTGAACTACCTCGGGCACTTCGCGCTCACCGGTCACCTCCTCCCCGTGTTGAACCGCACCCCCGGAGAGACGCGCGTCGTCACGCAGAGTAGCGTGGCACACAGGAACGGCGAAATCGACTTCGACGACCTCCAAGGCGAGCAGTCCTACAGCGCGTGGGGCGCGTACGGGCAGTCGAAACTCGCAGACCTCATATTCGCGTACGAACTCGACCGGCGGCTTCGCTCGGCGAACGCGACCGTCAAGAGCGTCGCCTGCCACCCCGGATGGGCCGCGACGAACCTCCAGCGGCGCGGTCCCGAACAGTCGGGGTCTCGGCTCCGCCTCTGGATAATGCAACTCGCGAACGCCGTTATCGCCCAGAGCGCCGAACAGGGGGCGCTGGCGATGGTTTACGCCGCGACCGACCCGGACATCGAGGGCGGCGAGTACGTCGGCCCCGACGGGTTCCGCAACATGCGCGGCACTCCCGAAGTACAGGAGTCGAGCGAACAGTCCTACGACGTGGACACCGCCCAACGGCTGTGGGAGGTCTCCGAAGAACTCACCGGCGTCTCGTTCGACCAACCCCTGCTCGCGGCGAACTAACACTCGCCCGGTCGTCTCACCGACGCGGGTCGAAGTTACCGTACTGACCGCCGAGTTCGGTCCCTCCGCTATATCTGTCCCGTCCGGAGACCGCAGTCGAAGCCGTCACCGACTGGCAATCGGATTGAGGATGTGTCCGTTGGCAATCGTCTGACTGATTAGCCTGTGTTCTGCCCGTCGGAGCAGGTCCGAGAGCGCGGGTGCCGAGATACCGAGTTCCGCTGCGACCTCGGCCGTCGATGCGGTCCGCGGCGTGTCGTAGTACCCGAGCGAGAAGGCGAGCCTCATGGCCTCGTACTGTCTGTCGGTCAGGCCGAACTGCGCCCGTTCATCGGGGTGTTCGGGGTCCGAAGAGATGTTGAGGAGTTCGAAGGGAAGCCCGTACACTTGACAGCGGTCCCGAAGCGTGCTGAGCGCGTCGTAGTCGGCGAACATCTTCCGTTCTATCCACCCCTCGCCGGTGATAATCGCTTCCATCAACACCCCCTCGAACTGCGTGGGGTCGTGCGACTCGAGAACGTCGGATGCCCGCTCGGTGATGACCTGATAGAACCAGCCGTCCGGCGTCTCACCGACGGGCCGCACGTCGACGACCTCCGGTTGCTCGACGGCCTTGGCCTCGAACGCGTCTCTCGCGTCCGCTTCGACACTCACCATGAAGATGTACTTCGAATCCTCGAGCCGAATCATCTGCGAGAGCGAAATCTCTCGACTCGGGAGCGACCGAGCCAGTTTGACGAGCGGGAGGACGTCCGACGATAGGAGGATCTCCGCGACGATAGCCATACCTCCCAATCGGTGCCGAGCCGTATAATCCCTCCTCGGCGATGTGGTGAGAGCTATATGCCGGCCGATTTTGAAGGACACTAACGGTGACACACCCAGACGAGAACGAGGCCGTCGTAACGTGGACCGCGGGGATGGCCGGGCTTCGGGAACTCCCGAAGCGAATCGCGTGCAACGGCATCGATTTCGGCCGCGTGTTGTGGTGGAGCGTGTTCGCCGTCGTCCCCGTCGCGTTACTGATTTTCGGGGCGCTCGCCGGTGACAGCGGCCCGTTCGTGTACAGTATGTACTGCGCGGTGGTACTGACGGCAGTCCTCCAGAGTTCGGAACGGTTCATCGGCATGCGCGTCGCGGTCGACGGCGGCGACGGCGAACTCGAAAGCACCTACCACATGGGCGACCCCTCGCTGTTTCGGAGCGACGCGGACGTGACGACCTCGCTTTCGGACGTCGAAACTGCCCGATTCGTGACGCTCGGCGACCAGACTGCAGTCCGGCTGTACTACGGGAAGTCGTTCGTCAACAAGCCCACCATGTTTCTGGTTCCGGACGAGTTCGAACCACGGTTCCGCGAGACGCTCCGTCAGTACGACGTTTCGATTTCCGCGGATTCGACGCCGAAATCTGCCGATTGGGTGTGGGTTCGGTTCGTCGTGACCGCTCTCTTATTGGGTGCGATTCCGCTCGGCACCGTCTTCGTCTGGCCCGCCGGTTCGGTTCCCTTCCTGCTCGCCGTGGTCGGACACGCCGCCTTCGTACTGCGGCAGGGGTGGTGACGCCGTGGGTCGCGCAGAGTCGCGCAGGGTCGCGTAGCGGGGACGACCTCAGGGCAGAAGCGACAGCAAATCGAGGAGCGTCTGTTTCACCCGCTCGTTCGAGACCACGTGACCGACCGCGAACATGAGACTGACCACGCTCCCAACCGCGACCGATGCGAGGACACCCGAGTCGGACGGGCCAAACACGTAGACGATTCCGGCCGCGACGATACCACTCAGCGCGACGAACAGCCAGCCTCGCCGTGGCGTCCACCGACTTGTCTCCATGTCGACTATCACGTTGGTTGTCACGAAGAAAACCGTTGTCACCTGAGCGGTCGACGCGGAACCAGACTCTCGCCGTCTCGTGAGCCCCGCAGACTCGCGGCCAGCCATTCGTCAACGGTCTCGGTTCCCGAGCCCAGTAACACCGACGTCACCCGCTTTCGGTCACGTCGCCGAGAAGGTATATAGATTCGACGCGTAGGTGCGCACGTAATGAAAGTCGGCTCCGAGACGAAGCTCTACAAGGCGGAGCGCACCGACGTCTCCCAGAATCAGGGGAAGTTCCGGACCTACTTCAACTTCCCCGGCCGCGCCCTCCCGGACCACGCGGACCACGGCTACGGCCCGCTCGCGACCATCGTCGAGTCGTTCATGGACCCAGATACCCACATCGCGATGCACCCCCACCGAGACGAGGAAATCATCTCGTGGGTGCCCGCCGGCGTGATGCGCCACGGCGACCAAGACGGCAACGACCTCGTCACCGACGCCGACCACCTGATGGTGATGAACGCGGGCGAGACGTTCTGGCACGAGGAGTTCACCCGCGCGGACGACCCGCCGCTCCGGATGCTCCAGATGTTCGTCCGGCCCCACAGCCTCGGGCTGGAGCCGAACATCCAACACGAACCCATCGACGCCCCCGTCGAGGGCGAGTGGCGACACCTGTTCGGCCCTGAAGGGTCCGACGCACCGCTTTTCGTCCGCAACGAAGTGGACCTCTTCGACCTCCGTCTCGACGCCGGGTCGAGCGCCGACCTCCCCGAAATCGAGGGCCGCGACACGTACTTCTACGTGTTCGACGGCGCGGTCGAGGCCGCGGGAACGCGCTTCGGGAAGACCGAAAGCGGCCTGCTCGTCGACGACGCCGGAGTCACGCTCACCGCCGAGGAGGACGCCACCGTGGTCGCGTTCCTGATAGACCCCGACGCGCCCGTCACCCGGCAGGGCACCATCGGTCGCTGACCGCCCTCCCGCGACTCTCGTACCCGCCATATCGAACCCCGCCCCCACCGTCACCGCACCAACGCCGCCACCATCACCCACCACCCACCCATCCACCGAGACACCCCGCCCAACTCGATGCTCACAGACACCGCCGGAATCCACCACATCACGGGAATCGTCCGCGACGCGCAGGCGAACGTCGACTTCTACGCGACGACGCTCGGCCTGCGCCTCGTCAAGCAGACGGTGAACTTCAACGAGAAGTTCACGCGCCACCTGTTCTACGGCGACGAGACCGGTTCGCCCGGAACGGCCCTGACGTTCTTCCCGTACCCCGCCGAGGAACCGGGGCGACCCGGCACGCCGCAGATTCGGACCGCGTCGCTCGTGATTCCGCCGGACGCCGTCGACTACTGGATGGACCGCCTCGCCGACCGCGGCGTCGACGTCGACGGCCCGTTCGAGCGGTTCGACGAGACGGTCATCCGGTTTTCCGACCCCGACGGCACCGACCTCGAACTCGTCACCGGCGAGTCGTCGGTCGAACCGTGGGCCGACGGTCCGGTCCCCGCCGAGCGCGCGATTCGCGGCATCCACGGCGTCACGCTCCACTCGACGAACCCCTTCGTGACCGCCAGCGTGCTCGACACGCTCGGGTTCGACCTCGTCGCGCAGGAGGGCGACCGCGTCCGCTACCGAGCGCCGGGCGACCGGGCGACCGTCGTGGACCTCCTCGATAGGGACGGCGAGTTCGGCCGCGAGGGCGCGGGGAGCATCCATCACGTCGCGGTCCGCGTCGAGGACGAGGCCCAGTTGTACGAGTGGCACGACCTGTTCCGCGAGCGCGGCTACGACGTGTCGCGGGTGAAAGACAGACACGTGTTCCACTCGCTGTACGTCCGCGAACCGGGCGGCATCCTGTTCGAACTCGCGACCGACGGCCCCGGTCTCACGTTCGACGTCGACCCGGAGGCGCTCGGTCAGTCGCTGTACCTCCCGCCGTGGTTGGAGGAGGACCGCGAGATGATAGAAAGCCAACTGCGCCCGCTCGACCTCCCGGTTGGCGTTGGAGACGACGCCGGCGACGAGGGCAACGTGGGCGTTGGACCCAGGAGCGACGACGGACTGAACTGATGTCACCCCGCCCGACCACGCCCCGGTCCGCGACCGACCCCCACGAGGGACAGGAGATTGCGACGGCGGGAGCGCCGCCGCAGGTCGCCGACGCGGCCGTCGTCGTGCTCCACGGCCGCGGGTCGAAAGCGCGGCACGCCCTCACGCTCGTCGACGAGTTCCTCCACCGCGGCGTGATGTACCTCGCGCCGCAGGCCGCCGGGAGTTCGTGGTATCCGGCCCCGGCCGCCAGTCCCATCGAGCGAAACGAGCCGTGGCTCTCCTCCGCGCTCGGCCGGGTGTCGGCCGCGCTCGACATCGCCGCCGACGCCGGAGTTCCGCCCGAACGAGTCGTCTTCTTCGGGTTCTCTCAGGGGGCGTCTCTCGCCGCCGAGTTCGCGGTTCGGAACCCCCGCCGGTACGGCGGCCTCGTCGCCCTCTCGGGAAGCCTCCTCGGACCCGAACTGGAGAGTCGGACCCACGCCGGCTACGGCAACGACAACGATGTCGACCGCGGCGGTCACGCCGTCGACGCCGTTGACCCCGACTTCGACGGCACGCCGGTTTTCTTCGGGAGCGGCCGCGACGACACCCGCGTCGAGGCCGACCGAGTCGAAGCGTCGGCCCGAGTCTTCTCGGCGCTCGGAGCCGACGCGACGAGCCGACTGTACGAGGGACTGGGACACGCCATCAACGACGACGAAATCCGAGTCATCAACTCGTTCATCGAGGAACTCGACTGAGGCGTGATGCGGTCGTTTTCACGAGTCTCGGGTCGATAGCCGCGCGGCTACGTGGTGGTCGTGCCGTCGAAGAAAAACGGAGTGGAGTGGAGGTAGCGAGGAGGCGTGGTCGGCCGGGCCGACCGGGGTCGCCGATTAGACCTCGTCAATGAGGGAGCCGTAGACGGACTCGGCGTCGGCGGGCACGTCGAAGTCGTGGTAGTGCTCGCCCTTCTCCTTCGAGAGGATGTTGAGGGCGGCGGCCGCGCCGTCGCCGGCGGAGATGACGGCCTGCCACTCCTCGGCGCGGACCATCGCGCCCGTCGCGTAGGCACCCTCGACGCTCGTCTCCATCGTCACGTCCACGTCGACGATTTCGTCGTCGAACGCGCAGCCGAGCGACTCCGCGAGGTCGCGGGTCGCACCCGTGGCGAGCACGACGTAGTCGGCCTCGTACTCGCCGTCGTCGGTCGTGACGACGAAGCCGTCGTCTCCTTCACTCACGTCGGTGACTTCCTCGCCCTGGTGGCGCTCCGCGTCGAAGTGGTCGACCTGCGTGCGGAGCGTCTCCATGTAGTCCGTGCCGTCGATGGAGCCGATTCCGGGGTAGTTGAACAGATGCGCCTTGTGCATCCACGTCTTGTCCGTGTCGAACACCGTCGTGGAGAGCCCGTTCTTCGCGGCGAAGAGGGCGGTTGTCAGACCAGCGGGACCGCCGCCGATGACGATTACGTCTGCCATGTTCCATGCAATAGCGTACTCGATAAAGAACCTCAGTAAAGCGGTTATTTTGTATTCCTCTCGATTACGTGCGGTCGTTGGATGCGGTTTGCAGCGCGCCCGCGAGGGGCCGCCCACCGCAGTCGATTCCGGATTCCCCTCACTCTTAGTGCCCCGGTTCGTGTGCCTCCGCTATGGACCGCGACCGACTCCTCGCCGCCGCTCCGCTCCTCGCGGCGGCTATCTGGGGCGGGATGTACGTCGTCAGTAAGTGGGGGTTCCGGTCGATACCGCCGCTGACGCTCGCGTTCCTGCGCGTCGCGCTCGGTGCCGGTGTGCTCTACGTCGCCGTGCGAGCGACGACGCCGTCCCGGTCGTTCGACCGCGACGAGTGGCGACGGTTCGCCGCGCTCGCCGGGTGGCTGACCGCGGCGCTTTCGACCCAGTTCGTGGGGACCGACCTGACGAACGCGAGTCAGGGCTCGTTGCTGACCGTCCTGACGCCGGTGTTCATGCTCGCGTTGGGTGTGACGGCCCTCGACGAGCGACTCACCCGCCGGAAGTCGGTCGGGACGGCGCTGGCGACGGTCGGCACGCTCGTCGTCCTCTCGGGGCAGTACGACGCGGCCGCGCTCGCCGGCGGGAGCGTCTCCGGCGTCGCGTTGCTCCTGTTTTCGGCGCTCTGTTTCGCCGCGTTTTCGGTGTTCGCAAAGCCGCTCATCCGGCGGTATTCGGCGCTCGAAACCGCGACGTACGCGACGGTGCTGTCGGTGCCGCTGTTCGGCGCGCTCGTCCCCGTGGAGTTCGCTCTCGATCCGGCGGCGTTCGACTCGATTTCGCTCTCACTACCGGTCGTGGGCGCGGTTCTCTATCTCGGACTCCTGAGCACCGCGACCGCGTGGTACTTTTGGTACAAGGGCATGGAGTACGCGGACGCGAGCGCCGTCGGCGTCTTCTTCTTCGCCCAACCGGTCGTCGGAATCCTGCTCGGTGCCGTCTTCCTGCGCGAACCGGTCGGCCTCGAACTCCTCGGCGGGGGCGCGGTCCTCGCCGTCGGGGTTCTCCTCGTGAACACGGACTAACAGAAGGAAACTCGTTCCGTCGGACGGACCCGGTACCGGCCGATTCGACGGCCGAATTGACGACCCACGCGACGCCCGCCACCCAGTTCGCCGTCTACTTGTTCGGCGTCTACTCGTCTAACTGCGACTCGGCGAACGAGACGGCGAACTGATCGCGCATCTCGCGGCGGAGCATCTCGCTCATCACCTCGTAGACGACCGGTTGCGGATACTCCTCCAGCAGCGCGGCGAGTTCGACGGCGCAGTCGGATTTCAGGGCGGCGAATTCGGCGGTCCACGGCGGGTTGCTCATTACCCGCACATCCCGTTCCGCGTAGTTATGAATTTTGATTGAAACAAACAGCCATAACTGACAGTCTCAGTCCCGTCACTCTCCGAAAAATGTAGTGGACGATCGGCAGAAGGGTGCTGGTCTGGCGGGGCGAACCCGCCCCGCCGGATGCCATCAATCGGGCACCCTCTTACGGTAACCTGTGGTGGTCGCGCGGGAAGCGCGTGTTTCGTCTGCGCTACGCTACGTTACTCGAAGAGTTCGACGGCCTGGTCGTAGCGGGCGGCGGGTTCGTCCCAGTCGACGACCTCGAAGAACGCGGAGACAAAGTCGCCGCGGGCCGGGCCGTAGTCGTGGTAGTAGGAGTGTTCCCAGACGTCGAGCGCGAGGATGGGATGACTACCCCAGAGC
>NZ_LOPW02000006.1:33460-153909 GCF_001469875.2 Haloferax marisrubri | reverse complement strand
GCGGTCTGCGAGCGCACCCTCGGGCTCGTCGCCGCCTTCCGGCGACATGTTCTGCCAGAACAGGTCGTGCAGAATGTGACCGGAGCCGTTGTGGGTGACGTTGCGGAGCGCGCCGGCGGACGAGCCGAACTCGCCTGCTTCGCGGTTCTCGGCGAGGGTCTCCTCGGCCGCGTTCCAGCCGTTGACGTAGCCCTGGTGGTGGGTGTCGTGATGCCACGTCAGCACCTGCTCGGAGATGTGGGGCTCAAGCGCGTCGTACTTGTACGGGAGGGGGTCAAGTTCGTAGTCTGACATTGGTGTTCGCAGTTAGACCAAGGGACCAGACACACATGTACTTTCGCTGAACGCGATTTACGTAGTGGATGTGATATGTATGTCAGCGAATGACTTCGGACCGCGCGCCGCTCGCACTACCCGTCGTCGCCGACCCGGGCGTCCTCGAGTTCGGCCTGCACCGCACCCCACGACACCGGCGGTTCGAACGCGGCCAACGTCGCCTCGAACGACTCGATTCGCGCCCCGTACTCGTCGGTCCACGACGGACGGGCGAGGTCGCCGAGTCGCCCGCGGAGCCGTTGCACGCGGGCGTCGAGTTCGTCGAGGTTAGCGGCGGCGTCGCCGAGGCCGTCGTTCTCCGCGACCGACTCGGGAGCCAGTTCCCGCAGATCGGCGAGTTCGGCCCGCACGTCCTCGACCAGCAGGTCAGAGACGCGGGCGCGGAGCGCGGCGTTGTACCACTCGGCCGCGCGCTCGTCGTCAGCGCCCTCGGCGGCATCGGCGTCGTCTTCAGACTCCTCCGCGTCGGCGACGGCCTCGACCCGGTCGGCGAGTCCGTCGAGCGACTGTTCGAGCGCCGCCACGTCGCCGTCGAGCCCGCGCACGCGAACGTCGTGGTTCGAGAGCCATCGCTCGAACTTCTCGATGTCGAGCTGTATATCGTCCGCGTGCGCGGTGAGCGCCTGCGACTCGGACGCGACCTCCCGGAGTCCGAGCACGATGTCGTAGACGGACCGGGGGTCGTCGCGCCAGTCGGAGAGCTCCTGTAGCTCTTCGCCGAGCGATTCGACCTGCTCCGTCGCGTTCGCGACCTGCGACTCGAACACGTCGAGACGGGACCGAACGGCACCGACGGCCGCGTCGTCGCCGGCGGCCTCGCGGGCGTCGTCGAGGTCGATGGACGCGAGTTCGACGCGCGTCTCCGCGGTCGAGAGAATCATCGACGTGTCCGTGACCGCCGAATCGACGCCGTCGGCCGTCACCGTGCCGTCTTCGGTCACGTGGTCGAGCACCGCGCGAACGGTGTCCGGGTCGCGAGCGTCGTCCGCGGCGACGACGCGGTCGACCGCCTCGGATTTCGACAGACCGACGATACGTTCGGAGCCTGTGGTTCCGTCCTGCTGAGCCATCGTGCGTACGTCTCTCGGGACCCGTTATATTTTCTGTCGTCTCGATTACGTTCGCGTATATAGTCCTCCGTACTGATGTGTGCGCTAATATCGGACTATTTCGTCTCTTAGTGTTACGTTGAACTCTGATAGAACTAAACCGGTATTATAAACGCATTTTATTTAAAACCGGGTCTGACCACGTGATGGCGCAAGATTCCAAGAAGTTGGCAGGCAGCGTATCACGTCGGCAGTTCCTCGTCGCTTCGAGCGCGGCGGGCGTCGCGGGGCTCGCCGGTTGTTCGGGGCAGTCGAACCCCGAGACCGACGCGCCGGCGACCGAAGAAGAAGAGACGGACGCTCCGGAGACCACGACCTCGACCCCCGAGGAGACGAGCGAATCGAGCGCGCCGCAGATGCTCACCGCCGAGGGCTCCTCGACGGTGTATCCCATCGCGAACAAGGGGAGCTCCTACTGGAACTCCAACGCGCCGCCGAGCGACGGCGAGTACTGGGGTTCGAACGACGAATCTACCGTCCCCGGCTGGGACGAACTCGGCGCACCGGACATGCGTCTGGCCGACTACTTCGCGTCCCTCTACGGCTTCGAGCCGACCGAGACGCAGGCGAACCCCGCGTTCGCGACGTCCATCGGCCTGAGCCACTCCGGGACGGGCTGTAAGTCCGTCCGCGACGGTCTCGTCGACATCGGTAACTCGTCGGGTCCGATCACGGCGGAACTCGGCATCAGCGAAGAAGAGCGCGACGCGAACTACGTGGACCACGTCCTCGGCCGCGACGGCCAGCCCGTCGTCGTCTCGAAGGACGTCTACGACGCGGGCGTGACGGAACTCACCGGCGAAGAAGTCCGCCAAATCTACCAGGACGAGATCACCAACTGGAGCGAAGTCGGCGGCCACGACCAGGAGATATACGTGGTCGGCCGCGCGGAAGGCTCCGGGACGGACACCTCGTTCCGCCTCAACATGCTCGGCAGCGCCGACGCCTCGATGGAGGGCGTCGACACCCGTAAGGGCCAGAACCAGCAGGTTGCGACCGTCGTCCAGCAGAACGACGGTGCCATCGCGTACATGGCACTCGCCTTCACCGGCCCGGAGGTCCAGCCCATCGGTATCGAATTCGAGGGCACGCTCTACGCGCCGGACAAGAGCGCGGAGCACACCATCTTCGACAGCGACTACCCGCTCAACCGCGACCTCCACCAGTACACGACCATCACGGAGGACACCCCGAGCGGGACGGACATGCGCGAAGCCGCGTTCATGAACATGTTCCTGACCACGTTCGGTCAGAAGGTGTTCGTCGAGGACAACAACTACATCCCACTGCCTGACAAGGACCTCCAGTCCGAGAAGGACAAGCTTCCGAGCCAAGTATAACGCGGCTCGGACGCGGTAGCGGTTCCTGAACCTCGTTCTTTCCATTCATCGACGCTCCAATCATGAACGTACTTCCAAACTCCGACGGTGCCGGCCTCCGAGCGGCGGCTCGGCGAGGGCTCCGGCGCGGTCGCGACTTCGTCGACGAGACGCCGCCCGACGCGCTCGTCACGGTCACGGTCGCGGCGGTGTCGCTCCTCGCGGCGTTCGCGGGCTTTCTGGCCGTCTCGTCGCTGACGGCCGTCCCGTTCGCGGTGTTCCTCGTCGCGACGGGCTACGGCTGGCTCAGACACCAAGAATTGACAGCGCGCGTGCTCACGCTGACGACGACGGTCTCGACCATCCTCGTCCTCGGGCTCATCCTCGTCTTCATCTTCGCGGAGGCGTGGCCGACCGTGCAGTACGCGACCGTGAACGTCTTCGGCATTCCGATTCCGGGTCTGCGGCTCTTCATCGAGACGCGCTGGAGTCCGGTGACGCCGCCGATTCAGTACTCGCTCGTCCCGATGATTCACGGGACGGTACTCGTCACCATCATCGCGACGGCCGTCGCCGCCCCGCTGGGCGTGGCCGCGGCGCTCTTCCTCAGCGAAATCGCCCCGCAGACCGTCCGAGAGGTCGTCAAGCCGGGCGTCGAGATTCTGGCGGGTATCCCCTCTATCGTCTACGGCTTCATCGGCTTCACCATCCTCAGCCCGTGGGCGGCCGACCAGTTCGACATCGTCGGGCAGGGCACGTACCTCTTCGTCGGTATCGTCGTCGGGCTGATGGCGCTGCCGACGGTCGTCTCGGTCGCCGAAGACGCCCTCAACAGCGTCCCCGAATCGATGAAAAGCGGGTCGCTCGCCCTCGGAACGACCGACTGGCAGACCATGACCTCTATCACCCTGCCGGCGGCCTTTTCGGGCGTCTCGGCCGCGGTCCTCCTCGGCGTGGGTCGCGCCATCGGCGAGACGATGGCCGCGACCGTGATGCTCCGCGGCAGTCCGGGCCTCACGAAGCCGCTGTACAACATCTTTTACGGTAACGACACGCTCACGTCGCTCATCGCGGCGAACTACGGTGACGCCGACGGCCTCCAGCTCTCCGCGCTGTTCGTCGCGGGCGTCATCCTGTTCGTCACGGTGCTGTTCCTCAGCATCGGGTCGCAGTACATCGAGGCGCGCATGCGCCAGAAGCTCGGAGGTGCCGACTGATGGCGGGCGCGACTGAATCCACGCTCGTCAGCGAAGACACCACCGAGACCGAGGCGGTCGCCGCCGGCGCGGTGGGGCTGGCGGCGGTGCTGTTCGCCCTCTCGCTCGCGGCGATGTTCGAACTCGTGACCATCACCGACCCCGTCGCGGGCGTTCCGATGGTCGCGCTCCTCGGCGGGCTGTTGGTCCTCCTCGGCCTCGCCGTCATCGGCTTCGGCGTCGGCTCTCGACTCGGCTACGTCGCCACCAACCCCAGACCGACCGCCGGACTGGTCGCCTCGGCGGCGTTCGCGCTTATCTGGTTCGTCGTCGGCGGACTCGTCGCCTCGCAGACGCTCGGGCTCGGGACGGCCGGATGGGTCGTCGCGTCGCTCGTCACCGGCGGGGTCGGGTTCGCGGTGAGCGCGCTCCCCCGCGAAGACATCGGCTCGACGCTCCCCGCTGGCGCGCTCGCCGCGTTCGCCGGTCTCGTCTTCCTCACCGGCGTCATCGGGCCGTCGTGGGTGTGGGACCTCGGCTGGGAACAGCAGGCGTCGTTCAACGCCGAGTTCACGATTCCCGTCCTGACGGGATTCTGTTCCCTGCTCGTCGGCTGGGCCGCCGCGAAGGCCTACGGCGGGTTCGGCGCGCGCGGCCGACACATCGGCGCGTACGTCCTCGTCTACCTGAACGCCCTCTCCATCATCGCGGTGCTGTTCCTCCTCGTCGCGTTCACGGTGCTGAAGGGCCTGCCGGGACTGTTCAACGGGTTCGCGTTCGGCGCGGGTGCGGGTCCCGAAGTGACGCTCGTCGGCGTGACGTTCTCGCTTCCCCTCTCGTGGCCGTTCGTGATGAACGGCGTCGCGCTCCTCAACGACGTGAACGGCGTTCTCCCGGCCATCGCGGGCACGATTTGGCTCGTCATCGGGGCGGTGCTGTTCGCCGTCCCGCTGGGCGTCGGCGCGGCCGTCTTCATCACCGAGTACGCGGACCGCGGGCGCTTCACGCAGGTCGTCGAAATCGCGACCAACGGCCTGTGGAGTACGCCCAGCATCGTCTTCGGGCTGTTCGGTCTGGCGTTCCTCGTCCCCCGACTCGGCAACCAGAAGTCGCTGCTCGCGGGGATGCTCACGCTCGGCTTCATGCTCCTCCCGCTCGTCGTCATCACGAGTCGGGAGTCGATGCTGGCGGTCCCCGACGAGTACCGCGACGCGAGCGCGGCGCTCGGCGTCACGAAGTGGCAGACCATTCGGAGCATCGTCCTTCCGGCGGCGCTCCCGGGCATCATCACGGGCATCATCCTCGGCGTCGGGCGTATCGCCGGCGAGACCGCCCCGATTCTCCTGACCATGTCGGGGAGCGTCGCCCCGCCGGGCAGCCAGACGGTCGACGTGCTCGGCGGCTTCCAGTTCCAGTCTGCGCCGCCGTTCGTCACCAATCCCGAACTGATGCAGGCGACGTCGGCGCTTCCGTATCAGCTCTACTCGCTTATCACCGCGGGCGTCGGGCAGTCGTCGAACATCGGCGCTATCGACGAGTTCCGGTGGGCGACGGCGCTCATCCTGCTCGTGGTCGTCTTGGGCTTCTACGCGGTCGGCATCGCGACGCGGTACTACTTCCGGAGTAAACTGCAGCACGAGTAACCATGAGTGAAACCAGACAGACGGCGGACGACGCACAGGCGACGACGGACAGCGAACCCGGCGGCGCGAGCCCCGGCACCGGCCAGCCGCTCGAGGTCACGAGCGGCGAGACGCGCGAGCGGACCCGCGAGGAGTGGGTCGAACACGAGTTCGAGGGCGAAGCGAAGCTCTCGGTCTCCGACCTCGACGTCTACTACGGCGACGACCACGCGCTGAAGGGCGTCTCGATGGAGATTCCCGAGAACAGCGTCACGGCACTCATCGGCCCCTCGGGGTGCGGGAAATCGACGTTCCTCCGGTGTCTCAATCGGATGAACGACCGCATCAAGGCCGCGCGCATCGACGGCTCGGTTCAGCTCGAAGGCGAGGAGATCTACCAAGAGGGCGTCAACCTCGTGGAACTGCGCAAGCGCGTCGGCATGGTGTTCCAGTCGCCGAACCCGTTCCCGAAGAGCATCGCGGACAACATCTCCTACGGGCCGCGGAAGCACGGCGACCTCGACACCGGTCTGCTCGCCAACCTGCTCGGCCGGAGCGACGACGACGCGGTCGACGAACTCGTCGAGCACTCCCTCCGACAGGCGGCGCTGTGGGACGAAGTACAGGACCGACTCGACGACAACGCCCTCGGACTCTCCGGCGGCCAGCAACAGCGGCTCTGCATCGCCCGCGCGCTGGCGACCGACCCCGAGGTGCTCCTCATGGACGAGCCGGCGTCGGCGCTCGACCCCATCGCGACCTCGAAAATCGAGGACCTCGTCCACGACCTCGCGGAGGAGTACACGGTCGTCATCGTCACGCACAACATGCAGCAGGCGGCGCGCATCTCGGACCAGACGGCGGTGTTCCTCACCGGCGGCGAACTCGTCGAGTACGGCGACACCGACCAGGTGTTCGAGGACCCCCAGAGCCAGCGCGTCGAGGACTACATCAGCGGCAAGTTCGGGTAACGCGCGGGTTCGACCCCGAACCGACGCCGACCCGCGCCGAGCGTCCCCGCGGCTGACGACGCCGACTTCGACTTCCCGACGTGACGACGGTTTTCGACGACCTGCAGCCGTCGAAGCCGGACAGTCGGCGGCGACGCTCGCTTTTCGTCAGTCGAATCACCCGCCGAGGCGGGGGCGGCGTCACCGCGGAAGTGGCACGCAGACAACACGGTTTCAGACACGCCAACACAATGGAGACACGCAAGATACAGCAGGTCAGCAACGGGACGTTCACCGTCTCACTCCCCCGAGAGTGGGCGGACGGCGAGGGCATCACCGCCGGCACCGTCGTCAACCTCCACACGCACCTCGACGGGATGCTCGTCATACAGGCACCCGAGTGCGAGGACGACTCGTCGATGCAGTTCACGGTGACCGTCCGCGGGGGTAACGCCGAAGACGGGGGCGACCCGGCCGTCGGTGACACCCTCGAACAGACGCTCCGAGCGGCCTACGCCGCCGGGTCGAAACAGGTCGTCATCGAGGCCGACGGGACGTTCGACGCCGAACAGCGACAGGCCGTCAGGCGGGTCGCTCGCAACCTCGTCGGCGTGACCATCACGGAGGAGTCGGACACCGCCGTCACGGTTCGGAACGTCCTCGACGCGAACGAGGTCTCCATCCGCCAGTCGGTCCGACAGCTCCAGTTCGTCGCCGTCTCGATGCACCGCGACGCGACCGCCGCGCTCACCGGGGCCGCACCCCTCGACGGCTTCGCGGAGCGCGACAACCGCGCCGACCGCCTGTTCGCTATGGTCGACCGGCACTTCACCCGCGGGCTCGACCGCCTCGACGAGGTGGACGCCCTCGGCGAGACGCGCCCGGAACTGTTCCGCCTCCACACCGCGGCCCGCGAGTTAGAGCGCGTGGCCGACCAGGCCGAGCGAATCGCCGCCGTCGCGTCGGCGGTCCCCGACCCGCTTCCCCCCGCGGTCGCCGACGAGGTGTCCGAACTCGCCGAACTGGTTCCAGAGGCGCTGGAAGCCGCGGTGCAGGTCGCACTCGAAGGTGACGACCCCGACGCGGCGCGGGAGGCGCTGGTGGCACGCGACCGAGTGTGCGAGGGTCTCGCGGACGTGGAGCAACGGCTGTTCGAGGACGTGGACGCCGACGCCGACTACCGGTTCGCGCACGCGCTCCACGCGCTCGAACGGACGGCAGAACACGCCGGCAACGTCGCCGAAGTCGGCCTCCGAACGGCCGTCCGAACGCGCAACATGGACGAGCGTCCGGCCCGGGAGGGCGGAAACGAGTCCGCGGAACACTCCCAGAGCGCCTGACGCAACTGTTCTCTGCGCACGTTTCTCGGCGTCCTGAACTCGCTTCTGGAGTCGGTCCGCTGTTTCTATCGGAGCCTGTGGGCTATCGCGGGGTCGCCGCCCGGGAAAGCTTATTAATTGACCAGTTAATTAAACGGGATACAGACTATGAAGGGACTAGACGGAAAAACGGCAGTCGTAACGGGTGGCGGTTCGGGAATCGGGCGAGCGACGGCGGAGCGATTCGCGGCAGAGGGCGTGAACGTCGTGGTCGCCGACGTCGTCGAGGAGACGGGCCGCGAAACGGTCGCTCGCATCGAGGCCGCCGGTAACGAAGCGACGTTCGTCGCCGTCGATGTCACCGACGCGGAGTCGGTCCAGCGAATGGTCAAGGTCGCGGTCGACAAGTACGGGAGCCTCGACATCGCGTTCAACAACGCCGGCGTCCTCACCGGGTTCGCGGAGACGACGAGCATCAGCGAAGAGCAGTGGGAGCGGCTCATCAACATCAACCTGAAGGGCGTCTGGGCGTGCATGAAGGCCGAACTCCCCGTCATGAAGAAGCACGGCGGCGTCATCGTCAACACGGCTTCGGAGGCGGGCCTCGTCGGGATGGGCGGACTGTCGAGCTACTCGGCGAGCAAACACGGCGTCGTCGGCCTGACGAAGTCGGTCGCCCTCGAGTACGCCGGTCAGGGCGTCCGGGTCAACGCCATCGCCCCCGGCCCGACGAAGACGAACATCTCGTCCAGCATGTTCGACGACGGGTTCCTGTCTTCGATACCGTTCCTGAGCCGGCTCGACAAGTTGGTGCAACTGCTCAAGATGGCGGTTTCGACGATGCGGGCCGAGTTCGACACGTCCGCCATGCGGGACGTTCCGATGGGACGCGTCGCCGAGCCGGAGGAGATAGCCGGGGCAGTCGCGTTCCTCTGTTCGTCCGACGCCTCGTTCATCACCGGACACACGCTGCCCGTCGACGGCGGGCAGGCGGCCGACTGAGCGATGGCGACGAGACGAGACCACGTCGCGTTCGCCTTCCTCGGCCTGTTCGGGACGAACGCGGTCCCGCACCTCGTCAAAGGAATCACCGGACAACGACACCAGACCCCAGCGGGCGAGGATTCGAGCGCCGTCGCGAACGTCGTTTGGGGGAGTGCGAACGCCGCGGTCGCCGTCGGACTCGGCTGGCGGTACCGGGACGCGGTCACGCGGGAGACGCTCGCCACCGCGTTCGGGACGGGCGTTCTGTTCGCCGTCTCGCTCGCCTCCTACTGGAGCGAAGACGAATGAGGTCCGCTCGGGGGTCGCTCACCGACGCGAGGCACCGTCGGCCGCCGCGGCCGGCTACCGCAGACGGTCGCAGCGATGAGAATACTGAATACCGGCCGTCGAAGAATGCGAACAACTGACGCGATGAGTGACAATCCCGGGACCAAACAGCGAATCAGGGAAGCCGCGTTTCGCGCGCTCTCCGAGCACGGATACGCGGACCTCACCATCAAGGACATCGGTGAGGAACTCGGACAGAACCCGTCCATCATCTACCACTACTTCGATAGCAAAGACGAGTTGTTGCTCTCGATGCTCGACGACTTCGTCGAGATATTCGTCGGGCGGCGATTGGAGCAGCCGGTGACGGACGCGAAGGCGGAGCTTCGGGCGTTCGTCGACCAGATTCTCCACCCGTCCGCCGCGCAAATCGAAGCGGCCATGCACGCACCTCCGACCGATATCGAGACTGCCGTCGCGCGAGTCTTCGTCGAGTTGTGGGCGCACGCGACGTGGGACGACGCGTTCCGTGAGGAGACGACGCGAGTCGACGGCCGGATGCGGGACGCACTCGCGTACGTTATCGAAGGCGGCATCGAGAACGGAGAGTTCCGACCCGTAGACGTGGAACTGACCGCCACTCACGTCCACTTTCTCGTCAAACAGGGACTGCACACCCGGTCGACGACGAACTGGGACGACGCCGCCGAGCGGGCACAGCACCTCATCGACGGAATCGTCGCCGACATCTCCGTCAACGACTGAACCGACTCGACGCCGTCGGTACCGAGCCTCCGACTAACTCACTACCTAGCGCCGTCACCAAAGAATGTGCGCCGGTTCCTGCTCTCGTTAGCAGCTGCCAACAAGCTTCGAGACACAGGGAGTTACGGAGGCCGTCCTGTCTGGCGAGGTCAGCCGTAAGAAAGCAATCGAAGAGGTCCGCCGTGTTCGTCTGACGAGGCGGGCGCGGACGACCCGACAGTTTGCTGTCGCTACCGGTGCCACCAGTCGCCGACGGAGAGACGAAGTCCGCGAGTGCGCACCTCACCACTCGATGAGCGTCCGAAGACGGGGGACCGGTCTGTACGTCTGTCCACGGTCAGCGAAGTAGGTCCGCGTCCGACGTTTTCCGTCGACGATGAACCGAAGACGGTCCCGTGCCGTTCGGTTCCGCAGGTGGAACGAACTGGCGGGGTCGAACACCAGTCCGCGCGCGTCCTCCCGACACCGGCCGCGGATGAGTCGCTGTTCGAGCTTTTCGAGGTCCGCGTCGTGCCAGTGGGCGAGGACGCACGCGGGCTGGCCGTCAACCGGCGTCACATCGTCCGGCGGCGTCAACCGGAGCCGACCGTCGCGGACGGTCGCAGACGAAACCGGCCAGCTACGGGGATACCCCGCGTCGTCGGTGACGGTCGCGACCATCTGGTCGTAGGTCTCCGCCTCTCCGCTGTCGACGCCGGCCGCGCTCCACGTCGGCACCGTCGTCGTGCCATCAGTCGGCCGCTCGTCGATTGCAGTCGGTCGAATCTCGACGAGGATTCGGAGCCCGTACCAGTCCAGAAGCAACAGTCCGAGCCGCGTCCCGAGGAACTCGGCGGCCTCGACCATCGCCGTCCGTTTCGGCGACGGCGGTTCGTCGCGGATGAGTCGCTCGACGACGGCGGTGTTCGCTTCCAGGTCGGCGTCGCGAACGGTCGCCCGCCCAGTCAGGTGCAGTCGGCTCTCGTCTTCGCGGAGTAGGAGCGACATCCGCGGGTTGGCCGCCGCTTGCTCGGCCTTCCCCGCGAACGCCGGCGCGGCCGTTACGACGACGACCTCCCGCTCGCGGTCGAAAAAGGGCGTGACCGGCACCACCGCCGGGCGGTCGCCGCGGGCCGTCGCGAATTCGGCCGTCAGCGAGTCGTACACGGCGTCTCGAATCCGCTCGGTCGCGGCCGACACCGTCACGGACGCCTCCTACGGCGCGGCAATCTGCCGGTCGTTTCGGGAGCTTCGACGGGAGCCAAGCGCCGCGGCCAACGGTCAGTCATCCAGTCCCCAGCCGCTCGTTCGCAGACCTCGGAAGGTCGACCGCAGTCCGCGCTCGGCCTCGCCGGGATGTGGAAGCCCCAGCCGAAACGCGACCTCGTCCTGCCGCTTCGGCGGGTCGAACAGTTGTGGCTCAGACAGCCCCCAGACAGTCGGCGGCGGCGCGCCGGCCCCCGTGCGCTCGACGATGCCGCCGACGGCTCGGCGGGCTGCCTCGTTGGCGCTCTCCATCGTCGCCAAGTCAGTATCCGTGCGGACGTAGTCGGCCGCCAACACGAGGTTCGGCGCGTCGGTCACCGCCGGGGGCCGGTCTCGGAGCGAGCCGACCGTGTTAATCAACAGCGGTTCGTGGTTCTCCATCCCGTCGCCGGTGTCGACGATTGCGGGGTCGAGCACCCAGTCGTACAGGTACTCGGCCGAGAGCCGCTCCGCATCTCGGTTGAGGTGAGCCGTCAGTTGGTGCCAGACCTCGGTTTTGATCTCCTCGCGGCTACACTCGCGGGCCGGCTTGTCGTACACCGCCCCCGGGGTCTCCCAGTCCGAGATAATCGCGGAGAGGACCCCCTGAATCTCGCCGTCGGCGCACGTCTCGATGTCGAACGGGCCGTCGTCCCAGAACTGACGCTGCGAAATCGCCGTCAGCGCCCACGGGGAGTCGGTGTACGCTTGATGGCCGCGCGCGAGCGGCAGGTCCTCGGTGAGATAGAACTGAATCCCGTTCATCCAAGCGGTGTTGAGTCGCCCGACGGTTCCGAGCGACGGGGCCGCCAGTCGAAGTTCCGGCGTCACCAACGAGGCCATTACCTCGACCGGAAGCGCCGCCACGTAGTAGTCCGCGGTCACTCGTTCCCCGCCGGCGAGTTCGACGCCGGTGACGCGACGGCCGTCGGAGTCGATCTTCGTGACAGGCGACTCCGTGCGGACGGACACGCCCAGCGAGTCCAGATAGGACTCCCACGGCGCAATCCAGACCTCGCTCGTCGGGCCGTTGAGCACCGCCTCAGTCGGCCGGTTGGGGTCGAGTTGGTCGAGCATCAACTGCGCGTATATCTGTCCGATAGTGCGGGCGCTGCCGCGCTGGGGTTTCAACGCGACGAGCGCCTGCGTGCTCTCGGCGAGGTGCTTGCGGTAGGCCGGTGACTGCGCCTCCGCGTCGACGAACTCCCACCACGACACGCGGTCGAGTTCCCGCTCGCGGCGCGCCCGACAACTCGTCAGCAGCACCAGCAGACGCCGGAGGAAGTAGTTCGTCTCGGCGGGGCTGATTTCGCCGCCGCCGATTGTCGGTTTGAGCGCGGCGACCCACTCCGCAATCGTGTTCGGCGTCCGCGTCTCGGACCGCATCTCTTCGCCCGTCGTCGTCGCGATGAGCGTCTCGTTCGTCTCGACGAGGTTGTCCGCGACCGTGCCCCCGGACGGTCGCGGGATTCGGCCGAGCGTGTCGCGGAGATTCCGATAGAACCCCGGGAAGAATCGGAACCCGTGTTCTGCCGGCAGTAAGTGGCCGTCGTCACCGGAGGGGACCGAGAAGCTCCGAGCTTTCCCGCCCAGTCGCGATTTGGCCTCGTACACGGTCACGTCGAAACCGCGTTCCCCGAGTTCGTGCGCCGCGCTCAGCCCACCGACCCCTCCCCCGAGAACGGCGACTCGAAAACTGCCTGCTGACATACGCTACTCGTGGTGCGAGACGGAATAATTATTTGCAATATCGAAGCATCTGCCGTCTCAGCGGCTGAGAACCCCGAACCGTGACGGAGAATACGGAGACAGGGCGATGACGGGGCGGTGAGAGCGTCACTACAACGTGGTCGTGTCTTCGGGAACGAGATTCGTCAGGGCGCGGTCGCCGAACAGGACGACGAGCGCCGCGCCGACGAGGTTGAAGACGAGGTCGAGCGCGGTGTCGACCCGACCGTAGGAGACGAGCACGGGGTCGATGCCGAGCGCGTCGGCCCCGCGGTGGATGGCGTACTCGGCGAGTTCCCAGAGCAGGCCGGCGCAGACGACGGCCGCGAGGACGCGGGTCGAAGGGTCGCGGCCGCGGCGACGCGAGAGCACGTGGACGACCCCGCCGAGAATCGTCGCCGAGTGGGCGTGAGTGAGGTGGTCCCACCACCACACGTCGTCGTAGGGGCCGAGCATCCCGACCGAGTGGGTCAACATGGCCGATTCGACGTAGACGCGTTGCCACGGGCGGAACTCGACGCCGGCCAGTCGCTCGACGGCGTCGGGGAGGTACGTGCCCGCGAGTCCGAACACGGCGTTCACCATCGCCGCGGGGTTGCGGCGGCGGAGCCCTGCCAGAAACACGACGACGATTGCGTATCTGATTCCGTCGTCCGGTTCCGGCCACGCCCTCGAATCGCTCGTCTCGGTCACGATTGTTCTCACCGAGACTGTCGTCGGCTTCGGGTAAAAGCGTTGACAGCCAGCAGCGGCCGGTCCGCGTCCTCAGACGACGGTCGCGAGCGCGTCCATCACGCGGTCGACCTTCTCCACGTCGGCGTTGTAGCCCATGTGACCGACCCGCAGGATGTCGTCGGCGAGGTCGGCGAGACCGGTCGCGAGGACGACGTCGTGTTCGGCTTCGAGTTCCGCTTGGACGCGTTTCGCCTCGCCGGGGAGGTGGAACGCCGTCACCGTCGGGGCGCTCCGGTCGGCGTCGGGGTAGATATCGAGTCCGAGGTCGGCCCCGCGCTCGCGGCAGTGCGCGGCGGCGTCCTCGTGGCGCTCGTAAACCGCGTCGAGGCCCTCTTCGAGGAGCATCGACAGCGACTCGTCGAGTGCGGCGACGTTCGCGCCGAGATGGGTGTACGGGAACCCCTCGCTCGTGTCGCGCCACGGCAGGAGATTCGTGTAGAGGGAGTCGGGGTCGCGGTCCTCGATGACCTCCCACGCGCGGTCGCTGACGGCGGCCGTCGTCAGTCCCGGCGGCGAGCTAAACGCCTTCTGGGACGCGCCGAGGTTGATGTCGATGTGTTCGCTCGGGACGGGCGTCCCGCCGAGCGAGGAGACGGCGTCGACGATTGTCAACACGCCGTGGTCGGAGAGCAGTTCGAGCACCGGCGCGATGTCGTTGAGCGTGCCCGTCGGCGTCTCGCAGTGGACCATCGTGGCGACCTCGAACTCGCTCTCGTCGAGCGCCGCTTCGACGCCCGCCACGTCGAGCGGGTCGGTGTAGTCGGCGCCGACGACCGTCGGGTCGCCGCCGTAGCTCTCGACGAAGTCGGCGAAGCCGTCGCCGTAGAGGCCGTTCGAGACGCAGAGCACGTCGTCACCGGGGGCGACCGTGGAGGCGATGGCGGCTTCGAGGCCGAGGATACCCTCGCCGCCCATGACGACCACGTCGTCGTCGGTGTCGTAGACGCGCCCGAGTTTCTCGCAGACGCCGTCGTAGGTGTCGAAGAACGACTGCTCGATGTCGGGGTTCGGCATCGGCTCGCTCAGTCGGTCACGGACCCGCGGCGGAACGGCCGTGGGGCCGGGTGTCATCAGCATGGCTTCCCGTTACGAACAGAGCGTCTTAGCAGTACGGCATCCGCCGGCGGACGGGAAGGCACAAAAGCGCCCTCGCCGTCAGCCACGTGTATGGGCAAACTCTCACATGCGGACCTCGACCGCTACGTCTTCTCGCGGACGGGGGCCCCCAACGACGACCTGCTCGTCGGGGCCGGCTACGGCGAGGACGCCGCCGCCGTCGCCACCGACGAGGGGGCGATGGTCGTCAGCACCGACCCAATCTCGCTCGCCGCCGAGCGCATCGGCACCCTCGGCGTCGCCATCGCCAGCAACGACGTGGCCGCCTGCGGGGGCGTCCCCGAGTGGCTCGTGAGCACCGTCCTCCTCCCCGAACCGGACGTGGACCTCCTCGACGACATCACCGCCCAACTCGACGCGGAGGCGAGCAGACTCGGCATCAGCATCATCGGCGGCCACACCGAGACGGTCGCCGGCCTCTCGCGACCGCTCCTCTCGCTTACCTGCATGGGACCGACCGACCGATACGTCCCGACGAGCGGCGCTGAACCCGGCGACGCGGTGATTCTCACCAAGGGGGCCGGCATCGAAGGCACGGCCGTCCTCGCCACCGACTTCCGCGCCGACCTCGATGCCGCCGGCGTCGATTCCGAGACGGTCGACCGCGCCGCGGGCTTCTTCGACGACATCAGCGTCCTGCCCGAGTCCGCGGTGCTCGCGCCCGCCGCAACCGCGATGCACGACCCGACCGAGGGCGGCGTCCTCAACGGACTGGTCGAACTCGCCTGCGCCTCGGGCGTCAGCATCGAGGTCGATACCGACGACGTGCCCGTCCGGCCCGAGACGCGGGCGCTCTGTGACGCGATGGGCGTCGACCCGATGCGGATTCTCGGCT
The DNA here is from genome assembly GCF_001469875.2 of Haloferax marisrubri. Taxonomy (GTDB): domain Archaea; phylum Halobacteriota; class Halobacteria; order Halobacteriales; family Haloferacaceae; genus Haloferax; species Haloferax marisrubri. The sequence goes on along the minus strand of NZ_LOPW02000006.1, from coordinate 138,383 downwards.
CCGGCGCGCTCCTCGCGGCGGTCCCCGAAGACGAGGCCGACGACACACTCGCCGCGCTCGACGCCGAGGGAATCGAGGCGACGGTCGTCGGAACCGTCGAAGCGGCGGACGACGGCGCGAACGCGGATACGGACTCGGCCGCTCCGGCCCCGGGCGTCGTCTACGACGGGAGTCACTACGCCGACGGCGTCGAAGACGACATGTACGACCTCTGGGACTGAGCCGAACGCGAGTCGCCGACTACGCCGCCCCTCGGCGACCCGACCCAACACAACTTTGACTACTGAAATTCCACTTGTTGATATGACTGCCGAACGCCCGTCTCGACTCGCGAGCGACCCGCCGGAAGCGCCGTCCGCGACGCGGACCGCGGTGACCAGATGAGAGGCGTCGTCGTCGCCGGCACGGCCTCCGGCGTCGGGAAGACGGTCACGACGCTCGCGGTGTGCCGCGCGCTCGAACGAGAAGGGTACGCGGTCCAACCGGCCAAGGCCGGTCCCGACTTCATCGACCCCTCGCACCACGCCGCCGTCACCGGGAAACCGTCGCGGACGCTCGACCCGTGGCTCGAAGGCGACGACGGCATGCGCCGGACCTACGCCCGCGGCGAGGGAGATATCTGCGTCGTCGAGGGCATGATGGGCCTCTACGACGGCGACACCTCGACGGCCCGCGTCGCCGCCCTCCTCGACCTCCCCGTGGTCCTCGTCGCGGACGCGAGAGCCGGGATGCAGAGCGTCGCGGCGACGGCCTACGGCTTCCGGACCTACGCGGACCGGATGGGAATCGACGCCGACGTGGCCGGCGTCATCGCCTCCCGCGCCCACGGCGGCCGCCACGCCGAGGGCATCCGCGACGCGCTCCCCGAGGAGCTGCCATACCTCGGTCGAATCCCGCCGAGCGACGACCTCGAAATCCCGGAGCGCCATCTCGGACTCCACCTCGGCGACGAGGCCCCGCTGTCCGACGAGGCGCTCGACGCCGCGGCCGACGGAGTTCGCGCCGACGCGCTCGCGGAGGTTGCGCGGGAACCGGAGTGGGACACCGAAGAGTTCGAAGCGGGCATTCGAGCTGAGCCAGTCCAAGCCACGAATTCGGACGGCCCGACGGTCGCCGTCGCCCGCGACGAGGCGTTCTGTTTCGTCTACCCGTCCACGTTGGAGCGATTGGAATCGCTCGGCACCGTCTCGTACTTCTCGCCGGTCGGCGGCGACGACCTCCCGGACTGCGACGGCGTCTACCTCCCCGGCGGCTACCCCGAGCGGTTCGCCGCGGACCTCGCGTCGTCGCCGACGCTCCCGGCGCTCGCCGACCGGGCCGCCGACGGCCTCCCGGTGTTCGGTGAGTGCGGCGGCCTAATGGCGCTCTCCGAGTCGCTGACGACGACCGACGGCGACACCCACGAGATGGCCGGTATCCTCCCCGCGGACGTGACGATGCAGGAGCGCTATCAGGCGCTCGACCACGTGGAACTCCGCGCAACCGACGGGACGCTGACCGCCGACGCGGGCGAGACGCTCCGCGGCCACGAGTTCCACTACTCGTCGGCGGACCCGGCGACGGACGCCCGGTTCGCCTTCGACGTGAAGCGCGGGACCGGCATCGACGGCCGCGAGGGGCTCACCGAGTACCGAACTCTCGGTACCTACGCGCACGTCCACCCCGAAAGCGGGGCGTTCGACCGCTTCGTCTCGCGGCTGACGGACTAACCACGGCGAAGGCGCGGCGCGTAAGAGCGCGAGCGCGTGAGAACGAGAGGCGAGCGCGGCGAACCCCTATATACGAAGCCGCGACAAGCACCGACCGACGACCGACCAACGCGGGGCGGAACGGACCGGTTCGGTCCGCGCCGACCCGACTGCGACACCGACTTCGAATTCACTACGATGACCGACGCACCCGACGGAACCACCGAAACAGACGACGAAACCACCCCCGACTCGGTTCGGGCGAACACCCCCGGCCGCGGCGTCCGCCCGGAAGCGGCCGCCATCGAACCCGCCGCGCCCGACGACTTCGGCCTCGTGCAGGTGTGGTGGGGCGACGGCAAGGGCAAGACCACGGCCGCGATGGGCATGGGCTTTCGCGCCGCCGGCCACGGCTACCGCGTCCACATGCTCCAGTTCCTGAAGGGCGGCGCGGACTCCGTCGAGGCCGTCCGCGGGGAGTACAACGCCATCGCGGCGATGCCCGGCTTCTCCTTCGAGAACCTCGGTCACTACGGCTGGGCCGGCATGGCCGACGGCAGCGACGACGCAGACCACGAGGCGCAGGTCGCCGCCGGTCTCGACCGGGCGCGCGAACTCATCGACGCCGCGGCCGACGCCGACCTCTCGAACCCCCTCGACCTCGACGGCCCGGCCGAGAACGGCGTCCACTTCCTCATCATCGACGAACTCCTCTACGCCGTCGCGATGGGACTGCTCGACGAGGAAGACGTGCTCGACCTCGTGGAGCGAAAGCCCGAAAATCTCGAACTCGTGTTGACCGGGAGCCACGAGGAGCCGACCTACATGTACGACGCCGCGGACCTCGTGACCAACGTCAGAAAGGAGAAACACCCCATCGACGCCGGCCAGCGCGCGAGAAAAGGAACGGAATACTGAACCGCGTTATTCCGGCTCAACACCGACTGAGCGCCGACTGAGCGGTGAGACAGCGCCGATTCAGAGCCGCCGAGCGATGTCCAGCGCCTCGTCGGTCGGCACCGGTTCGTCCAGCGACCGGAGCGTCTCGACGAGCGCCGCGACCTTCGTTTCGTCGGGGTCGTCGCCGACCCGCTCCAAGAGCCGGCGGGCCGCGCCGGTCCCGCTCTGCGGGCCGAAGTAGAGCGTCCGCGACCCGCCGAAGACGGCCGGGTCGAACGGTTCGAACGTCGCCGGGTCGTCGAGCATCGCCGCCGTGTGGAGCCCGGACTCGTGGGAGAACACGTCCGCGCCGAGCACCGATTTCTCCGCCGGCACCGACTCGCCGAGCGCCGTCAGCACGTCGTTCGCCCGGGGGATGAGCGTCGAAGGGTCGAGCGCGGGGCGGTTCACGGCGCGGCTCGTCTCGGCCGCGACGACGAACTCCTCGACGGGGACGTTGCCGGCGCGCTCGCCGATACCGCCGACCGACACGTCCACTTTCTGCACGTCGTGGGCGACCGCGGTGAGCGCGTTGGCCGTGGCGACGCCGAGGTCGTCGTGGAAGTGGACGCCGAGGCGGGCCGGGTCGGTGTCGAGGTCGTGGAGGAACGACGACACCTCGAACGGCGTCTTCGAGCCCACGGTGTCCGCGATAGTGAGGTACGTCGCGTCTATCGAGTCGAACAGGTCGTCGAGGAACGCGGGGTCGGTCCGGAAGCCGTCCATCGCGGTGAAGTGGACTTCCAGCCCGGTCTCGGTCGCGGAATCGACCGTCTCACCGACGAGCGAGCGCAGTTCGTCCGCGTCCTTCCCGAGCAGTTCGGTCCGCTGTCGCTCGCTGGTCGGCGCGAACACGTCGATGACGTCGACGCCGGCGTCGACCGCGGCCTCGACGTCCTTCGGGACGGCCCGGGCGATGCCCGTCAGTTTCGTCTCCACGTCGACCGCGTCGCAGACCGCTCCGGTCTGTTCGCCCGCGATGGGGAAGCCGACCTGCACGTAGTCGACGCCGAGGTCGTCGAGGGCGCGGACGGCCGCGACTTTCTGTCCCGTCGTGTAGGACGCGCCGGGGCGCTGTTCGCCCTCGCGGCAGGTCACGTCGAGGAGGACCGGTTCCGCGGCGGCCATTCAGACCCCTCCCGCGCGCCGGAGCGCGTCGATGGCCGCGTCGTCGTAACCGAGCGACGAGAGAATCGCCTCGGTGTGCTCGCCGAGCTTCGGCGGGTCGGTCGATTCGGGGCGGTCGAAGCCGCTGGCGACGACGGGGAACCGCGGAACGCTGACCGACCGCGACGTTCCCTCGGCGGTCTCGACCTCGGTGAAGAAGTCGGTCGCCCGCAGGTGAGGGTCCGCCGCGACCTCGTCCATCGAGTTCACCTTGGCGACGGGGACGCCGACCTCGCGCAGACCGGCGACGAGGTCGTCCGCCGGGTAGGTCTCGCATTCGGCGCGGAGCAGGTCCATGAGTTCGTCGAGGTTCTCCCGGCGGTCCGGGAGCGTGTCGAACCGGTCGTCCTCGTGGAGGTCGAGGCCGAGCGCCTCGCAGAGCGCGGTCCACTGGCGCTCGCCGGAGGGGCCGATGAACACCCACTCGTCGTCGGCCGTCTCGAACACGTCGTAGGGTGCCCAGTTGGGGTGTGACGCGCCCATCGGCCCCGGCACGTCGTCGTAGGCCTCGGTGTACGCGAGCCAGTAGCCCATCATCGAGACGGTGGACTCGAACAGCGGCGCGGTCACCTTCGACCCCTCGCCGGTCCGGTCGCGGCGGTAGAGCGCCCCGAGGACCGCTATCGCGCCGTAGAACGACGCCGCCATGTCGGCGATGCTCGTGCCCGACCGAACGGGGGGCATCCCCTCGTGGCCGGTGACGCTCATCAGCCCGGACAGCGCCTCGGCGATGGGGTCGAGCGCGGGGTACGACTCGTAGGGGCCGGGGTTGAACCCCTTGATGGAGCAGTAGACGAGGCCCGGGTGCGTCTCTCGCAACTGCTCGTAGCCGATGCCGAGTCGCTCGGCGGTCCCCGGCGCGTAGTTCTCGACGACCACGTCGGTCTCGTCGAGCAGGTCGAAGAACGCGTCGAGCGCCGCGTCGGACTTGAGGTCGAGCGTGAGGCTCCGCTTGTCCCGGTTGACGTAGTTGAACGAGCTGTTTCCGACCGGCGACGACCCGCGGATGAGGTCGCCGCCCTCCGGGTGTTCGACCTTGATGACGTCCGCGCCGAGGTCGGCGAGGAGCATCGAGCAGAACGGCCCCGCGATGATGTGGCCGAGTTCGAGGACGCGCACGCCGTCGAGCGGGAGCCCGGGCGACGCCGACGCGGTCGCAGAGCCGGTCGCGTCCGCGGCAGTCTCGGTGCTCTCGGAGCTCTCGGCGCGCTCGGCGCTGTCGCCGCTCATGGAGTGACGCCCCCCGCCCCGGCGGGCGACGACGAGCGCTCGCCGGCGCGCTCGGAGCCGAAGAGTATCGTCTCGCCGTCCTCGCCGAAGACGAAGGCGTCGGCGAGGTCGAACGACACGTCGAGGCGGTCGCCCGCGACCGCGTCGTCGACGGCGTCGCTCACCACGTCGAAGGGGGTGCCGTCTTCGAGGCGGCCGTGGACCACGGACTCGGTTCCGAGCGTCTCGACGACCTCCACGTCGACCGAGAGCCGACACGCCCCGTCGGAGCCCACGTCGAGGTACTGCGGCCTGATGCCGAGTCTGACGCGATCGCTGGTCGGGGCCTCGACGCCGGCCGGGAGCGAAAGCTCGAACCCGGGGCCGACGAGCGCGGTCCCGCCGTCTCCCGCCTCGACCGCGCAGTCGACCACGTTGGTCGAGGGCATACCGATGAACTGCGCGACGTACTCCGAGTTCGGGTAGTCGAACAGCTGTTTCGGCGGGTCGACCTGCGCGAGTTCGCCGTCGCGAAGCAGGACCACCTGGTCGCTCATCGTCATCGCCTCGGTCTGGTCGTGGGTGACGTAGACGACGGTCGTGTCGAGCTCCTGGTGGAGTCGCTGAATCTCGACGCGGAGGTCGGATTTGAGCTTCGCGTCGAGGTCGGACATCGGCTCGTCCAGAAGCAGCACGTCGGGGTCCTGCACGAACGCGCCGCCGAGGGCGACGCGCTGTTGTTGCCCGCCGGAGAGTTCGGCGGGCATCTTCTCCAACTGCGCTTCGATTTGGAGGACTGCGGCGGCCTCGTCGATGCGCTCGTCGCGTTCGGCCTTCGGGACGCCGTGAATCTTCAGGCCGTAGCCGATGTTCTCGCGGACGGACATGTGCGGGTAGAGCGCGATGGACTGGAACACCATCGAGACGTTGCGCTCCTGCGGCGGGAGGTCGGTCACGTCCTCGTCGCCGAACGAGACGGTGCCCGAGGTGGGCGTCTCCAACCCGGCCAACATGCGCAGGGTCGTCGTCTTCCCGCAGCCCGAGGGGCCGACGAAGGTCGTAAACGAGCCTTCGGGGATGTCGAGGCTGAGGTCGTCGACGGCGACGTGCGTGTTTCCGAGGGTTCGAAACTCCTTTCTGACGGTGTCGAGGTGGATGCTGGTTGCCATTATTCGAGGCCTCCAACGCTGAAGCCCTGGAGGAGGTATCGTTGCAGGAACAGTGCGATGAGGAACGGCGGAATCGAGATGAGAAGCGAGACGGCCATCGTCTCGCCCCAGCCGATGCTGACGCGGTCCAAGAACAGCGACGCGCCGACGGTGATGGTGTACATCTCGTCGCGGCTCATGACGACGCGCGCCATGGTGAAGTCGTTCCACGCGACGGCGAACGCGAAGATGGCCGCGGAGATGTAGCCGGGCCGGGCGACCGGCAGGACCACGTCTCTGACGGTGCGCCAGCGGCTCGCGCCGCGGACCCACGCGGACTCTTCGAGCGCGATGGGGACGGTCTGGAAGTACTGCCACATCAGCCAGATGCAGAACGGCGCGGAGATGGCCGTCAGCGCGAGGGTGAGCGCGAAGTGGCTGTTCAGCAGGCCGAGCGTCGAGAAGACGACGTACAGCGGGATGGCGAGGACGATGGGGCTGAACATGTACGAGAACAGCACCGCCCGCGCCGCCAGCGACTTCCCGGTGAAGTCGAAGCGCGTCAGGCCGTAGCCCGCCGCGACCGCGATAGTCGTCGAGAGGACGGTCGACCCGAGGGTGACGACGAGGCTGTTGACGAAGTACCGGACCGTGTCGGTCGACCCGAGGAGGACGAGGAAGTTCCGGAGCGACGGCTCGGTGGGAAGCAGGTTCACCCGCCCGCCGGCGAACGTCGTCGCCGGCGACTGGATGGCGATGACCACCATCACGTACACCGGGATGATGGTGAACACCGAGATGAGAAGCGCCGTCAGGTAGACGGCGATTCGCTGGAGGCGTTTCTGGGTGTCGTGGGAGACGAGGCCGCGACCGGCGGACGTCGCCATCTCACGCCACCTCCTTTTCGGGGGCGAACGCCCGGAAGTAGACCACCGCGACGCCGGCGAGGAGGAAGAACATGACGCCGGCGAGCGCCGTCGCCATGCCGAAGTTCACCTCGCTGAACGCGAGTTGGTAGACGCGAATCGGGAGCGTCGTCGTCTGCTGGAGCGGGCCGCCGCGGGTCGAGAGGTAGATGATGTCGAACTTGTTGAACATCCAGATGCCCCTGACGAGGAGGATGATGAGAATCGCGCCGCGGAGGTGCGGGAAGGTGATGTCGCGGAACGCCTGCCACGTCGTCGCGCCCTCGACCCGCGCCCGCTCGTAGAGGTCGGGGTCGATGGCCTGCAGGCGCGCGAGCAGGATGAAGAAGGCGAAACTGGCGAACTTCCAGACGCTCGTGACGACGACCGCCGGCATGGCGAACTCCAGGGTCGAGAAGAACGCTATCGGCTTGTCGATGAGCCCGGCGTCGACGAGGAACTGGTTCAGAATCCCGATGTTGGGGTCGAGGATGAACTTCCACATGAAGATGACAACGAGCGTCGGCAGGAGGTACGGGAAAATCATCAGCGTCCGCAGGGCGTCGCCGCCGCGGATGCGCTGGTTGATGACGAGCGCGAGGCCCAGCCCGATGACGAGGCTCAGCCCCGTCGTCGCCACCGCGTAGACGACGCTGTTCCAGAGGAAGCCCCAGAACGCGCCGTCGCCGAGAAGTGCCGCGTAGTTGCCGAGGCCGACGAACTCGGGGTTCCGCACCGGCGACGCGAACAGGCTCATCCCGAGCGCGTAGACGATGGGGATGACCCAGACCACGACGAAGAACGCGAGCATCGGGACGAAACACGCCGCCAACAGGAGCGTCGTGCCGTCCACGTCGCGCTCTCTGAGGGCCGACCCGGCGGCCGCCAACCGCGATTTGAGGGCCGTACTCATTGCAACCCGCGGAGTTGCTCGGCCAGCCAGTCGACCGTCTCGTCGGGTGTGAGCCCGCCGACGAGGAGCTGGTCCGCGGCCTGTCCGAAGAGCTGTTCGCTGTAGGCGTCGGCCGCGACGATGTTCGGCGCGCCGTCGTCGCCCGTCGCGAGGACGCTCGTGAAGGCGTCCCAGTTGTCGCGGACGAGGTTCATCACGTCGGGGTGCTGCTGGATGACCTCGTTTTCGGTCACCTCGGGCGCGTCAAGTTGCTCCCGCGTCGGCGGGAACTGGAACAGCGGCGCGGAGAGCACGAAGTCGAAGAAGCGCGACGAACTCGTGAAGAAGTCCACGAACGCCTGTGCGCCCTCGGTGTTCTGGCCGTCGTTGCGGACGAGGTGGCCCTCCATGTACGCCCACCACTTGTCCTGCGCCGCCCCGCTCGGCACGGGGAAGGGCATCGGACTGAGGTTCTCGACGAGGTCGGGCCGGTTGGCCTGAATCGTGAGGATGGGGAGGCCGCCGACGCTGGCGATAGCCGCGGCGTTCTCCTGTTGGAGCGCGCCGATGGCGTCGCCCCACGCCCACCCCGAGCCGTTCGGCGAGTGCTCGGCCATCGACTGGACCCACTCGAACGTCTCGACGGCCGCCTGTCGGTTGTCGTCGTTGTCGAGTCTGACCTCGATGCCGTCGGAGGGGCCGCCGTACACCTCCACGTCGTTCTGCCAGAGGTACTGCGTCATCTGGGTGTCGGCGTTGTTCGTCTGACCCGACTGGATGACGTAGCCCTCCATCGACTCGTTGGCCGACACCTCGCCGGCCGCCTCGACCCACTCACTCCACGACGCGGGCATCTCGGAGTACACGTCGTTTCGGTACCAGCCCATGAGCGGTTCGACCATCGCGGCCGCGAAGTACGACTCGCCGCCGACGTTGACCGGGTCGGGCAGGTCGTTATCTTGGACGGCCCCCGTGACCGGCGCGAGGACGCCGTCGCGCTGAAGTCGATACGCGTCCGTCGAGGTGTCGAAAAGCAGGTCCGGCGGGTTGCCCGCGGCGACCATCTTCTGCATCTCTGCGTCCGAGGAGGTCCCCTTCGCCGTGTAAATCATCTCGACCGTGTGGTCGGTCTCCTCCTCGAACTCGGCGATAATCTCGTCCATCACGTCCTTCGAGTCGCCGCGGTCCGAGAGGTATCGAATCGGCTCGTTGGAGCCGCCGCCACCGCCGCCGCCCAGACAGCCAGCCGTCGTCACCGCCGCCGCGCTGCCGACCGCCGCGAGGAACGTCCGCCGCGACGACCCGCGCGTTTTCCGCCCGTCACCACCACGAGAGTGATTCCCATTTATCATGGTAATTGCAAACAATACGTACACCGGACGAAGCCACGGGAGTAGTGCCTACCCCTGTTGGCTCTTTATATTGGTTTCCGAAGATATGGTGACGTATTTCAGGAGTACTAGGCGCTTAAAATCCGACTCGCGGCGCGCTGGGGGCCGAACCGGCCCGGTCGCAGTCAGGTGCTGTCGGGATTCGCGGGCGTCGTCGCGTCGGCGAGCGCGTCGCTGAGGAGTTTCTTTTCGGCCCGGCGGAGGTGTTCCAACACGGTCGGTCTGCTCACCTCGAACGCCGCCGCGATTTCCTCGACCGTGACGCCCCGCGGCCAGTCGTAGTAGCCGCGTTCGAGCGCGTAGCCGACGACCTCGGCCTGCCGCTTCGAGAGCCGCGTCGAGGGGCCGACGAAGGGTTTCAGCCGCCGGAGTTCGACGGTGCCGAGCGACCGGAGCCCCGAGATGATGGCCTTGAGGTCGGCCCGCCGGAACACGACCACGTCGAAGACGCGCGAGCGACCGTAGAACTGGCTCATCCGCTGGAGCATCCCGTGGTTCTCTCGGATGACGGGGAGCGCGCCGGACGACCGCTTGGTGATGAGCAGTTGGTCGTCGCCGACGAGTTCGAGGTCGCGGACGACCTCGCTGGCGGCGAGGCGGTCGGCCATCTCGTCGCGGTGCTCTCCGGCGTCGACGACGAATCGGATGTCCGTCTCGCCGAGCACCTCGCAGTTCGTCACGACGACCGGCCCGTCGACGAGGTCGCTCACGTGCGACAGCACGTAGTCCTCGTTCAGTTCGAGGAGGATGGTCGCGCGAAGCATCGCTATCGAGCCCTCCGGCCGTCGGGGATGGACGGGCGTCCGAGACGGTCCTGTTCGACCACGGCTACTGCGCCGATACGTCGCCCGCGGGTAATAGCTGTATCCCGAGGCGGACGACCCGCCGCCCGCGACCCGCTCGGGTTACTCCTCGTCGGGCGACACCGTGATGACGGGAGCCGGAGCGCTCCGTACCGTCTGCTCGGCGACGCTCCCGAGGAGGATTCGGTCGACGCCGCTCCGCCCGGTGGTTCCCATGACGACGGCGTGGATGTCGTTGCCCTCGACGTACTCCCGAATCGCCGCGCTCGGCGAGCCGTGTTCGATGGTCTCGGCGAGCTTCGTGACGCCGTGTTCGTTCGCCTCCTCGACGACCTGCGAAATCGCCTCGTTCGCCCCGCGCTCGCTCTCCTCGCCGGAGAGCATCGACCGCACGTCGAAGCCGAGCGCGGAGTCGTCGACCACGGAGAGGACGTGGACCGTCGCGTCGAGTTCGGCGGCGAGTTCGAGGCCGTGGCTCGTCGCTCGTTTCGCGGAGCGGCTCCCGTCGGTCGGGATGAGGATGCGCTCGTAGGGGAACGTCAGCTCCTCGTCGGGCTTCATGCGGGCGGTGAGCACCGGTCGGTCCGACAGGCGGACGACCTTCTCCGTGACGCTCCCGCGGAGCTGTCGGGAGATGCCTTCGCGCCCGCGGGTCGGCATCACGACGAGGTCGTAGTCGTACTCCTCGGCGTACTCGACGATAGTCGGTGCGGGGTTGCCCTGCACCACGTCCGTCGAGTACTCGACGCCGAGGTTCTGGAGCGTCTCCGCCGCCTCCTCGACCACGCTCTCGCCCTCGCGTTCGAGCGCGTCGACCACGTCGTTCCCGACCACGGTGACGCTGTCGCGGGTCGTGTCGGCGACGAAGAGCAGTCGTATCTCCGCGTCGTCCCAGTGGGCGAGTTCGCTGGCGTGGTGGAGGACCGCGCTCGACGACGTGTTCTCGTCGACGGGCAGGAGGATGCGCTCGTACATGGCTTGTCATACACCCGGTCGCGGGTAAGTCCTTTCGCCGGACGGCGTCCGCGGACCGCCCGCCCCCGGCGTCGCGGCCCTCGGCGCGCCACACAGTTATCAGACAGCAGTCACAACCAAACGGTGATGGCACCGACAGACGAGTCACCCCCGGGCGGCGAAACGCGGACGCGACGGCGGCGGCGACGACGCCAGCGACGTGACGACGACGAGACCGGCGTCGACGCGTGGCTCGACGCGACGGTCTACTTCGGGCTCGGACAGCACCTGCTTCTCGCGCTGCCGATGCTCTGGGTCGCCTTCATGACCGTCTCGACGCCCGTGGCGGTCACGACCGCGGCCGTCGTCTCGCTGGCGGTCGCCTGCCTCGCCATCGGCGCGCTCCGGATGAACGCCGTTTCGGTCGGCGCGCCGTGGCACCGCATCGAGGACGGCGAAATCGGCCTCGGTCCCGACGCAGGCTACGGGTTTCTCGTCCGCCGAGCGGCCTACCTGAACGCGACGCTCGGCCTCGGGACGTTCCTCGGCGCGCGCGCCGACCTCGCGGGCGCGGGCCTCCCCGGCTCTGTCGTCGTCGCCGGCGGCGTCGCGCTCTGTGCGATGCTCGCGCTCCCCCGACTGCGCGCCGCGCCGGTCCGCGCGTCGGCCGCGGTCGCCGGAGCCTACTACGCCGTCTCGCTCCTCGTCGTCGCCACGTTCCCCGGGATGGTCGGCCTGTTCTCCCTGTCGCCGTCGGTCGCGCTCTGCGTGCTCGCGGTCGCGGTCGCCGCCGCGTTCGACGTGGCGGTCGGCCGGGACCAGCGCTGACTCGGCCGGCATCGGCCGACTTCGGCCGCCCGCCCGCCGTCTTCCTCGGTCATCAAGTTTTCAACCCTCGCGCACCGACTCGTCGGGCATGACACCGATTCCGCGAACGGGCCGCCCTCCCGAGGTGCCGCGGCGTGACTGACGCCGCGCTCGCCGACGACCCCGTAGCGGCGCTCCGCACGGCGGCCGACACCCTCCGCGACCGGCGCGAGTCGGTCGACGAAATCGGCCGCGAGGAGCTTCGGACGCTCGCGTCCGCCGTCCGCGACGTGACGGGGATTCTCGACCGCTACGAGGAGCAGGCGACCGACGACCTCGAAGGCTACGTCGCGTTCCGCGAGGCGCTGTCGAACCGACTCGAGGAGGTCCCCGCGGACGTGCGCCACAGCGACGCCTTCATCGACGCCAACGACTCGCTCACGACCGGCATCACCTCGTCGCTGTCGGCGTCGGACTTCGAGCAGGCCAGACGCGAGTTGGACCCCGCCCGCGAGGAGGCGGCGCTCCTCGACGAACTGGACGAGGCGAGAGAGGACTACCGGAGCGCCCGCCGGCGACTGCGGGAGCGCGCGGACGAACTCGACGCGCGAATCGAGCGCCTCGAACGCGTTAGGGAACTGGGCGAAGCCGACATCGACGCGCCGGTGGACGACCTCCGCGACCCCATCGAGCGGTACGACGACGCCGTGACCGAGGCGTTCGACCGGTTCCGCGCCGAGTCGCCCGCCCGCGAAGTGCTCGCGTGGCTGGCGGCCGCCGAGTCGTACCCGCTGGTCGAGACGCCCAGTCCTCCGGAGCGACTGCGCGAGTACCTCGAAACCGCCGCCATCGGCGACGAGCCGATTTCCACGCTCGTCGAGTACGCCGGCTACTCGCGGTCGAAGCTCGACCACTACGTGGACGACCCCAAGCGGTTCTCCGCGGCCGTCGGGACGAACAAGCGCTTTCTGGAGACGCTCGACGCCGACCCGCTGACCGTGTCGTGGCCGCCGGAGCCCGCCTCGGAACTCCGCTGGCGGACGAAGGAACTCGTCGCCGTCGTGAGTCGGTTCGCCGACGACGAGACGGTCGCGCACGCCCGGGGCGTCCACGAACTGACGTACCATGAGTCGTACGACCGCCTCCGCACCGCCGCGGTCGCCCGCGCCGAACTCACCGAAGACCAGCGCGACCGCCTCCGGCGGGGCGTCGTGGCAGACGAGTTGGCCTCGGCCCGCGAGGAGCGCGAGCGGGTTCGAGACTGCCTCAACGCCCACCCGCGGCTGGACGAGTAGGCGACTGCGGACGCGTGGGCGCCTGACAGCGACAGAAGACACTTACCGCGCTCGGCGGAACTCCCGACGATGCGTCTCCGGAAACTCGCCCTCCTCCTCGCGGTGGTCGGTCTCGTCTGTCTCCCCGCGCCGGTGTACCTGCCCGCGCTCGCGGAGGCGACGTCGCCGCCGCCGCAAACCTCGCAGTCGTACCGAGCCGAGACCGTGTCACTCGCGAACCAATCGGATGTCGAGACTATCGTGAGTCACCACGGGCGGACGGTCTCGATTTCGGTACACCAAGTCAGCCACCGATACTCGGCCGGCGAGTACCGCGCGCCGAACGAGACCCGCGAGACGCTGGAGGCGGCGATGCGGAACGGCACCGCCCGCACCGCGGCGGCGGGCGCGAGAGCCGACCTCCGCGCGATAGCGCGGAACAACACGTACGTCCACGACGCCTACGGCGAGCGCGAGCAGTACTACCGGCTCAGCGTGGAAGAAAACGGCTCGCTCGTCACCGCCCGAAACGCCACGCTCCAGCGCGTCGCCAACACCACCGTCGAGCGAGGGGCGTACAGCTACGAACGCCTCTCGCCGGAGGCGAGAGAAACGGTCGATAGAGTGCTCCGGAACTCCTCGGACGAGGACTTCGGCTACCGACCGCGGGTGAACGACGCCTTCGTGGACCGCCTCCCCGCACTCGTGGAAAAAGAGGGCACGCTCCACAGCATCACCGTCTACGGGCACGTCGACGACTTCGGCTTCGGGGCCGCGCTCGTCGTCGGCCTCGGCGCGGCTGGGGTCGGCGCAGTCCTGATTCTCGTCGGCGGCGTGATGTACGCCGTCGCTTGGTGGCGCGAATAGCGGGAGAAGAACCGCGAGACCGCGGCTTAGTTCGCGTCGACGATTTCGACGTCGAAGACGAGCGTCTCGCCGGCGAGCTCGTGGTTGAAGTCGATGCGGACCACGTCGTCGTCGGCGTGGACGATTTCGCCGAGGCCGCCCTGCTGGGTCTGGACGTACAGCCCCTCCTCGGGTTCGTCACCCAGCACTTCGCGGAGCTGTTCGGTCTCGTGCTCGCGAATGAGGTCTTCGTCGTGCTCGCCGTAGGCCTTCTCCGGCGGAATCTCGATGCTCTCTTCGTCGCCGACGGACATGCCGACGAGCGCCTCGTCGAGGCCCTCGATGACGGTCCCCGCGCCGACTTCGACCACGAGCGGCTCGTAGTCGCGGTCGCCCTGCGCCTCGGAGAGTCCTTCGGCGTCGGCCACGTCCTGCCGCGACGTGTCGAAAACCGTGCCGTCAGGGAGCTTTCCAACGTATTCGAGCGAAACGGAGTCGCCGGTTTCTATCGTCATACCGCCTACTCTCTGCCGGAGACGGATAAGTGACCGTACTGCCGGCGAGAGTGTGAAATCGTTGCCATGTGAGGGCGCACTCATGCTCTCGGCGCGCCACTAGGTCGCATGGCGTTCGCCCGAACGAACGGTATCGACACCTACTACGAGCGGCGAGGCGAGGGGCCGCCGGTGGTCTTCGTCCACGGGGCGATTCTCGACCACGGCCAGTGGGACCGCCAGGCTGAGGCGCTGTGCGACGACTACACCACGGTCTCGTACGACGTTCGGGGACACGGCCGAACCGGCGGGTCCGACTTGGCGACGTACTCGATGGAGCTGTTCGCCGACGACCTCGCCGCGCTCGTCTCGGAGTTGGGACTCGACAGGCCCGTGGTGTGCGGGCTCTCGACCGGCGGCTGTGTCACGCAGGCATACGCGATGCGATACCCTGAGGGACTCTCGGGGCTCGTCCTCGCGGACACGTTCTCCCCGGTCGTCTTCGACCGTCTCGAACGGTTCCAGCGGCTCGTCGTCCCGCGGTTGACGATTCCGCTCGTCCGGCTCGTCGGCTACGAGCGCGTGGAGAAGGTCATGGTCTGGTTCCAAGAGCGGCTGTCGGGAACGGCCGCAGGCGGCGACTACGGGAACGTCGAGCGTCTTCGGGAGCGCGGCCCCCGGATGGCGACCGACGAGTTCGTGAAAGTGATTCGGGCGGTCAGCCGGTTCACCGATTCGTCGGTCGTCCTCGGCGACATCGACGTCCCGACGCTGGTCCTGTACGGCGAGAACGAACTCCCGTTCGTGCGCAGGCACGCCGCGGCGTTCGGCGACGGGATTCCGTCCGCCACGGTCCGCGAAGTTCCCGACGCCGGCCACGCGTCGAACCTCGACAACCCCGCGTTCTTCGAGGACGCCCTTCGGGAGTTCCTCGACGGCCTCAGAACAGTCGCCAGATGAGCGACCGGAGTTTGTAGCCCAGCGACCCCCGTTGGTAGCCGTTCCACCCGCTCATGCCGCCCGCGAGCGTCGCCGCGTCGTACCCCTCCTCGCGGAGGAGCCCCGTCGCGCGCTTCGCGACGATGCCCATCTTACAGACGACGACCACGTCGCGGTCCCGCGGAATCTCGTCCAACTGACCCCGAAGCGAGGCGTCGTCGCCCGACCGGAGGTCGTCGTAGACCGGGACGTTGCGGCTCCCGTCGATTGCGCCGCGCTGGTAGTTCGACTCCGGGCGGATGTCGAGGACGAAGGGGTCGTCCCCGTCGGCGAGGCGGGCGTCGAGTTCGTCGGGGCGAATCGAGGGCACGGCTCATCACACGTCGCTGGCGCGGAAAGCGCTGACGCTTCCACGTCCCGCCCGCCGGGAACGACGCCGTAGCTTGAACACGGCGGTCCGCGTAGCGCCCGTATGGAGTGGGACGAACGCTACCGGACCGGAACGTACCCGACCGACCCCGAGCCGTCGCCGGTGCTGCGGGCGTACCTCGACGAACTGCCCGACGGTCGCGCCCTCGACGTGGCGGCCGGGAACGGTCGGAACGCGCTCTTTCTCGCCGCGAACGGCTACCGAGTTGACGCGCTCGACCAGTCGAGCGAGGGACTCAGTATCATCGACGAACGCGCCGCCGACCGCGGGTTCGCCGACCGCGTGGAGACGATTCAGGCGGACGCGACGACCCACGACTTCCCCGAGTCGGCGTACGACCTCGTCACCATCAGCTACTTCCGGACGCTGGACCGCCTCGCGGACATCAAGGCGGCGCTGAAGCCCGGCGGCGTCCTGTTCTACCAGCATCACCTACGGGCCGACCCGCCGGCGACGGTCGGACCGAGCACCGACAGGTACCGCTTCGATTCGAACGAACTGCTCCGGGCCTGTCTCGACCTCACCGTGCTCTACTACGACGAGTCGACGGAACTGCGCGACGAGCGACGGTCCGCGACGGCGACGATTATCGCGCGGAACACGCGAGGCGGCGCGCAGTCGTATCCCCGTCGAAGGCGACACGAGTAACAATTCAGAGAGGAGATATTCAGCGCGACTCGCAGGTGAACTCGGGTTTGGGGTGGCCGAGTGAAAGAAACAGCATATTGTTTCTGAAAATTATCAGCCACACACGCACGCAAAATCGATTGAAGCATGCATAACATGCAGTCTAAAATGTTTACTCTAAATGGAGTCACACTTACACTCGGTTTGAAATTTTATTGACGTGAATTTACGGGCCGAATTTGAACTGAGGCTCTATGCCTACGCCCGACATGTGATAGTTTGGTTATACTAAACCTGCCGTCGCTCGTCAACCACGTCGGGGTCACGCCGGGGTCACGCCGGGCTAGTATCACAGCCGGATTCCCGTGAACGAGAATCACCGTCGAGTCGGAGCGGCGACTGAGCGGCGACCTAACTGAATTGGCCGGTGACTGAATGGGTCGCGCGTCGAATCGTCCGCCGTGGCGGTACGCCAACGCCGCCGCGCCATCATTCGGTCGGTCGGATTCGCCCGTTCGATTTTTATCGCCCGACGACGGTCATACATGAATGACCGTGTTAGATTGGGTCGGCGAGCCGCGCATCATCGACACGCACGCCCACCAGCCGACCGCGGAGTTCCTCGAAGACGCCGGCGGGGAGATGATGCGAGACGCGGCGAACAGGTTCGGCGCGGAGATGGAGACGTGGAGCTACGAGGAGATGATAGCCGAGTACCGCGAGCACAACATCGGGCGGGCGGTGCTTCTCGGGTGGGACGCCGAGACGAACACCGGAAACCCCCCGGTTCCGAACGACTACGTGGCCGAGGTCCGCGACGCGCACCCGGAGTTCTTCGTCGGTTTCGGGAGCGTGGACCCGCTGAAAGACGACTGCGTCGAGGAGGCGGTCCGGTGCGTCGAGGACCTCGGTCTCTCGGGGTTCAAGTTCCAGCAAATCGCGCAGGGGTTCGACCCGAGTGACGACGAACACAGAACATTGTTCGACACCATCGAGGACCTCGACGTGCCGGTCGTCTTCCACGGTGGGAACTCCACGCTCGGCGCGTGCTCGCCCGGCGGCCGCGGCCTGAAAATCAAGTACGGCAACCCGATGCTCATCGACGACGTGGCCGCCGAACATCCGGACCTCCAGATTCTCATCGCCCACCCGGCGTACCCGTGGGAGAAAGAGCAACTCGCCATCTGCCAGCAGAAGGGCAACGTCTACATGGACCTCTCGGGGTGGCTCCCGAAGTACATCGACGAGCAGGTGCTCCACTACGCCAAGACCGTCCTGCAGGACAAGGTGATGTTCGGCACCGACTACCCGATGATTCGGCCGGGCCGGTGGTTCGAGTCGTTCGAGGAGCACTTCGACGCCTCCGAGGAGGTGAAGCGAAAGCTCCTCTGGGAGAACGCAGAGCGGTTCCTCGGCCTCGACTGAGGGGAGGATGACGAGGCGAGACAGAACTGACGGGTGAACGGGACGAAACGAGACGAAGCGAGACGGGACCGACGACTCAATCGAACTCCGGCCGCCGCTTCTCCAAGAACGCGGCGACCCCTTCCTCGTGGGCGTCAGTATCGTAGGCGAGCGTCTGGGCGTGGGCCTCGCGTTCGAGGCCGTCAGCCCACGACCGGCCGAGGTTCGCGTGTATCGCTTCTTTCGCCAGCGCGAGCGTCTCCGTCGGCTGTGCGGCGAGTGCCTCGACTATCTCGTCGACGACGGCATCGAGGTCGTCGGGTTCGACCGCCTCGTTCACGAGGTCGAGTTCGGCGGCGCGCTCGGCCGAGATGAGTTTCCCGGTGAAGGCGAGCTCCTTCGCGGCGCGGAGGCCGACCAACCGGGGAAGCGTCACCGTCGCGCCCGCGTCGGGGACGAGACCGACGTTGACGAACGACGCGCCGAACCGGGCGTCGCTGGCGGCGTAGGCGAAGTCGCAAGCGGCGACGACGGAGGTCCCCGCGCCCACGGCGTCGCCGTTGACGCGGGCGACGACCGGTACTGGAGCGGTGAGAATCGCCTCGGCGACGCGGCCGAGCGTGCCGCGGACGCGGTCGTAGGCCTCGCGGGCGGTCTCGTCGCGCTCGGCCATCGCCCGAATGTCGCCGCCGGCGCTGAAGGCGTCGCCGTCGCCGGTTATCACCGCGGCGTCGAACGCCTCGGGCGTGAGCGCTTCGAGCGCCGCCGAGAGCTCCCGAGCGGCGTCGGCAGTAAAGGCGTTTTTCGCCTCGGGCCTGTCGAACGTCACGGTTCGCACGCCGTCCGCGTCTTCGACTCGCATACCCGCGCTACGGGGACGCGGGGTAAATAGCCTCGCCGGGGGGTCGTGTCCGAATCGGTTGGCGTGCTAGTGCCCGAGTCTGGCGCGCTCCCGACTCACTCGAACAGCGTGCCGAAGACCGACCGTTGCGCCCGGCGGAGTCGTTCGAGGAACGCCGACTTGCTGATGCCGAGTTCGTCCGCCACGTCCTGGGCTGTGCTCGCCCGCGGGAGGGCGAAGTAGCCCATCTCGGCGGCGACGCGGAGGGCGGCCTCCTGCGCGGGCGTGAGGTCCCACGCTCGGCCGATGGGCGGGTCCTCGTCCGCCCGAAGCGGATAGACGCGCTGGAGTTGGATGCCGACGGTGCCGCCGGCCTTCTCCATCACGCCGCGGAGCACGTCGTAGCCGACGACCGCCCCGCGCATCGTCGCGCCGCCGTCGTCGTACCGCATCGACTCGACGAGGAAGCCGGCGTTGACGAGTTCGTGGACGACGCAGGGATGTTTCGAGAGACACCGAAACGTGTGAGTCTCGTCGCCGCGGGTGACGTGGAGGTAGCGGATGGCGTCGTCGGCGTCGAGGGCCTCGGCGAGTCGGTCGTCCGCGGGGCCCGAAAAGTGGAGCAAGACGTTGCCGTCGGCGCGGAGTTGCGGCGCGTTCGCGTCGACCGCGACGGGGACCGCGTCGGTCGCCCGCGCCAACGGGCAGTCGTCGCCGTCGATGCGAAACTCGGCCACGAGACACTCCGCGATCATCAGCGTGTGCATAGGTGGCACGGGAATAAAAAGGCAGGCTATGGACGGGTCAATCCGTAAATGGTTGTAGATGATAGTTCCTGATAGAAAAATGGACCTCGAAACCGTCAAAGAACGCGCGGGCCCGCGGCAGTTCGCTCCGAAGGACGACATGCCCGAGGAGTACCGCAAGGCCGCGACGCGGATGCTTCAGTTCCACGCGAACAGCGAGGTGATGGGAGGATACCTCGAAAAGCCGTTCATCCGGCAAGCGCCGAGCATCGACCGAAAACTGGCGTTTTCGGCGAAGGTGCAGGACGAAATCGGCCACGCGCAACTGCTCTACCGCGCGGCGGAGTCCCTCGGCGTCAAGACGCGCGACGAGATGCTGGACGAGCTCGCCCGCGGCGAGGGGAAGTTCCTCAACTGCTTCCACTACCCGATGGAGTCGTGGCACGAGGTGCCGATGATAGCGTTCTTCGTCGACGGCGCGGCCATGCACCGACAGGTGACGCTCAAGAACACGTCGTGGACGCCCTACGCCCACGCGATGGACAAGGTGTGCTTCGAGGAGGGCTTCCACGTCAAACACGGCGAGTCCATCCTCTCCGAACTGATGAACGGGTCGAAGGCGACACAGGAGAAGACGCAGGCCGCCTTCGAGACGTGGTGGCCGCGCATCATCCAGTTCTTCGGCCCGACCAACGACAAGTCCGTCCACAACGACTTCGCCCAGCAGGTCGGTCTGAAGACGAAGTCCAACGACGAACTGCGCGACACCTTCCTCGACACCTACGTCCCGAAGGCGGAGAAGTACGGCCTCGTCGTCCCCGAGTACCCGCGCATCGAGTACGACGAGGCGAACGACACCTACCACGTCAACGAGGACGACCTCGACTGGGACGAGTTCTGGACCATCGCCAAGAACGCCTCGGCGGGGAGCCACGAGCAGATTAACTCCCGCGCGCAGGCGCAGGAGGCGGTCGAGTGGGTGCGCGAATCGATGCACAGCTGGGAGGGCGCGTCGGGGGCCGGAACCCCGCAGGCGGCGGACTGAGAACCATGATTTGGGAAGTATTCAGACAGGACAAACCGGGAGCGTACCACAAACACTGCGGCAACGTCCACGCGCCGGACCGCGAGTTGGCGCTCCAGTTCGCGGCCGTCCAGCACGGCCGACGGATGAAGACCCACAGCCTGTGGGTCGTCCCGCGCGACGAAATCGGCGAAATCGACACCGACGAGACGAGTTTCGGCGGGACGACCGACAAGACCTACCGCTGGGCAACCTCGTACACCGACATCGAACCGGCCGCGCCGGAAGTCGCCGAAAGCGAGGCCGAGCAGGCCGACGTGGAGCGTTCGCTGGAGGCGGACAGCTAACCATGCCCGACGCACTCAATCCCGAAGACCTCGACGCCGAACAGCGCGCCGCGCTCGAAGAACTGCTGTTCCGACTGGCGGACGACGAGTACGTCCACGGCGAGCGCCTCATCGAGTGGCAGATATTCGCGCCGACGCTGGAGTCCGACCTCGCCTTGGCGAACATCGCGCAGGACGAGTTCGGCCACGCGCGCCTGTGGTACGACCTGCTCGAAGAACTCGGCCACACCGAGGCGGAACTCATCTGGGAGCGCCCCGCCGACGAGTTCAGACACGCGACGCTGGTCGAACTCCCGTTCGCGGAGGGCGACTGGGCCGACGTGGTCCTGCGGTGCTACCTCTACGACGCCGCCGAGCGCCTGCAACTTGACGCGCTCGTCGAAACAAGCTACGCGCCGCTCGCCGACCGCGTCGGCAAGGTGCTGAGCGAAGAGCGCTACCACCTCGAAAACGCCCAGAGCTGGCTCGACCGCCTCGCCGAGGGCGACAGCCGGGACCGCGTGCAGGACGCGCTCGACCGGCTGTTCCCCCACGCGCTCTCGCTGTTCGCCGAGCCCGAACACGAGGCGGAAATCAGGGAACACGGCTTCCGAACGATGGCCACCGCCGACCTCCGCATCGAGTGGCTAGAGACGGTCATCCCGTACCTCGAATCGCTCGGCCTCGACGTGCCCGACCCCGACGAGGTCGAGCGTCCGAGCGCCCGCGGTCGCGACGGAACCCACACCGACCACTGGGACGAACTGGCCGCGGAGTTCCGCCGGACGTACGAGGAACTCGAAGCGCCCGAACCGGCGAGAATCGGCAGGGAGCGTGTCTGACGTGAGCGCAGACGGACCCGAGACGGCCGACGCGACCGCCTGTAGCTACACGGAGTACGCCGACGGCGCGGTGCCCGATGGCTTCCCGAAGACGGGCGCTGGAGCCGCGGGCGTCGAAGCCGACATCTGGGACGCCCTCTACGAAATCGAGGACCCCGAGATGCCGGTGAGCATCGTGGACCTCGGCCTCATCTACGACGTTCGCGTCGCCGAGCGGGAGGACGAGGACGGCGAGACGAAGACGCTCGGCATCGTCGAGATGACCCTGACCTACACCGGCTGTCCGGCGCGCGACTACCTCGAAAACGACGTGAAGTGCGCGATTCTGGCGTCCGGCGTCGATGAGGCGTCCGTCCGGCTCCGGTTCACGCCCGAGTGGACCGTCGGGATGGTGACGAAAGCGGGGCGCGAGGCCCTCCGCGGCTTCGGACTGGGGGTGTGAGATGCGTCGCCTCGACCCCAGCACCGAGACGACCGGCGAGGCGTCGGGCGCGGAGTGCCCGTACTGCGGTGGCACGAACACCGTCCGCGAGCATCCCAAGGGACCGGGGCTGTGCCGGTCGATGCACTTTTGTAACGACTGTCAGGAGCCGTTCCAGCGGTTCGGATAGGCAGCAACGAGCGGCGGGTGCGAGAAACCCAAACCCAAACCCAAACCGAACTCACCCCGTTTTGTAGACGCCTCGCGCGGTCGCTACGTGAGCACCGTCGGTCGCGTACACGTCCACGTCCACGGTTCCCACGTCGCCGCCGAGTCGGACCACGTCGGCCTCGGCGCGGAGGTCGCCCGTGCCCGCGTCGAGGTAGTCGATGCGCATGTCGATGGTCGGGACCGGCTGGTCGACCTCGCTGACGAGCGCCGCGCCGCCGACCGTGTCCGCGAGCGTGAACGTGACGCCGCCGTGGGCCATCACCCGGTCGCTGTTCCACGACAGTTCCTCGCGCATCTCGACGCGACCCTCCGCGTGCCCGTCGGCGGCCTCGGTGACTTCGACGCCCAAGAGCCGCGCGAACGGCATGCGCTCGAAGAACTCCTCGATGTCCATGCCAGTAGTTCGCACAGACTCGTTAAGTTCGTTTCGTCGGTCAGACGAGTCTCGGGCGGACCTCGTCGCCGAGTCGGCGGACGCACTCGACCATCCGGTCGGTCCCGATACCGGGGTAGTAGGTGCGGAGGATGAAGTGGATGTCGTCGCCGAGCGCGTCGCGGTAGCGGTCGAGTTCCGCGACCACGTCGTCGGGCGTGCCGAAGACGGCCTGTTCTTTCAGCTCCGTTCGGCGCTCCTCGGAGAGCTCGGACACCTCGTCGCCGGAGAACAGTTCGGCGTACCGGCGCTGGAGGTAGAAGTAGCCGTCGCGCATCGCGTCCCACACCTCGGCCTTCGAGTCGCCGACGAACCCGTGTTGGAGGACGTAAATCGTGAAGTCGCCGTCGAGACCCTCCGACTCGCGGACGCTTCGGATGTCCTCGACGCGCTTGCGCAGGCCGCCGAGCGAGAGCGACGACGGTGCGCACCACGCGTCCGCCGTCCGGGCCGCCCGGCGGACCGCGGGCTTGGCCGCGCCACCGAGCATGACGGGCACGTCGTGCGCCGGTTTGGGCGTCACGTCGGCACCGGTCGCACCCCCGTGAAACGGCGACTCGTGCGCTATCGGGCCGTCGGACCACGCCTCCCGGAGGAGCGAAACGGTGTCGGCGAGGCGGTCGGCGCGCTCGTCGCGCGGGACGTCGAAGGCGCTGAACTCGCGGGGGTTCGAGCCGATTGCGAGGCCGAGCGTCGTGCGCCCGCCGGAGATGAGATCCACGGTCGCCGCGTCCTCGGCGAGTCGAATCGGGTGGTACAGCGGCGCGAGCGCGATGCAGGTGCCGAGTTCGACCGAGTCGGTCGCGGCCGCGAGCGCCCCGAGCGCGGGCATCGTCCCCGAGAGATAGCCGTCCGCCGCGAAGTGGTGTTCGGACACCCACGCGCTGTCGAGGCCGGCGTCGTCTATCGCGCGGCCGAGCGTCAGCATCTCGTCGTACAGATCCGCCATCGGTCGGTCGTCGTCCGGCCGCCGCTGGCAGGTGAAAAGGCCCGTCCCGAGCTTCATGCCTCGGGGTTCGCACTCCAGCTATTAATAGTTCGAATCGGGGGCCGCTCGCGGGAATCGAATCGAGCGAGTCCCTACTCCGCGCCCGCCTTCGTCTTGATGAGGAACTTCATGTCGCCTTCGAGAACGACGGTGCCGTCCTGCTTCGTCATCTCGATTTCGAGGACGACCAAGCCGGCGTCGTCGCGGCTACTGAGGTCCTTGCGCTCCGAGACCACCATCGTCTGCGAGAGCGTGTCGCCGATGAACACCGGGTTCGGCAGGTCCATGTAGTTCATTCCGAGGAAGGCGATGGCGGTGCGCTCGACGATGCCTGAGCGATAGACGAAGCCGGTGGACTGGACGAACGTCATCGGCCCGTGGGCGATGCGCTGGCCGAACTGGGTGTCTTCGGCGTACTCGCTGTTCGTGTGGAGTTCGGTCCAGTCGCCCGAGAGCGCGGAGTGCATCATGAAGTCCGCCTCGGTGACGGTGCGGCCGACGCTCTGGAACTCCTTGCCCTCCTCGAAGTCCTCGAAGTAGTGCGGTTCGTAGCTGTATGCCATATCGCACCGTCACCGCCAAAGGATAAAGAAGTTTACATACCTATCTTTACTGATAGTCTGTGTGTTCAGAGCGAATGCCGACCGCGGGGTCGGGAGAGAAGACAGCGACAACAACGACCACTACAGGGGCGACGACCCCAACTGCCCTGACGACCCCGAAGACGCCGGCGGCCACATCGACTCCGACCACATCGACTCCGACCACACCGACAACATCGGTGACGCCGAGGGCGCGCGTCACCGGCCGCGGTGGTCGTAGACGCGCTGGACCTTCCCGACCTCGGTGCGCGCGATACTGCCGTACGCGACGAGATTCAACTCGTCGGGCGTGAACGACAGCACGTTCGAGAGCCGCGTTTCGATTCGGTCTTCGAGGTCCGCCGACGACCCGTCGAACCCCTCGACCAGTTCGACCGTGATTTCGACCCGGTCGAGGCTCCCCTCGCGCCGGAGGTCGATGCGGTAGTGCGGCGCGACTTCGTCGAATTCGAGGACGACCGATTCGACCTCGCTCGGGTAGAAGTTCACGCCGCGGACGAGTATCAGGTCGTCCGACCGCCCCGTGATGTTGTCCATGCGGACGCAGGTACGACCGCACTTGCAGGTATCGTAGTTCAGCGTGGTCAGGTCGCCCGTCCGGTAGCGAAGGACCGGCAACGCGTCCTTGGCGAGCGTCGTCAACACGAGCTCGCCCTCCTCGCCCTCTTCGACGGGGTCGCCGGTGGCCGGGTCGATAACCTCGGGGTAGAAGTAGTCCTCCCAGACGTGGAGGCCCGCCTGCGCCTCGCACTCGACGGAGACGCCGGGGCCGACGATTTCCGAGAGCCCGTAGATGTCGATGCCGGTCACGCCGAGGCGCTCCTCGATTTCGTTCCGCATCGGTTCGGTACAGGGTTCCGCGCCGAAGATAATCGTCCGGAGCGGGAGGTCGCGGATGTCGATGCCCATGTCGTCTGCGACCTCCGCGAGGTAGAGCGCGTAGGAGGGCGTGCAGGTGAGCACGTCGCTTTCGAGGTCGACGAGCAGTTCCACCTGCCGTTGGGTGTTGCCGCCGCCGATGGGGATGACCGTCGCGCCGAGTTCCTCGACGCCCTGATGGAGGCCGAGGCCGCCGGTGAAGAGGCCGTAGCCGTAGGCGTTCTGGACCACGTCGTCCGGGCCGACGCCGGCGGCGACGAGACAGCGCGCGACCGCGTCGGTCCACACGTCGAGGTCGTCGCGGGTGTAGCCGACGATTTTGGGCTTGCCGGTGGTGCCGGACGACGCGTGGATGCGAATCACCTCGTCCATGTCCACCGCGAACATCCCCGTGGGGTAGGTGTCGCGGAAGTCCTCCTTCGTCGTGAACGGCAGTTTCGACAGGTCGTCGACGCTCTCGACGTCCGCGGGCGCGAGGCCGGCCTCGTCGAACGTCTCGCGGTAGAACGCGACGTTCTCGTACGCGTTCCGAACCGTCTCTCGCAGGCGGTCGTCCTGGACTTGGCGGAGGTCCTCTCGCGGGGCGGTCTCTATGCTATCGAGCACCATATGACTCCAAAATACATGATAGAAGATGATAAAATAGTGCGTTCGACCGACGGGACCGCGAGGCGAACCTATTTCGCGGAGAATACATAACCGACTATCATGCGAGATGTCTACATCGTCGGGGCGGGCCAGTCGGCGTACGGCGCGTTTCCGGACGAGAGCTACCGGTCGCTGTTCGCGGGTGCCTTCGAGGAGGCGATGGCGAGCGCCGGCGGCGTCGAGGCGGCCGACATCGACGAGGCCGTCGTGGGGTCGCTCGGCGTCGGCGGGCGGCAACTCGGCCTGTCGGGACCGGCCGTGACCGAGCACATCGGGCTTCACGGCGTCCCCTGTTCCCGCATCGAAAACGCCTGCGCCGCGAGCGGCTACGCGGTCAGACAGGCGGTGCAGGCGGTCAAAAGCGGGATGGCGGACGTGGTCCTCGCGGGCGGATACGAAGTCATGACCGACATGAGCGGCGACGTGGGGAAGTACTGGCTCGGCGTCAGCGGCGAAACGGAGTGGGAGCGGCTCACGGGGACGACGTTCGCGGGCGTCTACGCCCAGATGGCATCGGCGTACGTGGACGCCTACGACGCCTCGCCGGACCACTTCTCGAAGGTCGCGGTGAAGAACCACGCCAACGGCGCGAAGAACCCGAAGGCGCACCTCGGCTTCGAGTGCTCGCTGGACGACGCGCGGAACGCGCCCGTCGTGGCCGACCCGCTGAACCTCTATCACTGCTGTCCGACCTCCGACGGCGCGGCCGCTGTCCTCGTTGCCAGCGAGGACGTGGCGAGCGCGTGCGACGACGCCGTCCGCGTCGCGGGCGTTGGTGCCGCCTCAGACCACGTCGGGCTGTTCCAGCGCGACAGCTACACTACTATCGAGTCGTCCGAGCGGGCCGCAACGGCCGCCTACGAGATGGCCGGCCTCGGTCCCGACGACGTGGACTTCGCGGAGGTCCACGACTGCTTCGCCATCGCCGAACTGCTGGCGTACGAGGACCTCGGCTTCTGCGAGCGGGGACACGCGCCCGAACTGGTCGATTCGGGCGCGACCGAACTCGGCGGCGACCTGCCCGTCAACCCCTCCGGCGGCCTGAAGTCGAAGGGCCATCCCATCGGGGCGACGGGCGCGGGACAGGTCGTCGAGGCGTTCAAGCAACTCACCGGGCGGGCCGGCGACCGGCAGGTCGCGGGCGCGAACGTCGGCCTCACCCACAACGTCGGCGGGTCGGGCGGTGCCGCCGTCGTCCACGTCCTCGAAGGAGGTGCGCTATGAGTGCCGACGCCCCGACTCAGACGACCCTCGGAGTCGCCGGGGTCGGCGCGTACGTTCCTCGGCTGTACCTCCCCGCGTCGGCCTACCGCGAGGCGTGGGGCAAAGGCGGCGCGCCGGGCGTCGAACGGGTCGCCGTCGCCGACGCCGACGAAGACACCCTGACGATGGCGACCGAAGCGGGCCGACGCGCACTCCGTGCGGCCGGGGTGGACGCCGGCGACATCGACCACCTCGCCCTTGCGACCACGACGCCGCCGAACGACGAGGAAGAGTGCGCAGTTCGGCTGGCCTCGCTCCTCGGTGTCGACCCGTCGGTTCCGACCCGACAGTTCGGCGGGAGCACCCGCGCCGGCGCGGTGGCGCTGGCGGCGACGAGCGAGGCGACACAGAACGTGGGCGACGGCGCGAGCAGTCCGAGGCTCGTCGTCGTCGCCGACAGCCCGCGAGGAGCGCCCGAAAGCGACGAGGCGGCCGGTGCCGGCGCGGGGGCGGCCGCGCTCGTCATCGCCGAAGACGGACCGCTCGCCATCGACGCCGTCGGCGAGTTCGGCGACCCCGCGCCCGGCACGCGGTTCCGACGATACGGGAGCGCCGAGACGGAGTCCATCGGCGTCACGCAGTACGAGCGCGACGCCTACACGCGAGCGGTCGCCGGAGCGGTCGAGGCCCTCGGCATCGACACCACGGAACTGAACCCAGACGCCGTCGCGCTCACCGCGCCGGACGGCAAACTCCCGTACCGCGCGGCCGGCGCGCTCGGCGTCGAACCGGCTCGAATCGCGGCCGGAACCGTCGTCTCACGGACTGGGGACACCGGCGTCGCCGGGCCGTTTCTCGGACTCGCGGCGGCGCTCGATTCGGAGAGCGACACGGCAGGCGACGCGTCGAGCGGCGAGTCGCCCGCGTCTTCGGTACTGCTCGTCGGCTACGGCGGCGGCGCGGGGGCGACCGCGCTCGCACTCGGCACGGAGGCAACAGACGCTGACTCCGCCGCCAGTTCCGTCGTCCCGGTCGAGGCGGTCCTCGGCGGCGACGTGGAACTCTCGTACGCCGAGGCGCTCCGACGGCGCGGGACCATCACCGGCGGCGAACCCGCTGGTGGCGGCGCGTACGTCAGCGTGCCGACGTGGAAACGGACGATTCCGCAGCGACACCGCCTCGTCGCCGGCGCGTGTAAGGAGTGCGAGGCACTCGCGTTTCCGCCGGAGGGCGCGTGTGCCGACTGCGGGTCGCTCGCGGGTTACGACGACGTGACGCTCCCCGGCACGGGAACCGTCGAGGCCGCGACCGCCATCGGACAGGGGGGCGCGCCCCCGGAGTTCGTCGAGCAACAGCAACGCGCCGGGTCGTTCCCGGTCGCCGTCGTCGCCTTCGACGGGCCGGGCGGCGAGGGCGGCGAAGCCGACGACCGAACCGTGAGCGCGCCCGCGCAGGTCGTCCACTCGCCCGCCGGAACGCCCGCAATCGGCGACCGCGTCGAAGCCGTCACACGCCGCATCTACGAGCAGGAGGGCGTCGTCAGATACGGGTTCAAGGTCGTCCCGACCGCGGCACGACGGTAGGTCGGGACACCGCCGAGGTCGTCGGAGTCGGCCGGCCCCTAACGAGGGCAAACGATTATGATGGTTCCCGAACCCCTTCCGGTGATGCAAGTGAGTGTACTCGGCGCGGGGACGATGGGCCACGGCATCGCACAGGTGGCCGCGATGGCCGGCCACGAGGTGACGATGCGCGACATCGAAGCGGAGTACGTCGAGGGCGGACTGGAGGCCATCGAGTCGAACCTGCAAGGCGGCGTCGACCGCGACAAGGTGACGCCCGACGAGATGGCGGCGACGCTCGACCGGCTCTCGGGGACGACCTCGCTGGCGGCGGCCGTCGCCGACGCCGACCTCGTCGTCGAGGCGGTCCCGGAGGACATGGAACTCAAGCGCGAGACGGTCGCGGAGGTCGAAAGCCTCGTCGCCGACGACGCGGTCATCGCGTCGAACACGTCGTCGCTCTCCGTGACCGAAATCGTGAGCGCCCTCGAACGACCGGAGCGCGGTATCGGGCTTCACTTCTTCAATCCGGTCCACCTCATGGGACTCGTCGAGGTCGTCGTCGCCGAGCAGACGAGCGAGTCGACGCGGGCGTTCGCCACCGAGTTCGTCGAGGGCATCGACAAGACGGCCGTCGAGGTCGGCGACTCGCCCGGCTTCGCCTCCTCGCGGCTCGGCGTCGCCCTCGGCGTCGAGGCCATGCGCATGGTGCAGGAGGGCGTCGCGTCACCCGGGGACATCGACACCGCGATGGAACTCGGCTACAACCACCCGATGGGACCCGTCGAACTCGGCGACGTGGTCGGCCTCGACGTTCGACTCGACATCCTCGAACACCTGCGCGAGGAACTCGGCGAGCGCTTCCGCCCGCCGCAGATTCTCAGGCGGAAAGTCCGCGCCGGGAAACTCGGCAAGAAGACCGGCGAGGGGTTCTACGTCTGGGAGGACGGCGAAATCGTCGGCGCGTCCGAGGACGTGATGGACCGATGAGCGGCGACGGTTCGAGCGGCGACGACCGAGAGATGGGCGGCCCCCGAGCCGACGGCGGAACGCCGACCGTCGAGTCGGTCGCCGCCGAGTGCGAGACGGTCGATGCGGTCGTCGGCGACCGCGTCGAGGGCGTCGTCACCGTGACGCTGAACCGCCCCGACGCGCGGAACGCGCTCGACGCGACGCTCCGGGCGGAACTCAAGCGCGTCCTCGACGCCATCGAGGACAGCGACGTCCGCGTCGTCGTCCTCACCGGCTCCGACGAGGCGAAGGCGTTCGTCGCCGGCGCGGACGTGACGGAACTCCGCGAGCGCGATATGCTCGAACAGCGCGAGGCGAGCAAACGCCCGCGGGTGTACGAGCGCGTCGACGGCCTCCGACAGCCGGTTATCGCCCGCGTGAACGGCCACGCCCTCGGCGGCGGCTGCGAACTGATGCAGGCCTGCGACGTGCGCATCGCCCACGAGCGGGCGAAGCTCGGGCAACCCGAAATCAACCTCGGCATCATGCCCGGCGGGGGCGGCACCCAGCGACTCGCGCGCCTCGTCGGCGAGGGCCACGCCATGCGACTCATCCTGACGGGCGAGCTCATCTCGGCCGCGGAGGCGGCGGACATCGGCCTCGTCGAGGAGGTCCACGGCGACGACACCTTCGACGACCGGGTGTACGAACTCGCCGAGATGATGGCGTCGAAGAGCCCCACGGCGCTGGCGTTCGCCAAGAAGGCCGTCAAGGCCGCCTCGCGGACGGACCTCGAACAGGGCATCGAGTACGAGGCGGAACTGTTCGCCCAACTGTTCGGCTCGCCCGACAAAGACGAGGGCATCGACGCGTTTCTCGAAGACCGCGAACCCGAGTGGCACGACCGATAGACGCCGAGTTCGGACCGCAAAACCGTTCGAACGGGGTCGCTCTGCCGCAGCCCGTGACAAATTTATTGCTGTAAATTCCCCGTATATTTGCCGCGCCGACCAGAAATAGTTGATGGTTATTCGGAACGATTGGTCGAACCGCCCGACTCGATTCTGTCGAGACCGCCGGACGGCCGGTGCGTGCGGTGGCGATAGAGCAAAGTAGCGTCCGGTGAGATAGCAGACATACATGATTAAATTGGTAAATATTCTGGTCCGGGACGACGACTACACGCACGAGGAGTTCGTCGAGCGGTGGCGGGGGAGCCACGCGGACCTCGCGAGGGAGCTTCCGGGGCTCGTGAAGTACGCGACGAGCGTCCCGACCGACCCCGAGCGGTCCGAGTACGACGGTATCGTCGAACTCTCCTTCGAGGACATGGCCGCGCTGAAGGCGGCGTTCGACTCCGAGGTCGGCCGGCGCGTGAACGCCGACGCGGCCGAGTTCATCGACATGGAGCGGGGGCCGACGCTCTACGTCGAGGAGACGGTCCACCTCGACAGGTCCTGACGCCATGAACACGAGCGAACGACTCGTCGAGAGCCTCGAACGGCTCGGCGTCGAGCGAATCTTCGGCTACCCCGGCGGCCGCGTCATCGAGCTGTTCGACGCGCTTCCGGAGTCGGACATCGACCTCGTGCGCCCCCGCGACGAGCGCGAGGCGAGCGTCATGGCCGAGATGCACGGCCGACTGACGGGCGAACCGGGCGTCCTCGCCGGACAGGGACCGTGGATAGGGAGCCTCGGCCTCATCGGGCAGATGGAGGCGCGCCTCGCCTCGTCGCCGATGGTCACCATCACCGAGGCGTCCGAGCGCGGGAACTACTCGACCGTCGCGCCCTACCAGCAGTCCCGCGGCGACTACGGCGGCCTCGAACTCCCGAAGATTCTCGACGCCGTGACGAAAGAACACTGGTTCCCGCGGACGCCGACCGAGACGGTTCGGAGCCTCCAACTCGCGTTCAAACACGCCGTCGCGGGTCGCCCCGGCCCGACGGCCGTCATCCTCGACGGCGACGCCGTCACCGAACCGTTCCCGGACGAGTCCGTACCGCCGGTCTGGGACGACGAAGCACAGACCAGAACGTGGACCGCCGCGCCGACGGCGCGCGACGTCGCGGCCGCCGCCGAGGCGCTCGAAGCGGCCGAGCGGCCGGTCATCCTCTCGGGCAACGGCGTCCACGCGTCGGGCGCGTACGACGAACTCGCGGCGGTCGCCGACGCCTACGAGGCGGCCGTCGTCACCTCCTATCTCGGGAAATCGACGTTCCCCGAGACGCACCGCCTCGCCGGCGGCGTCATCGGCTCGTTCGGTCACGAGGGCGCGAACCGACTCGTCAGCGAGGCCGACGCGCTCCTCGTCGTCGGCTGTCGCATGAACCCGATGGACACCAACTGGCAGGCCCCCGACTTCATCCGCCCCGACGAGCAGACGATTATCCACGCCGACATCGACCCGCGGAACGCCGGGTGGGTCTACCCCGCCGACGTGGGGCTCATCGGCGACGCCGCCGAGTCGTTACGCGAACTCGCGGCCGCCGGCGGCAACGACAACGACTGGGCGGAGGCAGCCGCGCGCGAGGCCCGCGAGTCGTTCCACGCGCCCGAGTGTGAGTCGGACGCCGCCCCTATCCTCCCCCAGCGGGCCGTCAAGGAAATCGAGCGCGTCGTCGACGAGGACACCGTCGTCACCGCCGACTCGGGGAACAACCGCTTTTGGTTGCTCAACTACCTGCAGGTGCCCGCCGTGCAGACGTACTACGGTTCGGGCGGCGTCGGCGGCATGGGTTGGGCGACGCCCGCCGCGGTGTCGGCCGCGCTGGCGACCGACAAGCACGTCGTCGGCGTCGCGGGCGACGGCGGCTTCGCCATGACGATGACGAGCGTCGAGACGGCGGTCGAACACGGCGTCGCGCCGACGTTCGTCGTCCTCAACGACACCAGCCTCGGGATGGTCAGACAGATGCAACGCGGCCCCGGCGACATCGCGGGTGTCGAGTTCCACGACACGGACTTCGCGCGGGTCGCGGAGGCGTTCGGCGCGACGGGCGTCCGCGTCGAGACGCCGGACGAACTCGGCGACGCGCTCGCCGACGCGAGACGACACGACCTGCCGACGGTCATCGACGCCCGCATCGACCGCGACCAGGACATGGCCGCGACGCTCCAGTCGTCGTTCTACGCGTCGGTCGGCGGACTCCACGAGTAGGCGAAACGGCGCGCGAGCGCCCGGCGCGGCTCTCCGCCGCTCGCCCCGACGCCGGGAAACGCTTTTCTCGCGCGCAGGTGGAGCTATGGTAGCATGTCATCATCGACCGTGATTGTTACGGGCGGGACCGGCTTCATCGGCTCGTACGTCGCGGCGGACCTCGTCGCGGCCGGCCACGACGTGGTCGCCTACGACCGCTCGACCGACCCGCGAATCCTCGACAAGTTGGGCGTCACCGACGACGTGACGATACGCCGCGGCGACGTGACCGACCCGACGGACGTGTTCCGGGCGGTGCGAGAGACCGGCACGACCCGCGTCGTCCACCTCGCAGCGCTCCTGACGACGACGGCGCGAGAGCATCCGCGGGCCGCGCTCGACGTGAACGTGCGGGGGACGAACAACGTCTTCGAGGTCGCGCGGGCCCTCCCCGAGCAGGTCGAGCGGGTCGCGTGGGCGTCGTCGGCGGCGGTGTACGCCCCGCCCGCGAACTACGGCGGCGACTTCGTGACCGAGTCGGACCTCGTCTACCCGGATACGCTCTACGGCGCGACCAAGGAGTACAACGAGCATCAGGCGCGAGTGTACCACGAGGATTTCGGCGTCTCGCACGTCGCGCTCCGGCCGACGGTCGCCTACGGCCCGTACCGCGAGACCGGCGGGTCGGCGTTCCTCGCCGACATCGTCGAAAAGCCCGCGCTCGGCGAGCCGTTCAGCGTCGACTACGGCGACCAGATTATCGACTGGCAACACGTCCGCGACATCGCACAGGCGTTCCGCAAGGCCGCGTTCGCGCCCGAGGAATCACTCACCCAGCGCGTCTACAACGTCCGCGGGGAGTTGGCGACGGTTCGCGAGGCCGCGGAGACCGTGACGCGACTCCTCCCGGACGCCGACCTCACCGTCTCCGACGAGGGCGAACTCCCGTGGACCCAAGAACTCGATATGACGAAGGCGCAGGCCGACCTCGGGTACGACCCGGAGTACGACCTCGAAACGGGGTTCCGCGACTACATCAACGTGCTTCGGAACGAACACGGGTTGGAGCCGGTCTGAGCCGGGCGACTGGCGCGCTACGGAGTCCGCTCAGCCGTCACGCTCGCCGCAGAGTCGGCCAGCGGCCAACAGCCGGCCTCACTCCACGACGACGCCGTCGTCCTTCGTACTCGGCGCGCCCACGACGAACACCTCGCCGTCTTCGACACAGCGCAGTTGCCGCACCTCGTCGGCCGAGACGACGACGAAGTCGCCCGGTTCGAGGGCGAGCGCGTCGGTCTCCTCGCCGTCGTCGTCGGCGAAGGCGAGTTCGAACGCGCCGGAGAGGACGTGGTACAGTTCCTCCTGTTCGCGCTGGTAGTGCATCGGCCCCGTCCCGCCCGCCTCGAACACCCAGACCGACGGGCGCATCTTTTGCGGGCGAAGCTCGTAGCCCACCGCCTTGACTCGGGCGTCGGCGTTCTCCACGTCGTGCAGTTCGAGGTCGGCGAGGTTGACGCGCTCGTGCATCGGCGCGAGCTACGAACGGCGAGATAATAGCTGTGGTGACAAGTGTCGTGGGAACTTCTGTCGCGCTACTGGGTCTGCGAGTACCGTTCGACCCACTCCTGTAGGCTGATACCCATCGCGGCCTGCGTGATGGCGTTCGAGGACGCCGAGTTCGCGCTCTTGACGAGTTCGGATTCGAGCGTCCGGGTCGGAATCTCGCCGATGAAGTGCGGGATGGCCCGCTGGACCGCGAGCGGGCAGCCGACCTCGTGGGCGAGGGCGTAGCCCGAAAGCGAGTGCGGAATCTCCTGTGTCGCGTACTCGGGGTCGGGGTCGTCGAGCGCGTCGTCGTCCACGAAGTCGACGTACTCGTAGCACTTGCCCACGTCGTGGAGGAGACAGGCCGCGCGGACCACGTCGAAATCCGGGTCGGCCCCGTGGAAGTCCCGCTGTTCCTCGGCCGCGCGGACGGCGATGCGCGTCACGCCCCGGACGTGCTCGACGTTCGACACCTCGTGGATGTTCCACGCGTAGGGGATGTCCTCGATATCGCGCCAGCCGCCGCGGTCGAGACCGAGACACCACGCCTCAATGACTCGCTCGCGGAGGTCGTCGTTCCCGATGTCGGCGAGTTCGGGGAAGGCGGCTTCGACCTGCGCGCGGTAGTCGTGCGCCATCGCTCAGCGGTCCCCCGTCACGTCCTTCTGGACCGTCTCGCGCCCGACGAACCGCGGACGGTCGCCGATGGAGAGGAAGTTATCCACGTCTTCGCGGGGCGCGTTCGCCTTCGGATGGTCGGGGTCGTAGTCGCGCGAGGACTCGTGGCCGAGGCCCGCCCGGAGCGCGTCGAGGCTCTCGAAGTAGAGTTCGGCGACGCCGTCGAACTCGGACGCCTCGGGGTCGGTCGGGACGACGCGGGCGTACCGGACCACGCCGGGAATCTCGCGGGCCAAGGGGACGTGCGTGTTCGCCCAGTGGTCGAGGAACTCGTCGTGGCTCATCCCGTCTTTGCGAACGAGAAACGCCGAGTGCTTGTAGAGACCCGTCGTGTCGCCGCCGGTCTCGTCTTTCTCGACGACCTCCTCGCCGACGAACCGGGGGCGTCGCTCGATGTCGAGGAAGTTGTCCACGTCGGCCCGGGCCTCCTTCGCCTTCCCCTTCGCCGGGTCGTAGTCGCGCGAGCCCTCGCTCCCGAGCGCGTCGTGGAGGGCGTCGAGGTCGTCGAAGTAGAGTTCCGCGAGGCCGTCGAACTCGGACGCCTCGGGGTCGGCGGGGACGACCGTCTGATAGCGGACGACGCCCTCGATGTCGCGGGCGATGGGCGTGTGCGTCTCCCGCCAGTACGTGACGAACTCGTCGTGGCTCATCCCCGCCTTGCGGACAAGCAGGGCTACGTGCTTGTACATGCGTACACCGGTTTGTCGTCGTATAAAATAATAAATCATGAGCATGTGAGAAATCTACAACAAATTAATGTGATAGTCACGAGTGGAGAGCGTATGCCCTTCCACGAGCGGGAGTTCATGAGCGGGACCCGCGGGACGATGGCCGTCGATTGGGAACAGCGCATCGACGTGAGGCGACTGCGCGAGGAGCGGAACGAGCGCGCGCTCGCTCGGATGCGGGAGGCGGGCCTCGGGAGCATGCTCCTCATCGACGACCCGAACATCCGGTACGTGACCGGGCTGGCGATGACCGGCGGGTCGGGCGCGGACCACTACTCGCTGCTTCTGGAAGACGGCACCGTCGTCCACTGGGACACCGCCGACCACGCGAGCAACCAGCGGTACAACTGCCCGTGGCTGACCGACGTTCGCTACGCCTGTCCCGGACTGGGGAACGTCCCGCGGGCCTCGGGCCGCGACTCGGCCCGCTCGTTCCTTCTCGACAAGATGGCCCAGACCGTCGTCGACGCCCTCGACGAGTACGGTCTCACGAACGAGGCGATGGGCATCGACACCCGCCACGCGGGCCTGCTCGACGCCTTCGAATCGAAGGGTATCGACGCCCGACCGTCCGAGTGCGCGGCGGTGATGGAGGACGCCCGAAAGACCAAGACCGAAGACGAAATCGAGTGTCTGCGGCAGGTCGCGGCCATCTGCGAGGCGGGCTTTCAGGCTATCTGCGAGGGCGCGAAGCCGGGCGCGCGGGAGTCGGAGGTGTGGGGCGACGCCGTCCGCGAACTCTGGCGGCACGGCGCGACGGTACAGGGCGGCTATCTCACGTCGGGGCCGAACACGTGGCCGAAGCATCAGGCGAACACCACGGACCGGCTGATTCGCCCCGGCGACATCGTCTACGCCGACTTCTACAACGTCGGCTACCTCGGCTACCGGTCGTGTTACTACCGGACGTTCTCGATGGGCGACCCGACCGAGGAACAGCGCGACGCCTACAAGACGGCCCGCGACAACCTCTACGCCGTCCTCGACGAAATCGAACCGGGGAAGACCACCGACGAAATCGCGGCGGCGTTCCCGGACATGGCGGGCGAACACGCCGACTGGTACGGCGCGGACGACCACTGGCAGTTGACGACCAACCACTGGGCCCACGGCCTCGGCCTCCAACTGTACGAGGTGCCGCTCATCTGGCGCGGCCTCTCGCCGGACCACCCCATCGAAATCGAGGAAGGGATGACGATGGCCGTCGAGACCCAAGAGCCGGCGGGGAGACAGGGCGTCCGCGTCGAGGAGATGGTCGTCGTCCGCGACGACGGCGTCGAACTGCTCAGCCAGTGGCCCGTCGAGGAGATAACGGTCATCGACTACTGAACGCGGTGGCGAATTTCGAACAGTTCACAAATTGTAAAAATTGTACAATTTGTTTCTACTGCGGGTCTCTCGCCCGCGAACGGGAGGCGACATTCCGTTACGCCGGAAACTTTTACACGCCCCGTGCGGACCGCTGGCACATGTACTGTCACGGTGAACCCGGCAACGCGGCGCGGAGTGGACGATGACGATTACGAGCGACTGGGGCGAGTGGTGGGCGCGCGACGAACTCAACGGCGTCGCCGTCGAGGAGGGCGTCTCGCTGTGGTATCTCGGCGTCGCCGGGTGGGCGATACGGACGCCGGAGACGGCCGTCTACATCGACCCCTACTTCAGTACCGAGCGGGACCGCGAGTACGTCGCGCGGATGTCGCCGGTGCCGATGGAGCCGCAGTGGGCCGACGCCTGCGACGCGGTGTTCTGCACCCACGACCACCGCGACCACTTCTGGCCGCCCTCGTTCGGGCCGCTCCTCGACCACGGCGGCGCTGTCCACGCACCCGTCGAGTGCTTCGAGAACTTCGACGTGAGCGCAATCGACGAGGAGAAGCGGACGGCCGTCGAACCGGGAGACAGCTA
Source organism: Haloferax marisrubri (assembly GCF_001469875.2). Lineage (GTDB taxonomy): Archaea > Halobacteriota > Halobacteria > Halobacteriales > Haloferacaceae > Haloferax > Haloferax marisrubri. The sequence continues at coordinate 100,771 of NZ_LOPW02000006.1, read as the reverse complement.
CGAGGTCGGCGACCTCACCGTCCACGTCCGAGGCGGGTACGACCCGGACGCCGACGGCACGGTGTCGTACGTTATCGAACACGAGACGGGCACCGTCTTCCACGGCGGCGACAACCGACCCTGCGAGGCGTTCCACGAGATAGGAGCGGAGTTCGACATCGACCTCGGGATGCTCTCCTACGGGACCGACGCCCGCGTCGTCCAAGACGGCGAGGTCATCACGCGCAAACTCTACAACGACGCGGACGAGATGATCGAGGCCGCGAACGCGCTCGGTATCGACCGCCTGATTCCCGAACACTGGCGGCGCTGGCGGTCGATTCACGCGGACCCCGGCGCACTCGCCAAGGCGGCGACGACGTTCGAGTACCCGCACGTAATCGAGGAGGTCGAGGTCGGCGACCGCTTCAAACTCGGCCGACCGGGCGTCGTCCCACCGGCGCGCCTCGGCGGCGAGTAAGTCGCCGGCCAGTTCGGCCAGTTCGACCAGTTCGACCAGTTCGGCCAGTCCGGCCAGCCCGACCAGTCATTCCGTTCTTCCGCGTCTCACCGCCGCGACCCGAGGCTACTCCGTCTTGCCGTCCTCGCGGTCACGACGGGTCGCGTCGTCGTCGCGGTCGTCGGGGTCGCCGTAACCGCCGCCGCCCGGCGTCCGAACCGTGACGGTCGTGCCGGCGGGCACGTCGCGGGTCGTCTTCGACGGGACTTCCTCGCCGTCGACGAGGTTCTGTCCCGTCGCCCCGTCTTCGCCGCCCGAAATACCCCGAGGCGCGACCCGCCGGCGCTCGGTGAGAAGCGAGACGGTCGCGTCGGCCTCGACCGTGACCGACCGGACGATGCCGAGGCCGCCGCGGAACTCGCCGCGGCCGCCGCTTCCCTCGCGGAGACCGTACGCCTCGACGAAAAGCGGGTACTCGGCTTCCAGCGCCTCGACCGGCGTGTTGAGCGTGTTGGTCATCCCGACCTGCACGCCGTCCATGCCGTCGCCGCCCGTGCGGCCGCCGAACCCGCCGCCGATGGTCTCGTAGTAGGTGAAGCCGTCCGAACCGCCGGCGCGACTGCCGATAGTCAGGTTGTTCATCGTCCCCTGTCCCTGCGCGGGAACGCGCTCGGGGGCCGCGTCGGCGAGCGCCGCGAAGACCACGTCGGTCACGCGCTGACTCGTCTCGACGTTGCCGCCGACGACCGCCGCGGGGGCGTCGGGGTTGAGGAGCGACCCCTCAGGGACCTCAACCGAGATGGGGTCGTAACAGCCCTGATTCGGCGGGATTTCGGGGTCGGTGACGCATCGAACGACGAAGTACACCGCGCTCTTGGCGACCGCGAGCGGCGCGTTGACGTTGCCGGCGACCTGGTCGGCCGTGCCGTCGAAGTCGAACTCGACGGTGTCGCCGCTGACCGTCGCGGTCACCTCGATTGGGATGTCCTCGTCGGTCACGCCGTCGCCTTCGAGCACGTCGCTGGCGCGGTACTCGCCGTCGGGCAGGTCGCGCAGTTCCGCGGTGACGCGGTTCCGGGAGTAGTCCATCACGGCGTCGAACGCGGCGAGCACGCGGGACCGGCCGTGTTCCGCGACGAGGTCGGCCAGTCGCTCCTCGGCGCGCTCGTTCGCCGCGATTTGCGCGCGGATGTCGGCGCGGCGCTCGCCGGGGTTGCGGACGTTGGCGAGGAGGAGCGACAGCACGTCGTCGTTGGTCTCGCCGCCGGCGACGAGTCTGACCGGCGGGAGTCGGAGCCCCTCCTGGTAGATTTCGCGCGCGCCGGCGGGCATACTGCCGGGCGTCATCCCGCCCACGTCGGCGTGGTGCGCCCGCGAGACGGCGTAGCCGAGCACCTCGCCGTCGACCGAAAGCGGCGACACCATCGTCACGTCGGGGAGGTGCGTCCCGCCCTCGAAGGGGTCGTTGAGGACGAACACGTCGCCCGGTTCCGGGTCGTAGTCGAGGACCGTGTCAACGGCCTCGGGCATCGCGCCGAGGTGGACCGGGATGTGTTCGGCCTGCGCGACGAGGCGGCCGTCGGCGTCGAACAGCGCCGTCGAGCAGTCGCGGCGCTCCTTGATATTCGGCGAGTACGACGAGGTGATGAGCACCTGCCCCATCTCCTCGGCGACGCTCTCGAACTGGTTGCGCATGATTTCGAGCGTCACGGGGTCGACCTCGCGGTCGCTCATTCGCCGTCACCCCCGCTGGTGAGGACGAGCGTTCCGTCGGCCCCGACCGTCCCGCCCCACGCCGGCGGCACGACGACGGTGCTCTCGTGCTGTTCGAGGATGGCCGGCCCCTCGACGGTCGTCCCCGCGCCGAGGCCGTCGCGGTCGTAAACGGGCGTCTCGCGGAACGCGCCGTCGAAGAAGGCCTCGCGGGTGTCCTTTCGGGCGTCGCCGCCGCCGCGGTAGGTCACGTCGAGCGGGTCGCGTTCGACCGCGGCGGTCGCCCGGACGTTGACGAGTTCGACCGGGTCGTCGAGGCGGTAGCCGTAGGCGCTCTCGTGGGCCTCGTGGAACCGCGCTTCGACCGCCTCGGCGTCGAACGTCTCGCCGACGGGGACGGTCAGTTCGAAGCTCTGTCCGACGTACCGGAGGTCGGCGGCGCGCTGGACCGCCGCGTCGGCGGGGTCGGCTACGTCTTCGAGCGTGTCGGCTTCGAGATCGGCGTAAGCGGCGTCGACTGCCGCGGCGTCGAGGCCGGAAAGCGGGCGGCGGAGCGTCCGCACCGAGTCGTGTTTCTGGTCGGCCGCGAGCAGGCCGTACGCCGAGAGGACACCGCAGGCCCGCGGAACAATCACGGTCTCGATATCGAGGCTCTCAGCGAGCGCGGCGGCGTGCATCGGCCCGGCACCGCCGAAGGCGACGAGGCCGAACTGCCGCGGGTCGTGGCCGCGCTCGACCGTCACGGCGCGAATCGCCCGCGTCATGTTGGCGTTGGCGACGCGGTAGACGCCCCGAGCGGCCGCGAGCGCGTCGTCCAGACCGGCCTCGTCGGCGAGTCCCGCGAGCGCGTCGCGGGCGGCGTCCACGTCGAGAGAGAGTTCGCCGCCGAGGGCGGAACTGCCGCCGATGTAGCCGAGGACGACGTTCGCGTCCGTCACGGTCGGTTCGGTGCCGCCGCGGCCGTAGCAGGCCGGGCCGGGGTTCGCGCCCGACGAGCGCGGGCCGACTCGGAGCGCGTTGCCCGAGTCGACCCACGCGATGGAGCCGCCGCCCGCGCCGACGGTGTTCACGTCCACCATCGGCGTCTTGATGGGCCGGCCGTTGATTTCGGCGTCGGTGGTCCGCTCGACCTCGCCGTCGCGGACGAGGCTCACGTCGCTGGAGGTGCCGCCCATGTCGAAGGTGACGAGGCCGGCGAGGCCGTCGCCGGAATCGGTCGCGGTCTCCGCCGCGCCGACGACGCCCGCGGCCGGCCCGGACATCGTGGTCGTCACGGCGTGCTCGCGCACGGTCGCGGCCGGGGCGATGCCGCCGTTGGCCTGCATGATTTTCGGGACCGGGACGCCGAGGTCCGCGGCCCGCGATTCGAGGCGGCCGAGGTAGCTGTCGATGGCCGGCGTCACGTAGGCGTCGACCGCGGTGGTCGAGGTTCGCTCGAACTCGCGGAACTCGGCGAGCACCTCGTGGGAGGCGGAGACGGGCGCGTCGAGTTCCTCGCGGAGCACGTCGGCGACGACGCGCTCGTTTTCGGGGTGCTGGTAGGCGTGCAGGAGCGAGACGGCGACGCTCTCCGCGCCGGAGTCACGGATGTCGTCGGCGAGCGCGCGGACCTCGCGCTCGTCGACTTCGGTCTGAATGCCCTCGACGGTCGCCCGCTCCGTCACCTCGAACCGGCGGCGGCGCGGGACGAGCGGGGCGGGCTTGTCGGCGGTCACGTCGTAGAGGTCGGGACGGGCCTGTCGGCCGATTTCGAGCACGTCGCGGAAGCCCTCGGTAGTGACGAGCGCGGTCTTCGCGCCGTCGTCTTCGAGGAGGGCGTTGACCGAGACGGTCATCGCGTGGGTGAACGCGTCGACCTCGGCCGGGTCGATGCCGGCGTCGTCGCAGGCCTTCTCGATGCCGCGGACGACGCCGACGCTCTGGTCGTCCGTGCTCGGGACTTTCGCGGTGACGAGGCGGCCCTCGGGAGTCAACAGCGCCACGTCGGTGAAGGTGCCGCCGACGTCGACGCCGATTCGCGTCTCGGAATCCATCAGAACACCTCCATATCGGTCACGACCGTATAGAGCGTTCGGAGGCCGAGCCAGACGGCGATGAGCGCCTCGCGGGCGTCCTCGTCAAGCGACACCGTGATGCGATTCGTGACCATGAGTGTCTAACTCTCGGAGGGGTTCTTAAGGATGTGCGGACGACCGCCACGAGCCACGAGCGCGTGACGAACCGGGCGCAGTCGCCCGAAAAGTGTGGAAATTGTAGAAATTGTAGACGGGGCTGTGTCAGTCGTCGCTCCGCTGTCGCTGCGCGGACGGTCTCGCGGCCGTCGCCGACTCGGTGAAGACGAACCGAGCGCCGCCGGTCGAACCGCGCTCCGCGGTCGGCGTCCAGTCGTGGGCGGCCGCGATTCGCTTGACGATAGCGAGGCCGAGGCCGCCGCCGCGGCGCTCGCTCACGCCGGTCTCGAAGCACTCCGCGGGCGAGCGGTCGTCCGGAAAGCCGTCGCCGTCGTCCTCGACGTAGAAGCCGTCATGAGTCCGACCGACAGTCACCGTCACCTCGGAGCCACCGTGGTCGACGGCGTTCTCGAACAGGTTTTCGAGGAGCTGTCGGAGCCTGCTCTCGTCGGCCGCGACGGTCGACGACGCGCCGCCGTCCGTCCGGTCGAACCGCAGTTCGGCGTCGGCGGTCGGGACGGTCTCCCACGCCCGCTCGGCCGCGCGCCGGAAGTCGAGCGGCTCCGTCTCGACGACAGTCTCGCCCTGCGTGGCGAGCATCGTCAGGTCCGAGAGCAGTTCCTCGACGCGGTCCAGACTCTGACCGAGCTTTCGGAGGTCCTCGGGGTCCGCGTCGTCGGGCGACTCGGCGACGATATCGAAGTAGCCCCGGGCGGTCGTGAGCGGCGTCCGGAGGTCGTGGGAGACGACGCGCGTGAACTCGCTGAGACGCTCGTTCTGCCGTTCGAGCAGGCGCTGGCGGGCGTTGCGTTCGGTCACCTCGCGCTGGAAGCCGATGTAGTTCGTGACGGTCCCGTCGTCGTCGCGGACCGGCGTTATCTCGCATTGGTTCCAAAACGGCGTCCCGTCGCGGCGGTAGTTGAGGAGTTCGATACTGCACGGCACCTCGTCGGCGATGGCTTCGCGGAACCGCTCGCAGTCCTCCTCGTCGGTGTCCGGTCCCCGCAGGACGCGGTGGTTCTCGCCGAGAATCTCGTCGGCGTCGTAGCCGGTGAGTTCCTCGAAGGCGGCGTTCGCGTAGACGATTGAATAGTCGTCCTCGTCCGGGCCCGTGATGGTGATGCCGACCGAGGCCTCGTCGATGGCGCGGCGCATCAGCGACAGTTCGGCCTCCTGCGCCAGTCGCTCGGAGATGTCCCGGAGGATGCCCGTCGTGCCGACGACCTCGCAACCGTCGTCGTGCAGGAGCGCGAGGTGACACTCCATGGGCACGCGGTCGCGGCCGTCGCCGTCCGACGCGAGGAGCGTCGTCTCGAAGGTGAGCCGGTCTGTCTCCGCGCCGTCGCCGAGCGACGCCCGGAGCGACTCGTAGGTCTCGTAGTCCGCGTCGGGGAGGTACGACGAGAAGTGCGAGCCGAGGACGCGGTCGCGGTCGTGGCCGACGAGGTCGGCGAAGGCGTCGTTGACGTACTCGATGCGGTCGTCGGCGTCGAGGGAGTAGACCGGGTCGCCCGCGGCGCGGATGATGTGCTCGTCGCGCGCGAGTTCGTCCCGGCGGGCCTGCTCGCCGGTGATGTCCCGGAGGATACCGACCGAGCCGCGGAACTCCTCGCCCTCGTAAGGCAGATAGCCCATGTGGTCGCGGCACGGCACCGCCTCGCCGTCGGCGGTCCGTATCTCGATTTCGAACTGGGTCGTGTCCGGGCCGCTCGACGAGAGAATCCCCCCGAGCTCGCCGGCCGCCTTCCGCACGTCTCCGTCGTCCTTCACGAGTTCCGGGCCGCTCCCGAGAATCTCCTCGACGGCGTAGCCCGAGAGGTCCGCGAAGGCGTCGTTCACGTAGGTGAACTGCCCGCGCTCGTCGACGACGTAGACGGGGTAGCCGAGAGCTTCGAGGACGGTCTCGTAGCGCTCCGCGCGACGGGTCGCCCGGTGCTCCGAGACGCTGTTTTCGATGCGGTTGACGAGCAGTTCGTACTGCTCGGACGAGGGCTGTTTCTGCAGGTAGTCGGTGACGCCCGCGGAGATGGCGTCGCTCGCGACTTCCTCGCTCCCCTTGCCGGTAAAGAGGATGAAAGGGAGCGAGCCGTGTTCCTCGCGGACCGCTTCGAGGAGTTCGACGCCGGTCATCGCCGGCATATCGTAGTCGCTGACCACGCAGTCAATCTCGGAATCACGAACGATATCGAGCGCGGCCTCGGGGTCCGAGCAGGTCGTCACCTCGAACGAAGAGAGCTTTCGAAGGTACGTCTCGCCGAGGTCCAAGAGCGCCGTATCGTCGTCAACGTAGACGATATGAGGAGATTCCGAGGTCGTCATCAGTAGTTACCAAATAGTAACTCTCGCGCCGGCACATAAGTTCGACCTCTATAGTTAGGGCCGGTGAAAACACGGGTCGATTTCGAATCTAATAACGGAGAACCGCGATTCGACGGAGGCGACCGAGTTCTGACGGGCGGCGAGCGACCGTCGGTCGAACTCGGCCGTCCGTCAGAACTCGCCGGCGACGATATCGGCGACGCGGCCGCGGTCGAACAGGCGTTCTCCCGCCGGAATCTTGGGGTACGACTCGCCGTCGCCGTAGCCGGGCCACACCCCGAACCGGTCGGGGAAGAGCTGTTTGGCGGTCATCTCCAACTGGAACAGGTTCATAATCGGTCCCTGCATCCCGTTTCCGGACGGGTAGTACCGGCCGTCGCGGAACGCGGGCACCTCGTCAGCGAGGGGGTCCGAAAGCACCTCCTCGCGGTTCGAGCGGAACGAGTCGCCGAGCGCGGTCCCCCAGTACCGGAGGACGACGTCGGGCGCGGTCTCGACCATCGCCTCGTAGTCGTACGAACCGCCCGACCCGGTCTCGGCGTCGGTCGCCGCGAACGCGTTCTGCATCCCGAACGGGCGGAGGTGTGCCCAGAGGTAGCCGTCCTCCGTGAAGTCGTACGGCCAGAACGTCCCGCCGGTGTAGGCGACGACCGCGAGGGACGGTCGCTCGGACGCCGGCGGGAGGTCCGCCCGTATCCGGGCGACGAGGTCGTCCCGGAGCGACTTGAACGCCCGGTAGCGCTCTTCCTCCCGGAACACCGCCGCGATGTGGCCGAGATACTCCCAGAGCGTGTAGTGCTCGTAGCGGTCGCGGCAGGGTTCCGGCGGTTCGGCGTTCGTCCGGCTGTAGTAGTTGCCGAACCACGGCCCCACGTCGGTCGCGATTGACGCCACCTCGTCTTCGGTCCAGTCGAAGGAGCTACTCCGGAGGAGACACGGGTCGAGGAAGTGAACGTCGCTGTCCAGTTCGTAGAACAGCTCCCTGTCGAGGGCGTTCGGGTTGGACGCCGGCGTGACGCGGCCGAGGTCCTCCCACTCGAAGTCCACGCCGTCGAGCGCGTCGTAGTAGTAGTCGACCGTGTTGCCGAACAGTTCCTTGTCGTAGCCGATACCGGTGATGGCGTCGCCGTGGCCGAAGGCGACCGCCGCGTCGGCCGAGACCGGATAGTAGGTCAGGGCGCTTTCCGGCACGGCGTCGAACTCGACCTCGCCGACCGGGGCCATCGACACCGAGTACGACCCGTCGCTCGTCTCGGATTCGGTCGGAGGCTCCGTCTCGGCGGTCGACGCCGTCGCGGTCGCATCACCCGTCACGCCGGCGGTCTCGGTCGTCGTCGAGTCCGTCGAATCGCCCGTGCAACCGGCGAGCAGTCCGCCCGCGGCGACCGCGCTTCCGTACTTGAGATACCGTCGCCGCGTTGGCTCCGGTCCGTGGCTGTCTTCGTCTGCCATATTTTTAGGCTAGCCTAAAGTTATAAAGATGCTTCGGACGTTCGTCTGTCGGGGAGAGTCTCCCGCGACGACCCGAAAGCGACACCTCCGTCCAACGAGAACCCCCTGAGCATGACGCGGGACGGGCGCGCCGAGGAGCTGGAGCCGGCGAAGCGGCGCATCATGGAGGCGACGTACAGGGCGTTACAGAAACACGGCTACGGCAACCTGACGACCCAGGACATCGCCGACGAGTTCGAGAACAGCAAGGCGCTCCTGTACTATCACTACGACGGGAAAGACGAACTCCTGGTCGACTTCCTCGACTACGTGCTCGCGGAGTTCCTGAACGGCCTCCCGCGAGGGGACCGCACGCCCAGAGAGGAACTCGAAACGGTGGTCGAGACGCTCCTGCCCGAGACGCTCTCGGAGGAGGCCTACCGACTCCAGCTCTCGATGTTCGAACTGCGGGTGAACGCCCGGCACGACGAGGAGTACCGCGAGGAGTACCGCCGCATCGACGAGGAACTCACGGCGCACCTGCGGGATATCATCGAACGCGGAATCGAAGCCGGCGAGTTCGAAGCAATCGACCCCGAGGCCGAGGCCGAACTGTTCCTCTCGATTCTGACCGGGACGCGCGCCCGCCGGCTGACGGTGTTCGAGCCCGACGAGCCAATCGAGTCGCTCCGGGCGGCCATCGACTCGCACATCGACCGCATCTCGGCGTAGCGACCTCGACCCCGGCTTCGACCCCGACCGAACGTGGCCGGCTGGTCCACCGGAACGTGAACCCTTATTCGCCCGGCGTCCGTCGGTTCGGACCATGACACCGCGACCGTCGACCTTCTCAATCGTCGCCCGCGACCCCGAACAGGACGCCGTCGGCGTGGCCGTCCAGTCGAAGTTCGTGAGCGTCGGCTCCGTCGTCCCGTTCGTCAGCGCGGACGCCGGCGCAATCGCCACCCAGAGCTTCGCGAACGTCGCCTACGGCCCCGACGGATTGGACCTCCTGCGCGACGGCCACTCGGCCGAGGAAGTCGTCGCCGAACTGACCGACGCCGACGACGAGGCCCCGAGCAGGCAGGTCGGCGTCGTCGGGGGCGACGGGAGCGTCGCGGCGTTCACCGGCGACGAGTGCTTCGACGTGGCCGGCGACATTCAGGGCGACCACTACACCGTCCAGGGGAACATCCTCGAAAACGAGGCGACGCTCGACGCGATGGCCGAGGCGTTCGAGACGACCGACGGCGGCCTCCCGGAACGCCTGCTCGCCGCACTCCACGCCGGCAACGACGCCGGCGGCGACAAGCGCGGCGAGCAGTCCGCAGCGATGTACATCGCCAAGCCCGAGGGGGGCTACGACGGCGGCAACGACCGCTGGGTCGACGTGCGCGTCGACGACCACGCCCACCCGATAGACGAACTCGAACGCGTGTTCAAGCTGTACGACATCACGCTCTTGGAGCGCGAAGCGCCCGCCGAAACCATGTCGCTGTCGGGCGAGACTGCCGAGGCGGTCCTCGAAACGCTGTCGGAGCTCGGCTTCTACGACGGGACCCCGAGCGGCGAGTTCGACGACGAGGCCGTCGCGGCGCTCGAATCGTTCCGAGGCATGAACAACTTCGAGAACCACTCGCTTTCGGTCCTCGAAGACGCCATCGCTCGGGGTTGGGAGGAGGTCAAAAGTGAGGGCGAGACGGCGGGAGAAGACGACGCGACGGACGAACTCGACGGGGAGACGAAGCTCATCGAAGCGATTTGGCAGGGCCTCAGCAGGCTCGATAGGAAGTAATCGGAGAAAATCAGTCTCGTCTCTCAGTTCTCGTCTCGCGTCTCGCCGAAGCGCGCCGGGTGCGGTGGCGTTGGTGGTCACCGCGGCGCACCGACACGGCCGCGCGGGGGAAGGACGGTCCCGCTCAGCCGAGGAGGTACTTGAGCGCGGGGCGCTGGCGGACGAACTCCATCTTCTCGATGATGACGTCGAGGCCGAGGATGCGGCCCGCGGCGAGGGTGCCGACGATGGCGAACATCATGAGGCCGAACAGGTCGCCGTTGACCAGTCCGTGGCTCCAGTCGGCGTTCCCGAGGTAGAAGAACACCATCAGGACGCCGCCGAAGAAGGCGGCGAGCCGGACGAGTGCGCCCACGAGGAGCCCGAGACCGATGAGAGCCTCACCCCACGGAATCATGAAGTTCGTGAAGTCGAGGAGCCACGGGGTCGCGGCGGCCCACGCGAAGAAGCCCTGCAGCGGCGAGGCGGCGGGGGCGTTCGCGAGGTAGCCTGCGGCGTTGAACGGCTCGCCGACGATCTTCGTCACACCGGCGTGGAGGAACCAGTAGCCGGTGATGAGGCGAGTCAGCACGAGCACGTAGCCCGTGACGCCCTGCGAGTAGTCGAAGTCCATTCTGTTCCCCAGCATCTCGATTTGTGAGTTAGCGGCCATTGTCTTTCACCTAACAAATGAACGGACGACCGCCGAGAGCATATAAAGGGGGCGTGATTTCCGAATCTAAGGAATCGAGAATCACCGAAATCAAAAGTGTGGGCCACGATACCGTCCAGTCCTGTCGTCGTTCGAACTCGGAACTCAGCTGTCGGTCGAGTCGAGCACGGTGTGGCTCGGGACCGCCGCCACGGAGTCCGCACCCTCGGCGACCGTCGTATCCCTGTACGCCGCGATTCGCTCGGCGATGGCGACCTCCATGTCGCGCATGAAGTCGTCGACGGTGTTGCCCATCAGGACGACCGGATCGCCCTCGGCGAGCATCTCGTCGAGGACCGCGCCGGCGTCGTCGTCGGGGGTGTGTTGGGTTGTGGGCACGTCGACGGCGCGGGCGAACGCGCCGGTCTCTGCGCCGCCGACCCTGACGCGGTCGATGCAGTCGCGCTCGGCGAGGAGGTTCACGTACTCGGCGAACGAGGCCGTCCGCCCCCGGCGGTCGATGCGAAGGTAGACGAACGGGAGGATTTGCTCGTCGTCCTCGGTGAGGGCGCGGCGGACGAGTTCGGTGCTCTCGACGTCGTTGACCTCGGCGGCGTTGTAGACACGGCCACCGGGGACGCGTGACCACTCGGGTTGCATCGCGTCGAGGTAGGCGTCGAGTTCGCCTGCGGGGAGCGGGTCTTCGCCGAGCCACTCCAACACGGCGTCGATGGCGTGGACGGTCTCCGCGCCGATGAGGTCCGCGTGGCGCGGCGGGACCTCGACCTGCTCGATGGTCGCACCGCGGTGTTCCAGTTCCTCGCGCATATAGTCGTGAATGACCGGATGTTGCTCGCCGCTGATGACGTGGGTGTCCGCCGGGACCGCCCGGGCGAGCGACCGAGCGATGTCCTGTCGTCGCCGGCCGAGCGTGTCGTTGTGGTCGTTTCGGACGTTGGTCAACACGAGCACGTCGGGGTCGACAAACGTCCGGTTGACGAGCCCCGTCGTGTACTCGGTAATCGCCTGGTTCTCGAAGATACCGATGTCGTCTGGGGCGTAAGCGTCGAGTTCGGGGGCGAACTCGCCGATGACGTTGATGTTCTCGTAGAGCGTCGTCCGCGGACCGAGCCGCGAAATGGGGTAGACTTCGCCGTTGTGGATGACGACGGGGTAGTTACCCGTTATCTTGGTGAACGTGTCGTAGCCCCGGCGGTTGAACACGTCGTCGAGGCGGCGGGTCGTCGATGACTTCCCGCGCGACCCGGAGACGACGATACGGGTGTCGAAGCGGTCGAGTGCCTCGCGGTGGCGGCGGCCGCGGGAGAACTCAGAGAGCAGTTCGCGTATCGACGGCAGGCCGACGCTGACCGGGTCGGGGTCGGCCTGCCAGTCGCGCTCCGCGCCGACCATGAACACCGGAAGCGCGCCCTTCGCGGTCGCGGCGAACCGCGCAGTCGACTCGCGGGCGGCGTCCTCGGAGGGGTACTGCTGGGCGCTGTGTGCGAGCGTCTCGTCGTCAGTCTCCAGTCGCCAGACCCAGTCGTGTCCGTCGGCGGCGTACTCGCCGGCGGCGTCGGGGTAGCGCTCGGTCACGAACGCGGCTGACCGAACTGCCGGTCCCGCGAACGTCGCCGCGGCGTCGCCCTCGGCGACGGCGCTTCTGACGCGGTCGACGGCCATCCGGGCGTCTTTCGAGCGGTCGTAGTGGCTCCCGCAGTGGGCGACCGGTTCGCTCCCGTCTCGGAGCCGCCAACACCAACCGAAGCCGCGGCCGTAGACCTCAAAAGCGGTGTCGCTCACGACCCGTCACCTCCCGAGAGCACCGACGCCGAGAGCACGGCGTCGTCGTCCGGTTGCCGCACGGTCTGGACATACGCGAAGGCGAACGCGCCGAGCGTGACGACGACCCCGGCGGTGACCACCGGCACCGAAAGCGCCTGCGGGAAGCCGTTGGGTCCGGGGGCCGCGAGCGCGCGGACGAGAAGCAGCATCGGGACGAACACGGCGAGTTGGAGCGGGGCGACGAGCTGCCGCTCTTTCGGCGCGGTCGCGTGAGCGTTGTACGCCATGACGCCCGCGACGACGCCGACGAAGAACGCCGCGAGGCCGCGCGAGATAGGGAGCAAAACGGTGAACCCGAGAGTAACGACGACGGCGAACGCCGACCCCGCACCCAGGAGCACCCGCCCGTACCGGAGCGTCCGGCGGTGGACGGCCGTGATGAAGAGATACGACAACGCGGCGACGACGACGTAGAGAACGAACAACCAGCGGCTCTCGACCGTGAACACGGCCACGAGTGCGGCGGCGATAACGCCGGTCCGCACGTCGAACTGTGAGCGAAGCCACTCGGCGGCGAGCATCCCGACGACGAGCACGAACACGAGGCTCTGGCGAGGCATGAGCGACGATTCGGGCGAGTCGGGCACGACCGCCCCGCGGAGGACCGCAATTTCTGAAGTCTCGCTGAACAGCACCGCGGGCGTGAGCCCGCCGACGGCCCGCGCGATTCCCGGCGAAACGAGCGCCGCGCCGACGGTCACGAGGCCGGCGAAGACGACGAGCGTCGCGAGCGCGTCGTTCCGGCGGTGGCCCGGTTTCATCTGGTGGTAGTTGTAGGCAGCCAGCCCCGGCAGGATGCTGCCGACGAAGGCAATGTTTCGAACGTCGCCCGAGAACTGAGAGAGCGTCGCCAACAGCGTCACCGGGATGAGCGTCCCGACGAGAATCGCCGCGAGGAGTTCGCTGCGGCCGTAAATGAGCGTCCGGCGCTTCAAGAAGTCGAGACCGACGTAGGCGAGCAGGGTGCTCAGGAGGAACACCGGGAACATCGCGAAGTTCTTGAGCGTGTAGACGGCGAGCACGCCGAGCGTAATCGTGCCGCCGAGTCGGTAGCCGCGAAGTTGGGTTACGCCGGCGACGATGAGGAAGCCGAACGCAGCGACGAGAGTGGCGATTAGCATGACGAGACACCGTGGTTACGAGCGTGTAGTCGGCTCATGAGAGGATTCGTTCGACGCGGGCGCGCAGTTCGAACGGTCTGAAGGGTTTGGTCACGAAGTCGGTAGCATCGAGGTCGAGCGCCCGGAGCACGTCGGCCTCGCGCCCGCGGGAGGTGAGAACGACGACAGGGAGCGACGCGAGGTCGTCGTCGTCCGCCCCGCGAAGTCGTTCGAGCGTCCCGAACCCGTCGAGTTCGGGCATCATCACGTCGAAGATGGCGAGAGCGGGGTCCGGCGCGTCGTCGTCGGTCAGATACGCCCACGCGGCCTCACCGTCCTCGACGGGCACCACGTCGTACGCCGAGAGCGTCTCGACTATCATCTGTCGCATCGGTTCGTCGTCTTCGGCAATGAGTATCGTGTGTGTCATTCGTCTGGTTTCTCGGAATCAGTCGTCTGCGGCCGTCCCGGCTGCGTCACGAACTCGAACCGCGCGCCGCCCTCGGCCGACTCGGCGAGCGAGACGGACCAGCCGTGGGCGTCGGCGATGTCGCGGACGATGGCGAGGCCGTAGCCGGTTCCCCGCGGCGTCGTGGTGTAGCCGTGGTCGAAGACGCGTTCGCGCGTCTCCTCGGGGATGCCGACGCCGTTGTCCTCGACGTAGAACCCGGTGCGGTCGTCGAGCGCGCCGACGCGGACGGCGAGGGGGTCGTCGGGTGGCCCCGCGTGCTCGACAGCATTCCGAAACAGGTTCTCGAAGAGCCTGAGCAGGCGGCCGTCGTCGCCCTCGACGACGAACAACTCCTCGCGGACGAGCGTCGCGTCGTCGGTGTCGACGAAGCGCCACGCGTGGTCGACGACGCGGGCGAGGTCGACGGGTTTGGCGTCGACCACGGGCGTCCGCTGGCGTGCGAGGTCGAGAACCTCCTCGACCAGTTCGGACATCCGCTCGACCGCGTTGGCGGCGCGTTCGAGATGCGCCCGCTCGCCCGACTCCATCCCGAGGTCGAGGTAGCCGGTGGCGACCGCGAGCGGGTTGCGGAGGTCGTGGGCGACGATGGAGACGAAGTCGTCGAGTCGCTCGTTGGCCGCCGCGAGGTCGGCCTCGCGGTTGCGAAGTTCCTGTTCGCGGACGGTCGCAGAGAGCGCGGTGGCGACCGTGGAGCCGAGGAGTTCGATTAAATCCTCGTCCACGTCGAGGAAGGCGTCGCCGTCGGTCGAAACGACGAGGAGGCCGTGGCTCCCGAGCGGGACGCGCAAGACCGACGACGCCGCCGACCCAGCGGGAAGGAGCCGGTCGTCGACGGCCGCCGCGTCGGCCCGAGTGAGGGCGTCGGACCCGGAATCGACCGACGCGGTCTCGATTCGGCCCGCCGACTCGAACCCCTCGGCAGTCGAAGCGGCCGGCGACAGGCCCCCGCCGTCGTCGGCGAGCCAGATGGCGGCCTCGGTGCCGGGGACGAGTTCGGGGACGACCTCGGCAGCCAGCGTCGCGACCTCCTCGACGCTCTCGGTGAGGATGAGGTCCCGCGTGACCGCCTGTAGCGACCGGAGACCGTCCTCCAACCGGGCGCGGTTGGTGACGTCGATGGCGACGCCGAGGAGCTTCGACACCTCGCCGTCGTCGTCGAAGACGGGACGGTACCACACGTCGTAGACCGCGCCGCGGTACTCGATTCGCGTGTCGACCGCCTCGCCCGACAGGCCGCGGGCGATGGCGTCGGTGGCCGCGGGCGTGTCGTCGTACAGTTCGAAGGCGGACTGCCCGACCACCTGGCCGGGTTCGCGGCCGAGCGACTCCAGTCCGGCACCCTCCGACAGGGTGAACACGCCCTCGGAGTCGAACGCCGAGAGGATGACCGGCAGGTTCTGCAGCAGCGTCTCGAGGCGCTGGTTGGTCGATTCGAGGGCTTGGAGGTAGCGCTTCCGCGTCGTCACGTCGCGGAAGTAGACCGACAGCCCCGACGGCGAGGGGTACGCGCGAACCTCGAACCAGCCGTCGTACTGCTCGGCGTAGGTCTCGAACGTCACCGGCTCTTGGGTCCGCATCGCCTCGTGGTACTTTTCGTACAGTTCGGTGTCGGCGACCGACGGGTAGCGGTCCCAGATGCGCTCGCCGAGGACCGGCTCTCGAACCTCGCCGAAGACGGTTCTCGCGCGGTCGTTGAGGTAGACGAAGCGCCAGTCGGTGTCGAGAGCGAAGAAGGCGTCCGTCATGCGTTCGAGCAGTTCGCCCCGCTGGGTGGTGGCGACCTCGCGGTCGGTCACGTCCCGCGGGATGCCGACGACGCCGGTCACCTTCTCGCCGTCGGCGGCCGGCGAAAGCTGGAGTTCGAACAGCCGCGGGTCGCCCTCGGCGTCGACGAACCGAACGTCGAGGCGCTCGGTGGTGCCCTCCGAGAGGACCCGTGAGACGGCGTTCTGGTACCGGTCGTACTCGTCGGCGGGGAACAGGCCGGCGTCGACGAGCGACTCGAACTGCTCGCCACGGAGCGACTCGGAGGCGCGCCCGGTTATCTCCTCAATTCGCGGGTTCACGTATTCGACGCGGCTGTCCGCGTCGAGGACGAACGCGCCGTCTTCCATCGCCTCGGCGATGACGCGGTGGCTCCGTGTGCCGGGGCGCGAGTCGCCGACGTCCGGGTTCACGAGCGACCGGACAGACTCGACGAGTTCCGCGTGAGAGTCGTCGGCGTCGTCGCGGACCAGATAGTCGTTGACGCCGAGCGAGACGGCGCGGGCGGCGAAGGCCTCGTCGCCGGCGGCGGCGTAGACGACCACCGGGTACTCGGCGCGAGCGTCGTCGGGAGAGACGAGCGTGTCCAAGTCGGTTCCGTCGGGGAGAGCGGCGGCGGCGACGAGGCAGGAGACGGGTCGGTCGGCGAGCGCCGAGCGCGCGGCGTCGGCGCTCTCGGCGCGCGTGACCGGACGCTCGAAGGCGTCTCGGAGCGCTGAGACGACCGAATCGGAGACAACGCCGTCGGCCGCGACGTAGAGAATCGCGCCGGCGGAGGCGTCTCCTGAACTCGGGAGACACATCTTAGATACGATATATTCGGAGAGTCAATAATATCTTGCGGACGAACGGTCGAATTATCGAGAGATAGCAGTCGAAAATGACCGACTAGTCGGTGGTCAAACCGCCGTCGCCGCTTACCCCTGTCCGACCATCCGCTCTTCGTCGTCCCACTCGCGCTTGCGGAGTTCGTACTTCTGAATCTTGCCGGTCGCGGTCTTGGGAATCTCCTCGACGAACTCGAACTCGCGGATGGCCTTGTAGCCGGCGAGGCGGTCGCGGGTGTACTCGGTCAACTCCTCGGCGGTGACGCCGGGGTTCTCCACGTCGCCGTTCGCGGGGACGACGAACGCCTTCGGCGTCTCGCCCCACTTCTCGGACGGCGCGGGGATGACCGCCACGTCGCCGACGGCGTCGTGGTCGAACAGCGTGTCCTCCAGTTCGACCGAGGAGATGTTCTCGCCGCCGGAGATGATGATGTCCTTCTTGCGGTCCTGAATCGCTATCATGCCGTCCTCGTTGACGACGGCGAGGTCGCCGGTGTGGTACCAGCCTTCGAGGCGGTCGTTGAACGCGTCGTGGGTCTCGTCGGGCTTGTTCCAGTACTTCTCCATCACCTGATTGCCGCGGACGACCACCTCGCCGATGGTGGCGTCGTCGCGCGGGACCCGCTCGCCGTCCTCGTCGACGACGCGCAGGTCGGTCCCGAGCGGGGCGACGCCCTGCCGCTGTTTGAGCGAGAAGCGCAGGCCGCCCTCGTCGGGAATGAGGCGGTTCGCGTCCGAGGTCGCGATGAGCGGGCCGGTCTCGGTCGCGCCGTAGAGTTGGGTGAACTCCCAGCCGAACTCGGACTCGGTGTGGCGAATCGTCGCGCTCGGCGCGGCGCTGCCGGCGGCGGTCACGCGGACCGGGTTGTCGCCGGTGTAGGCCGGGTCGTGCTCCTCGGCGTACTCGCGCAGGATGGACAGCACGGTCGGCGCACAGCAGAAGAAGGACACGTCCTCGGTGGCGATGGCGTCGAACACCTGCTCGGCGTCGACCCCGCGGGTGCAGACGTGTTTCGCGCCGCGGCCGGTGACGGCGTAGATGTGGCCCCAGCCGTTGACGTGGAACATCGGGAGCGTCCAGAGGTAGACGTCGTCGTCGGCGATGTGGTGGTGAATCGTCACCAGTTGGGCGTGGAGCGACTCGGTGCGGTGGGTTCGGCAGACGCCCTTCGGGTCGCCGGTCGTCCCCGACGTGTAGTTGATGGTGATGAGTTCGTCCTCGGACATCTCGGGGCGCTCGTAGTCGTCGGCGTCGGCCTCGTCGAGGAACGCCTCGAAGTCGAGCCAGTCGCCGTCGACGGCGGTGGGGTCGTTCGTCACGAACACCTCGGCGGGCACGTCGTCGCGGACGGCCTCGATTTTCCCCGCGTACTGGTAGTCGGCGTAGACCACGCTCGCGCCGGAGTCCGAGAGCAGGTACTCGTAGTCCTCGGTCGTGAGCCGGTAGTTCAGCGGGACGTGGAGCGCGCCGCACTGCATCGCGCCGAAGGCCGCTTCGAGGTGGTAGTGCGTGTTAGGGTCGAGCACCGCGACCCGGTCGCCCTTCTCGACGCCGCGCGATTGTAACGCCGCTGAAAACCTGTCCACCCGCTCGCCGAACTCCGCGTAGGTGAATCGCTCACCGTCGACGCCGACGACAGCCTCGTAATCGCCGTAGTACGTCCGGGCCCGGTCGAGGAAGTCCGTCACGAGTAACTGTTTCTTCATTCATGATAGACCGAGCGGGCGAGCGAACTAAACGCATCACTTCCGGCAACATTTCACAGAATCGACGTGACCACCACAGTATGGCGGGGAACGTCGTCGGCGAGTGGTTCGGACCTTCCGCCGAAGGAGGCGCGGACTCCCCTTCGCGCCTGCGAAACGAACACCTTTGAACCGCGCGGCCCTGACTCCCGGCAGATGACGACGCCGACCCTCCTCGTCGCGGGGACCGCGAGCCACGTGGGCAAGAGCACCGTCGCGGCCGGACTCTGCCGCCTGTTCGCCGACCGCGACCTCTCGGTCGCGCCGTTCAAGGCGCAGAACATGAGCAACAACGCCCGCGCGGTCGCGACCGCCGACGGCGACGACTTCGGCGAAATCGGCGTCTCGCAGTACGTGCAGGCCCGCGCCGCGCGGGTCGCGCCGACGACCGACCACAACCCGGTCCTGCTCAAGCCCCACGGCGACGGCACCTCGCAACTGGTCGTCCACGGCCGAGCGGTCGGTCTCAACTCCGCGGGCGACTACTACGCGACCCACTGGGAGGACGCCCGCAAGGCGGCGGTCGAATCGCATCGTCGGCTGGCGACCGAGTCGGACGTGGTCGTCGCCGAGGGGGCCGGCTCGATTGCCGAGATAAACCTCCACGACCGCGATTTGGCCAACATCGAGACCGCCCGCTTCGCCGACGCCGACATCCTCATCGCGGCCGATATCGAACGCGGCGGCGTCTTCGCCAGCCTGCTCGGGACGCTCGAACTACTCCCCGAGGACGTGCGCGAGCGGGTCGTCGGCGCGGTCATCACGAAGTTCCGCGGCGACCCGAGCCTCCTCGAACCGGGGCTCGACGAAATCGAGGAGCGCACCGGCGTGCCCGTCCTCGGGGTGCTTCCCTACGACGACCCCGGTCTCCCGGAGGAAGACAGCCTCGCGCTCCCCGCGGAGGGCGAGCGCGCCACCGTCGGCGACGACGACGGCATCGCGGCCGAGCACGCGGTCACCATCGGCGTGCCGCGACTCCCGCGCATCTCGAACGCGACGGACTTCGGCCCGCTGGCCGAGACGCCGGGCGTCCGGGTCGCCTACCTCCCGCTCGACGCGACGCTGGACGGCATCGACGGGGTGGTCCTCCCCGGCAGCAAGAACACGGTCGACGACCTGCTCGCGCTCCGTGACGCCGGCTTCGACGGCGAACTCGCCGGCTTCGACGGCCCGGTCGTCGGCATCTGCGGCGGCTACCAACTGCTCGGCGAGACCATCGAGAACGCCGACATCGAGGGGACGGCGGCCGACGAGACGGTCGAGGGGTTCGGCCTCCTACCGATAGTCACGCGCTTTTCCCGCGACAAGCGGGTCGAACCCGTCTCCGTCGAGTTCGACGGCGCGGGACCGCTGGCCGGCGCGACGGGGACCATCGACGGCTACGAGATACACATGGGCGACAGCCGAATCGTCGGCGACGCGACCCCCGTTTCGGGCGACGGCGCGGCGCTCGGGCGGGTCGCGGGGACGTACATCCACGACCTGTTCGCCAACGACTCGCCGCGGAACGCGTTCGTGGACGCCGTGTACGAGTCGGCCGGGCGCGACCGGCCGGCGTCGGAGACGGCCGAAGCCGACGCGGACGCCGGCGCATCGAGCGACCCCTACGACCGCGCCGCCGCGCTCGTCGCCGACAATCTCGACGTGGCGGCGCTCTGCGACGTGCTCGGGCTAGAGTAAGGGGAGTCGCCGGTAGTCGCCGGAAGGGCAGTCACCGCATCGGCGACCTGTCCCCAACGAGCCCGGTAACACGTCTGTAACCACCTGACACCACCGTCAGCGAGCGTTTAACACCCGATAGGCGCTACACACGTTCGTCGGAGCACCCACCGACTCCACCACCACACTCACACATGTCTCAGCAGAAATCTGACTACGCAGACGACGCCGATATCGACGCCGACCTCGACCAGCTCCCCGACGACGAGGTCGTCGAAGCCACCGTCGAGAACCTCGAAGCGAGCGGGTTCGACGTCGTCGTCGTCGATACGGCCGACGAGGCGCTCGAAACCCTGCAGTCGCACATCCCCGCCGGCGTCTCCGTGATGAACGGCCACTCGACCACCCTCGAAGAAATCGGGTTCGACGACTACCTGAGCGAGGGCGACCACGAGTGGGAGAGCCTGCCGGACCAGATTTGGAGCATCGACGACGACGCGGAGCGACAGGCCGCCCGCCGCGACTCCCAGACCGCCGACTACTTCCTCGGCGGCATCAACGCCATCGCCCAGACGGGCGAACTCGTCGCCGCGGACCTCTCCGGGAGCCGCATCGGCGCGTACCCCTTCGCCGCCAGCAACGTCGTCATCGTCAGCGGCGTCAACAAAATCGTGCCGACGCTTCAGGACGCGCTCGACCGCCTCGAGTCCGTCGCGTACCCCCTCGAAAACGAGCGCGCGAAGGAGGCCTACGGCGTCGAGTCGATGATTGCGAAGCAGCTCATCTTCCGGCAGGAAGTCGAGGAGGGCCGCACCACCGTCGTCCTCATCCGCGAGCAACTGGGCTACTAAGTCTGACTCGCCGTTCCCTCGACACGTTCCCACGCTCCTCCGGGGAGCTTCCTGCGCCCGGACAATCCATCACCACCACACCGGGCACCCCACCACAATTCCCCCGGAATCCACCGTTTTGCGGTCCCGCATCGTGAGCCGCATCTGTTGCCGGCGAAACGCTGGCTCGAACTGAATATTCTCGTAGTAGAGTGGCAGTGGCCGTTCGGGTCGCTATGTGATGTACTCGTGTGTCCTGTTTGTACGCCGGATTCAGCACGCTCGCTGAGACCGACTCAAGACCCGAAACCGGTGGCTGAGAGTGATACCACGGTGAAAATCAGGAATGTTCGTCTATCCATTCACAGAAAGCATCGAAATCGTGTGCTCCGGCACTCTCAGCGATGCTTCGGAGCGTCCCGGTACGTAACTCGCTATGCAGCGGGACGGTTACCTGTCGGCGGTCTGCTTCGTTCGTCGGGTGTTCGTAGTACAGTTGAGCGTGGTCACCAGTCGTTCGTCGCCACTCGAATCCGCCGACGTTGACCAGCACTTTCACGACCTCCACCCCTGAAAACGTTCGCCGCCCCATCGATTAGTCGAGGACGTCCGGTGGTTCCTGGTCGCCTGTGGTGTTGTTCGCGGGGTCGATTCCCAGCGCGCGAAGTTCTTCGTCCGTCGGTTCGCGGCCCCGTTCGCCAGTATGGACTGCGACAGCATCGTCGAGGTTGTCCAGGGCTTCTTCTCTGGACTCTCCCTGCGTGGTCACGCCCGTATCGACGTCCCTCGCAATCCACCAGCCATCCTCTTGCCAGAGACGAATCTCGCCTTCGTTGTAATCGCCGTTACGAGTCGAACTGGCCATCTTACCTCTAGTTGCCGGATGAACTGTATAAGCATTCGGCATACCGCTCTCACGGCGAAAATGAAAACGTGATTTGTTCGGGCACCGGTGAGCGTGATGACCGACTTGCGCGCTGTATTCAGCACGGTCTCACAAACTATCTGTGACTGAGGATTTCAACAGAGCCGTTCTCGGGAGTGTCACGGACCGCGATATATCGAACCGTAGAAATGTTCTTACGACTGGAGCCGAATCGTCGGATATGGCCGAATCCACGCATCTGCTCGAATCGTTCGACGAAGAGGACTGCACCTACTGCGAGGGCGACCTCGTGACGGGGAGCTACAAGGACAACGACGCCATCGTCTGCGACGACTGCGGGACGCCCGCGGTCCAACTCTGGTAAGCGGCCGAGCAGACCGAGCGAGGCGGAAGAACCGCCCGTCGGAATCGAGCGGGAGGGAGACAGTCGTCGGGAAGACGAGTCGGCTTAGTTGCCGCTGACGATGTCGGCGACGCGCTCGCGGTCGAACAGTTGCTCGTCTTCGGGGATTTCGGGATAGGCACCGCCGGTGTACTCCGGCCACGCGCCGAACTGGTCGGGGTGGAGCTGTTTGGCCGTCATCTCGGTCTGGAACAGGTTCATAATCGGCCCCTGAACCGGCGTCCCCGAGGGGTAGACGCGGTCGTTCTGGACCGCGCTGAGTTCGCTTCCGACGGGGTGGTCTTCGAGAGTCTCCTGAATCGACGCCACGTCGTAGTAGGAGTCGATACCGTAGCTGTGGAGCAGTACGTCGGGGTCGATTTCGAGCATCGTCTCGAAGTCGTAGGAGGTCTCGAACGTCACGTCGCCGGCCGCGAAGGCGTCGGTGACGCCGAGCGGGCGGATGTGCGAGGTCGCGAAGCCGGGGGCGTTGATTTTCGTCGGGTAGAACGTCTCGTCCATGTAGATGACGACGCCGACGGTCGGCCGCTCCGACTCGGACGGGAGGTCCGACTGAATCGTGTCGAGGAGGTCGCTGTGGACCGCTTCGAGCGCCGCGTAGCGGTCTTCCTCCTGGAACACCTGTCCGACTTTCTCGACGATTTCCCAGAGCGTGTAGTACTGGTAGTCGGCGGCGTACGGCTCGGGCGGCTGGGCGTGCGTGCGACTGTAGGCGTTGCCGAACCACGGCGCGACCTGCTCGCGAATCTCCTCGACGTCCGACTGGTCCCACCCGTCGAAGCCTGCCACGAGCGCCGGGTCGACGAGGTGGAGGTCGGAGTCCAGTTCGTAGACGAGTTCCTTGTCGATGTTGACGCTCCCGGACCCCGAGTTGAGTTGCGCGAGGTCGCTCCGGTCGAACGAGACGCCGTCGAGGCGCTCGTAGTAGGCGTCGAGCGTCCGGCCGCCGGCGTCGCTGTCGAAGCCGAGGGAGTTCACCGCGTCGCCGTGGCCGAAGGCGACCGCCGCGTCGGCGTAGACGAGGTTGTACACCATCACGTCCTCCGGGACCGACTCGAACGTCACGTCGCCGGCCGGGGACATCGACACCGTGTACCCGGTCTGTTCGGCCTCCGTCTCTGTCTCGGTAGACGCTTCGGTCGCATCCGTCGCCGCGGCCGTCTCGGTCGCGTCCGGCGATGATTCCGCGTCGTTCTGTCCGGCACAGCCGGCCAGCAAGCCGCCCGCGAGAAGCGCGCCGCCGCCCTTGAGGTACGCTCTGCGCGTGCGCGTCGCCTGGTCGACGAGGTCTTGGTCCATGGTTTTAGCCAATCCCAGACGGATAAATCCGTTTCGTAATTTCGGCCGGCCTAAATCGGTACGCCTATATGTATTAGGCCGGCCTAAAAATACGATGGCAGACAGCGACGGACCAACGCGCAGGAAGTTCTTGACCTACGGCGGCTCGGTCGCCGCCGGCGGACTGCTCGCCGGCTGTACCGGTTCGTCCGAGTCGGACGCGACGGCGACGGACGCGGCCGCGACGGACACCACCACGACCGCCGAATCGACGGCAACGAGCGAGTCGACCGCGGAGTCGACGGCCGAAGGCGACTCGTACACGGTGTCGATGGCCCCGATGGGCGACGTGACGTTCGAATCGGTCCCCGAGAGCATCTTCACGCGGCTGACCCACCACGCGGGGATGGCGTTCGCGCTCGGCCACGGCGACGCCGTCAACTCGATGCACGCCCCGGACTACTACGACGCGCTGTGGAACCAGTTCACGCCGCGACTCCCCGGCGTCGAACTCGACTGGACCGGCCTGTACTCGTCGTGGGAGCCGTCGAAAG
The DNA here is from genome assembly GCF_001469875.2 of Haloferax marisrubri. Taxonomy (GTDB): domain Archaea; phylum Halobacteriota; class Halobacteria; order Halobacteriales; family Haloferacaceae; genus Haloferax; species Haloferax marisrubri. The sequence continues at coordinate 76,908 of NZ_LOPW02000006.1, read as the reverse complement.
AGCGGCTCTACGAACTCGACAGCGACGTGCACCTCGCCGACCCCGCCAGCGTCTCCGCGCTCGGCAGTTGGAGCCAAGACGACCTCGACGAAATCGAGGAGAACATCGGTCCGTGGTTCGGCAACAGTTTCAGCGCGCGGCATCAAACGCCGCCGACCGAGTGGGCCGACGCCTACGAGTACTACGGCCTCTGGGAGATATTCGCCAAGGTCGCGCAGGTGCTGCAGGAGGAGGCGAAGTACGAGGCGCTCACCGCGGTCCGCGAGGAGCTTCTCGCGGCGATTTCGGCGGACCTCCCCGCGGAGGCCGACCGGCCGACCGCGGTGCTCCTCGGCCCGAGCGACCTCGAATCAATCTACGCCTACAACCTGAGCACGCCGGGCTTCCTGACCGCCCACACCCGCCCGCTGAAGCCGGTCAGCGCGTTCGGCGACGACGTGGAATCCGGCTCGACCGTCGACTTCGAGACGCTCCTCGAAGCCGACCCCGACGTGATTCTTACGCTCGGCGGGATGCACCCGAACACGAGCATGCCCGACATCCGCGCGGGCCTCCGCGACGACCCCGTCGGTGCCGAGATTTCGGCCGTGAAGAACGACCGCGTCTACGCGCAGGGCGGCCGCTATCAGGGGCCGATACTCAACCTGTTCCAGTTGGAGATGACCGCCAAACAGCTCTACCCCGACCGGTTCGGCGCGTGGCCTCAGTACAGCGAGGGACCGTACCCCGAGATACCGGAAGACGAACAGCTGTTCGACCGACAGCGCGTCGCGGACATCATCAACGGGAACCTCTGAGCCGGCGACCGGCGGTTCCGGTACCACCGTCGGCATCGGCGACGCGGTACGCGATGGTTGTTTTTTGCAGTCGGGGACGACGGTCGCCCGTCGGCCTCGGATTCGACGCCCGCAGTTCCGTCTAATGACAGACGAGAGCGCGCCCGTTCAGCCGGAGAGCCCGGCGTCCGCGATGGCCGCGCGAATCGCGCCGAACCGGACGAGGTCGGCCGCGGTCTCCAGTTCGCCGTCGAGGCGACGGTCCTCGTCCAGCGGCGGAACCACGGACCGAATCGCGTCGCGGACGGCCCCCGTGCCGGTCCCGAGTTCGAGGCTCTCGTCGAGGAACTCCGCCGCCTGCGAGCCGCAGAGGAGTTCGACGCCGACGATGGTCGCGACGTTCTCGGCGACCGTGCGGGCGTTGAGGGCGCTCTGGCCGCTCATACTCACGTGGTCTTCCTGCCCGCCGCTGACGGGCGTCGAGTCGATGGAGGGGCGACCGAGCGACCGGCACTCGTTGAGGAGCGCCGCGGCGGTGTACTGCGCAATCATGTAGCCGGAGCGGAGGCCGCTGTGCTCGGTCAGGAACGGCGGGAGGTACGACTCCTGTACGTCCGGGTTGAGCAGCCGGTCGGTCCGGCGCTCGGAGATGGCCGCGAGTTCGGTCAGCGCGCCGGCGGCGTAGTCGAGGCGGAGCGCCAGCGGTTCGCCGTGGAAGTTGCCGGCGGAGACGACGGCGGCCACGTCGGTGCCGGGTGCACGCTCGTCCACCGCGCCCGCCGGGAAGACGAGCGGGTTGTCCGTGACGCTGTTGAGTTCGACCTCGACGGCCTCGCGGAGGTGCGAGACGGCGTCTCTGACCGCGCCGTGGACCTGCGGGAGACAGCGAATCGAGTAGGCGTCCTGCACGCGCTCGCAGTCCTTGTGCGATTCGAGGACGGTCGAGCCGTCGGTGAGGCGGCGAATCGCGGCCGCGCTCTCCTGCTGGCCGGGATGGGGGCGGACCTCGTGGATGGCGGGGTCGCAGTTCGCCGTGGTGCCCATCGTGACTTCGGTGGTGAGCGCGCCCGCGGCGTCGGCCGCCTCGACGGTTCGCTCGGCGTCGACGACGAACAGCGCGGCGAGGCCGACCGTGAGTTGCGTCCCGTTGATGAGCGCGAGACCTTCTTTGGAGGCGAGCGTCACCGGCTCCAAGCCGGCGGCGCGGAGGGCTTCGTCGCCCGGCAGTCGCTCGCCGTCGACGCGGGCCTCGCCCTCGCCGATGAGGACGAGCGCCATGTGCGCGAGGGGTGCGAGGTCGCCGCTCGCGCCGAGGCTCCCGCGGGAACGGACGACCGGCTGGACGCCCTCGTTGAGCATCGAGACGAGCAGGTCGACCACCGAGGGTCGGATGCCCGAAAATCCCTTGGCGAGCGTGTTAGCCCGGCTGACCATCATCGACCGGACCTCCTCGCGGGTGAGTTCGCGGCCCGCGCCGGCGGCGTGGCTGCGGACGAGGTTCGTCTGGAGGCGCTCGATGTCCTCGCGGTCGATGTGCGTCTCCACGAGGTGGCCGAAGCCGGTGTTGACGCCGTACACCGGTTCGCCGGAGTCGAGGACGGATTCGACGCGCTCGCGCGACTCGCGCATCCGCTCGCGCGACTCGGCGGCGAGTTCGACCGGGGCGTCGTGGCGGGCGACAGCCGCCACGTCTTCCGGCGTCAGCGACGCGCCGTCAAGCGTGACCGACTCGGGGAGCGACCCGGCGTCACTCACGGACGACCACCCCCGATTTCAGCACGGTCGAAACGGGGTTCGTGTCGAACCGGTACGAGAGGTGCGTCGCGGTCGGCACGTCGAGGACGACGGCGTCGGCCGGAGCGCCGGTGCGGAGCGTTCCCGTACCGTCGTCGAGGTCGAGCGCGCCCGCGGCGGCGCTCGTGACGCCCCGAATCGCTTCGTGAGGTGTCATTCGCATGCCGACGCTGGCGAGGGTGGCGACGAATCCCATGCTTCGAGCAAAGCAGTTCGGGTTGAAATCGGTGGCGAGCGCGACCTCGTGGCCCGCGTCGAGGAAGGCACGGGCGTCGGCGTAGTCGGCTCCGAGACCGAACGCCGTGCCCGGGAGCATCACGGGGGTCACGCCGGCTTCGACGAGCGTCTCGCGGCCCGCGCCGCCGGTGTGAAGCAAGTGATCCGCGCTGGCCGCGCCGACCGCGGCCGCCACGTCGGTGCCGCCGATGGCGGCGAACTCGTCGGCGTGAATCTTCGGCGTGAGGCCGTGGTCGCGGCCCACGTCCAGAATCCGGCGGGACTGCTCGGCGGTGAACACGCCGCGCTCGCAGAACACGTCGCAGAACTCCGCGAGGCCCTGTTCGGCGACCGCCGGGAGTTGGTCGGAAACGACCGACTCGGTGTACTCCTCGGCGTCCATGCCGCGCGGGACGGCGTGCGCGCCCATGAACGTCGGAATCACGTCCACCGGGTGGTCCGAGCCGGCCGCGTCGATGGCCGAGAGCATCCGCAGTTCGGTCTCGGTGTCGAGGCCGTAGCCGGTCTTCACCTCGACCGTCGTCGTCCCGTGGGCGAGCATCGCGTCGAGGTGTTCCGCGAGGTTCGCCGCCAACTCGTCGTCGGAGGCCTCGCGGACCGCGTCGACGGTGCGGAGGATGCCGCCGCCGTCGGCGAGAATCTCCTCGTAGGTCGCGCCGCGGAGCTTCGCCACGAACTCGTCGGAGCGGTCACCCGCGAACAGCGCGTGGGTGTGCGGGTCGACGAACCCCGGCAGGACCGTCTTGCCGGTCGCGTCGATGGCCGTCTCGGCGTCTTCGACCGGGTAGTCCGCGAGCACTTCGGCCGTGGGGCCGACGGCGACGACCTCGCCGTCGAGCGCGGCGAACGCGGCGTCTTCGAGGACGACGACGCCGGTTCCCTCGTCGGGGCCGACGACCAGTTCGGCCGCGTCGTGGACGACTGTGAGGCCGGCCGTGGAACCCGCGTCAGTCACGGGACGTCACCCCCGCGAGGAAGTGGGCGACCGCACGGGCGGCCGCGCTGACGGTCCGACCGTCCTCGTCGTCCAGCGGCGGCGCGCACTCCACGACCTCGAAGCCGACGACGCGGGGGTCGGCCGCGACGCGGCGAAGCATCGAGAACAGTTCGCGGGTGGTGACGCCGCCGGGGGTCGGCGCGCTCGCGCCCGGCGCGGCCGTCTGGTCCAACACGTCCACGTCGAGGCTGACGAAGACGCGGTCGCAGGCGGCGACGGCGTCGAGGGCGAAGTCCGCCGTCTCGACGGGGCCGCGGCCGACCTCGTCGGCGGTGAGGATGGTGCCACCCGAGTCGCGCAGGAAGTCGGCGTAGGCCGTCGAGGTCTCGAAGTGTCGCGCGCCGACCACGGCGAGGCGGTCGAGACCGGCGTCGAACAGTTGGCGGTAGGGCGTCCCACTCGTCGGCCCGTCGGCGGGGTCGCGGCAGTCGAGGTGGGCGTCGAAGCTCACGACCCCGACCGAGTCGTCGCCGCCGAGAAGCGGCGTGACGTTCCCGACGGTCAGGGAGTTGTCGCCGCCGAGGAAGACCGGGAGCGCGCCGCGCTCGTAGACGGCCGCGGCCTCGTCGGCGACGATGGCCTGTACGTCCGCGACGTGGTTCTCGGGGTCCTCCCCGTCGTTGTACGCCTCGATTGGGAGGTCGCCGAGGTCGGCGACGCCGGCGACCGGCCCCTCGTCGAAGTGGTGGGTCTTGACGCCGGCGAGGGCGCGCCGAATCGCGGCGGGGCCCTCGCGGGCACCGCGCCGACCGATGACTGCCCCGTCGTAGGGTTCGCCCACGAGGACGGCGCGGAAGTCGCCCGCGTCCTCGATTTCGGTCGGGGAGACGACGTGGCCGAACTGCTCGTCGTTCGGGTCCGACGACGTTCCCTCCCACGCGGGCGGGGCGGTTCGGGTCATTCGTCACCTCGGTCGGCGGATTCGCCGGTCTCGGTCGCGTGGCCGCCGTCTTCGGCCGCGCAGTCGGCGCGGTCGGCCGCGTCGTGGTCCCGCATCGGGATGCGGACGTTCGACCGAGTCGCCTCGTCTAGTGCGTCCTCGTAGCCGGCGTCGGCGTGGCGGATGACGCCCATGCCGGGGTCGGTCGTGAAGACGGCGCGGGCCTTCTTCGCCGCGAGGTCCGAACCGTCGAGGACGACGTGGTTGTTCGTGTGCAGCGAGTTGCCGATACCGACGCCGCCGCCGTCGTGGACGCTCACGATGTCCGCGCCCGCGGCGGTGTTGAGGAGCGCGTTCAGGATGGGCCAGTCGGCGACCGCGTCGGTGCCGTCGCGCATCGCCTCGGTCTCTCGGTACGGGCTGGCGACCGACCCGGCGTCGAGGTGGTCGCGGGTGACCACGACCGGCGCGGAGATCTCGCCCGAGGCGACGAGGTCGTTGATTTTCAGGGCGAAGCGGGCGCGCTCCGTGAGCCCCTCGTCGTCGGTGGTGTAACCGAGCCAGCAGACGCGCGAGGGGAGCCCCTGGAACGACACCTGCTCCTGTGCGAGGTCTATCCAGCGCATGAGCGACTCGTGGTCGGGGAACAGCTCTCGAATCGCCTCGTCGGTGCGGTGGATGTCGGCGGGGTCGCCGGAGAGCGCGGCCCACCGGAACGGCCCGCGCCCGCGGCAGAACATCGGGCGGATGTACGCCGGGACGAAGCCCGGGAAGTCGAAGGCGGTCGTCATTCCGCGGTGGTTCTGGACCTGTCCGCGGATGTTGTTGCCGTACTCGAAGGCGATTGCGCCCGCGTCCTGCAGGTCGAGGATGGCCTGCACGTGGCGCTCCATCGTGTCGAGGCTGGCGTCGACGTAGGCCTCGGGGTCGTCCTCGCGGAGTCGGTCGGCCTCCGCGACGGTGTAGCCGCTCGGGTAGTAGCCTTCGAGTTCGTCGTGGGCGCTGGTCTGGTCGGTGACCACGTCCGGAATCTCGTCGCGCGCGAGCAGTTCTTCGAGCATGTCGGCGGCGTTCATCTGGACGCCGACGCTGTAGGGTTCGCCCGCGTCGATGGCTGCCTTCGCGTTTTCGAGCGCCTCGTCCAGCGAGTCGGCGAACTCCATCAGGTAGTCCGTCTCGACCCGGCGCTCGATGCGGTCGGCCTGCACCTCGGCGGCGATGCAGACCCCGTGATTCATCGTCACCGCGAGGGGCTGTGCGCCGCTCATGCCGCCGAGGCCGCCGGTGACGACGAGTTTGCCCCGCAGGTCGGCGTCGTAGTGCTGTCGGGCGAGTTCGGCCAGCGTCTCGTAGGTGCCCTGAATGATGCCCTGCGTGCCGATGTACGCCCACGACCCGGCGGTCATCTGGCCGTACATGATTTTCCCCTCGGCCTCCAGTTCGTGGAAGTGCTCCCAGTCGTCCCAGCGGCCGACGAGATTGGAGTTGGCGATGAGGACGCGCGGGGCGCGTTCGTGGGTCGGGAACTTCCCGACCGGCTTGCCCGACTGGACGAGGAGCGTCTCGTCGTCGTCGAGGTCGCGGAGTTCGGCGAGAATCGCGTCGTAGGCGTCCCACGAGCGGGCGGCGCGGCCGGTTCCGCCGTAAACGACGAGGTCCTCGGGGCGCTCGGCCACCTCGGGGTCGAGGTTGTTGTTGAGCATCCGGAGCGCCGCCTCCTGTCGCCACCCCTTGCACTCGATGTCCGTCCCGGTGGGCGCGCCCTGATACGCGCGCCACTCGTCGCTCGGGTCGCCGAGTCGGTCCCGACGCGCCGACGATTGCTGGTCGTGCATACCACAGACTTCGGGCGCGACACGGGTAGCAATTCCCCCACCGTGTGGTGTGGTGTTTATATATTGTCGGCGAACCACGGTCCGCGTATGTACGAGGCGAGCCTCCGAATCAGGGACGACAGCGCCTACGCGGCGGCGACGGCGGGCAACGCCGCGAGCGTCGAACTGTGGTGCAACGAGCACTGCGACATGCTCCACGTGAGCGGCGGGGTCGGAAGCGACGTGCTCGACCGCGTCGGCGACACCGTCGGCGTGGCGGCGTCGGTCGAGCGCGGCGACGAGTTGGTCGTCGTCACCGCCGACTGTCTCCGAGACCACGAGATAGACCACATCGAAGGCTACGTGCGGAGACACGGCCTGCTCCTCGTGCCGCCGCTTCGCTACCGCGATGGAGCCAAAGTGTGCCGCCTGCTCGCCGTCTCCGCCGACGACCTGACGGCGTGCTTCCGCGACCTCGTGGACAGCGGCTTCGACGTGAGCGTCGAGTCCAAACGCGCGGTGTCGTTCGCCAGCGGGAGCGGCCCGCTTTTGGCCCCCGCCGACGCGATGCCCGCGCTCACCGGCCGCCAGCGCGAGGCGCTCCGACTGGCCCACGCCGGCGGCTACTACGACCTCCCGCGCGGCATCGAGACCGCGACCATCGCCGACGAGATGGGCGTCTCGCGGCGCACCGCCGAGGAACACCTGCGCCGGGCGGAGCGAAAAGTGATGGACTCGGTCGCGCAGTACGTGCTGTGAGGCTCAGTCGCCGTCGGGCGCGGCTTTCAGTTCCAGCGTGTAGCCGAACGGGTCGGTGACGTACACCGCGGGCGCGACGCCCGTCGCCCCGAGAGGTTCGAGTTGGCGGTCGATTTCGACGCCCGCGGCTTCGAGGTGGTCCCGGAGTTCGTCGATGTCGTGGGCGAACTCGATGGCGACGTGGTCGAAGGCGGTCTCAGCCGGCGGTTCGAAGTCCTCGGCTGGGCGGAGGTGGATGACGCTCGCCGGGGTGAGTCGCACGGAGAAGAAGGGCTTTTCGCCCGACTCGAACAGGTCGCGGTTCTCGATGTCGAAGCCGAGCGCGTCGCGGTAGAACCCGACGGCGGCGTCGAGGCCGTCGGCGGGGATGCGGAGGTTCACGTGGTCGATTGCCGTCGCGTCCATGCCCGCACCGTCGCGGCCGCGGGTGGTAAAAATTTGTGCGGCGGCCATCGAGGTCAGAGGGAGCTCCGAACCGAATTGGATAAACTAAATTATGTTTAAAATATTTGGAAACTTTAGAAATTGTAAAATTTGTAAAAATTGTATATTCTGAGTTAGTTTTGTAGCCATTTCACAGCATAGTTCCGTCTCCACGAAATCCGGTAGTAAACTTTATAGAGTTTATTTGCTCCTGGAATCGGCCTTCAGAACCGCGACACCGACAACCGGAACCGACGTTCCGCAATCGTAACCCATTGGTAGCAGGTCGGTGTACGGAGGATGTGAACCAACAGCCGACATCCGACGAGCGCTTGCTTGCGGGCTACCCGGGTCGGATGTTAGTCACCGTGTCGCTGGCGTGGGCGGTCCTCCAGACGGGTCGGTTTCTCCTGTCGCCGCTGCTGCCGACCATCATCGAGGAGCTCCAGATAACGGAGGCGACCGCCGGCATCGCGCTGGCGCTGTTTCAGGGCGTCTACGCCATCACCCAGTACCCCGGCGGCGAGTACTCCGACCGGTGGACGCGGACGACGCTCATCGTCCCCGGACTGGGCATCCTCGTCCTCGGCTTCGCCACGTTCGGCCTCGCCGGCGGACTCGCGGGCTTCGTCGCCGCCGCCGTCGTCACGGGGCTCGGGAAGGGACTGTTCGCCATCCCCTCGCGGGCGCTCCTATCAGACCTGTTCGTCGAACGCCGCGGCCGGGCGCTCGGCCTCTACGCCGCCGGCACCGACCTCGGCGGCCTCGTCTCGTCGGGACTCGCCATCCTCGCGTTGACCTACGCGACGTGGCGGACGCCGTTCCTCCCCGTCGCCGTCGCCCTCGCCGGACTCACCCTCCTCTACGCGTTCTGGTCGAGAGACGGCTACGCCGTGGGGTCGCCCGAACTCCACGTCTCGGGGACGCTCCGACGCCTCTTCGCCAGCGCAGAACAGCGCCGGACGCTCCTCGCGTTCGGGCTGTTTTACTTCATGGTCGGCGGCGTCATCAACTTCTTTCCGACCTACCTCATCGAGGCGAAGGGCTTCGACCAGCAGTTGGCGAGCGCGACGTTCGCCATCGTCTTCGCCGTCGGCATCACCATCAAACCCGTCGCCGGCAGCCTGAGCGACCGGTTCCGCCGCGAGTCGATTGCCGTCGTCGGGATGCTCGTGGCCGCGGCGGCGCTCGCCGTCCTCTCGGCCGTGGAGGCGCGCCCGCTCATCTACGTCTCCGTCGTCGCGCTCGCGGCCGGCTACAAGACGGAGTTCCCCCTCGCGGACGCCATCATCATGGACAACGCGCCCGACGCCGACCGCGGGGCCGACCTCGGGGCCGCGCGGGCGCTGTTCCTCGGCGCGAACGCGATTGGCCCGGCCTACGTCGGCATCGTCGCCACCTACGTGAGCTACGTCGCCGCGTTCGCGGGGCTGGCGGTCTGTCTCGTCGTCGCCGCCGGACTCCTCTACTGGGACGCGCGCAAGCGGTAGCCGGTCGTTCGGAGCGCGAAAATCGTGGAAAACAGCCGTCTCGGAACGGCGTTCGCGGGTGCCTCTGTGCGGTCGTCGGTCGATGCGGCGGAAGCGGTATGACGTGAGCCGAGTGCCCGCTCAGCCGTCGAGTTTCGCCTTCGTGTAGGCTTTCAGTCCTCCCTGTTCGACGAGCGACTGGAGGAACTCGGGGAGCGCCTCCGCCTCGTAGGTCTCGTCTCGCGTGTGATTCGTCACGACGCCCGCGTCGAGGTCGACGTGAATCTCGTCGCCGTCCTCGATGGCGTCCGCGCCGGGGCAGATGAGCACCGGCAGGCCGAGGTTGATGGCGTTGCGGAAGAAGATGCGCGCGAACGACTGCGCGACGACCGCCGAGACGCCCGCGCCGACGAGCGACAGCGGCGAGTGCTCCCGCGACGACCCGCTCCCGAAGTTCTCGCCGGCGACGACGAAGTCGCCGGACTCGACCGACTCGGAGAACTCGGGCCTGAGGTCCTCGAAGGCGTGGCTGGCGAGTTCGTCGGGGTCCGACGAGACGATGAAGCGCGACGGGGTTATCTGGTCGGTGTCGATGTTGTCGCCGAAGACCCACGCGCGACCGGGTTCGGCCGGGTCCGGGCGGCCGCCGTCGCCGGCGAACGCGTCCGTCATGGTAGCACCTCCGCGAAGACCGTGTCGTCGTAGCGTTTCGTCTCGACCTCGCGGGGGTCGGTGATTTCGCCGTACAGCGCGCTCGCGCCGACGGTCGCCGGACTCGACAGGTAGACCGACGACTCCATCGACCCCTCGCGGCCGGGGAAGTTCCGGTTCGCCGTGGCGAGACAGACGTCGCCGTCGCCGAGGACGCCCTGATGATAGCCCGCACAGGGGCCACAGCCGGCGCTCTGGATGACCGCGCCGGCGTCGGTGAGCGTCTGGAAGACGCCCGTCTGGAGCATGTGCTGGTAGACGGACTTCGAGGCGGGGACGACGACCATCCGGACGTTCGGGGCGATGGTCTCGCCCGCGAGGATGTCCGCGACGATTTTGATGTCCTCGTACCGGCCGTTCGTGCAGGTGCCGACGAACAGCTGGTCGACTTCGGTGCCCGCGACCTCGGTCACGTCCACCGCATTCTCGGGGTTCGACGGCTTCGAGACCTGCGGGGCGAGGTCGGCCGCGTCGTAGCTGTGGACCGCCTCGTAGTCGGCGTCGTCGTCGGAGACGAACGCGTCCGCGAGGTCGATTTCGTTCCCGGTCTGGCGTTCGAGGTACGACTCGGTCCGCTCGTCGGGCGCGACGAGGCCCGTCTTACCGCCCATCTCGATGGCCATGTTCGACAGGACGAGGCGCTCGTGAATCGGGAGCGACTCGATGGTGCTCCCGGCGTACTCGGCGGCCATGTAGGTACAGCCGTCGAAGCCCACGTCGCCGATGAATCGAAGGATGAGGTCCTTCGCGTAGACGCCGTCTTGGAGGTCGCCGTCGACCTCGAAGCGCAGCGTCTTCGGGACACGGAACCAGAGTTCGCCCGTCGCGAGCGCGGTTCCGAGGTCGGTCGAGCCGACGCCGGTCCCGAACGCGCCGATGCCGCCGTAGGTCGTCGAGTGGGAGTCCGCCCCGATGACGAGGTCGCCGGGGCCGACGAAGCCCTCCTCGACGAGGACGGCGTGGCAGATGCCGTCGCCCACGTCGAACTGGTTCGCGCCGTGTTCCGCCGCGAACTCGCGGACCGCGTTGTGGTTGTTCGCGGCCTGCACCCCGTCCGCGGGAGCGTGGTGGTCGATGGTAAAGACGGTCCGGTCGGGCGCGAACAGCTCGCCGTCGTCGCCCGTCACCTCGTCGAACGTCTGGAACGCGAGCGGCCCGGTGATGTCGTGGGCCATCGCCACGTCCACGTCGGCTTCGACGTAGTCGCCGGCGCGGGCGTCGGTGCCCGATTTCTCCGAGAGCAGTTTCTCCGCGAGGGTCTTGCCGGACATCTCAGTCCTCCTCCCCGTCGGCCGCGACGGTGTCGAGGACGCCCTCGACGGTGCCGCCCGCGAGGACGTGACTCGTCAGGCCGAGGCCCAGTCGGTCGGACACGTCGTGGGCGGCCGCCTCGATGCGGCCGAAGTCGACGCCGTGGCCGACGCCCATGCGTTCGAGCATCTGGACGAGGTCCTCGGTCGGCGTGTTGCCGACGCCCGACATGTCGCCGGGGAGGACGACGCCGCCGCCGAGCCCGCAGACCGAGGCGTCGAAGCGGTCGACGCCGACGGCCATCGCGGCCAGCGTGTTAGCGAGGCTCATCCCGTTCGTGTCGTGGAGATGTAGGCCCATGTCGAGGCCCGGATGGGCTTCGAACGCGGCGGTGAAGCGCTCCGTGATTTCGACCGGGTTGGCGAGGCCCATCGTCGTCGCCAGCGTCACCTCGTCGACGCCGGATTCGACGACGCTGTCGACGACCGCGAGGGTCTCCGCGGGGTCGATTGCGCCCTCGTAGGGGCAGTAGAAACTCGTCCCCATCCCGGCTTCGACCTCGATGCCGTGGTCGTGGGCGAGTTCGACGATGTCGTCCATCTCCGCGAGCACCTCCTCGCGGGTGCGGTTCTGGTTTTTCCTCGTGTAGGTCTCGCTCACCGTGACGAGCGCGTTCACCTTGTCAACCTCGGCCTCGACGGCGCGCTCCATGCCCCGGAGGTTGGGGACGAGCGCCCGGTAGGTCACGCCGTCGCGGCGGGTGATTCGCTTCGCCACCTCGTCGGCGTCCCGCAGGGTCGGGACGGCCTTCGGGTGGGTGAACGACGAAATCTCGATTTCGTCCACGCCGGTGTCCGAGAGGGCGTCGATTATCTCGACTTTCTCGTCGGTCGGGACGAACTCGTCGAGGCGCTGGAACCCGTCGCGGGGCAGCATCTCGACGACGTGGACGCGCTCCGGAATCGAGTCGAGGAGGCTCATATCACGTCCTCCGCTTCGAGGTCCGAAAGCACCGACTCGTCGTAGCCGAGTCGGTCGCGATAGACCGCGTCGTTGTGTTCACCGAGCGACGGCCCGAGGTGGTCCACCCGCCCCGGCGTCTCCGAGAACTTCGGGAAGGCGTTCTGGACGACCGCCTCGCCGAGGTCCGGGTCGTCGACCGTCAGGAACGCCTCGCGCGCCGCGTAGTGCTCGTCGTTGAGGATGTCCTCGACGTTGTACACCGGCGCGAGCGTCGCGTCGGCCTCCTCGAACGCCGCGAGCACCTCCTCGCGGCTGTGGTCGTCCATCCAGTCTTGGATGATGGCGTCGAGTTCGTCGACGTGTTCCAGTCGGTCCTCGTTGGTCTCGAACCGCGGGTCGTCTTTCAGGTCGGGGCGGCCGATGGCGTCGAACGTCCGTTCCGCGAGCGGTTGCGCGCTCGCGGAGATGGCGACCCAGCGGTCGTCGCCCGTCCGGTAGACGTTCCGCGGGGCCGACGAGGTCGAGCGGTTGCCCGACCGCGACTCGATTTCGCCGAGTTGGTCGTAGCGGAGCGGTTGCGGGCCGAGCAGGCCGAAGATGGGTTCGATGAGGCTCGTGTCGATGTACTGGCCGCCGCCGCCGTGGACGTCGCGGTGATAGAGCGCGAACATCACCGCGAACGTCGAAAACAGCGCCGCGATGTTGTCAGCGAGGCCGGTCGGCGGGAGCAACGGGGGCGAGTCGGGGAAGCCGTTGAGGTAAGCAAAGCCGGACATCGCCTCCGCGAGCGTCCCGAAGCCGGGGCGCTCGGAATACGGGCCGGTCTGTCCGAAGCCGGACATCCGAAGCATCACGAGGTCGTCGTTGACCTCGGAGAGTCGCTCCCAGCCGACGTTCCAGCGTTCGAGCGTGCCGGGTCGGAAGTTCTCGATGAGGAGGTCGGCCTCGCTCACGAGGTCCTCGAACACCGCCGCGCCCTCGTCGGTGGAGATGTTCAGGGTGACAGACTGCTTGTTCCGCGAGAGGTACTTGTGCCAGAGGCCGACGCCGTCTTTCTGTGGACCGAAGCGGCGGATGTGGTCGCCGAACGCCGGGTGTTCGATTTTGATGACCGTCGCCCCGAAGTCGGCCATGAAGCGGCCGACGGTCGGGCCGGATATCATCGACCCGGCTTCGAGGACGACGAGGCCGTCGAGTGGTCCGTTCGTGTCGTTCGTCATGTCGTGTGTGTCTTCTCGTTCTGTGTCGCGTGTGGTGGTCGTCTGGTGGTGCGTGTGGGTGGCCGTGTGCCCGGTCGGCTGTGGCCGGTCAGTCCGCGTTGTTAGTGGGGCGGCGGGTCGGGTCGCTGGCTCACACCGGGCGGTCGATGTGGGTTCCGTGCCCTTTCGTGCCGACTATCTCGCCGTCGTCGTAGGCGAGTTCGCCCTTCACGACGGTCTGAGTCGGCCAGCCGGTGACGTCTCGGCCCTCGTAGGGGGAGTAGCCGCTGACGCTGTGTAACAGTTCCGGCGTCACCGTCTTCGTCTCGTCGAGGTCGACGACGGCGAGGTCGGCGTCGCTGCCGACTCTGACCGTCCCCTTCTTGGGGTAGAGATTGAACGCCTTCGCCGCGTTGGTGCTCGTCACCTCGACGGCGCGTTCGAGCGAGATGCGGCCCTCGTTGACGCCCTCCGAGAGGATGAGCGGGAGCATCACGGGCGTCGAGGGGAACCCGAGCAGGCTGTCGCGGATGCCGTCGCCGAACTTGTTCTCCGCGAGGTTGGCGCAGTGGTCGGTGCCGATAGTCGAGATGGTGCCGTCGGCGAGGCGCTCCCAGAGCGTCTCTTGGTCTTCTTTCGACCGGACCGGCGGGTTGACTTTCATGCGCTCGTCGCACTCCTCGGTGGTGAGCGCGAGGTAGTGGATGCACGTCTCGCCCCACGCCCGGTAGCCCGCGTCGTGGAGCGCGGCGAGTTCGTCGGCCGTCCCCCCGGCGGAGATGTGGACCGCGTAGAAGCGGTCGTCGTAGCCGTGGACCTTGGCGAGCGCGGCCCCGGCGACCATGCTCTGCGTCTCGGCGTAGCCGGGGAACTCCTCGACCATCACCTCGTAGCCCTCGTCGGCGTCGGCGTCGGTGTCGTCGGACTCGGAGGTGACGTAGACGTTGCCGCCGGCGAGCGCGTTCGTGATTTCGACGTTCTCGGAGTGGTAGCCGAGCGTCGTCGGCACGTCCTGTTCGGCGAGTTTCCGGACGAACGCGTCGCCGAAGTCGTCGTGCATGTCGCAGTCGACGCCGAACTTCTCGCGGGCGGCGTCCTTGTAGTTCATGTACCACTTGAACGTCGTGATGCCGAACTCCTCGATGATGGTCGGAATCTCCTCAATATGCTCCATCGAGAGCAGGCCGAGCGAGAAGAAGTAATCGTGGTAGTAGTTCGGCTCCGCCTCGTCGAAGTAGCCCGGCATAATCTCCTCGTAGGCCCCGGCCCGCCGGAAGTAGTTCCCGATGGTGGTCACGCCGCCGACGAGGTCGGACTTGGACTCGGACTCGGCGTCGGCCTCCAGTCCGCGGTAGATGCCGTGGTGGGTGTGCGGGTCGATTGCGCCCGGGAGCACGTGCTTGCCCGTCGCGTCGATTTCCGTCTCGCCCGAGAGCGTGCCGGGCGAGGCGATGGCCGAGATGGTCTCGCCGTCGGCCGCCACGTCGGCCTCGAAGGTGCCGTGTTCGGGGGTGACGACGGTGCCGTTCGAGATGACGAGGTCGTGGGTCATAGCGTCTCGACCCACTCCTCGACCGCCTCGGTCTCCAGTACCTCGGCGTACTTCATCCACAGGTCGAGGAGGCCGATCTTGTGCGACGCCTCGATGCGGTCGAAGATGCACTCCTGCGGCAGAATGACGCTGAAGCCGTTCTGCTTTGCGTCCACCGCGGTGGCACGGACGCACCCGCTCGTGGAGTTGCCGACGATGATGACCGAGTCGTGGTCGCCGCGGACGAGCCGCGAGAGCAGGTCGGTCCCGTAGAACGCCGACGCGTAGGACTTGTCGACGACGGCGTCGCCCTCCTCGGGCGCGACCGGGTCGACGATGTCGAGGTCGGGGTGGTCGGGGTCGTCGTAGCTCGACGGGACGACCCGCGTGTACGTCACCGGAAGCCCCTGCTCCCGCGCGAAGTCGAGGAACGGGTCGATGTGTTCGATGGCGTCCCACGCGATGTCGCCCATCGCGGTGCGATACTCCTCGATGGCGTCGAGGATGGGGGCGTTCTCGCCGACGATGAGCCGCTGCATGTCGATGACGAGAACCATCGGGTTCTCGCCCATGCCGCGGGACTCCCACGACGAGGCGCCCTCCTTGTCGTAACCAGCCTTCGTGATGACCTGTTTATCCTGTTCAGATAGCAGGTCCTCCCAGATACGGTCTGTCATGACTCGCTTCGCTTGAGATGCGGTGGCATCCAGCATAAAAGTACGGCACGGTTCGGCGAGGTCATGTTACGGGGCGAACACCTCCAGCGTCCGCGCCACCCACTCGCGGTCGACGCCAGCGGGCGCGCGGACGACCGGCAGGTCGACGCCCATCTCGCGGAGTTCGCCGAGTCGCCCCCGCACGTCGTCGGGTGTGCCGACCAGCGCCACGAGGTCGAGGAAGTCGGCCGAGAGTTCGCGCGCCCCGGCCTCCGTCGTCGGCGCGGCCCGAACCGCTTCGACTTCGTCGCCGAAGCCGGCCTGCTCGGCCGCGCGGTCGTAGTAGCCCGGCACGTCGCGCAGGTAGTAGGCGACGTGTTCGGCCGCCGCCCGGCGCGCCTCGTCGGCGTCGTCGTGGACGGCGGTGAGGACGTACATCGCCACGTCCACGTCGCTCGCGTCGCGCCCGGCGCGGTCGGCCCCCGTATCGAGCCACTCCAGCGCCTCCTCGAACTGCGGGCGCGGGTAGAGGTTCGGGAGCCAGCCGTCGGCGACCTGCCCGGTGAGTCGGACGTTCGCCGGGCCGAGCGCGCCGTTGTAGATGGGTATCTCCTCGCGGACGGGTTCGAAGGCGTCCCAGAAACTCGTGCGCTCGGGCGAGAAGAACTCCCCGTCGAAGGAGTCGGCCTCGCCGCGGAGGTAGCGCCGGACGAGTTCGACGTACTCGTGGAGGCGCGAGAGCGGGCGGTCGAAGGGGACGCCGTGGAACGTCTCGACCACGCCGGGGTGGGCGACGCCGAGGCCGAGAATCGCGCGCCCGTCGGAGTGGTCGTCGAGGGTCGCCGCGGCCGCCGCGAGCGCCGCCGGCGTCCGCGAGAACACGTTGACGATGCCGGTCGCGAGGCCGATTTCCTCGGTGTGGACGGCCCAGCGTTCGAGCTTTCCGAAGGCGGTCTTGCCCTGTCCCTCGGCGGCCCACGCCGACTCGTAGCCAAGTTCCTCGGCGCGGACGACGAGCGAGGGGTCGTCGCGGAGCGCGAAGAGGACCGCGGTTCGGTCGCTCATTCCTCCGCCGGGACTGCGGGCGCGTCCTCGACCGGAACGACGCCGTCGACCGCGAGGTCGTTCCAGATGTCGAGGCGCTCGATGAGGCCCCGGCGGACGACGTAGATATCGACGTAGCGAACGTCCGAAAAGTCCGCGCCGTCGTTGTCGGCCCCGTAGAGCGACCCGACGCTCACGACGGTGTCGCCCGCCTCTATCCAGCGGTCGAACTCCTTTGCCGCCCACTCGTAGCGCGGTTCGAGGTGCGCGAGGAAGTCGTAGGCCGCGGTCGGTCCCTCGAAGGTCGCTCCCGGGAGGGTGATGACGGCGTCCTCGGCGAACAGGTCGCCGACGGTGTCCCTGCGGTCGTCTTCCATGCGGTCGAAGAACTCCTCGACGATGTCTCGTGGCGAGTCCATGCGGTATGGGTGTTCTCGACACACATAGTTTTTCACACCGACGTTTCAGACTGTCTGCCGTTCCTGAACGTCCGGGTCGGGACGACGACAGACACGCCCACAGGAGCGACGGGGAATTGTTCTCACGCACGCGCTTCCGAAACCGGCGGACGTGGCGGTGACGCGGAGGGGTCGCGGTGGTGCCGACACCGCCGGATGCGGTAGTTTTACGATAGAGTCTACCTAGCAGAGTGCATGGACGAACTAGCCCGGCGGACGCCGAGCGACGGCGTCGCCGAAGTCGTCTCGGTCGACGACATCGAGTGGGACATCGACACGGACGTGCTCGTCGCGGGCGGCGGCGGCACCGGCCTCGTCGCCGCGCTCGCGGCCAGCGAGAACCCCGACGTTCGCGTGACGGTACTGGAGAAAGCGCCCGAGTGCGGCGGCAACACCTCGCTTTCGACGGGGATGGTCCCCGCGGCGGGGACGCGACTCCAGCGCGAGGCCGGCATCGAGGAGACGCCCGCGGACATGGCCCGCGACATCTTGGAGAAGAACGACTACGAGGCCGACGAGGAGCGCGTGCAGTACCTCTGCGAGGAGAGCACGAACCTCATCCACTGGCTCGTCGACGACTGGGACGTCACGCTCCACATCGTTGACGACTTCAAGTATCCCAAGCACTCCGAGTACCGGATGCACGCGCCGGAGGGTCGAAACGGCGAGAACATCGTCGCCGAGCTGGTCGAGCGCGTCGAGTCGACGCCGAACATCGAACTCCTGACGAACGCGCCCGTGAAGCGACTCGTCGCCGACGACGGCGCGGTTCGGGGCGTCGTCGCCGGCCTCGGCCACGACGAGGCCATCGAGGCCGAGAAGGTCATCCTCGCCACCGACGGCTTCGCCGGCAACCGCGAGATGGTCACCGACTACTGCGAGGAAGACATCGAGCGGGCGCTGTACTTCGGCGCGGACGGCAACACCGGCGACGGCGTCCGCTTCGGCGCGGAACTCGGCGGCGAACTCGCCTGTATGGACGCCTATCAGGGCCACGCGACGGTGGCGAGCCAGACGGGGATGCTCTCGACCTACGCGGTCACGATGAACGGGGGCATCCTCGTGAATCAGGACGGCGAGCGCTTCGGCGACGAGTCCGCGGGCTACAGCGAGTTCGCCATCTCGGTGCTCAAACAGCCCGGCGGGCAGGCGATTCAGCTGTTCGACGAGCGCATCTTCGAGCGGCTTCGCGGGCAGTTCGAGGACTTCGACGAGGCCATCGAGCAGGGGACCTACCACAGCGCCGACTCGGTCGCCGACCTCGCCGAGCGCCTCGGTGCCGACGGCGAGCGCGCCGCGGAGACGGTCGCCGACTACAACGAGGCCGCCACGGCGGGCGACCCCGACGAGGTGGGCCGCGTCGACGGCGCGAACCCGCTGGAAGCGCCCTTCTACGGGACCAAGGTCACCGGCGCGCTCTTCCACACGCAGGGTGGACTCGTCGTCGACGAAGACGGTCGCGTCCTCCGGACCGACGGGAGCATCGTCGAGAACCTCTACGCCGGCGGCGGCACCGCCTGCGGCATCAGCGGCCACGGCGCGGGCGGCTACCTCTCCGGCAACGGGCTGACGACCGCCCTCGGCTACGGCCGCCTCGCCGGCATTCACGCCCGCGAGTCGCTCGACTGACGACGGTGGACTGACGACGGAGAACTCGCCCGTTTCCCGACCGGAGCTATCGTCTCGAACCGGTTCGACGCGGGAATATCTTCGGAACGTGACAACACGAGTACGATAGCATTTATTACAATAGGCACCAACCTCGTGACTGATTGCCATGGGTAAGACTCTCAAGTCTTCGACGAGCAACAGGCGGCGCTTCCTCAAAGCAACGGGCGCGAGCGTCGCGGCATTGACATTAGCTGGCTGTGCGAGCGACGACGCCGGAAACGGCGGCAGCGATTCGGGCGGCGACTCCGGCGGTGACTCGGGTGGCGACTCCGGCGGCGACACGGGTACCACGACGGGGACGCCCGAGCAGTCCGTCGACGAGGTCATCATCGGTTCGAACCACCCGCTTTCGGGCAGTCTCGCCGCGACGGGCGTCGGGATGAGCAACGCCATCAAACTCGCCGCGATGCGGAAAAACGAGGAGGGCGGCATCGAATCGCTCGACGGCGCGGAAGTGACCGTCATCGAGGGCGACAACCAGGGCGCACAGGAACTCGGCGGACAGGTCAGCGAGGAACTGCTCAGCGAGGGCGCGCACGTCCTCACCGGCTGTTACTCCTCGCCGGTGACGACGGCGGCGACGCAGGTCGCGGAACGACAGGGCGTCCCGTTCGTCATCTCCATCGCGGCGGCGGACAACATCCTGCAGGGCCGGGACTTCAACTACGTCTACCGGCCGCAACCCCCGGCGCGCCGACTGGCGAGCGACTACGCGGACCTCGTGCCGACGGTCATCCGCGACGGCGGCGGCACCATCGACACGGCGGGGCTGTTCTACATCAACAACAGCTACGGGCAGGCGATTCGCGACAGCCTCCGCGAGTTCCTCCCCGAGCAGAACGTCGAAATCGTCGAGGAGACGGCCATCGAGTTCGGCGCGTCGAACGCCAACACGCAGGTGTCGCGGCTCCGGAGCGCCGACCCCGACACCATCATCGCCACGACGTACGTCGCCGGCGGCGTCCTGCTCGCGCAGGCGTTGCAGGACCAGGACTACCGGCCGCCGTACCTGACCGCGTCCGCGTCCGCGACGTTCACCGACGACGACGCCGTCAGCGACATCGGCGAGTTCGCGAACGGCGTGCTGGACAACAACTACGCGCTGAACCCGACGGTCGACAAGACCGCCGAGGTCCGCTCGCAGTTCCTCGACAACTACGACCAGGAGTTCTCGGCGTCGGTCGGGATGGCCTACACCGCGGCGGAGGTCATCATCCAGGCGGTCGAGGAGGCCGGTAGCGTCGAACCCGACGACATCAACGAGGCGCTCAAGGGCCTCAGATACGAGGACCACATCTCCGCGATGGGCGCCATCGAGTTCGACGACCAGGGCGAGAACATCAACGCGCTCGGCCCGGTGAACCAGGTCCAAGACCTCTCGGTCAGAGTCGTCTACCCCGAGGAGTACGCGGAGGCCGAACCACAGGTCTAACCGCTACCCGCGTCCGCCGTCACGTCAACGAACCGTCTCGAACGATAGCCACCTTTTATGGGGGTTGCCAACAATTCCCGAGCGTAGAAACCGCATGGGACACCTAGTCACATCGGTCGCGCCGCTGCCGCTGCAGGGCGGTGGCCTCGGCCGATTCATCGACCCGTTCGTACAGTTCCTGACCGACATCACCAATCTGGAGCCCGTCCTCCTGCAGTTGCTCGCGTTCGGCCTCCTGCTCGGGGGCGTCTACGCGCTGACGGCGCTCGGGCTGACGATGATATTCGGCGTGATGGACGTCATCAACTTCGCCCACGGCGTCTTCCTCGTCGTCGGGATGTACTCGGTGTGGTTGGTCTCCGAGATGGCGGGTATCAGCCCGTTCCTCGGCATCCCCATCGCCGCCGCGGTGTTGTTCGTCCTCGGGGTAGTGGTCCACGTGCTCACGGTCGAACCCATCATCGAGGCCCCCCAGCAGAACCAGCTCATCGCCACGCTGGGCGTCCTCTTTATCATCCAGTCGGCCATCGAAATCGTGTTCACGCCCGACCCCCAGCAGGTCGAACTCTCGCTCGGTTCGATACAGGTCGGCGGCGTCTTCATCCCGCTCGGGCAGTTCTACGCGCTCGTCATCGCGCTCGGGACGATGCTCGCCGTGCGGGCGTTCCTGAACCGGACCGACCTCGGCCGGAAGATTCGCGGCACGGCCGACAACCGCGACGGCGCGCGCTACGTCGGCATCAACGTCCGCCGCATCAACTACCTCACCTTCGGCATCGGCGCGGCGCTGGCCGGCGTGGCCGGCGGCTCCATCGCGCTGTTCCAGCGATTCGACCCCTTCACGGGCGAGACGTACCTCATCAACGCCTTCGTCATCGTCATCCTCGGCGGCCTCGGCTCGTTCCCCGGCGCGTTCGTCGGCGGCCTCATCGTCGGGATGATTCAGGTGTTCGGCGGCTACTACCTCCCCGGAACCACCGCGCAGGTGCTCATCTTCCTGCTTTTCATCGGGACGCTCCTCGTCAAGCCCGAGGGACTCTTCGGAGGTGCTGAGGCGTGAGCGCCATCGAGTCCGTCCGCGACCGCTACCGGACGTTCGACGAACAACGGTACGCCCCGCTGGTGAAGGGCGTCGCGCTGTTCGGCCTGCTCGCGGCGCTCCCGGTCATCATCGAAATCGACGTCGCCGGGATGGAACTCGCGGCGCTGTTGAGCCTGAAAGTGCTCATCCTCACGGTCATCTACGCCTACACGGCCCAGTCGTGGAACATCATGTCCGGCTACACCGGGCAGTTCTCCTTCGGGCACGCGGCGTTCTTCGGCATCGGCGCGTACGCGACCCAGAAACTGCTCGTCGACTTCGCGGTCAACCCGTGGGTCGGAATGCTCGTCGCGGGCGTCCTGGCCGCGGGCTACGGCCTCGTCATCGGCGCGCTCTCGTTTCGCTTCAAACTGCAGGGCCACTACTTCGCGCTGGCGACGCTCGCGTTCGCGGAACTGCTCCGCTTCGTCGTCACCAACATGTCGGAACTCCGCGGGGCCAACGGCTACTTCAAGCCGTTCCCGCGGGACTACGGCGCGGAGTACGGCCTCGTGGCCTTCCAGTTCCAGAACGACCTGCCGTACTACTACCTCATCGTCGGCTTCCTGCTCGTCGTGACGCTCGTCTCGTGGGTCATCAAGAACTCGTGGGTCGGGCTGTACTTCTTCGCCATCCGCGAGGACGAGCGGGCCGCCGCCAGCGTCGGCGTGCCGAGCTTCCGGTACAAGCTCATCGGCGTCGCCGTCAGCGCCTTCTTCACCGCCCTCGGCGGTGCCTACTGGTCGATGTACTTCAACACCATCCGCCCGGACACCGTGTTCGCGCTGTTCAAGAACGTCGAACTGCTCCTCCCCGCCGTCGTCGGCGGACCGGGGACGCTTCTGGGGCCCATCGTCGGCTCGTTCATCGTCACGCCCGTCAGCGAAATCGCGCGGACGACGTTCTCCGACATCAACGGCCTCGACCGCATCATCTACGGCGCGTTCCTCGTGGCCATCGTCATCTACTCGCCGCGCGGCGTCGTGAGTTGGCCGAGTCAGGCACGCGCCCTCTGGAAGCGCGTCCGCGGTGACGAGGAGGTGAGCGAGTGATGTCGGCAGACGAGACGAACGCGCCCGACGCCGACGCGGAATCCGCGGACGTGCCGGACGCCGACGCGCCGCGGAGCGACTCGCCCGACGCCGACATCGACCGCGACGGCGAGCAGATTCTGTCGGTCGAAGGCGTCGGCAAGCGCTTCTCCGGCCTGCAGGCGCTCGACGACGTGGATATGACCGTCAACCGCGGCGAGATTATCGGCCTCATCGGGCCGAACGGCGCGGGCAAGACCACGCTGTTCAACTGCATCAGCGGGGCGTTCCCGCCGACGAGCGGGACCGTCAGACTCGACGGCGAGGTCATCTCCGGCCTCCCGGCGCACAAAATCGCGCGGGCGGGGCTGGCGCGGACGTTCCAAATCACACGCCCGCTGGAGGAACTGACCGTCGTCGAGAACGCGATGGTCGGCGCGCACATCCACACGCGCCGCCGGAGCGAGGCGCGCGAAATCGCCATGGAGAACCTCGAATTCGTCGGGCTCGCGGACAAGGCCGAAGAGGAGGCGGGCGAACTCACCGTGGGCGCACAGAAGCGCCTCGAACTCGCTCGCGCCATCTCGACGCGCCCGGAAATCCTGCTCCTCGACGAGATTATGGCGGGGCTCACCCCGTCGGAGTCGAAGCAGATGCTCGACCTGTTCCGCCAACTGCGCGAGCGCGGGACGAGCCTCCTCATCATCGAACACGACATGAAAGCCATCATGAACATCTCGGACTACGTGAAAGTGCTGGACCAAGGGAAGGGCATCGCCTTCGGCGCACCGGAGACGGTGGTCGAAGACGACCGGGTCATCGAGGCCTACATCGGGGGGTTCGACGTCGATGCTTGAACTGAGCGGCGTCCGCGCCGGCTACGACGACATCGAAGTGCTCCACGGCGTCGATATGCACGTCGAAGAGGGCGAAATCGTCGCGCTCATCGGCTCGAACGGCGCGGGCAAGACCACGACGATGCGCACCATCTGCGGCATCCTCTCGCCGAGCCACGGCGAGATTACCTACCGCGACGAGGCGATTCACTCGAAGGCGTCCCACGAAATCGTCGAGCGCGGCATCGTGCAGGTCCCGGAGAACCGCGACCTGTTCACCAACATGACCGTCATCGACAACCTGCTTCTCGGCGCGCAGACCGAGGAGGCGAAGGCGCACCGCGAGGAGAACCTCGACGAGATGCTGGAGCTGTTCCCCCGGCTCGCGGAGCGCAAGAACCAGCGCGCCGGCACCATGTCCGGCGGGGAACAACAGATGCTGACCCTCGCCCGCGCGCTCATGGGCGAACCGGACCTGCTCATCCTCGACGAGCCCTCCATCGGCCTCGCGCCGCACCTCGTCCAAGAGGTGTTCGACGTCATCGAGGACATCCACGCGCAGGGCATGACCGTCCTCATGGTCGAACAGAACGTCCAGCAGACGCTCAAACTGGCCGACCGCGGCTACGTCATGGAGAACGGCCGCATCAGCATGACCGCCGACGGCGACCAACTCCTCGAAGACGAGGGCGTCGTCGAGGCGTACCTCGGGGTCTGAGATGACCGACGAAGCGCTCGCGTCGTTCGTCGCCGACCTCGACCGGGCCGACCTCCCCGCGTCGGTCGCAAACCGCGCGTCCCTCGTCGTCGCCGACACCATCGGGGCGGTGCTGGGCGGCGCGTCGGACCCCGCGGTCACCGCGTTAGCGCGCCGGTGGGCCGACGAGAACGGCGGCGAATCGACCATCATGGGGACCGCGGGCGAGCGGACCACCGCGTACCGCGCCGCGTTCGTCAACGCGGCCGCCGGGAGCGTCCTCGAACTCGACGAGGGCCACCGCTTCGCGGCCGGCCATCCGGCGATTCACGTCCTGCCCGCGCTCCTCGCGGACGGCGAATCGGCCTACCGAAGCGGCGACGAGTTCCTGACGGCGTTCGTCGCCGGCTACGAGGCGGCGGTCCGCACCGCCGAGACGGTGGTCCCGCTCGCCGACGGCCTCCACCCCCACGGCGTGTGGGGCGGCGTCGGAACCGCCGCGGCCGTCTCCCGACTCCGCGGCCTCGACGCCGAGACGACGCTCGACGCGATGCGCATGGCGGCGAACTACGCCCAGCACACCCGGTTCGAGGCGGCCACCGAGGGCGCGACCGTCAGGAACGGCTACGTCGGGATGAGCAACCTCTCGGGCCTGCTCGCGGTCGATCAAGCCGAATCCGGCTTCACCGGCCTCGACGACGGCGTGGCCCGACACCTCGAACCCGTCGCCGCGGACGGTCCCGACCGGAGCGCCCTCGCCGACGGACTCGGCGAGCGCTGGGAAATCGAGCGCGGCTACTTCAAGGTCCACGCGGCCTGCCGCTACACCCACGCCGCCCTCGACGCCGTGGCGCTCCTCGTCGAGGAGACGGGCGTCGGCGCGGCCGACATCGAGTCGGTCACCGTGGAGACGTACCCCGCCGCTGCCGCGCTGTCGGAACCCGCGCCCGAGAACGCCCTGCAGGCGAAGTTCTCGGTTCCCTTCGCCGTCGCCTCGGCGCTGACGGCCGGCGAGACCGGCAAGGACGCGTTCACCGACGAGGCGCTGACGAAGGCCGCCCTCGGGTTCGCCCGCCGCGTGGACGTGGTCGCCACCGAGGAGTTCGCGGCCCGCACACCCGACGAGCGCGGCGCGCGCGTCACCGTCGAGACGACCGACGGCGAGCAGTACGCCCGCGAGGTGCGCGCCGCCCGCGGCGGCGAACACGACCCCTTCACCGAATCGGAACTCAGAGCGAAGTTCGACGGACTCGTCGCGCCCGTCATCGGCGACGGCGGCGTCGACGGACTCTGGACCGCGGCGACCGAACCCGCCGCCCCCCGCGTGCTCTGCGCCCTCACTCGGGCCTGAGCCGCCCTTCGACCACGTATTCAGACCATGATTTCACAGGAACCAGTCCGCGACTGGGAACGACAGGTGTACGGCTTTCTGACCGACGAGCTACCCGACGACGTGCGCGCCGACGGGGAGCGAATCGTCGCGGACGTGCTCGCGGCGACCGTCGCGGGCGCGGCCGCCCCACAACACGCGGGCGTCTTCCGCGACGCGTCGCTCGCCGACGGTCCGGCGTCCGCCCTCGGGACCGACCGCCGCGTCGACCCGGCGCAGGCGGCGCTGTTGAACGCGACGGCGGCGATAACACAGGAGATAGAGGAGGGTCACAACCGCGGCGGCCACGTGGGCGCGAGCATCGTCGCGGGCGCGGTCGGCGTCGCCGAGGCCCACGACATCGACGGCGAGTCGTTCGTGGACGCCTGCGTCCGCTCGTACGAACTCTGCGCGCGCTTCGAGTACGCCATCTTCGCCATGAAGGCGCGGATGAACGAGGCGATTCCGTGGCTCGTTCGCGACCCGCACTCCACGTGGACGACGCTCGGCCCGGCGCTGACCGCCGCCGTCTGTGCGGGGCAGTCGCCCGACGAGGTGCGCGAGACGGTCCGCACCGCGCTGAACCTCGCGGTCGTCTCCATGCACGACCCCTTCGCTGAGGGCGCGCCGTCGCGGAACGTCACCGCCGGGTTCTCCGCGCAGGCCGGCGTAAGCGCCGCGACGCTGGCCGCCGCCGGCCTCCGCGGGTCCCCCGCGGCGATGGAGGCCGTCTACGACCCGTTCGCAACGCTCCTCGGAGACGGCGAGTTCGCCGCCCTGTTCGACTCGCTCGGCGACGACTGGTGGATTACCGAGGCCTACCAGAAGCCGTACCCGTCGTGTCGCTACACCCACGCCCCGCTCGACGCCCTGCGGGACGCCGGCGCGGACGAACTCGCGCCGGACGACGTAGACCGAATCGACGTGTACACCTACCGCAACGGCGTCGATATGAGCCACGCGCGGCCCGAGACGCTCACCGCGGCGAAGTTCTCGACGCCGTACGTCCTCGCCCGCTGGGTCGCGGACGGGAGCGTCGAACTCGGCGACTTCCTCGACGACGCGCTCGGTGACGAGGCCGTGCAGTCGCTCTCGGAGCGCGTCCACCTGCACGCGGACGAGGCGTTCGAGCGGGCCTTCCCTGACGACTGGGGCGCACGCGTCGAAGTGACCGCCCGCGACGGGAGCCGCTACGTCGGCGAGCGCGAGTACCCCCGCGGCGACTACCGCGACCCGCTGTCGGAGTCCGACCTCGCCGCGCGCAACCGCGACCTGCTCGCGTTCGGCCTCGGCGAAGACGCCGCAGATGCGGCGCTCGACGCGCTCTCGTCCGTCGGTTCGAACCCGGTCCGCGAGACCGTCGCCGCGCTGACGCGGCGATAAACCGAACGTTCGTTCGGCCCACCCGAACGAAACGCCAACAATTATTACCTCACTCTCTGATTGATAACTATGAACACGGACGGGAACAATGCGGCGGGAACAATCGGCGCTACGAAAACCTCGTTCGGCATCGTCGAACACATCAGAGACCACGACGCGAGCGGGGTGTCGGAGATAGCGAACGACCTCGGTATCTCGAAGAGCACGGCCCACAACCACCTCAAGACGCTCGCGGAACTCGGCTACGTCGTCAGGCAGGGCGACGAGTACGCGCTGGGTCTGAAGTTCCTCGACCTCGGCGACCACGCCCGGACGCGACACGCGCTGTATCACGCCTCCATCGGCGAGATGGACGACCTCGTCGAGGCTGTCGGCGAGCGCGGGCAGGTGATGGTCGAGGAGAACGGCCGCGGCGTCTACATCTATCAGGTGAAGTCCGAACAGGGCCTCCAGACCGACTCGCACATCGGCACGACAGTCGACCTCCACACCACGTCGGTCGGCAAGTCCTACCTCGCGTTCTGCGACGAGGAGCGCCGAAACGAGATTCTCGACGGCGAGCTGACGCGCCTGACGACGAAGACGATAGACGACCGCGACGCCCTCGAAGCCGAGTTGGCGACGATTCGCGAGCGCGGCTACGCCTTCAACGACGAAGAACGCATCACCGGCATGCGGGCGGTCGGCGCGCCGATTCTCTCCGACGACGAGACCATCCTCGGTTCGATCAGCGTCTCGGGGCCGACCACCCGGATGAAAGGCGAGTGGTACCACACGGAGGTCCCGGAGATGGTGACGCAGGCCGCCCGCGTCATCGGCATCCGCGCGACCTACTCGTGAGCGTCTCGTCGTGAAGAACGCTCGTTCGGCTGTGCTGGATTTCAGGTGATATTTGACGACTCGCGTCCCGCTCTCGAAGCCATCCGCACTCGAACCGAGTACCGCCAAAAGATGACAAAGATAGATGTGTAATTCTACGTCAGACCGGGGCGAACAGTTCGTGACACAGATATGGCTGTCACGCGATTCGACTGGCTCCGAGCGAGTTCGTCACTAAACCTATCAAAATATTGTATGCACCTTGAAGATTGATAATTCGTCGCCACGGAACCGTACGAGAGAGACGAACCCACTTCGATGGCCGAGGTTTGCCACCCATAGTTCGAACTCGTCGGCGAGGGTCAGAAACAGACGAACGATGCGTTTTCGCGCCGATAACGCGTTCATTCGAGCTAAATACCGGTGTTCGAAGAGACAATCGAGGTCGGCCAGTCGGTCCGTGTCGGGTCCGACGACTGGATATTTCGATTCGTCTCGGGACTATCTATCGGTTGGTCTGAAATGATAGCAATTGTAAATAAGTGTGTAAATACTACTGGATTTGAAATATTATTCGGGCGACGCCGCCGGCGTGTCAGCGCGAACGCCGTCGCTCGGCGAGGACGCGGTCGCCGGCGTGGCGGTCCGCGTCGTCTCGCACCGTGTCGCGTCCGGGGTCGGCTCCCGACTTCCGGAGTCAGTCGGCCATCGGGGCCTGCAACTCGCGTTCGGCCTCCTCGTCGACTTCGACGGGACCCTCGGCGAAGACGACGCCGTGCGCGCCCTCTCGTTCCTTCGCGCTCGCCGCGACGCGGACGAACGAAGCCTTCTCGCGGGCGTCCGCGATGGTGTGGCCGCCGCAGTAGCTCACGCCGGAGCGAATCCCGCCGAGGAACTCCTCGACGAGCGGTTCGACCGGCCCCTTGTAGGGCGTGAGCGCCTCGACGCCCTCGCCGGCGTCCACGTCGCTCTGTTTGTCCCCGCGGTCGTCGGCGGCCTCCGTGGAGGCCATCCCGCGGGAGCGCTTGTACGTCTCGCCGTCGACCTCGACGACCTGACCCGGTGCCTCGTCGGTCCCGGCGAAGAAGCTCCCCATCATGACGGTGTCCGCGCCGGCCATGAGCGCCTTCGCGGCGTCGCCGGAGGTGCGAATCCCCCCGTCGGCCATGACGTGGATACCGAGGTCGTGCGCCCGCTCGGCGCACTCCGAGACGGCCGTGAGCTGTGGGTAGCCCGCGCCCGCGACCTCTCGGGTCGTGCAGTGCGACCCCGGCCCGACGCCGACTTTCACGCAGCCCGCGCCGGCCTCCCAGAGGTCTTCGACGGCCGCCGGCGTGACGACGTTACCCGCGACGATTTCGGGGTCGAACTCGTCGCGAATCCGTTCGACGGCGTCGAGACACCGCTCCATGTGCCCGTGGGCGATGTCCATGACGATAGCGTCCGCGCCGGCGTCGAGGAGCGCCTCGGTCCGGTCGAGGTAGTCTTCGTTGATACCGACCGCGCCCGAGACGGTCCCGCCCGCGTCGGCGACGCGGCGGACCTGTTCGGCCTGCTCGTCCACGTCGAGGAAGCGGTGGACGACGCCGAGGCCGCCGAGGCCGGAGAGCGTCTCCGCGAGGTCCGCTTCGGTGACGGTGTCCATGGCCGCGCTGACGAGCGGCGTATCGAGGCGCAAGCCCGGCGTCACGTTGGTCGAGAGGTCCACGTCGCTCCGGCTGTCGACCGGGGAGCGCTGTGGAACCAGCAATACGTCTCCGTAAGAGAGTCCTGTGCGAATCTCCATCGTAACCCTCCACAGCCGAAGAGTGGGACGGTAATAACGCCGACGAACGCGGTTCCCGTCGCCGCGGAACGAAACTATTACACGCTGGCGTTCGTCCGTTCACTAACACACGGCGCCGCGTCTCGTGCGAATCTCCAACCTATCGTAACCCCAACGCATTCGCCGTTCGCGGGCCGTGTGGTTCGAACCGTCCGCGAGCGACTGTGCCGCGCGGAAGCCAAGTGTCGGACTCGAATCCGGCGCGGAGTTCGCAACCATTTTGTCAGACTGATAGTGACAGACAGATGCCGTACCGACCGTTCCACCTCGAGTCGGTGCCGGTAGGTGGATCAGAGGCAACCCACAACGTCGCGATTGGTCCCCTCCTCGGTACTTCCCGGACCGAAGACATTTCTTCCGCGCAGCCCCTTACAGAGGTATGCAGACCGTCATTCTCGCCGCCGGTCGCGGCACCCGGATGCGTCCGCTCACGGACCGACGACCCAAGCCGATGCTCCCCGTGGCCGACCGACCGCTCGTCGCGCACACCGCCGACGCCGCCGTCGCGGCCGGCGCGACGGACATCACGCTCGTCGTCGGCTACGAGGCCGCTGACGTGCGCGACTACTTCGGCGACGAGCGCGGCGGCGTCCCCGTCGGCTTCGCCGTCCAGTCGGAACAGCGCGGGACGGCCGACGCGGTCCGCGCCGCGGCCCCGCATCTCGACCCCGACGAGCCGTTCGTCGTCCTCAACGGGGACGCGCTGTACGATGTGCCGTCGCTTTCGACGCTGTACGAGGGGACGCCCGCCGTCGGGTCGTTCCGCGTCGCCGACCCGAGTTCCTACGGCGTCCTCGACACCGACGACGAGGGCTTCGTCACCGGCGTCGTCGAGAAGCCCGCGGACCCGCCGTCGGACCTCATCAACGCCGGCGCGTACGTCTTCCCGGCGGAGGCCCACGGCTGGCTCGACGTGGACGAGAGCGACCGCGGCGAACTCGAACTGACCGACGTACTCGCGGCGACCTGCGAGGCCTACGACGTGCGCGGCGTCGCCTTCGACCGCTGGCTCGACGTGGGGCGACCGTGGGAACTCCTCGAAGCCAACGAGTGGAAACTCGGCGAACTCGAACCGCGAATCGATGGCGACGTGTCCGAGCGCGCCGAACTCGACGGGCCGGTCGTCGTCGAGGAGGGTGCGACGGTCCGCTCCGGCGTGGTCATCGAGGGGCCGGTCCTCGTCCGCAGCGGGGCCACCGTCGGACCGAACGCCTACGTCCGCGGGCACACGCTCATCGGCGAGCACGCCAAGGTCGGCCACGCCGTCGAGGTGAAAAACAGCGTCCTGATGGAGGGCGCGACGGTCGGCCACCTCTCGTACGTCGGCGACAGCCTCCTCGGCCGCGACGTGAACTTCGGCGCGGGGACCAAAGTGGCGAACCTCCGCCACGACGGCGAACCGGTCCGACAGATGCTCAAGGGCGAACTCGTCTCCTCGGGCCGTCGGAAGTACGGCGTCGTCCTCGGCGACGAGGTGAAAACCGGCATCAACGCCTCGCTGAACGCGGGCGTCAGAATCCCGACCGGCGGCACGGTCAAGCCCGGCGAGTCCGTCCTCTACGACCGCATCGACGAGCGCGGTACCGCGGACGACGAGGCGAACGGCGACTCCGCAACCGGCGGCGACAACTGACCGAGACGCCGTCAGACCCGCTCGACTCGGCCGGTAATGGCATCTGAAAAACACTTAATCTGCCAAACAGTTATCAAACACAACGTCGAAGTTGTACGAAAGTGCATGGACGAGACCGAGGGGGAGTCGTCGGCGATACGCGTGCTCTACGTCGACGACGACGAGGGGCTGTTGGCGCTGACCAAGCGGTTTCTCGAATCGACGGGTGACGGCGTCGAAGTCGTGACGACCGACTCGCCGAAGCGGGCGCTGATGCTCCTCGCGTCGGGGTCGTTCGACGCGGTCGTCTCGGACTACCAGATGCCGGAGATGTCGGGGCTCGAACTGCTGTCGGTCCTCCGCGACGAGCGCGGCTCCGACATCCCCTTCGTCATCTTCACCGGACGGAGCCGCGAGGAGGTCGCCATCGAGGCGCTGAACCTCGGGGCGGACAGCTACCTCCAGAAGGGCGGCGACCCGTCGGCGCAGTACGGCGTCCTCCTCCAGACGCTCGTCCGCATCACGGAACACCGGCGCGCGGAACAGCGGCTCCGCGAGCGGGAGGCGTACCTCCGCGTCACGCTCGACTCCATCGCCGAGGGCGTCGTCGCCACCGACGCCGACGGGACGGTCGCCCAACTGAACCGGACCGCCGAGGAGATAACCGGCTACGACGCCGACGCCGCCGTCGGCGAACCGCTTTCGGACGTGCTCCACCTCATCGACGGGGAAACCGGGGAACGCATCGACCCGATGCGGCGCGTCGCCGACGCGGGCGAGTCGGTCGAACTCGCCGCGGGGACGAAACTCGTCACGAGCGACGGCGACGAGCGGTACATCGAAGACAGCATGTCGCCCATCAGGACCGACGACGGAACGGTCGAAGGCGTCGTCACCGTGTTCCGCGACGTGACCGAGGCCTACCACGAGCGGGAGCGACGAGAGCGCCAACAGCGGGCGCTCATCGACCTCGCGACCGACGAGGCGGTCATCGGAGGCTCGTTCGAGGACGCCCTTCCGCGAATCACCGAGTCGATGGCGACGGTGTTAGACGTCGAGCGGGCGAGCGTCTGGCTGTTCGACGACGCCGAAACGCTCCGCTGTGTCGACCAGTACGACCGGTCGTCGGGCGAGCACAACGCCGGGACGACGCTGACCGCGTCGAACTACCCGTCGTACTTCGAGGCGCTGGAGACGAATCGGTCGCTCGGCGTCGACGACGTTCAGACCGACCCCGCGACCGCCGAGCTACGGAACGGCTACCTCGAACCGAAGGGTATCACGTCGATGCTCGACGCGACGGTCCGGTCGGGCGGCGAGGTCGTCGGCGTCGTCTGTCACGAACACGTCGGCGAGCCGCGGCAGTGGCGGACCGACGAACTGCGGTTCGCCGCGGAGGTCGCCGACAACGTGGTCATCGCGCTGATGCGGGCGACCGACGTCGAGGCGCTCCCGGCGAGCGCCGACGGGAGCGGAACGGACGAGACGCGGGCGGAACGAAACGAGGAGTGAACCGACCGCCGCGCGAGACGATTCGGTCGGAGCGGTCGGCTCCGGGTCTACTTTTCGTCGGGTCGGAGGCCCAACCGGTCAGTTCTCGTGACCGAATTCGAATATCGAACTACCGATGCGGTTCGGGAGTTGAAAAACGTCGATTCCGCGCCGAATCCGGCGAAATCGGCGCACCACCGTGAAATCTAAAATGCCCGTAGCTCCAAAGAACGTGTATGTCGAACAGCAGCCGATTCGTCGTCGCGACGCACGTGCTGACTAACTTGGCGGTGCAGAGCGACGAGCGGCTGTCTTCCGACCGCCTCGCGTGGAGCGTCAACACGAACCCGGTGGTCATCCGCCAGCTCCTGTGTTCGCTCCGGGAGGCGGACCTCGTCGATTCCAAGCGCGGCCCGACCGGCGGCTTCACGCTGGCCCGCGAGCCGGACGCCATCACGCTTCGCGACATCTACGAGGCGGTGGAGGACGCCGAGCCGTTCTGCTTCCACACGAACGAACCGAACGACGAGTGCACCGTCGGCGAACACATCCAACCGGTCCTCGGCGAACTGCTCGAACCGGCGATTCAGGCGATGCTCGACGAACTCGACTCGGTCACCGTCGCGGAAGTCCACGAGGAGATTTTCGAGACGGCGGAGGGCGACCCGCTCGAAGTGTGAGAAGCGGCGCTCAGGCCGTCGACTGGATCGTCTCGGCCTCGGCCGACTCTTCGTGCTCGTCATCGAGCCACTCGGTGGCCCACTCCTGAATCTCGTCGAACACCGGGCACAGCGAGACGCCCTTGTCGGTCAGCGAGTAGTACGTCGCGACCGGCGCGTCCTCTTCCATCCGGCGGTCGACGAAGCCGTTTTCCTGTAAGTCGTCGAGGACGCGAGAGAGCGTCCGCGAACTCGCACCGGTCGAGCGCTTCAGTTCGTTGAACCGCTTTTCACCGTCTTGGAGGTCGTGGAGGACGATGAGACGCCACTGCGACCCGATTTGCTTCAGCGAGTCGATGATGGGGCAGGGGGCGTCGTCGAGATTCATATCCGTGGCCATACCCCTTCCTCGGTTCCGACCCTCTTTAGCGGTTCGGTTAGTTCACCTGCTTTCGAAACGTTACCTGATTCGCCACCGGACCGACAGACCGACAGACTGACCGACGGCTACCAATCACCGACCGACTGCCCGCTCAGGCGAGCAGTCGGGAGAGGAGGAGGAACACGCGCTTGAGGTTCTTCGAGAGGCTCGACTGGTTCTCCGAGTAGAGTGTCACCTCGTCGTCTAGCGCGTGAATCTGCAGGCACCGGCCCCGGTCGGACAGGTCCTTGAGTTCGACTCCGCGGACCGAGTCGATCGGGACGATGAGGTAGCGGTACTCCTCGTCTTGGATGTCGGCGTTACAGTGGTCGCCGTAGACGTGGATGCTCCGCTCCGTGACCGCGAGTTCGTAGCCGATGTAGCTCATCCCGGCGATTTCGGCCCCGGCGCGACCGCCCTTGACCTTGCCTTTCAGGTGCGAGGCGTCGAGGAGGATTCCGTCAACCATACCGCCCGGTTCCGGGCGGACGTTCCTAAGTATTCGCGCCCAGTTCTCCGAATTGATTCTCGCCGGGGAAGCCGAACCGTCGGAGTCGGATTAACGTCCGTATTTCGGTCTGACGGTTACTTGACGACGGTCGAACCCGTCGCCGCCCGAGCCATCGGATTCGATAATCGAGTACGACGAGACGAGGTGGTTGACGATGTAGTCCACCGTCGAGGGGTCGTACGTCCAGAAGCCGGTGAACCCGAACCCGGGTTCGGTCTCCTCGGCGACGAGGGCGCACTTGTAATCGCCAACGCCGTTGCCGTCGTAGGCGACGAACCAGGAGCGCCGAATCTCGTCGGAGCGCGCGAGGTGCAGTTGGAACTGGTCGGCCTGCGGGACCTCGCCGTTCGGATAGATGTACGCGTGGACCGAGAGGTCGTCGCGGCTACCGAGGCGGCGGTACGTTTCGAGTTGCGGGCGGAGGTTCTCGCCCGACTGGAACCCCGAGTGGAGTTGGCCCGCGCCGACGCGCCACGCGCGGTCCTCGATTTCGCGGGTGGCGTTGAGCATCTGCTGGCGGTCGTAAGAGGTAAACAGCGTCTCGTCGAGGTGGTCGAGGACCGGCGCGTACGAGTCGCGTTCGAAGCCCGGTTTGACGTCCTCGGGGCGCGCGAGGAGGTCGTCGACCGAGACGGCCGTGTGGAACTTATCGCCGGTACCCAGCACCGCGTAGTTCGAAGGACCCTCGTCGGAACTCGCAGACTCCACCGAGACGTTTCGGTCCGCAAAGTGCTCGGCGAGTCGCTCGACGACGCCGGGCGTCGGATTGAACACCGTCAGTGTTCGCTCCGAGGCGGCGACGCCGGAGATGAGTTCGCTGAGAGACATTATCGATTACACAGAACGCTACAACAGGTTATTATTCTTTGCAATAATGTGGTGTGTGAGATTCGACGGTTCAGTACGCAAAACCGAGTGACTCGCGGAGAAGGGAGTCGCTACCGCGACGTAACAGATTCCTAACTATCCCCCACAAGCGTGTACATTCAGTATGATTTCCGACGCGCCCCACTCTCGGTCGTCCGCGGGAGTCGACGACGAACTCGGGACGGAAGATAGCTCGTGGTTCACCGCCGAGGTCCCCGACATCGTGGAAGGTCTCGCGTCCTCGCAGTCTATCGGCCCCCTCACCGCCGCGACCGCCCGCGAACTCATCGCGGTCGGTCGTGCGAAAGACGCGCTCGCGCTCGTCCTCGGCGAGGTCGACGGGTCGTGGCGGCGATAGGACAGCGCGGCGAGCGACCCCGAATCGACGGTCTGCGGACTACTTCTCTCGGGAACTCGTGTCTCTGACGTACAGTTCCACGAGCGAGTCGAGCAGGTGCGGAGCCAGTTGGAACCGAACGTCCACGCTGTTTTGCTCGCGGTCGTACGCGAGCTGTTGAACGTCTACCGCGGCCAGAAGCGTGCGCATCGCGTCGACGACGTAGTTGCTCGACCCCGCCTCGACGCGGAGGCTGTCGCCGAGGTGAATCGAGAGGCCGTCGACGGCCGTCTCGTAGCACGTCTTGCTCGGCGCGTCGACTCGCTGGGTCCGTTCGACCAGTCCGAGACTCGAAAGCGTCTCGAGCCGACGGTAGATGGTCGATTCGGAGACCTCGCAGTTCTCGGCCAGTTCCTCGGCTGTCATCGGCGCGCGGTTGCACGCCAACAGCACGTCCCGGGAGACCTCGTCACCGAGCGCGTCGAGGAGGTCGTCGTCGGACGATCCGGGGGGGACGTCGGTCTCGTCTGTCGCCGCGGCGGCGTCGGTCTCGTCTGTTAGTGGGCCCGCCGGCTCGTCCGAGGCCGAGAGCACGTCGTCCACGAGGTCGCGTCGGGTCATCGCGTGTTACCTGACGCGGGCAGGTAATATGTAATCGGTGCCTACAGTCGAGATAATCTTCGCTTATCACCGAACGTTCGCGGACGCCTGAAAATAGCGGGGCCGACGCCGAAATCGAACGGCGACGGCGGATTAACGGGACCGAAAACCGGAGCTGCGGCGGTGACGCCCGCCGCGACCGCACCGCCGGCTCACTCGACGGTGACGCACTTGGCGAGGTTGCGCGGCTTGTCGATGGGCCGTTCGAGCAGGTCCGCGGCGTGGTACGCGACGAGTTGGAGCTGGACGTTGGCGAGGACGCCGGCGATGTCGGGATGCGTGTCCGGAATCCGGAGCACGTGGTCGGCGAACTCGGTCACCTCGCCCGAGCGGTCGCTCGTGATGGCGATAACGGGCGCGCCGCGAGCTTGGACCTCCTTGACGTTGCTCAGCGTCGCCTCGTCCTCGTGGCCAGTGAAGATGGCGAACACCGGCGACAGCGGCGTGACGAGCGCCAGCGGGCCGTGTTTGAGCTCCGAGGCGGCGAACCCCTCGGCGTGTTCGTAGGATATCTCCTTGAACTTCAGCGCGCCTTCGAGGGCGACGGGGTGGGCGACCCCGCGGCCGATGAAGAAGTACGCGTCGCTGCCCTCGTACTCGATGGCGATTTCGCGGGCCATCGAGGTGTCGAGCACCTCCTGCACGTCGCCGGGGAGCCGCGACAGCGCCTCCATCAGGTCGCGCGCGACGGGCGACTTCGCGCCGGTCACGTCCTCGACGATGCGCTCCGTGAGGAGCGTCAGCGCCGTCACCTGCGACGAGAACGTCTTGGTGGCCGCGACGCCGATTTCCGGACCGGCGCGGATGAGCAGTTCGTCGTCGCACTCGCGGGTTATCGACGAGCCGACGACGTTCGTGACCGCGAGGGTCCGCGCGCCGGAGGCGCGGGCGCGGCGCACGGCGTCGAGGGTGTCGGCGGTCTCACCCGACTGGCTGACGGCGACGACGAGCGTGTCGGGCGTCACCGGTGGCTTGATGACCGAGTACTCGCCGGCCATGAACGCGTAGGCGGGGATGCCCCGGGAGTTGAGTAACGACGCCGCGTACATCCCGGCGTGGTGCGAGGTGCCCATGGCGAGGAGGTGGACCTGCTTCACGTCGGCGAACGACTCCGGCGGGAACTCCTCTAATTCGACGCCGCCGGCGTGGGTGTTCAGCCGGCTCTGGGTGGTCCGCCGGAGCGCGCCGGGCTGTTCGTGAATCTCCTTGTACATGTAGTGCTCGTAGCCGCCCTTCGTCGCCGTCTCGGGGTCCCACTCGACGTGTTCGACGGGGCGGTCGACCGCGCGGCCGGCCGAGTCCGTGATTTCGTAGCCGTCGGACCGGGTGACGACGAAGTCGCCGTCGTGGAGGTAGATGACGCGCGCCGTGTGCT
Source organism: Haloferax marisrubri (assembly GCF_001469875.2). Classification (GTDB taxonomy): domain Archaea; phylum Halobacteriota; class Halobacteria; order Halobacteriales; family Haloferacaceae; genus Haloferax; species Haloferax marisrubri. The sequence continues at coordinate 39,869 of NZ_LOPW02000006.1, read as the reverse complement.
GGATGAACGCGGGCACGTCGCTGGCGAGGTAGTACTCGCCGTCGCCGACGCCGAGGACCAACGGCGACCCGGAGCGGGTCGCGAAGATGGCCTCCTCGTCGCCGATGATGGCCGCGAGGGCGTAGCTCCCCGAGAGGCTGCCGACCGCGGCGCGGAAGGCTTCCTCGGGGGTCGCGCCGTCGCGGAGGTTCTCCTCGATGAGGTGCGGGACGACCTCGGTGTCGGTCTCGCTACTGAAGACGTGCCCGCGGGATTCGAGGTCGCTACGGAGCGACTGGAAGTTCGAGATGATGCCGTTGTGGACGACGGCGATGCGGCCCGACTCGTCGGTGTGCGGGTGGGCGTTGCCGTCGGTGACGCCGCCGTGGGTCGCCCAGCGGGTGTGACCGATGCCGTAGTCGCCGGCGATGGGGTTCCGCTCGACGGCCGCGACGAGTTCGGAGACCTCGCCGACGCGCTTCGTCAGCGAGATGCCCGAGCCGTTTTTCACGGCGATACCGGCCGAGTCGTAGCCGCGGTACTCCAGCCGCTGGAGGCCGTCGACGAGCGAGTCCACGGAGTTGTCCGCGCCGATGCAGGCGGTGATTCCGCACATCAGTGAGTCACCTCCACGCGCTCGCGAACGTCGCCGTGTAAGACCGTGCCGGCCCCGACGACGGCCTCCGCGCCGACGCGACTGCCCGGCGTGAGCGTCACGTTCGCGCCGACCTCGGCGCGGTCGCCGATGATGCTCCCGAGGCGGCGGTCGGTGTAGAGCCGCCCTTCGAGGATGACGTCCGCCCGGCCGCCGGGCGAGACGACGCCGTCGCCGACGGTCGCGCCGGGGCCGACGACGGAGTCACGGAGGACGACGCCCGCGCCGACCCGCGCGTCGGTCGAGAGGATGGAGCGCTCGATGACGCTGTTCGCGCCGACCGAGACGTTGTCTTGGAGGCACGAGCCACCGCTGACGACCGCGCCCGGCCCTACGTCGCAGTCCTCGCCGACGACCACGTGGTCGTCGACGAGCGCGCGCTCGTGGACCCGAGCCGACTCGGCGACGGCGGAGTCGTGTCTGCGCGCGAGGAGCGTCTCGGTCACGGAGAGGAGCCCCCACGGGTGCGAGGGGTCGAGCCAGCCGCCGTTGACGAGGACGGACGTGACGTGCCCGTCGAGGTAGTGAACCACGTCGGGAAGCCGCGTCTCGCCGTCGTGCGGCGGGATGCGCCGGAGCGCCTCGAAGACGGCGTCGTCGAAGACGTAGACGCCCGCGTTGACGAGGTAACCCTCGCTATCGACGGCGTGCTCGTCGATGTCGGCGATGCGGCCGTTGTCCTCGACGACGACGCCGTACTCCTCGGGCGTGTCCGACTCGGCGACCGCGATGGTCGCCACCGAGTCGGTCGTCGAGAAGCGTTCGAGCGCCTTCGAGACGATGTCGGCGTCGACGACGTTGTCGCCGTTGCAGACGACGAACGGGCCGGAGACGAGTTCCTCGGCGAGGAGGAGCGCGTGACCGCTTCCGAGTCGGGTATCCTGGTGGACGAACTCGATGTTCGCGTCGGGGTAGGTCGCAGAGAGGTGTGACTGGATGCGGTCGGCGCGGTGGCCGACGACGACGACGACGCGCTCGATGCCCGACTCGAACAGCGCGTCGAGGACGTACTCGACGACCGGCCGGTTTGCGACCGGGAGCATCGGCTTCGGTTGGAAGGTGGTGAGCGGGCGGAGCCGTCGCCCCTCGCCGGCCGCGAGGACGACCGCCTCGGTGATACGGTGGTTCATTTGCGCCCTCCCGCGAGCGACGGGCGTTCAGAACGTGACCGTGACGGTGAGTAAGTCATGAAAGGAACAGGGAGGGCGATGGGGATTGTTATACAGACGGTTCCTCGAAGCGGTCGCGCGTTAGGGTCGCGTGTGAGACTGTTGCAAACGGCGAAAGCAAGCTTAAATCGGGGGAACGCGGGTTCGGACGCACCTAATCGGTGGCGCGTTCTCCCGGCGGGGTCGCGGCGCGCCGAAGCCGCCACGTCGGTCGCACGGTCTGCGAATCACACCCGCGGGTCGAGAGCGAGAACGTGAGAGCGAGGAGCGAAGCCGAGGCGGGGGAGTAAGAGAGAACCGAGAGTGACGGGAGAACGGCGACCGAACGCTGCGGCTGTTCGAAATCGGAACGAGATAAAATCCGGATGCGTTCGTGAGACCGTTCGGCGGGCGCGCGTGGAGACCGACTCAGAGGTCGAGGCGGTCCTTGTACGACTCCATCGCGGTGATGGCCATGAGCGTCGCGGTGCTCAGCACGGCCCAGCCGGCGGCCGGAACCTGTTCGAGTCCGGGGACGCCGAGCAGTCCGGCGGAGACGGTCGCCGCCACGCCGGCGGCGATAGTGAGGTTCCGCTTCGGCGACGAGACGGGCGACGCCGACTGTTCGGCGTCGTCCTCGGTGCTCACGATGTCGCCGTCGAGGTACTGGTCGAGCTGTTTCGCGGTGTCGAGAAGCGTGATGTCACCGCGGTTCTTCTCGAAGTCGACGATGCCGGCCGAGTCCATCTTCGGGAGGTGACATTGGTACAGACCGATGTACACCCGCTTTCGCTGGCTCGACGACAGCGCCTTGATCTCGATGCCGTTTTCCTTCGCGGCGATGAACTCGGCCATGTCGCCGAGCTTCGCCTCGCCGTCGTTTTCCTTCAGGAACCGGAGCGCGTCACGCCGGCGTTGGTTTTTCAGAATCTCGAAGACGATGTCCTTCGAGAGCGCTTCGATTTCGGGTTGTTGTTGCTGCTGCTCGGAAAGCGCGTGAGAACCACCAGTCTCCGCGAGTTGTTCGTTCGTCGTCTGGTCAACAACATCGGTGTCGGCTTGTAGTGAATCGGTAACCATTGTTCCTTCCTCCCCCACTGTGTAGTCGGGTGCTACCGAATGCCGTGGTCGGTCGAGAGGGGAGACCACGGAGCGTTTGCACAGACCACAACCTTTGGATGCGCCCCACCAAGCGCGCCCCAGATTCAGAGGGTCAGCGAGTTAATAGGTTAAACAAGGATATATACTTGTCTGAGAATCCCACACTCTGATTTCTCCGACTGTTAGGCTCGCAAAATCTGCAAGTAAAGTGGTTGTAACAATCTATACTAACTCAGACTTTCAATATAGTCGACAGTAAGAGAATCCTACCAAAGGACGGAGACGTACGCTGTTTTTCGCCTCGTAGGAGCCGCCTTCGAGGAAGAAATAAAATCAGGATAGCAGTTACATCCGCGAACACGGCCGTTCAGTAGTAGCATCGACTGAGAATGACGCGGGCGGTTCGAAGCGGATATTTCCGCAGTCCTCAGCACCGGGTTTATTCCGTGGTTATTCCACGAGCGCCTCGAAGGCGTCGGCGGAGGTGCCTTCTTGTCTCTCGGAGAGGTACTGCGCGAACACCAACACGAGGAGGGCCGCGGAGACGAACACCGCGACTGCGCTCCACGAGACGAGCACGAACCCGGGGAGGCCGGCCCACAGGCCGAGAATGAGCACCCAACTGAGCACGCCGAGAAGCGCGTAGTACCGACTCCACGACTGGCCCGCGTCGGGTTGCATCCAGAAGAACCCCCGCCTGGCGACGTTCGGGACGAGCTCGACGGAGCGCTCCTCGTCGTCGTAATCGACCAATCCGGCGCTTTCGAGTTTCGGAAGATGCGTCTGGTACAGCGAGATGTACACGCGCTGTCGCTCTTCGTCGGTCACGTCCTCGACCGCCGTCCCGTTCTCGCGAGCCGCGACCATCGCCGCGAGTTCCTTCAACGAGATTGCCTCGCCCGCGCGGTGGAGGAAGTAGAGAATCTGCCTCCGACGCGAGTTACTGAGGATGCGAAATAGCTCGTCTTTTGATAGTGTTGTCATCGTCGTGTGCGGGGGCGGTTCTCGCATGCGATGCGAAAGAAGACCAGGCCCGGTTGAGTCGTAATACACCACAACCAACCTTTGTTATCGTGACGTTTCCGGGAGGCACCGACCGAGTTTCTAACGAGAATTAAGCTCATCTTCACGGGATATTTACTGGGCTACAGACGGTCAGCGGGAGGGAGTTATCTCGGTCTCGGAGATGATTACGTATCTCGGCCATTTCGAGAAAAGTCTCCGCGCCGAAACGGGAGCAAACTCTCGACAACGGCGGTAAGGAACCCAATTGTCCAGTATAGAGGTGGCTAACAATACCCGATGGCGGCGATACTTAGATTCGAGACTACAATGTTCGAATTGACTGGCTTCCAGCGCGACCTGCTGTACGTGATTGCCGGCGCAGAGCGCCCGTCCGGGCAGGAGATTAAAGAGATGATCAGCAAGGACGTCGGGGAGGTGAACCACGGTCGGCTCTACCCGAACCTCGACGCCCTCGTCGAACAGGGGTACGTAAACAAGGGACAGCACGACCGTCGGACGAACTTCTACGAGATGTCCGAGAAGGGTCGCGAGTCCATCGTCGAACGCCGAGACTGGGAAGACCGACACGTCGGATTCCTCGGATAGCACCCCGCCGCCCTCACAGCGGAGAGACGAACCGTCCGTTCGAACACCCGCGGGCGCGAGTGGGACGCTCGCCCCGGAAGAAACCGAAGACGAGAACGGCTCGTCGCTGGTGGCCGCATCGGTCCCCGCGGTCTCGTTGGCCCCCCTCCTCCTCCTTCCGCCGCCGATTCGACCCGAGCGACTGCATCGAGCCGAAGCCGGGAGCTGACCGCACTCGACGACACACCAGTACATGGCGACACACCAACACGTATCGATACGTCGGCGCGTGGCGACAGACCGACACCTAGCAGCGCACCAACACGTATCGATACGTCGGCGCGTGGCGACAGACCGACACCTAGCAGCGCACCAACACGTGGTGACGCGCCAACACCGACGCTCGACCACACCCTCACGACCGACGATGCTCGACGCCGAGCGCCCCGTCCCGCCGGGCCGGGTTTCGGGGTGTGAGGCGACGTGCGGGCCGCGGACAGCCCGGATGCGACGCACACCGTCGAGAATCATATCAGAAGTTAGTACACTCAGGGGTCGCCAAAAATATCAGATATCATATGGTCGAATCGACGCCACGAATTCGAGATTAATGCACCCATAAGAAACGGATTAATTCGAGAATAAATGACCGCTGTCAAGCGTTTTTGGCCGCGATACAAATCGTCGGAACTCGTCGGTGATTCGAACAGTAACGCGACCAAGAATATCATCGGTAGACATTCATGTATTCCTACTAATGTAATTATCGCAACATTTATGGGTGTAATCCGCAACCCCTGAGACATGGTAAGAGAACGGTCCACCGGGCAGGACCCAGAAACGACGACTGACGACGACGTCGGTAGACGCAAATACCTCGCGCTGTGCGGATCGGTATCGACCGCTGGTGCGCTCGCGGGGTTCTCTGGGCTCGGCGCGGCGACAGAAGAGGCAGACGAGACGGCCGACGACGACGGGCACACGCTCGTCGTCGCCGGTACCGGCTCCGTCTCTTCGTTCGAAGTGACGGTCAGCGGCTCCATCTCACCGCTTCAATCGAACGGCGCGCTCAGCACGACCGGAACGGTCGGTCCCGCCGCCGAGGGAACCGTCAGCGACGACTCGCGGCGCTACCAGTTCGCGGGCGACATCACCAACTTCCAGTCGACCGACGCGGTGTCGGTCTACGTCGACGGCGTCCGCGTCCCCGATAACTCGTTCTGAGCGCCGCCGAGCGTTTCGTTGTTTTCCACCCGACCGACAGCGACGGCGCTACGAGCGCATGTAGCCCCGGAGCCACTCGGGCGTCACGTCGTCGAACACCACGGTCTCCCCGCCGTGTTCGGCGACGAACTCGTCGGCGTCCGCGTCGGACGAGAACGGAATCAGGTCCGTACCCATCCCGCCGAGCACCTCGCTTTCGACGACGTAGGTCATCTCGGTGGCGTCGCCGAACGTGTCCGCGCCGGTGTGCGTCGAGATGAACGTGTCGCCGCCCTCGGTCGAGAGCTCGTAGTCGACGGTCGAGTAGTCCGTGACGTACACCGCCGTCGCCTCCCAGCCCTGCTCTCGGTGTTCGAAGTAGTACGGGAACAGCCCCATGCTGAGGGTGTGGAACCACGCCGGGTTGTCGTGGCCCTCGGGCGCGTTGTCGCGGTAGAAAATCTGTCCGTTCGGACCGGCGTGGAGGCCGATGACCATCCCGCCTTGGTCGTCTTCCTTCCCGCCCGAGAGGTCGACCGGTTCGGGGGTCGGCTCCGCGTTCGAACCGCCGCCGAGACAGCCCGCGAGGGCCGCGAGCGCGCCGAGAGAAACGGCTTTCGTCGCGGCACGGCGCGTGAGCGAGCCCATCGAGGAGTCGTGCGGGGGAGAGTCGTCGTGCATCGTCGCTCTGTGCGGAGGTCGGGCGTCACCGTACATAAACCGTGAGAACGGT
>NZ_LOPW02000006.1:0-33316 GCF_001469875.2 Haloferax marisrubri | reverse complement strand
GAGGAGAGGAGAGGAGAGGAGAGGAGAGGAGAGGAGAGGAGAGGAGAGGACCGCGAAAACGAGCGGTTCAGGCGACGACGCGCGCGCCCTCGACGAGCGAGCGAACGTCCTCGAACAGGCGGTCGGCGTCGTCCTCGTCGCGGGCCTCCGCGGTGATGCGGACCAGCGGTTCGGTCCCGCTGGCGCGGACGAGGAACCAGCCGTCGTCGGTGTCGACGCGGATACCGTCGATGGTGTCGACCTCGTCGTACGTCGCGTGGATGTCGCGGGCGATGCGGTCCATCGCCTGGTGTTTGTCGTCGAACGAGAGGCTCGCGCGGCGGGTGGCGTACCCAGCCCCGCCGAGGTCGGCGACCTGTTCGGACAGCGGCGCGCCGCGGGCCACGAGGTCGGCGAGTTTGAGCGCCGCGTAGTGGCCGTCGGGGGCGAGCGTCTCGTCGGGCCAAATCCACGCGCCGGAGGGCTCGCCGCCGAAGACGTAGCCGGGTTCGGCGACGGCCTCCGCGACGTGCACGTCGCCGACCGGGGTGTAGGTGACGCGCCCGCCGACGGCCTCGACCACGTCCTGGACGAGGAGGCTCGTGTCGACGGGGACGGCGACGGCGTCGCCCGCGGAGATTGCGTCCCGCGCGAACAGCGCGAGGAGCGCGTCGCCGGGGACGTACGCGCCGGTCTCGTCGACCGCGACGAGTCGGTCGGCGTCGCCGTCGTGGGCGAGTCCCACGTCCACGTCGAGCGCGGGGACGGTCCGGCGGAGCGCGGTGAGCGTCTCGGCGTTCGGCTCGCTCTTTCGCGCGGGGAACCGGCCGTCCTGTTGGCCGTCGATAGTGTTGACCGTCGCGCCGAGTTCGTAGAGCGCGTCGACCGAGACGCGACCCGTGCCGTTGCCGAGGTCGAACGCGACGGACACGTCGTCGAGGTCGTCGAACGACGAGACGAGGTGATTCACGTGGCGAGCCGCGGCGTCGGGCCACTCGCGCTCCTCGCCGAGTTCGTCCCACGGCGCGAGCGAGACCTCGTCGCGGTTGAGCCGGTGGACGATGTCGCGCGTCTGGGCCTTGTCGAAGGCGCGGCCGCTCGGCGTCCAGAGCTTCAACCCGTTGTCGGAGGCGGGGTTGTGAGACGCGGTGATACCGATACCGGCGTCCGCGCCGGCCCAGCCGACCGCGCGAGCGACCGTCGGGGTCGAGGCGACGCCGAGTCGGACCACGTTCGCGCCGCACTCGCGGACGCCGGCGCTCACGGCGTCGGCGAGGACGTCACCGCTGAGTCGCGCGTCCTGCCCGACGACGACGGTGCAGGCGTCACAGCCGACCGCGCGGCCGATTCGAAGGGCGAGTTCGGCGGTCACGGTTCGGCCAACCGGACCTCTGATTCCACTCGTTCCGAACATACCGTGGGAGAGGATGACAGTACGTTTTGGTATGTTTCGCCTACTGTCACGAACGGGCGGTCAGGCGGCACCTACTGGGAGCGCGAACGAACCGCGGGGCCGGTGCATCGAACCGCGGGACTGCGTCGCCACTCGTCGGGACGAGTGAGCGGTAAGTGGTCGGCGATTAGGCGGTGAGTCGCCTCACTGGAGGGGCTGGGTGTCGCCGATGGGGACCACTTCGATAGAACCGAGCGCGTCGAGCGTCACGCGGTAGCCCGCGTAAGAAAAAGAGAGGAGTGCGTCTTCGGAACAGCCGAACACCGTTTCGAGGGCGTCGGGGTCGATAGTCTGTGCGAGCGGCGGGAGCTGCGTCGGGCGGACGCCCTCGATCGCCGCAATACTCAATACAACATTCGTACTCAGGAGTTCGGAAGAATCGCGGTCGACGCGGTATGACCCGGTCGACTCGTCGTACGTCACGCGCGAGTCCTTCCAGTCGTTCGTCTGTGCCATCATGGGTGCCTTAACAGGCGTCTGTGTGCGATGGTGGCCCTTAAATCCATGCTATTTGTGAACAGTTGTAATCCGTGAATGTCACGGAATCGTACGGGTACGGCCGTGGTACTCCGCGAGCGCAATCTGGTGTCGAGCATACACAATCAAAAACCGTGATAGTTACGCGGCGGCGACGGTCAGCCCTGCCGGGCACGAAGCGTTCGGACGGTCTCCCTCGCTTCTTCGACCGTGATTTCGCGCTTGTAGAGGGCCGAGCCGGGTTCCAGTAGTTCGCCGCCCGGAACGAGACCGCCGACGTCGATCGGGCCGAACCCGATATCGCGGATGAGGTCGGCGACGTGCGCTTTGGCGTCCGAGTCGTCGCCGGCGAGGAAGACCGCGAGGCGCTCGGACTCGGGGAGGTCGGGGTGTCCGAGGTCGCGGAGCGTCTCCCAGTAGATGGTGTTGAACGACTTGACCAGTTTCGCGTCCGGGAGCTGGGCCGCGACGAGTTCCGAGGAGGTGTCGTCGCCGAGGTCCATGACGTGGAAGTTCTCCGTGTAGGGGTTCATCGCGTCGACCACGATTTTCTCCGCGAAGTGGTCCGCGTCGGGCAGGGAGTCGCGCTCGCGGAACGGGATGGCGAGGAATACCACGTCCCCGAATCGAATCGCTTGCGTCGGTTCCACCGCGCGCAGTTGCGGGCCGAGCGTCTCCGAGAGGTCTGCGAGTGACTCGACTCCGCTGTCGTTGGCTATCGCCACCTGGTGGCCCTCCTCCACGAAGAGTTGAGCCAACGTCCCACCGAGGCGGCCAGCGCCGAGTATCCCAATATCCATGAACAAAGATGTATGTTAACAAAGTTGAATCTTTGTGTGGTCAGCGGGACCGCGAGTCGCCCTCCTAACTCGGGTTATCTTCATCGTAATGTGCCGCATAACCGCTTCAGACATTCTCTATCCCGGAATCTTCAGCCATTCAGTACAATCATAATTTAGTATATATGTGTCGTCGGGAGTGACATGAACAGACGAACATTCCTCGGCGGCGTCGGGGCGGGCGTGGTGCTCATCTCCGGTTGCCTCGGTGCTGAGGGTAACGCGCTCGACCCGGCGACCGACCAGAACGACGACTCGACCGGCGACGAACAGCCCGCGAGACAGGCGACCGACTCGCCCGAACCGACCCCCGAGCCGACGACTGAACAGCCCGCAGAACCGACACCCGAATCCGAGCCGACTCCCGAGTCCCCCGAGGACCGAATCGACTTCGAGCGCGAGGACGACGACCCCGAGGTCGTGGGCACGCTCCTGACGAAGGGGTCCGTGCCGGGCGTCATCGTCTCCTCCGACCTCCCGTACGCGAAGGCGTGGCAGAACTACGCCGAACACGACGAGGAGGCGGGGACCTACCGCGTCGGCCTCTCCGTGAACACCGCCTCGCGCATCGGCCGGCTGAGCGTCGTCGGTCGGGTGTACGACGCCGACGGCGACCTCGTCACCGAGGACACCGACGTGAGCAACAACGTCCCGGCGGACAAGAACGCGCTCATCCACCTCGTCTTCGAGGGCGACCTCGACGCGATGTACTACTTCGAGGTCGACCTCGTCGTCCCGAACTGAGCGTCAGGCCCCGCCCGCGTACGCCTCGAACTCTTTTCCGCGCAGGGCGAAGTAGACCACGCCGACCACGCCGACGAGCGACGCGACCGAGAACGCGAGCGTCGGGTCCCGCGCGTAGAGCCAGCCGCCGAGCGCCGCGCTCGGGATGACGATGGTGTTCCGCAGGAGGTAGTACGCGCCCGTCACCCGCCCGCCGGCGTTTCGCTCCGCCGGGCCGACGATGAGCGCCTTGTGCGCGGGGAGGCCGGCGAACCGGAGCCCGGAGAAGGCAAAGAGACCGACGACGACCCACTGGTTCGCCGGGGCGAAGATGAGGAGGACCGGGAATATCGCGTACACCGCGAACCCGAGGCCGACGACCGGCTTGAGCCCGGTCCGCTCGGCGAGTTTCGAGACGGGGAGCTTCGTCAGGAGTGCGACGACCATCTCCACGCCGAGGAGGACGCCGAAGAAGGCGTCGGGGCGGAGCGAGACGCCGAAGCCGGTGAAGCCGACTTGGAGGAACTCCGTGACGACGATGACGAAGAAGACGTACACCATCCCGTTGGCGAACCGGATGAGCGTGTCCGCGACGAGGAGCGGCCGAAGCGTCTCCGGGAGCGACCGGAGGTCGTCGCGAAGTTGGGCGAGCCCCTCGAACGACTTGCCCAGCGAGTCCCCACCCGCGTCGTAGAGGACGTGCTGAGCGACGGTGGCGACGATGCCGAACACCGCGGCCACGATGAGGACGTACCGGAAGCCCTCGACGAACGTCGCCGTCGCCGCCAACAGCGCGGCCGCGATGAGCGGCCCGAGGAGGAAGCCGATGCGGCGGAAAATCTCGGTGCTGGCGAAGCCCATCGCCAGTCGCCCGGGCGGGACGCTCTGCTTGACGATGGCGAACGTCGCGCCGAGGCCGAACGACTTCCACGCCTGCGTGAGAAAGAGCCCGACGAAAATCCAGAGCCACGGTTCGAGCGAGACGCCCGCGAGCGTCACCTCGGGGACCTGCGGGGCGACGAACCAGAAGAGAAAGCCCGCCGACGAGACGGTCCCGAACAGCGTGAGCGAGAGACGCGACCCGAGTCGGTCGGAGAGCGCGCCGCCCGGGTACGGGTACAGCGCCCCGATGAGGTTGCCGACGCTCCCGTAGAGGCCGACGACGGTCGCGCCGGCTCCGAGTACCCGGAGGTACTCCGGGACGTACCGCCCGGTCATCTGAAACGAGAGGCTGAACGCGAACATCGCCACCGAGAGGACGAGCACGTCGCGTTCGAGACCGATGAACTGCCGAAAGGAATCGAAGCTATCGACGGCGTCCCGACGTGTTTCCATCGTCCGAGTGGTTCGCGGGAGCGGCCAAGAAAGTACGGTGCGGTCGGCCTACTCGTCCAGCGGCGGATCGACCCAGACGACGAGACCGTCGTCGGTCCTGACGACGCCGCGGGTGAGTTCGTCGCCGAACGGCGCGTCGTCGACGGTCTCGGGGTCGATTTCCGTCACGCGGTCGACCTCGTCGACCAGCCAGCCGAACACGGTCGCGTCCTCGTCGGCGGCGTCGAAGACGACGACGCGGGAGGCGTCGGGGTTCGACCCCACGCCGAGGAGCGAGGCCGTGTCGACGAGCATCGTCGTCGCGCCCCGGTAGTCCATCGCGCCGACGACGTGCGGCGGCGAGTCCGGGAGCGACCGCGCGGGCTTGCGGTCGATGATCTCGGTGACGGCGTCGAGCACGACGCAGTAGCGCTCCTCGCCGATTTCGAACTCGAGGACCTGCGTCGGCTCCGCGAGCGCCGCGTCGGGCGCGTCCGTGAGCGACATCTACGCGCCCCGGGCGGAGAGCCCGCCTTCGGCCGCGTCGAGTTCGTCTTCGAGGTCGTCCACCTCGTCGTCGATGTGTCCGACGAGGAGTGCGACCTCCGAAATCTTCGCCGTCTGCTCTTCTGTGGCCGCGGCGACCTGGTCGATTTCGCCGGCGACCTCCTCTGCGCCCCGGGCGGTCTGGTCAACGAGGCTCGCCACCTCCTCGGTGCTTGCGGCCTGCTGGTCGGTCGCGCGGGCGACCTCCTCCGCGCCGGCGGCGGCCTCGCCGACCGCAGCGTCGATGTTCCGGAGGGCGGAGACGGCCGCGTCAACCTCCGAAATGCCGTCGTTGACCTCCTCGTTGGCCTCCTCGATGTTGCCGACGGTCGTCTCGGTCGTCTCTTGGATGTCGCCGACGACCGCCTCGATTTCGGAGACGCTGTCGCGAGACTGCTCCGCGAGGCTCTTGACCTCGTCGGCGACGACGGCGAAGCCGGCTCCCGCTTCACCGGCCCGCGCGGCCTCGATAGAGGCGTTGAGCGCGAGCAGGTTCGTCTGGTCGGCGATGTCGTTGATGACCTCGACGACGCTGTCTATCTGGTCGACCTTCGCGCGGAGGTCGGTGATTTCGTCGTACACGTCGGTGGTCACGTCGTCGACAGTCTCCATCGCGTCGGCGGCGTTGTCGGCGGAGCTTCGACCCTCGGCGGCGAGGTCGCGCGCCTGGTCGCTCATCGCCTTCGTCTGGTCGGCGCTGGAGGCGATCTGCTCGACGCTGGCGCTCAGGTTCGACACCTCGCCGGCGACCTCCTGCATGTTGGTCGACTGGTCGCCCGCGAGGTCGCTTATCTCCTGTGCGCTGACGGCCACGCTCTCGGAGGCGTGGGAGAGTTCGGCGACCGCCGTGCCGATTTCGTCGGTCGCGTCGTCCACGTCGTCCACGTCGTCGAGGACCTCGTCGGCCGCTGCGCCGGCGGCACCGGGACCGGAATACGCGTCGTGCTGTCGGGAGGCGGCCCCGTCTCCGGCGGCCGGTTCCCGTTCGTTTCGCTCGATTGCCATACGAACGAGTGTGGGAGTAAAGTGATAAGTATTCGCGAACAGTATCAATGTAGATAATCCCAGATTGCCGCTAATCGCCTCGAAACGCCCAAAAATAACGGATTCGCCGAAGGTATTGCAAGATAGATACTACACTACTGGCTCTGACAGAACCAGAAATCGTCGGTTCGTTTAAAAGTCACTTGTCCGGTCAAGGCCGCGGGTCGCGGTGGGGCTCTTTGGAGTCGCTCCGGAGTCGCCGCGGCCGGGGTTCGGTGGGAGGGCCGAAGCAGGGAGCGTTCAGGTCAGTCGGTGCCCGGCGGCGACGGCGACGAAGCCCGCGAGGGCGACGAGGACGATGGAGCCGCCGGCGGCGAGCCCGTAGAGGTACGCGACCGTGACGCCGGCGACGCCGGCGAGTTCGCCCGCGAGAACCCCATACAGGAGCGACTGCTTGAAGCTCCGGCCGAGCCGCGAGGCGGTGACGACCGGGACGACAAGCAGGGCCGCGACGAGGATGACGCCCATGATTCGCATCGCGCTGACGACGACGAACGCGGTGAGAATCGACAGGAGCGTGTTGACGGCGCGGACGTGGAGCCGCGACGCGCGGGCGGCGGTCTCGTCGAACGTGACGTACACGAGCGGACGGTAGGCGACCGCGACGGAGCCGACGACGACGAGACCCATCGAGACGAGGAGGCCCACGTCGGCCCGCGAGACGGTCGCCAACGAGCCGAACAGGTACTGGTTGATGCCGACCGAGATTCCGCCGCCGGTCAGCGAGATGAGCACGCTTCCGAGGGCGAAGCCGCCGGTCAGGACCATCGCCAGCGCGGCGTCGCTCCGGGCGTCGGTGTACTCGATGAGCGCCTGCACGACGAGCGCCGCGACGACGGCGACGACGAGCGCGCCGAGGAGCGGCGGGACCGCGAGCCCGAGCGTCGCGTCGAGGAAGAGCGCGAGCGCGACCCCGGCGAAGGCGGTGTGGGCGAGCGTGTCTCCGACCATCGAGAGGTCGCGGTAGACGAGGAACGACCCGACGAGCGGGCCGACGACGCCGATGCACAGCACCGAGAGGTACGCCCGCTGCATGTAGGGATAGCCGAGGAAGTCGAGGCCGGTGACGCCGGCGAGCCACGAGAACACCCCGCCGACGACCGCCGTCAAGAACCAGTCGAAAATCCCCGTGAACGCGTCGGCCACGAGGAGCGGCGCGAGAGAACCGGCCGCGGAGAAATCGACCGCGAGGAGGTTGGTCGCCGCGAGCGCGACGGGGTCGGTCACGACTCGTCCTCCGGTTCGTCGCGGGCGTCACTATGGGAGAGAGCGGGGTCGTGGTCGTGACCGTGGTCGTGGTGATGGCCGTGACCGTGGTCGTGGTCGAGCACGCGCTGGTTCGAGCCGTAGGCCGCGGCGAGCGCGTCGCTGTCGGCGAAGTCGTCGGTGTCGCCGTGGAAGTACAGCCGCTTGTTGAGACAGGCGATTCGGGACGCGCGGGCGGTGACGACGCCGATGTCGTGTTCGACGAGTACGACCGTCATTCCCTGTTCGTTCAGGTCGCCGAGGAGGTCGTAGAACGCCTCCCGGGACTCGGCGTCGAGGGCGACCGTCGGCTCGTCGAGCGCGAGCAGGTCGGCCTCGGCCGCGAGCGCGCGGGCGACGAACACCCGCTGGCGCTGCCCGCCGGAGAGCGCCCCGACCCGGCGGTCGGCGAGGTCCGCGATATCGACCCGGTCGAGCGCCGAGGCGACCGCCTCGCGGTCGTCGGCCGAAAAGCGACCGAACAGGTTCCGCGGGTATCGACCCATCCGGACGACCTCGCGGACGGTGACGGGCATGTCGCGGGCCGCGTCCGTCGCGTCCTGTGCGACGTAGGCGACGCGCTCGCCGTCAGAGAAGTCGTGGGCGGGCCGGTCGAACAGTCGCACCTCGCCGCGGGTCGGTCGGCGGAGACCGAGCATCAGCGTCAAGAGCGTGCTCTTTCCCGACCCGTTCGGGCCGACGAGCCCGAGGAACTCGCCTTCGGGGACGTCGAGCGAAACGCCGTCAACGACCGGGACGTCGCCGTACGAAAAGGTCACGTCGCTGAGCGAGACGGCCGTCATTGCGCGCCGAGCGCCGTCCGGAGCGACGGGAGGTTCACCTCGCGCATAATGTCCACGTACCCCCAGTCGTTTTCCTCCCACTCAGTCATTACGCCGGGAAGCGGCGTGAGCGGGAGCACGTCCTCGGCGTCCGTCTCGGAGACGAGTTGCTGTGCGGCGCGGTCGGACTCCAGCGGGTCGGCGAGGACGTGTCGGATGCCGTGTTCCTCGATGGTCGCCTGCGCTCGCTCGATGTCCCGCGGCGACGGCTCCTCGTCGGGCGAGATGCCGGTGAGCGCGACGATTTCGAGGTCGTAGCGGTCGGCGAGGTAGCCGTAGGCGTCGTGGCCGGCGACGAGAAGCACGTCGCGCTCGCGGTCGGCGAGGCCGTCTTCGAACGCCGCGTCGAGTTCCGAGAGCGTCTCGCGGTAGGACTCGGCGTTCGCGGCGTAGGCGTCGGCGTTCGCGGAATCGACCGACTGGAAGGCGTCGCGGAGCGTCTCGGTCGCGGTGGCGACCCGCGTGGGGTCCAGCCAGAAGTGCGGGTCGTGTTCACCGTGTTCCTCGTCGTGCTCCTCGGCGTGTTCGTCGTCGTGCTCGTCGTCGTGGTGTTCGGTCTCCTCGTGGTGCGTCTTGTTCGTGTGCGACTCCTCGTCGTGTTGTTCCGTCTCGTCCGCGTGGTCCGTCTCGTCGTGGGACTCGTCGTCGTGGACGTGACCGTCGGCACCGATTTCGTGGAGTTCCACGTCGGCGGAGGCGTCGACTTCGGCGACATCCGAGCCGTCCGCTTCGAGCGAGGTGCGGATGTCGTCGGCCCACGGCTGGAAGCCGGGCATCCCGTGGACGAACAGGTCGGATTCGAGCACCCGACCCTGCACGTCCGGACCGGGCTCCCAACCGTGGCCGTGCTGGCCGATGGGGACGAGCGTTTCGACGGACGCGGCGTCGCCAGCGACGTGTCGCGCCACGTCGCCGAAGACGAAAAAGGAAGCCGTCGCCGTCGTTTCCGAGTCGGCCGACGAGCCGGTCGAATCGGACGAGTCATCACCGCCGAGACAACCCGCGAGGCCGACGGCGGCGCTTCCGGCGACTGTCGCGAGGAACCTGCGTCGGGTCTTCGTTCGCATGTTATTAGAAAATTGCTTTGGTATAATAAGTGCTGTTATTTTGTAGTTCCAAATTATTATTCCGTGCTGGCGACGGATTCGCCGGTGAGCGCCGGCGCTCGCGGGGGCAAGCGGAGCGTCGATGAGAGAGGTGAGAAGACGACGAGGCGAGCGGTCGTCCGCGGGCCGAAGTCAGTCCGCGGTCGATGCGGCCGCGCCGGACGACCCGCGTTTGTACTTCCGGATGGCGACGAAGATGAGCGGCGTGCCGACGACGGTCGGCCAGAGCCACGCGGCGACGGTCGGAAGGAAATCGAAGTTGACCGACGAGAAGGCGGTGACGGTGGCGATGTAGCCGCCGCCCATGCGACCGATGTGCTCGAAGAACCACTCGCGCGGTTCGGCGCGCTCGCGGCGGAAAGCGGCGAGGTCGCGGACGCCGAAGCCGGCACCGGCCGCGCCGAACACGAGCATCACGGTGGCGAAGCTATCGCCGGCGAGGAACCGGGGCGCGCCCATGGCGAGGAGGCCGACGCCGGCGGCGGTGAGCAGGCCGACCGCGACCCAGTCGAGCGGTTCGGGCCTGTCGGCCGGGCGCTTCCGCGAGAGGACGCGATCGCCCGAGAAGACGAAGTAGTAGCTGAACACCGCGACGAGCGCGAGGAACGTCCGCCCGCGGGTCGGCGCGAGGGCGAACAGCGCGAGCGACGTGACCGCGACGACGGTCATCCCCGCGACGTAAATTCGCCCCGCCCGCCGGTGGCGACGACCGCCCTTCTCCGTGACTATCGCGCCGAAACCGGCGAACAGCGCCGCGAACCCGGCGAGGATGTGGACGCCGAGCGTCGCGTCCTCGACGAGCGTCATCGGGGAACCCCGGGAAGAGCGGGCGACTGGCGGGGTTCGACTCGGCTCTGCGGGGCGCGACTCGTGAGTGGACTCGGCATGGACTCGACTCGTTCGAGGAGCAACATAAACCTACTGAGTAAGCACTTACTTAGCGCATTAGGGAAATCGGCTCTGTTGAAATCCTTAGACTTTGACAGAATCCGCGCGACACAGACAGAGGGAGAGTTCAGCACGACTCTACTGTGCAATCCTACACATCAGTTGTACCACAGGCGGGTCGTGTGGCTACATTAGTGACTCATTCATCCAACGAACCATCGCTCGCCAAGAATTCCCTGACGACATCGAGGTCGTCACAGCCGCCGAACTGATTGTCACAAACATAGAGGAATACTCCTCCGTTGGAAAGTTCTTCAGCGTGTCCAGCGGGAATCGATAGCAGTCGCTCACGACCAATCAAGTCCGCAAGGCCAGCGTCGTAGAACGTGATTGCCTGCACAGGACGCTCAAAAAGGGCTCGCTCGTCAGTTGGAATCGACGGTTGGTTCTCGTTCGAGTACGACCCATAGACGAACCCCAGTCGGCTGAACAGGTCTCTCGCACAGTAAACGAACGCATCGTGGACTGCCTCGTTTGGGACGAAATTCTGGTGGGTTCGCATCTTGATTCTGGACTTGTTCTCGGGTGCTGGAACGACGCTAAGCGTGAAGGGCATGCCTCGTTCGGGCTCGAAGTCGAGTACAATGGTTAACGAAGTGGTCTCGGGGTCGAACTTGCGGTACTGTTCGATGATGTTGCCGAGGCATTCGGTACAGTCACTCTCACCCGACTCACTCCCCGTAATCTGTTCGTTGTCTTCACCGTGAGGAAGTATCATGTACCATCCAGATGCCGACTCAGTGTTGTAGCGTACACCGCGTGAGACGAGAAAAAAGAGTACGCGGCTTACAAGGGCTGCGTCTGGTGTGCGTTCGTGTATGAATTCGATCCTCCAGTGCATGCGGTTAGTCAAATAACATGTTCTCAATAGATATACTCTCCGCCGCATCGGCCACCAACAGCTCGATGCTGCATTCGCGCTCTCTATTCAGCACGGCCTCAACAAACTATCAGTGACTGATGATTTCAACAGAGCCGGAAAATCACGGTTAGACGGAGCACTCCTGAGTGCCGTGATTATGACCGAGAGAGACAGTCTACCTCTTCACGCGGAGCGAGTACAGGTGCAGAAACGGAGCGCATCGGCTCAGCGCGTGATAGTCTGAAAAATCGAGGTCGGCGTCTGCCGAGATAATCGGCAGTCGCGTCTCGGTGTTACTGCCGGACGACGTTCGCCGCGCGGGGGCCCTTGGGCGAGGACTCGATGTCGAACTCGACTTCGGTACCTTCGGTGAGGTCGTCGCCGCCGACGTCTTCCATGTGGAAGAACACGTCTTCGTCGTCGTCGAGGTCGCCGTCGTCAGTAGAGATGAAACCGTAGCCGCCAGTGTCGTTGAAGAAATCAACTTTGCCGTGTGCCATTACGAACAAATCGAGGGGAGCCCGACGGATAACACTTCTGAGAGTCAAGGTACCACGACCCTTCGACAGACGTTTGTCCACTCTAAGCGGCCGATTCGGCGGAAATGTGCCGGACGGGAAGGGGGTCAGCGAAAACAGCGGGCCGAGCCCGCGCTCACTCGACTAACAGCGAGTCGATGTACGCCGACAGCGACGCCCGGAGGTCGTCGCCGACGCCTTCCATCCCGAGCGCGAGGGCAAAGCCGGTGTAGCCGTCGGTCGCCGAGAGGACGAACGCGGCCGTTCCCTCGGGGTCGACCTCGCGGAAGACGCCCCGTTCGACGCCGTCGCGGACGATGTCGGCGATGACGCCGAGGGTGTGGCGCTCCATCCTGAGCAGCGGTTCGCGGAGCGTCTCGTTGTGCGGCGCGTGCGAGAGGAGTTCCATGACGGCGATGTTGACGCCGGCGGCGGCCGCGTCGTCCTCGTCGACGATGAGGATGTCGCAGACCGCTCGAAGTCGCTCTTCGGGCCCCTCGGCGTCGATTTCGTCGAGGCTCCGCGCGAGGTAGTCCTCGGAGGTTTCGAGGAACGCGACTATCATCTCGTCTTTCGAGTCGTAGTAGTAGTACAGCCCCGCCTCGCTCTTTTCGCTCTCCGCGGCCACCTTCTTCGTCGTCAGCCGAGCGTAGCCGTGCTTGGCGAGCGCCGCGCGGACCGCGTTCGCAATCTGTGCTTTCTGCTCGGGCGGCACGGAGTCGGCGGGCATGGTGAGTGAGTGTTCGCTCGCTCGACTACTTGTGTCCGTTGCTCCGCGGGCGAAACGCGGGACGCGACGACGGCCTCACTCCGCAGACCGACCGCGCGCACCCGCGAGCAACTCGCCGAGCGCCCGGCGCTTGATGAGCGCGAAGCCGGCGAAGATGGAGACGAAGCCGAGCGCGGTCACGGCGTCGATGAGTTGGCCGAGGAAGGCCCAACTGAGAAGCGTCGCGGAGACGGGTTCGAGGTAGCCGATGAGGTTTATCTGCGTCGGGCCGAACCGCCCGAGCAGTTCGAAGTAGATGAGGAACGCGCCCGCGCCGCTGACGACGGCGAGATAGAGCAGCGAGCCGACGGCGACGCCGGACCACTCGATGGCCGCGAGCGATTCGCCGGTGGCGACGCCCGCGACGGACAGGAGCGCGGCCCCGAACAGCATCGCCCACGCCTGGAGCGTCCGCGCCGGGATGTCCGACGAGAAGGGACGCGTCAGGACGGCACCGAGGGCGAAACACGCCGAGGCGACGAAGACGATGGCGACGCCGACCACGTCGCTGGAGAGGAGCGCGCTCGGGTCCGGTTGGGCGACGAGGCCGACCCCGAGGAAGCCGAAGCCGAACCCGAGGACGCCGAGCCCCGAGATGCGGTCGCCGAGGATGCCCGTCGCGAACAGCGCGGTCAGGACCGGCCCGAGGCTGATGACGATGGCCGCCACCGCGCCAGGGACGTGTTCCTGCCCGAGGTAGAGAAACGCGTGGTGCGCGCCGATGAGGAGGCCGCCGGAGACGCCGACGAGCGTCCAGTCGGTCCGGCTGTGCGGCCGCCAGTAGTCGGTCGAGACGGCGGCGTAGCCGAGGACGATGAGCCCCGCGAGGAAGAACCGAAGCGCCGCGAAGTGCAGCGGCGGGAAGTACGCGAGGCCGACCTCGATGGCGACGAACGAACTCCCCCAGAGGAGCCCCAGGAGTACGAACAGTCCGGCCGCGACCCGGCCGTTCACCGACACCACGCTCCGCTCGGCGGTCGGCGACGCGGCCGCGCCCGACTCGGCCGCTCCATCGGTGCCGTCGACCGTTCGGAGTCCGCCGACCGTTCCGGCTCCGCCGACCCGAATTCGATACGCCCGCGTTCAGTTGGAGGAATGTCCAGCACGTGAGCGTATCGTTACCACACAGTCGATAATAGTCGTTTTGTTCGGTTCGGATTTCGAACCGGCGCGGCCTACAACGAGCCTCGGAGGACCTTCGCCGCGGTCAGAATCGGGTCCCAGACGGGACTAAAGGGCGGCGCGTAGCCGAGGTCGAGACGCTCCACCTCGGCGACGGTTAGCTCCGAGGCGAGCGCGGTCGCCACGGTATCGATTCTGACGGCGGCGCGGTCGGCCCCGACGATGGTGCCGCCGAGCAGTCGTCCAGTGTCGCGGTCGGCGACGAGCGTGACGGTCGTCTCGGCGGACCCGGGGTAGTAGCCCGACCGCGAACCGGCGGTGATGGTCTCCGAGACGGGGTCGAAGCCGGCGTCGCGCGCCTCGTCGAGGTCGGTCACGCCGGCGCGGCCGCATTCGAGGTCGAACGCCTTCACGACCGAGGTGTTCGCGACGGTCCCGATGGGTTCGGGGTCGCCGGCGACGGTCTGGCCGATGGCGCGCCCGGCGCGGTTCGCGGGCAGGCCGAGCGTGTTCCACGTCGGCTCGCCGGTGACGACGTGGTCGATTTCGGCGCAGTCGCCCGCGGCGTAGACGCGCTCTGCGCTCGTCCGTCCGTAGTCGTCGACCGCGATAGCGCCCGTCTCGCCGAGGTCGACCGCGTCGGCGACGAGGTCCGAGTTGGGTCGGAGGCCGATACCGACCATCGCCGCGTCGACCGCGAGTTCGTCGCCCTCGCAGACGACGGCCTCGACCCGGCCCGCGTCGTCGCCGCGGAGTCGCTCGACCGACGCGCCGAGGTGGAGCGTGACGCCGTGGGCTTCGAGATGTTCCTCGACCCGCTCGCCCACGGCGTCGCCGAACGATCCGAGGACGTGCCCGGAGCGCTGGAACAGGTGCACGTCGAGGCCGTGAGCGGTGAACGCCTCAGCCATCTCGACGCCGACGAAGCCGCCGCCGACGATGGCGACCGACTCGGGCGGTTCCATCGCGCCGAAGCGGGCCGCGCGCGCCTCGTCGACGAACCCGCCGCCCCCGAGGTCGGCGACCGAGGCCTCGACCGGGTCGGTGAGGAACGACCGAATCGCCGCCGCGTCGTCCAGGCCGTGGAGCGTGAACGCGCCGTCGAGGTCGATGCCGTCTATCGGTTCGCGGAGCGCCCGCGCACCGGTGGCGATGAGGAGGTCGCCGTAGGGCTGTTCGAACGTCCCGTCCGGGCCGGCGACCGTGACGACCCGTTCGTCGGTGTCGACGGCGACGACCTCGTGTTCGCGCCGGAGGTCGATGCCGCGGTCGGCGGCCGCCTCGGGCGACAGCGAGAGCATGTCGGTGAGCTTCTCGACCTCGCCTTTGACGAAGTAGGGCGTGCCGCAGTGGGCGTAGGAGACCCAGCGGCCCTTCTCGAAGACGACGACGTCGCGGTCGGTATCGGCACGGGCGAACTTGCTCGCGGCGGAGAGTCCGGCGGCGTCGCCGCCGACGACGACGAATGGTTCGGCAGACATCGTGGGAACGTGGTACGCCCGCCGACACGTAATTTCCCCGGCCGGGCGAGGCGGGCGCACGGACACGTCGGGGACTGGCGAGGTAGTCGAAAACACGGCGAAAAACGGACGAAACGGCCCGTCAGCGTCCGACGCCGCCACGCTCGGCCGCGAGCATTCCGAGCACCCACGCGCTCACGTCGGACGTCTCGCGCGCGGCGAACTCGGTGGTCGCGTACTGCGCGAGCGCGTTTCGCGCGGCCCGAGGGTCGCCGTCCTCGTAGTAGTCGTCGCGGAAGTAGCCGTCTCCGCGGTCGACCATATGGGCGATATCGACCAGCGCGCGCCGCGTCAGGTGCGGGTTCGACCCGTCCGAGCGGGCGGCTTCGAGCGCTTCGAGCGCGCCGAGTTTCGCGTCCCTGACCGCGGCCGCGGACTCGACCGACTCGTACCGGCCTCGCTTGACCGCCGTGACAGCGTCTTCGAACGCGCGGCGGTGCGTCTCGGCTGTGTGAGCGCCCACGAGCGCGGTGGCGAAGCGGTCGCTTCGGAGGCCCTCACGGATGTCCTGAAGCCCGCGTTCGACTTCGACGAACGTCTCCACCAGCAGGTCTTTGGCCGGCGTGCGTTCGAGTTCCTCGGGGTCGAACCCCTCGCCCTCGATGACGGCTTCGAGCCCTCCCTCCTCGGGGTACTTCGCCCGGCGGTCCTCGGTGATTCCGGCGAGCGAGGACGCGGTCGACTCGAACGCGTCGGTGAAGTCCACCGGGTCGGCAATCGACGCCAGATAGCGGTCGCGGACGTGGCGCGCGCCGTCGAGCGACGCCCGCGCGGACTCGACCGCGTCGAGCAGTTCGCCGACCCGCGGGGCGCTGTCGGCGTAGCGGCCGTACTCGTCGGCGTTGTCGAGATACCGGACCGCCGCCGCGACGAGGTTCTCGACGGCCTCGTACACGACGAGCGCCCGGTCCGGTTCGTCGCCGAGGTAGCGCGTGCCGAGCCGAAACGACTCGATGTCGGCGCGGACCGCCGCGGCCTCGTCACGCACGTCCGACTCGGTGCGGTCGCCGACTGCGGCGTCGTAGGTCCCTTTCGCCATCGCCGCGGCCCCGCGGGCGTAGCGCAGTCCCCGAAGCGTCTCGAAGGGCGATTCGTCCGCCGTCGTCCGTTCGAGGGCCGCGGTGGCGCCTGCGTACGCCTCGGCGTAGACGTTGCGGACGCCCTCGTTCGGGACTTCCTCGGGAGACATCGTCTCGGGACAGGAGTCGAGGAGTTCGCGGGCGCGAGCGCGACTCTGTTCGAGGTACGACTCCGCGATGGGGGCCGGGACGCGGGCCGGGAACGCCGGCGACCCGAGTTCCATGACCGCTTCGAGCGCCGCCGGGTCGAGCGTCGGGCCGTCGGATTCCGATTCGCCCGCGTCGAGCGCGGTACAGCCCGCGAGTCCGGCGACGCCGACCCCGGCGAGCGAGGCGAGCACGTCGCGTCGCGTTCGGGGCATCTCAGGCGTCCTCCGTCTCGGTTCGGAGCGACGGTGGGAGGTGACAACTGCTTCCGCTGCCGTGGCCCCACCCCGATTCGTCCTGCGATGAGTAGGGCAGTCGCACCAGCGAGGCGACGACGTGGCGGTCGTCCACGGAGCACTCGACCGACGCGTCGCGGAGCGGGTAACAGAAGTCGAGATGGACGACGCTGTCCGGCGGGTGCGTGACGTACAGCAGTTTCACCCGGTGGCAGGCGTTTGGCCGGTGCTGGGTGATGACGAGCGTTTGCTCGTCGAAATTCGTCTCGTCGACGAACGCGCGGGCCTCGTCGATGCCGTCGGGTTCGGCCGCGACCGCGACGTCCGCACGTTCCTCGTCGGTGGTGACGAGGAAATCATCGGGATACGACGACTCCGCGTCTTCGTCGTCGCGGGCGGCGTCTCGGAAAATCGCGGTATTGGCCTCGTTTCGAACTGTCAAGACGTCGTAGTCGGTGACGAGCGTGTCCGGGGAGGGACCGGACGGCACGTCCGAACTGGAACTGGACCCCTCGCCGGAACACCCGGCGAGCGCGGCGACGAGGGACGCGCCGCCGGCGCGGAGGACCTGTCTGCGGGTCGGCAGGGACATATGTCGGTTCTCCAACCGAACGCCCGCGGTATGTGTTTTCCGATGTGTCGGGTCGCCGCCGGCCGAACCGCGGGACATTTCCCCGACGGTCGCCTCGTCTCGACCGACAGATGCGCGAGGACGAGTTGGCGACGCGGGTGGTCGAGCACTTCCGGGCGGCCTTCGACGACGTGGAGATTCACCTCGAAGAGCCGTACGACCACTACGGGAACCGCGGCGTCGCCGACGTGTACGTCAGGGTGCGGACGCCCGAACCGGTTGACTACCTCATCGAACTCAAGGCCGACGCCGCCGTCCGCCACGCCACCGGCGCGAACGAGATACTCCGCCAGTACCGCCGCATGGAGCGCTACTTCTACAAGGACGACGAGCACGCCATCCGAACGAAACTCGGCCGCGAGGGGCCGGGCGTCCACGCGCTGTTGCTGTTCGCGCCGACGAAACGCTGCGTCGAACACGTCCGGGAACACGCCGCCCTGTACGAGTCGGTCGACCCCGAGGCGACCGTCGAGGGCGTCGAAGCCGTCCGAAAGGTGGCGTTCCTGACGAACCTCGACCGTGCGCCCGAGGGCGAACTCGGCTTCCTCTCGCTCAACGGGCCGCTCGCGTTCGACTCGGTCCCCTTCCGCGAGGCCGTCCCGTCGGGGTCGCGCCTCGCGGACGCCCTCTGGGGCGACGACTAGCGGACACGCTCATACACCCCCCGTTCGTAGGGGCGGGCATGGGAACGATTCGAGAGTCGGTTCGAATCCCGTTGGGGGACCTCCGTCAGCAGGTGGCTGACACCTTCGGCGTCGCGGCGTCGCTCGTCGAGATACACGGCATCCGGCTCGAAGACGGGGCGCTCGAAGTCGACGCGAGCTACCCCGACGGCGAGGACGTGCCGGTCGTCGAACTGTTCGTCACCGACCCGGCCGGGAACACCGAGTCCTACGTCACCGAGTTGGACGGCGCGAAGAACCTCCTCATCGCCGGCGAGGACGTGCTCGTCGAACTCGTGGACTACGACCCCGAGCGCGGCGAGGTGTTCGTCTCGGTGAAACACCGACAGGACGGCGAGATGGTGACCGTCCTCGGCTGCGGCGAGAAGTGGGTGATTCCGGTCGAGCGCGACGGCGTCGAGGAGTCCATCCGCTGTCGGATTCAGAGCGCCGTCGGGCCGACGGGCGACGACGCCTGACCGCGACGGAGGTTCGAAGCGTTACCCCGTTACCCCTCGTACTCGACGTAAGAGACGCAGTACCCCTCGGGAGCGATTTCGCCCGCGACGATGGCGCACGCGCCCACGCCGTCCCCGTTTTTGTCCTCGATGTAGTACCGACAGGTCGAACACTGCCTGCCGTCGCTCGGTTCGTCTTGGTACGAGACGGCCTCCTGCGACGAGAGGCTATCGGGGTTTCGCTGGGTGCCGTCGAGGGACGTGGCGGTCGCGTACGCCTCGGGGACGCCCCCGGTCGAACCCGACGACTGCGTCGTGGTCGCGGTCGTCTCGGTCGCGCCGCCACCGCCGCCGGAACAGCCGGCCAAGCCGGCCATCGCGGCGGTCCCGGTGAGCCAGATGAACCGTCTTCGGGTGCGCCCGGCGTCGCGGGTGTCCCGATTCCACGTCGGTCGGTCGGTCGCGTCTCGGCGTGGCGTCCGCTCGTCGTCGTCCATGCCAGTCTCTGACGCGCGGCGTCGGCAAAACCGCGTCAGCCGTTTCTCATGTGGCAAGAATTGCGGTCGCGTTGATAGTGTCACGACACTAAGTAACACGGATGCGCGACTCGGTCGGTGGGAGAGCGAAAATCGGGAGAGGAGGACGACGTGTCCCGTGAACCTCACTCGTCCGGCCGAATCCGAGCGAGTCGCATCGCGTTGCCCGTCACGCCCATAGTCATCCCGGCGTCGCCCGCGAGG
Organism: Haloferax marisrubri; assembly: GCF_001469875.2. Lineage (GTDB taxonomy): Archaea > Halobacteriota > Halobacteria > Halobacteriales > Haloferacaceae > Haloferax > Haloferax marisrubri. The sequence continues at coordinate 14,056 of NZ_LOPW02000006.1, read as the reverse complement.
ACCGCGAGTGCGACCGAGACGTAGCCGAAGGGGACGCCGACCGCGAGGACGGCCTTGATGGCGAGCGACGCCCAGATGTTCTGCCGGATGACGCCGTTCGCCCGGTGGGAGAGTTCGTAGAGGTACGGGAGCTTCGAGAGGTCGTCCGCCATGAGGGCGATATCGGCCGTTTCGAGGGCGGTGTCGGTACCTGCCGCGCCCATGGCGACGCCGACGGTGGCGGTGGCGAGCGCCGGGGCGTCGTTGATGCCGTCGCCGACCATGGCGACCGAACCGTACTCGTCGAGCAGTCCCTCGACGGCGGCGACCTTGTCTTCCGGGAGGAGGCCCGCGCGGAAGTCGTCGACGCCGACCTGCTCGGCGATGGCGCGGGCGGTCCCCTCGTTGTCGCCGGTGAGCATGACGACAGAGAGACCTGCCTCGCGGAGCTTTGCGACCGTCTCGCGGGCGTCGGGGCGGACCTCGTCGGCGACGGCGACGACGCCTTCGAGGGCGTCTTCGGTCCCGACGACGACGACCGTCTTGCCCTCCGACTGGAGGCGCGGAATCGTGTCCTCGACGAGGTTGAGACAGCCGTGGCGGTCACAGAGCTGTCGGATGTCCTCGGAAAGCCCCCCGCCGGGGCCGGTCACGTGGACGTGTTCGAGGTCGAACCCGAGTTCCTCGAAGAACCCGGGCTTGCCGGCGAAGTGCGGGACGCCGTCGAGGTCGGCGCGGACGCCCTTGCCGGTGACGCTCTCGAAGTCGTCGACCTCGCGGGCGGCGACGCCCGTGCCCTCGGCGTGGGAGACGATGGCCTCGCCGATGGGGTGTTCGCTCCGGGATTCGAGGCCGCGAGCGCACCGGAGCACGTCCTCCTCGGAGTTGCCGTTGAGCGGGACCACGTCGGTGACGGTGAGTTCGCCCTTCGTGAGCGTCCCCGTCTTGTCCACGGCGATGGCCTCGACCGAGCCCATCGCTTCGAGGTGCGTGCCACCCTTGATGAGCACGCCGTTTTTCGCGGCCGACGTGATGCCCGAGACGACCGAGACGGGCGTCGAGATGACGAACGCGCAGGGGCAGGCGAGCACGAGCATCGTGATGCCGTAGACGAACCACGTCACCCAGTCGAGGCCGAACGCGACCGGCGGTATCGCCGCGACCGCGACCGCGACGACGACCATGACGGGCGTGTAGTACGACGAGAAGCGCTCGACGAACTGCTCGCGTTCGGTCTTGTTGGCCTGCGCGTCCTCGACCATCGAGACGATGCGCGAGAGGGTGTCGTCGCCCGCGGCGGACTCGACGCGGACTTCGAGGTAGCCCGCCTCGTTGACGGTGCCCGCGAACACCTCGTCGCCCTCGGCCTTGTCGACCGGGACGGACTCGCCGGTGATGGGGGCCTGATTGACCGCGCTGTCGCCGGTGACCACCGTCCCGTCGACGGGAATCTTCTCGCCGGGCTTGACGGCGACCACGTCGCCGAGTTCGAGTTCCCCGACGGGAACGACCGTCTCGACGCCGTCGCGGAGGACCGTCGCCTCGTCGGGCGAGAGGTCCATCAGTTCGCGGAGGGAGTCGCGCGTGCGGTCCATCGAGTAGCGTTCGAGCAGTTCGGAGACGCTGAAGAGGAACGCGAGCGTCGCCGCCTCGAAGTAGAGGCTCGTCGGTCCGGAGATGAGGCTCGCGGCCACGGCGCTGAGAATCGCCGCCGACATCAGGAAGTCGATGTCGAGACTGCGGTTCTTCGCCGAGTAGTAGCCGTTGCGGAGAATAGCCTGCCCGCCGAGCGCGGCCCCGAAGACGTAGAGCAGTTCGGCGACCGTGAACGAGACGCCGAGGACGCTGGCGACGACGAGTTCCAGCCCGAACAGGTACTCGGCGGCGATGCCCGCCGCGAGGAAGCCGCCGCTTATCCACGTTTTCACCGCGCGCGTACTGCGCCAGACGCTCTCGCGGTCCGCGTCGGAACCGCCGTGAGAGTGGCCGTGCCCGTCGTCGCCATCGTCGCCATCGGTCCCGGTGACCTCGTACCCCGCGGCTTCGATGGCCGAGACGACCGCTTCGAGGTCCGCGTCGGCCGCGAGCGTGACGACCGCGGTCCCGGTGGTCGGACGCGTCTCGTAGGAGAGCACGCCCGGCGCGCCGTGGAGCGCGTTTTCGACCTTCCCGGCGCAGGAGGCGCAATCCATGTCGGGGACGGTGAACGAGACCTCGCGCGTCGAGGGGCCGCTTTCGACGGCGTAGCCCGCGCCCTCGATGTTGCCCCGGATGTCGTCGGGCGTGGTCCGGTCGGGGTCGTACTCGACGACGAGTCGGCCGGTCGTCGCCCGCGGGTCGATGTCGCCGACGCCATCGAGTTTCCGGACGCTGGATTCGACCTTGCTCGCACAGGAGGCGCAGTCCATGTCCGGCACGGAGAACTCCGCGCGGGCCGAACCGGCGGCGGGCGACGAGGCTCCCCCCGACGCTCCGACGGACGAGTCGGTCTGCGTCGAGTCGGTCGCTCCCGACGACTCCACCTCGACCTCGCAGGCGTCGCCGCACCCGCACCCGTCGCCGTCGGGCGGGTTAGTGGACGCGTCCGACCCGTCACCGAAGTCGGGGTCGCGTCCGTCGTGTTCGCTCATACTCGGCAGTAGTCAGGGACCGGTTAATAATTCACCTGTTAGAAACGGGGGGTTATCTATTGCAATTTCACAAATTAAGCTCGTCTAGTTAACAATTAGAGGAACGGCGGGCTCGCGGTCGGCAGCGAGATGAGCCACAGGCTGAGAATCGTGTACAGAATCATCACGGCGACGAAGGGGAACTGGCTCCGGACGGCCTGCAGTCTGCTCGGGAAGGTCCGGTAGGCCTGCGAGTGTGCCACCCACACCGCGAGCAGGTGGCCGAGGAGGACGAACGCGACGTTCAGGCCGCCGAACCACGCGGGGAGCGTGAGAACGACCGGGTTCGCCGGCGACGACAGCGGCGACGACAGCGCGTGCACCAGCATCGGCGACAGCGAGACGAAGAAGCCGAAGTAGTGCGCGAGGTGGTAGCCCGCGGCGATGGCGAGCAACGAGGGCGCGAACTTGACCGCGAGGTCGAGCGGCGTCTCGAAGGTGTCGATGCGGCGGGCGGTCACCCGCGCGGCGAGGACGTAGAGGCCGAGGAAGACCCCGAAGCCGCCGAGGTAGAGCAGTCCGTAGACGAGAAGCGGCGGGAGTCCGACGCCCGCGAGCCACCGAATGGCCGCCGCGCCCTGCTCGGTCGTGACGAAGCCGCTGAAGGTGAGTTCCCAGACGAGGACGACCGCGACGGCCACGTCGCCGAGGTCGGTCAGGTCGTCGTCGGTGACGAGTCGCATCCCCGGCAGGCGGAACGAGAGGCCGTCGTCGTCGAGTCGAACTGGCGCGACCCGGCCGTAGAAGTGCAGGAAGACGGAGACGGGGTCGGCCTTGTCGAACCACGCGTCCGCGCCGACGACGACCGCGCCGGCGACCGTGACGACCGAGTAGGCGACGAGCGCGGTCGCGAGGACCGACGGCTGGGTCGTGACGGCGGTCGCGGTCTCGACCCAGACGAGCGCGAGAATCCCCGCGACCGCGGGCCAGCGGCCGAGTCGCTCGGGGTACGAGACGAAGCCGTTCGGAACCGCGGCGGCGACGGTCCGCCACGGGTTCAGCGCGCGCCACGTGTCGGCGACGAGGTACGAGAACATCGTGAATCCGGCCCGAATCCCCGCGAAGACGACGATGACGGCGAAGCTAACGGTCGGGACCTGCGGGCCGGTGTACCCGAGGTAGACCGCGAGCGCGAGGACCACGAGGCCGAGGACGCCGCCCGCGACCCGGAGCGCGCGCAGGAGTCCGTCCGAGACGCCCGCTTCGAGGCCGGTCTGCCACAGATGGACGCGCTCGATGAACCGGCGGTCGGTGACGAAACTGGCCAGGAGCGCGGAGGCCCCGACGGTCGCGCCGCCGGTGGCGAGATAGAGCCACCGCGGGACCGCGAGGTTGTCTTCCGACGCGCCCGCGAGGCCGACCGCGGCGTTGCTCGCGGCCGCCGGGTCGGCGAGGAGCGACAAGAGACTCGCCAACAGGAGACCGAGACCGAATCGTCTGAGGGTGAGAGGTCGGAGTCCGGTCATGATGCGAAGACGATGAACAGCATGAGGAAGCCGAAGTACAGTAGAACGAGAAGGCCGAGCGCGCGGATGCGGAACGACTTGAGTTCGTCTTCTTCCTCGTAGTAGGCCTCGCGGTACGCTTCGACCTCCGCGGCGTCGAGGTCGTCGGGGTGTCTCGCGCCCCGGTGGAGAACCAGCAGTCGCTCGGTCGGATACGCCTCGCCGCACGCTGTGCAGGTGTGGCGGTCGCGCGTCGCGCCGGTGTCCGTGGTCATCCGATAGTCACTCGAAGTTCGGGGTGGGTGGTTTCTGAACGTTTCCATCGCGGGCGTCCGCACTGCGGTCCGACGGCAGAGAGCGGAGACGCCGAAACGACGCCTCAGACCTCGAACCGCATCGGTTCGAACTCCATGAACGCCGTCTCGTAGCCGTCGTGGCGCGCGACCTGCGGCGGCACGTCCACGGAGAGCGTCAGCGCGTCGCCGGATTCGACGGCCTCGACGCCCGTTCCGTAGTGGTAGCTGAGGTCGGGGTCGAGCGTCCGGGCGAGTCGCGCCCCGTCGAGGACCGCGGTTCCGCCGCGTTCGAGCGTGGTTTTGACGCCCATCATCGGCAGGACGAACTCGTTGTGCGGGGTCCGCGCCGAGACGTAGAGGTACGAGCCGTCGACGCCGAACCGAGAGCCGTCGTCGACGACGAAGGCGTCGAACAGGGCGTCGGCGCTCGTCTGCCGGCCGAGGTGGCGACCGGGGAGGTCGCCGACTGCGGGCGCTTTCCCGGTCGGAACGCCCATCATCTCCATCGCGGGGACCGCGCCGCGCGACCCGGCCTCGTCGCCGAGGCGCGTCAGTTCCACGTCGTAGAGGTCGTCGGTCTCGAAGGCGAACTCGAACGTCGCCGTCTCGGCCGAGTCGAACCGGCCGGCGAACGAGCCGGTCCGGGACAGCGAGGTGCCACCGACGTGGACGCGAGCCTCGTAGTCGCCCTCGCCGTCGAGGACGTAGTTCGAGCCGTAGTGCATCCCCATCTGCTGGGAGAGCATCGGGTAGGCGACCTCCTCGCTGACGAGGTCGCCGTCGCGGAGAATCTCGATGGAGACGCCGGCGTCGAGCGGGAGGACGGTCCCCGTCTCGGCGTCCCACAGCGACGCCATGAGGTGAATCGAGTCGTCGGCCTCGACGACGGTCTTCCCGAGTTCGGAGCCGGCGGCGGTCCAGAAGCGGTGGGGGTACGAGTAGGTGAGCGCGACGCCGTACGGACCGGCGGTCGTCTTGCCGTACATCTTCATCCCCTCGGTGATGGCGGGCAGGTAGACCGCGGCCGGGCGGTCCTCGACGAGCGGCGGGTCGCGCCACGCCGACTGTCGTTCGAACCCGCCGAGACACCCGGCGGTGGCCGCGATAGCGCCGATGCCGAGCGTCTTGATGGCGTGCCGTCGGTTCATGGTGCCTCGCTGGCGTCTCGTCGGCTCATGGTGAGGTGTCGCCGCGCGTCTCCGCGAGGCGGGTAGTCACCTGCGCTAGTGGCCCGGTGCCAATGTCGGTTGCGCTTCCGCGTCGGGTTTCGAGGGGTGGTGCCGTCGTTATCAACTTCCGGTTCGCCGCATCACGTTTATATCTCCGCTCGCGCTCCGTTCGGACGATGAACGACTCGCCGCTCGACGGTCTCGACGCCCGCGCCATCGCGCTGGCGTATCTCGGCTTCGGGACCGCGGGCATCCTCGGTGGCGAGCTACTCCTGTCGGTCACGCTGGGTGCGCCCCCGGCCCCCGAGGCCGAACTGGTCAAAGGGTTGGCCTTCGTCGCCGTCTCCACCGCGTTCGTCTGGTTTCTCGTCTCCCGAAAGGACCGTCGAATCGAGCGCCAGCAGGCGTCGATTCGGTCGTCGCTGGACCAGCTTCAGACCGTGGTCGCCGCGTCCCCGGTCCCGATTATCGCGGTCACGCCCGAGGGACGCGTGACGAGGTGGAACGACGCCGCCACGGAGACGTTCGGCTGGGAGCGAGACGCGGTGCTCGGCGAACCGCTCCCCTACAGCGCGGGCGAGGACAGCGAGAGCAGCGAGGAGATTATCCGGCGGACCATCGCCGAAGACGGCCTCTCGGACGTGTCGGTCGAGCGACGGCCGGCGGACGGCGACCTCCGCGAGTTTCGGCTCTCGACGGCGGTCGTCCGCGACGCCGACGGCGAGGTGGCCGAAGTCGTCGGCGTCTTCGTCGACGTGACAGAACAGCAGCGGCGGGAGCGTCGCCTCCGCGAGTTCGAGCAGGCCGTCGAGCAGGCGGGTCACGCGATTTACCTCACGACGCCGGACGGAGAGATTACGTACGTCAACCCGGCGTTCGAGGAGACGACCGGCTACGACGCCGCGGAGGCCGTCGGCGAACCCGCGTCGATACTCGGTTCGGGCGAGATGCCGGACGCGTACTACGACCGGCTGTGGCGGACCATCCAGTCCGGGGAGACGTGGCAGGAGCGGATTATCGACCGTCGGAAGGGCGGTGAACTCTACACCGCGATACAGACCATCGCGCCCATCGCGAGCGACGGCGACATCCACGGCTACGTCGCCATCCAGTCGGACATCACCGAGTCGGAGCTAACCCGACAGCGGCTCGGCGTCCTCAACCGGATGTTCCGGCACAACCTCCGAAACCGGATGAACGTCATCGAGGGCTACGCGGAGATGATTCGCCAGAGCGCGGGCACGGACGAGGAACTCGCCGACACCGCCGAGACCATCGTCGAGGCGGCGGGCGAACTCGTGGCGCTCTCCGAGAAGGCCCAGACGGTCTCGGACGCCCTCGAATCGAAGGGGACGCCGCGGCGCGTCTCGACGCTCGTCGAGAACGCCGTGTCGCGGGGCGAATCGACGTACTCCGAAGCGACGATACGAACGGACATCGAGACGGCGCTCTCCGCGCGAGTCGACAGCCGCGTCGGCGCGGCGCTCGACGAGTTAATCGCGAACGCGCTCAAGCACGGCGGCGAGACGGTTCACATCGACGTGTTCCGGACCGAAGACGACGACTCGAAACTCGTCGTCCGCGTCGCCGACGACGGTCCCGGCATCCCCGACGAGGAGTGGCGAGTCATCAAGCGCGGCGAGGAGACCCCGCTCGAACACGGGACCGGGATGGGCCTGTGGCTGGTCCACTGGGTCGTGCGAAAGGCGGGTGGAAGCATGGAGTTGGAACCGTCTCCCCTCGGGGGGACGGCCGTGACGCTGAAACTGCCGGTCGGAGCGGAGCGACCGCAGGTGTGGGTTCCGAACGAGGAGTAGTTCGCTTCGGTATTGTATTATTAACGCAATTTGACCCGGCGAGCGGTGTGGTCCCTCACACCGTCAGTTCAGGCTTCGAGGAGTTCGACGAGGTTCCCCTCGGGGTCGCGGACGAACGCGATTCGGGTGCCGCTTTCGGTCGTCTGCGGTTCGCTGAGCGTCTCGGCGTCCGACGGGAGTTCGGCGACCGCGGCGTCGACGTCGTCCACCGAGAGCCCGAGGTGGGTCGCGCCGGGGCGGTTGAGCGTCGGTTCGTCGGTGTCGGCACCGACCGGGTCGTACTCGACGAGTTCGACGCGCACGTCGCCGCCGTCGAGGTGGGCGAACCGCGCCGACGCGCCGTCGACCGAGACGGCCGTCGCGAACTCCTCGCCGCCGACTTCGAAGCGGGAGACGACCGGCAGGTCGAGCGCGTCGCGGTAGAATTCGAGCGTCGAATCGAGGTCGTGGACGGTGAGACCGACGTGGTGCGCGTTGGAGTTCACGGTTCGTCTGCGCGCGCAGAGCCCCAAAGGCGCTTCGCTCGGAACGCGGGGCGACGCGAGTCGGCGGGAGTCCGGACCCGCGCCGCCGCCGGAGACCGTATCGCATATACCCGCTCGGCCGCCCAGATAGGGTACGATGGAACCGACAGGTGCGCGACGCGAGGTGGTGCGACCGTGAGCGAACCGTTCGTCGAATCGCTCCCCGGGCGGGCCGTCCCCAAGTCGTTCGTCGCCGAACTCGAGACGAAGGAGGCGATTCAGCAGGCCGTCGCCGTCCGCGGCTACAACATCGAACGCGACGGTGAGACGGTTCAGCACGCCTACCAGATGGTCGTGAACGTCCGCGGGAAGTACATCCTCGGACTTCACCTCACGAACGGGACCTGGCGGGTCGTCTTCGACACCCGCGACCACCCGAAACTCGCACAGGAAGGCCCGCGCGCGGCCTACGAGGCCGTCCACGACGCGCTCTACGAGCGCGCGCCCTCCGACGCGAAGATAGACTTCGAGTCGACGCCGCGCTTCTGGAACGCCACGCAGTAGGCTCTTTACCGACGTTTTCCGTCGTCTCTCCGATTTTCCACTCCCGCGAGCGGAGCGCGTGTGAAGCGCGCGCGTCGGGGCGGCGACCCGCCCGCACCCACACCACCATGTCCGCAGAAACTCGGGGGCGTGAGGGTTCGAGCGGGCGCGTCGAGCGGGTGAGTGAGACGAGTTCGAGCGTATAGCGCCTCGAAACGGCGGTTCAACACCGAACGTACCTGCCGATGGTATCCAGGTGGGATGGAACGGCTTAAATCCCGAATTCTGGCGTTAGGAGCGTCCTAACCCGCCGAATAGACCGGTAAGTCGCTGCGAAATTAAATATATCCGGAACATACGGAAAGCCAACAGGAGCCGGAACATGTGGCCGCTCGAGGTCCCGTGCAGGTGGGCACGAGGTGGGTCTGAGGCCGGTCCTGGGTAGAACAATGGATATCAAGAAATTCCTTAGCGAATCACGCGCAGTCTCGCCAGTCATCGGCGTCATCCTCATGGTCGCGATCACAGTCATCCTCGCGGCCGTCATCGGTACCTTCGTCCTCGGTCTCGGCGACCAGGTCGGCGACACCGCCCCGCAGGCGAGTTTCAGCTTCGAGTACGACGGTGCGCAGGAAATCACTATCACGCACGAAAGCGGTGACGCCATCGCCAGCGACGACCTGAGTGTCGTCGTCCCGTCGGACCTGACCGCACCAACCGTGACGAAGAACGACGGTGCTGACGACAACATGAACGCCGGTGAAACCATCGTCATCGAGCTTGATGGCATCGAGGAACTCGACAGCGGCGACGAAGTGCGCCTCGTCTGGACCTCCGAATCGGGCTCCAACTCTGCGACCCTGCAGAAGTACACCTACAACGCCTGAACGGTCCGCAGCGTCACAGCCAACGAACCTCAATTTTTTCGAACGTCACCCCGAGAGCGACAGCGTTCCCCGATTCTGGTACGGAACACGCATGAGACGTGAAACGTCTTCTCAATACTAGTTTATATCCTCGGAGAACGTCAGGCTATCTGTTAGGTTAGCAGGCAAGCGTTCGAGGACCGATTCGAATTTTTCCTCAACGGTCGCCTCTCGTCCGGCACACCTAGGAGAGAAACTATGCAAATCAAGAGAATCTTCACAGAATCCCGCGCAGTCTCGCCGGTCATCGGCGTCATCCTCATGGTCGCGATTACCGTCATTCTCGCGGCCGTCATCGGTACCTTCGTCCTCGGTCTCGGTGACCAAGTCGGCGACACCGCTCCACAAGCGAGTTTCGCGTTCGACTACGACAACGACGGCGGGGCGGATGACGAGGCACAAGTGACGATCACCCACGAATCTGGTGATGCAGTTGACGCCGACCGACTGAGCATTTCGATTGATGGGGCTGCCCCAGACGGCACGAACTACATCGAATCAACGGCCTTCAGCGACCAAGTCAGCGCAGGTGATAGCGCGCTGATTACTGTTGGTACCGCCGGTAGCGATACCTCATGGTCTGGTGAAGTCATCCGCGTCGTCTGGACCTCCGAATCGGGCTCCAACTCCGCGACCCTGCAGAGGTCGACTGCGCCGAACTAGCTGAGTAGTCTTCGACCGCGGGCGACCGAAATCAGCATTTTTCAGTAAGTAATCACAGGCGGTTGTTCTGCGGCAACAGTATTGTATTTTTAGCACAAACTTATTCGTCCGCAGTGCGTACGCTCGGACAGAGAGCCAATGTCCAGCGACCAACCCGCCGTCGCCTACCTCCGCGAGCACCGCGAGGACATCGTCGACCTCGCGGCGACGCTCGTCGGCCACGACACGCAGAACCCGCCGGGAGACACGCGGGAACTCGCGTCGTGGGTCGAGTCGTTCTTCTCCGACCTCGGTGTCGAGACCGAGCGCGTCGCCTCGGACCCGACGAAGCCGAATCTCGTGGCGACGCTCCCGGGTGCAACCGACCGGACGCTCGCCCTGTTGGGGCACCTCGATACGGTCCCGTTCGAGGCTGACGAGTGGACGCGCGACCCGCTCGGCGAGCGAGAGGGCGACCGGCTCTACGGACGCGGCGCGACCGACATGAAGGGGGCAGTCGCCGCGATGCTCGCGGTGGCGAAGGCGTACGTCGAAACCGAGACGATACCGGCGACGAACCTCGTGTTCGCGTTCGTGAGCGACGAGGAAGTCGCCGGGAAGGCGGGGTTACCGACGCTTCTCGACCGGCGCGGACTCTCCGCGGACGCCTGCGTCATCGGCGAGACGACCTGCGAAGGCGACCGGCACTCGGTGACCGTCGCCGACCGCGGGAGCATCTGGTTGGAACTCGAAGCCGCGGGGACCGCCGCCCACGGCTCTCGGCCGATACTCGGGGCAAACGCGATTCATCGCCTCTACGGCGCCGTGAGAGACATCGAATCGACGCTCGGAGACTATCGGTTCGAGTTCGACCCCGCGGTGCGGGCGCTCGTCGAGGAGTCCGCGGAGTACTACGCGCCGCGGTTCGGCGAAGACGCGGCGCGAGAGCTGTTCGAGCGTCCATCGGCCAATCTCGGCGTCCTCTCGGGCGGCGACCGGGTGAACGTCGTCCCCGCCGCGGCGCGGGCGAAACTCGACATTCGCGTGACGGCGGGCGTCGAGACGGAGGCTGTACTCGACGCCGTCCGGGAGGTGGTCGCCGGTCACGACGGCGTCGAAATCTCGGACGCGGACTGGTCAGTCGGGACGTTCGAGGACCCCGACGGCCCGCTGGCAAACGCCGTGGGCTCGGTCGCGTCGGGCGTCACCGGCGGGCGCGTGTACCGCCGGAGCGCGACCGGCGGCGGCGACGCGAAGCGGATGCGCAACGCGGGCGTCCCGACCGTCGAGTTCGGGCTGGGAACCGAGACGGCCCACGCGACCGACGAGTTCACCACGGTCGAGGCGCTCGCCGGCAACGCCGAGGTGTACGCCCGACTCCCCGACGAGCTGTTGCGGCAATTCGATAGTGGTACCAGAACGTTTGATTCGACGGACGTGTCACCAGCAGGCACGACTCCTTCGCGACGCGGACGACGAGAGAACAACTCACGATGACACCCGACAACGAACTATGACACCAGACGAACTCCGAACGACGATTCCGGCCCTCGACGAAGTCACGTATCTCAACACCGGCGCGCACGGTCCGAGTCCGCGCCCCATCGTGGAGCGGGCGACCGAGTTCCTCGAATACCACGAGTACGAATCGCCGGGCGACGACGGCCCCTATCCGACCGCGTTCGACGCCTACGAGGCCGTCCGCGAGGACGTAGCCGCGTTCATCGGTGCCGAAACTGAGGAGGTGGCGCTGACCCAGAGCACCACCGACGGCATCAACCGCATCGCCACCGCGCTCGACTGGGAACCGGGCGACGTGGTCGTCCGAACCGACCTCGAACACCCGGCGGGCATCCTCCCGTGGCGGCGGCTCGAACGCGAGGGCGTCGAGGTCCGCGTCGTCGAGAGCGACGCGGGGCGGCTCGATATGGACCAGTACGCAGAGGCCGTCGCCGACGCCGACCTCGTCTGTTTCAGCGCCCTGACGTGGAACTACGGGACGCGACTCCCCGTGCGCGAACTCGCCGACATCGCCCGCGACGCCGGCGCGCTGTCGGTGGTCGACGCGGTCCAGTCGTTCGGCCAGTATCCCGTCGATGTAGAAGAGTGGGGAGCGGACATCGTCGCCGGCGCGGGCCACAAGTGGCTACTCGGGCCGTGGGGAGCGGGCTTCCTGTACGTCCGCCGCGACGTCGCCGAGGACATCGAACCGCACGCCGTCGGCTACCGCGGCGTCACGGAGCCGAACGCCGACGGCCTCGACTTCGCACCGGGTGCCAAGCGTTTCGAGGTCGGAACCACCAACCCCGCGCCGCACGTCGCGCTCCGAGAGGCGATCGACATCGCCGAGCGCGTCGGCCTCGACCGAACCGAGGAACACGTTCGCGACCTCGCGAGCCAGTTCATCGAAACCGTCCCGGAGGGCCAGCTGTTGAGCCCAGCCGACCCGGAGTCGGGGCTCGTCTCGTTCGAAGTCCCTGACCCGGAGGGGGCGGTCGAGCGGCTCAAGTCGGCGGGAGTGGTCGTCCGGACGCTTCCCGAGCCGAAGGCGGTCCGCGCGTCGTTCCACAACTTCAACGACGAGACGGACGTGGCGGCGCTTCGCGACGGACTCGACGGGGAGTGGTAGCTCGGGTCCCGGAAACTGGTTCCCGTCAGGGTATCGTCTCACCGCAGTATCTGCCTCGTCGGCGAACGTTCATATCCGACGGGGCGGAATCCCTGCCCATGCATCCCACGGCACGCAAATTCGCCGACCAAGTACGCGATTCTCACGGGTTCGAAGTGACTATCGAGGAGTTTCCCGAAGGGACCAAGACGGCTGACGACGCGGCCGCCGCCGTCGGGTGCGACGTCGCCCAAATCGTCAAAAGCATCGTGATGCGCGTCGGCGACGAGACGGTCGTCGTCCTCACGAGCGGCGCGAACCGCGTCGACGAAGCCACACTCGCCTCCGAATTCGGCGTCGAACAAGGTTCAGTACGAAGCGCCAACCCCGGCGAGGTGAAAGAGGCGACCGGTTGGAGCATCGGCGGCGTGCCGCCGACCTGCCACGCAACCGACTGTCCCGTCCTCGCGGACCCGACGTTCGAGTCGTTCGACCGGATTTGGGCCGCCGCGGGAACCCCTAAGGCGGTGTTCCGACTCACACCGGGTGACCTGCAGACACTCTCCGAACCGCAGTTCGTCGATGTGTTCGAGTGAGACGGGAGCGGAAGCAGAAGCGGGAGCGGAAGCGAAAGCGAAAGCAGTAACGGAAACGAACGGTACTCCGGCGGACGGTCCGCGCTCGCCTCCGCGTTCTGTTCCATCCTGCTGTTTGACGGCGTCCCCATCCTGCTGTTCGACGGCGACGACCTGCCGGACGCGGCGAGGACAACACCACTATGTCCGCTGTTCTGCTCTGTCGGCGCTAAGTGAATATCGTTGGAGAGAAACTGCGAGGCTATCGTAGAGCCGCGGCTGGAGGGTCAGGCGAGATAAACTCTCCTTTCGGAGAAAATGATTACTGAATGTGGCCTTCGCGCCGAAGCTGGTCCGCGTCCTCGCCGGTGTAGCGCCATTCGATGTTGGCTTTCTCGTCCTGCCAGTCCCACGGTTCGACGAGGACGACGTCGCCCTCGTTGATCCACGTGCGGTACTTCATTCGGCCGGGGATGCGGCCCATGCGGTTCTTTCCGTCTTCACAGCGGATTCGGACGTGGTTGCCACCGTTGTGCTCTGTGACGACTGCGAACAGCTCGTTGTCGTTGGGCATTCGAAGATTTCGACGCCCTTGATTTTCACTCACATTCTTGCTCGGGGACGGAGACGGATAACTTATCGGATACTCGTGATACCAAATGTCACGGCGTTGAAAATGGAGTGGCTTGGGTTTCGAACACCACTTTGTCCGCTGTTTTTCGACAGATTGACCGGGAGCAGAGAGGACGGTTCGTGAGAACAATACACACATGTCGTCCGAAGTTCCGTCGTCCGAGGTTCCGAGTTCTCACTCGGGTCAGTCATGCTCGTAGTCGGTCCACTAGGTCGTCGCTGGGTCGTTCTGAGTCATGGCTGGGTCACCGCTGAGTCGTCGCTAAGCCGTCACTGAGGGTGGGTGGGTG
>NZ_LOPW02000005.1:288164-294353 GCF_001469875.2 Haloferax marisrubri | reverse complement strand
ATATATATATATATATATATATATATATATATAGTTGGTACATGTTTACCAACTTGCATCATGGAAGATAATACAACCCGAAGAAATGTGATGAAAATCGGTGGGATATCTCTGCTTGGGGTAGCCGGTCTTGCAAAAACAGGCTCGGCAAGGGAGAAGAAAAGTTCTCAAAAATATAACTTCAACCCAAATAACAGTCAGGAAGTTGGCTCATTTATCGAAGAGAATGATCCATTGAACAATCCAGATATCGCTGACGATTTAACTCCAGAACAGGTTTCTGCAGTACTCGATTTTTATGCAGAAAATATCGAGTGGTCTGTTGAAAAATTAGATCTGAACGATACTGCTGAATTATCCACAGGAACATCCTCTGTAGCAGCCTCTTCGGTAGAACCGATACATGTCGAAGTAGTTACCAAGGGAAAAACTATCGCTGGAACAGTGGAATATACCTTTGAAGCTAACTTCCAGTGGTATGCACATGGCGAAGGAAATGGCTACTCTGAGCTGAGCCATAGCAGTTTTGGACAGTCAAACGCATTGGCAGGGCATTATGTGAAAGGCTCTAGGATGTCTGGTCAAACAGATATTTACTCAAACTATTTCACAGCATGGGAGTCAGGACAGTTCAAATTAGAGCTAGGTGCAGATTGGCGCACAGTTACTGCAAGAATCGAGATTAGAGGAGACGAGACCGGCGATTGGACCTCTGAAGAGAGTTCCCCAGTATAATGAACGAAAGAATGGATAACCAACGGTCGCGTCGTAGTTTTCTGAAGCGTTCCGCGGTAGCAACAGCTGGCATCAGTGGACTCTCAATAGGCATGATTGGGTCTTCAGCTGCTGCAAGTACAAAGTATTATGTTGTATATAAATCACAAAAAGGTTCAGGAATTAACAAGAAGTCAAAGCTACAGGCAAGAGTGGAATGGGATGTCAAAGATGGAATTCTCACCTACGCAGAATATTCACTTTCTGGAAATGCTGGTGGCGTAGGTGAAGAGTTCAATGGAATTACTTATGAAACAGAATCTGGTGGAGTTGGTGAAGGCTATTACACAGTCTACGCAGAGGGTGATTACTATGGCTTTCAGGGAAGTGCAGGTGACTACAAACATACAATAGAAGTGCAAGTTCAAGATGATGGTAGTTCCCATGCAAATACTAGCCACCGAACAGTGAAAGTGGATGAAGGTACAAGATAAAGCGTAGCTCTAGCTCCACTCTGAGCACCAACTATTTTCAATGAAATTGACACTATATAAACAACAAAATGAACAGTAAAAAAACGAACCATAAACGGAGTTGGATAGTCATTCTCGTATCCAGTTCGATAATTGGATTCTTGTTCTATTTTTATGCGACCAGCATTGAGTACGGGTTATTCGGTGTTGTACTCAGTATTGTCGTACTTCGGTACTTGCTGATAGTCCGGGGTTGAGCGCGGTTTCATCACCCCTCCACTCCCCCGGATTTAAAACCGCTTTCAGCCAACCGAAACGTCTTGGCCGTCGACGTCAGTCCACCCACATGGACCAACTGTTCGCCCCGTGGCGCATCGAGTGGGTCGCCCGCGACGACGACCAGGACACCGACGCCGACGACCCGGACGACGACCGCTGTCCCTTCTGTGCGCTCCCCGAGCGCGACGACGACCGAGAGAGCAAAATCGTCGCCCGTTCCCCGCACTCGTTCGTCCTCCTGAACAACTACCCCTACGCGCCGGGGCACGTCATGGTCATCCCGTACCGCCACACCGGCGAGTTCGCCGCCCTCTCGGACGTGGAACTCCTCGACCACGCCCGGCTCAAGTCGAAGACGCTCACCGCGTTAGACGCCGCCTTCGACCCCGACGGCTGCAACGCGGGTGAGAACCTCGGCGGCTCGGCCGCCGGCGGCTCCATCGACGACCACCTCCACACCCACGTCGTCCCGCGGTGGAGCGGCGACACGAACTTCATGCCGGTCATCTCCGACACGAAAGTGCTCGTGCAGGCCCTCGACGACTCCTACGACCAGTTGCACGAGGCGTTCGCCGGGCTCGACGGCGCGGCCGTCGACGGCGACGACGACGCGGTTTACTTCGAATTAGACTGACTCTAAAACTCACGTCGAGTGCGTCTAATAGGCCGCTCCGGCCCGAAGCGCATTTGAACCCCACTCCCGAAAGCCACGGTAATGGAGCGAAAGCGGGCCATCCGTCGGGTCGGGTTCGTCGTCCTCGCGGCGAATCTGCTTCTCGTCCTCGGGAAGGGCGGCGTGTGGTGGACGACCGGGAGTCTGGCCCTCGGGTCCGAGGCGGTCAACAGTCTCTCGGACGTTGTCTACAGCACCATCATCCTCGGCGGCCTCTACCTGACGACGAAGCCGCCGGACTGGGAACACCCCCACGGCCACGAGCGAATCGAGCCGTTCGTCTCGCTTTTCGTCGCGGTCGGTATCTTCGCCGGCGGCGGGGCGATTCTCTGGCAGAGCACGTCCAGCATCCTCGCCGGAACCTACGGCGGGGACGCGGGGGTGCTCGGCGTCGTCGTCCTCGTCGTCGCGGCGGCGGCCAAGTACGTCCTCTACCGCTACTGCTACTCGGTCGGCCGCGAGCAGAACTCGCCCGCGCTCGTCGCCGCCGGCGTCGATAACCGAAACGACATCCTCACCGCCGGCGCGGCGCTCGTCGGCGTGGTCGGCGGCCAGTTCGGCTACCCCATCTTGGACCCGCTGGCCGCCATGGTCGTCTCCATCGGCATCGTCTACACCGGCTACGAAATCGTCCGCGACAACGTGAACTACCTCGTCGGGGCCGCCCCGCCGGAGTACCTCCGGGCGCTCATCGTCCAGACCGCCCTGTCGCACCCCGACGTCTACGGCGCACACGACGTGGTCGCCCACTACGTCGGCCCCGAAATCGACGTGAGCCTCCACATCGAGGTCGAAGGCGACATGACGATTGCCGAGGCTCACGACATCGAGACGTGGGTCGTGCAGGCGATTCGGAACATCGACGAGGTCGACGACGTGTTCGTCCACATCGACCCGCGGGAACTCGGCGAGTGGAAGGAAGACGACGAGACGGAGCGCTACACCATGTTCTCGCCCGACGGCGGCGACGGTCGCTGATTCGCCGGCTGTTTTTCAAAACAGCCTCTGGGCTTCCAGCCGCAGCGCTCCGAGATACGGCACGTGGAATTGGCCTTTCGCCCGCACCCAGTCGGGGCGGACGGGCGAGGCGATGCCCCGCGCTTGGTCGTAGTAGTCGTTGTTGTCGCCGCGGGTGACGTAGCCGGCGTGCGGCGCGGGGCAGTTCAGGAGTTCCGCACAGGAGTCCGCGCCGTCCACGTAGGACTCGTTGGCCCGGTCGTACCAGTTCTCGCCGTCCTCGACCCAGAAGACGGCGCGGTGGATGACGGGTGAACCGGCGCGCGACGGCGCGTCGTAGACGACGACGTCGCCTGATCCGCCGAGTCGTCCGTACCCCTCGCTCGCGTTCGCCGTGACGACGCCGTAGTCGTCGGCCGCGGGGCCGCCGTAGCGACCCTCCGCGGTCACGACGACGAGGTCGCCGCGTTCGAGCGTGGGTTGCATGCTCCCGCTCTCGATGGCGACCATCGGGGGCCACACGCCGCTCACCGCGAAGAGCACCGCACCGACCGCGACGACGACGGCGACCGTCTCCAGCGCGTCTCTCGCGAACGCTTGGGCCTCCGATGGGCTGTCGTCGGACACGGGTGCTGTCACCCCTCGCGTCGCTATCAATCTTGTTGCCGACGCCGGCGTGAGAGAAACCGTTAGGACCGGGTGGCGCGACGGTCGAATCGTGACCGACGACTACCGACTCGTCTCCGAGTTTCCCGACCCCGAAACGTACGTGTCTCTCCGCGACGCCGCCGGGATGCCTCCCCGGTCTCTCGCGGCCGCCGAGCGCGGCGTTCCGAACACGATTTTCGGCGTGCGCGTCGTCTTCGAGGGAGCGACCGGCGACGAGACAGTCGGCATGGGTCGGCTCGTCGGCGACGGCGGCACCGTGTTTCAGGTCGTCGACGTGGCGGTCCACCCCGACCATCAGGGCCGCGGCCTCGGTACTCGCGTGCTGGACGCGCTCGTTGACTACCTCGACCGCGAGGCCCCGCCGTCGGCCTTCATGAACCTCCTCGCCGACGTGGACGGCTACTACGAGCGCTGGGGGTTCGAACCGACCGCGCCGGCGTCGAAAGGGATGTTTCTCCGGGTCGGCGAGGACGGCGTCCGCGGGCGCGACGAGAACTGAGAAACGAGTGTGAGTCGGCGGAACGGCGCGTATTCGGCGGAGAATCGGCCGCTCAGGCGGCGGTCGGCTCCCGCGGTTCGGGCTGTGCCTCGACCGGTTCGGCGAAGGCGTAGACGGTCTGGTGGGCGGTCACCTTCACGCGGGCGAAGTCGCCGGGTTCGAGGCCGTGTTCGGTCGCGTTCTGGACGATTATCTGGCGGTAGGCCTCGTCGCGGCACTTCACGGAGTCGCCGGTTCCCTCCTCGACGACGAGCACCTCGCGCTCCGCGCCGACCATCTCGTCGTAGGCGGCGGCGACGATGTCCATCTTCGCCTCGGACATCTCCTTGGAGCGCTCCTTCTTGAGCGTCCCGCCGAGGCCCTTCAGGTCGGCGGCGTCGGTGCCGGGGCGCTTCGAGAAGCGCGTGACGTTGACCTTCTCGGGGCGAATCTCGCGGAGCAGTTCCATCGACCGCTCGTGGTCCTCGTCGGTCTCGGTCGGGTAGCCGACGATGAAGTCCGTCGAGAGCGTCCAGTAGTCGAGTTCACGGTCGAACGTCTCGACGATTTCTCTGAACTTATCGACGCGGTGCTGGCGGCGCATGTGTTCGAGCACCTCGTCGGAACCGGACTGCACCGGCGCGTGGATGAAGTTGTAGAGCTTGTCGTGTTCGGCGAACACCGCGGCGAGCTCGTCGCGGATGCCGTGGACGCCGCCGGGGTTGGCCATGCCGACGCGGACGCGGAACTCGCCGTCGATTTCGGTGCAGATGCGGTCCAGTAGCTCGGGGAGCTTCCGGTCGCCCTTGTCCCAGCCGTAGACGCCGGTGTCCTGCCCCGTGATGCGGAGTTCCTTCGCGCCGGCGTGGACGAGCGCTCGCGCCTTCTCGACGTTCTCGTCGACCGAGGGGGAATCGACCCGGCCGGTGGCGAACTTCGTGATGCAGTACGAGCAGTTCGACATACAGCCGCGGGCGATAGGCAGGATGCCGACGACGCCGTCCAAGACGGGTTCGACGCCGGGACCGGGGGTCGGACACTCGCCGTTCGTGACGGCGGTGGGCACGTCGTCCCAGTGGAGAATCTGGGCGTCGATGCCCTCCTCGCGGAAGTCGTTGCCCTGCGCGAGCGCCATACAGCCCGTGATGATGAGGTCCGCCGTCTCCGCCTCCAGCTCTTTGGCCCGACGGAGCATGTTCCGCTCCGTCTTCTCCACGACCGTACAGGTGTTCATGATGGCGACATCGGCCTCCTCGGGCCCGTCGACGCGGTAGTGACCGGCGTCGCGGAGCGCGCTCTCGATGGCGCGGCTCTCGCCGCGGTTCGAGGTACAGCCGTATGTCTCGATGTGGTATCGGGCCATTCGGTTACCCCACGTACCGGGTCAGCGGGCAAAAACGCCGCGGTCTCCCCCGAGACTGCCGGCGTCCGCGGGCCGTGATAGCGCCTCACGAGGCTCGTTCGCGCGCTCCGTGAGTGCCTCCTCCGCACTACGCCGTGACCTCCGTCCGCACGAACACGGCCGACGGAGCATCGCGCCGGACGGACGCTCCGCCCCCGAGGAGTCTCGCATCGGCCGTATTATCCGTCAAAAGACGAATATAATTCATTACCTCATGCGTTGTATTTAGAGTCGCTATGAAGTTCAACATGCGCGCCATCGCCTACGGGTTCATCGCGACCGTAGTCGTCGGCATCCTCGGCGGCCTCACGGTCCCCTTCACGAACGTCACCCTGCCAACGGTCGGCTACATCCTCACGGGTATCATCGGCGGCCTCGTCGCCGGCTACCTCGTCACGACCGGGATGGCCGACGGTGCGCTCAACGGCCTCGTCGGCACGACGCTGGGCTCGATTATCGTCGCCATCGGCCTCGTGATTATGAACGTCCTGTTCGCGGGCGTGTTCTTCGGCCTGACCGTGTTCGCGGCGGCCGTCGTCATCAT
>NZ_LOPW02000005.1:0-288099 GCF_001469875.2 Haloferax marisrubri | reverse complement strand
CGGCGGCGCGCTCGGCAGCATGCTGCACGACCGCTCGGCCGCCCGCCGTACCAGACCCGCGGCCTGAGCCGACGAGTTCGGCCCCAGTACCTCGGTTTTTCGTCCGTTTTTCACGTTGTTCCGCATCCCAGCGTCCCCTTCGTTTTCGCGCCCTCACCGCTCCCGGCGAAAAGTTACTTGTCACGGTGTTGTGCAGTTGTGGTAGATGCGTTCCCGCAGGAACCCTCCCGATTCGCCCTCCGCCCACGACTCGGCCGCGACCGACAGCGTGGCTTCGTCCGCCGCCCGCAGTTCGCCTCCGCCCGCCGCAGGCACCAGCAGCACCAGCACCCGTCGCGGCGTGCTTCGCCTACTCGGGGCGGGCGCAGCCGTCGGCCTCGCCGGGTGCCTCGGCGGCGACCGGGGACAAACTGACGACGACTTCCCCGAGGGCGTCCGCTTCGAAAGCGACTGGCGGACCTACGCCCACGACGACGCCAACACCGCGTTCCTCCGCGAAGGCACCGCCGTCTCTGACCCCACCGTCGAGTACGAACCCGACTTCGGGATGGACTCCATCGAACCCGTCGTCGCCGACGGGGTGGCCTACACGCCCGGCGACCAGATGCGGGCAATCGACCCGGCCACCGGCGAGGAGTTGTGGAACGCACAGGGCGACAGTTGGACCGCCCCGGTCGTCCTCGACGGAGTCGTCTACTCGCTTGGAGTGACGGTCCACGGCCCGAACCGGCTCGTGCTCTACCGCGCCCGGACCGGTCGGGAGTTCCGGACCATCGAACTCCCCGGCCGCCCGCAGACGCCGCCGGCGTTCTCCAACGACCGCGAGACGCTGTTTCTCGGTCTCGACGACGAGCGCGTCTGCGCGGTGGACATCGACGCCGGAGAAGTCAGGTGGACGCGGTCGCTGTTCGGCGCTGTCCGGCGTCCCCTCGCGGTCAACCTCAACTCGGTCTTCGTGGTCACCGAGGGACAGCGGCTCTACTGCCTCGGAACTGACGGCAGCGCCTACTGGCAGGCACCGACCGAGACGGTCGAGGCCGTCGCGCCGGTCGTCGGCGACGAGCGGGTGTACCTCGCGGGCTGGGACCGCATCGCCGCGCTCGAACGGCGCAACGGCGACGTGGTCTGGGAGGACGACCGCGGCGTCCACAGGCGACTCGCGTTCGACGGCGAGCGCCTCTACGCCGCCCGCGGGTCGCTCCGCGCGCTCGACAGCGCGACCGGCGAGGAACGATGGACGTACGACCCGAGAGAGAGCGTCTCCGCCGCGAGTATCGTCGGCGACACGGTCTACGTCGGCACCGGGCAGGGCGAACTGGTCGCGCTGAACCGAACCGACGACGGCGGCCTGTTCGGCGACCGCGAGCGCTGGTCGATTTCGCTCGGGCGCTACGTCGGCCACTCGCTCGCCGCGACCGACCGGCGGGTGTACTGCCCGGTCGTCCGCGACGACGGCCTGCTGAGCATGACCGTCGTCGGCGACGCCGACGGGTCGAGCGCGGGGACGACCGCGACTGCGGGGACGACCGCGACCGGGGAGGCAGCCGCGAACGCGGGAGGGTCAGAGTCGTGAGACACCCCGACGCGGACCTATCCAGACGTGCTTTCCTCGGGACCCTCGGAACCGGCGCGGCCGCCGGACTCGCGGGCTGTGTCGGCGGCGACGGGGGCTCTACGGGCGACGGGCGCGCCGACTGGCCGCATCCGTACTTCTCCCCCGAGGGGACGGGCTACAACCCCCGTGCGACCGGCCCGGCGTCGGAGCCCGACGAGTCGTGGGGCATCGACGTGAACGGCCTCGAACTGGCGCGCCCGGTCGTGTTCGACGAGACGGTGTACTTCGCCACCAGCGAGCGCCTCCGGGCGTTTTCGGTCGCCGACGGCACCGAGCTGTGGTCGGTCGAAAGCGACCCCCAGAGCGGGTTCCGCTCGTCGGTGACGGTCGATTCGGAGCGCGTCTACGTCGGCCACGTCGGGACCAGAACTGGCGTGCTCGCGTACACCCACGACGGCGAGGAAGCGTGGCACGCGCCGACCGAGTCGAGCGTCTGGGCACCCGTCGTCCGGCCCGAACCGGACCGCGACCGCCTCTACGCCGCTGACACCGCGGGGAATCTCTACCGCGTCCGCGCCAGCGACGGGACCGTCGAGTGGCGCGAGGAGGTGTTCGGCGCGGTTCGGTCCCTCGCGGCCCGGTACGACACCGTCGTCGCGGGGACGGAGGGCGGCGAAGTGTTCACGTTCCGCGACGAGGGCACCGAACACGGCGCGAGCGGAGAGTGGCGAACCAAACTCCCCGGCGGCGTGCAGGCGCTCGCGGTCGCCGAGTCGAACGACGTGTTCGCGGGCTTCTTCGGCGCGGGCGTCGCCCGACTCAGAGGCGGCCTCCGCGCCGGTGCCGTGGGCTGGCACCGCGAAGACCCCTCGCCGCACGGCTCGCTGGTCGTCGGTCCCCGGCGCGTCTTTTCGACCGACGGGACCGGCCTCGACGCCTTCGACAAGCGCGCTGGCTCCCCCTCGTGGGCGGCCGGCGACGATTTCTTCGCCCCGCCAGCGGGTGCCGGTGATACGGTATTCGTCTCGGACACGAGCAAGAGCGGCGGCGTCGTCGCCTACGACGCCGGCGGCGGCGTCGGCCTCGACGACACTCGCGTCGGGGCCGAGCGCTGGCGATACGAGGTCGCGGGTCGCGCGCTAACTGGCCCGACACCCGCCCACGACGCGCTGTTCGTCGTCGAATCGGGCGGCGACGACGGACCACGGCGACTCGTTGCGCTGCGGGCCGAGTAGGAGAGCAGTTCAGGGGGCGCTCGATAGGGCCGCCTCGGGTGACCGCTACCCTCAGATGAGCCCCAGTATCCACCGCGTGACCTCGGAGGTCGCGAAGAAGGCACCCTCCAACCGGGAGAGGACTCTCCCGGTCCAGAGCGCGGCGACTATGAGGAGAGTGACCGCGACGAGCCACGCGAGCGTCCCGAGCGCCGAGGCGCTCACCGCGAGCGGGCTGGCGATTGCCGCGACGCCGACGATACCCGTGATGTTGAGGATGTTGCTCCCGACGACGTTGCCCACCGAGACGCCGAGACTCCCCCGTCGAAGCGCGACGAGCGAGACGGCGAACTCCGGCGTCGACGTCCCCGCCGCGACGATTGTTCCGCCGATGACCCACTCGGAGACGCCGGCACCGCGGGCCAGTTCCGAGGCGGCGAGCACCATGTAGTCGCCGCTCACCACCACCAGCGCCAACCCGCCCACGAGGAACACGGCGTCTCGCCCGGGGAAGTCGATTCGTTCGGTTATCGGGCGGGTCACGCCGCCGTCGCCGAGCGGTTGGTCGGTCGATTGCTCGGTCGGTTGCCCGGTCACTCCATCGGCTTCCGTCTGGGTGCCGCGGAGCAGATACGCCGTGTAGGCGACGAACGCCCCGACTAAGAGGACGCCTTCGAGCCTCGTGACCCGGAGGTCGAACAGGACCAGTCCGCCGAGGAGCGTGCTCGCCAGCAGGGCGGCACCGTCGCGGGAGATGAGCGACTCCGCGACCGGAATCACCCGGAGCAGCGAGATGACGCCCAACACGAACGCCACGTTGTAGATGTTCGAGCCGAGGACGTTGGCGACCGCGATGTCGCCCAACCCCTTGTACGCGGCGTCGACCGCGACCGAGAGCTCCGGCGTCGATGTCCCGATTGCGACGATTGTCAGCCCGATAGTGAGCTCCGAGAGGCCGAACCGCCGAGCCGACCGGACGGCGGCGTCGACCAACAGCCGTGCGCCGACCCAGAGCCCCAGTACTGACACGAGAATCACGCCGATTTGAACGACGGGTCCGCCTCGGAGCATGGTACTGGGTTCTCGGGAGTCGAATAATCAATGTTGGGCCCGCGACGGACGCGACGTTCACGAAACCGCGAAACCGCAAAACTGCAAAACTACAAGACCGCCAGACAGCCGACTTACTCTTCGGGCGCGCCGGAGACGATATCGACGCCCGACGACGCGCCGATTCGCTCCGCGCCGGCTTCGAACATCGCCAGCGCCTCGTCGTAGGAGCCGACGCCGCCGGAGGCCTTGACGGGCAGGTACTCGGCCATGAGCGCCACGTCTTCGACCGTCGCGCCGCCGTCGGCGAAGCCGGTCGAGGTCTTGACGAAGGCGGCGTCGGCTTCGACGGCCGCCTCGCAGGCGCGGTGCTTCTCCTCCTCGGTGAGGAGCGCCGTCTCGATGATGACCTTCACGGGAATCGGGACGGCCGCGACGACCTCCGAGATGTCCTCGGTCACGAGTTCGTCCTCGCCGGCTTTGAGCCGACCGACGTTGATGACCATGTCCAGTTCGTCCGCGCCGGCCTGCCACGCGTCGACGGCCTCCTCGCGCTTGGCCGTCGTCGTGTGCTGGCCGTGGGGGAAGCCGACGACCGTCGCCAGCAACACGTCCGGGGCGTACTCGCTCGCCTCGGCGACGTAGCACGGCGGGATGCAGGCGTTCATCCCCCACTCGTCGGCGTCGTCGAGGACGGCCTCCACGTCGGCCATCGTCGTCTCGGGTCCGAGGACCGTGTGGTCGATACGGGCGGCGAGGTCGGCTCGGTTCATACCCTGTCGAGGCGACCCGAGGCTAAAGAACGTAAGGCTTTCACGCCGCCCCGCCGCGCCTCCTGCATGGCCATTCTCCCCGAGGGATTCGCGCTCCCGCCGCTTCCCTACCTCGTCGCCCTCGTCGCGGGACTCGTCGGCGTCGGCGTCGGACTGCGTCGCACGCGACCGACGGTCACGCCCGCCCACGTCGCCGCACTCGTCCCGTGGATGGTGTCGGGGTCGGCGCTGCACGTCCTCTACGTCATCGACGCGCTCCCGCCCGCGGTCGAACCGCTCGCCGGCACGCCCGCGGTCTATCTCTCCGTGGCTGTCGTCGCCGGCGCGTCGTGGCTCGCGCTCGACGCGGCCGACCTCGACTCGCCAACGGCGCTCGCGGTACCCGGCGCGCTCGTCGCGGCCGGACTCGCCGGCTTTGCGCTCTTTATCGGCCTCGCCGCCGGGACGCTCTCCGTCGTCTGGCCCGGCGTCGCCCTCGTCGCCGCGCTCGCGGCCACTCCGTTGACCTGGCGAATCGTGACCCGGGTCGCACCCGAGGCGGCCGCCGCGGGGTCGCTCGGCCTGCTCGCAATCTTCGGGCACGCCCTCGACGCGCTGTCGACCGCCGTCGGCATCGACGTGCTCGGCTTCGGCGAGCGGACGCCGCTGTCGCGCGTCATCCTCGAAGCCGCCGCGGCGCTCCCGACCGCGGAGGTCATCGGCGTCGGCTGGCTGTTCGTCCTCGTGAAACTCGTCGTGGCCGGCTTCGTGGTCGCCTTACTCGCCGACTACGTCCGCGAAGACCCGACCGAGGGGGCGCTCCTCTTGGGCCTCGTCGCCGCCGTCGGTCTCGGTCCCGGCGTCCACAACCTCCTGTTGTTCGCCATCGCCGGCTGAGGCCGCGACCCCGTTCGGGGGGCCGCCCGCCTCCGCACTCTCGCTTTTTCTTCGCGCTCCCGTCGCCCGACCCGGGGGAGTTATCCCACCGGCGAACCGACCTACGGGGACGCATGTCCCGTGTCATCTGCGCCGGCCACGTGAACTGGGACGTCACCCTCCGCGTGGACGCGCTGCCGGAGCCCGACGGCGAGGCGACCGTCGAGTCGCGGGTCGGCGCGGGCGGCGGCAGCGCCGCCAACGTCGCCAGCGGCCTCGTCGGCCTCGACGTGCCCGCCGCGCTCCTCGGGAGCGTCGGCGACGACGAACACGGCCACGCCGCCGTCGCCGAACTCGCCTCGAAGGGCGTCGACTGCCGCCACGTCGTCAGCGTCGACCGCGGCCCGACCACGGTCAAGTACATCGTCGTCGACGCCGCGGGCGAGGTGTTCGTCCTCGGTTCGCCCGGCGTCAACGAGGCGTTCGAGGCGACCGACCTCCCGACCGACCCGCTCGCGTCGGCCGACCACCTCCACCTGACGAGCCAGTCGCCCGACACGGCCGCGACGCTCGCCAGACGGGCCCACGAGGTCGAGACGACGGTTAGCTTCGACCCCGGGCGGCGCGTGGGCGACCGGGGCTACGCCGACGCGCTCCGCGAGGTTGACTACGTCTTTCTCAACGACCGCGAGGCCGCCACCGCGCTCGGCGAGGCGGCGGTCCAGCGCGGCCGGAACGCCGACGCCGAACCCGTATCCGACGTGGCCGAAGCGCTCGCGCGGACGACGCTCGTCCTCAAACACGGCCCGCGCGGCGCGGAGGTCAGAGACGGCGACGACCGACACGTCCACCCCGGCTACCCCGTCGACGCGGTGGACACGACCGGCGCGGGCGACGCCTTCGCCTCGGGCTTCATCGCCGCCCGCCTCGACGGAGCCACCTACGAGCGGGCGCTGGCGGTCGCTAACGCCTGCGGGGCGCTCACCGCGGCCGAACCGGGCGCGCGGACGCAACTCAGTTGGCGGCGATTGGACGACCTCGTCGAGGGCTGAGCCGCCGCCCGCCACGCCGCTCGGCTCCGACCCGACCAGTTTTATTCTCACCAGCCATTCGTCGGGACGATGTTGGACCACCTCCCGGCCGCCATCGCCGCCCTCGACGCCGTCTCGAACCTCGGCGCGGTCGCCGGGCGACTGCTCCTCGGCGCGGTCGTCGGCGTCGCGGCCGCGGTCGTGATGGCCATCCCGATGTGGCGACAGGACGAGGGCTTCACCCCCGCCTACGTCGCCGCGGCGGTCGTCCGCCGGACGACGCCGGACGAAGTGAGCTTCGGCGACGCGAACGTCGTCCACCACGTCGCCGGCGCGCTCGCCGGCGTGCTCTACGCGTTCGTCTACCTCGCCACCGACGTCGTCGTGCCGGACGTCGGGGTCGCCGGCGTCGACCTCCCGTCGCACCTCGTCGCGACGGCGGTCGTCGTGGCGTTCATCTACGTCGCGTTCGCCCGGTTCGTCCTCCCGCGCGCCGGGCGACGCATCTACGAGGAGCGCGCGACGGCGGTCCGCGGGCAGTGGCTCCGCTCCTCGCTCGTCTTCGGCGCGACCCTGTTGGTCCTCGCGCCGGCGCTTTTTACCGGGTTCGCGTGACGGCGGGCTGTTCACTTGCTTGGCCGCCGCAGTCTCGGTCAGTCATCGAACCGAGGTCTGCGACGCTCTGCCTGACCAGCGTCGCGACCCCCCATCCTGCCACGTTCGAGGCGAAGTCCCCTGCCGTGTCGAGCGCGCCTCCCGCGATGAGCGCGTAGTTCGGGACGGCGAGTTCGAGGAGTTCCCAGCCGGCGCTGACTGCGAGGAGCGCTGCGAGACCCGCGGTCGCCGTCACTCCGAGTCGGTACGCCCACGCCACGATGCACGCGCTACAGGTCGCGTGCATTACGATATCCCACCACCAGACTGGTTCGTACAGCGGGAGCACGCCGAGGCTCACCGATGCGAGCGTGACGAAAGCGAGTACGCGCGGGCTAGCGGCCGCCGCATGCGCCCAGAACTGCCAGCCTGCTCGCCGGGCCGCGGAGCGAGACGCAGCCGGGGACGTGAGCGTGGTCTCGTGGGAAGCCATATAGCGACCGAGAGGCGACCGACGCCGTTAGTTAGCCGCCGACCAGTCCGCGTTAGCCCGAGGATAGCGGCCGGTAGAGTGGGCCTTACCGCCCCCGGTCGAACCGCGTCGTTTTTGCCCGCGACCCGAGTGGGTCGGTACATGGCGAAACAGCCCCATCTCCTCGTCGAAGAAGGCGACGTGAACGACATCGCACTCATCCCGGGCGACCCCGGGCGCGTCGACCGCATCGCAAAGCAGTGCGAGAACGTCGAGGAAGTCGCGCAGAACCGCGAGTACAAGGTCGTCAACGCCGAGTACGAGGGCGTCCCGCTCACTATCTCCTCGACCGGCATCGGCTGTCCCTCGGCCGCCATCGCCATCGAGGAACTCTCCCGCGTCGGCGTCGAGACGTTCATCCGCGTCGGCACCATCGGCGCGCTGCAGGAAGACATCGAAGTCGGCGACATGATCGTCGCCACCGGCGCGGCCAAGGAGGAAGGGACCTCGAAGCGCTACGAGTCCGAGGTGTACCCGGCCGTCCCCGACTACGACGTGCTCACCTCGCTCGTCGACTCGGCCGAAGCCAACGACGAGGACGTTCACGTCGGTCCCATCGTCTCCGACGACGCGTTCTACAACGAGTCCGACGACTACGTCGAAGACTGGAACGCCGCCGGCCTGCTCGCCATCGAGATGGAGGCCGCCACGGTGTTCTCGCTCGCCCGCCGGAAGGGCCTCCGCGCCGGGGCCATCTGCACGGTCGACGGCAACCTCGTCGCCGGAACGCAGAAGGGAGCCGACTCCGACGAGGAACTCCCCGAAAAGGCGAAGAACAACGTCGAGCGCGCCATCTCCATCACGCTGGACGCCGTCACCGACCTCGCGTAGTCGAGCGCCGTGGACCTCCGCCATCTCGCGGCCCGAGCGGTCGCACGCGCCGGCGCGCTCCGCGCCCGAATCCGTCGGATAGAGCGGCGCGAGATGGTGGCGTTCGGCCGCTGGATAGAGAACACGAACAACCTGCTTCACCTCTCGATTCTCCTCATCATCCCCGTGCTCATCGCGGTGGTGACGCTCATCTCCAACTCGGTCAGCACGCTCTCGTTCCTGCTTTTCCCCCCGCTCGCGTCGGGGTCGTACACGCTGTTTTCGGACCCCGAGGGGCGGTACGCGTCGCCCGTGAAGTTCGTCGTCGCCCTCACGGTCGGCGCGCTCTGCGGCCTCGTCGCCGTCGGCTTCACCGGGTGGGCGTACGGCACGACCGGGACTGTGCTCGTTCACCCGTCGTCGGCGGCGCTCGCCATCTTCCTCGCGGGCGTCACGACGTGGCTCCTCGACGTGGAAGCGCCCTCCGCGTTTTCGACGGCGCTCCTGACGCTCGTCACGGGCGACGTGAACCCCGAGGAGTACGTGGTGAGCATCTTCTTCGCCAGCGTCGTCATCGCCATCGCGTTCACCGTCTGGCGCGAGCAGTTCTACGAGCGCCGCGCGGAGTACCTCTACGGGACCGTCCGCGGCGACGACCACGTCCTCGTCCCGATGCGCGGCGAGGCGGCGACCCAGACGGCGTTCTTCGCCGCCCGACTCGCCGCCGCCCACAGCGCCGGGAAGGTCGTCCTCCTCGACGTGCTCCCACCGGAAGCGACCACGGGGGGCGACGCGGACACGGGTGCGGCCGCGGACACGACCGCCGGCGGCGAACTCGACACCGACGCCGACGCGTCGGTCGAGCGCCTCGAATCCTGCGCCCACAAACTGCGGACCCAACTGGGCGTGCCCGTCGAGGTCGCCGTCGCCCGGGGCGACCCGCTGACGGCGACGACCGAGGCCGCGGCCAACACCAACTCCGACCTCGTGGTGGTCCCGTACGAGGAGGACCGCGGCCTGCTTTCGGACTACATCCGCGGCCTGTTCGGCGGGACCTACGACACCGTGGCGTTCCGCTCGACCGGCGAGACCTACCGCTGGCGGCGCATCCTCGTGCTCGTCTCGCGGCCGGGCGACGCCGCCCACGCGATGATAGACTTCGCGACGCGTCTCGCCGGGAAGACTGGGAGCGTGAGCGTCACGACGTGCATCTCCTCGGAGGTCGAACGGCGGCCCGCGGAGTCGAAACTCGCCAACTTGGTCGAGACGGCGGACGGCAACATCGAGACGCGGGTCGCCCGCTCCGACGTGACCGACTTCATCACCTCGAACGCCGCCACCTACGACCTCGTGGTGCTCGGTTCCAGCGGCGACCGCTCGCCCGCCTCGCGGTTCATCTCGCCGCCGACGTTCGAGCGCATCCGCGAGATAGACTGCGACGTTTCGGTGTTCGACCGCGGGCACTAACGGAACGGAAACGACACGGAGAAATCGGAGTCGGAGTCGGAGCCGGCATCGGGGTCAGTTCGCGTTTGTGACCGAGGTCGCCGGCCTCGTCAGTTCTGGCCGTCTGGACCGGGGTCGCCGGCCTCGCCCGCCCCGTTCGTCTGGACCGTCTCGTCTTCGGTCGGGTCGGTGGGCTGTTCGTCGAGCAGTCGTTCCTCGATGGTTTCGAGGCCGCTCCCGCCGACGGCGGACTCGGCGAGGAAGTGGCCGCCGAGCGCCGCCGGGCTGATGACGGTGTTGGCCCCGGCGCGGCGGAGTTTTCGCTCGTTCTCCCGCTGGGTCGCCGACGCGACGATGTGGATATCGGGGTTGAGCTGTCGCGCCGTGAGGATGGCCAGCGCGTCTTCGGCGTCGTTGTTGGTGGCGACGACGACGGAGCGAGCGGCGTCGACGCGGGTCCGCTGGAGCGCCTCCTCGTCGCTCGGGTCGTCGGTCACAACGTCGTAGCCGCGGTCGGTGAGGCGCTTGGCGCGGGCCTCGTCGGGCGTGACGATGACGACGCGGGCGCGGTCGCCGAGCTCTTCGAGAATCGGTTCGGTCAGTTCCCCGTAGCCGAGGACGAGGACGTGGTTCTCCAGGATGTCGAGTTGTGATTCGGTCATACGTCCGAGTGCTTTGGTGAGTCGGGCTTCGATTGCGGGCGTGAGCAGGACACCGAGCGCCACGGCGAACGTCGCCACCGTGATGAGGAGCGCCGATATCCCGAACAGTCTGGCGATAGCTGTCTGCGGGTAGATGTCGCCGTAGCCGACCGTGCTTCCGGTGACGACGCCGAAGTAGAACGCGTCGAACAGCGTGTCGATGCCGTTGAACTGCTCTCTGAGCGCCCACGCGCCGGCGGTCGTGTACGTCTGTGCCCCCGCGATGGCGAGGAGCGCCGACAGCTGTGTCGCCGTCAGGTCGAGGTCGCGGTCGAACGCCTTGTAGTTGAAGACCAAGAGCGCGAGGCTGATAAGCGAGAGGCCGACGAGCGGTGCCGCCCGCTCGGGCGACTGGATGAGCCCCTGTGCGGCGGTCACCGGGAGCAACACCGCAGTCGAGTACCACGCGGCGCGGTAGCGTCGCCGGAGCCCGAAGACGCTCGCGAGGAGCAGAAAGCCCGTCAGCGTCCCGGTGAAACCGGCGGTGATGCGGACCGCCTCCGGGATGTACGGTGCCAGCACGCCGCCGGCGACCGGGGAGCTGATGTTGAGGATGCCGATGGCGACCGACAGGACGGCGGCGACGAACACCGTCCCGATGGTCGCGCGGGCACCGACCCAGTCGCGTACGGAAGCCATGTCTCTCCCAGTTCTGGCGTCCGAGGCCAAAAGCGGTCGGGTATCGGCCCGTCACGGGCGCGCCGTCACGTCTTTATTCCGGCGGCGAGTGTACCGGCCCATGGCTTCACTCCCCGTCGAAGTCGTCTACGGGCTGTACTTCGGCATCCTCACGGGGCTCGTGCCGGCCGCCGTCGCGTGGCTCCTCGGCTTCGGCTTCCGCTACGTCACCGGCGTCACCGTTCCGGGGCTCGCCGTCGTCGTTCTCAGCGTCGCCATCGCGGGCGCGAGCGGCGGCCTCATGGCGCTGGCCGACCCGACGATTACGCAGTCGGAAAACCAGGTCAGGCTGACGGTCGCGCTGTTGGTCGTCCTGATGGGCTCGTTGTACGCGCACAACCGCGGCGACGCCTTCGCCAACGACATCCCGCGGAAGATGTCGCTTCGAAAGCTCACCGAGCGGTCGCTTTCGACCGACGTGGTCGAACTCGTCGGCGGCCGCGG
The DNA here is from genome assembly GCF_001469875.2 of Haloferax marisrubri. Classification (GTDB taxonomy): domain Archaea; phylum Halobacteriota; class Halobacteria; order Halobacteriales; family Haloferacaceae; genus Haloferax; species Haloferax marisrubri. Next base: position 276,416 of record NZ_LOPW02000005.1, on the reverse strand, counting down.
GCAGGTCAGCGTCACCGTCACCGGCGAGGTCGGCGACATCGAGGGCTACCCGCCGGTCCCGCTGGACATCCGCACCGGAATCCGCAACGGAGAGTGGACGTTCCCCGCCGACATCCCGCTCGTGGAACTCGAATCGCGGTTCGCCGACCGTCTGCAAAACGAGTTCGACCTCGCCGCCGTCGAAGTCAGACTCGACGAGCGGGCCCGCGCGACCGTCTCCGCCGCGGCCCCGGTCGGCGGCCTCTCGAAGCGACTCCCGGCGGGCAAGCGCGCGGTGTCGGTGACGGCGCTCGTGCCGACCGGCCTCGCGCGGGGCGACGACGTGGTCGTCGTCACCGACGGCGGCACCGTCCCGGCGAGCGTCGCCGGGGTCGAGTCGGTCATCGAGACTCCGAGCGAATCCGACGGCGACGAAGACGACGCGGACGCGCCGAAGGCAGCGCCGCGCGCGCCGACGGCCGTCGGCGGCGAGGGTCGCGTCACGCTCGCGGTCGACCGGGGGAAGGTCGAACCGCTCCTCGGAAGCGACGTGGAGCGGTTCGTCGTCACCTCCCGCGGCGTCCGCCGGGAGTTCGAACTCGTCTCCCTGCTTCGCCGCGCCGGCAAGCGCTTCTCGCGGCTCTCGGTTCGCTCCGAGAGCCCGCTCGACGGCGTGACGCTCGGCGACGCGAGCGTCCGCGACGCCTACGGCGTGGCGGTCCTCGCGGTCCGACACGGCGGGAACTGGACGATTGCGCCGCGAGGCGACCAAGCGGTCTCCGCGGGCGACACCATCTACGCGGTCGGGTCGAGAAGCGACCTGACCGGCTTCGAGGAGGCGGTCGCGTGATGTCGGCGTTGCTCGCCGCCGCCGCCGACCTGTTCGCGGCGGTCGGGCAGTCGGCGACCATCGGGCAGGTCTCGATTCCGCCCGCGGACGACTCGCTCGTCCTGCAGGTGCTCCGACTCGTCGGTCTCGTCGTCGGCGCGTTCGTCGTCTCGGCGGTCGCCTCGCTGCTTTACCGCTGGTACACCCGCGAGATAATCCCGCGGGCGCTGGCGGTGCTGTTCGGCGGTGCGGTCGTCGCGCTCTACCTGAACACCGTCGGCCTGTTCGGCGCGTTCACCACCGGCACCGAGACCGACGTGTTCCAACTGGACACCGTGCTGTTCAACATCGCGTCGCTCGCTGGTGGAGCCCTCATCGCCCCAGTCGGCCGCTTCGCCGGCGACCGACTCGCGACCGACGTGTTCGCCGTCGCGGGCGCGAAGGAACTCGACGCCGACGTGAGCCGACTCGTCCGGACCGTCGGCCGCGTCACGTCGGTGACGCTCCCCGAGGACATCGGCGACATCGAGGGGTACGACCCCGTCGGCGAGGCCGTCAAGACCCAACTGAGCGGCAAGACGCTGTTGTTCCCCCGGCGGCTCAGCGAGGCCGAACTCCGCGACCGACTCGCGACGCGCATCAAGGACGACCACGGCGTCGGCCACGTCGACGTGGAGTTCGAACCCGAGGGGAGCGAGGTGTCCTATCTCGCGCTCGGCAGTCGCGCGGCTGGCCTCGGACCGACTCTCGCGCCCGGCACCGTCGCGGTCGCGATTCGCGGCGACCCCGGCTCCGGCGCGGCCGCCGGCGACCCCGTGCAGGTCTGGTCGGTTCCGAAGCCGGACGCGGACGGCGACGAGAACGACCCGTCGGGCGACACCGTCGCGGGCGCGACCGACGCGGTCGAATCGCCCGCCGCCGAGTCGTCCACCGCGGAATCGACCGAGACGCCCGCCGGTGGAACCGGCACCGGCTCGCTGTCCGACGGCGGGACCGACGCGCCGGCCGCGCCGACTCGCGTCGCCTTCGGCGAACTCCGCGGCGTCGCCGACGACGTGGCGACCGTCGCCCTCGACGCGGAGGACGCCGACCGCCTCACGAGCGGCGAGCAGTACCGGCTCGTGACGCTCCCCGCGGACCCCCACGTCGACCGCGAGTTCGCGTCGCTCCTGCGGAACGCCGACGAGACGATGGCGGTCACCACCGTCGCGCCCGGTGCCGACCTCGACGGACTGACGGTCTCGGACGTGGACACGACCGTCGTCGCCATTCGGTCTGCGAACCGCCCGGTGGACGCGATTCCCGGCCGAGGACGCGAACTGGCGGCCGGCGACACGCTGTACGTCGTCGGCCGGCCGGAAGTCCTCCGGAAGGTCGAACGCCGAGCGACGACGGACACGGGTCGGACCGACGGCGGTGACGACGACAACGGCGACGAAAACGACGGGTCCGGCCCCGACGGTGACGCGTCGCGGTCGTCCGGGGCGCAATCCTCATGAGCGCCGGGCGACGAGACGGGAGTATGGAGTGGAAGTTGTTCGCCGACCTCGCGGAAGTCGCCGGCGCGCGCACCGTCCGAGTCAACGTCGACGGCGACGCGACGGTCGGCGACGCGCTCGACGCCCTCGTCGGGGCGCATCCGGCGCTCGAATCGCGGGTGTTCGGCGACGACGGCGAACTGTACGACCACATCAACGTCCTCCGGAACGGCGAGGCCGCCGCGCTCGGCGAGGACGCCGCCGCCGGCGACGAACTCGCGCTGTTCCCGCCGGTCAGCGGCGGCTAGCGCGTCGGCACGTCGGCGCATCGAAGCACCGGAACGAAGCGACGCCGGTTCTCCGTTCAATTCTCGAATCGGAACCCGAGTCCCGCGAGCCGCGGGTCCGTCGGCGAGACGCGGCTGGACGTCGAGCCCGGGAGAACCGCTCGTCAGAGGCGAAAACGGGTCGTTCGAGGCTGAGAGAAAATCGAGAGACGGGAACGTGTCGCGGTCGGACTCGAAGCGGGAGGGCGGCTTCGAGGGTCGTTACTCGCTCGGGCGCGGCAGCGCCGTAAAGAGCGTCTCGACGATAGTGAAGGGGTCGTAGACGGACTGGTGGCACTGGCAGTAGACGCCGTCTTCGCCGCCGAACGTGGCGGAGCTGGCCGCCTGCTTGTAGCCGGGGACACAGCAGAAGTGCGTACACTTGTTGAGCCACGCGATGACGCCCTGGTCCGTCGAGGCGGCGAGCCAGTCGTTGTCCTGTGCGGCCTCCTCGATGCGCGTCGAGCGGATTACCTGAATCGGTATCGTGTCCTCGGTGTCCTGCGAGCGCCACGTGCCGGTCGCGGGCATCCCGATGCCGGCCTGTCCGATGCCGTTGCCCCACGATTCGTACTCGTCGAAGTCGTTGACGTTCAGGCGGTCACCGGCGCTGTAGGTCTCGGACTGCCAGTCGTAGCCGCCGTTGTCGGAGCGGAAGTAGTTGTCCGCCTCGAACCCCGGGTTCAGGCCTTCGTAGGTCTGGACGCCGCAGTACTGGAACCAGTCCTGCGAGTAGGTGACGCCCGTGCCCTGGTAGTCCTCGGTGATTGCGAGTTCGACATCCACACCGTTCTGGGTGACGGTCTGGACCTCGGGCCAGACGCCGCGGATGTAGCCCTCGTCGTCGATTTCGATCGGAATCTGTGGCATGCCGCGCGGTGCGGGACCGCCGGTGTTCTCGATGGCGTACGCCTGCGTCGGACCGCCACCGGAACCGGTGGATGACGTTGCGCTGTTGATGGCAGCCGCGCCTGTCGTTCCCACGCCCGCGAGCGCCGCTCCCCCGACGACGCCCTTGACGAACCGACGGCGACCCGAATCGGCGGGGTACTTGTCGCTATCGCTCATACTCTCACCTTCGACCCGGCCAGTAAAAGCGTGACGAATCCACCGTGTTAGTACACCCCACGAAACGGCCGCCAGCGAAGGGGTTCGCCCTCGCGAACGGACGGAATTCTTCACCCGGCGAAAAATGGACGAAACGTTCGGAACGTTCGTTTAGAACCCACTTCCGGGCAAATTTTCGACGTTACTCGTGGCCTTTTAGAATGTGCTACTCGTATCCGAGTACGATGCGATTGCACACCAGAGACGTGCGGCAAGATGTTCGCGAGCTGGGGGCGTTGCTCGGGGACGTGCTCGAAGCGCAGACGTCGACGGCGTCGTTCGAGACGGTCGAAGAGCTTCGACAGGCGGCCATCGCCTACCGGAAGGGCGAGTCCGGCTCGCGCGAGCGGCTCTACGACGTGGTCGGCGACCTGGAACCGGAACGCGAGAGCGTCGTCGCCCGCGCGTTCACGACCTACTTCGAACTCATCAACCTCGCCGAGGAGCGCGAACGCGTTCGCGTCATCCGCGAGGCGTCCCAAGAGGGGACGCTCGAAGACGGTATCCTCGACACGCTCGACGCGCTGGACGACGAGGAGGTCGACGAAGAGCTTCTGGGACGAGTCCTCGAAGACGTGCTCATCGAGCCGACGTTCACGGCGCACCCGACAGAGGCCCGCCGAAAGACGGTGAAATCGAAGCTCCGCTCCATCGCCAACCGGCTGGAGACGCTCGACGAGCGCCGCCTCACCGACCTCGAACACGACCAGGAGTGGCGGCACGTCGTCGCCGAGGTCACGAGCCTCTGGCAGACCTCGCAGGTCCGCGACCGCCGCCCCGAGCCGACCGACGAGGCCCGCAACGTTCAGTGGTACCTCGAAAACACGCTGTTCGACGTGGTCGGCGAGGTGTACGAGGAACTCGAAGAGGAACTCCGCGCCGAGTACCCCGGCCTCGACGTGCCGAAGCTGTTCGAGTTCCGGTCGTGGGCCGGCTCCGACCGCGACGGCAACCCCTTCGTCACGCCCGAGGTGACAGAGGACACGCTCGAACGCCAGCGTAGCGTCGCCCTCGAGAAGTACAGCGACTCGCTCAAGCGTCTCTCCGGTGTGCTGAGTCAAGACGCGACACGAATCGACCCCGGCCACGAGCTCGAACGCTCGCTGAAGGCCGACCGCGAACTCCTCCCCGTCGTCGCCGACGAGGCCGACGAGCGCTACCCCAACGAGCCGTACCGCCAGAAGCTCAAGCTGATGCGCGAGCGGCTCCGCCGCGTCGAGGACGTGCGTCCGAACGGCTACGCGGACGAGAGCGAGCTACTGGCCGACCTCGAAGTCGTCGACGCCAGCCTCCGCCGGACCGGCGCGGCGCAGGTCGCCGACGTGTACGTCGAACCCCTGATGCGGCAGGTCGACACGTTCGGCTTCACCCTCGCCAGCCTCGACCTCCGCGACCACCAGGAGAACCACACCGAGGCCGTCCACGAGGCGCTGGCCCACGAGGGCCTCGACTACTACGGCAGTTCCGAGGCGGAGCGCGTCGAACTCCTCACGGACGCGATTCTGCAGGACGAGCCGGTCGTCGACCTCGAAGACCCCGGCGACGTGTCGGAGACGGCCGAGCGCGTCCTCCGCCGCTTCCGAAAGCTCGGCGAGTGGCAGCGCGAGTACGGCGTCGGCGCTATCGACACCTACTGCATCTCGATGACCGAGGAGCCGTCGCACGTCCTCGAAGTGCTGTTCCTCGCCGACCAGGCGGGCGTCGTCTCCCTGCCCGACCACTGCGGTATCGACGTGGTCCCGCTCCTCGAAACCGAGTCGGCGCTCAACGGCGCGCGCCGCATCATGGGCACGCTGTTCGAGAACGAGGCCTACGGGACGGCGCTCGCCGCCCGGAACGACGTCCAGGAGATTATGCTGGGCTACTCCGACTCGAACAAGGAAAACGGCTTCCTCGCGGCCAACTGGGACCTCTACAAGAACCAGCGCCGCCTCGCCGACATCTGCGACGACTTCGACGTGACGATGCGGCTGTTCCACGGCCGCGGGGGTTCTATCTCCCGCGGCGGCGGCCCGATGAACGAGGCCATGCTCGCGCTCCCGAACGAGACCGTCACGGGGCAGATTAAGTTCACGGAGCAGGGCGAGGCCATCGCCGAGAAGTACGCCAACCCGCGCATCGCGGAGCGGAACCTCGAACAGATGCTCAACGCCCAGATTCGCGCCCGCCTGCAGGCGATTCGGACGCCCGAGGAGGAGGTGCCCGACCGCTGGGTCGATGCCATGGACACCATGGCCGCCGCCGCGCGCGAGGAGTACCGTAACCTCCTCGAATCGGACGGCTTCGTCTCCTACTTCGAGCAGGCGACGCCCATCACCGTCATCGAAGAACTCAACCTCGGCTCCCGCCCGGCCTCTCGGTCCGACGAGCGAAGTGTCGAGGACCTCCGCGCCATCCCGTGGGTGTTCTCGTGGACCCAGTCGCGGTGTATCCTCCCCGGCTGGTACTCGCTGGCCGCCGGCGTCAACGCCTTCCTCGAAGACGGCGGCGACATGGACGACCTCCGCGAGATGTACGACGAGTGGGCGTTCTTCCGCAGCACGTTCGACAACGCCGCGATGGCGCTGGCGCGCACCGACCTCGAAATCGCCACGGAGTACGCGAACCTCGCCGACGAGGAGCTCCGCGAGGAGTTCTTCACCCGCCTCACCGAGGAGTACGAGGACGCCACGGGCCTCATGCTCGACATCAGCGAGCGCAGTAGCCTCCTGAAGCGCGAGTGGCTCGAAGAGAGCCTCCGCCGCCGTAACCCCTACGTCGACCCGCTGAACCTGTTGCAGACCCACCTGCTGTCGCAGACTCACCGGACCGACGAGGAAGAACGGACCCTGCGGCTCACCGTCAAAGGTATCGCCGCCGGGATGAAGAACACGGGATAACGCGAACGCGACGCCGACGCCCTCGGCCACCCGCCGAGGACTCCGTCGCCGCGCCGCCGGGACCGATTAGGCCCGACGGAGGTCGTACGGGTTCGAACAGACCGGACAGGTCTGCCGCGCGACGCGATACTCGCTTTTCAACCGCTGTCTGACACCGTCGAAGTCGGCGTCGCCCTCGTATCTCGATTCCACTTCCTGTCCGCAGTGTGGGCACACCACCACCACCGTTGCCATATTCGCCAGTACGGGTGAGTCCATCATATATGTTCACCCTGTTTGTGTCGGGGTCGCACGTCCCATTCTGACAGGGTATTCGTGGCGACAAATACGAGACTTAGAGCGGTCGTACGCGACGAAAATAGATATTTCAGCGTCGCCGCAGTCGGCCGGACGCAGGTCGGCTCAGCTCAGGCGTGGTTCCACGGCGCTTCCTCGAAGTCGACGATACGGTGGGTCGAATCGAGGCCGTCGATGGCGGCCACGTCCTCGTCGTCGAGGTCGAGGTCGAGCGCGGCGAAGTTGTCGCGGATGTGGTCGGGCGAGGCGGCCTTCGGTATGGGCGTCGCGCCCTTCTCGATGAGCCACGCGAGGGCGACCTGCGCGGGCGAGGCGTCGTGCTTCTCGGCGATGTCGACGATGACTTCCTCGTCGGCGACCTGGTTGCGCGCGATGGGCGAGTAGGCGACCAGTCGGTGGTCGTGTTCCGCGGCGAACTCGCGGAGTTCGGTCTGCTGGAGCATCGGATGCATCTCGACCTGGTGGGCGAACACCGGCGCGTCGAGCGTCTCGATGGCCGATTCGAGCTGGTCGGGTCGGAAGTTGCTCAGGCCGACGTTGGCGATGACGCCCTCCTCGACGAGTTCGTCGAGGGCCGCGAGCGTCTCGTCCTCGTCGTAGCTGTCGAGCGGCCAGTGGACGTACAGCAGGTCGATGGTATCGACGCCGAGCTTTTCGGCGGACTCGCGGGCCGTCTCCAGCACGTCGTCGTAGCCGAGGTTGTCGGTGTCGAGCTTCGTCGCCACGAACACGTCGTCGATGTCCACGTCCGATTCGGCGAGGCCCTCGCCGACGAACTCCTCGTTGTGGTACATCTGGGCCGTATCGACGTGGCGGTAGCCCACGTCGAGGGCGGTCTTTACGGCCTCGACACATTCGTCGCGGTCTTCGAGTTTGTACGTCCCGAAGCCGAGTCGCGGGAAGTCCTTCATGCACGGGTGGTCGTGGGCGGGCGAGTCAAATCCTGCGGTTGCGGAAGTCGTGGATACACTTACCACCGGCCCGCCAGTCATCGGGGGTATGCCCTCCGAGAAGGAGAAGATGCTCGCGGGCGACCCGTACGACGCGAGCGACCCGGAACTCGTCGCGGAGCGAAAGCGCGCGCGCCGACTCACGCGCCTGTTCAACGAGACCGACGAGACCCAGACCGAGCGCCGCGAGGAGTTGATTCGGGAACTGTTCGGGGAGGTCGGCGACTCGTTCGAAATCGAGCCGACGTTCCGCTGTGACTACGGCTACAACGTCCGCGTCGGCGAGAGCTTCTTCGCCAACTTCGACTGCGTCTTCCTCGACGTGTGTCCCATCACTATCGGCGACAACTGCCAGCTCGCGCCGGGCGTCCACGTCTACACCGCGACCCACCCGCTCGACGCCGCGGAGCGAATCAAGGGCCCTGAGTCGGGGGAGCCGGTGACCATCGGCGACAACGCGTGGCTCGGGGGGCGGGCGGTCGTCAACCCCGGCGTTACCATCGGCGACGACGTGGTGGTCGCCTCCGGCGCGGTCGTGACGAAAGACGTGCCGGACTCGGTGGTCGTCGGCGGCAACCCGGCGCGAGTCATTAAAAGGCTGGACTGACCGGCCGGACGCCGTCGCGTCGCGGTCGTCGCCGCGTCGCCGTCGCGCGATTCTCTCGGATTCGAGTGCGTGCGGTGCTCTGGCACACGATGTTCCCTCCGAAATGGTTTTGAAGTACGCTCGCACACGGTCAGTATGCCGACGGACGAATACGACCCAGAGATGGGGCGCAAGTTCATTTTCGTAACCGGGGGTGTCATGTCCGGCCTCGGGAAGGGTATCACGGCCGCGAGCACCGGGCGACTCCTGAAGAACGCCGGGTTCGACGTCACCGCGGTCAAGATAGACCCGTACCTGAACGTCGACGCCGGGACCATGAACCCCTACGAGCACGGGGAGGTGTACGTCCTGAAAGACGGCGCTGAAGTCGACTTGGACCTCGGGAACTACGAGCGGTTCCTGGGTATCGACATGACCGCCGACCACAACATCACGACGGGCAAGACCTACCAGCACGTCATCCAGAAGGAGCGCGCCGGCGACTACCTCGGGAAGACGGTCCAGATTATCCCGCACGTCACGGAGGACATCAAGCGCCGCATCCGCGAGGCGGCCGAGGGCACCGACGTGTGTCTCGTCGAGGTCGGCGGCACCGTCGGCGACATCGAGTCGATGCCGTTCCTCGAATCGCTCCGCCAGTTCGCCTCCGAGGAGGAAGACGGCGACGTGCTGTTTACGCACGTCACGCTCGTCCCCTACTCGAAGAACGGCGAGCAGAAGACGAAGCCAACCCAGCACTCCGTCAAGGAGCTTCGGAGCATCGGCCTCCAGCCGGACATCCTCGTCGGCCGCGCCGACGACAAACTCGAACCGGAGACGAAGACCAAAATCGCGCAGTTCTGCGACGTGCCGGACGCCGCCGTGTTCTCCAACCCCGACGTGCCGGACATCTACCACGTCCCGCTGATGGTCGAAGAGGAGGGCCTCGACGAGTACGTCATGGAACGCCTCGGCATCGCCGACGAGGCGCTGCCGAAGGAAGACCGCGACAGCCGCTGGCGCGAACTCGTCACGGCCGACCGGACCGGCTCGGTCGATATCGCGCTCGTCGGTAAGTACGCCCTCGAAGACGCCTACATGTCCATCCACGAGGCGCTCAAGCACGCGGGCATCGAGTGCGGCGTCGACGTGAACATCCTCTGGGTCGACTCCGACGAGATGCTCGACAAGCACGAAGAGCGCCTGAAGGACGCCGACGGCGTCGTCGTCCCCGGCGGCTTCGGCTCCCGCGGAACCGGCGGCAAAATCGAGGCCATCCGCTACGCCCGCGAGAACGACGTTCCCTTCCTCGGCCTCTGTCTGGGCTTTCAGATGGCCGTCGTCGAGCAGGCCCGAAACGTCCTCGGCCACGAGGACGCCCACTCGGCCGAACTCGACCCCGACACGCCGTATCCGGTCATCGACCTCCTGCCCGAGCAGTACGAGGTCGACGAGATGGGCGGCACGATGCGCCTCGGCGCGCACGACACCGACATCGAAGCCGGCACGCTCGCGGAGGCGGTGTACGGCGACACCTCCTGTACGGAGCGTCACCGCCACCGCTACGAGGTGAACCCCGAACTCATCGACGAACTCGAATCCGAGGGGCTCCGCTTCTCCGGCCGCGCCGAAAACCGCATGGAGATTCTCGAACTGACCGACCACCCGTTCTTCTTCGGGACGCAGTTCCACCCCGAGTTCCGCTCTCGACCCGACCGCGCGAGCCCGCCGTTCCTCGGCTTCCTCCGCGCGGTCCTCGGCGAACTCGACGCGCGCGAACTCGGCAACGAAGAGGTGACAGCATAATGGTAAACGTAGACGAATTCATCGAAGACGCGACCGAATCGATTCGCGACCAAATCGGCGACGAACACGCCATCATCGCCCTCTCGGGCGGCGTGGACTCCTCTGTCGCCGCGACGCTCGCCTACGAGGCCGTCGGCGAGCAACTCACCCCGGTCTACGTCGACACCGGCCTGATGCGCAAAGGCGAGACCGAGCAGATTGCGGACACCTTCTCCTTCATGGAGAGCCTCCGGGTCGTGGACGCCCGAGACCGATTCTTCGACGCCCTCGAAGGCGTCGTCGACCCCGAGGAAAAGCGGAAGGTCATCGGCGAGCAGTTCATCCGCGAGTTCGAACGCGAGGCGAAAGAGACCGACGCCCAGTACCTCGTGCAGGGGACCATCTACCCGGACCGCATCGAGTCCGAGGGCAACATCAAGTCCCACCACAACGTCGGCGGCCTGCCGGACGTGGTGGACTTCGAGGGCATCGTCGAACCCGTCCGCGACCTCTACAAGGACGAGGTCCGCGAGGTCGCCCGCGCGCTCGGCCTCGAATCCATCATCGCCGAGCGGATGCCGTTCCCGGGACCGGGACTCGCGGTCCGCGTCCTCGGCGAAGTCACGCCCGAGAAGGTGCAGGTCGCCCGCGACGCGTGTCACGTCGTCGAAGACGAGACCGAAAAGCACGACCCGTGGCAGGCGTTCGCCGCCGTCATCGGCAAGGGCACCGGCGTCAAGGGTGACAACCGCGTCCACGGCTGGATTGTCTCCGTGCGCTCCGTGGAGTCGCGCGACGGCATGACCGCCCGCGCGCAGGAACTGCCGTGGGACACCCTCCAGCGCATCCAGTCGCGCATCACCGGGACGAACGAGAACGTCGCCCGCGTCGTCTACGACGTGACCCACAAACCGCCGGCGACCATCGAGTACGAATGACGACGGCAATCGTCGCGGGGACCGACCCCGACGGACTCGGCGAGGCGCTCGAAACCGAGGGTGCGACGGTCGTCCGCGTCAGCGGTATCGCCTCCGCCGACTCGCTCGGCGAGGCCGGCATCGAGGACGCCGACCTGTTCGTGCTCACCGATATGGACGACGCGACGGCCATCTCGGTGGCGAAGGAACTGAACCCCGACGTGCGCGTCGTGACCTACGCCTACGACTCCCTCCCGGAGTTCGCCACGGCGCAGGCCGACCTCGCCATCGACCCGAACCTGCTCGCGGTCGACGTGGTCGCCGAAGAACTCGTCTGAGACGGTCAGGAACTCCTGACTGTCTCGGCACGCTGGTTTTCTTTCATTGTGTTATTTGTGCAAATATTGATATCATCACGGTCCTTCATGACAGTTGCAGATGTCGTCCCTCTCTCGACGAACGATGCTGAAGAGCCTCGGCGCAACTGGACTCCTACTCGCTGGCGGCGCGACGACCGCGGCGGCACGCCCCGGCGGCGTCGCCGCGGGTGACGCGCGGTTCCGAGTCGGCCACTTCTCGCCCGACGCGCCCCCCGTAGACGTGTACGTGAACGGCGAGCCGTTCCCCGGCCTGCAGGGCGTCCCGTTCGGCGTCCTCTCCGACTACTTCACCGTCCCGGCGGGGACGTATCAGGTCGAGGTCACGCCCGCGGGCGACGCCTCGACGGTCGTCATCGACACCGAGGTCACGCTCCGGCGCAACCGTGATTACACCATCGCGGCGACGGACGTGCTCGACAACATTGCGGCCACCGTGCTCACGGACACGAACCGCCCGGCACCGTACCGGAAGGCCAGAGTCCGCGTCGCCCACTTCTCGCCCGACGCGCCCGAAGTCGACATCGTCGTCAAAGACGGCCCGACGCTGTTTTCGGGGCTGGCGTTCGGCGACGTCTCGCACTACGAGACGGTGCCTGCCGGAACGTACGACCTGCAGGTCGTCCTCTCGTCTGACGGGACGGTCGTGCTCGACGTCCCCGGAGCGACCGTCGCCGGCGGCCGGACCTACACGGTGTTCGCCATCGGGTTCGCCACCGGCGGGTCGCCCGGCTTCAGCGTCCTGCCCGTGGTGGACGCGGTGTCGCCCGCCCGCGACCCGCCGTCCAACGGGAACGTCTGTCGCGTGCGCTGAGTCGATACCGTCCGCCGCCCGCCCGCGCGGGTCGGCGGCGAGAACGCCACATTTTCCGACGAAACTCGGCGAAATTCGACGCCGTTCGACCCGAATTTCACGCCAACGACCGCAAGCCGGCGAGCCGGTTTTCACCCTTCAATACGGCGGCGTGCAGAGCGGTCGGTGTCGCGGGGCGACGGCGGCTCCCCACCAGTCATCGCGCGGACCGCCCGGTCGCGCCGCGACACCCCGCAGACACGCGAACACAACCAATGACACACACCAGACGACGCTTCCTCACGTCCGCCGCCGGAATCGCCGCCGCAACCACCGCCGGTCTCGCCGGCTGTATGGGCACCGCGTCCGCGACGACGGGGACGCTCTCGACCCGCGTGAGCGACAAGCCCGGCGACATCGACGACTTCGAGTCCTGCGTCGTGACGGTCTCGACGGTCCGCGTCAAGCCCGCCGACGGCGAGGCGGAGTCGCTCGACGCGGGCGGCACAGCACTCGACCTCGTCGAGCTACAGGGCGACGCCTCCGCGCTCGTCGAGGAGTTCGAACTGGAGACGGGCACCTACGAGTTCCTGCAGGTCGAGGTGTCGGAGACCGACGCGACCCTCGCGGACGGGTCGTCCGCGACCGTCGAGGTTCCCGGGTCTGCCCCGCTGAAGTTCGAGCGGTCCTTCGAGATTCGCGCCGACGAGACGACCACGTTCACGGCCGACTTCACGCCCGTCGCGGCCGGCAACGCGGGCAAGTACGTCCTCCAGCCCGTCGCCGACGAGGTGACGGTGACGTACGAGTCGGAGGAGACGACGGCGAACGAGACGACGACTGATTCGACCGCCAACGAGACGACGACGAACGAAACGACCTCGTAACGCGGTCGCTCCGACGCGACTGGTCCCGCTGGAGTTCCCGGCCCCGCTTCGATTCGGCCCACACCTGTTCTCCCCGCGTTTTCGACCGTTCGGCCCTCTGCCGACGCCCGCCGCGAGAGTCGAAACCGACCGACAGCGGCGGGAGACTCCGGCCCGCGTTGCCATGGTCGAAACCTCCTTTTGGCGTCCCCGCCGATAGCCGGTGACATGGTTCGGGTCTCGACCGGCGCGCGCATCCACTTCGGCTTCCTCAATCTGAGCCTCGCCCGCGACCGCCTCTACGGCGGCGTGGGCGTCGCGCTCGACGAGCCGCGGGTGGTCGTCGCCGCCGAGCCCGCGTCCGAGGTTCGGTGTCGGCATCCCGCCGCCCGCGAGTACGCCGAGCAGGCGGTCGAACTCCTCGGAGCCGACGGCATCGACCTCTCGGTCGAGCGCGCCCTGCCGCGACACGCCGGCCTCGGGAGCGGGACACAGCTCGCGCTCGCGGTGTTGCGGGCGGTCGCGGCCGCCACCGACCGCGAGGCCGACGTGCGCCGACTCGCCCCCGAGATGGGGCGCGGCGGCCGCTCCGGGGTCGGCGTCGCCACCTTCGAAGCCGGCGGGGCCGTCCTCGACGCGGGACACCCGACCGCGCGCTTCACTACGGACCGACCGGAAGACGGCTCGTGGTCGGTGCCGGCGGTCGCCGCCCGGCACGAGGTACCCGACCGCTGGCGGTTCCTGCTCGTCGTCCCCGACGTCGACCCCGGCCGCAACGGCGCGGCCGAGGAGTCGAGCATGCGCTCCGTCGTCGAGCGCGCGGACGCGCAGACCGGCGACCGAATCGCCGGCATCGTCACGCGACGGCTCCTCCCGGCGCTCGCCGAGGGGTCCGCCGAGCGCTTCGGCGAGGCGGTCGAGTCCGTCGGCCGGCTCAACGGGACGTGGTACGCCGACGAGCAGGGCGGGGTCTACCGGCCGCCGGTCGGCGCGCTCGTCTCGTCGCTGTCGGAGTCGCCCGTCGTCTACGGCGCGGGCCAGTCGTCGTGGGGGCCGACCGTCTACGGCGTCACCGACGCCGACCACGTCGACGAGGCGGTCGAGGCGGGCCGGGCCGCGCTGGCCGACGCCGACATCGACGGCACCGTCTCGGTCGCCCGCGGGCGGAACCGCGGCGCGAGCGTCGAGTGAGCGGAGAGCGCCGCGACAGGGGTTGGTCGGCGAGACAGGCCCGCCGCGCTCCCCGAAACGCCTAACCGACCCGACCGAGTCGGATTCTGTATGTCTCAAATCCCCTTCGGCGTCCCCCGCCTCGACAGCATCATCGGCGGCGGCGCACCCCCGGGGAACGTCGTGCTCCTCGCGGGCGAGTCCGGCGCGGGCGCTCGCGAGTTCCTCTACACGAGCGCGACGATGAACGCCCTCTCGCACACCGACGAGGAGCTGTTCGACCTCCACTACGGCTCGCTCGCGGACACCGCGACGCCGCCGCCGGAGATTCACTACGTCTCCTTTACCGCCGGCGAGGAGTACCTGCGCCGCGAGATGGGCTACACCATGGACGACGAGGTCGTCGAGTCCGCAATCGAACACATCGAGTTCCACGACCTCTCGCCGGAGTACTTCCAACTCAGCCCGATTCCGCGCGAGTGGTACCTCGGCCAGCCGACGAAGTTGGAGGACCTCGGCCACCGACACAACCGCGAGTCCGTGCTCGGCGCGCTGGGAACCACCCTGAGCCAGCACGCCCCCGGCAACCTCGTCGTCATCGACTCCCTGACCGACCTCGTGGCCAGCCAGTCCGACGAGATGACGTGGTCGGACATCGCGATGGTCATCAAGGGACTGGAGAAGGCGTCCTACCAGTGGGGCGGGCTCATCCTCGTGCTCGTGAGCACCGAGGCGCTCTCGAAGACCGAACTCGGCGTCCTCAAGGGTGCGACCGGCGGGACGCTACTGTTCGAGTGGGAGTCCGGCGGGTCGAAACGCGCGCGGACCATGGTCGTCCAGGAGTTTCGCGGCGTGCTCGCCCGACTGGAGAGCGAGAACATCGTGCAGTTCGAGACCGAAATCAACGAGAGCGGCCTCGACGTGAGCGACGTGCGGAAGATTCGCTGAGCGAACGCAGCGCGTCGGGGGCGCGACAGACTGCCGAGAATTCGGGGATAGTTCTTAAGGCTTCGTAGACAAACTGGAAACGAAGATGGAAGGGGAAGACGGAGTGTCGCTGTCAGACGACCTCCGCACGTGGGTCGAGGCGCGCGCCGACGAGGAGGGCGTCGACCCGAAGACGGTGCTCGCACGGGCGCTCGGGACCTACCGGCTCGCCGTGAGCGACGCGGGCGAATCGCTCGACGACGCCGAGGCGGTTCCGGGCCGACTCGACGGGGTCGAAGGCCGCGTCGAGGAACTCGAAGGCGAGCTAGACGAGAAGATATCCGACGTGCGGATGCGCGTCGTGCAGGTCAAACGCGAGGCCGACGAGAAGGCCCCGCGGGACCACGCGCACCCGGAGTTGGACGCCGAACTCGACCGGTTAGCTGACGACGTGCACGCGGTTCGAAAGCGCGTGGCCGACGTGGACGAGCGACTCGACGGCGGCTTCGAGAACTTCGAGGAGATTCTCACCTATCTCGACGAAGCGACCGTGACGCTCGACGAGAACCTCCGAGCGGTCGCGCGAACGCTGTTGGACCTCCGCGGGCGGGCGGCGGACCTCGAAGCCGCCGACCTCGAACGGAAGGCGCTCGCCGAACTCCTCCGCACCGCGAACGCGACCGGCGAGAAGAAAGCGCGGTGCGAGGAGTGCAACGAGACCGTTCACTTGGACCTGCTCGCGGAGCCCCGCTGTCCGTCGTGTCGGTCCCCGTTCCGCGAACTGTCGGCCTCCCCCGGCTTCTTCGGGACGGCGACGCTCCACACCGGCCGGCCGCCCGCGCTGGAGTCGGCCGACACGTCCCGCGCGACCGGCGAGGTGTCCGACCTCCTCGGCGAGGCGATTACCGGCGTGGTCGACGACGAGTCTGTGACCGGCGACGCGGCCGACGGCGACCGATACGCCTCCCGAGAGGAGGAGTCGGCCCAGCAGGGGGCCGCGGCGGGGAGCGAACACGGCGACGACTGAGACCCCACGAGGACGATGACCGACGACAACGACCCCACAGACGACGCGGCGAGAGACGACGCGTTCGCCCTCGGCGACCGCGACGAGCGACGCGAGCGCGACGCCCCGACAGACGACGCACCCGACCCCGAGCGGGATTCGGCGGCGGACCGAGACGGCCGCGGCGGCGACGCCGACGCCGACTCGGCCCCCCTCTCGGACCTCGCGGGGCGCGTGGCCGAGCGCCGCGACCGCTCGCGCGTCACCGACCAGCGCGACGACGTGGACGACCTGTTCGAGTCGGTCGAAGTCGGCGAACTCGACCGCGACGACGTGTGGACGGCGCTCGTCGAAGGCGACGACGACGAGCGGTCGGAGGGCGTCGGCGTCGGAGCCGAGGCCACGCCGGTCGACGACGGCGAGGGCGTCGCGGACCACGTCGTCCCCAAGACCGAGTTCTGCCAGCGTTGCGAGCACTTCGCCGCGCCGCCGGAACTCGCGTGCCACCACGAGGGGACGACCATCGTCGAACTCGAAGACAGCGACCACTTCCGGGTGCGGAACTGCCCGATGGTCGAGAAGGACGACTGACGGCGGCGGCGCGGCGGGTCGGTTCTGGTTTTCCCTCTCCCGACGGCGCGGAGTGACAGTTTCTTTGCCCTCGGTCCGCTACCGGCGGGTATGCAGTTCTGCGACGAGTGCGGTTCGATGATGGTGAGCCAGAACGGCGCGATGACCTGCACGAACGACGACTGCGGGGGGACCGCCGAGCGCGACGAGGACCTCGCGGCGGAGTTCGTCTCCACCGAGGCGCAGTCGGGCGACGAACTCATCGAGACCGAAGAGGGCGCGGAGTTCGAGGGCAAGCCGACCGCGAAGGACGTTCACTGCGACGACTGCGGCCACACGAAAGCGTGGTACACCATCAAGCAGACCGGGTCGGCCGACGAACCGCCGACGCGGTTCTTTAAATGTCAGGAATGTGGGTATCGGTGGCGGGAGTACAACTGAGCGACTGACAGGGTCACAGACTCGTCGTCGACCACGCCGGTAATCGCGTGGCGGGAGTACAACTGAGAGACTGACAAGCCCTATTTTCCGTTCTCACTATCTCCCAAAGGGCCGAATCACCCGTCTCCCAACTCCTCGGCCGTCACCGCACCCGGGCCGACCTCACGCTCGTCCTCGGGGTCGGCCGCGAGCGCGTAGCCGTAGGGGACGAGCAACAGGCTCCCGAACCAGCCGACGATGAGGCCGAGCGTGCCGAAAATCGTGCCGACGAGACCGATTGCGACGGCGTCGGCCGCGACGACGCCGACGGCGAGCGCGACGCTCCAGCCGACGAGCGACTTCCACGACCCGCGGCGGATACAGAAGCCGGCGAACAGGCCGAAAGCGGTCACGACGCCGATACCGGGGACGAGGACGTAGCGCATACCGAGCGACCCGGTGCTGGTGAGTGTCGTCCCCAGCCACATGGCGACGAGGGTTCCGGGGACGACCAGAACGGCGGTTCGGCGGTCCAGCGGGCGGGCGCGGCGTCGAATACGGAACGCGCCGAGGAGGCCGAGGCCGGCGACGGTGTACGCCCAGCCGAGGGGATTGAACAGGAACCCGCCGATGACGGCGAGGAAGTTCCCGATAATCTCGCCCTCGTTCGCGGGATAGACGAGGTAGTGCGCGCCGCCGCGCTCGTAGAGCCCCGGCACGACGAACGTGCTGTTGGTGACGGTGCCGCCGTCGATGGCCTCGCGCACGTCGGCGCTGGCGTTCGCGGCGGGCGACGACGCCGCGGCGGCGACGGTCTCCCAGTCGGTCGGTTCGAGTTCGATGGTCGCGCTGACGGGGTCGCCCGAGACGTTCAGCGAGAACCGATAGTACCGGCCGTCGTAGACCGCGAAATCGGCGTCTTCGTTCACGTCCGAGAGGGTCATGTACGCCTCGGGTTCGATATCGCCGTCGTACCGGCCGGTCCGGGCGGCGGTGGCGACCGGCTCTCGGAGTTGCGTCGTCTCGTTCACCGTCGCGGCGAGGTTGACCACGTCGGCGTCGTAGGAGGCGACGAGGCCGGGCGGCGATTCGGCGGTCACTTCCTCGGCTTCGTACGTCGATTCGAGCGTCGAGGTGGAGGTGGCGACGGCGAACGACTGGCTCAGCGCGACGCCGACGAGGAGGAGGGCGACGACGGCGACGAGTCGCTTGCGGGGGACCATGCAAGCGGCTTCGGAGCCGAGTCAAAAATGTCGTTCGGTCGAATTGTCGTTCGGTCGGGACGACCCCGTCGCTCACTCGACGCCGAGATTCGGGAGGAGGAAGTCGGCGACGGCGGCCGCGACCTTCGCCTCCTGTCCGACGAAGAAGTGGTCGGCCGCGAACTCGACGACCGGTTGGTGGTACTCGCGGGCGCGCTCGACGACGGGTTCCCAGTCGGCGATGTCGTCGCGGGTGCCGTAGACGACCTGCACGGGGACGGGGATGCGGTCGAAGGCGGCGACGGCATCGAGGTCGTCGGCGAGTCGCCCGGCGGGACCGAGCGCGGAGACGGCCCCCACGGCCGCGCCGTCGGCGGCCGCGAGAAGCGCCATCGCGCCGCCGAACGAGAAGCCGAACAGGCCCACGCGGTCGTAGCGCTCCGCGGCCCACTCGACCGCTCGGAGGGTGTCGGCGCGCTCGCCGTAGCCCTCGTCCCACGGGCCGTAATCGAAGCGGAGGCAGTCCGCGCCGCGGGCGGTGAGCGCGTCGCTGACGGCGACGAGGCGGGCGTCACCGCGGTGGCCTTGGTGCTGCGGATGGGGCGGGCAGGCGACGACGACCGTGTCGACTCGGTCCGCCGCGTCGTCAGTACCGTCCGCGCCGTCGTCGCCGGCGCGGTCGAGGGTCGCCCGCACGTCGCGGCCACCGGGCACGAGAATCGTCTCGGTCATAGAGACAGGTTGCGCTGGTGAGGTTTTAAGCCGAACGTCGCGTAGTAATTGGGTATGGGAATTCTCTCTCGCACGTCGTACGTCATCCGGTCGAAGATAAACGCCCTCCTCAACCGTGCGGAGGACCCGACCGAGACGCTCGACTACTCCTACGAGAAGATGCGCGACGAGCTACAGCAGGTCAAACAGGGTATCGCCGACCTGACGACCCAGAAGAAGCGACTGGAGATTCAGAAGCGCCGCCTCGAAGAGAACGTCGAAAAGCACAACGACCAGGCCCGCGAGGCCGTCCAGCAGGACCGCGAGGACCTCGCCCGCAAGGCGCTCGAAAAGAAGCAGGCCAAGATGAGCCAAATCGAGGAGCTGGAGACGCAAATCGCCAGCCTGCAGGAGACGCAGGACCAGCTCGTCAACAAGAAGGACGAACTCCAGAGCCGCATCGAGGAGTTCCGCACGAAAAAGGAGACCATGAAGGCCCGCTACGAGGCCGCCGAGGCGTCGAGCCGCGTCTCCGAGGCGATGTCCGGCGTCGGCGACGAGATGGCCGACGTGGGCCGCGCGCTCGAACGCGCCGAGGAACGCACCGACGAGATGGAGGCCCGCTCCGCCGCGATGGACGAACTCATGGACTCCGGCGCGTTCGACGACGCCCTGTCGGACAAGGACTCTATCGAGCGCGAACTCGAAGCCGGCCGCACCAGCGCCGAAGTCGACACGGAGCTTGAGACGCTCAAAGCCGAGATGGGCAAGTCCTCCGGGTCGTCGTCGAGCGAGAGCGCGGACGACGCCGATGTCGACGTCGAGACCGACGTGGCCGACGAGGAGGTCGAAGCCGAACTGGAAGAACTGAAGAACGAAGACGACTCTTCGTCCTCCTCCTAAGTACGCCCGCCGTCTCAATCTCCCTCGCCGCCTCAACCGCCCCGTCTCCCTACCGCCTCCGCCATCCTGCGATTCGGCCGTCCCTGCGATTAATCGCCAGTACGCACTTGAACCCGCCGCGCGATAGCTTCGGTCATGTCGAACACCGGCGGTCCGTCGGCCGGCGAGCCCGACGACACGATGCGGGAGCGCGGGACGACGAGCCGCGCGAAACTACGCGCCCTTCTCGACGCGGACCGCCGCGTCGTGGCCGCGGCCCCGCTCGTCGTCGTCTTCTGTAGCGTCGTCGTTCTCGGCCAACTTGACCCGACCCCACTTCGGGTCGCCGTCGAGTCCTCGGACCCCATCGAGACGCTCGCGCAGGGCCTTCTCACCGCGATTATCACGGGCGTCACGCTCGTCGTCACCATCAACCAGCTCGTGCTCTCGCGCGAACTCGGCCCGCTGGGCGACCAGCGCGACCGGATGGAGGGGTCGATGCGCTTCCGCGAGGACGTGGCCGACCTGCTGGACGCGCCGGTCGCGCCGCCGGAGCCCTCGGCGTTCCTTCGCGCGCTGGCCGAGGGCATCGCGTCGCGGGCGCGGGCGGTCGAAGACACGCTCGATGCCGATGGTGACGCGAGCGAGAGCGGCGACGCAGACACGAGCGACGCCGACCCGACGACCCGCGTCCGCGAGTTCGCCGAGGAGGTCGAGTCCAACGCCGAGGCGGTCGCCGAGCGACTGGAGGGCCGGCAGTTCGGGACGTTCGAGGTGCTGTCGGCGGCGCTGGACCTGAACTACTCGTGGAAAATCTATCAGGCGGCGCGGCTCCGCCGCGTCCACGACGCCGACCTCTCGTCGGAGACGAAGACGGCGCTGTCGGAGCTTCGCGACGCGCTCGAACTGTTCGGCCCCGCCCGCGAACACGTCAAGACGCTCTACTTCCGGTGGGAACTGGTCGACCTCTCGCGGACGATGTTCTACGCGGCCGTCCCCGCGCTCGTGGCGAGCATCGGTGCGATTCTCTTTCTGGACGACCCGACCACGATTACGGGCGCGACGCTCGGCGTCTCGAACCTGCTTCTCACCGTGGCGTTCGTGGTGGCTGTCTCGCTCGCGCCGTTCGCCGTGCTCGCGGCCGCGGTCCTGCGAATCTCGACGGTCGCCAAGCGGACGCTCTCTATCGGGCCGTTCGTGCTCCGGTCGGAGACCCGCGAAGACGACCTCGACTGGGAGTCCTGAGAGGCGTTCAGCGTCGTCGTCGTCGCCGCATCACCGACGCTGTGCGCCGGTCCCGGAGCGGTCGAGGGCTTCGAGGTCGATTGCGCCGTTCGGCATCGGAACGCCCTCGTAGGGGTCGTCCGCGAGGAGGAGCGAGCCGTCGAGGTCGGCGTAGTCGAGAAGCGGCGCGAGGTGACAGCCCGCCGCGATGGCGGCGTTCGTCTCTATCATGCACCCGAGCATGACCTCCAGCCCGTGGGCGCGGGCGGCGTGGATGGCGCGTTTCGCCTCCGTGAGGCCGCCGCACTTCATCAGTTTGAGGTTCGCGATATCGACGCGGTCGGCGATGCGCGGGATGTCGTCGGCCGTGATGCAGGACTCGTCGGCCGCGATGGGGAGCGCGCCGTGGTCGTAGACGAACTTCAGCCCCTCGTAATCCTCGGCGGGGACCGGCTGTTCGACGAACTCGACGCCGTGGTCGGCGAGGAACTCGGTCATCTCGACGGCCTCGCGGGGCGTCCACGCCTCGTTGGCGTCGACCCGGATGGTCACGCCGGGAGCCTCGTCGCGGACGGCCTCGATAATCGCCCTGTCGCGGTCGGTGCCGAGTTTGACCTTGAGCACGTCGTAGCCGGCCTCGTAGGCCTCCTTGGTCTTCTCGCGCATCGTGTCGAGGTCGTCGAGGCCGACGGTGTACGACGAGGTGGGCGTCCGCGAGGGGTCGAGCCCCCAGAGGCGGTACAGCGGGACGCCGAGGCGCTTGGCCGCGAGGTCGTGGAGGGCGATGCTCACGGCGGTCCGCGCGGCCGGGTTGCGGCGGACCGTCTCGGCCATCTCGCGCTCGATGCGGTCGATGGCGTGGGCGTCGCCGACCTGCTCGACTACCGAGAGCAGGTCGGGAAGGACGGCCTCGACGGTGTCGGCGGTCTCGCCGTAGTGCGACGACGGGGCGGCCGCGCCGACGCCCGTCATGCCGCCTTCGTCCTCGATTCGGACGACGACGTTCTCGGCTTCGGTCTGGACGCCGCGGGCGATGCCGAACGGCTCCGCGAGCGGCATCGAGACGCGCTCGAACTCGGTCGTGAGCATCTAGAACACCTCGTCTACGAGGTCGGCCGAGCCGAACCGGACGGGGTCGACCGCGGGGACGCCGAGTTCGTCGGCGAAGGCGTCGACGGCCTCGGCCGCCTCCACGTCGTCGTCGACGTGGGAGGTGTTGAGCATCCCGGCGACCACGTCGGCTTCGTGGACCGGGTCGGCGAGGTTCTCGTACAGCGAGACGTACTCCGAGAGGTCGGGCAGGGCGAACTCCTCGTAGCCGTGAATCGCCTCGCGGGTGGCCTCGTGACAGAGGACGAGCTTGTCGGCCATCGCGCCGTGGAGGATGCCGCAGGTGACCGCCGAGTATGCCGGGTGGACGATGCTCCCTTGGCCCTCGACGAACAGCACGTCGTGTTCGTCGCCCTTCTCCAGAATCATCTCCTCGACCGCGCCGGCGGTGAAGTCGCTCACGACGCGGTCGACGGGGTTGCCCCAGCCCGCAATCATGATGCCGGTCTGGCCGGTCGGGATGAAGCC
This sequence comes from Haloferax marisrubri, assembly GCF_001469875.2. Classification (GTDB taxonomy): domain Archaea; phylum Halobacteriota; class Halobacteria; order Halobacteriales; family Haloferacaceae; genus Haloferax; species Haloferax marisrubri. Next base: position 253,557 of record NZ_LOPW02000005.1, on the reverse strand, counting down.
CGCGTCGATGCCGCGCTCGCGGGCGGCCTCGACGAGTTCGAGCGTCGCGGTCATCTTGCCGACCGAGCAGTCGGTGCCGACCGTGAGGACGACTTCGGCGTCCACGTCGGCGGACTTGCCCTGCGCGACGCCGAGGTCGTCGTGGGGCTTGCGAACGTCGTTGATGTCGCAGCCGTGTTCGTCGGCGAGGCGGGCGAACTCCTCGTCTTCGGTGAGGAAGTAGTGGAGGCCGGAGATGAGGTCACAGCCGCGTTCGAGGGCGGTGCGAACGTCGTCGCGCCACGTCTCGTCGAACGCGCCGCCGATGGGCGAGATGCCGACGAGGAGGGCGTCGGCGTCGGGCGCGTCGGCCATCGAGGCGACGACGGGCACGTCGGGGAGGTCGCGGCGGTGGTCGGCCGCGGAGGTTCCGGGGTTGTCGCGGTCGAGGACGGCCACCACGTCGTAGTCGGCGTACTTCAGGACGCCCGTGGCGGTCTTCGCGCGGTCGGGGAACTTCTCGTGTGCGAGGACGACGACTCGCTGTGGGTCGTTCATACAGGATGTCACTACGTGCCACCCTAAAAGGTGGGGCGATTCGGCGGCGACTGCCGGGTCATATCGCCGAGTTGTCTGCGAGTATTCGAAGGCGGCCGGGAGAGCAGCCGCGGCGTCGCCGCCGGCTCAGAGCCGGTAGAGCCGCGTGGTCCAGAACTCCCTGGACGCCTCGGCGAGCGCCGCTTCGGGGTCGCCGCTGGCGTCCACGGTGGCGGTCAGCGCGGCCCGCTCGCGGAATTCGCCGAGGACGGTTCGCTCGCCGAGGACGACGAGGTCGGCGTCGTCGCCGGCAACTCCCTCGCCCGCGCCGGAATCGCCGCCGAGGAACTCGTCGAGCACCTCGTGACAGCGGTCGATGTGGTCGTCGATTTGGCCCTCGCGGATGCGCTCGAAGCGAGCCTGCGAGAACCCGCCTTTGGAGTGGGTGGACTTCACGTCGCTCTCGAAGCCCTCGACGAATTCGAGGTCGCCGTCCGTGTAGCGGCCGAGGGCGAACAGGTCGCCGCGGACGAGGGCGACGACGGTGGTCTCGGTCGGGTGGAACCACGCCGGGTCGAGGTCGAATCCGTCGCTCCAGGCGTCGAAGCCGTCGGGTTGACGAGGCGGGGAGAGCGCGACGCTCACCAGTCCGGCGTCGTCGGTGAGCGCGACGCAGGGCGCGGCCCGGCGGACGAGCGGGGCGCGGTCGCCGAAGGCGGACTCGGCGGCCGAGGGAAGCGAGCGGTCGTCGGAGACGGCGGCGGTGAGCGCGCCCTCCGCGTCGGTCGAAAGCGAGTCGAGGCGGGACAGCACCTCGCGGAGGCGGTCGCCGCGGAGGTCCTCGGTCCCGCGGAAGTCGAGGGAGTCGTCGTCGCCCGAGAGGCGCTCCACGCGGTCTTCGAGTTCGGTGACGCGGTCTTCGAGGCGGTTGACCTCCTTCTCGGCTTCCTGTCGCGCGCGGGCCGCCTCCTTTCGGCGGTCCGACTCGCCCTCCAGACGCCCGGCTAACGCGTCGCGTTCGTCTTCCAACTCGGCGATGCGCGCTTTGAGTTCGGCTCGACCCAACAACTCGTCCAGCATACACGGACGCGTGCGGGCCGACCACTTGAGCGTTCGGACGCGAGGCGAGCGTCTTACGCCAGCCTGTCGTCCGGACGGTCCGGGCCGGGGCCGTCGGTTCCGCCCGGAGTGCCGGGCGAGAGGGCGTCGAGGTCGTAGCCGGCGTACCGGAGCAGCTCGGCCGCTCGCGGGGCGTCGGCGAGGAGCACCGGTCTGTCGTCCGGGAGCGCGTCGGAGTCCACGGCGTCTCGGGGGAGCGCAAGGGTCCCCGAGGGGACGCCGTCGTCGCCGACGACCGGGAAGTGGGCCGTATCGAGTTTCATCACGAGCGGGTAGTCGACTCGCTCGACGCCGCGGCCGTCGGTGTAGACGCACTCGTTGAGTCGCTCGTGTTCCGTTCGGTGAATCGCCGCCTCGGTCCCGTCGTACGGTTCGACGTACAATCGGCCGAGGAAGTAACTGCTGGAAAAGCGTTCGAACATCTGTGCGTGTGAATGTCAACCACGAAACGGGATAAGCCTTGTCGGAACCATTTATATCGACACGCAATTCCACCGTCGAGAATCGGGGACGGGAGTCGACACCGGCAGACGAGAGCGGGGCTCCGGTGGGAGAGAATCGGTCGTGAAAACGGGCGTCGCGTCTCGCTCGCTTCGGGAGCGCGGTTTCGGCGGGTCGAAGGTGCGGTTACGGGCGTTACGGGCGTTCAGTCGTCGCCCCGGGTCGCCGCGGTCATCGACCAGACGGCGACGAGGCCGAGCGCGAGCGCCGGGAGCATCGGCAGGGCCAGCATGGCCGCGAGGTACGGCAGGCCGGCCATCGCCGGGAGCGACGGCACGAGGTACACCGCGCCGGGGATGACGAGGAAACAGAGCGCGACGACGCCGACGAGCACCCAGCCGCGGCTCCCGAAGCCGGTCGCCTCCGGCTCCGAGCTACCGCCGCCGACGGCGACGCCGTCCGGCCGGTGGACGTAGGTGTCGGACTCGGCGGTCGCGTCGTCCCGAGCCGTGGTGTCAGAGCTCACTATCTGGGATTACGACCACCTTGCCAAAGCCCTGTCGCTCCTCGATGAGTTCGTGCGCGCGGTCGATTTCGCTCATGGGAAGCGTCTCGCGGATGCGGGGTTCGAAGGTGCCGTCCCAGACGAGGTCGAGCACCTCGTCGGCCTCGCCGGGCGTCGCCATCGTCGAGCCGATGACCGAGAGCTGGTTCCAGAAGATGTAGTTGAGGCCCGCGCCCGGGTCGGGGCCGGTGGTCGCTCCGCAGGTGACGACGCGGCCGCCCTTGACGAGGCTCTTGAGCGACTGCTTGTAGGTGGCCTCGCCGATGTGGTCGACCACCATATCGACGCCGCGGCCGTCCGTGAGCTTCCGAATCTCCTTCGAGAAGTCGTCTTCCTCGTAGTTGATGACGTGGTCCGCGCCGCACTCTTTCGCGTACTCCAGTTTCTCGTCGGTGGAGGCGGTCGCGTACACTTCCGCGCCCGCGTAGTCGGCGATTTGGACGGCCGCGTGGCCGACGCCGCCGGACGCGCCGAGGACGAGCACCTTCTCGCCGGGGCGCAGTTCGCCGCGGTCGACGAGCATCCGCCACGCGGTCTGGAAGACGAGCGACGCGGAGCCGGCGACCTCCCACGGCACGTCCTCGGGGACGGGCACGAGGTTCTCCTCGGGAATCGCCGCGAACTCGGCGTGGACGCCGCGGACGTGCTCGCCGATGATGTGGAAGTCCGGCGCGAGCGTCGGGTCGCCCTTCCGGGAGAACTCGTCGCCGCCGCCGGCGACGCCCGCGATGAGCGCGACGTGGTCGCCCGCCTCGAACCGGGTCACGCGCTCGCCGACCTCGGTGACGACGCCGGCCATGTCGCTGCCGGGGATATGCGGCATCTCCAACTCGACGCCCGGAAGCCCCCGTCGCGTCCAGATATCGAGGTGGTTGAGCGAAGCCGCCTTCACGTCGACGAGCACCTCGTCGGGGCCGACCTCCGGGTCCGGGAAGTCGCCGTATTCGAGGACGTCTCGGTCGCCGTGCTCCGTGAATTGGACCGCTTTCATCTCGACTCCACCGAGGAAGGGCAGGAACTAAAGTGTGGGTTTACGCCAATTGTCTTTCCTCTTTTTCGACATACAACGAACACCGCAGGTTCCAAAACCTATCGGTGCGAAGATATATACGACGCAGGGTTCCCAACACAGTCGGGTTTGGTAGTCGCGCACGCCGAGGGGTGCTCGGCGGGCCGAACGGTCGGGGCCGACGGTCGTCGGGTCCTGCTCGAAGGAGAATCACGTACGTGAACAGAGACGAGACTTCAGCACAGCTCTCGCGCCTGCTCGTGAGGCGGTCGTCGTTCGTCCGGTCGCTCGCGGAGCGACCGCGAGACAAGCGCGAGCTCGCCGACGACCTCGACACGTCGCGTTCGACGGTCGACCGCGTCGTCCGCGACCTGCTCGACGCCGGGGTCGTCGAGCGCGTCGAGGGTCGGTATCAACTGACCTGCGTCGGCCGGTGCGCGCTCGGCGCGTACGACGAGTGTCTCGACTCCCTCCGCGGCGTCCACGCGGGACGTGACCTCCTGTCGATGCTGCCGGCCGACGCGCCCTTAGAGCTCGCGTTCCTGACGGGTGCGACGGTTCACACGTCGAGTCCGAACATCCCGGACAGCGCGATTCGGGAGCTGTTTTCGAGCATCGAGAGCGCGGAGCATGTCTACGGCGTCGCCCCGGTCGCGCTCGTCGGCCAGCTCCGCCCGTTCTACGAGACGGCGACGGCCGGCGGGACCGTCGTCGAGATGATAATCGACGACGAGCTGTTCGACCGACTCGTCGCCGTCCCCACGTCCCGCGCGGTCATCGTCGACCAGATTCGACACGAGTCGGTGACGCTCTACCGAGGTAAGGTCCCGTTCCGGTTCGGCCTCTGGGCGACGGAATCGGAGGCGGGCGTCGTCGTCTACACCGACACCGGCGTCGGCGGGGTCGCCCGCAACGACACGGAAGACGCCGTCGAGTGGGCCAACGGGCAGTTCGAGACGCTCCGCGAGAACGCGGAACGCCTGACGCTCGACTCGCTCGACGAAGCGGACGAACGCCTCGGCGACGGGTGAGCCGAACGCCTTGACGGCCCGGCACCCGGCCGGTCGCCGCGGTTCGACGACCGTCGGGCCGACGCGGGAATTTTATCGCCAGACGACGAAGCCGCGGCCGTGAGCGACCACGACCATCACGACGGGGCCGACGACCACGGCCACGACCACCACGGCGAGGGCGACGGCAGTCACGGCCACCACCACGGAGACGACGACCACAGCCACGGCCACGACCACGACCATCACCACCACGACATCGACGACCTCGAAGCGGCGGTGCTGACGATTTCGTCCACCCGCGACGTGGACGACGACCCGGCGGGCGACGCGGTAGCGGAACTGCTCCGAGAGGCCGGACACTCGGTGTCGGTCCGGCGGGTCGTCGACGACGACTACGACGAGATTCAGACCGCGGTCGCGCGGATGGCCGACCGCGGCGACGTGGACGTGACGGTCACGACCGGCGGGACGGGCGTCACGCCCGACGACCGAACCGTCGAGGCGGCGACGCAGTTGTTCGAGAAGACGCTTCCGGGGTTCGGCGAACTGTTCCGACGGCTCTCGTACGACGACATCGGCACCAAGGTCGTCGGCACCCGCGCGACCGCCGGCGTCGTCGACGGGATGCCGACGTTCTGTCTGCCGGGGAGCGAGAACGCCGCCCGTCTCGGGACCGCGGAGATAATCGTGCCCGAAGCACCGCATCTCACCGGATTGGCGCGACGCGACGCGGAGTAGGAAAACGCCCACAGAACCGAGGGTCGTCGGGCGAATCCGACTGCAACGTCTGCCCAGTCGCGGCCATTTAAGTTCGCGCACACGCTCCGAAGAGGTATGAGCCAGCAGTCCCCACGCGAGGAGGACCCGGACGACGTGTTCTCCAGCGGTAAGGACCCGAACCTCCGAAGTACGGAGGTCACAGAGGGTCCCGACAAGGCCCCGCACCGTGCGATGTTCCGCGCCATGGGCTTCGACGACGAGGACTTCTCGTCGCCGATGGTCGGCGTGCCGAACCCCGCCGCCGACATCACCCCGTGTAACGTCCACCTCGACGACGTTGCCGACGCCGCCATCGAGGGCATCGACGCCGCGGGCGGGATGCCCATCGAGTTCGGGACCGTCACCATCTCCGACGCCATCTCCATGGGGACAGAAGGCATGAAGGCCTCGCTCATCTCCCGCGAGGTCATCGCCGACTCCGTCGAACTCGTCTCCTTCGGCGAGCGCATGGACGCGCTCGTCACCGTCGCCGGCTGTGACAAGAACCTCCCCGGGATGATGATGGCAGCCATCCGAACGGACCTGCCCTCCGTCTTCCTCTACGGCGGCTCCATCATGCCCGGACAGCACGAGGGCCGCGAGGTGACCGTCCAGAACGTCTTCGAGGGCGTCGGCACCTACGCCGAAGGCGACATGAGCGCCGACGAACTCGACGACCTCGAACGCCACGCCTGCCCCGGCGCGGGCTCCTGCGGCGGGATGTTCACCGCCAACACGATGGCCTCCATCTCCGAGGCGCTCGGACTGGCCCCGCTCGGGTCCGCGTCCGCGCCCGCCGAGTCCGACGAGCGCTACGAGAACGCCCGCCGCGCCGGCGAGGTCGTCCTCGACTGCGTGGAGAACGACCGCCGCCCCTCCGACATCCTCACGAAGAAGTCCTTCGAGAACGCCATCACGCTCCAGGTCGCCACCGGCGGGTCGACCAACGCCGTGCTCCACCTGCTCGCGCTGGCCGCCGAGGCCGGCGTCGACCTCGACATCGAGGAGTTCGACGAGATCTCCCGGCGCACGCCGAAAATCGCCAACCTCCAGCCCGGCGGCACGCGCGTCATGAACGACCTCCACGAAATCGGCGGCATCCCGGTCGTCATCCGCCGTCTCGTCGAGGCCGGCCTGTTCCACGGCGACGCGATGACCGTCACCGGCCGCACCATCGCCGAGGAACTCGACCACCTCGACCTCCCGGACGACGACGGCCTCGAAGCGGACTTCCTCTACACGGTCGACGAGCCGTATCAGGAGGAGGGCGCAATCAAGATTCTCACCGGCAACCTCGCGCCCGACGGCGCGGTCCTGAAGGTCACCGGCGACGACGCCTTCCACCACACCGGCCCCGCCCGCGTCTTCGAGAACGAAGAGGACGCGATGCGCTACGTGCAGGAGGGCCACATCGAGGAAGGCGACGTCATCGCCATCCGCAACGAGGGACCGCGTGGCGGCCCCGGCATGCGCGAGATGCTCGGCGTCACCGCCGCCGTCGTCGGACAGGGCCACGAGGACGACGTGGCGCTTCTCACCGACGGTCGGTTCTCCGGCGCGACGCGCGGCCCGATGGTCGGCCACGTCGCCCCCGAGGCGACCGAGGGCGGCCCCATCGGCCTCCTCGAAGACGGCGACGAGGTGACCGTCGACATCCCGAACCGCGAGCTCTCTGTGGACCTCTCTGACGAGGAACTCGAAGCGCGGAAGGAAGACTGGGAACCCAAGCCGCCGGCGTACACCTCCGGCGTGCTGGCGAAGTACGCCCGCGACTTCGGCTCCGCCGCGAACGGCGCGGTGACGAACCCGGCGCTCACGCGCGACGAATAGAGACGAAGAGACGAGTCGCCGCGGCGTCTCCCGCGACGCGGACGCCGTCGTCCGTCGTCAAAGCAGGTGTACGCCGGACGCCCGGTACAGGGCGAGTACCCCGATTCCGAGCGCGGTTCCGACCGGAATCAGCAGAATCACTTTTCGCGGCTGTTCGGTGAACCCGTAGACGCACAAGCCGAACGGGACGGCGACCAACACGTCTACCGTCCACGCCGGGAGAGCGGGCGAGAGCCCCGACCACGGAACCAAAAAGAGGAGTCCAGCGCCGCCGAAGAACGCGATGATTCGGTTCCACCGCCACGATGCGAACTGCACGGCGCAACCGACAGTCGCAACCGAATTGACAGTTTCGGTGCGGAACCCGGTCGCGGCGTCACCGATTCCGCACTCGCGGAGCCGCCGGTTCGACTCGGGTTAGACCACGCGGTTCCGCAGGTCGTCGTCGCCGGCGTCCAGTTTGTCGAGGTTCTCGGCGATGATGTCGGCCATGCGCTCCCAGTACTTCGGGGTGTGGCCGGCGTTGTGGGGCGTGATGAGGACGTTCTCGAAGTCCCAAAGCGGGTGGTCCGAGGGGAGCGGTTCGGGGTCGGTCACGTCGAGCGCCGCCCCGCGGATGCCGTTGCTTCGAAGTTGGGAGACGAGCGCGTCGGTATCGACGACCGGGCCGCGGCCGACGTTGACGAGGACGGTGTCGGGGGCCATCGAGGCGAACGCGTCGGCGTCGACGAGGCCGCGGGTGGCGTCCGTCAGCGGGCACGCGATGACGACGTAGTCGGCGCGGGCGAAGGCGTCGTGGAGGCCCTGCTCGTCGTCGAAGCCGACGACCTCGTCGGTCGGGCCGCCCTTCTCCGGCGAGTAGCGCACGCCGACGGTCTCGACGCCGAACGGGTCGAGTCGGTCGACGACGGCCTCGCCGAGCGCGCCGAGACCGACGACGGCGACCGTCGAGCCCTGCAGTTCGACCGTCGGGTACGACTGCCAGACGCTCGCGTCTTTCTGTCGCTCCGCGACGTGGAAGCGGCGGGCGAAGTAGAGGAGGCTCCCGAGGACCTGCTCGGCGATGTTCGGGCCGTGGACGCCGGAGGCGTTGGTGACGGCCACGTCGCGGGCCTCGAACGCCTCGATGGGGAGATGGCCCGTGCCGGCGAACACGCAGGCGAACAGGTCGAGGTTCTCGGCGGCTTCGAGGTCGTCTTCGGTCGCGTCGAACCCGGTCGCGACTTGGACGCGAGAGAGGAGGTCGCGCTCCTCTGCCGGGGTCGTCGCGAGGGCGACCTCGCGGTCGGGGAGGCGCTCGCGGAGCGTTTCGGCGTACGCCTCGGCAGACAGTCCGTGAATCTTCTGCCGAAGCACCGCGATGTCTGGGTCGGACATGCTCGATGATTCTCGAAGGCGGTGATGAATCTGTCCGATTCGGGCGGGGAGGACCGGTCACTCGATGGGCTCGCGCCGCCGCGGGCGACGTTTCGAAATCGTCCGGGTGACCGCGACCGCATCGACTGTCGGGTCGACGACGAACCGCGTACCGTCTTCGCCGAGTTTCCACGCAACGGGCGCATACCCCTGGGGGGCGGGGCCGCCGTCGACGAAGACGAGGTCGCCCGTCTCGTCGCGGAACACGACGGGCTCTCGCGGTTCGTCCGGCTCGTCTGCGGTCATTGACTCGGAGCTACCGCGCACGTTGTGATAAACCTCCGTCTCTGGTTATCAGACGCAGTATTTAGTGGAAGTAGCCCGAAAAAACTGATAGCAGTCGCCGACATTTACGTCATCTTGAAATTATCTCTAACCGTACCGTAATGCGCTGCGCAGAGGCCGTCGGGATGTCGCCCCCGGAGCGTGGTCGAGCGGCGACGCGCCGGGCCGCGGACGCGCCGCGCGACCGGAACACGGCCGGAGCGGCGCTCGGACGCGCGGTCTCGAAACCGTCGGACGCCGCGTCGGTTCAGGGGGTTTAATACCCGAGCGAAGTGCTGTAGCGGTATGGAACGCGTAGATGTCGCCATCATCGGCGGCGGTCCGGCCGGCACGTCGGCGGCACACGCCGCGGCCTCGGCCGGAGCCTCCGCTCTGGTCCTCGAAAAGGGCGTCCCCCGAGCAGACCGACCGGGCCTCGGGCCCGATTCGACGGACGCGGCCGGTATCCTCGACTACTGGGTGGACATCATGGGCATCCACCCCGACGAGTTCCCCGACGACGTCGTGCTCGACATCCTCGACCGCGCGGAGTTCATCGGGCCGAACGAGTCGCTGACGCTTCGGAGCACCGGTATCGACTCCTCGTACGACGAGTTCGGCTACACCTTCCACCGCGCGAAGTTCGACGACTGGCTCCGCAGTCGCGCCGAAGACGCCGGCGCGGAGTACCGCGTGAAGGCGTCCGTCCGCGACGTGGAGACCGACCTCGACGCCGCCGGCGACGACCCCCGACACGTCGTCCGCCTCGCCAACGGCGAGGACGTGGGCGCTGATTTCGTCGTGCTCGCCGACGGTCCCCAGCGGACGGTCACGAACAAGGTGCTCGACGACCTGCTTCCGTTCCCCATCACGGACCGCCTGTCGTCGACCGAGGCGAACCACATCGCCTACCAGGAACACCGCGAGTTCCCGCCGGAACTGTTCGACGAAGTCGACGGCGCAATCAAGTTCTGGTGGGGCTACATGCCGGGCCACACGGCGTATCCGTGGATTTTCCCGAACGACAACAACGTCTGCCGGGTCGGCCTCACGATGCCCATCGGCCTCGACATCGACGAGGTCGAAGACCGCGAGGCGTACAACCTCCTCCGCGAGGACGACGAGCGCATCCCGCAGGGCCGGGAGTACGTCCGCCGTCTCCTCGAACAGGAGTACGGCGACGAGTACGACATCGACGAGGACTTCCCGCTCGTCGAGGACCGCGGGAAGACGAAGGGCACCGAGACGTACGCCATCTCCTCGACGCGACCCATCGACTCGCCCGCGTCTGCCGGCATCGCCGTCACCGGCGGCGCGATGGGCGCGACCTCGGCCTTCCACGAGGGCGGCGACCACGTCGCGGTCCGGACGGGAGCCATCGCCGGCGAACTCGCCGCCGAAGGCGACCTGAGCGACTACAACGAGCGCTGGAAGGACGCCATCGGCGACGAGATTCTCCGCAACGTCGCAATGGCCGAAATCGTCCACGACTACGGCCCCGGCCAGTGGGACAAGACGTTCAAGGCGGCCCGGAAGCTCCTCGAAAAGGACGAGGGCTACAAGGCGTTCGGCGCTTCGAAACTCACCGCCGGGTTCAGCGCCGCCAAACTCGCCACACAGTACCAGCGGACGAAAGTGAAGTACCGCAAGGGCAAGTACGTCCAACTGCGCGAAGACGAGTACGCGCTGTAGCCGACGGAAGGCTTATCAGGCATTCCGAATTTCTGTCAGTCGATGGCCGGCCGACCCTCTCGCCGTCAACTGCTCCGTCGCGGAGCCGCGGCCGTCGGGGTGGGGCTGACCGGCGGGCTCGCGGGCTGTTCGTCGCTTCGAGGGTGTACGTCGGCCGAAATCTTCCTCCGGGCGGAACTGGTCGGAAAGGCACCCGACGGGGCGACTGTCGTCGACGCCGCCGACCCGCGGGTTGCTAACAGCCCGTGGGTGCTGAAGGTGGTCGAGGCGGCCGCCGAGGGCCACCCGCGCGAGTCGAGCATCTCCGACTGCCTGAGCGACTACGACGCCCTCCGGGCGGACCTCGACGCGCTCCCGTCGCTCGACCGGTCCGAAGACCGCCTCTACTTCATCCGCGTCGACGGCCAAGTCGTCCGGCTTCGAGCCGTCTTCTTCGCCGGCGACGACGCCCGCCGGTCGGAACTCGTTTTACCCCCGGCGCGCTAGGGCCGAGTGCGTACCTCAAGTCCCCGTCCGAGTGTTCCCACTTCGGGAGCGATGACAGCACGGCGAACCCGGGTGCGCAATAGCAACTGGCCGGCTGACGCCGGCGTACTTCGGAACGTCCGCGCCCGAAAGACGGACCGCCCGGCACGAGGGTTTCCCGGTCGACGCGGCACGCCGCCTCGGGATGAGACCGGCCGTTAGTGTTCTGGGCGACATTCTACGCCCGAAGAGAGGTGTCACTACGAGGAGGGCGTACTGTTTTCTTCGCTTCCGCACTACTGTACGTGTCTCAAAATGTCGCCACTCCCCGAGTCCATTCGTCGGTTCGAACCAAGCCGTCGAATCCGACACGTCATCTACTACCTCACCGGGCTCGTGTTACTCATCGTCCTCTACACAGTGGCATACAACTACGCACTAGCGCGGCTCGAAGGCGCCAATCAGTCCATTTTCGCCTCGTTCGAGTTCGTCATTCAGACGATGACCACCACGGGCTACGGGCAAGACTCGGACATCTGGAGCCATCCGCTGATGTTCCTGTTCGTCGCCTTGATTCAGATTTCCGGTATCGCAGTCGGGTTTTTCACTCTCCGTCTCATCATCATTCCCCTGTTCACCAGCGCCGAGGTCAACCTCGACGACCGACTCAGCCCGAAAAACGGCCACGTCATCATCTGTGAGTACCGCCGGGACTCTGCAATTCTCCTGGACGAACTCAGAGAATTTGGCATCGATTACGTGCTCATTTCGTCCTCACGGGAAGACGCCGAATCACTCTCAAACCGTGGCTACGCCGCCATTCACGGCTCTCCACAAGCGACGACAACGTTTGAGCGGGCCAGCATCAAGACTGCACGGACGGTCATCACCGACGCCGGCGATGCGAACGTCAACACGATACTTACTGTCCGAGGAGTACGGCCTGATATCGACGTCATCGCGCTGACCGACGACAGCAGAATGGAGGAGATACTGCGCACCGTCGGCGCAGATACCGTGCTGTCACCGCACGGCGTCTTAGGACACCGTCTCGCAGAGAAAGCCGTCGCCTCGTTCAGCTCTGAACTGCGAGACACCATCGAACTCGGGGGAGACACGAGACTGATGGAGCTCCCAGTCTCCGAATCGAGCGAGCTCGTGGGGCGTAGTATCAGAGAGACCAGGGTTAGAGAGCGAACCGGTGCCAACATCGTCGGTGCGTGGCTCGACGGCGAGCTACAGTTGCCACCCAGCCCAGACGCAGTCGTCCGTCCGAACACCGTTCTGTTAGTGTCCGGGGAGGAGGCCGCACTCAAGAACCTGAGCGAGTTCACCCGACCACCCCGGTCGTTCACCGGACACGAGCGTTTCGTGCTCGTGGGGTTGGGAGAAGTCGGTCGCGCCGCAAAGTCGGTCATCGAGGAGTCCGGCGGTGAAGTCGTCACAGTCGACGTCGAGGACCGCCCGGGCGTCGATATCGTCGGCGACGGAGGGGCCCGGGAAGTGTTGCTCGCCGCAGGGGTCGAAAGCGCCGGGGCAATCATCATCGGCGTCCCAGACGATTCGATTGCGCTCTTGACGACCGTGCTCGCACAGTCTATCAACCCCGAGATAGAGGTCCTCACCCGGGTTGGAGACGCAGAGGCCACCCAGAAGGCGTTCAGCGCCGGCGCCGACTACGTCCTCTCGGTCCCGCGAGTGAGCGCGAGGATGGTCGCAAAGGAGCTTCGAGGTGAGGACGTCCTCGCGCCGGCGAGCCAGATTCGCCTCGTTCGCGTGCCGTCCACACCGTTTTCGGGGTCGACACTCGGAAACTCCCGCATCTACGAACGAACCGGCTGTCGCGTCATCGCTATCGAGGACGGTGACGGACAGACAGTTTCGGTCGACCCGCAGCGGCAGTTCTCCGGGGACGAGCGAATAACCATTGTCGGGGGTGACGAGGCGGTACAGAAGTTCCTCAAGCGATTCGACGTCTCCCCAACTGACCTACCCTGATAGTCGACCTCGGTCGGCAGCGTGAGACACGACGTTCGTCATCGGCGCCGATATCACGCTTCTCACCTATGGCGTCGGGAGCGTGATTGGAGTGACGCTCGTCGGCTGACGAATGAGGCCCGTTGGGAGACCGCTATCGGTCTCCGAACGTACCGGACCGCGCGCCGAGGGCGGTGGCTATCGTCCGGCGGTACCGGGCGGCCAACGCCGTCACCACGAGTCGGTCGCGGTCGTTGACGCCGAGCGCGACGAGCGCGCCCACGTACGTCACCACGCCCAGCGCCGCGCCGGCGACGGCGACGAGCCCGCCGCTCCCCGCCCCGACCAGCGCCTCACGGACGAGGAGCATAACGCCGGCCGCGGCGACGCCCGCGCCGAGAGGTTTGAGAAACGTCGCGTCGAAGGGCCACAGCCCCTCGAAGCGCCGCAAGAGGACGACCTGAATCGAGTTCTGGACGGCGATTGCGACGGCCGTGCCGAGCGCCGCGCCGACGAGGCCGAACGCCCGAACGAACGCGAACGTGAGGAGCGTGTTCAGGACGGCCAAGAGCCAGTCGAGCGCCATCCGGGCGTACTGGTGGTCGGTCATCATGAGGAGCCACCCCGTCGCGCCGACGGCGCTCCCGACCAAGACGCCGCCGAGGTAGACGACGAGCGGGACGTAGCCCGCCGTGAAGTTCGGGCCGAACACGGAGAGAATCGACCGCCCGTACACCGTGAGCACAACCAGAATCGGAACGACGCAGGTGACGATGAGTCGGGTCACCGCGGTGTACACCGCGTTGAGGGTCTCCATCTCGTCGTCGGCGTAGAGCCCCGACGCGACCGGCGGCAGGAGCATGTTAAACGAGAGGAGCGGAATCCACGCCAGCGTCACCAAGACGAGCACGACATTGTACACTCCCGCCGCCTTCGCGGTCAGGAGGAAGCCGACGAGCATCACGTCCACGCGGTTCTGAAACACCTTCCCGAGACTGCTCAGCGCGATGGGGGCCGAGTGGTTGTAGAACCGCCGGACTTCGGAGCGCACGCCGCGGAGACCCGGCCGGATGCCGCTCGCCGAGACGACCATCGGAAAGCCCAGTACCACGAGTCCGGCCATCCCGACGACGAACGCGCCGGCGACGCCGACCAGCGAGTACCCGAGGGCCATCGCGCCGACGGCACCAACCAGCCTGACCGACGGGCGGAGGACGCGGTTGAAAATCGCCTCGCCGCGGGCCGACTCCACGGCCCTGAGGACGCCGGCGTGAACCCGAACTAGTCCGATGAGGACGACGAGCGCCGCGAACAGGTGTATGGTCGGCGGGAACTCCGGGTGCGAGACGGTCGCGTCGTTGAGCCAGTCGCTCGTGAGGACCAGCCCGCCGGCGAATCCGAGACCGACGACGAGCGTCGTCAGATACGCCAGCCCCACCACTCGTCCCTGCCGCGCGGGGTCGTCGTCGTCCGCGGAGAGGTACCGCTGGAGCGTCGGGACCGACCCGAAGTTCACGAGTCGGAACAGGAGTTGGGAGACGCGCCACGCGAACGCGTAGACGCCGTAGGCGACGGGACCGAGGCCCTGTGCGAGCGCGTACTCGGTCGCCGTCGTCAGCGCCCGCTGGAGCGACTGTCCGCCGGAGGCGACGACCGCGCCGTGGCCGATGGTCAAGAGCGCCTCGCGTTCGTCGTCGGGGATGTCGTCGTCAGACGTGTCGCCGGGAGTCTCGTCGTCGGGAGGGTGGTCGCCGGGAACGCCGTCGTCGGCTGGTTCGGGGGGCACTGTCGCGTCCCTGTCGCTTGTCGGGGTCGAAAATAAGTCGCTTGATTCGCCCGTGGCTGACCCCGGCGGGTCAGGTCGGCGTCAGGCCGCAGTCGGCCGACCGACCGCCTCGCGGACGAACTTGCCGAGCAGGCCGAGCGTCGCCGCCCCCATCGCCGCGGCGAAGACGACGACGAACACCGAAAGCGGGTCGCCGAGGTCCGAAAGCGCCCGCGAGCGGACGAAGTTCGCGGCGAGAACGGTCGTGACCGCGAGCAGGACGACGCCGCCGAAGTTCGCCAGCGTCGAGTTCGGCTCCGCGACCGCATCGCTGTTGAGCAAGACGAGCACGACCGCGATGGCGAAGGGCGTGCCGACGAGACCGAACGCCAGCACCAACACGAGAAGCGGGAAGAACGCGCCGCCGAGGAACGCTCCGACGCCGGAGAACAGCGCCACGCCCGCGAGGAGCGCGCGGTACCGGTCGTCCGAGAGGTCAGTCCCCCAACCGAGTTTGTCGGCGACGAGGTACGGCGGGACGACGGTGTTGCCGCCGAGCGTGGAGACGGCCGCGCCCAGAAGGCCGAGGAGGAACAGCCACTTCGCGTTCGCGCCCGCCAGCGGGCCGAGCGCCTGCGCGGCCGCCACCGCCGAGAGGTCGCTCGCGGCCACCTCGGGAGTGTGGAGGACGCCCGCGGCGACGAGGAAGATGGCGAGGCTGTAGACGCCGAAGGCGACGAGCATCGACGCGCCCACGTCGAACGTCGCCAGTCCGTAGTCGCGGGTCGTCCAGTCGCGGGCGCGCATCGTGTACGAGTGCATCGTGATGAGCGTGATGTGGACCGCGCCCCCGAGGATGCCGGCGGCGACGAGCGCGCCGTCGACCCCGGCGGGGATGCGCGGCACGAGTCCGCCGGCCGCGGCCGCCGGGTCGATGGGGACGAAGAACAGCGACGCGAGGAACGCGACGACGACGGCCGCGACGAGTCCCTTCGCGAGGAGTTCGACGAAGCGGTAGCCCCGCCCGGCGAGGCCGGCGGCGAGGACGACCGCCCACACGACGCCCCATACCCGGGCGTCGAGGCCGGTTATCGTCGCGCTCACGTCCGCGAGTCCTTTCATGATGACCAGTTGGGCCAGCCCCGCGGCCAGCACCGCGTCGGCGACGAGCACCCACGCCCAGCCGTCGCCCAACTCGCGTTCGACCACGCCCACGAGTCCCGACTCGGTGAGCAGTCCGAGTCGCATCGAGAGGTACTGCGCCGACGCGCCGAGGACCGCCGAGAGCACCACGACCCACAGCATCGCGTAGCCGAACGTCGCGCCGGCCGTGAGCACGGTCGCCATCGTCGCCGGCCCCGCCGCGACCGCGCCCGCGACCCACGACGGGCCCATCTCCGAGAGATATCCCCGCCAGTCGCCGTCTGTCACCGCCGATACGTCGAGTCTGGGTTCGTTCATGCCGTCGTGGTCTCGGCGGTCGTCACAAAAGTGTTGCTACTGGGTGTTACAACCGGGTAATCGCATCGGGAGCGCGACGGACCGGCACGCTACCTTTTATTTGGCGCACCTGAGTGTCCTAGGTAATGACCGATGGAGGTAGCGGAGCGGTGGGGATTCTCGTCGTCGCCGACTCGGGCGTCGCGGCGGCGGTCACCGAGGCCGTCCGCCGTCGGGAGGCGCGGTTCGAGGTCGAGGCGGTTCGGACCGCGACTGCGGGGCTGGACGTGCTCGGGAGCGCCGACGCCGGCTCCGACTTCGACTGCGTCGTCTCGGCGGCCGACGCGGGAGAGTCGGACGCGCTCGACTTCCTCGCCGCGGTTCGGAAGCGAGACGCGGGGCTTCCGTTTTTCGTCGTTGCCGGCGGCGAGCCCGAGATGACGGCGAGCGACGCCCTCGACGCCGGCGTCACCGACTACGTCCAGGCGCAGGACGCGGAGGGATACGACGAGTTGGCCGTCCGGGTCGAGCGGGCGGTCGCGGCGTCCAACCGGCGGCCGGTCGACCCGTCGCTCGTCTACGAGCGCGTCTTCGAACAGATACTGGAGGGGGCGTGCCTGTACGACCGCGACGGTCGGTTCGTACTCGTGAGCGACTACCTCGCCGGGTTCTACGGGACGACGCCCGCCGAACTCGAAGGCGAGCGGAGCCTCCTCGTCGAGACGATTCGCGAAGAACGCCCGGGCGACCCGTATCAGCGGCTCTTGGACGGCGAGGCAGACTGCCTCGAAGGCGAGACCGAACTCACCACGCCGGACGGCGAATCGCGGATACTGAGCTACCGCTTCGCGCCGCTTCGGGTGGCCGGTGAGGTGGTCGGCGTCATCGCCGTGTCGAGGGACGTCACCGAACGACAGGAGCGAGAGCAGAAACTGAAACGCGCCCGCGAGGAGTATCAAGAACTCATCGACGGGATGAACGACACCGTCTGGGTCCTCGGCCTCGACGACCAGATTCGCACGGTGAACGAGACCGCGGTGGAACTGCTGGGTTACTCGCGGGAGGAACTCCTCTCGATGACGGTCCACGACATCGACGCGGGACTCAGCAACGACGAGATTTCGGCGCTCATCTCCCAGATGCCGACCGACGGGACGCAGGTGTTCGAGACGGTCCATCGGGCGAAAGACGGTCGGGAGATACCCGTCGAAATCAGTTCGAGCCTCGTGACCTACCGCGGGGAGACGGTCGTGTTGAGCGTCGCCCGCGACATCACGACGCGGAAGCGCTACGAGGCGGAGCTCCGCGAACAGAACCGCCTCCTCGAAACGCAACGCGACGAGCTCGCCGTGCTGAATCAGGTCGTCCGCCACGACGTTCGCAACGACCTGCAGTTGGTGACCGCCTACGCGGAACTGCTCGGCGAGCACATCGCCGACGAGGAGGCGCGGGAGTTCGTCGAAATCGTCCGGAAGCGAGCCAACCACGCGGTCGAGCTGACGGAGACGGCGCGGGACATGGCCGAGATGATGAGCAGTCGAGGCGTCGAAAACGAGACGGTTCGGCTGCGACCCGTACTCGAATCCGAACTCGCGTCGCTCCGGGATATGGCACCGGACGCGACCGTGACGGTCGAGTCCGAGATTCCTCCGGTGGCGGTGCTCGCCGACGACATGCTCGGCTCCGTCTTCCGGAACCTCCTCACGAACGCCGTCCAGCACACCGACAAGGACGAGCCGAGCGTCGAACTCTCCGTCTCGGAGTCCGAGGCGAAAGACCGCGTCGTCGTCCGCGTCGCCGACGACGGGCGCGGGATACCCGACGAGCGGAAGGAGACCGTCTTCGCCAAGGACGAAAAGGGACTGGAGAGCCGGGGAACCGGCCTCGGGCTGTATCTCGTGCAGTCGCTGGTCGAGACGTACGGCGGCGACGTGTGGGTCGAGGACAACGACCCCTGCGGGTCCGTCTTCGCGGTCGAACTCCGGACCGCCGATGACGGTCAGGCGGACTCGGACCAGTCGTCGCCGACGCGGTCGTAGCCCATCATCTGACTCCCCTCGTGTTCGGTGAAGACGACCTTCTGGTTCGACTCCGGCACGCCGAACCGCTCGGCGACGGCGTCGATGACCGCGAGGGCGAGGTCGCGCTTCTGGTCCGCCGACCGGCCCGCGCGGATGTCGGCTTGCAGCACGACGGTCTTCCCCTCGGTCGCCCGGCCGAGGTGAATCGCCCGGACCTCGCGGACGCTGACGGCGGCGTAGTCGGTGTCGGCGTCCATCCGCTCGGCGTACAGCTCGGCCATCTCGGCCGCGAACCGGTCCGCCTCGCGTTCCGTGACCTCGAAGTCGAGGTCGAACTGGAGGTGTGGCATCTGCGCGCGCCGCGGCCTACAGGTCCGCCACGTCTTCGATGGCGTCGGTGAGCGCCTTGATGGACTCCACGTCGTGTTCGCCCATGTGGCCGATGCGGAACGTCTTCTCGCCGAGCGCGGAGCCGTAGCCGTTCGAGAAGGCCATGTCGTACTTCTCCGAGACCTCCTCGATGGTGGCGGCGACGTCGATGCCCTGCGTGTTCTCGATGCAGGCGACGGTCTGGGACTCGTAGCCCTCCTCGGGGAACATGTCGAAGTGCTCGTAGGCCCAGTCACGGGTGTACTCGGCCATCTCGCGGTGGCGCTGGTCGCGCCCCTCGTGGCCCTCTTCGAGCATGTACTTCATCTGCTTGCGGTACGCGAGCATGATGGGTATCGCGGGCGTGGAGTGGGTCTGGCCCTTGCGGTCGTAGTAGTCGAGGGCGCGCTGGAAGCCGCCGTACCACGACGCCGAGTCCTTCGACAGTTCGCGCTCGTAGGCGTCTTCGCTGACGGTGCAGATGGCGAGCCCCGGCGGCATGGCGAACGCCTTCTGCGACGAGGCGAAGATGACGTCGATGTTGTGCTCGTCGATGTCGACGTAGTCGCCGCCGAGGGCGGACACCGCGTCGACGACGAAGTAGGTGTCCGGGTACTCGGCGACCACGTCGCCGATCTCCTCGATGGGGTTGCGGACGCCGGTCGAACTCTCGTTCATCACGGTGGCGACCACGTCGTAGTGCTTGTCGCTGGACTCCAGCGCCTCGCGGATGTCCTCGGGCTTGATGGCCTGTCCCCACTCGTACTCGATGCGGTCGACGTTCTTGCCGAGGCGCTCCGCGACGTTCGCGTGGCGCTCGCTGAAGCTCCCGCAGGTCGGCACGAGGATGTTCTCGTCGACGAGGTTGAGCGTCGAGGACTCCCAGATTTCGGTGCCCGACCCCGTGAGAATCATCACGTCGTTGTCCGTGCCGAGGAACTCCTTCGTGTCCTCGACGATGGTCGTATAGAGGTCGGTCATGCGGTCCATGCGGTGGCCGAACATCGGCTGGCACATCTCCGCGATGACGTCCTCGCGCACCTCGGTCGGACCGGGGATATACAGCGTCTTGTCCTGATAGTCGTCCGTGTATTCGCGTTTTTCCGTCACGTCATCCACCTGAATACGGACCACTGAGTCGCGGGCGATGATGGTACTTGTGATTGCGACACTCGTCGCGGAGGACTACAGAGTGCTAACACGGGGCAAAACGAGCGGTGACGACGAGTGGACAATGAAGCCGGAGCGAGACGGGCCAGTCGAGGCTCAGTCGTCGGCTTCGGCCGACTCGGCCCGCGGGACCGTTACGTCGGTCAGGCCGGCTTCTATCTGCTCGCGCCGACCTTCGAACTCGCCGGGGAGGACGAGGCGGCCGCCGAGGTCGTCGAGGGGTTCGTCGGCGGTGTAGCCGGGGTCGCTCGTGGCGAGTTCGAACAGCACGCCGCCGAACTCGCGGAAGTAGACCGACCGGAA
This sequence comes from Haloferax marisrubri, assembly GCF_001469875.2. Lineage (GTDB taxonomy): Archaea > Halobacteriota > Halobacteria > Halobacteriales > Haloferacaceae > Haloferax > Haloferax marisrubri. Next base: position 233,423 of record NZ_LOPW02000005.1, on the reverse strand, counting down.
CCAATGGCGGTTGATTTGGGCGGTCGGGCGCAGGCCCTTCGACTGGACGGCCTTGCGCATCGCCTCTTGGTCCTCGTCGGTCGGCGTCTGGAAGGCGACGTGGTGGACCGTGCCGAGGCCCTGTCGACTGCTCTCGATGGTCGGCAGCACGTCAACGTACTTCCCGACGGTGCCGGTCGCGGCGAACCGCGTCCGCTCGTCGCCGGGGGTGTCGCCCTGTGCTTCCTCGGTTCCGACGCGCTCGAAGCCCATCGTTTCGAGCAGGTCCTCCGTGGGTTGGGGGTCGGCCAGCCAGAGCGTCACGGAGTGGAAGCCGCGAATCGCAACGTCCTCGGGGACGAACTCGGTCCACGGGACGGTCGGGTCGTCGTCGGGAACCTCGACTTCGACCAGTTCGACCGGGAGGCCGTCGGGGTCGCTGAAGGGGAGGACCGTCTCACCGAATCGCTCGACTCGGTCGTCGTAGTCGACGCCGTACTCGTCGAATCGGTTCTCCCAGTAGTCGAGGCTTCCCTCGGGCACGCGGAACGCGGTCCGCGAGACCTGCCCGGTGCCGACCTTCCCCCGCGAGAGGTTCTCCCACGGGAAGAACGTCATGCTCGTGCCGGGCGTCCCCTCCGCGTCCGTGAAGAAGAAGTGGTACGTGCTGGGGTCGTCCTGATTGATGGAGCGCTTGGCGAGGCGGAGTCCGAGCGTCTCGACCCAGAAGTCGAGGTTCTCCTGTGGGTCGCCCGCGATGCAGGTGACGTGGTGGATTCCGGGTGTGGGCGTGATGTCTGCCATGGCCAGTCCTACGGGCCGGAAGGACTTGAGTATCCGCTGACGCGAGTGTTACCGGGTCGGGGCACGGTCAGCGGCGTCGGCACGGACCCGGCAGTCGAGTCGGCGAGACGCACGTTTTTGTCCATTGACGATGACGATTGATGTATGGAAACCCGCGCACTCGGTGACACCGGCCACGAGAGTAGCATCGCAACGTTCGGCGCTATCGCGCTCAACTGGCTCGAACAGGAGGGCGCGAACCAGATGGTCGAACACGTCCTCTCGAAGGGCGTCAACCACTTCGACGTGGCTCCGACCTACGGCGACGCGGAGCTCAAACTGGGCCCGAAGCTCCGCCAGCACCGCGAGGACATCTTCCTCGGCTGTAAGACCCAAGAGCGGGGCTACGAGGGCGCAAAGCGGAAGCTCGACCGCTCGTTCGACCGCCTCGGCGTCGATTACATCGACCTCTATCAGGTCCACGGCCTCGAATACGAGTCCGAACTGGACGAAATCACGGCCGACGACGGCGCGCTCGCGGCCTTCCGCGAGGCGAAAGACGAGGGGAAAATCGGCCACATCGGGCTGACGAGCCACGGGAACCCGGGGCTCATCCGCGACGCCATCGACCGCATCGACGACCTCGAAACCCTGATGTTCCCGCTGAACCCCGTCGTCATCGGCAAGGGCGACGACGAACACGACTACGCGGGCGTCTTCGAGGCGGCCGAGAAGGCCGGTATCGGTACCCTCGGCATCAAGGCGTTCGCCCGCGGGCCGTGGCCCGACACCGACGAACTGCCCGAGGCCGACCGACCGTTCCCCAACTGGTACGAACCGGTCGACACTCCGGACGAAATCGCGGAGCGGTTCGACTTCGCGGCCGCGCAGGGCCTCACGAGCGTCGTCACGCCGGGCGACCCGAAGCTCGTGGCGATGGTCCTCGACGCCGCGACGCGGTACAACGGCATGGACGAGACGGCCCAGCGGTCGCTCATCGAGCGCCTCCGGCACGACGAGAGTCCGGTTCCGGAGCAACTGCACCACTAACGAGGCGAGACGGCCGCCACCTCGATTTCCACCTGCCGCCAATGGACGTTCCAACGACCGTCACGGCCGCCCTCGACGACCGGCCGGTCCGGGGCGCGGTCTGTCTGGAGGCCGGCGCGGGAACCGGGAACACCACCGCCGGACTCCTCGACGCGGGCGCGAAGCGGGTCTACGCCGTCACCAACGACCCGGAGCACGCGACACTCGTCCGCGACCGCGTGGCCCCGTCGCCGACGGACCGAGCGAGGACCGTGGTGCTGGAAGCCGACGTTCGGAGCCTCCCGCTCGCCGACGACTCGGTAGACGTCGTCACCGCCCACGGGCTGTTCAACCTCGTCAGTCCCGAGTCGCTCGCCGCCGTCGCGCGCGAGCTAACCCGGGTCGCCGCGCCCGGCTGTCACCTCGTCGTCGACGACTACGAACCGCACCCCGACGACGCCGCGGTTCGGGAGTTGTTCGCGCTCGAAAACGCGGCGAGCCAGTTGGCCCGCGGGCGGCCCGCGCTGACGTTCTATCCGGCCGACGCGCTCAGGGCGCTGTTTTCGGGACACGGCTGGCGCTTCGACCGCGAACTGACCCTGCTCGACCCGGTCCCGTGGTCCGAAAGCCACGTCGAGGCGCACGCGTCGGTGGCGAAGTCGCTGGCGGCGGAGGTCCCCGGCGAGATGGGCGGGTGGCTTGCGGACCAGGCTGACCGCGTCGCCGACGCGGTCGAATCGGAGTCCACGGGAGAGATGTACAGCGTGGCGATGCGGCTGTCCGACTCGCGGACGGACGCGACAGAGTAGGCGCGGCCGCTACTCCTCGCGGTCGAACGTCACGGCGTCGAACCAGCCGTCGACGACGCCCTTGAGCGCGCCCGTGGTACTGCCGAGATTGATGAGCTGATAGCCGTTCTCCGCCTTCTGGTTCACGTCGTCCATGCCGAAGCCGAGGCCGCCGACGGGGACGCCCGCCTCGACCGCGGCCGAGCGGATTCGCTCGACTGCGTCCTGCACGTCCGGGTGGTCTATCTCGCCGGGGTGGCCGAGCGCCACCGAGAGGTCGAACGGGCCGATGAAGACGAAGCCCAGTTCGGGCACGTCGAGAATCGCGTCGAGGTCCGAAAGCGACTCGGCGGTCTCGATGGTCACGCCGACGAGCGTCTCGCGGTCCTCGCTTGCAACGTAGTCGTCTGCGAGGCCCCAACGGCGGGCGCGGGGCGACGCGAGGCCGCGGTCGCCGGGGCCGTCGCCGTAGGTGAAGTGGGCCGACCGGACCGCCTCGCGAACTTCCTCGGCCGACTCCACGCGCGGGAGGAAGACGTTCCTGACGCCGAGGTCGAGGACCTTCCGGACGAACGTCGGGTCCGTCGTCGGGAGCCGAACCAACGGCTCGATGCCGGTTCGCTCCGCCGCGCGGAGGAGGCCCTCCATCGCGCCCGAGTCGAGCGGGCTGGGCCCGCCGTGTTCGAGGTCGAGCCACACGAAGTCGAGGCCGAGTTCGCCGTAGAACTCCACGAGCGTCGGGCTGTAGGTGTTGTCGAGGACGCCGAGCGCGACGCCGCCGGCCTCGATTCGGGCGCGGAGCGCGTTCGATGATGGTGTCTCTACCATGTTCGTGATACGACACGTGTCTGGAAAAAGGGGCGTGACGACCGTCGGAGGGCCGCGTCGCCGGTCGCCGGTCGTCGCTTACGACTCGTCGGGCGTCCAGCCGTCGCCGACGCCGACGAGGTGGTTCACGCTCCCCGCGCCCTCGCCCACGTCGGCGGGTTCGGCGAGGGTCGCGCGAGTGAACTCGATACCGCGACGGACCGCGTCGGCGAGGTCGTCGCCGCGGGCGAGGCGGGCGGCGACGGCGCTCGAAAGCGTACAGCCCGACCCGTGAGTCGCCGTCGCGTCGATGCGCGGGTTGACGAACGTCGTCGTCTCGGTCGGCGTGACGAGTGTGTCGACCACGATGTCGCCGTCGGTGGCGACGTGGCCGCCCTTCAGGAGCACGGCGTCGGCACCCCGGTCGAAGAACCAGTCGGCCGCGTCCGAGACGGCCGCCGGGGAGTCGGGGAACACACCCGTCAGCGCCTCCGCCTCGTCGGCGTTCGGAGTCACGAGCGTCGCCTGCGCGAACAGAGCGTCGTAGGCGTCGACGGCGTCCGCGTCCAGCAGGCGGTCGCCGGAGGTGGCGACCATCACTGGGTCGAGGACGACCGGGCCGTCGTAGTCGGCGAGGCAGTCGGCGACCGTCTCGACGGCCTCGGCGGTCGCCAGCATCCCGAGTTTGACGGCGGCGATGTCGAAGTCGTCGGCGACGGCCTCGTACTGGGCGCGAATCGACTCGGCCGGGAGGACGTGCGAACCCTCGACGCCGCGGGTGTTTTGGGCCGTCGCGGCCACGATGACGGACCCGCCGTAGACGCCGAGTCGGGTCATCGTCTTCAGGTCGGCCTGGATGCCCGCGCCGCCGCCGGAGTCGCTGGAGGCGATGGTGAGCGCGTACGGCGGCGTCCGCGGGTTGGAGGCGGTCCCCGGCATCTATCGCACCTCGATGGGGTCGATTCGGTCGGCGATGTCGGGCGTCGAGGCGTCGGCGAGTCCGGCGACCGCGTCGAGGAATGCGATTTTGTAGCTGGCCGGGCCGCGGTAGTCGCCGAACGCGCCCTCGGCGGCGAGTTCGCCCGCGAGTCCGTAGGCCGCGGTGCCGGAGAGCGCCGCCGAAAGCGGGTCGTCGATGGCGGCCGCGAACACCGCGAGCGTCACGCCGAGCATACAGCCGGTACCGACGACCGCACCCATCATCGAGTGGCCGGCGTCGACCTCGAAGGTGGCCTCCTCGGTCGCGACGATGTCGGTCTCACCGGAGGCGACGACGACCGCGCCGGTCTTCCGGGCGCACTCGACGGCCGCGGCGGCGATTTCGGCGTACTCGCCGACTGACTCGACCCCGCGGACCTCGGCGTCGTCGCCGACGAGCGCGGAGATTTCGCCGTAGTTGCCGTTGAGCACGTCCACGTCGAGGTCGGTGACGAGGCGGTCCGCGACCCGGTCACGCGTGGGGGTCGCGCCGACGCCGACGGGGTCGACGACGAGGGGGACGCCGCGCTCGTTCGCGGCGCGACCGGCGGTCAGCATCGTCTCCTCGCCCGACTCGCTCACGGTCCCCATGTTGAGCAGACAGCCGTCGGCGATGCCGACCATGTCGCCGACTTCGCGCTCGTCGTCGGACATGACCGGCAGGCCGCCCCAGTAGAGCGTGATGTTCGCCACGTCGTTGACCGTCACGTCGTTCGTGACCGAGTTGATGAGCGGTTGTTCGCCCGCGACGGCGGCCAGCGCCTCGTCCAGCGCCACGTCAGGCACGCCGCCCGCGCCGTTCGCACCGTCCGAACCGCCCCGTCCACCCGCGCCGTCAGCGTCGTCTCGTCCGCTCATCGGCGGTCCCTCCCGGCGGCGACCGAGTCGGCGAGGTGGCGGGTCGCGTCGGCGGGGTCGTCAGCGGCGGTGATGGCCGAGACGACCGCGACGCCGTCGGCCCCGGCGGCGACCACGTCGGCGGCGTTGTCGGGCGTGACGCCGCCGATGCCGACGAACGGAATCGAGACGGCGTCCGCGATGGCCGACACCCGCTCGGTCCCGATTTCGGACTGCTCGGGGTCGGTGTTCTTCGTGTCCGTGGCGAACACCGCGCCGACGCCGAGGTAGTCCGCGCCGGCCTCCTCGGCGGCTCTCGCGCCCGCGACCGTCGAGACCGACCGGCCGACGATGGCGTCGTCGCCGAGTTGCTCGCGCGCGACCGAGACGGGCACGTCGTCGTCGCCGAGGTGGACCCCGTCGGCGTCGATGGCGGCCGCGATGTCCACCCGGTCGTTGACGACGAGCGGGACGCCCGCGTCGGCCGTCACGGCGCGAATCTCGCGGCCGACCTCGTAGCGGTCGCGGGCGCTCGCGTGCTTCTCGCGGAGTTGAACGACGTCGACGCCGCCGTCGACGGCGGTCTGCACCACGTCCGGCGTCGACCGTCCGCCGGAGCGGTCCGACTGCGTCACCAGATAGGTTCCCATCGAGATATTCATGAGTTGTATTCTGGAGTGATGCGGCGACGGGCAAAATAGTTCCTCCTCCCGGGGTCGTTTGGCCGGTTTCTCGGCGGCTGAGAGGCGTCGCGCGCCGTTATACTGTGAGCGAACCAACAGGTACGCGGTGAGCTGTATGAGGACGATACTCGTCGCGTACGGGAGCAAAGAGGGACAGACCGAGAAGATAGCCGGGCGCATCGCGGAGTCGCTGGCGGGTCGCGGCCACGACGCGCGGGCCGTCTCGGTCGCCGACGACGCCGCCGGTGAGGCGCTCGCCGAGGCCGACGCGGTGCTTCTCGGGTCGTCGATTCACCTTGGTGCCCACTCGAAGGCGGTGTACGGGTTCGTCCGCGAACACCGCGACGACATCGAGGCGCGGCCCAACGGCTTCTTCCAGGTGTCGCTGTCGTCGGCGCTCGACGACGAGGACGCCCGCGCCGAGGTGGCGACGTACCTCGACGAGTTCGTCGAAAAGAGCGGCTGGCATCCCCAGCGGATGGCCGCGTTCGGGGGCGCGCTCCGGTACTCGGAGTACGGCTTTCTCACCCGGATGATGATGAAGCGCATCGCCAAGGACGCGACCGGGGACACGGACGCCTCGCGGGACTACGAGTACACCGACTGGGACGAAGTCGAATCGTTCGTCGCCGACTTCGCCGAGTTCGTGGAGTCGACCGCGGGCACCGCCGCGGGAGGTGCGGCGGTCTAAACGGGCGGACCGACCCGCCCGGTGATTTCCGTGAATTTCCGCACACTCGGCATCGTCGTCGTCGCCGCGCTCGTCGTGGTCGCGGTCGCGGCCGGCGGGCTCTGGGCGTTCGGCCGACTCTCGTATCTCGACTCCTACGGGAGCCAGTACGACTACAGCGTCCGCGTCTCGGCGGACGAACCGATTTCGAACGTGACGGTCCTCGTCCCGCTGCCCGTCAGCGACGGCTCCTCGGCCGTCGGCGACGCCGTCGAGTCCCGCGAGTACCTGCTGCCGACGGGCTGGGCGTACGACGTGGTCGAGACGGAGTACGGGCCGATGCTCCGCCTCCGGGCCGACGAGATTCCCGCCGACCCGACCTACTACCGGGCGGTCGTCGAGAACGACCGACTCGTCCGCTGGGAGCCGATTCCGGCGAGCGAGTACAGTCAGAACGACTCCGACACGCTCCGCGTCGAACACGACGCTATCGACCTCAGCGCCGACGTGCGGGTGAACCAGTCCATCGACACGCTCGCGCCCGAGGGGACCGAACCCCTGTTCGAACCGCGCGAGAACGCCCGGCTCGTCCCGTGTGACTGGCCGAGCAACAGCGACGACACTCGGTGTTACGACTACGAGTCGATGGTGTTCGTGCAGTACGACGGCCCCGAGACGACGAACGTCTCCGTGAGCGTCGAACTCCGCGGCGCGAACTCGTGGTGGGTCGGCGGCTGGAACTACAACGAGTACGTCGACCACGTCGCCGTCTACGACCTCCCGGCGGACCGGCAGGGCTGGGTCGCCGCCGACGGCGAACTCCGAACCGGCGTCGGGAACTACCCCCGGAACCCGCCGCAGTAGACGGGTTCTCACTCGGGTGAGAACCCGCTCAGCCTGCGCACGACGGGACAGGCCCGTCGCAGACGACTACCGCTTCGGGCAAACGTGGCGAGTCACACACAGGTTTTTGCTATCCTGCACGATTATACATGATAATGTCAGGCGACGGCCCGCTGCGGGCGACCCGAACTGCGACCGAGACGGACGACGAGGAACGAGGCGACTTCCAGCGGTTTCAGGAGTCGCGCGACTACGACGTGGCGGACGTAGCCGAGCACGCCGACCTCGCCGCCGACCTCCGGGAAGTCGTCTCCGGCGAGGTGCGGTTCGACGAGTACGCGCAGGTGCTGTACGCCACCGACGGCTCGATTTACCGGGCGCGCCCGGCGGGCGTGGTCATCCCACGCGACGAGGACGACGTGCGCGCCGCGGTGCGGACGGCGGCCGAACACGACGTGCCCGTGCTCCCGCGCGGGGCGGGGTCGTCGCTGGCGGGACAGACCGTCGGCCCCGGGTGCGTCGTCATCGACTGCTCGAAGTACATGGACGAAATCGTCTGCGTTGACCCCGACGCGCGGCGGGCGCGAGTCCAACCCGGCGTGGTGCAAGACGACCTCGATGACCGCCTCGCGGACCACGGCCTCAAGTTCGCGCCGGACCCCGCCTCCTCGAATCGCGCGACGGTCGGCGGCGGCATCGGCAACAACTCCACGGGCGCGCACTCGGTCCGCTACGGCATCACCGACGCCTACACCGAGGAGTTACGGGTCGTCCTCGCCGACGGGTCGGTCGTCCACACCCGCGACGTGGTCGTCGGGGGCGACGAGTGGAACCGCATCGTCGGGAAGGACGACCGCGAGGCCGCCCTCTACCGGACCGTCCTCGGCCTCATCGAGGACCACGAGGGGGAAATCGAGCGGAAGTACCCGAGCCTCAAGCGGTCGGTGTCGGGCTACAACCTCCACAAGGTCGTCACCGAGACCGACGACGGCGAGGCGGTCGTCAACCTCTCCAAACTGTTCGTCGGCGCGGAGGGCACCCTCGGCGTCGTCGTCGAGGCCACCGTGTCGCTCGTGACGGTTCCCGAGGAGACGGCGCTCGTCCTCTACGCCTACGACGACCTCGTGGAGGCGATGGCCGCGGTCCCCGACGCACTCGACTTCGACGCCAGCGCGGTCGAACTCATGGACGACGAGGTGTTGCGGATGGCCGCCGAGTCGAGCGAGTACGCCCAGTACGTCGAGGAGATACCCGACGGGACGGCGGCGACGCTGATGCTGGAGTTCGACTCCGAACTGCACGACGACTTCGAGGCGGTGATTCGCGAGGCGAACGAGCACTTCCTGCGAGATGGAGACGCCGAGTCGGCGGCGGGTGACGCCAGCGACACCGCCGGCGGCGCGTTCGAAGCCATCGAGGCGTACACGCCCGAGGCGCAGGCCGACCTCTGGAAGCTCCGCAAGGCGGCGATACCGCTTCTCATGTCGCTGCCGGGCGACCCGAAGCCCTACCCGTTCATCGAGGACGCGAGCGTCCCGCCCGAGGAGTTGGCGGAGTACGTCCAGTCGTTCGAGGAAGTGCTGGAAGACCACGGCACGTCGGCCGCGTACTTCGCCCACGCCGGCGCGGGGACGCTTCACATCCGCCCCATTCTGAACCTGAAAGACGGCGCGGGCATCGAGACGATGCGCGCCATCACCGACGACGTGACCGACCTCGTGTTGGACCACCGCGGGGCCTTTTCGGGCGAGCACGGGGACGGGATGGCCCGGACCGAGTGGAACCCGAAAATGTACGGTCCCGAACTCTGGGGCGCGTTCAAGGAGTTGAAGACGGCGTTCGACCCCGAGTGGCGCATGAACCCCGGGAACGTCGTCTACCGGGACGGGCCCGACGACCTCGGGCCGGACGGCGACCGCGGCGTCGGCGCGGACATGCGCGAGAACCTCCGGTACGGCGCGGCCTACCAGTCTATCGAGCCCGCGACGACGCTCGACTTCTCGGACGAGGGCGGCTTCTCGCACCTCGTCGAACTCTGTAACGGCTGTGGTACTTGCCGGCAGAGCGGCTCTGAAACGATGTGTCCGACCTACCGCGCCTCGAAAGACGAGGCCGAGACGACCCGCGGCCGGGCCAACATGCTCCGCGCGGCCATCAGCGGCGACCTCCCGGAAGACGAGATTCACTCGGACCGCTTCCAAGAGGAGGTGCTCGGCCTCTGCGTCGGCTGTAAGGGCTGTCAGAACGACTGCCCGACCGGCGTCGACTTGGCGAAGCTCAAAGCCGAGGTGAAACACGCCCACCACGCCGAGGAAGGGGCGTCGCTCCGCGAGCGCCTGTTCGCCAACATCGACCGGCTGGCCGGCGTCGGAAGCGCCCTCGCACCCGTCTCGAACTGGGCGGCCGAGCTACCGGGCGCGCGGGCCGCGATGGAGCGGCTCGCGGGCGTCGCCTCCGACCGGTCGCTCCCGTCGTTCACCCGCGACACGCTCGAATCGTGGATGGACGCGCGACGACCCCGCGTGCCGGCGAGCGAGGCCGACCACCGCGTCCTCCTGTTTCCCGACACCTACACGAACTACGTCACGCCTGAAATCGGAAAGGCGGCGGTTCGCGTGCTGGAAGCCGCCGGCGTCCACGTCCGACTCGCGGAGGGCGTCGGACCGAGCGGCCGGGCCGCCTACTCCGGCGGCTTCCTCGACCTCGCTCGACGGCGCGCGGGTCACAACGTCGAGACGCTCCGCCCGTCGGTCGAAAACGGCTGGTCGGTCGTCTTCGTGGAGCCCTCGGACGCGGTGATGTTCCAAGACGAGTACGCCGACCTCCTGCCGGACGACTCGGTCGCGCCGGTCGCCGCGGCCGCCTACGGCGTCATGGAGTTCCTCGACACCTACCGACTGGACGAGGCCCTCCCGATTCGCGGGCGCTCGGCCGACGGCGACGGCGCGGCCGGAACCGTCGCCTCCGCGGTCGCCGACGGCGGCGCGCTCGATTCGCTCACCTACCACGGCCATTGCAACCAGAAGGCGCTGAACAAGGACCACCACGCCGTGGGCGTCCTCCGGCGGGTCGGCTACGAGGTCGACCCGCTCGATTCGAGTTGTTGCGGCATGGCCGGAAGCTTCGGCTATGAAGCAGAACACTACGACCTCTCGAAGGCCATGGGGAACATCCTGTTCGAACAGGTCGACGAGAGCCGGGGCGACGAGGTGGTCGCCCCCGGCGCGTCGTGTCGGACGCAACTCGAAGACAGGGACGACGCGGCGCGACGACCGCCGCACCCGATAGAGAAGGTCGCGCAGGCGCTGTCGGGCTGAGCGGGCTACTCGAAGCACTCGACCGGCGGCCGGAGTTCCACGGGTCGGGGTCGCGCGCCGAGTCCGGTTCACGGCGTTCCGCAATCACATCCCTTTTGCCGGTTTGCGTGGCACGTCAAGTCAGACCATGTCCGATGCACCCGATGTCGGCGAACTCACCCCGCCGAATCGCACGCTGATGGGCCCCGGCCCGAGCGACGTCCACCCGCGCGTCCTCCGCGCGATGTCCACGCCGCTCGTCGGCCACCTCGACCCGTCGTTTATCGACATCATGAACGAGGTGCAGGAGCTCATGCGGTACACGTTCCGCACCGACAACAAGTGGACGATTCCGGTCTCGGGGACCGGGTCGGCGTCGATGGAGGCCGCCATCGGCAACCTCGTCGAACCGGGTGACACGATGCTCGTCCCGACGAACGGCTACTTCGGCGGGCGCATGGAGTCGATGGCCGAGCGCGCCGGCGGCGAGGTCGTCCACGTGGACGCGCCGTGGGGCGAGCCGCTCGACCCCGCGGACGTACAGGACGCCTTCGACGAGCACCAGCCGGACGTGTTCGGGTTCGTCCACGCCGAGACCTCGACCGGTGTGAAACAGCCGGGCGTCCCCGAACTGACGAGCATCGCCCACGACCACGACGCGCTCGTCGTCGCCGACACCGTCACCTCGCTCGGCGGGGTCGAACTCGAAGTCGACGACTGGGGCATCGACGTGGCCTACTCCGGCCCGCAGAAGTGCCTGTCGTGCCCGCCGGGCGCGAGTCCGCTGACGCTCAACGACCGCGCGATGGACAAGGTGCTCTCGCGGGAGGAGCCGCCCCGCTCGTGGTACCTCGACCTGTCGCTGCTGGAGGGTTACTGGGGCGACGACCGCTCGTACCACCACACCGCGCCCATCACCAACGTCTACGCCATCCGCGAGGCGCTCCGACTGGTCGCCGAGGAGGGCATCGAGGAGCGGTGGGCGCGCCACCGCCGGGTCGCGGGCGCGCTGAAAGCCGGCGTCGAGGCGATGGGCCTCGGTCTCAATCCCGAAGACGAGTACTGGCTGCCGAGCCTCAACGCGGTGCTCGTCCCCGACGGCGTGGACGCCGGCGCGGCCATCGACTACGTCCTCGAACACTACGACCTCGAAATCGCCGGCGGCCTCGGCGCGCTCGCGGGCGACATCTTCCGCGTCGGCTGTATGGGCCACTCGGCGCGGCCGGAGAACGTCTCGTTCCTCCTGACCGCCCTCGGCGAGGCGCTCGAAGCGCAGGGCGCGGACGTGGACCCCGAAGCCGGGTTCGCCGCCATGCGCGAGCAGTTGGGTCAGTAGCGACCCCTAACCGACGACAATTCGACGCGAACCGCGGCGAAACTCGGCGAAACCGACGCAAAACGCCCGCCACGGAGTCCCGTATTCATGAGCATCGCCCCGCGAGTGACGACCGGAGCGACTCACCATGAACCGACGCAAACTCACCCTCATCGGCGTCGCGCTCGCGGCCCTCGTCGCGACCGCGGGCGTCGCCGCCGCCGCACCGAGCGACAACGCACGCGAATCGTCTCCCGCGTCCGAGGCCGACCAGCGTGGACCGCCGGGTGAACTCCCCGACCCGGTCCCAGACTTCGTCTCGGACATCCACGACCTCGTTAGCGACTTCCTGAGCGGGGCCCTCGACGGGTCGCTTGGGGACACGCTAAGCGACCGAGCCAACGACTTTTCGGGTGCGTAACTAAGTGCGACCCGTCGGTAGCCGACAACTGCGCTAAACGACACCCGTCCAAACCGAATTTCCATTTCATATGAGACGCACACTCCTCGTCGCCGCGACAGTTCTGGTCCTCCTCACGGCCGGCATCTCGGCCGCGTTCGTGACCGGAGTCGGACCGTTCTCGGACGACTCCGCCGCCGAGTCCGACGAAGCGTTCCCCACGCAGACGACCGCGCCGCCCGACGACGACGGCGGTGACAGCGGCGGGAGCGACAGCAGCGACAGCGGTAGCAGCGACAGCGACAGCGGAGACAGCAGCGACGACGGCGACGCGACCGAGAGCGAATCGGTGCCGCCGTTCGGCGTCGTCGTCGACAACATCGAAAAGTGCGGCCAGACGTGCCGCGACGTGACGAGCACGATAACCAACCAGCAGGACGCCGACAGTTCCGGCGTCACCGTCTACAGTCGCATCTTCGTCGGCAACAGCACCGACCCGGACGACGAGGTCTGGCGCGGGTCCCAAGCGGTCGGCGACCTCGCGGCCGGCGAGTCGTACACGACGACGAAGCGCGTCAAACTGTCGTACACCGAGGCGTTCGCGGTCCGGCAGGCCGGCGGCTGGATTACGGTCCAGACGACCATCGAGACCGACGACCGAACGCTGACGTACACGGAACAGCGCGACGTGGCGTAGGTCGCGCGAGGCCGCGGCGCGGGACGCGAGCGCCGTCCCACCGCTTCCGCAACGACTTTTCGCGCCGGCCGCAAAGCCGGGGTATGAACATCGAGGTTCGCGAACTGGCCGACCTCGGCACCGACGCCCGCCGCGCCTTCTTCGAGCGGGACGCCGGGGTCGAGGAGGTCCGCTCCGACGTGCGCGACATCGTCGAGCGCGTCCGCCGAGAGGGCGACGTGGCGGTCCGTGAGTTCTCAAAGGAATTCGACGGCGTCCAGGTCGGCAACATCGACGTGACCGACGCCGCCGAGCGCGCCTACGACGAAATCGACGACGACGTGCGCGAGGCCATCGAGGCCGCCGCGGCGAACGTCCGCGAGTTCCACGAAACGCAGGTCCCCGAGGACTGGCGCGAGGAGTTCGGCGACGCCGGCACCCGCGAACTCGGGCGTCGCTACCGCCCGCTCGACCGGGTCGGCGTCTACGCCCCCGGCGGCACCGCCGCCTACCCGTCGAGCGTCCTGATGGGCGTCATCCCCGCGAAGGTCGCGGGCGTCGAACACGTCGCGGTCGCCACGCCACCCGCCGAGCCGATGAACCCCGTCACGCTCGCCGCGATGCACGTCGCGGGCGCGGACGCGGTGTACTCGGTCGGCGGCGCGCAGGGCATCGCCGCGCTCGCCTACGGCACGGAGACGGTGAAGGCCGTCCAGAAGGTCGTCGGACCGGGCAACAAGTGGGTCACCGCGGCGAAGGCCGAGGTCCGCGGCGACGTGGACATCGACTTCCTCGCCGGCCCCTCCGAGGTGCTCGTCGTCGCCGACGAGACCGCCGAGGCGCGGTTCGTCGCCGCCGACCTCGTCGCGCAGGCCGAACACGACCCGAACGCGTCGGTCGTCGCCGTCACCGACGACGCCGACCTCGCCGCGGAAGTCGTCGCGGAGGTCGAACGACAGGCGGGCGAGCGCGAGCGGACGGAGACTATCGAAGCCGCGCTCGAAAGCGACGCGTCGGGCGTCCTCCTCGCGCGGTCGATGTCCGAGGCGGTGCTGTTCGCCGAGGAGTACGCCGCCGAGCACCTGACCATTCAGGCCGACGACGACGAGGCGCTGTTGGACCGCATCGACTCCGCGGGGAGCGTCTTCCTCGGCCCGTACACGCCCGTCGCGGCCGGCGACTACGCCTCCGGGACGAACCACGTCCTCCCGACCGGCGGGGGCGCGAAGCGACAGGGCGGCCTCTCCGTAGACCACTTCGTCCGCTCGACGACGGTCCAGCGCCTCGACCGCGAGGGGCTGTCGGAGCTTTCGGAGACGATTACGACGCTCGCCGAGGCCGAGGGGCTCGACGCCCACGCCCAGAGCGTCCGCGAGCGGTTCGAAGAATAGGGCGAAGTGACCGATTCGAGCCGTTTCTGTCCGCGTTCCCCCCGGTAGTCGCACCCTACCGAGGCGGCTCGCAGAGTTCCGCCTGCGCCACAGTTAACCGTTCCCACAGTATAGTGGGGCGTATGAGCACGGAATCCGCGAGTGGCGGCGGCGATGTGGCAGTCACGGTCACGCCCGCGGCCGCGGACGAAGCCGTCTCCCTCCTCGAAGGAGAGTCGATGGACACCGACGTGGCCGGACTCCGGCTGTTCGTCCAGCAGGGCGGTTGCGCCGGTCTGTCCTACGGGATGCGCTTCGACAACGAACCGGAAGACGACGACACGGTCGTCGAACAGCACGGCCTCCGCGTGTTCGTCGACCCCGCGAGCATGAACTACATCGGCGGTTCGACCCTCGACTTCGAGGGCGGCCTGCAGGGCGCTGGCTTCCACGTCAACAACCCGAACGCCGAGAGCAGTTGCGGGTGCGGCGAGTCGTTCCGGACGTAGGGACCAATTTCTTAAGCCACCCGCGCGCGAATCGGTGGCATGGCCGAACTCCAGACCCAGACCGTATCGAGCGGCAAGACCGTCTTCGTCGCCACCGACGAGCCCGAACGCGGCTCGAAGGGACCGTTCTACGTGGTGTACTCGACCGAGGACGCCGAGAACCGATGGGGCTACCTCTGCGGGAACTGCGACTCGTTCGACACCGCGATGGACACGATGGCCCGCATCGAGTGCAACAACTGCGGGAACGTCCGAAAACCCGAAGAGTGGGACGCCGCTCACGAGTAGTCGGACGTCTCGGCGCGACCGTTCGTCAATTATTGGTATGGTATAGCGTGACAATCTTTATCAGGAGTGCGGGTGTACGTAGACGTGCATGGCCCAGGCTTCGATGCCTCCTGTTCAGGAGGCTCGGTCGATATTCGGCCGGCTCGGATACTCCGTCTCGGGGGACGGACCCGATATGCTGGCCGAACGCAAGTGGCGTACGGTCCACGTGACCGCACTGAGTTCGCGCGAAGCGACCGAATGCCGTCCGGTGCTCGCAGACGGCGGAACCGAGACACCGTATCGGTTCCGCTGCTTCGTGACGTGGGACGACCACATCAGCGCGCTCCGAGAGCGGCTTCGCGGTATCGACCTTCCATACGAGTGGGCAATCATCGGCGTGTCGAACGGTGGTGGGAACGACTACGAAGTCGTTCACGGCACGAACACGTAATCGAAACGGGGCGTCTTCGCCCAAACGTTTTCTCAGCCCGTCGCTAACGGACGAGCATGTCGCAGGCCGCACAGACGGAGCTGGCGCGATTCGTCCGGAGCAGACGGCTCAACGCGGCGCTCGCGTGGCTGTTCGTCGGATTCCTCGTCGCCGTCGCGGTCGGGAGCGTCGTCACCGGCGGCGACCTCGTCTGGGGCGGGTTCGCCGCCGTCGTCGCCGCGGTCACCGTCGTCCCGGCGGTCGCCTTCCGCGAACCGCGAGCGATGCTGCCGTGGGAGGTCGTCGCGCTCGCGTCGCTCCCGCTCGTCGCCCGCGTCCTCGTTCGGGGGCAGACCATCGGCGGCGTGACGTTCACCGGGCGCGTCTCGACGTACCTCGCGGTGGCCGCCATCGCGCTCATCGTCGCCGTCGAACTCGACGTGTTCACGCCGGTTCGGATGAACCACTCCTTCGCCGTCTTCTTCGTCGTCATCGCCACGATGGCCGCCGCGGGCGTCTGGGCGGTCGTCCAGTGGCTCTCTGACCTCTACCTCGGGACGCGCCTGCTGTTGAACGGCCGGCCCGAGCACGTCGTCGAGGCGGGGCTGATGTGGGACTTCGTCGCCGCCACCGTCGCCGGACTCGTCGCCGGGTTGCTGTTCGAGTACTACTTCCGCCGCCGGGCCGACTCGCGCGAGCGGCTCCCCGAGGAGGTGGCGGAGATAGCCGAGGTGTCGGAGGCGGAAGGGCCGGACGGCCACCCCGCGCCGGAGGGAGGTGACTCGCCGTGAAGATTCGCTCGCTCCTCCGCATCGACGCGCGACGCCAACGCCAGCTCTCGCGGGCGATGCAGGTGGTCCTCGTCGGTCTCGTCTTCATCGGTCTCGACCGCGGGAACCTCGGCATCGTCGTCAACGCGCTCGTCGGCCTCGGCGTGACCTACCTCCCGGCGATACTCGAACGCGACTACCGCATCCCGATGGACGCCGGGCTGACGCTCTGGATATCCTCCGCGGCGTTCCTCCACGCGGTCGGCACGGTCGGTTTCCCCGGGTCGGAGACGAGTTTCTACGCGGGCGTCTGGTGGTGGGACCACCTCACGCACGCCCTGTCGTCGTCGGTCGTCGCGGCCGCCGGCTACGCGACCGTCCGCGCGGTCGACGAGCACACGGCGGACATCTACCTGCCGCCGCGGTTCATGTTCGTCTTCATCCTGCTTTTCGTCCTCGCGTTCGGCGTCTTCTGGGAGGTCATCGAGTTCGCCATCTCCGGGGTCGCCTCGCTCGCCGGCACCGCGTCGGTGCTGACGCAGTACGGCCTCGACGACACGCTCCTCGACCTCGTGTTCGACGCCGTCGGCGGGGTCATCGTCGCCATCTGGGGGACCGCCCACCTCTCCGACGTGGTCGGCGCGTTACAGAAACGGCTCGAAGGGACAACTCGCTGACAGCACCTGGCTGACGGCCAGCGCACCCGAATCCCCCGACGACGGGCGAATCCTGGCGAGTCCCGATATACATTTGTGCACGGACTGAGACGTTCACACAGATGTCGAGTTGGATGGGTGACGGGGACGAAGACGACGGCGAGGACGCCGCCGACGCGTTCGAGACTGTCGGCCGTCGTCGCCAGATACTGCAGGCGCTCTCGTCGGACCCGCTCTCGAAGGCCGAACTGGTCCGCACGCTCTCTGTCTCTCGGTCCACCGTCGACCGCGGCGTCGAGCGTCTCGTCCGCCTCGGACTCGTCGAGCGGTCGAACGGCGGGTTCGTCGCCACGAGCGCGGGCCGCGTCGCGCTGGAGACCCACGACGAGGCGCTCCGAGCCATGGCGAACGTGCTCGACGCGGTGCCGATACTCGACCGCCTTCCAAAGTCGGTCAGCCCGCCGCCCTCGCTGTTCCGCGACGCGGTCGTCTGCACCGGCAACCTCTCGGAGATGGAACACCGGGCCCCGCTCGATTTCGATATCAGCGAGGTGACGAGCCTCACCGGGTTCAACGGCCCGTTCCTGTTCAGTATCTGGCCCACAGCGCGCGAGCAACTCGCGCGACTCGGCGACAGCGCCACGCTCGTCCTCTCGGCGGAGTCCCTCGACTGGCTCTCGAAGCGCTACCCCGACGACCTCGACGCCATGGTCGACACCGGCGTCCGCGTGTCCGCCGTCGAGGACGAACCGGGGTTCGGCGTCGTGGTCATGGACCGACCGACGACCGCCTCGGTCACGGTCGTCGTCTACGACCACATGGGCGGCCCGGAGGCGCTGGTCGTGAGCTACGAACCGTCGGCCGTGGCGTGGGGTCGGAGGCTCGTCGCGGCGCGCGCCGAGACCGCCCGTCCGTACCGTCCCGACGAGTGAGTCCCGCGACGACGCGCCGCGGGTCGCTCCGTCCGTCCCGTCCACCTCGTTTTCCCCGCCCGCCCCGCCGGCGAGTCGGGGACGATTATTTGTGATAGTAAGACGAAGGGTCCGACGAGATGGTGTTCAAGAAAATCACCCTCGTCGGTCGGAGTGCAGAGAGTTTCGACGCCGCCGTCGACGACGCGATTAACCGCGCGGAGGAGACGCTCGCGGGCGTCCATTGGGTCGAAGTAAAGGAACTCGGCGTCGAACTCGCGTCGGTCGAGACACGAGAGTACCAAGCCGAGGTCGAAGTCGCGTTCGAACTCGAAGGCAAAGACGGCGAGTAGAGGCGTAGCTCGCCCGCGTCGAGGCGATGACGGCCGCACCGGTTCCGCACCGTCTCGCCCGCCCGCGGGCCGTCCCGACGGCTTCTTATCCGCCCGCGCCGCCACATTCGAGAAGCGAATGCCTCGGCTCCTCCACTACTCCGACATCGAGAACGTCTTCGACGACTCCGAGCGCGCCGGCCGCCTCGCGGGCTGTGTCCGCGCCCTCGACGGCGACGACACCCTCGTGGTCGGCACCGGCGACAACACCGCGCCGGGCGTCCTCTCGCTGGTCGAGCGCGGCGGGCAAGCGCTCGACTTCTACGACGCCGTGGGCGCCGACCTCGAAACGTTCGGCAACCACGACTTCGACTACGGGCCGAGCCGGACCCGCGAACTCGTCGCAGCGAGCCGACCGACGTGGGTCACGAGCAACGTCCGCGGCGAGGACGGCGGCCGGTTCGCCGCCGCCGAGGGGAGCGTCCCACGGACGACCCGCGAAGTGGACGGGCTAACGCTCGGCTTCTTCGGCGTCACCGACCCCGCGACCGGCACCATCAATCCCGAGGCGACCGACCTCGACTTCTCGGACCCCTACCCGGCCGCGTCGGCCGCGGCCGACGCGCTCAGAGCCGATGGCGCGGACCTCGTCGTCGCGCTCTCGCACCTCGGAAGCGGCGACGACGAACTGGTCGCCCGGTGCGACGTGGACCTCGTCCTCGGCGGCCACGTCCACGCCGAGCGCGACGACGTGGTCGACGGCGTGCCAATCGTCCGCCCCGGCGCGAACGGCCACGTCGTCTGGGAGGTCCGCGTCGCCGCCGACCGAATCGAGACGGTCCGCCACCGGACCGCCGAGTACCGACCCGACGCGGAACTCGTCGCGGCGCTGGAGGGCCGGGTCGACGCCGCCGGCCTCGACGAGGTGCTCTGTCGAATCGACCGCCCGATGGACCGCGCCGAGGAGACCGTCGCGGCCGGCGAGTGCCGCGTCGGCAACGCCATCGCCGACGCCTACCGCTGGGCGACCGGCGCGGACGTGGGGCTCCAGAACAGCGGCGGCATCCGCTCCGGCCCGCCCGTCGGCCCCGACGTGACCCACGCCGACCTCGTGAGCCTCGTCCCCTTCGAGGAGCACCTCGTCGTCGCCGAGGTGACCGGCACGGAGCTACTGGCGGCGTTCGGGGCCGCTCGCGGAGCCGAGATGGGCTTCGGGGAACCGGACTGGTGGCACGCCCACGTCAGCGGCGCGCGCATCGTCTGGGACGACGACCGCGACGAGGTCATCGAGGCGTTCGTCGGCGGCGAACCAATCGACCCGGAGGCGCGCTACACCGTCGCCACGAGCGACTACCTGCTCCACAGCACGCAGGAGTTCCCGGCCATCACGCAGGCTCACCGCGTCGGCGAGTTCGAGATTCAACACGACGCGCTGGCGCGCTACGCCCGCGAGGTCGGGTTCGACGCCGCGGTCGAGGGCCGCATCGAGCGTCGGTCGGCCACCCGCGCCGACGACTGAGCGCGGACAGGGACCGAGACGGGGGGCGGCCGCCGGCGAACTCGTCCGAGAGGGAAAGGTTCACGCACGCCCGGCGAGTGGCTTCGGAGTATGACACGGGTCGTGGTCCCGGTTCGGTACCCCCTCTCGAAGCACTCCCGGGCGACGCTCGAAGAGGCCGTGCGCGTCGCGAGAGAGCGCGACGCCGAGTTGACGGTCCTCCACGTCGACCTCTACCAGTCGAACCGCGGCGTGACGCGGACCGAACTCAAGCGGGCGGTCGAAGCCGAGTTCGGGCCGCTCGTCCGCGCGCGCTACGTCGTCCGCCGGGGCTTCCTCGTCGAGGAGACGATTCTCGAAGAGGTCGCCGCCGAGGAGGCCGACATCGTCGTCATCGGGTCGAAACAGGCGAGCCGCTGGCGGCGGATGCTCCGCCGGTTCCTCGACGACCCCGACATCGACGTGTTCCTCCGCGAAAAGCTCGACTGCACGGTCATCACCGTCCGCGCGGACGACTGAGCCGGCGGCTCTCGGGTTCAGATTCGGATTCGGATTCGATTTCCCGTTTTCCCGGTTTCGATGCGGTTCCCAGTTCCGACTGTGTTCGCCGTTCTCCGGTCAGTCGTCGCCGTCGGCGGCGTCCGTCGAATTCGGGACGTCGGTCGCGTCGGTCGCGTCGCCCGAGTCAGCCGGGGGTTCGGGACCCTCGCCGTCGGAGACCGGGTGGGTGGGCGTTCCCGGGGCCGGCGACACGGTGGCGTGACGCCGGTTCGCGGCCTCGTCGCCGGTGACGTGGAGGCTCCCGCTGGTCTCGTCGAAGACGAGGTGCGTGTGCGGGTAGGCGAACTCGACGGTGGCCTCGGACTCCTCGACGAGGGTCCAGAGCTTCGTCTGAACCTCCGACTGGATGCGGCCGATTTTGTACGGTTTCAGCGCCCAGTAGCGGAGCCGCAGGAGGACGCCGTTGTCGGCGTAGGAGTTGATGTAGGCGGTCGGTTTCGCCGGGTAGCGGGCGCTTCCGATGCGGATGTCCGGCCCGCCTTCGACCACCGCGTCGCAGTCGCGGGCGGCGCGCTCGACGAGGTCGCGGGCGGCGTCGATGTCGGACTCGTAGGTGACGAGCACGTCGAGCGACAGGCGGGTCCGCTCGTCTTCCGCGGAGTAGTTGATGACGTCGCGGTCGCGGATGTTTGAGTTCGACATCACGAGAAAGGTGTTGTCGAGGGTGAATATCTTCGTGTAGCTCAGGGTTATCTCGTCGATGAAGCCCTTCGTGCCGTCGTCGAGTTCGATCATGTCGCCGATTTCGAACGGCTGGTCCGAGAGGACGAACACCCCGTTGATGATGCTCCCGACGATGGGCGCGAGGACGATACCGAGCACCGCCGAGAACACCGTCACCGAGAGGACGATGTCGCCGAGTTCGAGGCCGAGGACGTTCGCCCCGACGCCGACGCCGACGAGGACGATGGCGAGACGAACGATTCGAAGGACGGTCTGGGCGACGCTCTGACGGCGGAACTGCCGGGCGACCGGCCGACCGAGCAGCCGGACAGCGTACTTCGACAGCGCGACCGACAGGGCGACGATGACGAGGGCGACGGCGATGCGCCACCCCGGAAACAGGAGGTACTCCGGCACGAACGCCGGCGGTTCGATCGCCGTCGACTGGAGCGGGGCGACCGCGACGCGGCCCCCTGCACTCACCGCCCCGCCGACCGCGGCCAACGCACCGGAAACCCCCTCGACTCCGTGCATGGAAACCGCAACGGAGAGCGGCGAAAAAAGGGTTGTTACTCCGGGGGGTTCGGTCGCGGTGAACGGCTAAGTGTCGGGCTGTCGCAGTATCTGCATGGTCAACGCGACGAGCGCCCGCCCCGACTTCCGCATCACCCACGAGACGCCGCCCAGCAGAGCGCTCCTCTGCGGCTTTTCATCGTTCGGGCTCGCCGGACTGACGGCCGTCGACTTCATCGTCGACCACCTCGACCTCGAACAGACCGGCCACCTCACCGTCGAGGGGCTTCCGGCGGTGACGCCCTTCGAGAACGGTCGCCCCCGACACCACACTCGCCTGTTCTCCCGCGAGGACCTCGACGTGACCGTGCTCGTCGGTGAACTGTTCGTCCCGGCGGTCCACGGCACCCAGTTCGGCAACGCCATCCTCGAATGGACCGAGCGCAATCAGGTCGAGGAACTCGCCGTCCTCTCGGGGATTCCGATGGCCCACGGCCCGGACGAACACCGCGTGTTCTACATCGCCACCGACGACTACCGCGAGGCGCGACTCGCCGACAGCGACATCCCACCGATGGGGCGGGGCTTCTTCGACGGTACCAACGCGGCGCTCGTCGAGCGCGGCATCGGGTCGCCCCTCGGCGTCGGCGTCTACGTCACGCCCGTCCACGCGCAGGTCCCCGACGTGGAGGCGGCCATCCGCCTCGTCGACGCCGCCAACGACGTGTACGACCTCGGCGTCGACTCCTCGCCGCTGGAGTCGTTCGCGGCCGAGGTCCAGCAGTACTACGCCGAACTCGCCGAGCGCCTCCGCGACAGCGAGGCGGACCTTCCCGAGGACCGAATGTACATGTGAGCGCCGACCCGGCCGCCGTCCCGCGACGTTCGCCGGTCTCCCTGCTACCGTTTGTGCCACTTGTTTTCGGAATCTTGTGCTACTCGGATTTCAGTAAATGATTTAGGTGATGCCGTACACGTCACGACCATGGCTGACGAACTGCGGCTCACCATGGAGCGAGTCGGTGAGCGCTTCAACCTCGGCGAGTACGAGATAGACGCGTATCTGGCCGTCCTCGAACACGGACAGTTGACGGCGAGCGAAATCGCCGACCGAACCAGCATCCCCCAGCCGCGGGTGTACGACACGGTCCGGAGCCTGTCGGACCGCGGCCTCGTCGAACTCCGCGAGTCGCGCCCGATGAAAATCGTCGCGGTCGACCCCGACGACGCCTTCGCGAACGTCAAGACCTCGCTGGAGGAACTCATCGAGGAACTGGAGGCGCGCTATACCGCCCCCGCCCGCGACACCGAGGCCGTCTCGCTCGTCAAGTCGCGGTCGACCATCCTCCGCTACATCGAGGAGATTATCGAGGCCGCGGAGTACGAACTCGTGCTCTCTTTGACGCCCGACCTGCTCCGTCGCTTCCGCGACGACCTCGCGGCGGCCATCGACAGCGGCGTCAGCATCGACCTGCTCGTCACGCCCGCCTCCCGCGCGCCCGACCCGGACGAGTTCAACTACCTCGACGTGGCGACCATCGCCCGCGCCCGCCGCGGCATCACCTCGCCCGTCCTCGCGGTCGCCGACGGCGAGTACTCCATCTACGCGACCCAAGACGCCCTCCGCGACGACCGCGACCGCTACGGCGTCATCTTCAACCGCTCCGCGCTCGGCTTCCTCGTCAGCGGCTTCTTCGGGACCGTCCTCTGGAGCACCGCCGAGACCATCGTCGCCAACGGTAAGCGCCGGCCGTTCCCGCGCCGCTACGCCTCTATCCGCCGGGCCGTCAAGGACATCCGCGAGATAGAAGGCGACTTCTACGCCTCCGTCTCCGGCCGCGACATCGAGACGGGCGACCCCATCGTGGTCGAGGGGCGCGTCATCGAGACGGCCTTCGAGGACACGGAGGAGGTCGCGTCGCTCCACATCGAGACCGAGGAGGGCGTCGTCGAGGTCGGCGGGCTGGTCGCCGCGCTCGAAGACGTCGAAGGACAGGAGATTCTGCTCGGCCGCGACGAGGTTCCGAACCGCGACGAAATCGTCTGAAGCCGCACCGTCAGTTTTCGCTCGCGTCTTTTCCGCCCGGCCAGTCCCCGCCAGCGACGGCTACTCGTCGGGGAACTCGTAGACGACCGCGCCGCAGTCCGCACAGCCGAGCACCTCGTGTTCCGGCGAGTCGTACAGCCCCGCGGTGCCGCCGCAGCAGTTGCGCGTCGTCGTCTCCTCGACCGGGCCGCCGCAGTCCGGACAGACCTCGGTGAACATCCGCATCGGCTCCGTGGCCGCGAGCGCGACCATCGGATCGACCTCGCGCTCGACGACCGTGTAGAGCGTCGCCACGTCCGCGATGGCTTGCGGCCGGGAAATCCACACGGACATCGAGGGACCGTCGAGCGAGATGCCGTCGAACTCGGCGTCGACCGTCGCCTCGAACGGGACCGCGTTGGCGACCGCCTCGGCCAGTTCCTCGTCGGTGGTCTTCCGGAGCGTCGCCATCGTCGACTCCCACTCCTCGCGGGCGTCGTCGGCGAGGAACAGGCCGTCTTCCTCTTCGACGAGGACGCCCGCGTTCAGGAGCGTCGAGAGCATCACGTCGGGGTCGACGTTGGCGTCGAGCGACTCCGAGCGGCGGTCGGGAGCCGAGTCCTCGTCGCCGTGGTCGAAGACGCCGGCGAGGCCGAGGGCGGCGACCAACTGCGGCGCGAACGAGGGCGTGCCGGGGACGACGTAGCCTCGGAAGTACACCGAGAGCGCGCCGCCGACGAGGACGACGAGGCCGGCGAACGGCGAGAGCACGCTGACCGCGAGACCGACGACGACGACGAGTGCGACGTTGACGGCGGTACACGGCAGACAGCGGTTCTCGCCGGTGTGTTCCGGGCGCTTGAGTGAGTCGATGACGGACATGGTGTGAAAAGTGGGGCTGTGGGGTGTTTGCGTTCGCGGTGGTCAGTTCGCCGGGGGCGTCTCGACCGTGTCGAGGCGGACCGCCTTCCCCGTCTCCGACGAGCGGTAGATGGCGTCGATGACGCGCTGGACGGCGAGGCCCTGTTCGACCGTGTTGCGGCCGGGGTGTTCACCCTCGGCGACGGCCGCGAGGAACGCCTCCTGTTCGGTCTTGTGGGTGTCGTTGTCCTGCGTCTCAACGTCCGCGGTCGAGAGGTGGTTGCCGCCGCCGACGCCGTCCTCGTAGAACTGGAGGTCGTGGCTCGCGCGGTCGAAGCGCACGCCGCCCTCCGTGCCGCGGAGGAAGAACTCGTCGTTGGTCGGGCGGTTCGTCGCCCACGCGACTTCGAGGGAGATGGTCGTTCCCTCCTCGGTGCGGATGAAGGCGCTCGCGGAGTCGTCCACGTCGAAGGCCTCCGGGCCCACGTCCTCGCCCCACATCTCGACGAAGGTGTAGTCGTCGCGGTCGCCGAACTCCGAGCGGGTGACGCCGGAGACCTCGACGACCTCGGGGAAGTCGAGGAAGTAGAGCGCGAGGTCGATGGCGTGGACGCCGATGTCGATGAGCGACCCGCCGCCCGCGACCTTCTTCGAGGTGAACCACGACCCGCGACCGGGGATGCCGCGGCGGCGGACGTAGTTCGCCTCGACGTGGGTGATGTCGCCGAAGCGGCCCTCCTCGTAGTGGTGGCGGACGACCTCGACGGGGTTGGCAAAGCGGTTGTTGAAGCCGACCATACAGAAGCCGTCGGCCTCCTCGGCCGCCTCGGCGATTCGCTCGGCCGATTCGAGCGAGTGCGCGAGCGGCTTTTCGAGCAGGACGTCGAGGCCGGCGTCGAGCGCGGCGACGGCGTACTCCTCGTGGAAGCGGTTCGGCGTGGTGATGACGACCGCGTCGACCTCCGCGAACAGTTCCGACTTCTCTTCGTAGGTGTTCACGTCGTACTTCTCGGCGAAGCGGCGACGGGCGTCCGCCTGGATGTCGAGGCCGCCGACGAGGGTCGCACCGAGGTCGACGAGGCGGTCTGCGTGGTGGTGTCCGATGTTTCCGAGTCCGACGATGCCGACTCGGACCGATGACGCTGTACTCATGATTCGATGATTAACTACAGGTGGTGTTAAGTTTCACGTTCTTTGGCCTGAATTGCCAGAATCGACCGCGAGCGCCCGGTTAGCCAGCGTTCTCTCCGGTGGAGGAACGCGCGACCGAACCGAGACGAGGCGACGGGCACGGGTCGAGACGGGTTCAGTAGAGCTGTTCTTCGCGCTCCTTGCGCTCTTCCTCGCGCCGCTTTTCTTCCTTCAGCCGGCGTCGCCCGCGGAGGTACTGCTTGCCCTTCGGGATGAACTTGTTCTTCAGGTCGAGCAGGAACGAGACGATGCCGTAGGCCCAGAAGAAAAACAGGACGGTCATCCCGCCGAGGTAGAACAGGCCGAGTTCGTTGACCATAGGTGTGTGATGTCGTGTGGGTTCGATAAGCGTTGTGCGGGCTGTGCGAGTCGCAAGCGGGCGAGCGAGGACGAACCGACGCGGGCCGTGTTACGGCCGCGTCAGTCGTCGCTTTCGGCTTCCGTGCCGGGCGCACCGCTCGTCTGGACTGCCGTCTCGATGCCGTGGCTGATTGCCTCGCCCGTCGCCGTGTCGAAGAGGTGAACGCGAGAGCGGTCGAGGACGACCGTCACGTCCTCGTCCTCCTCGATGTCGGTGTCGGGGGCGACGCTCATCAGCAGTTGGTCGTTGGCGACGCCGCTCGTGTCTTCGAGGTCCGTCTCGGCCGACTCCGAGAGCTTCAGGTAGACGAATATCTCGTCGCCCATCGGTTCGAGCACGTCGGTCACGGCGTCGATGCGGCGGCTGGGGTTCGACACGAGCGCCTCGTCGTCGACGAGGTACACGTCTTCGGGGCGGATACCCATCGTGACGTCCGTACCGGCCTCGATGCCGAGGTCCGCGGGGTCGAACTCCACGTCGATGTTGGTCGACGAGAAGCCGTCGGCCGTGACCTCGCCGTCGAGGAAGTTCATCGACGGCGAGCCGATGAAGCCCGCGACGAACAGGTTCGCCGGCTCGTTGTAACAGACGAGCGGCGGGTCGATCTGCTGGAGCTGACCGGAGTCGATGACCGCGATGCGGTCGGACATCGTCATCGCCTCCGCCTGGTCGTGGGTGACGTAGATGATGGTCGTGTCCAGTTCCTTGTGCAGGCGCTGGAGTTCGGTCCGCATGTGGACCCGGAGCTTCGCGTCGAGGTTCGCGAGCGGCTCGTCCATCAGGAAGACGCCGGGGTTGCGGACGATGGCGCGGGCGATGGCGACGCGCTGTCGCTGCCCGCCGGACATCTCGTCGGGCATGCGTTCGAGCATCCCCTGCAACTGGACGATTTCGGCGGCGCGTTCGACGCGGCGCTCGATTTCCTCCTTGTCGTAGTTGCGGAGGCGGAGCCCGAAGGAGATGTTGTCGTAGACGTCCATGTGGGGGAACAGCGCGATGTTCTGGAACACCATCGCCACCCCGCGGTCCTTCGGCGGGAGGTTCGTCACCTCGCGGTCGCCGATGAACACCTTCCCCTCCGAGGGGATGGTGAGGCCCGCTATCATCTCCATGGTCGTCGACTTACCGCACCCCGACGGACCGACGAGGCAGATGAATTCGCCGTCCTCGATGTCGAGGTTCATGTCGTCGACCGCCGTTACGTCGTCGTAGTGCTTGCTTACGTGTTCGAGTGTTACGTCTCCCATGGTTACTCCTTCAGCGCTCCTGCAGTCAGTCCACTCACGATGCGTTCCTGTGCGATGATGACAAGGATGGCCACGGGTAAGACTCCCACGATGGAAGCGGCGGCCATCAGGTTGTACGGGGTGTCGAACTGCCCCTGATACTTCAGGATACCCGCGACGATGGGTGCCCACGAGTCGGCCTCGCCGTTGTTCATCAGGAACGAGAAGAAGAACTCGTTGTAGACGCTGATGAACGTGAGGACGCCCGCAGTCGCCACGCCGGGTGCCGAAAGCGGCACGATGACGCGGAACAGCGCGCCCAGTCGGGTCGTTCCCTCCACCCGCGCCGCGTCCTCCAACCCGTCGGGAATCTGCCCGTAGAAGGTCGTGAGGATGAATATCGACAGCGGCAGGAACAGCGCGCTGAACGGGAACACCATCGGTGCCGGCGTGTTGAACAGGTCCGGCGTCGATATCGTCACCATCCCGATGCTAATCGCCGTGTTCCCGGTGAACAGCTCGAAAAGCGGGATGAGGAACGCCGCCGGCGGGAAGTAGCTGATGGCGAGGATGCCGAGCATCAGCACGCCCTTCCCGGGGAAGCGGAGGCGACCGAAGACGTACCCCGCGAGGCTGGCGATGAGCAACACGAGCACGGTGGTCGTGATGCCCAGCACGAAACTGTTGAACATGTACAGGTGGAACGGCACCCGCTCGAACATGGCGATGAACACCTCGGGGTTGAACCCCTTCGGCACCAGCCCCATGTTGGCGATGAGGTTGTTCGGCGTCAGCGCCAGCACGAGCAGCCAGTAGAACGGGAACAGCGTCGTGACCAGGAAGAACAGCATCGCGACGTAGAACATCGCGCGGTACACCCGGTCGGGGTTCTTGATGGCCGAGTCGACCCAGCGGCCGAGCGGCCCCTGTTCCGTGTCGGGGTCGTCGGAGCCGATACCGGCTCCGGGAGTTTCGCTTGCCATCTCAGATTCCCTCGCTGGCGAAGTTCACGATGTACACCGAGACCACGACGGCGATGATGCCCGCGGTGACGAACGCCACGGTCGCCGAGGTCCCGTACAGCGGCGTGTTGAACGTCGTGACGACGAGACACGACAGCGACGGGACCGTCTGACAGCCGGCCATGGTCTGGATGATGCCGTAGACGCGCATCGCGTCGATGGTGCGGAACAGCATCGCCACGAGCACCGTCGGCAGGATGAGCGGGAAGGTGATGAGCTTGAACTGCTGCCAGCGCGACGCGCCGGCGACCTTCGCCACGTCGTACAGCGACCGGTCGATACTCTGCATCCCCGCGAGGATGAGAAGCGCCATGAACGCCGAGGTCTTCCACACGTCGGCCACGATGATGAGGAACAGCGCGTCCGCGGTGTTCCGAAGCGGCGTCGTGCCGATGAGCCCGAGTTGGTTCAACAGCGCCGGGTTCTCGCTCGTGCCGACGAGAAAGCCGATGTTCGGCTGGAACATCAGGTACCAGATCATCCCCTGGATGACGATGGGCACGGCCCACGGGATGATGATGGCGACGCGGACCCACCGCCGACCGCGGAAGTCCTGGTCGAGGATGAGCGCCTGACCGAAGCCGATGAGCGTTTCGAACAGCACGCTGAACACGGTGAAGATGAGCGTCACCGCGAGCGCGCTGGAGTAGATGTTCGTGACGAAGGGGAACTCCGAGGTGAACGTCGGGAGGAACTGCGACGGGAGCGCGTAGTTGCGCGCGCCGGTGAACAGGTCCACGTAGTTCTGCAGTCCGACGAACTCGCCGAGTCGCGCGGTCCCCGTCAGTCGGTCGGCGAACAGCGACATGCTGAACGTCGAGACCAGCGGGTAGACGGCGATTACCCCCAAGAGGACGAGCGCGGGCGTCAGGAGCAGGTACGCGAACTGCGTCTCGGAAAGCGACTCCATCCAGTTGACGGCCGAGGCGTACGGGCCGCTCCGCTGGGTGTCGGAAAATGTCTCCCCTGATTGTTGTTCGGTAGCCATGTCAAATGATAACGTGTGTGTTTGTTACGTCTCGGTAAAGACGTTGCTCTACGCGTTCTGCTCGATCTGTTCGAGCTGTGATGCGAGGTCGGACATCGCCTGTTCGGGGGATTTCTCCTGGGCGAACGCGGCGTTGACCTCCTGGGAGATGCGGCCCGACTGCTGCGGCCAGACGACGGTGACCGGGCGCGGAATCGCGTTCTCGCCGGCGACCTTCAGGGCGTCGAGGTAGCGCCCGATGATGGGCACCTCGGCGGCCTGGTCGGATTCGAGCAGCGACGGGCGCGGCGGAATCCAGCCGATGATGCGGAACATGTCGAGCTGGAACTGCTCGCTCTGCATCGTCCGAAGCACCTGCACCGCGGCCTGCTTCTGTGCGTCCGAGGAGTTCGGGTTCATCGTCATGTGCCAGCCACCGAGGGCGGCGACGGGGCCGCCCGTACCCTCGTACATGGCCTCGTCTTCGGTGACGCCGTACGGAATCGGCATGACGCCGAGGTCCTCACCGAAGCCGGTCTGGTCGTTCTCCTCCGACGGCTCCGCGCCGTTGATGACGATGGAGTACGGCCAGTTGCGGTGCATGACCGCGTTGCCCGTCGTGAAGGGCTGTCGGGACGGGTCCTCGGTCCACTGGAGGACCGCCTCGGGCGAGATGCCGCCCGTGATGCCGTCGAGGGCGTACTCGTCGTCCTCGCCGTGGATGAGCGTCCGAACCATCCGAATCGCGTTGATGACCGGCTCCTCTTCGACCGTGATGGGGCGGTCGCCGATGGGGCCGAACAGGTTCTCGCGGCCGCCGAAGTACGCGCCGCCGTACGAGGTCATGAACTCGTTGAAGTCACAGCACGACAGGCCCTCGTAGACGTTCGCCTGGAACGTGAACCCGTTCTCGATGTCGGGGTTGGCGTCGAGCGCCTCCTTCGTGACGCGCGAGAAGTCCTCCCACGACATGGACTCGGTCGCCCACGTCGAGAAGTCCTCGTCGGTGTAGCCCGCGTTTCGGAGCAGGTCCTTTCGGTACTGGACCGTCGGGAAGTCGGGGAACAGCGGCTGGCCGTAGAGGTCGCCGTTCGACCCTTTCGCCGTCGAGACGCTGGCCTCGAAGTACTCCTCTTCGATGGTGGACGTGAGTTCCTCGGGGAGCGACTGCGAGAGGTTCTGCAGTTGATTCCGCGCGATGAACGGAATCGTCCACCCGCTGTCCATCATGAGCAGCGTCGGCTCCGAGCGACCGCCGGAGAGCCACTGCTGGTACTGCGCCTGCCGGTTGTCAGTCACCTGCGACCCGGCGAGGATGTCGATGTCGATGTTCTCCGGGAGGCCGGCGTCACGGAGCGCCTGCACGACGTCCTCTTCGGCGTCGGCGACGCGGGTGTCCGCGGCCCACTGGAGCGTGATTTCCTCGGTCGATTCTTCGGTGTTAATCGGCGTGTCGGTGTCGGTGTCGGTGTCGCCGTTCCCGCCGCCGTTGTCGTCTCCGCCGCCTGTGCTAATGCAGCCTGCCAGCCCGACGGCGACGCCCGATGCGCCGGCCGCCTTCACAAAACTGCGTCGAGAGACGCCAGTACGCTTGCCCTTGCGTGAGTCAGCATCAACCATTACAGTCTGTATTCTACAATTAGTGATTATTTATAGTTTTGGTGCTGGCCACTACCGGTGTTGTAGTAAATTACTTGTCAATAGTCTCGGCAGTCCGAAATTCAATCAGTCGAGAATCTGTAACTATTGTTCGTAAGGATTAGGACCGTCGCCGTTTAGTCTTTACCCGGCGCGGGCCATCTCGGCGTCTTCGGGGCCTCGATTCGCTCGATGTCGTCGTCGCTCAGGTCCACGTCGAGCGCGCCGACGTTCTCTTCGAGATGGTCGAGTCGTCGCGGACCGATGATGGGTGCGTCCACGACGGGCTTGTGGAGGAGCCACGCGAGCGACACCTGCGCGGGAGTGGCGTCTTTCTCCTCGGCGAGCGACCGAATCGCGTCGAGGACGGCCCAGTTCTCGTCGGTGAAGCGGTTCGACGTGTACTCGTCCGAGTTCGCGCGCGTGTCCGCGGGCACCTCGGCGTCGCGCTCGTACTTACCCGTGAGGAACCCGCCCGCGAGCGGCGACCACGGGATGACGCCGACGCCCTCCCCCTCGCAGACCGGGAGCAGGTTCGCCTCCTCGTGGCGGTCGACCGCGTTGTACTCCGGTTGCATGGCGGCGAAGCGTTCGAGGTTCTCCACGTCGGCGGTGTACAGCGCCTTCGTGAACTGGTACGAGGACATCGTGCTCGCGCCGACGTAGCGGACGAGTCCCTCCTCGACGAGGTAGTCGAGCGCCGAGAGCGTCTCCTCGATGGGGACGCCGTCGTCCCAGCGGTGAATCTGATAGAGGTCGATGTAGTCGGTGCCGAGGCGGTCGAGGCTCGCGTGCGCCTGGTCGATGATGTGCTTGCGCGAGAGTCCGGATTTGTTCGGCCCGTCGCCCATCGGGAAGTAGACCTTCGTCGCGATGGCGAGTTCTTCTCGGTCGCGCTCGGCGATGGCCTCGCCGACGATTTCCTCCGACTCCCCGCGGGAGTAGGCGTTCGCCGTGTCGAGGAAGTTGATGCCGGCGTCGAGCGCGCTGTCGAGGAGGTCGAGGCTCGCCTGCCTGTCGTTTATCATCCACTCCGCGCTGGAACCGAAGTTCATACAGCCCAAACAGAGCCGCGAGACTTCGAGGCCGGTGTCGCCCAGGTAGGTGTATTCCATGTCGGTCACACCGGTTCATACACGAACGACAATGATAAGCATGCGCACACTACGGTAGTGAGAGAAACGACCACGGACGCGCGGAGACGTAATCGCTTTACCCACGCCTCCGGAACCCGAGGTGTATGGACGGGCGCACTCGCGAGTACCTCGAAGGTCGCTTCGGCGATTACTACCGGAGCACCGACGTTCCGCTCCCGCCCGCCCCGGGCGAACGTGAGTGGGGCGTCATCCCGTGGTCGGCCGGCGGCACGCGGATGCACCGCCACCAGTCGCTTCTCGACCTCGGCGACCTCTCGGACTACCTCGCCCGGAGCGCGCCCCGGCACGTCTACTTCTCGTCGGCCCGGTTTGCCGACCCCGGCGCGGCCTCGATGGACGACAAGGACTGGCGCGAGGCCGACCTCGTCTTCGACATCGACGCGGACCACCTCCCCGGTATCGACCCCGAGACGACGGGCTACGCCGACATGCTCGACGCCGGGAAGGAGGCCCTGTTGGACCTCCTCGACCTCCTCGAAGACGACTTCGACTTCGAGGAGATGCAGGCGGTGTTCTCCGGCGGCCGCGGCTACCACGTCCACGTGCGCGACGAGTCGGTCCGCGGCCTCGACAGCGAGGCCCGCCGCGAGATAGTCGACTACATCCGCGCCATCGACCTCGACTTCGACGCGCTCATCGAGACGCGACAGCACGGGACGACGACCCAGCGCGTCCTCCGGACCGAAGGCGGGTGGGGCCGACGGACTCACCGACGACTCCTCGAATTCGTGGACGCGCTGTTGGAGATGGAAGAAGACGCCGCGCTCTCGCGGCTGAAGGAACTCGACGGCATCGGCGACGGGCGCGCGAAGACGATTCTCGGCGCGTTCCGCAACAACCCCGACGCCGTCCGCGAGGGCAACGTCGAGGCCGGCGGCCCGGGCGTCCGGACGCTGGTCGAGGCGCTCGCCCACGAGACCGTCGAAGACGAGACTTCGCCGATAGACGAACCGGTGACGACCGACACGAAGCGGCTGATTCGGCTCCCCAAGAGCCTCCACGGCGGGTCAGGGCTCGTCGTCGAACCGCTCGACCGCGACGAAATCGACGACTTCGACCCCCTTTCAGACGCGGTCCCGGACCGCTTCCGCGGCCGCGACATCGCCGTGAAAGTGACCGACCCCGGCGAGGTCGAGTTCGACGGCGATAGCTTTACACTCGACTCCGGCGTGCAGTCAGTAGACGAGAGCCTCGGCGTGTTTCTCATGACTCGCGGTCGAGCCGAGAAGGTGACAGAATGAACGTAGACGACCTCAGGAGCGTGCTTCGGACGGAGCGACAGAAAGACAGCCTACAGCACCTCCGCGAGTCGTTTTACGAGGACGTCGCGGAGTTCATCGCCGAGCAGAAGGCGAAACGCGAGGAGAAGGCCGAACAGCTCGGCACCCACTACTCGCCGGAGATTCGGCGGCTCACGGACGAAATCGAGACCGCGGAGGAGGTCGTCACCTCCATCTACGAGCGCCGCGTCGGCAAGGTCGTCAAGGCCGCGAGCTTCGCGGCCGCGGGGATGTCCTCCGAGACGGACGGGCTGACCCACGAGGAAAAGCGGCTGTTCGACGACCTCGTCGACCGCATCGAGGAGAACCGCGGCACGGTGCTCTCCGCGCTCGAAGACGTGTCGGCCGCCGACTCCCCGAAGGACGGCGTTTCGGCGACCGACGTGACGACCGCGGAACCGGACGCCGGCGTTCCCGGTGTCGAATCGACGCCCGCGACGTCGCCCCCGGACGCAGTTGACGATTCCGGGCCGGCGATTCCGCCGGACGAACCCGACCCGGAGACCGCGCCGACCGGCACCGGAACCGACGACGCGGCCGCGGGCGACGTGCTCGCGGACGCGATGGGCGGCGGAACCGGCGACGGCACCTCGAACGCGCAATCGACGCCCCAACCGGACGCCGACCGACCGGCCACCGAGGCCGACGCGGTCTCCGCGGAGTCCGGCCCTGCGGACTCCGGCCCCGCGATTCCGCCGGACGAACCCGACCCGGCCGCGACCCCGTCAGCGGGCGACACCGACACGGTGGAACCGTCCGACGACGACCCGCTCGCCGGCCTCGCCGACGAGCGCGAGACGGTGCGTATCACCGCCGACGTGGGGACCATCCTCGGCGTCGACGAGCGCGAGTACGACCTCGCCACCGAGGACGTGGTGACGCTCCCGGCGGCCAACGCCGACCCGCTGGTCGAACGCGGCGCGGCCGAGAAACTCGACTGAGAAAGACCCTTCTGCCCGCCGCCTGAACTGGTGGCTATGCTCGAACCCGGCGACGACGCCCCCGACTTCGAACTCCCCGACCAGCACGGCGACCTCGTCTCGCTGTCCGACTTCCGCGGCGAACACGTCGTGGTCTACTTCTACCCGCGCGCCGACACGCCGGGGTGTACCACCGAGGCCTGCGGCTTCCGCGACTCGTGGGACGAGTTCGAAGACCGCGACGCGACGGTTCTCGGCATCAGCGACGACCCCGTCTCGGACCTCGACTCGTTCGCCGAGAAGTACGACCTCCCGTTCACGCTCCTGTCGGACGAAGACGGGAGCGTCTCGTCGGCGTACGACTCCTACGGCGAGAAGAACATGTTCGGCAAGACGTTCGACGGCGTCTTCCGCAACTCGTATCTCGTCGGTCCCGACGGGACCATCGAACGGGTCTACGAGGGCGTCTCGCCCGACGGCCACGCCGACGAAATCCTCGCGGACCTCGACGGCTAAGCAGGCGGACGGTCAGACACCCGCCTCTCCTCGCGCCGAATCGATAACTACCGACCGAGTACATTCTTTACAAACGACGAGAGACACACCGCATTTCCGGTGAAATAAACGTAGAACTCGTTGATTATTTCGTATCCCGAGAACCGCGTACCACTACGTAGCAGATGGGAGTGATATGAACGTGACGGTCGCGCTGTCGCGCCGGACGGGTGGCGGGGAGAACAATCGCCGTCGCTCAGTGGCTGGGACGCGTTCGAAAAACGTCTGAAGGGGCGTTACGAGGCGCTTACTGGAAGGTGCGACCGACTTCCGTCTCGCGGTCGCGTTCGACCTCGCTCTTCTGGAAGCGCTCTTCGATTTCCTCGTAGCGGCGGCGCACGTCGTCGGTGACGCTCGCGCCGATTTCGTCGAGGGCGTTCTCGAAGTGCTCCATCGTCACGCGGACGTTCCCGACGCTCTCGCCGATGTCCTCCTTTTCGACGCTGCGGATGAACTCGCGGGAGGCGTTCATCGACGCCTCGCGGGCGAGCGCTTCGAGGTCGGCACCGACGTAGCCGTCGGTCTTCGACGCGATTTTATCGAGGTTCACGTCGTCCGCGAGCGGCTTTTCGCGGGTGTGCACGTCGAGGATGGCGCGGCGGGCGTCCTCGTCGGGGACGGGCACGTGGACGTGGCGGTCGAGGCGGCCGGGGCGCAGGAGCGCCGAGTCGATGAGGTCCGGCCGGTTGGTCGTCGCGATGACGACCACGTCTTCGAGCGCTTCGAGGCCGTCGAGTTCGGTGAGCAGTTGGGAGACGACGCGCTCGGTGACGCCCGAACTCGACGAGTCGCGCCCGCGCTCGGTCGCGATGGAGTCGATTTCGTCGAAGAACACCACCGTCGGGGCGTTCTCGCGGGCCTTCTTGAACACCTCGCGAACGCCCTTTTCGGACTCGCCGACGAACTTGTTCAGGAGTTCGGGGCCCTTGATGGAGATGAAGTTCGACTCCGCCTCGTTGGCGACGGCCTTCGCCAGCAGGGTCTTCCCCGTGCCCGGCGGGCCGTACATCAAGACGCCTTTGGCGGCGTCCATGTCCATCTGCTGGAACACCTCGGGGTATTCGAGGGGCCACTGGATGGTCTCGCGGAGGCGTTCCTTGGTGGGTTCGAGTCCGCCCACGTCCTCCCAGGTCACGTCGGGGACCTCGACGAACACCTCGCGGAGCGCCGAGGGCTCGATGCTCTTGAGCGCCTGTCTGAAGTCGTCTTCCGTGACTTTGAGCCCTTCGAGCACCTCGGCGTCTATCTCCTCGGCGTCGAGATCGAGCTGCGGCCGGATGCGCCGCAGGGCGTGCATCGCCGACTCCTTCGCCAGCGATTCGAGGTCCGCCCCGACGAAGCCGTGAGTGCTGTCGGCGTAGGCGTCGAGGTCCACGTCGTCGGTCAGCGGCATGTTCCGCGTGTGGACCTGCATGATCTCCTTGCGTCCGTCGCGGTCCGGCACGCCGATTTCGATTTCGCGGTCGAAGCGGCCGCCGCGGCGGAGCGCGTTGTCGATGGCGTCCACGCGGTTGGTCGCGCCGATGACGACGACCTCGCCGCGCTCGTCGAGCCCGTCCATGAGCGACAGTAGTTGGGCGACGACGCGGCGTTCCACGTCACCGCCGGCCTCGCTACGCTTGGGCGCGATGGAGTCTATCTCGTCGATGAAGACGATGGCGGGCGAGTTCTCCGTGGCCTCCTCGAAGATTTCGCGGAGCTGTTCTTCGGACTCCCCGTAGTACTTCGACATGATCTCCGGGCCGGAGATGGTGTGGAACGAGGCGTCGATTTCGTTGGCGACGGCCTTCGCGATGAGAGTCTTCCCCGTGCCCGGCGGGCCGTGCAGGAGGACACCCTTCGGCGGCTCGATGCCGAGGCGCTTGAACAGCTCGGGGTGGCGCATCGGGAGTTCGATCATCTCTCGGACCTGTTCGAGCTCCTTGTCGAGGCCGCCGATGTCCTCGTAAGTGACGGAGGGGCCGCCGTCGTCGCCCGGCGCGGAGTCCGCAATCTGCTCGGCGGGCTTCTGGCTCACCTGGAACTCGGTGTTGTCGGTGACGACGACGGTCCCGTCGGGGTCCGTCGAGGCGATTTTGATGGGTACCGACTGGTTCGACGCGCTCATGAAGCCGAAGCCGAGCGGGAGTTGGACGCTCTGGCCCTTCGACACGGGCTGTCCGGAGAGCTTGTCGCGGATGTAGGTCCCGATGTTGCCGCCGATGCGGAGGTTCTGCGGGAGCGCGATGGTGACGCGCTTCGCGGGTTTCACGTCGGCTTTCTCCACGTCCACGCGGTCGTCGATGCCGACGCCGGCCTGCTGTCGGAGGCGACCGTCGATACGGATGATGCCGGTGCCCTGGTCTTCGGGGTAGCCGGGCCAGACGCGAGCGATGGCGGTCCCGTCGTTCGGACCGTCGATGCGGATGAAATCCCCGCCTTCGAGGTCGAGTTCCGCGGCCGCGGCTCGGTCGATGGCTGCGAGTCCGCGCCCGGCGTCCTTCTGCTTGAGGGGTTTGACGATGAGTTTCATTTACTTGGTGAGGGTGATGGTGAGCACGCCGTTTCGAACCGCCACGTCGGCGTCGCCGCCGGCGGGGAGTTCGAACTCCGTCTCGGTCACGCGGTCGCCGGTGTCGGCCACGACGATGGCCGTCGACCCGACGATGTCCACGTCGACCTCGTCTTCCGAGAGGCCCACGTCGGCCGCGATGACCCAGCTGTCTTCGTATTCGTACCGGCGAATGAACCGCTCGTTCCCGCCGGCGAACTGTTGCATGCTCATGATAAGTCTAACCCAAGGTTAGCGTTTTAAGTATATAAATCTTTCTCCGACGAATCGGGTGACGACACCGATATGCCGCATTTCGGTTGAATTGCGGTTCACAGTCGTCACGCCTCACCGTGCTATTCGCGGCGGAGTAACGTCAAACTAGTGGCCACGGCAGTCGCTCGCACGGTCGGCGCGGCGAACCACGGGCGAAAACTCGGTGCCGGCGTGGGGGTTTATTGGCTCGCGGCGACCAGTTTCGAGGCATGGAGACGGCTTCGGTGGACCACCACGGACGGGAGACAGCCTATCGATACCGCGACGCGGGCGGAGAGGGACCGACGGTCCTCTGTGTCCACGGGAGCGGCGGCGCACACGGCGTCTGGCGCGGCCAGTTCCGCCTCGCGGGAGACTACCCGGTCGCCGCGCTCGACTTGAGCGGCCACGGCGACAGCGACGACGTGGACGCCGACATCGGCTACGAGACGCTATCAGCCTACGTCGACGACGTGGTCGCCGTGGCAGAGGAGACCGACGCGAGCGTCCTCGTCGGCAACTCCCTCGGCGGCGCGGTCGTCCTGACGCTCGCGCTCGAACGTGACCTCGACCTCGACGCCCTGGTCCTCGCGGGCACGGGCGCGAAACTCGCCGTGCTCTCGGACCTGCTGAATTGGCTCGACGACGACTTCGACCGCGCCGTCTCCTTCCTCCACGGCGAGGACAAACTGTTCCACACCGACGACGAGCGACTCGCCGAGGGCTCCAAAGCGGCGATGTACGACGCCGGACAGGCCGTCACCCGCCGCGACTTCCGGTCGTGCCACACCTTCGACGTGCGCGACGAAGTCGGGGAGATCTCGGTTCCGACGCTCGCGCTCGTCGGCGAGTACGACCGCCTCACGCCGCTTTCGTACCACGAGTACCTCGCGGAGACGATGCCCGACTGCGAACTCGGGACAATCGAGGACGCCGCGCACCTCGCGATGCTCGAACGACCGGCGGCGTTCAACGAGGCCGTGAAGTCGTTCCTCGACCGCCGCGTCGCGTGAGCTGAAACCGCGCGGATACGGACGCGAACGTCCTCAGTACAGTTCGTCGAGGTCGTCTTCGACGTGGCTGTGTTCGTCGGCCGGGAACTCGCCGGCCTCGACGGCGTCCCGGTACGCGCCGACCGCCTTCTCCATCTCGGATTTTACGTCTCCGAACTGGGCCGCGAAGGGCGGGGTGCGGTCGCTCATCCCGACCACGTCGTCGACGACGAGCACCTGCCCGTCGCAGTCGGGGCCCGCGCCGATGCCGATAGTCGGGATGTCGATGGCCGCCGTGACCTGTTTTGCGAGGTTCGCCGGGACGTGTTCGAGGACGAGCGAGAACGCGCCCGCGTCGGCGTGGGCCTCCGCGAGGGCGAGAATCTCCTGTGCGTCGTCGCGGTCGGTGCCCTGCCTGCCGTAGCCGACCTCCTTGACGCGCTGGGGGGTCAGACCGAGATGGGCCATCACGGGGATGCCGAGGCGGACGAGGTGTTCGGTCAACTCGACGGTATGAGGGCCGCACTCCAGTTTGACCGCGTCGGCGTCGGCCTCCTTGAGCATCCGGCCGCAGTGTTCGACGCTCGACGCCTCGTCCACGCCGACCGAAAGGAACGGCATGTCGGCGACGACGAGGGCGTCGTCGGTCGCGCGCGCCACCGCGGCGGTCCGACTCGCCACGTCCTCGACGGTCACCGGGAGCGTCGAGTCGTAGCCGAGCGCCGTGTTGCCCATGCTGTCGCCGACGAGGATGACGTCGATGCCCGCCTCGTCGACGACGCTCGCGGTCGGCGCGTCGTACGCCGTGAGCATCGTGATGGGCTCGCTACCAGCCTTCGCCCGAATGGACCGTACCGTGACCATGCGTGCCGTTCGCGCGTCCGGGTTATCAGCCTTATCAGCCAGCCCCCGCGCACCGCCGGAGGGTCGGTCGCCGCGCCCGAGTTCCCCGACCTTCCCCCGAAGTAACACTTTACTCCGGGGAACGCGGCTGTGCGAACGACGCATGCCCGCTTTGTCCCCCTCCGGACGCCGCTCGGCCCGCGGCATCTCGCCGGTCGTCGGCGTCTCGCTCCTCGTCGTCATCGTCGTCCTCCTCGCCGCGATGGTCGGCGTGATGGTGATGGGATTCGAGGACGTGCTCTCCGAGCCCCAACCACAGGTGTCGTTCGACGTGGACTACCACCCGTCCGGGCCTGATAACGGCGCGAACGGCGCGTACATCAACATCACCCACGAGTTCGGGAGCATCGAAGACGGCAGTCGGGTGTTCGTCGTCGACGACGCCAACAACCGCATCGCGTGGGAGGACGTGTGGACCGGCGGCGAGACGGTCGGCCCCGCGGGCGAGTACGCCCACATCGACGGTGCCGGCTCCGACAGCGCGCTGAATCCCATCTGTGAGGCGGGCCAGCGCTACCGGGTCGTCATCGAACACGAGGACGGGTCGTCGAGCATTCTCGTCGACTACGAGATTCCGACCGAACCGACCTCGAAGAGCGACGCCTGCTGAGCGCCCGGGGCCGTGCATCGGGCGCAGGCGGCGCGAACGCGAACCGGCACGCATTAGCCGCCGCCGTGATACTGCTACCCGTGCAACCAGTCGAGCGCTCGAATCCGGACGGCGTCGATTACGGGTGGGTCATGCAGATGACCTTCGTCACGACGATTCTCGTCGGGTCGCCCATCGTCGCGGTCCTCTCCGTCAACGCCGGCCTCCAGACGTGGGGCGCGCGCGCCGAGTTCGCGATTCGCGTCGGCGCAGTCATCTGGT
Source organism: Haloferax marisrubri (assembly GCF_001469875.2). Taxonomy (GTDB): domain Archaea; phylum Halobacteriota; class Halobacteria; order Halobacteriales; family Haloferacaceae; genus Haloferax; species Haloferax marisrubri. Next base: position 193,101 of record NZ_LOPW02000005.1, on the reverse strand, counting down.
TCGTGACCGCCGTCGCCCTGTTCGTCTACGCCAAGCGGACCAACGCGGGCGACGGCGGAACGCCCCCCGAAGCGGAGCTGGACACCGACATCGACCCGGAGGACTGAGGCCGAAGCGACCGAAGCGACCGAAGCGGCTGAACCAACCGAGGCGACGCCGGGGCGAGGTCACAGTCGCCCCCGCGACGGCGCTCGCTCCCGGAAACTCTTTCACACGATACGGCGACGTTCTCGTATGATAGACGAGACCATCGAGGAGATTCGCGAGATGCAGACGCACAGCTCCTCGGTCGTCGCCGTCAAGGCCACGCGGGCGCTCGCGGAACTGACCGAGCGCGACTACGCGACCGTCGAGGAGTTCGAACGCGACCTCGAACGGAACGTCGGCGCGCTCAAGCGGGCGAACCCGTCGCACGCGTCGTTGTACAACGCCCTGCAGGACGTGCTTCACAGCGTCCAAGGCGAGGTCGACGACCTCGACGAGGCGCGGGAACTCACCCTCGCGACCATCGACCGCGTGGTCGAGACCGTCGAGACGGGCAAGCGCCGCGCGGCCCAGGAGGCGGCCGCGACCATCGAGGACGGCCAGACGTTCCTCACCCACGACTACTCCTCGACGGTCATGGAGGCCGTCGAAATCGCCGTCGCAGACGGCGCGGAACTCACCGCCTACGTGACGGAGGCCCGCCCGCGCTTCCTCGGCCGGAAGTTCGCGCGCGAACTCGCCGCCATCGACGAGGTCGAACCGCACCTGATGGTCGACGGCGCGTCGGGGATGTTCCTCCCGAAGTGCGACCGCGTCATCATCGGCATGGACTGCATCGTCGAGGAGACGCTCTACAACCGCATCGGGACGTTCCCGCTCGTCGCCGCCGCCAACGAGGTCGGCGTGCCGGTCACGGTCGTCGGCTCGGGCGCGAAGGTCGTCGACGGCGGCTTCCGCTTCGAAAACGAGATTCGCTCGCCCAGCGAGGTCATGCTCGAACCCGTCGAGGGCATCGAACTGGAGAACCCCGCCTACGACGCCACGCCGGTGGACCTCATCGACGAGGTCATCACCGACGAGGGCGTCATCGAGTTCTGAGCGGGCGGCGAGTCGCCCGCGGTCCGGTTCAATTTCGTTCCGTTCGACCCGTCAGCCGAGGCTCACCCACTCGCCGGTCTCGTCGGAGCGCTCGATGGCGTCGAGCACCTCTTGGACCTCGTAGGCGTCCTCGAACGAGGGCGAGAAGTCGCCGCCCTCGGCGACCGCCGACAGGAACTCGTAGTTCTCGTGGACGAACGTGTGCTCCCAGCCGAGGACGTGGCCCGGCGGCCACCAGTGGTCGAGGTAGGGGTCGTCCTCGTCGGTGACGAGCACCGTCTCGTAGCCGCGGGCGTCGCCGGTCTTTACCTCCAGTTCGTTGAGGCGTTCGAGCGAGAACTGCAGGCTCCCCTCGGAGCCGTGAATCTCGATGGTGTGGTCGTTCTTGTGGCCGTCGGCGAAGCGCGAGGCCTCGAAGTTCCCGACCGCGCCGTTTCCGAACTCGGCCTGCGCGGTGTAGGCGTCGTCGACGGTCACGGGCTTGTACTCGTCCCCACCGGGGACGGGCCGCTCGTCGACGAACGTCTGGAGGTGGCCGGAGATGCGTTCGATGTCGCCCGCGGCGTCGCAGACGAGGAAGCGCGCGAGGTCGACCGTGTGCGCGCCGAGGTCTCCGAGCGCACCGGAGCCGGCGAGTTCCGCATCGTTCCGCCACGACCACGGCGCTTCGGGGTCGACGAGCCAGTCCTGCAGGTAGCGCCCGCGGACGTGTCGAATCTCGCCGAGTTCACCGTCCTCGATGAGTCCCTTCGCGTACCGGATGGCGGGGACGAAACGGTAGTTGAACGCACAGCCGGCGACGCCGTCGGCCGCGCGGGCGGCGTCGCGCATCGTTTCGGCCTCGTCGAGCGTGGGCGCGAGCGGCTTCTCGCAGAAGACGCTGGCACCGGCTTCGAGCGCGGCGATAGAGGGCTCGGCGTGGAGGTGGTTCGGGCCGAGGTTGTAGAACACGTCCACGTCGTCGACCACGTCGCGCCAGTCGGTGGCGGTCGATTCGAAGCCGAAGCGGTCGGCGGCGTCGGCGAGCGCCTCCTCGTCGCGGCCGACGATGACCGAGCGCTCCACGTCGGGCGCGTCGGGGAAGAACATCGGCAGGCGAGCGAGCGCGTTGGAGTGCGCCTTGCCCATGAAGCGGTAGCCGAGGACGCCGACGGAAAGTTTGTCAGTCATGAATTACTCCGCCCAGTAGGCTTCGCCGGGTTGCGTCTCGAAGACAGCGCGCGAGAGCACGTCGACGGCCTTTTCCAGACCCTCCTTGGACGACGTGAGCGCGTCCTCGTGTTCGATGGAGAGCGCGCCCTCGTAGCCGACCATCCGGAGCGTCGAGACCACGTCCTTCCAGTGGCCCTCGTCGTGGCCGTAGCCGATAGAGCGGAACAGCCACGAGCGGTCGGCGGTGTCCGCGTAGGAGGCCGTGTCGAGGACGCCCTTGATGCGCGACTCGGACTCGTACACCTTCGTGTCCTTCGCGTGGAAGTGGTGGATGGCGTCCTCCTCGCCGAGGAACCGAATCGCGTCGGTGATGGAGATGTCCTGCCAGTAGAGGTGCGAGGGGTCGAAGTTCGCGCCGATGCGCTCGTTGGTCGCCTCGCGGAGCTTCAGCATGCCCGTCGGCTCGTAGACGAGCATGTTCGGGTGCATCTCGATGGCGATGTCCACGCCGTGGTCGTCGGCGAACGCGGCGAGGTCGGACCAGTAGTCGACGGCGACCTCCCACTGGTAGTCGTGGGCGTCGGCGTGCTCGGTCGGCCACGGCGCAGTAATCCAGTTCGGTACCTCGTCGTTCGGGCCGCCGGCGGGGAGCCCAGAGAAACAGGTGACGGTGTTCACGTCGAGGGCGTCCGCGAGTTCGATGGCCTCGCGGAGTTCGGTGTCGGCCTCGGCGGCCGTCTCCTCGACGGGGTGCAGCGGGTTGTTGTGCGTCGCGAGCGCGCTGATTTGCAGGTCTCGGCTCTCGACCGAATCGAGCAGGTCGGCCTGCGCGTCCTCGTCCGCGAGGACGGCGCTTCGGTCGACGTGGTCTTCGCCGGGCCAGCCGCCGACGGCGAGTTCGACGCCGTCGACGCCGACGCCGGACAGATAATCGAGCGCGTCGTCGAGGGGTTCGTCTCCGAGCGGGACAGTGAGCACTCCGATGTACATATCAACCACATATACTAGGAAGTGAATAAAAATTAAGGATACGCGCAACCGGACGGGACGCGGCGCGACGGCTCTCGAATCGGTGTCGCATGCGGTGCAGTCGGTCAGTTACCGGCGGAGGAACTCCGAGAGCTTCTCTCGGAGGCCGGCTTCCTCGCCGAGTCGGAGGTAGAACGCGGCCCCGCCGTCCTCGTAGTAGTTGTCGATGCGGCGGCGGACCTCGAAGCCCATCTTCTCGTAGAAGTCGAGCGCGTTCGTGTTCGTCGTCCGGGCGTGACAGGTCACGACCGGGTGTTCCTTGGCGACCTCGGCGACGAGTCGCTTGCCGTAGCCCTCGCCGCGGGCGTCGGGCGAGACCGCGAGAAAGAGGATGTAGCCGTCGCGCCGCGTGGAGGCGAACGCGACGAGCGCGTCGTTCTCGTAGAGGAGATACGTGTTCGACCGGCGGTAGGCGTCCATGAAGAAGCCCCGTCGCTGTTTCAGGAGCCCCTCATCGACCCGAATCCGCTCTTTCAGGTCCCACGCCTCCTCGGCGTACTCGCGCTGGCCGGGGGCGTCGACCCGCATCTCCACGTTGACGCTCACGTCCCGTCGTAGCCGGAGCGAGAATATAACTCCACCGTCCGTCAGGACGCCAAGTCGAGGCCGCCGCCATTCGATTGGATAGCTCACCGACACGAATAGTGCGAGAACGCGGAGACCCGAGGCGCGCGGCCGACCGAAAGGACGAGGGTCGGCGGCGTCTCTCCCTCCAGTATGGGATTCACGCTCCGCGACCACACCGCCGACGTGGCAGTCGAGGCCGACGGCGAGAGCCTCGGAGCCGTCTTCGCCGCCGTCGCCGACGGACTCACCGCCGCGATGTGCGACGACCCCGCCGAGACGGGCGACCGCTTTTCGTTCGCCGTCCGCGCGGAGGGCCGCGAGGCGCTGTTGTTCGATTACCTCGACCAACTCATCTACGAGCGCGACGTGCGCGGCGTCCTCCCCGCGGCCCACGAGGCGACCGTCAGGCGAGCGGGCGACGAGTGGGTCGTCGAGGCGTCCGCGCGGGGCGTCCCCTTCGCCGACGTGGACGCCCGCGACGTGAAGGCCGTCACCTACTCGGAGATGCGACTGGCGGAAACCGACGCCGGCTGGGAGGCGTACGTCGTCTTCGACGTGTGAGCCGTCGTCACCGACGGTCGCGCGGCGCGCCGCGGACGCTCGCGGCGTGACGGAATCCTATTGAGTCGGCGCGTCGATTGTCCCGGTATGGAAACGCGCGAGTTCGGCGACATCGAACTGCGACGAGTTCGCGAGCACGTCTGGGAGATTCCGCAGGAGGGCGAGATGAACGCCCCCGCGCGGGTGTTGGCCTCCGAGGCGCTGCTCGACCACATCGGCGACGACAAGACGCTCGAACAGCTGCGGAACGCGACGCACCTGCCGGGTATCACCAAACACGCCATCTGCATGCCCGACGGCCACCAGGGCTACGGCTTCCCCGTCGGCGGCGTCGGCGCGACCGACACCACGGACGGCTGTATCTCGCCCGGCGCGGTCGGCTACGACATCAACTGCGGCGTCCGCATGATGACGACGAACCTCACCTACGAGGACCTCCAGGGCCACGAGGAGGAACTCGTCGACGCCCTGTTCGAGGCCGTCCCCTCGGGCCTCGGCGGCGGCGGCGTCGTCAAGGGCGACGCCGAGACCATCGAGGACATCCTCGCCCGCGGGATGCAGTGGGCGGTCGACGCCGGCTACGCCACGGACGACGACCTCGCCCACTGCGAGGACGAGGGCTTCCGCGACGACGCCCGCCCCGAGTTCGTCTCGCAGAAGGCGAAAGACCGCGGCCGCAACCAAATCGGCAGTCTCGGCTCCGGGAACCACTTCCTCGAAGTCCAGCGCGTCACCGACATCTACCGCGAGGACGTGGCCGAGTCGTTCGGTCTCGAAGCCGACCAAATCGTCGTCCTCATCCACTGCGGCTCCCGCGGCCTCGGCCACCAGACCTGCACCGACTACCTCCGGCGCATCGAGAAGGAACACAAGGACCTGCTCGACGGCTTGCCGGACAAGGAACTCGCGGCCGCACCCGCCGGCTCCGAACTCGCCGAGGAGTACTACGGCGCGATGTGCGCTGCCATCAACTTCGCGTGGGTGAACCGACAGCTCATCATGCACCGCACGCGCGAGGTGTTCGCCGACGTGTTCGACCGCGACTGGCGCGACATGGAGATGCGCCTCTTGTACGACGTGGCGCACAACATCGCCAAGAAGGAGGTTCACGAGGTCGGGGTCGACCCGGAGGGGCGACCTGTGCGAGACGGCGACGCCGTCGAGCGCGAGGAGCGCGAACTCTACGTCCACCGGAAGGGCGCGACGCGGGCGTTCCCCGCGGGCCGACCCGAACTGCCGCCCGCCTACGCCGACGTGGGCCAGCCGGTCATCATCCCCGGCAGCATGGGCGCGGGGAGCTACGTCCTCCGCGGCGGCGACCAGTCGCTCGACCTCACCTTCGGCTCGACGGCCCACGGCGCGGGCCGGCTCATGAGCCGAACCAAGGCGAAACAGGAGTACTGGGGCGAGACGGTGCAGGACGAACTCCGCGAGCAGGAGAAGATATACGTGAAGGCCCAGTCGGGCGCGACGGTCGCCGAGGAAGCGCCGGGCGTCTACAAGGACGTCGACGAGGTCGTCCGCGTCTCCGACGAACTGGGCATCGGCGACAAGGTCGCGCGGACGTTCCCCGTCTGCAACATCAAGGGCTGAGTTCCCGACCGCTTTTCGCGGCTCAGGCGGCGGTCGTTCCGACCGCGCGGCGCTTGTAGAAGTAGTACGCGAGCGCCGCGAGACCGACGAACACCGCGGTCACGCCGTCGCCGACCGCGCCGCCGGAGAGGAGCGCCGAGACGACGCTCCCGAGGCCGAGCGCGAGGACGAGCAGGCCGCCGCCGAGAATCCACGCCCGCGAGTCGCGGCTGACCTCGTCGTACTGGCCGCGCTCGATGAGCGCCATCTCCTTTCTGTGTTCGAGATAGACCACCGCGCCGGCGAACGCGAGGACGACGACGAGGATGAAGACGAACGGCACGAAGAACAGCGCGTCGCCGAGGCCGAACGTGGACTGAATGGGAACCATGGTGGATAGTCGCCGCGTGAGCTATTGAATACGTGCTGACGCGTGCTCGCACGACGTGAGCGGTGTCGCCGTCGAACGGCCGGATGATCGAATGACCGGACGGCCGGGCGACCGAACAACCGGGCGACCGAGTGTGCGTGCGAGTCGCGGACGCGGGCTCAGAATCCGCCGGGACCGCGCGGTCCCGCGTCCGGTCCGCCGGGGCCGGTCGGCCCCGAGGGACCTCGACCGCCGATGACGACGTAGTCGCTCTCGGGAACCGCCTCGACCTCGCGGCCGTCCTCGTATCTGACGAACGAGAGGTAGAACTCGCGACCGCACGGCGACGACAGTCCGGGCTGTTCCACGTCGTCGGCGTCGACCACGTCATCGGTCCACGACAGGCCGGGCGCGTCGCTCTCGCCGCAGGAGAACCGGACGCCCTCGGCGTCTTCGAAGCCGTCGGTCGGGTCGGCGTACGACCAGCCTTCGAGCGGGTACGGCGTCACCGACTTGTCGGCCAGATAGCCGTCGCGTTCGAGTTCGACGACCGCGCCGCAGTGCGGACAGTAGTACGAGACGGGGAATCCCATGGGTGAGCGTAGGACTCGGCGGGCTTAACGCCCGCGCCGGGGCGGAGGTTTATCACGCATTCCGCGGCCAGCGCCCCCGTGCGTTGAGCATCGCCGCCGGGCGAGACGCGGGAGCGCGGCACGACGCCCGGCGGAGCGGACGTGCCGCCTGTTCGCCCCTATCCTGTCCCTGCCTCCCCTGGTCCGTCCCTGTTCGTTCGGACTCGCTCAGACCCCGGAGGGACCGCCATCGACGTATCTGAAGGCGACGCCGGCGCGGTCGGCCGTCACCTCGTCGCGGGCCGAGTCGCCGACGAACACGGCCGAGTCGGGGTCGACCGCCATGCGTTCGAGCGTCGTGAGCAACGGCTCCGGGTCGGGCTTCTGCGTCGCCACGGTGTCGCGGCCGACGACGGCGTCGACGTGGGTCGCGAGGTCGTGCACGTCGAGCGCGACCCGGCAGGCGTCCTCGGCGTTGAGCGAGCAGACGCCGGAGGGGACGCCGTCGTCGGCGAGGTGGTCCGCGAGCGGGAGGCGGTCTGAGACCCACGCGCCCTCCCGCTCGTGGGCCGCGAGCTCCCGCTCCAATTCGTCGCGGACGCCGGCCTCGTCGGCCGCGTCGAGCATCTTCCAGAGGTCCAGCGAGTCGGCGTCGACGCCGGCGTCCCGCAGGACGGTCGCGGCGTCGCGAGCGGCGTCGTTCCAGTCGACGCGGAGGTGCACGAGCGTGCCGTCGAGGTCGTAGACGACCGCGTCGAACGCCGAGAGGTCGGGGAGCGTCATTGCCCGCAGTAGGGCACCGCGGGGAAAAGACGCTTCGGGAGAAGGCCTATACCGAAAACCGGCGTCGCCTCCGGTATGGAATTCCCGCTCCGCGAACGTCTCGCCCCCGTCCTCCCGTCGCTCGTCGTCGCGGTCGGCGTCTTCCTCCCGTGGATACAGGTCGACCCGGCCCACGAGGGTCCGGTCATCTCCGTCTACTACGGCGGGATGGGAAACGGGCTGGAACTCGCCCACGGCGTCGTCCTCCTCCCGACGGTGGTCCTGCTCTCCGTGGCCGCGCTCGCCGGACGGCGCTCCCGGCGCGCGGAACTCGTCGTCGGCGTCGTCGGGACCGTCGCAGTCCTGCGGTTCATCCAGTTGTGGGACGAGACGTTCGTCTCTGCGGTCGGCGCGTGGGTGACGCTCGTCGGGTGTCTCCTCCTCGCGGGCGTCGCCGGCGTCGACGTGGTCCGCGAGCGAGGGCTGCCGACGCTCGCCCGGAGTCCGTAAGCGACTCGACTGGCTGAAAAAAGAGGCCGGTTCGCCCGTTCAGTCGAGGAGCGACCGCGCGATAATCTCCTTTTGAATCTCGCTGGTCCCCTCGTAGATGGTCGTAATCTTCGAGTCGCGGTAGTAGCGCTCCACGTCGAAGTCGGTGGTGTAGCCGTAGCCGCCGTGGACCTGCACGGCCTCGTTGGTCACGTCGACCGCGGCCTCGCTGGCGAAGTACTTCGCGATGGACGCCGCGGTCCGCGGGTCGTCGCCGGCGTCGGCGACGCGGGCGGCCTCGCGGACGAGCATCCGCGAGGCGTGGACCTGCGTGCCCATGTCGGCGATTTTGTGGCGAATCGCCTGAATCTTCGAGATGGGCTTGTCGAACTGCTCGCGCTCGTTCGCGTAGTCGATGGCGTCGTCGAGTGCGGCCTGCGCGAGTCCCACGGCCTGCGAGGCGATGCCGATGCGGCCGCCGGTCAGGATTCGGAAGGCCGCTGAGAGGCCCTTACCCTCCTCGGTGAGTCGGTTTTCGGCCGGGATACGCACGTCGTCGAAGATGAGCGCTGTCGTGTCGGACGCGCGGAGGCCGAGTTTCTCCTCTTTCTTCCCGACCTCGTAGCCGGCCTCCTTCGGGACGAGGAACTGCGTGACCGACGACGGGTCGTCCGGGTCGGTCTTGGCGAAGAGGATGCAGACGCCGCCGCGCTGGCCGTTCGTTATCCACTGCTTTTTCCCGTTGATGACGTACTCGTCGCCCTCTCGTCGGGCAACCGTCGACATCTCCGCGGGGTTCGACCCGGCGTCCGGCTCGGAGAGGCCGAACATACCGACCGGCCGGCCGCGGGCCATCTCCGGGAGCCACGTCTCTTTCTGCTCTTCGGTGGCGAACTCGGCGATGCACTCGGTGGCGAGACAGTGCACGGAGAGCGCGGTGGCGACGGCGAGTTGGCCGTAGGCGACCTCCTCGTTGACGACGGCGTAGGTGGCGCGGTCGGCACCGAACCCGCCGTACTCCTCGGGGACGGTCAGCCCGGTCAGGTCGAGTTCGGCGAGGCCGTCCCACACGTCCTCGGGGAACGTCTCCGTCTCGTCGGCCTCGCGCGCGGTCGGGCGAATCTCCTCGACGGCGAACTCGTGGACCACGTCGCGGATGGCCCGTTGCTCGTCGGTCAGACCCGTGGCAGACCCTACGGTTTCCATGGTGATGAGTACGGACCATCATTGAAAAAGATGATTGAACTGCCGGTCGTCCGTCGGGCGTCAGCACGCCACAGTCTCGCCCGCTCTGCGGGACTCCACTCAGTCGCGTAAGTACGCCAGCACCTCGTCGGCCGGTGCGCCGAGGCCGCCGCCCTGCGCGAACGTCGGTCCCCCGCCGCCGCCCCCACCGAACTCGTCTGTCACCTCGGCGACGACGTCGCCGGCGGCCGCGTCGCCGGCGCTGGCGACGACGACGAACGGCGCGTCGGACTCGCCGACGGCGACGAGCACGTCCGCACCGTCGCGGGCCTCCTTGGCCGCGTCGCCGACCTCGTTCGCGTCGAAGCCCGAGACTGCACCGACTTTCCACGTCAGCCCGTCGCGTTCGACCGTCTCGAAGTCCGCGAGTCGGGAGCGCAGTACCTCGGACTTGAGGTCGGCGAGTTCGGACTCCAGTTCTTCGCGCGCGGCCGCGGCGGTGGCGGCTGACTCTCCGAGGCCGTCGAGGTTCGTCCCGAGCGCTCGGGCGGCCTCGTAGGCGGACCCGCGGACTGCGGCGCGGCGGTCGATGGCCGAGGCGCCGACCGCGAACTCGACGCGGGTGAGTCCCTCGCCGGGGTTCGACCGGTCGAGCACCTCGACCGGCCCGATTTCGACGGTGTTCGAAACGTGCGTCCCGCCGCAGGCCGCCCAGTCCCAACCGTCGATTGAGACGACCCGCACCGACTCGGAGTCGGCGAAGACGCCCTCCTCGGTCTTGACGTTGAACGCGATCTCCTCGCGCTCGCGGGCGTCCGCGACGGGTATCTCCTCCCACGACACCTCGCGGCTGTTCCACACCGCTCGATTGACGAGGCGCTCCAGTTCGACGAGCGCGTCGTCGTCGACCTCGGTCGAGGTTTCGAAGTCGACGCGGACCTTCTCCGCGGAGATGTCGAAGCCGCCGTAGCCGAGGTCGTCGAAGATGCGGCGACCCGCGCCGTAGAGAACGTGACTCGCGGTGTGCGCCCGCATGCAGTACGTCCGGAAGTCGTCGTCGACGACGCCGGTCACCTCGTCGCCAGCGGCGAAGTCGGGGTCGGCCGCGAGGTCGTGGACGACCGCGCCGTCGGCGTCCGTGCGGACGTGTTCGACGTCGACGCCGCCGAGAACGCCCCGGTCCGCGGGCTGACCGCCGCCTTCGGGGTAGAAGTACGTCTCGTCGAGAACGACCGACCGACCGTCGACGCGCGTCACCGTCGCGTCGAACGCCCGGACCGTCGGGGACTCGGGTGCGAGTGAGTCGGACATATGCGCGTCGAGACGCCCGACCGAGAAAAATCGTGCTACTCGTCGACGAGGGTCACGTCGAGTCGCTCTTCGAGGGCGCGGATGGCCGAGCCGCCGACGTTCGCCCGGGTGGCGCGGCCCTGCTCGATGGCGAGCAGTTGCTTCTCGTCGAGGTCGAGTTCGTCGGCGAGGTCGGCGAGTTGGAGGCCGGCGTCCTGCCGGGCGGACTCGACGACGCCGCCGTAGCCGGAGACGAGGTAGGGAAGCCGGTCTTTCTCGTAGTTCGTTCCCTTCTCCTCCCAGTGTTTGGAGTCCCCTTTCGCGCTGTCGTACATCTTGGCCGTCCGCTGGGCGGCGCGTTTCTTGCGGTTCCGCTCGGAACCGTCGCGCGAGGCGTCGGTCGACTCGCTCTTTCGGTCCGCGTGGCGGTTCTCGCCGTGCGGCGCGCAGTCCGGGCAGACGAGCAGGTCCGCGCCGGCCACGTTCGCACGCCGGAGCTTCGCGGTGCTGCGACCGCAGAGTTCGCAACTGTCGCCGTCGCCGCCACCACCGCCCCGGTTGGTCGAGTACTTGGCCATGCCCCGTGTTACTCGTTCGACCCTTTTAAACTCGCGGCACGGCGCTGACGCCGGTGCTCGAATCCGGAGTCGGCACGGCCGCTGACCGGTAAATAACGAGGCGCTCAGAGCGGTGAATCGCGAGCGAGACGCATCTCACCGGCAAGCGGGTCAGAGAAATCCAGAGAGGTGTTCCTCTCTGGGGTGTAGTTTCGTGGAAGGATTGTGCGTGGGTGATGTCCGTGTAGGGACGTCACCTGCATCTTGCGATGCGTGGGACCGGATTTGAACCGGCGGACCTCTACAGGACAGCGCCCTCAACGCTGCGCCGTTGGCCTGGCTTGGCTACCCACGCTCGCTGTGTCTTACTGCACTCTCGTTTACCCCGTGGTAATTTAAATGACTTTCCTTTCGACTCGGCAATGTCGGGCGTTTGCAGGCGCCGTACCGCGGGCGGGCGACCGAACGATTTTGGCCTCGCGGCACCGGGGTACGCCTATGGAGTTCCGAGCACGCGACCACGTCCGCGGACTGACCGCTCTCCTCTCGGTGCTGTCGCTCGCGCTCGTCTTCGGCGCGGCGCTCGGCGCGATTCCCCGCGCCGCGATTCCGACCGCGTCGGAGGCCCTGCTGAACGCGATTCCGCACGTGAACGCGGTCATCAGCACCGTCGCCATCGTCACCATCCTCGCCGGCGTCCGGTTCGTCCGCCGCGGCGAACTCGAGCGCCACCGGCGTATGATGCTCACGTCGTTCCTCCTCTTCGCGACGTTCCTCGTCCTCTATCTCTACAAGGTCGTCGTCCAGGGGACCGCCGAGTTCCCCGGCCCCGACGCAGTCTACCAGTTCGTCTACCTCCCGACGCTGGCGATTCACATCCTCCTCGCCGTCGTCTGCGTCCCCGTCGTCTACTACGTCCTGCTGTTGGCGCTGACGCGACCGATAACCGAAGTCTTCGGCACCGAACACGCGCGGTTCGGCCGGGTCGCCGCGTCGCTATGGCTCGTCTCGTTCGTCCTCGGAAACGTCGTCTACGTCCTCCTCTACGTCGTCTACTGAGCCGGGAGTCGGCGAGCGCCGCCGCTCCGGCGTTCAAAGGGAGTACCCGTCCGACGCCCGCGGCGGGGCGCGGCCCGAGGGCCGTTGGTTCGGACGGGCGGTAGTACGTGGTGCGACCGGCAGGTCACAGAGACGGGGCGTGCGGGCCCTCCCGCGGCGTTCCACCGCCCCGTCGATTCGCACTCCGTACTCCGCTCGCAACCCGGTCCTCGGCGAGTCGGAGTACAGTTCGAACCACGGGCGCGAGAGAAAAGAAAGGCCGCGTTGACTATGCTATCGAGGCTCACGGTGACTGTCAGACGAAGCGATAGGTCGGGGGGACGAAACGGGTGAGACTCAGTCGCTCAGCGGCGCTTCGGCACCGACCACGGGACGACTCACGTCGCGGTCGGTCTCCTCGCCGTCGATGTCGTAGGGGTACTCGCCGGTGACGCAACCGAGACAGAGGTCGGCGCGGGACTTTTCGAGCACCTCGGCGACGGCGTCGATAGAGAGGTAGCCGAGGCTGTCGGCGTCGATGGTGTCGCGGACCTCCTCGACGGACTTGTCCGAGGCGATGAGTTCCTCGCGGGTGGCCATGTTGATACCCATGTAGCAGGGCGCGACGATGGGCGGCGCGCCGATGCGCATGTGCACCTCGGTCGCGCCGGCGTCGTACAGCAGTTGCACGAGCTGATTCGAGGTCGTCCCGCGGACGATGCTGTCGTCGATGAGCGTCACGGACTTGCCCTCGACGGTGCTCTTGATGGGGTTGAGCTTCAGGCGGACGGCGCGCTCGCGCTCGTCTTGGGTCGGCATGATGAACGTCCGGCCGACGTAGCGGTTCTTCATCAGCCCCTCGGCGAACTCGACGGTCGCGTCGTCTTCCTGTGCGGCCTCGGCGTAGCCGGAGGCGAACGCGCGGCCCGAGTCGGGGACGGGCATGACAACGTCGGTGTCGACGCCGTTTTCCTCCCAGAGTTTCCGGCCGAGTCCGCGGCGGACCTCGTAGACGAGCGTGTCGTTCATCACGGAGTCCGGGCGGGCGAAGTAGATGTGTTCGAAAAAGCAGTGGGCCGTGTTGTCGCGTTCGACCAGTTGATACGAGTCGAAGCCGCTTCCGTCGGGGTCGAGGACGACGAGTTCGCCCGGTTTCACGTCGCGGACGAGTTCGCCGTCGAGCGTGTCGATGGCGGCCGACTCGGAGGCGAGCACGTAGCCGTCGTCGAGTTTCCCGATGCAGAGCGGACGATTTCCTTCGGGGTCGCGCACGCCGAGGACCGTCTCGTCGTGCATGATGGTGAGCGCGTACGAGCCGTGGATGCGCTCCATGGTCCGCTTGACAGCGCGGACGAGGTCCTCTTCGAGGAGGTTGCGCGCGAGGTCGTGGGCGATGACCTCGGTGTCGCCCGTGGAGGTGAACGCGTGACCGAAGTTCTCCAGTTCGTCGCGGAGTTCGTCGGCGTTGACGAGGTTGCCGTTGTGCGCGAGGCCGAGCGACCCCGACTTGAAGGAGACGGCGAACGGCTGGGCGCACGACTTCGACACGTCGCCCGCGGTGGGGTAGCGGACGTGACCGATGCCGGCCTCGCCCTTCAGGCCGTCGAGGTCGTCGGCGTCGAACGCGTCGCCGACGAGACCCATCTGGACGTGACTGTGCTGTTGGAACCCGTCGTGGGTGACGATGCCTGCGGACTCTTGGCCCCGATGCTGGAGGGCGTACAGCGAGTAGTACAGGGGTCGTGCGGCGTCTCGACCGCCGAGTGCGACGCCGACGACACCGCACTTCTCGGTCGGTCCGCCGATGTGGTGGTGGGAGTCGTCCCGCCCAGTTACCATGGAAGATGGTAGAGAGTCGAGGGGGTAAAAAACCCGTCCTTATGCAGTAACGACGGGTTCCGAAACCGGGAAATATGCACATGAGTGCATAACTCGGTTCGAGTCGGCGACTGCGAGATGGCGCGCGACCAGACGAGAACAGAACCGACTCATCCGTGGCTGGCCTCGTCGCCCGCGAGGACAGCGACGGCTCAGCGGGTAGGAATGGTCAGCGAAACTGGTGACAGAATCTGAACGCGAGTCAAGGGTGCCGAGGCGACGCCGTACTCGGTGCTAGCGAGTGTCACGGGGTCGAAAACGAACCGGGAGTCAGGAACGCGGGTTCGTTCTCGCCGTCTGCGGCGAGAGAGAAGACAGAGACGGTCAGAGACCGTCGAGAGTCGTTAGTTGTCGCCGGACTTCGACTGCCAGGCGTAGCTCCGACGCTTCTTCGACTTACCGAAGCCGCAAGACGAGCAGACCTTCTTCTTCACGTGGTAGGACTTCTCGCCGCAGCGACGGCACTTGACGTGCGTCGTCTTGTTCTTCTTTCCTTGGCTGGGGGTTCCTGCACCCGTCATGCTTTGATGGTGACGACGTTATCGCCGCGTATAATGGTTGTGTCTTGGACTTGCTCGAGTTCGATATCCCCGGGCACGGTGTCTTCGTCCAGCGCTTCTTCAAGTACGACGTTCATGTGCTGGTCGTAACCAGCGAGGACGCCGAAGTACGCGTTTCCGTCCTTGAGGAGAACCGTCACCGGCTCGTCGAGTGACGCTTCGAGGACGTCGAGAGGTCGGCCGCTCATGCATCAAATCCGTCTCGTAGTTGTCTTAAATGTGCCGGACCGACAGTACGCGATGGCCGTCGGCCCCGGTCGTTCCGGGGCAAACTCGTCGCCGAACCGGGTGACACCGCACCTCACGCGAGATGTTCTCTCACGGGCCCGAGCGTGCGGGCGCGGTGAACCCACGTAGTTTTTAGTACCCCCGTGAGTAGAACTCAGTACCAGAAACCCGCGGGTAAGTGCGGGCGCGCCCAAATCGACCGGTTCGGGCCGTCTCGTACGCGGGGTCATTCGACCGACGAGCTGCAAGACGCCGGGGCCGGTGGCCCCCAGACACCCGTCTTTCCGTGAGCACCTTCGCCACATCGTGGCTTTCGATGCTCGGAATATCGAGACACACAAACCATGGAAATCGAAATCGCAACCATAGGCGGATACGAAGAAGTCGGCCGTCAGATGACGGCCGTCCGTGCCGGAGACGACGTCGTCGTCTTCGACATGGGTCTCAACCTGTCGCAGGTCCTCATCCACGACAACGTCGAGACCGAGAAGATGCACAGCCTCGACCTCATCGACATGGGCGCTATCCCGGACGACCGGGTCATGAGCGACCTCGAAGGAGACGTGCAGGCCATCGTCCCCACGCACGGTCACCTCGACCACATCGGTGCCATCTCCAAGCTCGCCCACCGCTACGACGCCCCCGTCGTCGCCACGCCCTTCACCATCGAACTGGTGAAACAGCAGATCGAGGGCGAGAACAAGTTCAACGTCAACAACGACCTCGTCAAGATGGAAGCCGGCGAGACGATGTCCATCGGCGACTCCGGTAACGTGGAACTCGAGTTCGTCCACGTCACTCACTCCATCATCGACGCCATCAACCCGGTCGTCCACACGCCCGAGGGCGCTGTCGTCTACGGTCTCGACAAGCGCATGGACCACTCGCCGGTCCTCGAAGACCCCATCGACATGAAGCGCTTCCGCGAGATCGGTCGCGAGGGCAACGGCGTGCTCGCGTACATCGAAGACTGTACGAACGCCGGCCGGAAGGGCCGCACGCCCTCCGAGTCCGTCGCGCGCCGCCACCTCAAAGACGTGATGACCTCCGTCGAGGACTACGACGGCGGCATCGTGGCGACGACGTTCTCGTCGCACATCTCCCGGGTCTCCTCGCTCGTCGAGTTCGCCAAGGACATCGGCCGCCAGCCGGTCCTCCTCGGCCGCTCGATGGAGAAGTACTCCGGCACCGCCGAGCGCCTCGGCTTCGTCGACCTCCCCGACGACCTCGGGATGTACGGCCACCGCAAGTCCGTCGACCGCACCTTCAAGCGAATCATGAAGGAGGGCAAGGAGAACTACCTGCCCATCGTCACGGGCCACCAGGGCGAGCCGCGCGCGATGCTCACCCGCATGGGCCGCGGCGAGACGCCGTACGAGATTGACGACGGCGACAAGGTCATCTTCTCGGCGCGGGTCATCCCGGAGCCGACGAACGAGGGCCAGCGCTACCAGTCCGAGCGCCTCCTGCGCATGCAGGGCGCGCGCATCTACGACGAGATTCACGTCTCGGGCCACCTCCGCGAGGAGGGGCACTACGAGATGCTGCAGGCGCTCCAGCCCCAGCACGTCATCCCGGCTCACCAGAACCTGAAAGGCTTCGCTCCGTACGTGGACCTCGCGGAGAGTCAGGGCTACGCCCTCGGTCGCGACGTCCACGTCACGCGGAACGGCAACATGATTCAGCTGGTGGAGTGATGACTCCCGACGCGACGGAAAAGCGGGTGCTCGAGGCGATTCGCGAGCGACGCGAACTCGTCAACGACGCGCTCGACGAGGACGTACCGATGGCCGAGCCCGAGCGGCTCTACGAGGCCTCACGGTACCTCCTGAAAGCCGGCGGCAAGCGCCTTCGGCCGACCGTCTCACTCCTGACCGCGGAGTCGCTCGCGGACGTCGAACCGATGTCGGAGGACTACCGGGCGTTCCCGACGCTCGCGGGCGACCCCATCGACGTGATGGTCGCGGCCGTGAGCATCGAGGTCATCCAGTCGTTCACGCTCATCCACGACGACATCATGGACGACGACGACCTCCGTCGCGGCGTTCCGGCGGTCCACAAGGAGTACGACAACTCGACCGCCATCCTCGCCGGCGACACGCTGTACGCCAAGGCGTTCGAACTCCTGACGAAGACCGGCGCTGACCCCGCCGACGGCCTCGAGGCCGTCCGCCGACTCGCGACCACCTGCACGCAGATCTGCGAGGGGCAGGCGCTCGACATCGAGTTCGAGCGCCGCACCGAGGTGCTCCCCGACGAGTACCTCCAGATGGTCGAACTGAAGACGGCCGTCCTCTACGGGACCGCGGCCGCCGTCCCCGCCGTCATCATGGGCGCCGACGACGAGGTCGTCGAGGCGCTCTACCAGTACGGCATCGAGTCCGGAAGCGCGTTCCAGATTCAGGACGACGTGCTCGACCTGACCGTGCCGTCGGAACAGCTCGGCAAACAGCGCGGTTCCGACCTCGTGGAGAACAAAGAGACCATCATCTCCCTCCACGCGCGCCAGCAGGGCATCGACGTGGACGACCTCGTCGACGTCGAGACGGCCGAGGAACTCACCGAGGAAGCCGTCGAGGCCGCCGTCGCCGAACTGAACGAGGCGGGCAGCATCGACTACGCCCGCGAGATGGCCGAAGACCTCACCGAACAGGCCAAGTCGCGACTCGACGTCCTCCCGGAAAACGAGGCCCGCGACCTGCTCCGCGACATCGCGGACTACCTCATCACCCGCGGCTACTGAGCGCGCGGCGTCGCCGCGAACCGCGGCCGCGAGAATCTCTTCTTCGGTCGTTCCGTCCCCGAGTTCCGCCGTAACTCATATTTACTCTGAAGTGCTAACATTTCACGTACCCCTGCCCGCGCGAGGACCCTTCCCCGCAATCCGGGCCTGTTTTTAGGCGCGCCGCGGAAGCGAACGGTAATGGACGACGAGCTTCGAGAGCGCATCGAGCGAGAGGCCGAGAAGCACGCGCTTCTCAACGCGGTCAAACACGACAGCGACGCCGACGTGGGCGCGATTATGGGCCCGCTGATGGGCGAGAACCCCGACTTCCGCCAGCACGGCGGCGAGATTCCGGGACTCATCGGCCCCGTCGTCGCCGAGGTCAACCAACAGTCCGCCGACGAAAAGCGCGAGCGACTCGAAGACCTCGCGCCCGAGGAACTCGCCGAGATGGAAGCCGAGGAGGAAGCGGACGACTCGCTGCTCCCCGACCTCCCGAACGCCGAGGCGTACGACGAGGTCCGCATGCGCGCCGCCCCGAACCCCAACGGCCCGTGGCACCTTGGCCACGCCCGCATGCCCGCGGTTATCGGGACGTACAAGGAGATGTACGACGGCTCCTTCCTCGTCCGGTTCGACGACACCGACCCGGAGACGAAGCGGCCGGACCTGACCGCCTACGACGCCATCCTCGACGACATCGACTACCTCGGGTTCGAGCCCGACGACGTGATTCGGGCCTCCGACCGGGTGGAGACGTACTACGACTACGCCCGCGAACTCATCGAGATGGGCGGCGCGTACACCTGTTCGTGTTCGGGCGAGGCGTTCTCGAACCTGAAGAACGACGGGAAGCCGTGTCCGCACCGCGACAAGGACCCCGAGACGACCCGCGAGGAGTTCGAGGACATGGTCGCAGGCGAGTACAGTTCGGGCGAGATGGTCCTCCGCGTCAAGACCGACATCGAACACAAGAACCCCGCGCTGCGCGACTGGGTCGCCTTCCGCATGATAGACACGCCGCACCCCCGCGAGGAGGCGGCCGACTACCGCGCGTGGCCGATGCTCGACTTCCAGTCCGGCGTCGACGACCACCTCACGGGCGTCACCCACATCATCCGCGGCATCGACCTGCAGGACTCCGCGAAGCGCCAGCAGTTCGTCTACGACTACTTCGGCTGGGACTACCCCGAGGTCGTCCACTGGGGTCACGTGCAGGTCGACGCCTACGACGTGAAGATGTCCACGTCGAGCATCAAGGAACTCATCGACGCGGGCGAGGTCGAGGGCTGGGACGACCCGCGCGTGCCGACCATCAAGAGCCTCCGTCGCCGCGGCATCCGCGGACAGGCCATCGTGGACGCGATGGTCGGCCTCGGCACCTCCACGTCGAACGTCGACCTCTCGATGTCCACGGTCTACGCGAACAACCGCGACCTCGTCGACGACGAGACGGACCGCTACTTCCTCGTACGGGACGGGGAAGAGTTCGCCGTCGAGGGCGGCCCCGACAGCGCCCACCCGCCGCTCCACCCGAGTTTCGAGGAGCGCGGCACCCGCGACATCCCGGTCGGCGACAGCGTTCTCCTCGAGTCGGGCGACGTGCCCGCCGAGGGCGAGCGCGTCTGGCTGAAGGGCTTCGGCGCGGTCCTCCGCGAGGGCGACTCGCTCGTCGCCACCGGCGACGACCTCGACGTGGTCCGCGAGGGCGACGTGGCCGTGATTCACTGGGCCCCGACCGACGGCGTCTCGGTCCGCATGCGCACCATGGACGGCGACGTGACGGGCGTCGCTGAACCCGACTTCGGCGACGTGCCCGAGGACGAACTCGTCCAGTTCGAGCGCGTCGGCTTCGTCCGCGTGGACGACCGCGGCGACGACGAGACGGTCGTCTACTTCGCGCACAAGTAAGTCGAGCGACGGACAGTCGCTCTCGACACAAACACTCGTTTTACCCACCCCCACGTACGGAGTGGTATGACCCTCCTCGACCTCACCCGTCGCGTCGAAAGCGGGATGCCGACGTACCCCGGCGACCCGCCCGTCGCAGTCGAGTCGCACGCCGACTTCGAGGCCGACGGCTACCGCGTTTCCCGGCTCGAACTCGGGACCCACGCGGGCACGCACGTCGATGCGCCCGCGCACACCGAACCGGACGGCGCGACGCTCGACGACTTCCCGGTCGAGGACCTCCGGTTCACCGCCCGCGCCATCGACTGCCGAGACGCGGGCCCTCGCGGGCGAATCGGACCGGACGCGATTCCGGAACACCTCGAACCGCGCGTGGATTTCCTCGTGTTCCGAACCGGCTGGGAGGACGAGTGGGGGACGGAGCGCATGACCGACCATCCGGCGCTCGCGCCCGAGACGGCACGGGCCTGCGCGGACCGGGGGCTCTCGGTCGGCATCGACGCGCTCAGCCCCGACCCGACCGGCGGCGACGACGTGCCCGCCCACCACGCGATTCTCGGGGCGGGACTCCTCGTCGTCGAGAACCTCTGCGGGTTGGACGCGCTCCCGACCGACCGGACGTTCGACCTGTACGTCATGCCGCTTCGGGTGGACGCCGACGGCGCGCCCGCCCGGGTCGTCGCCGACGCGGAGACGGGGCTGATTCGGCGGCGCGACGAGCAATAAGCCGGTAGCGGAGCGAAGTCAGGCGAACCTCAGACCACCACGGTGAGGACGAACCCGACGAGCATCGAGAACGTCAACAGCGCCTGCACCGCCGCGGTGGCGAGGACGCCGACAGTGGCGACGAGGGCGCGCCGCCCGCTCTCTTCCGCGTCTTGGTGTTCGAGGTATTCGAGGGCGAAGACGGTGCCCGCGACGCCGACGAAGATGCCGAGCGGGCCGATGAGGAACATGAGCAGGAAGCCGGCGACCCCGGCGACAATCGACGTTCGGGTCGACGCGCCGCCGAACCGCGCGGCGACCATCCCGCCGGCGTAGTCGGTGACGAGCGCGACGAGGCCGACGAGGGAGAGCCCGACGAACGCGATGGGACCGGGCTCGGAGAAGCCGGACGCCACCCAGTAGACGACCACGCCGAGCACGGACAGGAGCGCGCCGGGAAGCAGCGGGAGTACGCTCCCGACGACGCCGAGGACCAAGAGGGCGAGCGCGACCCAGAGGAACACGTCCATACCGGGGTGGTTCGAGCCGAGGGCTATTCACCCCACCGAGTGGACGCGTGGCGGCCCCGACGCGGCCGCGCACGGGTCGAGGCACCGATTCGGGCCACGAGTCGACCGCTTTCTGCCCGTTCGGGGGATAGTTTATTGCCTCTACCGGAATATGTCACTAAGAGTCATGGCTATCGACCCGCAGTTCGAGGCAAACAGGGAGAAGGTCGGAGAGGAAAACGGCGTGGCCGTCTGGGGACCGGTCGACCCGCCGGAGAAACACGGCATCCACGGGACGCACGTCGCGGTGGACTTCGACATCTGTCTCGCCGACGGGGCGTGTCTGGAGGACTGCCCCGTGGACGTGTTCACGTGGGTCGACACGCCGGGGCACCCGGAGTCCGACATCAAGGCCGAGCCGACCCACGAAGACCAGTGTATCGACTGCATGCTCTGTGTCGACGTCTGCCCGGTCGACGCCATCGACGTCGACCCCGGGCGAGCGGGACGCATCTGAGGGAAGAAACCCCGATTTTTTGCGGGCGAGGACGCCGACAGCGACCCCCGTGAGCGGCGCGGACATTCCGGCCACCTAGCACAAAAGATTATTATGAATATGAGCTAGCATTAACTGGAGAGTGTTCTCAATGCACATGGTGGTACTTACCAAAGGTGTGCCCGACTTCCGGGAGGGCCAGGTATCGTTTGACGAGGACGGGCACCTCGAACGGGGGAAGACGCCCACAGTAATGAATCCGAACGACCGCTTCGCGCTGGAGGCGGCGCTCCAGACACGAGTTCGACACGGCGGGCGAGTGAGCGTGATGAGCATGGGGCCGCCGGGGTACAAGGAGGTGTTACAGGAGGCGATGGAGACGGTGTACGCCGACGACCTGCACCTCGTCTCGGACCGCGAGATGGCGGCCGCCGACACGTGGGCGACGGCCATCACGCTCAGCGCGGGCATCGAGACGCTCGGCGAACCGGACGTGGTGTTCGCCGGGTTCAAGACCGCAGACGGGGAGACGGGCCACACCGGCCCGCAGACGAACTGGTGTCTCGACATGCCGCTCGTCACGCACGTCATCTCCCTCGACATCGACGAGGAGGCGGGGACCCTGCGCGCCAAGCGACTGGTCGAAGGCGACATCGAGGAGATAGAGACCGTCGAGACGGAGCTTCCGGCGTTCGTCGTCGCGGACCCCGAGTTCGAGCCGTCGTATCGGACGGCGGGCGAGCGACTGACGCTGAAGGACCTGCGCGAGGAGACCCGAGCGCGCGCCCAGAACTACGAGGAGCACCTGACGGTGCGGGACCACGCCGACATCAACGTCGACCCGGACTACATCGGCCTCGACGGCTCGCCGACTATCGTCTCGTCGGTCGACCCGATTCCGAAGGCCCCGGCGGAGCGGGAGGCGACGATGGTCGACCCGGACGACACGGGAGCCATGCAGGACGTGCTGACCGCGATGCAGTCGGCGGTGGGCGACGGCGACGCCGGCGACGCCGCGGCCGCGGGGGGTGACTGAGCGTGACCGATTTCGAACCCGGCGACTACGAGATTTCGGAGCTCGGTCCGGCCATCAAGGACATCGAGGACCTCGGCGAGTTAGAGGAGATTCTACAGGCTGAACACCGCGGGCAGAACCGCGCGCCGGCCGTCGCGCTCATCGAGAGCCGCATCGAGAAGTTCTCCGAGGACGACGAGGAGCCGGCCGACGCCGACGGGATGGACCTCGCGTCGATGAGCACCGCAGAGGTCGGGAACACCCTCCAGAACGTCGAGGAGGTCTCGGAGCTCGAATCGCTCCTCGAACGCGAGGAGGCGGGCGAGAACCGCGACCCGGTGAAGCGACTCATCAGAAACCGCATCGACTCCGTGAAGGGAAGCGACGAGGAAGACACGGAAATCGAGGTGGACGAACGGCCGCCCGAGGAGCGTCACCCGGACCTCGACCACCCGACTCGGGACAAGCGACACGTCCGGTCGCTCCACGGGGGGACCTACCGCGACATGTGGGTCTACTGCGAGACGCAGGCGGGCGAACTCGTGGACGTGTCCAAGGAGATGCTGGGCAAGGCCCGCGAACTGATGGACACCTACAACGACGACTACACGGCCGACGAGCGGGTCGTCGCAGTCCTCATCGGCTCCGACGTGTCGAAGCACGTCGAGGACGTCATCGCCTACGGCGCGGACGTGGTCGTCGTCCGCGAGGACGCCCGGCTCGAACGCTTCCAGCACAAGCCGTACACCGAGATATTCTGCGACATGGCCCGCGCGGGGGCGACCCACCAGAACTTCGAGGTCACGGACGGCCGCGACGAGCCGTGGCGCGACTACGACAAGCCGCGGTACGTGCTGTTCCCGGCGACGAACAACGGCCGGGACCTCTCGGCGCTCGTGCAGGCCGAACTCGACTCCGGCCTCGCCAGCGACTGCTCGGGGCTCTACATCACGGAGGAAGTCATTTCGAATCCGGTCAAGACCGGCGTCGCCGGCGAGAAAAAGGAGTTCCAGCGCGTCCTGCACATGAAGCGTCCGGACTTCTCCGGCTTCGAGTACTCGACCATCCTCTGTATCGACAACCCGACGCGGGAGTTCCACCCGCAGGGCGCGTCGGTCATCCCGGGGAGCTTCGACCTGCCCGAACCGGACCACGACCGCGAGGGACTCGTCGTCGAACACGACGCCCCGCTCGACGACGACTGGTTCCGCGTCACCGTCACCGATTTCGACCAGCTGGACGAGGGTATCGACCTGACCGGCCACGACGTCATCGTCGCGGTCGGACGCGGCATCGGCGACGACCCGACCAAGGGTATCGAACTCGCCTTGGACCTCGCCGACCAGTTCGAGGACGCCGAGGTCGGCGTCACCCGCGGCATCGTCACGGGGTCGTTCAACTTCGACGGCCACGTCGAGCAGTACACCCACGAGGACAGACAGATAGGCGAGACGGGGCAGGTCGTCGCGCCGAAACTCTACATCGCGGCGGGCATCTCCGGCGCGGTCCAGCACAAGGTCGGCATGGACGAGTCGGACACCATCGTCGCGGTCAACACCGACCCCGACGCCCGCATTCGCGACTTCTCGGACTACTTCATCGAGGGCGACCTGTTCGATGTGCTGCCGAGGCTGACGACGGCGCTCAAGGAGGGCCGGTTCGAGGCGGCGGTCGCCAGCGACGGGGGGACCGCGCCGACCGGAACGCCCGACGATGGCGCGGCCGCGGACGACCGGGGTGAGTCGCAATGAGCGACTACGAACACTACGAGGCGCTCGTCGTCGGGGCGGGTCCCGGCGGCGCGGCGGCGGCCGCGACGTTCGCCAACTACGGCATCGAGACGCTCGTCCTCGAACGCGGCGTCGAGGCCGGGTCGAAGAACGTCTCGGGCGGCCTCATCTACGCCGAGGAGTCCGCGCCGTACACCATCGACGACCTCTTTCCGGGGTTCCGCGAGGCGGCCGCCGAGCGGCCCATCACGAAGTACCGCATCCACAACATCGCCGGCGACAAGGTCGAGTCGTTCGACCTCACCGACCTCCACGAACACGACACCGAGTGGTCCGACTCGGTCCTCCGGCGGAAGATGGACTCGTGGCTCGAAGACCGCGTCCACGAGCGGACCCGCGAGACAGGCGGCGGCCTCCTCACGGGCGTCCACGTCAACGGCCTGCTCCGCGAGGAGGGCCGCATCGTCGGCGTCACGCTGGACGAACTCGACCCGATAACCGCCGATATCATCGTCGCGGCCGACGGGGTGAACTCGGAACTCGCCCGCGACGCGGGCCTGATGGACTGGGACGAGCCCGACGAGTGGTTCCAGGGCGTCAAGGCCGTCGTCGATATGCCGGAAGACACCATCGCCGACCGGTTCGACGTGGCGGAAGACGAGGGGGCGGCGCACCTGTTCTCGGGCGACCTGTTCGAGGGCGTCCGCGGCGGCGGCTTCCTCTACACGAACCGCGACACGCTATCGCTCGGAACGGTGTTCCACCTCGACAGCCTCGTCGCGGAGCAGGCGGAGCCACACGAGCTACTGGACGGGCTTTTGACCCACCCGTTGCTCGCGCAGTGGCTCGGCGACGACTACACCGAACTGGAGTACAGCGCGAAACTCGTGCCCGACTCGAAGAAGGTCGCCCTGCGCGAACCGCACTTCGGCCGCCTGCTCCTCGTCGGCGACGCGGCCGGCCAGATGCAGGCGCAGGGGCCGATCATCAAGGGCATGAACCACGCCGTCACCGCCGGCGCGCTCGCCGCAGAGTCGTACGCGCAGGCCAAGTCGCGCAACGAACCGGAGAAGGCAGGGACTCGTTACGCCCGCAAACTCCGGAACGAGGGCGTGATGAAGAAGCTCCGGCCCCGCGGCTACGAACTGCTCCGCGGCGTCGCCGAGGACGACGGCGTGACCAACGTGGTCGATACCGTGCTCACCTCGGCGGTCGGGCGCGCCGGCGTCCGCGCGCTCTCGGGTCGGCTCGAACGCCTCTACAACGTCCCGACGCTGTCGGCGCTGATGCCGGACACGCGGACGCCCTACGTCACGCTCCCGACGGTCATCGCCGAGGAGTTGGGGACGCGGGTCCGCGACGAGAGTTCGGTGACGCCGCCGGACCTCGAAGCCCGCATCGGCGGGCTGACCTACGACACCGACATCGGCAGCCCGCACATCACGCTCCGCGACGAGTCCTACGAGGCGAGCGGGGCCGCGGTGGCGGCCTGCCCCGTCTCGGCGGTCGATTTCGGCGGCGGCTGTTACCGCGAGGAGGTCGTCCGGACCAACGGCTCGGAGGAGCGCGTCGTCAGCCTCGACACCCAACCCTGCGTCGAGTGCGGCACCTGCGCCGTCGTCGCCGACACCGACTGGAGCCACCCGCGCGGCGACAAGGGCGTCGAGTTCAAGTGGGGATGACGGGGGTGCAAAGATGAGCGGCGACGCGACCCAGTCGGCCTCTCGCCCCGTCGCCGACGGTCGAGGAACTGAGGAGCGCCATCCCGAAGACGTTCGGTTCGGGGAGCGCGCCAGAGCCCTCGCCGACGAGGCCCGAGAGGCCCGGAAGTCGTTCGACCCGCCGCCGCCGTCGGCCGCGGACCAGCGCGCGCTCGAATGCGCCCGCGACGGCGTCGGCCCGGCGGTGTCGCTCTACGTCAGCGCGCGGACGGGCGACCGGCAGGTCTCGTTTACCGGCGAGGAGTTCGAACTGCTCCACCGGGCGATGAACGACTGGCTCGCCATGTACGCCCGGTGTTACGGCGTCGACCTCGACGCGGACTTCACGGTCCGCGAGGCCGCCGAAGTTCTGCTGCGGACCCACGACGTGCTCGACACCGCCCAACTGCTGACCTGCGTCCCCGAAAGACGCTGAGGGCGGCGCACGGGCCCTCGTCTCACTCGTCGGTGGGGCCGACTGTCGTCGGGTCCGGCACGAACAACAATTATAAATCCTGAGTGTGATTGTGTACCATGGAAGTAACTGACAGTCTCAACTTCGGACACAAAGACCGCAAGGACATCTACGAGTACATCGAGCGCCACGGGACCGTCCGCGAGGACGAGGTACGGAGAGCGCTCAACTTCGAACCGGCGGCGCTGGGGGCGCACCTGACCGTCCTGCGGCGGGACGGCTACATCCGAAAGGTCGGCAACCACGTGGAGGTGGCCTACGCGCCCGGCGAGGAGGAGACGGTGGAACTCGGCGACCTCGACGTGACGATTCGGATGGCCCAGAACGTCGACTTGGAGAGCCTCGTCGACGCCATCCACGAGGTCGCGGACGAGGGCCGGTACATCGAGGCCGAGACGGTCGCCGACCTGCTCGACCACGAGGAGGTCGTCCTCCGGCACAACGAGGTCAGTTCCCGAATGGTGTTCGTCGCCACCGTCGGCGACGAACTCGCCGGCTGGGTCCACCTCGACCTGCCCGAGGCGGAGAAACTGAGCCACACCGCCGTCCTGACCGTCGGCACGCGACCGGAGTTCCGCGGCCACGGCATCGGGAGCAAGCTCCTCGACCGCGGCGTCGAGTGGGCGCGCGAGCGCGGCTTCGAGAAGCTCTACAACAGCGTTCCGGCGACCAACGAGGAGGCAATCGCGTTCCTCGAAGGACACGGCTGGGAGACCGAAGCCGTCCGCGACGGCCACTACAAGATAGACGGTGACTACGTCGACGAAGTGATGATGGCCGTCTCGCTCCGGTGAGCGCGGACTCGCCTCACTCCTAATCCCGAATTTCTGCGCGGCGTCTCCCCCGACCAGCGGCGCGTGGGTTCGCGGCTCCCCATCCGCGACGGGTCGCTCCGGCCGGCCGACTTACGACCAGTCGTCTTCGGCCCCGTCGAGGGGTTCGGCGACGACGCCGTCCTGCTGAACGAGCGCTCTCGCGTGGGCCGTACAGACGTTCCTGTCGGCGTCCCACGGCACGTAGAGCCTGACCGCCGCGACGTTCTCGCAGTCGGGTTCGCTACACTCGGCCATACGGAGAGCGTCGGCTCCGACGACTATCGGTGTGTCGGCGGGCGAGCGACTGCGACTCGGCCGCTCCTCGGGCGGGTGTCACCGGAATCGATCGCGTTCCTCGCGGGCCGCGTCGGTGCCGTACTCGTCCACGAGCGGTTCGTAGGCGTCGCCGAGCGCGCGCATGGCCCCCGCGGTCGAGTGGAAGTCGAGTTCGTCGGCGACGGCGTCCCACGGCCGCGTCTGGAGGACCTTGCGGACGAGCAATCGTTCCTCTCTGGGCGTGAGCGAGGCCCGGCCCGGATTCGTGAGGTGCGCGAGTCCGAGTCGCCGGAACGCGCCGGGCGCGGTCGTGTAGAGCCCCGGGCCGTAGGACGCGCCGACGACGACGCGCCACTCGTACTCGGAGAGGTCCGGTTCGGCGGCGGTATCGACGGCGGCGAGGGCGGCCCGCGCCACGTCGGCGTCGAGGTCCAAGAGGGCGTCGCCGAGCACGTCGCCGACGCGGCCGCGGAACCACGCCGCGTGGCGGTCGCGGAGGTCGCGGCCGGCGGGCGACAGGGGGCGCATCATGAGCGCCGAGTACTCGCCGCTGGTGTCGTTTCTGGTGGTCGAGAGGTGGACCGTGCCGTAGCCGTTGTCGCGCCAAAACGAGAGGAGTTCGGGCGTCGCGCCGAAGCCGACGCCGAGGTAGTCCGCGTCGCCCGCGAACTCGTCGCGTATCTCCGAGAGGAGCCGCGAGCCGAGGCCCGACGACCGGACCGCGTGGTGAGTGGCGATACGCATCACGCGGTAGCCGACGGGGACGCCCGCGTCCTCGTCGCGGAGTTGACTCGTGAACACGTCGGGGAGCATGTTCCCGCGGATGCGGCCGCCGTCGTACATGTGCCGGCGGGTGTCGGCGTCGAGGCCGCCCTCGCGCGCGAGGAGCGCGACCGAGACGACGCGCCCATCGTGGGTGAGCGCCCGGAGCGTCAGGTTCGGGGCGTCGAGGAGGCGAGCGAGGTCGTCCGGCTCGGTCCGGTAGTGCGCGAGGACGAGCAGACCGAACGCTTCGCGCAACAGGTGCTCGTCCGCCAGTAGGTCGTCGGGCGAAAGCGCCCGGTAGGACGCGGACTCCGGCGTCGCGTCCGCGACGAGTTGGTCCACCGGGGGCCGGGCGTCGAGGAGGAGCGCGCGGAACGTCCACGACTCGACGGGGTCGCCGGCGGCGTAGCGAATCGGGTCGTCGAGGCGCGCGTCGGTCACCTCGCGGTCCGCGTCGTCGAGGCGGTCGCGGAAGCGGACGGCGAAGCCGCGACCCGCGCCCTCGTAGCCGCGGACGGTCGTACAGAAGGCGACCGCGGGCGCGGCGAGGAACGATTCGAGGAGCCTGACGGGCAGGGCGGCCGCCTCGTCCACGACGAGCGCGTCGGCGTCGGCCGCCACGTCGCCAGCCTCGGTCGGCGGGACGTAGCGGACCCGACCGCCGCGTTCGGACACGATATCGAAGTCGTCCGCGCCGCCCTCACGGAGCGCGTCGAGTTCGGAGAGGAGTCGCTCGGCGCGGGCGAACACCTCGGCGGCGTTTCGCTTTCCGGGCGCGGTCACGACCACGTCCGCGCCCTCGGCCGCGAGGCTTCCGGCGGCGAGGCCCGCGGCGCTCGACTTCCCGCGGCCGCGGTCGGCCTCCACGACGACGGCGGTTCCCGGTTCGGACAGGGCTTCGAGGGCAGCGAGCGCGTCGGACTGGTCGGCGGTGAGGCAGTTCTCGTAGGCGCGCCGCGGGAACCGGCGGTCTTTCTCTCTCGGCACCCGCGGTGGGGCGGCGTCGAAACTGATTCCCTGTCGGTACGCGCCGTCGCGCTCGACGGTCCCCGAATCGAGGTCCACGAGAGCGACGCCGGGGTGGTCCCGGAGCGTCGAGACGAGTCGGCCGCGGAAGCGGCCGGTCACGTCGCCGACGGAAAAGGGCGGGACGGCCAATCGCTCGTCGAAGGAGTCGCGGCGGACCGCCCACTCGTCGAGAGAGGGGGTGAGCAAAACGAGCAGGCCGCCGCCGTCGACCGCGCCGGCGACGCGGCCGAGCGCGTTCGCCGAGAACTCCTCGTGGGCGTCGAGGACGACGAGCGTCCGGGTCGTCCCGAGGAGCGACGAGGCGCGCTTCGGTTCGACGCGGTGGAAGCGAAAACCCTCCCGGGCGGTGACGAACGTCACCTCGTCGTCGGGCACGTCGGCCCCGCGGACCGCGTCGAAGGCGGCGTCGATGCCGGCGTCCCGGTCGCCGGCGAGGACGAGGAGGCGTCGCTGGTTCGTCGCCAGCGCCTCCTCGCGGCGGGCGGCGGCGAGCGCCTCGACGTCGGGGTCGTCGCCGAGTCTGGTCATGGGATGGATACGCCGGCGCGGCTATTCACTTCCTTCGGTCGGGTGCGAGCGACCAGCAACCCGGTCGGCACAGCGGTGGTTTTGGTGGGGCGTCACACCCCGCTGAAAGTGAGTTATGTGAGCAATCGACACGGTGATTCGGGGCGCTGTAGTCGGCGAGAAATCGGGCGATTCGCGGGTCGTGCGGACGCGTCGCACGGCGCTACGATTTTGAAAGCGCTTTTATGGGGGCCGGAGCAAAGAGTGGTTACAGCCTGTCCGGGGTTGATGAACCTCCTCGCCGTAGGGAAATCGTTGACCGGTCGCGACCGACCGACCGGTGTGATACCGGCGAGGGAGTCGAGCCCGCGAGCAGGATATAGGTGAACAACAATGGCTGTTTACGTAGACTTCGACGTACCGGCCGACCTCGCTGACAGCGCCGTCGAGGCGCTCGAGGTCGCCCGAGATACTGGTATCGTGAAGAAAGGAACCAACGAAACGACCAAGTCCATCGAGCGGGGCAACGCCCAGCTCGTCCTCATCGCGGAAGACGTCTCCCCCGAGGAGATCGTCATGCACCTGCCCGAACTCGCCGACGAGAAGGGCATTCCGTTCATCTTCGTCGAGACGCAGGACGACATCGGTCACGCCGCCGGCCTCGAAGTCGGTAGTGCCGCGGCCGCCATCGTCGACGCCGGCGACGCGTCCGACGATGTCGAGGACATCGCGACTAAGGTCGAGGACCTTCGATAACCGACCATGAGCGCGGACGAACAAGCCAGCGACTCGACGCCTGCCGAAGTCATCGAAGTCGTTGGAAAGACTGGGATGCACGGCGAGGCCATGCAGGTCAAGTGCCGCATCCGCGAAGGCTCCAACCAGGGCCGTATCATCACGCGAAACGTGCTGGGTCCCGTCCGCGAGGGCGACATCCTCCAGCTCCGCGAGACCCAGCGTGACGCCGACTCCATCGGAGGGCAGTAACAATGGTCGAGAAGCGCACGTGCGACTACAGCGGTGAAGAGATCGAGCCCGGCACGGGCACGATGTACGTCAAGACCGACGGTACCATCCTCCACTTCAAGGACTCGAAGGCCGAGAAGAACTACTTCCTCGGCCGCGAGGCCCGCGACCTCGAGTGGACGGAGGCCGGCCGCCGCGCGAGCGGCAAGGCGGAGGACAACTGATGTCCGACGCAGAGCGCACCTTCG
Source organism: Haloferax marisrubri (assembly GCF_001469875.2). Lineage (GTDB taxonomy): Archaea > Halobacteriota > Halobacteria > Halobacteriales > Haloferacaceae > Haloferax > Haloferax marisrubri. The sequence continues at coordinate 162,336 of NZ_LOPW02000005.1, read as the reverse complement.
TGATGGTCAAGCCCGACGGCGTCCAGCGCGGCCTCATCGGAGACATCGTCTCCCGCTTCGAGGACCGCGGTCTGAAGATGGTCGGCGGCAAGTTCATGCAGATCGACGAGGAGCTCGCCCACGACCACTACGGCGAGCACGAGGGCAAGCCCTTCTTCGAGGGTCTCGTCGACTTCATCACGTCCGGTCCCGTCTTCGCGATGGTCTGGGAAGGTCAGGACGCGACGCGACAGGTCCGCCGCATGATGGGCGAGACGGACCCCGCAGAGTCCGCACCCGGCACCATCCGCGGTGACTACGGTCTCGACCTCGGTCGGAACGTCATCCACGGCTCCGACCACGAGGACGAGGGCGCGAACGAGCGCGAAATCGCGCTCTTCTTCGACGAGGACGAACTCGTCGACTACGAGCGCGTCGACGAGACCTGGCTCTACGAGTAAGTCTCGTCTCGCGGTTCTCACGCTTTCTTCCGAGAGGAGCGACGGCCACGTCCCCCTCTCGTCCGCGCTCCAGCCGCCGAGAGGGCGTTCTCGTCGGTTCGGTGTGCGGGGTTCTACCACCGGTCATCCGCGGCCGGTGACGACCGTCACCGCGACCTGACCGTCCACCGCGCGGCGAACAACGGTTTTCTCGTCGCCCGGCGAAACGTGTCACATGGTCGAAGTGGAACTCGTACTCCTCGCGCTCGCGACGCTGTTCGTCGTCGGCGCGGTGGCGATGCTCGGCGCGACCGCGGTGGCGGCGTGGACGGCCGCGCGACTGGCGGCGACGCTCTCGACGCTCGTGCGACCGGTCGTTCTCGGCCCGACCGACATCCGCGACGTGGAACTCCGCGTGGCCGGCCTGCGCGCGCTCGACCACGTCGATTCGGGCGTCGTCACGAACGTCGTCCCCGAGCGGCGGCGCGGCGCGAGCGGGCTCGCCCGGTTCTCCCGACGAGACGGCGTGCGACTCGACCTCGCGCTCGCGACGCCCGACGACCGGACCGCGACCGTCTGGGTGCCGGTTCCCGAGGCACTGACCGGCGGCTCGCGATTCGAGCGCATCGCCGCGGTGTGCGACGTGGCCCCCGAAGAGATTTCGGACGCCGTGGGCGCGGAGCTTCCGCTAGTGCGCGGTTCCGACGGCGGATGGCGCGTCGGAGGCGGGGGCAACCGTGGACTCGGTGGTTCCGACGTTGGAGACGACGCGACTCGGGAACGCTCGTTCGAGACCGAGCGCGTCTAACCTACTTCGGGCCGTCGGCCCGGGCGCGTCGCCGACCGCCGCCGAGGCGCGACCGAATGCGCTGGGCCGCCACCTTGGCGATGACCCGCGGTCCCGGCGGGAGCAAGCCGAGCTGGCGCGCGATTCCCATCAGGTTCACGAGGTTCCACTGCTCGACGATGCGACCGTCTTCGAGGCGGAAGACGAAGAACGCCGGTTGCTCGAACGACTTCCCGGTCGGGACGAGGTTCCCCCACGGCTCCTGCGGCGTCCCCCGCGCCGTGAGTCGCATCATCACCCGGTCGCCCTCGCCGACCGCGTCTTCGACCGCGAGGTGCCAGTCGGGGACCGCCCCGCGGAAGCCGAGTATCTGGTCGACCAGCGCGTCCCTCCCTACTCTGTCGGCGTTGACGCCCAACTGGTGAGTGATGACGTCCTCGTGGACCAACTCCTCGGCCGCCGTCGCGTCGCCCTCGTTGACGAACTCCTCGACGTATCGGCGGCACAGTTCGACGTTCGTCCGCGTCGGTGCGACTGATTCGGTGCCCATACTGAGCGATACGCCATGTGGTGCGTTAACATTTATTTCACGTGGCGGGAACCGTGACACTCACGGCGGCGAGAGCGCGGTCGAGAGACTCGGGGCTCGATGCGGCTACAAAAAAACGAACGGGGAGCTACGGGTCGGGTCGCTCAGTCGGCCTGCGGAACGGGCGCGTCGAGGTCGATTTCGCCGGCGTCGAGTTCGGCTTCGACCTCACGGGCGGCCTGAACCATGTTCTCCATCTTCTGGTAGGCGACCTCGCGGGGGAGGAGCTTCACGCCGCAGTCGGGCGAGACGGTGAGCTTCTCCGGCGGGACGACCTTCAGGCCCTGCTTGATGTTCTCTTTAATCTCCTCGACGGTCTCGACTTCGGCGGTGTGAACGTCCACGACGCCGAGCGCGAGGTCCGGTTCGAACTCGGGGTCGGTGAACACGTCTATCTGCTCGTAGCCGCCGTTGCAGAGTTCCACGTCGAACTCGTCGATGGGGTAGTCGTTGAGTTCGGGGTAGATACGCGAGTAGTCGCCGTAACAGACGTGAAGGCCGATGCGGACCTCGTCGGAGATGCCCGCGACGATGCGTTCGAGACACTCGCCGACGATGGCGTGGTCGTCCGGCGTCGTCGCCAGCGCGGGCTCGTCGATCTGGATGTAGGTCGCGCCCGCCTCGACGAGCTTTTCGATTTCCTCGTTGACGAGGTCGGCCAGCGCGTACGCGAGGTCCGCCTCGGAGTCGTAGTGCTCGTTGAACGACCAGCTCGCGAGCGTGTAGGGGCCCGTGATGGGCACCTTGACGGGCTTGGAGGCCACGTCGCTCGTGAACTCGAACTCGTCGACCAGCCACGGTTCGTCGTACTCGACCTCGCCGACGACAGAGGGCTTGTCGAAGTAGTTGTGACCCCACACCTTCACCGGGCCGTTGAACTCGTAGCCGGGGATGCGGTGGGCGAAGTACTCGACCATCTCCTCGCGGCGCATCTCGCCGTCGACGACGGTGTCGAGGCCGGAGCGCTCGTGCTCGTGGGTGATGACGCGACAGGCGTCGTCGTGGGCCTCGTGGAGGTGCTCCTGCGTGAACTTGGAGTCGGGGTCCTCCGCGAGGTCGTTGGCGCGGTTGAGCCACTTGGGCTTCGGGTAGGAGCCGACGACGGTGGTGAGCAGGAAGTGCTCGTTGTCGTGGCCGTCGGGGCGGAACTGCTCGCGGTTCTCGGCGTCGCGGCTCATGCTTCCACCTCCAGTTCGTCCTCGGTGGCGGCCGCGAGGGCGGCGAGCTTCTCCGTCGCGCGGTTCTCCGGCAGGTAGAACAGTTCGGTGTTGGAGGTCACGTAGGCGGTGTCGAACGTCTGGCTCTGGATGTTGTCGAGGGTCCACTCGACGCGCTCGCGGACCGTCGCGGGGTCTTCGACCAGCGTGTTCTGGCCGTCGACGAGACCCAGGGCGATGTCGTCTTTCGTGCCGTACTCGTTGACGTTGTAGAGCGTCTGGTCGCGGTCGCCGGCGACGAAGTCGAAGCCGATGGCGTCCACGTCGGCGTCCATGAGGTGCGCGTAGACCTTCTCGTCGAGCGCGCCCCAGTAGGTGTGGACGACCACGTCGGCGTCGGTCGCGTCGGAGACGGCGGAGATTGCCTCGGGGACGCGCTCGTCGACGTCCTCGCCCGGCGGCGAGAACACGAGCGAGGGTTCGAGGAGGAACAGCGTCTCGTGTTCCGGGAAGGCGTCGACTTCGCCCGCGAGGAACTCGCTCACGGCGTCGAGGAAGTCGGCCTCGTCACCGTAGTGCTCGTCCGTGGCGAGGTCCGAAAGCGAGTACGGACCGGGGAGGACCGCCTGCAGCGACTCGTCGCCGAGGAGGTCGGCGGTGGCGTCGAGTTCGGCCGCGACGTCGCCGGAGAAGGTGAGTTCGCCGCGGACCTGCGGGTCGCGGTAGAAGTTGTTGTTGTCGTAGTAGCGGACGATGCCGCCGGTCTCGACGTTCTCGTGGACCGTCAACGGGTGCGCGAGCATGTCGTCCCAGCGGAGTTGCCCCTCGACGACGCGGTCGAGGCCGGCATCGGTCTGTTCGGAGACGACTTCCTCGCGGGCGCGGTCGTACGCGCCCACGATGTCCGCGCCCTCGTTACCGGAGATGAGGTCGTGTTTCTGGTGGCCCTTGAGGTCGGAAAGCTCCTGTTTCGCCCAATCCGGGAGGGGATACAGTCCCGGTGTCGTCGAGACGAGTTCAGTCATCACTCCTGGCTAAGAAATGACGGTGTATAATATTTCCTGTATCAACATATGCGCATTGGTTATTCCAACGCGAGCACCGTGAGCGTCTCGTAGGGGTACGACTCCTGGACGACGACCTCGTGGCCGAAGCCGTTCGCCTCGGCGCGGGCGAGCACCTCGTCGTAGCCGGTGAAGCTACTCACGAGGAGGAAGACGGTGCCGCCCGGTTTGAGGACGCGCCCGACCGTGTCGAGGAAGGGGTCGATGATTTCGCGGCCGTCCTCGCCGCCGGTGAGCGCGACTTCCATCCAGTCGTCGCGCGCGGCTTCGAGGTCTTCCGGGAGGTACGGCGGGTTGAACGCAACCGCGTCGAAGGCGTCGTCGCGGAACGGTTCGACGAGGCTCCCGCGGACGACCTCGAACCCGCGGTGGCCGTCGGCCCGGAGCGCGGCGGCGCGCTCGGCGGCCTGCCGGCAGGCGTGGGGGTTGAGGTCGCTCGCGACCACGTCGGCGTCGGTCTTCGTCGCGAGCCGCTCTGCGACCCAGCCCGAGCCGGTGCCGACTTCGAGGACACGCCCCGAGACGCGCCCGACCGCGGCCTGCGCGAGCAGTCCGGAGTCCTCCGCGGGCTGGTAGACCGAGGTGTTCATCCCGCGGCGCTCGGCGAGGTCGGTCATTCGTCGGCCCCCTCGACACCGCCGTCGGCTTCGGGGCTCGCCTCGGTTCGCTGGTCGGTGAGCGGAATCGGTCCCGAAGGGTCGCGCTCGGACAGCGCGCGCTGCGGGAACGGGATGGTGATGTCCTCGTCGGCGAACGCCTCGCGGACGGCCGAGATGGTCGCGGTCCGCGCGCGCCACCACCGGCGGGCGCTCGGGCGGTCTATCCACGGGCGCACCCCGAGGACGACCGCGGAGTCGTCGAACCGCTTGGCGACGACCTGCGGCTTCGGCACCGACAGCACCTCGTCGAGGTCTTCGACGGCCGACTGCGCCACGTCGGCGGCGCGGTCGATGTCGGTCTCGTAGTCGACGCCGACCTCGATGTCGAGGCGGAGCCGACCCTTTCGGCTCCGGTTGACGAGGCTCTCCGAACTCACCACGTCGTTCGGAATCATCACGAACTCGCCGTCGAACGTCTGGATGCGCGTGTTCACGACCGTGATTTCGGTGACGATGCCCTCGTAGTCGCCGACCTCGACCCAGTCGCCGATTTCGAACGGTCGGGAGAACATGATGACGAAGCCAGCGATGAGCGCGCCGAGGGTCTGTCTCGCGGCCATACCGACCACGATTCCGAGGAAACCAGCGCCGACGAGGAAGCCGCCGAGGTCGGCCCGCCAGATGCCGAGGATGACCGCGAGCGTGGCGAGGTAAGTCGTCACCTGCGCGATGCGGTAGATGATTTCGCGCTGGTGGTCCGAAATCTCCGGGCGCGTGCTCGCAATCTCGCCGATGAACCGGCCGAGGACGCTCGTGAGGACGTACGCGCCGACGACGAACGCCGCCGACAGCGCGATGCGGACGAACGTCTGTCTGTTGAGGTCGTACTGCGCCGAAATCGTGCCGATGTCGCCCGACAGCGACCAGACCGCGAAGACGAACGCCCCGCCGCCGGCGACGACGACGAGTCGGAGGACCGTCACCGAGAGGTGCCACACCGGCATCGAAACGAACTCTACTTCCTTGTCGTGGAGTCGCGCGCCGAGTCGCCAGACGGCGACGACGGCGACGGTCACGAGGACGCTCGCGGCGACCCGGAGTTCGAACGTCGGGAACAGCGACGCGATGTCGAGAACCGTGCCGCTCTGGAGGGGGGTTGCCGTCGCGGCGAGGCGGAGGAGCACCGCGGCGAGTACGGGGACAGTCATGGGTTATAAGCCGACCGACGCGGCGAGTTGCGCGAGTTCGGCGAACTCAGCGGGAGCCATGTTGCCGGCGCGCTTTCGGAGCACGTCCTCGTCCGCGGCCTCGACGACCGCCTCGGGGTCCGACAGTCCGGAGATGTGCGCCGTGTTGCGGATGCCGTTTCTGATTGTCTTTCGTCGCTGGGTGAAAAGCGCCTTCACGAAGTCGAGGAAGAACGCCTCGTCGTCGACCTCGTAATCCGGCGTTCGCGGCGTGATACGGACGATGACGCTCTGGACCGCGGGCTTGGGGTCGAACGCCTCGCGGGGGACGTGCTCGCAGAGTTCGACCTCGCCGTAGTGCTGGGTGCTCACCGAGAGACGACCGTACTCCGAGGTGCCCGCCTCGGCGGCCATCCGCTCGCCGAACTCCTTTTGGAACATCAACACGAGCGGCTTCCCGCGGGGGAGCAGGCGGAACGAAATCTCCGAGGAGATGCCGTACGGGAGGTTCGAGACGCACGCGGTGAACTCGGGGAGGTCGACGTCGAGCGCGTCGCCCTCGACGACGGTGAGCCGCCCGGCTTCGACCTCCTCGGCGAACTCGCGGCGCAGGTGTGCTGCGAACGTTCGGTCCTGTTCGACGACGGTCACGCGGTCGGCGACGCCGAGCAGTCGGTCCGTGAGGACGCCCGGCCCGCCGCCGATTTCGAGGACGTGCGAGCGGTCCGCCTCCTCGGGGAGGTACGTCGGGATTCGGTCGACGACGCGGTCGTCGACGAGGAAGTGCTGGTCGTGGTCCGGGTTCCCGCGAGCGCCCGCCCGCCGGATGAGGGCGTCCGGGTCGCGCGCGGCGGCCTCGCGGACCTGTTCGCTGCCGTCGCTCGTCATTGGGAGAGGTATCGTGCGGGAGCGGGTAAAAGTCCCGTTCCGCTACCGCCCGTCGTGTCCGACGAACGTCTTGTACTTCACGTCGTTGTCGCGGAGTTCGTCGAGGATGCGCTCGACGATGACCTCCTTCGGGCGGTGGAGCCCCGAGACGCGCTCTTCGAGGTCCTCGAACGACTCGAACGGCCCCTGTCGCTTGCGCGATTCGAGAATCTTATCGCGGAGCTTCTTCCCGATGCCGGGCAGCAAGTTGAGTTGGTGGAGCCGCAACGTGATGGGCTGTGCGTCGTTGTAGAAGTCCACGAACCGCCGTTCGTCGGCCTCGACGATGTCCTCGACGACGTAGTCGACTTCGGCCGTCGCCGTGTTCGAGAGGTCGCCGTACGAGAGTTCTTCGACGGACTGAATCAGCTCGCGGTCGGCGGCCGGCGAGACGACGAGCCGGTCGCCGATGCTCACGTCGGCGTCTTCGACGAGGGTCAACTCGAGGAGACGGAAATCGGACTCTCCGAGCGCGTACGCGATGGGTGCCGCGTCGAAGCGCCGTCGGTCGTCTCCTTGACGCCCGTGGCGGAGTACGTCGAGTACGACGACGTACTCGGTCGTGGCGTCGGCGTCACCGCTCTCCGTACGTGTCATGTCAGTAGTTACGGCGAGCCGATATTTAAATAGTTGGCCGCGCTGTCACGCGGTCAGACGTACTTCGCGACGACGTTGAGGATTTCGTCGAGTTCGTCGCCCGAGAGCGCGTAGCGCTGCTGGGCGAACACCGCGCGGAGTTCGTCGCGCGACTGCGGGAGGAGGTCCGCGATTTTGATGGCGGTCGGACCGTCGACCTTCTCGAGCTCGGCGAGCTCCTCGACGAGTTCGCGAGATTCCTCGGGGTCGAGGTGGGCGAACCGGTTGACGTGTTCTATCGCACGGGCCAGTTCGTAGCGCATCTCGCGCTCTTCGTCGGCGGCGCGTTCCGCCTCAACCTCGGCGAGCAGTTCCTTGACCTCGGAGGTCGTCAGATACTCCTCGTCGAGCTTTTCTTTGAAGATGGTCATCGCTTACTGCTGGGCGCGCAGATGAGCAGGACGGACGATAACCGTCTTCTCTTTGCCGCCGTCGTTGATCTGGACCTTGAACGCGCGGCCCTGCTTCCCGGTGACTTCACCGGTGAGACCGTTGAAGCGCGGGTGGAAGCGACCCTCGCGGACGCTCGGGTCGATGTTGAGGTGGACCTTCTGGCCCTCCTCGAATTCCGCGATAGCGCGCTGCGGCGGCGAAGTGCCGCGCTCGCGCGGCTTGTTCGAGAGCTTTCCTCGCGTCCCCTTCATCGGACCGTTGGAGCTCGGCATAGTCGTGAGAACGAATACTTGCGTCGCCATTATAAATTGCACGTTACGAACCGCGCGTGTGTGTCTCCCGCGTGGTCGCGCGGGAGGGACGGACTTAACCCGAGTCGGCGCGGCGCTTCTCGTATGTCCGAAGACGAGCGACGCATCGAGACGCGCGCCATCCACGCGGGACAGGAGCCCGACGAGGAGACGGGGGCGCTCATGACGCCCATCTACGCGAACTCGACGTACGCCCAAGACGGGCCGGGCGACCACCGCGGCTACGAGTACTCCCGCACGGGGAACCCGACGCGAACCGACCTCGAATCGAACCTCGCGGCGCTCGAAAACGGCTCGTACGGCCGCGCCTTCGCCTCGGGGATGGGCTCGATAAACACCGTGCTCAACCTCCTCGAAGCGGGCGACCACGTCGTCGCCGGCAACGACGTCTACGGCGGCACCCACCGCATCTTCACGCAGGTGTACGAGAAGTACGATCTCGAATTCGACTTCGTCGACACCACCGACCACGACGCCGTCCGCGACGCCGTCCGCGAGGAGACCGAACTCGTGTGGGTCGAGACGCCGACGAACCCGCTCATGCGCGTCAACGACATCGGCGCGCTCGCCGACATCGCCCACGAGGTCGACGCGCTCTGCGCCGTCGACAACACCTTCGCCACGCCGTACCTCCAGCGCCCGCTCGACCACGGCGCGGACATCGTCTCGCACTCGCTGACGAAGTACCTCGGCGGCCACTCCGACGTCGTCGGCGGCGCGCTCGTCACCGACGACGCGGACCTCGACGAGGAACTCGGCTTCTACCAGAACTCCGTCGGCGCGACGCCCTCGCCGTTCGACTGCTTCCTCGTCCTCCGCGGGACGAAGACGCTCCCGGTCCGGATGGACCGCCACTGTGACAACGCCCGCGAACTCGCCGCGTGGCTCGACGACCACGAGGCTGTCTCCGAGGTGTTCTACCCCGGCCTCGACTCCCACCCGCAACACGACCTCGCGGCCGAGCAGATGGACGACTTCGGCGGGATGCTCTCGTTCGAACTCGACGGCTCGCTCGAACAGGCCTCGACCGTCGTCGAGGAGACCGAGGTGTTCACGCTCGCCGAGAGCCTCGGCGGCGTCGAGAGCCTCATCGAACAGCCCGCGGCGATGACCCACGCGGCCATTCCCCGCGAGGAACGGCTCGAAGCGGGTCTCACCGACGGCCTCATCCGCGTCTCCGTCGGCGTCGAACACATCGACGACATGAAGGCCGACCTTCAGCAGGCGTTCGACGCGGCGTTCTGAGGCGTCGAACCCCTCGGCTCGTCCCCGCGCGCCCTCACGAACCGCTCGTTGTCGCGAGTTGGGAACACGAGTAAGGGTTATTGAATAGCACGATGAATAATGAGGTATGTCCCAGGAGTCAGTCACCCTGAGCGCGGAGTCCGTACAGCGACAGAGCTACACCGAACCCACAGCCCGCGTGATGGTCGATTCCGACGACCACGAGGGGTCGAGCCACAGCGCCGAGCAGTTCGGTATCGGGTTGTCCATCGGCTTTCTCCTCGGCGGCGTCGCGGGCGTCATCGGCGACTCGCTGCCTATCGGCGTGATGCTCGGACTCACGTTCGGCGTCGTCCTCGGAATCTACTTCATGGAGCGCCGCTGACGGCGGGCGAGCGCGGTCGCTCCGGGGACGAACCTGCGAAAAAGGTCGGTCGTCAGCTCAGATACGGCCGACGTTCTCGACGGAGACGCTTTCGACGCCTTCGACTTCGATGAACGCTTCCTCGACGGCCTCGGTGCCACCGGCGTCGTCGGGGACGATGACGGTCGGCAGGAGGGCGACGAGACCGAACGCGACGTCGTCGCGTTCGAAGCCCTTGATTTTCGCACCCTCGGGCAGGGAGTCTTCGAGCGCGTCCTCGAGGTTGTCGAGGTCGAGCTCGGGGCTGTTCGGCATGACCTTGATTTTAGCAGCTACTTTTCCCATGATTATGGACCCATGAATCCGCAGTCGGGGCACTCGTAGAGGTTGCTCTGCTTGCGGCACTTGGAACAACGCGAAATCTCCTGGCCACAGTCGGGGCACTTGAACGTCGCCGCGCTCATGCCGGCGATGTTGATGCCACAGGACACACACTGGTGCGCGTGTCGCTGTTCGGACTCGCTCATACGCTCATAAACCGGCGCGCGACTTTTAACCGTTGTCTTTCCGGGTTCTGCTGGGGGAAATCCGTGGCCCGCGTGGACACGGCTCACCCGAGCGCCAGCGGCCCTATGAGGACGCACATCAGGTGGACGCGCCGACAGCCGAATCGGACGGGGAGGTGGCCAACGACCCCGGCGACGACGAGGACGGCGACGCCACCGACTCCCGCGAACGCCCACGAGAGAACGACGAGCAGGGCGCAGACGGCGGTGACGAGCCGGCGCTGGTCGAGTTTTCCGACGACCGCGAGCGCCCGGTCGCCGACGACCGGCACCAACACCGCTCCGCAGAGCCCCGAGACGACCGTTACCGGCACCGCGAGTCCGAGCCCTGTCGGGAGTTCCGCCTCGGTGAGCGCGACGAGCGCCCCCGTTCTGGGCGTCCCCAACCCGGCGAGCGCGAACAGCGCGAACACCGTCGTCGCCGTCGTGGCGGCGCTGGTCGCGGTGACGTAGGCCCGCGTCGATTCGTCGGGGTCGCGGCCGGGAAGAGCGGCCAGCGCGAGCGTGCCGGCGACCCCTGCGGAGACGCCCGGTAAGTAGCCGACGAACGCTCCACCGCCGGTCCCCGCGGCGACGCTCCGCGCGACCGAACGCGGCGACGTCGCGAGCGCGGCATCACCCTGCGGCGGGATGCCGGCCCCCCGCCGCGCCGCCAAGAGAACCGGGATGCCGAACAGCCCGGCCAAGAGCGGAGCCAACACGCCGCCGACCGGGAGCGGCCCCTCGAACGCCCGGTCGAGGACGGCGAGGCCGAGTCCGGTCGAGGCGGCGATGCTCACACAGGCCGCCAGTTTCGATCGCCGGCTCGGTTCGGTCCAGACGAGCGCGGCGGCGACGCCGACGAGAACCAGCCACAGGTGGTCGCGGACGGTGGGGTAGCCCTCGACCAACACCTCCGTGAGAGGCACCGCGACCGGCACCGCCAGACAGAGCGCCGCGCCGCTTCCGAGCGCCGATAGCCTGAGCGCTTCGCGTCCCCGCCCGCCGAGAACGAGTTTGTGCGCCGGCAACGCTCCCGGCGCGAGCGCGGCGTCAGGCACGCCGAGCGTCAGCGCCGGCACCACGTCTAGGAACGTGTGGACGGTCGACGCCGCGAGGACGGCGGCCGCGACGGCGACCGGCGGGCCGGGGAACTCCGAGGCGACCCCGGCGAGAAGCAGGGCGAACGCGTTGGCGTGGAGGCCGGGGACGAGCCCCGAGCACGTCCCGAGGCAGACGCCGGCGACCACGCCGAGGAGGGCGGCGACCGTCGGGTCGGCCGCGGCGGGCGACGCGAGCGTCGCCACTCGGTCGAGGAGCGTGATAGCCGACCCGCCGATGAGGAACATCGCGCCGAAGTGGCCGCGGCTTCCGGTATGAAGCTACGCTCAGCACCGACACCACCGCCGACACCGACACCGACTGCGCCGTGGCCTGTATCGAGTCGTCGGGCGTGCGAACGACGCCGCCGCTGGTGAGTTGCGTCGAAAGAAATCGGAGTTTCGAAGCGAGCGTCGCCGCGGATGCGGCGGGGTCTCGCGGAAGTTTAACCGAAGAGCGCGCCGAGGCCCTCGCCGTCGGCTTCTTCGTCGTCGTCGTCGTCGTCGCCGCCTTCGTCAGCGGCCTCTTCTTCGGCGTCTTCCTCGTCGTCGTCGTCAGCGGCCTCGACCTCGCCACCGGCGGAACCGCCCGCAGCGGGCGCGGGGGCAGCGGCGGCCGTCTCGATGGCCTCTTCGATGTCGACGTCCTCGAGCGCGGCGACGAGCGCCTTGACACGGGACTCCTCGACATCGACACCGGCGGCCTCGAGGACCGCGGTGATGTTCTCTTCGTTGACCTCTTCGTCCGACTCGTTCAGGATGAGCGCAGCGTAGACGTATTCCATTGTTGTGTACCTTGTGTGTTGTTAGAACAGGGAGCCGAGGGCGTCGCCAGCGTCTTCGTCGTCGCCGTCGTCGTCGGCGGCGTCGTCGTCTTCGGCGGCGTCTGCCTCGTCGGCGTCCGCTGCTTCTTCGTCAGTCGATTCTTCTTCCTCGGCGGCACCCGTGTCAGCCGCGGACACGCCGCGGAGTTCCTCGGGAAGCGCCTCTTCGTCGTCGATGTTCGCCGCGAGCGCCCGAAGCTGGGCGTCCGCCTTCGAGATGAGCTCGGGCATGAAGTCCGGGCTCTCGATGTTGGCGAACAGACCGACGGCCTTGGCCTCGCTCGTCGCCTTGGCGATGAGCGTCGGCGCGGTCTGGGCGGTCGGGTAGACCGCGTTGACCGACAGGTTCGTCGCGGCGGAGACGGCCGACTGGATGTCGGCGCGGTACTCGTCCACGTCGATGGCGAGTTCGTCGGGCTCGAACAGGACGCCTTCGGAGAAGACGCCGCGGAGGTCGAGACCGACCTCCTTGGGCTCGATGCCGAGTTCCGCCAGGACGTTCGCGAGTTCCTCGGAGACTTCCTCGCCCGCCGAAAGGACGTTGGAGTCTTCCGTCACCTTGATCGAGCCGTCCATGATGCGGGCGGACGCCCCGACCTGCTGGAGTTCGCCGACGAACGGACCCGGGTCGACACCGGTGTCACCCTCGGGGATGACGATGTCGTTCGGGGCGACTTCACCGGCGTTGATGGGCGCGGGCGTCTTCGACGCCTCGAGCTCCTTGTACAGGGCGAACGGGTTGTCGTTCGTGCCGATGAGGGCGACCTGCCCGGCGATGTACTCCTTGAGTTCCTCGAAGCCGTCGTCGACTTCGTCGAGCGCGCGGTTCGCGAGCGTGTTACGGCTCATGCGCACTGCGGCCGAACCGTGAAGCTCGCGGCGCATGGCCTGGAGCTGGCGGCTCGGGATGCCCGCGACGCCGACGACGCCGACGGATTCGTAGGATTCGATGAAGTCGACGAGTTCGTCGACCTCTTCACGCTTCCACTGTGGGATGACCTCGGTCTGCCGAACCTCGGATTCGCTCATGCGGGCACCTCCACGGACGGCCCCATCGTCGTCTTCACGTAGACGGAATCGATGTTGAGCGGGCCCTTTTCGAGCGTCGCTTCGAGACGACGGACGATAACGTCGATGTTCTCCGCGATCTCGTCGGGCGTCATGTCGTCTGCGCCGACGCGCGTGTGGAACGTACGACGGTCACGCGAGCGGAGCTGCACCGTGTTCTTCATCCGGTTCACCGTCTCGACGACGTCGTCGTCGGGCTGAAGCGGGGTCGGCATCTTACCACGGGGACCGAGCACGGTACCGAGGTAGCGACCGATGTCCTGCATCAGTCCAGCCTCGGCAACGAAGAAGTCGGTCTCGTCGGCAAGGTCTTTCGCCGCATCGGTGTCGTCGCCGAAGTCTTCGAGCTCATCGGGCCCGAGAACTTCGTCGGCGACATCCTCTGCGCGGAGCGCGGTTTCACCGGTCGCGAACACCACAATCTGGGTGTCCTGGCCGGTGCCAGACGGGAGCACGATGCTCTCGTCGACACGCTTCGACGGGTCGTTAAGATCTAAGTCTCGCAAGTTCACGGCGAGGTCAACCGTTTCGCGGAAGTTCCGCCCGGGTGCCTCGTCGAGTGCGCGAGAGACTGCGTCAACTATTGTGTCTGCCATTATTCACCTCCGTAGTACGCAGGATTGCTCCTACGGGTCAGTGAAACAGGCTACTGCCTGCCTCGTCCGGCAGGACGAGTAGGCTCAACTTAAGTCCGTCGAACTACGGGAGCCGAAACCCCCGAATTCGGGGGTTTCGCGTGCCACAGCCACACATGCGGGCTGGCGAGCACGCGAGCGATATGGGGGTCGCTCCGGAGTGGTTCGGTCGGTTCGGTGGAGAGAAGAAAGCGGGCCGAATCGGCTCGGCCCGACGGAAAGGGCGGTTCGAACCGCCGAAACGGTTCCGAGACGATTACTCGTCGTCGAAGTGGTCGTCGAAGTCGCCGCCGTCGATGCGCTGTTTGAACGTGCGGGCGTCTTCGCCCTCGATGGTGACGCCGAGGGACGCGCACGTCCCGGCGACTTCCTTCGAGGCGTTCTTGAGGTCGTACGAGAGCAGGTCAGAGGACTTCTGCTCTGCGACCTTCTTCAGCTGTTCGATGGACATGTCGGCGACGAAGTTCTCCTGGGGTTCGCCGCTGCCGGTGTCGAATCCGACTTCGTCCTTGATGAGCGCCGCCGTCGGCGGGACGCCGACTTCGATGCTGAACGAGCCGTCGTCGTCGTACTCGACGGTGACGGGGACTTCCATGCCGTCGAAGGCAGCCGTCTGGTCGTTGATGTCGTTGACGACGTCCTGCACGTCGACGGGGGTCGGGCCGAGTTCCGGGCCGAGCGGCGGACCGGGGTTCGCCTTCCCGCCGGGAACGAGTACTTCGATAGTTCCAGCCATACGTGGAAACACCGTGTGGCGACTTTTAACGGTTTTCTTTCGCCCGGAGTCGTGTGCGACAACTACGCACAGCGCGCCGGGCCGCCGTCCGCCCGATTACAGTTCGACGCCGAACGACTCCACGTCGCCCGCGAGCGCGGCCATCGACCCGAGAAGTTCGGCCACGTCGTCGAGGTCGCTCGTGGAGACGACCTCTACGGGCGTGTGCATGTAACGGTTCGGGATGCCGATGTTGAGCGAGGGGATGCCGGAGCGACTCGTGTAGAAGGCGTCCGCGTCGGTGCCCGTGCGGATGCCGGCGGCCTGTAACTGCACGCCGATGTCGGCGTCTTCGGCCGCGTCGCGGGCGAGTGAGACGACGTTCGGGTGGTTCGCGCTCCCGCGGGAGACGACCGGTCCCTCGCCGAGTTCGACCGGTCCCTTGCGCTTGCCGGGCACGTCGGGGTTGTCCGTCGCGTGGGTCACGTCGACGGCGACCATCGCGTCGGGGTCGAGGTCGTAGCCGACCATCTTCGCGCCCTGCACGCCGACCTCCTCCTGGACGGTACTGACGGCGTACACCGTCGCGTCCACGTCGGCCTCGACGGCGGCACGGAGGCCTTCAGCGGCCGACCACGTGCCGACGCGGTTGTCCATCCCGTTGGCCGCGACGCGGTCGCCCGCGAGGTCGCGGACCCGCGCTTCGACCGTCACGGGGTCGCCGACTTCGACGTGGTCCTTCGCGTCGCCCTTGCTCGTCGCGCCGATGTCGACGAACTGCTCTTCGAGGTCGTCGTACTCCTCGCTCCCCACGTCGCGGAGGTGGATGGCGGTCTGACCGATGACGCCCGCCACGTCGCCGTCGTCGCCGTGGACCGTCACGTGCTGGCCCTTCGAGACGGTGCGGTCCGCGCCGCCGATGGGGCCGATGCGGACGAAGCCGTCGTCGTCGATGTCGCGGACGATGTAGCCGATTTGGTCGGCGTGGCCGGTGAAGGCGATTTCGGGGCCCTCGCCGGTGCCCTCGTGGACCGCGACGGCGTTGCCGTAGTCGTCGACCGTCACGTCGTCGGCGAACTGCGAGACGTAGTCCACCCACACGCGCTGGCCGGCGACCTCGTAGCCGGACGGGCTGGGTGTGGTGAGCAGGTCTTCGAGGAAGGCGCGTCGGTCGTCGTCCATACGGGACGTTCGCGGGCGGCGGGACAAGAACACAGCGAATCCAGCGCACTCCACCGGGAGTCGCCACGGTGCGAGGTCGTCGCGTCCAGCGGTGACCGGCATCGACCCGTCGCCACAAGGCATATCCATCTTGTGAGCGTACTGATGGGTATGGCCGACTTCACCCTCTTCGAGGTCCACCTGCACGACGGCTTCGAGTTCAGCCCGACCAACAGCGCGCCGCTTCTCTCCAAGGGCGGCAGCGAGATGGAACTCGAGGCTGACGGCGAATCGTACGACGACTACGACGACTACGATGTCGAGTTCGACGACGACGACGAGGCCGACGAGGCCGAGTCGAGCGGCCGCTCCGGACTGGGGCTACTCGTCGGGCTGGTCCTTCTCGTCGGCATCGCGGCGGCGGTCCGCTACATCCGCGGCGGCGGCGACGACCTCGACGAACTGGCCGACCTCGACGACGCAGACGAGCGCGACGAAGTCGAAATCGACGCCTGAGCCGGCGTCCCCGAACACCGTTTTTCTGCGACCGTTCCCGCCGCCGACCACCGCCGGGTTCGACCGCGGTCGGATACCCTTAAGCGAATCCCGTAGCAACTCCGGGGTATGACCGTTTCGAGCGCTCCCGGCAAGGTGTATCTGTTCGGGGAGCACGCAGTCGTCTACGGCGAGCCGGCGGTCCCCTGCGCGGTCGAGCGCCGGGCGACCGTCACCGTCTCCGCCCGCGACGACGACCACGTCCGCGTCCGCGCCGAGGACCTGAGTCTCAACGGCTTCACCGTCGAGTACCGCGGCTCGACCGGCGACCGGCCCGACGTGGACGTTCCGGCACCGCTCGTGGAGGCCGCGATGGGCTACATCGACGCCGCGGTCGACCAGGCCCGCGACGCCGCCGACGCGCCCGACGCCGGCTTCGACATCACCGTCGAGAGCGACATCCCGCTCGGGGCCGGCCTCGGCTCCTCCGCGGCCGTCGTCGTCGCCGGCATCGACGCCGCGACCCGCGAACTCGGCGTCGAACTCGCGCCCCGCGAAATCGCGGAACGCGCCTACCAAGCCGAACACGAGGTCCAAGACGGGCAGGCGTCCCGCGCCGACACCTTCTGCTCCGCGATGGGCGGAGCCGTCCGCGTCGAGGGCGACGACTGCCGGACCATCGACGCGCCGCCCCTCCCGTTCGTCATCGGCTTCGACGGCGGCGCGGGCGACACCGGCGCGCTCGTCTCCGGCGTCCGCGCGCTCCGCGAGGAGTACGACTTCGCCGCCGACACCGTCTCGACCGTCGGCGACATCGTCCGCCGAGGGGAGGAACTGCTGGCCGAGGCGGACCCCGACGCCGACGAACCGCCCGAGGAACTCCTCTCCGAACTCGGCCGGTTCATGAACTTCAACCACGGCCTGCTGGAGGCCCTCGGCGTCTCCTCGCGCTCGCTCGACTCGATGGTGTGGGCCGCCCGCGAGGCCGGCGCGTACGGCGCGAAACTGACCGGCGCGGGCGGCGGCGGCTGTATCGTCTCCTTGGACCCGACGCCCGAGACCCAGACCGCGCTCCGATTCACTCCGGGGTGCGAGGACGCCTTCCGCGCCGAACTCGCCACCGACGGCGTCAGAGTCGAGGTCCCGCCGGAAGCGGACGCGGAAGCAGGAACGGAAGCAGAAACGGACCCCGAGCGCGAAGGAAACGGAGGGAACTCGGCGTGAGCCTCGTCGTCCTCAAACTCGGCGGGAGCGTCGTCACCGACAAGGACGAACCGGAGACCGTGGACGAGGCGGGGCTGGCGGCCGCCGCGGACGCGGTCGCGGCCCTCGCCGAGTCGGGCCGTGTCGTCGTCGTCCACGGCGGCGGGAGCTTCGGCCACCACCACGCCGCCGAACACGGCGTCTCCTCGGAGTCCGGAAGCGACGACGCCCGCGGCGTCCGCGCCATCCACGACGCGATGAAGCGCCTCAACGACGCCGTCCTCGACGCCCTCGCGGACCGCGGCGTCGCGGCCCTGCCGGTCCACCCGCTTTCGGCCGGCGCGCGCGAGGCCGACGGCTCGCTGTCGCTTCCCCTCGCGGCGACCGAGACGATGCTCGACGAGGGCTTCGTCCCGGTCCTCCACGGAGATGTCATCGCGCACGCGGGGAAGGGCGCGACCATCGTCAGCGGCGACGACCTCGTGGTGTCGCTCGCGTCCGGACTCGGCGCGGACCGCGTCGGCCTCTGTTCGACCGTTCCCGGCGTGCTCGACGCCGACGGCGACGTGATTCCCGAGATTACGGCGTTCGCGGACGCGGCCGACGCGCTCGGCGGGTCGGACTCCACCGACGTGACCGGCGGCATGGCCGCGAAGGTCAGAAAACTGCTCGCGCTCGGCGCGCCGGCGCACGTCTTCGGCCCCGAGGGGCTGTCGGCGTTCGTCGCCGGCGAGTCGCCGGGAACCGTCATCCGCGGAGAATAGTCGAAGCCGGACTCAGAGTTCGACGACCAAGCCGTCTTTTGCGACCCGGACCTCACCGTCGAAGTGTTCGCTCACGCTCGCCCGCAGGTCGTCGGTGACGCGGTCGGCGTGCGGGTAGAGGTGTGTCAGGAAGACCGAATCGATGTCCCACCCGGCGAGTGCCTCGCCCACCTGCGACGGCGTCGGGTGGTTCGACACGTCCACGTCGTCCGGGAACGAGCAGTCGTGCGCGAGGACGCTCGCGCCGTCGGCGAAGTCGCCGAGGGCGGAGAACGCCTCGGTGTCCCCCGAGAAGACGAAGTCGGCCTCGCCCCGTTCGTTGCTGAAGCGGTAGGCGAGCGTCGGCATCGAGTGGCGGACCTCGAACCCCATCACGTCGAAGCCGGCGACGCCGAACTCGGTCGGGCCGACCTCCCGAATCTGGATGTCGAGGCGGCCCCGGAGGTAGTCGTGGACGTCGAGCAGTCCCTCGACGAGTTCCTCGGTCCCCTCCGGACCGACGATTTCGAGGCGGTCCTGTCCGGCGAGCCACCGGGCTTTCACGAGCGCCATGAGGTCCGACACGTGGTCGAGGTGGTGGTGCGTGAGGAGGACCGACGAGACGCCCTCGTAGCCGACCTCCGTCTCGGCGAGGCGGGCGAGGACGCCCGACCCGCAGTCCACGAGGAGGGCGTTGCCGTCCGATTCGAGGAGGAGTCCGGTCTGGGCGCGGCCGGTGACGGGCATCGCACTACCGGTGCCGAGGAACGTGACGCGCATGCGCAGAGCTACCACGGCGGCGGCGTTAGTCCTTGTGCTCGCCGGGTCGGCCGCCGCGGCCACAGGCACAACCCTCATACCCGCGCAGGCTAACCCCGAGGTAATGACCCGGCGCGGCCGCTCGCTTCTCGCGTCGAGAGGCGGCGACTACGAGTTCGACCCCGAGTCGGTGTCGGTCGCCGACGAGGACGTGCTCGACCTGTTGGAGCCCGCCGTGCAGGAGTGGTGGGTCGACCGGTTCGGGGAGTTCGTCCCCGGCAACGGCGGCTTTTTCACCCCGCCACAGCGCGGGGCCATCCCGCGTATCCACGACGGCGACAACGCCCTCATCTGCGCGCCGACGGGGTCGGGCAAGACGCTCGCCTCCTTTACCGCCATCATCAACGAGCTGTTCCGCCGGGAGCGCGAGTCGCCCGACGGGCTCGACAACTCGGTGTACTGCCTCTACGTCTCGCCGCTGAAGTCACTCGCAAACGACATCCACCGGAACCTGACCGAGCCGCTTTCTGGCATCGCCGACATCGCCGAGGGCCGCGGCGAGACGGTGGACATCAGACACGCCATCCGCCACGGCGACACCTCCTCCGCGGACCGCCAGAAGATGCTCTCGGAGACGCCGCACATCCTCAACACGACGCCCGAGACGCTGGCGATTCTGCTCAACTCGCCGAAGTTCAAAGAGAAGCTTCGGACCGTCGAGTACGTCGTCGTCGACGAGATTCACAGCCTCGCGGAGAACAAACGCGGCACCCACCTGTCGGTGTCGCTGGAGCGGTTAGAAAACCTCGCCGAGTCGTCGCCGACGCGCATCGGCTGTTCGGCCACCGTCGAGCCGCTCGACACGGTCGCGGAGTTCCTCGTCGGCTGCGAGGACGGCGACCCCCGCGACTACGAACTCGTGGACACGCGGTTCGTCCGCGACTTCGACGTGCAACTGGAGTGTCCGACCGACGACCTGATTCGGACGCCCCGAAGCGAGGTCCAGAGTCGGTTTTACGACCGCCTGCACGAACTCGTCGCCTCGCACACGAACACGCTCGTGTTCACCAACACGCGGTCGGGCGCGGAGCGCGTCCTCCACAACCTCCGCGAGGAGTTCGACGACATCGACGAGTCGAACTCCGGCTGTCACCACGGGAGCCTCTCGAAGGAGCGCAGACAGGAGATAGAGTCGAAACTGAAGGCGGGCGAGTTGCGCGTCGTCACAACCTCCACGAGCCTCGAACTCGGCATCGACATGCCCCACATCGACCTCGTCGTGCAGGTCGGTTCGCCCAAGTCGGTCGCCGCGCTCCTCCAGCGGGTCGGCCGGGCCGGCCACCAACTCGGCCAGACGGTCGAAGGCCGCGTCATCGCCCTCGACAGGGACGAACTCGTCGAGTGCGCGGTGATGCTCTCGAAGGCCGAATCCGGGTTCGTCGACCGGGTGTTCATCCCCGAGAACGCCTTCGATGTGGCCGCCCAGCAGGTGTACGGGATGGCCATCAACGCCATCCGCCCCGAGTCGGACCTCCGCGAGACGCTCCGGCGGGCCTACCCGTATCGGAACTTCTCGGACGACGACTTCGAGCGCCTGTTCCGCTACCTCACCGCCGACTACGACGGCCTCGAAGACAAGAACGTCTACGCGAAAATCTGGCGCGACACCAACGACCCGCCGGACGGCGAACACCACTACGAGGAGTACCCCGTCGGCGAGCCCCTCATCGGCAAACGCGGTCGGATGGCCCGCGTCATCTACATGACCAACATCGGCACGATTCCCGATTCCTTCACCTGCGACGTGCTGGTCCGCGGGGCCGACCAGTGGGTCGGCACGCTCGACGAGGGCTACCTCGACACGCTGGAGAAAGGCGACGTGTTCGTCCTCGGCGGCGACCACTTCGCCTACCGCTACCGCCGCGGGTCGAAGGTGTACGTGGACCGCACCTCACAGCGGCCGACGGTCCCCTCGTGGTTCTCCGAGCGCCTGCCGCTTTCGTACGACCTCGGCCGCGAACTCGCGGCGTTCCAGGCCGACCTCGTGGACCGACTCGACGCCGGCGGCGCGCCCGCCGTCAGGTCGTGGCTCCGGGAGTTCCCGCTCGACGAAAACAGCGTTCGCGCCGTCACGCGGATGTTCGACGAGCAGGTCAGGTACGCCGGCCCCGAGAGCGTGGCGACGCCCGACAGACTCGTCGTGGAGACCGAACTCGACCGCGACACCTACCGCCGACATTTCTACGTCCATTGCACCTACGGCCGGCGGTTCAACGACGGCCTCTCGCGGCTCCTCGCGTACCACGCGGCCCGCCGGACGAACGCGAACGTGCAGGTCGCCGTCGCCGACAACGGCTTTTCGCTGTCGATGCCGCTCAACCGCAAGGTCGACCTCGCGGGCGTCCTCCGCGACCTCACGCCCGAGGCGGTCGAAGCCGACCTGCGGGCCGCCCTCGACGGGACCGACCTCCTGAAGCGGTACTTCCGCATCAACGCGACACGGTCGCTCATGATTCTCAAGCGCTACAAGGGCTACGAGAAGTCCGCCGCCCAACAGCAGGTCTCCTCGGAGATGCTGCTGTCGTTCGCGCAGGACCTCGATGAGTTCGCCGTGATGGAAGAGACCTACCGCGAGATTCTCGAAGACAAACTCAACCTCGACGCCATCGAGGACGCGGTTGCGGCGATTCGAGCGGGCGACGTGGACGTGGTCGGCCACCAGGTCTCGTCGCCGACGCCGCGGGCGTTCGGCCTCGCCACGCTGACCGCGAGCGACGTGGTCCTCGCCGAGGACGAGAGCGCGGCGCTCCGGGAGTTCCACGAGCGCGTCAAGGCCGAAATCGGCGACGACGAGGCGGACCTCGGTATCGACGTGAACTGACAACCGACGGGCTAGCGGTTCGACGGTCGGTGCGCCGCGGAGCGGAGACGCCTTATCGCCGCGCCCACGCGAGCATCCGGTCGTAGAACGGGTCGGATTCGAGCGCGTCGGCGTCGCCGACGAGACACAGCGCCTTCTTCGCCCGCGTGAGGGCGACGTTGATGCGACGGTGGTCCTCGAACAGCGGGCCGTCCAACTCGCCGGTGGCGACGAACGAGACGACGATGACCTCCTTCGAGGAGCCCTGGAACCGGTCGACCGTGTCGACGGTGGCGTCGGTTCGGCGGGAGATTTCGGCGACCTGCGCCCGGAACGGCGCGATGACGCCGATGTCGTCGATGTCGACGCCGGCGGCCTCGTAGGCGGCGACGACCTCGGCCACGCGGTCGGCCTCCGTCGGGTTGGTGTTGCCGACGCGCCGGCCGTCTGGGTCGACGAAGGCGACTTGGTCCGCGAGTTCGGCGGGGAGGTCCGCGGTATCGACGCCGAGGTCGCGGAGGTGCTGAGCGGCGACCGCACCCGTGGCCGGGCGGAGCGCGCCGTCGTAGAACTCCTTCGAGGCGAACGCCTGAATCCGCTGGGACATGCGGTACTGGCGGTCGAGCATGACCGAGGCGTCGGGATACGTCTCGATGAGTCGCTGGAACAGCGATTTCTGGAGGTCGTTTTCGGCGCGGACGACCGGCGGAAGCTGTTTGTGGTCGCCGACGAGGACGAACCGGTCGGCGAGGTTGACGGCGGCGAGCGTCCCGGGTTCGGTTATCTGCGACGCCTCGTCGACGAGCGCCACGTCGAACGACTGCTCGCGCATCACGCGCGACCCACAGGAGGCGGTGGTCGCGGCGACGACCGGCGCGTCGTGGAGGGCGGCCGCGAGCGCGTTCGGGTCGCCGCTCCGCGAGAGGCGCACGTCCTGCATGTCCTCGCGGACGCCCGATTCGGTGCCGACGCGGACGATATTCTCGAATCTCTGGTCCCGCAGGGCTTCGAGCGCGTTGTCGACCGCGCGGTTCGTGAAGGCCGAGAGCAGGACGCGGTTGCCGTCCTCGACGAGCGCGCGGATGGTCCGGGCGATGGTGTAGGTCTTGCCCGTCCCCGGCGGGCCGTGGATGAGCGCGAGGTCATCGGCGTCGACCGCGAGGCGTACCGCGTCGTCCTGGGCGTCGTTGTTGTCGATGAACGTGCGGCCCGCAGAGCGGTCCGAAAAGTCGGGGTCGCGGCGGCCGAACAGCACGTCCTTGCGGTCGGGCGAGCCCTTGAGCACCGCGTCGTGGAGGGCGGTCAGCAGGCGGTCGACGGTGAGCTCGGAGGGGTACACGTCGAGGCGGCGGAGCGGCACGGGTTCGTCGGTCGTGACGACGACTTCGTCGCCGAGTTCGACGATGCGCGCGAGTTCGGCGTGCCCCTCGACGGGGTGGCCGTCGCTGGCGAGCGCCACGTCGCCGGCGCGGAGCTTCGACACCGCGTCGTCGGTCTGTTTGGCCCGGAGTTCCCACGTGCCGTCGGGGCGCTCGGTCTGGCCGAGGGGTTCGAGGCCGATGAGCGCCCGGTCGTCGTCGGCGCGCTCCTCGGCGCTCTGGTCCCAGAGTTTGCGGTACTCGTTGTGGACCGCCCGGCGCTCTTCTTCGACGGCGCGGTAGAAGCGGTCGAAGTAGTCGCGTTCGTCCTCGGGGACCGGCTTCCCGATTGCGCCGGCTTTCGACTCCTGGTCGAGTCTGCCGGAGACGACCATGCAGGTGTCCTTCTCGAAGCAGTACTCGCACTTCGAGTTCACCTCGTAGCCGGTCGGGACCGACGCGTCGTGTTCCATCGCCGCGATTTCGTTTCGGGTGCGGACGACGAACTCCAGCAGGCCGCGACCGATGGAGAAGTCCTTCGCCGGCGAGAGGTCGCCGGACTCCTCGGTGCGGTCGAGCGTCGTGTTCTTCGTGTAGAGGAGCGTCCCCGTGTCGACCGGCACGCCCCGCTCTTCGAGGATGAGCGCGTAGGAGGCGGCCTGAATCTTGTCTTGGAACCGCGGGTCGCGGTTGAGGTTCT
The DNA here is from genome assembly GCF_001469875.2 of Haloferax marisrubri. Classification (GTDB taxonomy): domain Archaea; phylum Halobacteriota; class Halobacteria; order Halobacteriales; family Haloferacaceae; genus Haloferax; species Haloferax marisrubri. The sequence continues at coordinate 138,513 of NZ_LOPW02000005.1, read as the reverse complement.
TGCCGGTCTTGAGTTCGACGGGCGACCCCCGGCGGAGGGCGTCGGCGCGGCCTTTGATGCCGAACGTCGGCGAGATGAGGGTGTACTCCGAGCGCCACTCGTCCTCGTCGGTGAGGACGCCCTGCGAGAGCCACCCCTCGATGGCGGCGGCGTTGCGGCGCACCTCGTCCGCGACCTCGTCGACCTCGCGGCCGAGCAGGCCGAGTTCGAGGCCGCGCTCGTCGATGCGCTCGTCGATTGACGAGTCGAGGTCGCGGCCGCGGAGGAGGTCGCCGAACACGTCGTGGACGATGGTCCCTTTCACCACCGGGTAGTTCAGCGGGATGCCCGAGAGCTTGTTCAGGTAGTACATCCGCGAGCACTGCACCCACGAGCGGATGTCGGTCACGTCCACGAGGAAGTCGGGCTCGACGACGACGAACGACTCGGAGCCGGTCGAGTACGTCGTCTCGCCGCGGTACTCGGACTCCTCGGCGTCGGTGACGAGCAGGTCCATCCCCGGTTCGGCGTGTTCGGCGGCGTGGGTCCACTTCCCCCAGAGGGTGACGGTCACGGGGTCTCCCGTCCCTCGCTCGGGGCGGAGCGTCACCTCCGCCAGCGAGCGCTCGCCGTACTTCGTTTCGACGTCGCGCGGCTCGCCGACCTCGACGAGCGGACCGCGAAGGTTCACGTCGAAAGCGTGGGTGAGGCGCAGCCAAATAGCCGTCGGTGGGGCGTGGCTGGTCTGTCCGTCCGCGCGGGCGACTCCCCCGACCGTCACGCTCTTTCTCTCCCGCGCGTTACGCTCACCCATGCGCGTCAAAGATTGGCAGGACATCCTCTCGGAGGTCGTCGAAGACGGCCGCGACCGCGACCCCGACGCGTGGCGGGCCGTCGCGGGCACCCGCCGCCGGAGTCTCGGCGAAGACCTCTTTCTCGCCCACCCCGCCGCCGGTGTCTACCAACTGAAGACGTACGCGAAGAACCCCTACGAGGTCCGCGGCGTCGGCGCTCGCGTCGCCCGCCGCATCGACGACGACCTCGACCCGCTGTTCCCGCGTCGTCGCGGCGACGGCGAGCACGGCGAGAACGACGCCGGGCGATTCGCCGTCCAGCAACCGCCCGAAGACGAGTCGCAGGCCGAGTCGATGGCGCGGCGACTCGAAGAGACCGTGAAAGTCCACGCCGACGCGCCGACCACCGCCGACGACTTCTTCACCGACGTGATGGAGGCCCTCGAGAGCCCGGCGTTCGGCCCGATGGACTACGAGTTCGACGCCCGGCCCGACCGCCTCGACGACCTCGCAGACGAGTTCGCCGACGCTGACGAGCTACTGTCCACGGACCTCGACGACCTCATCGAGTCCGACGGCGTCGACCGCGGCTTCCAGTAGGAGTCACCGGTTTCAAACCCACGCGACTCCATAGACAGGTATGGACGATGGACGCTTCGGACGGCCGCGACGGCCGTCGAACGGCGCGACTTCGGAGGGACGATGGTCGGTTCGAGCATGAGCGACGAGGAGACGCGGCTCGCCAACAACCGAATCAAAATCGGGTTCGCCCTGTTGGTCGGCGTGTCGGCCGGACTCGTCGCCGTCCAAGCCGGAGCGACGCTCGTTCAGGGCGCGGTCGCGCTCCTCGCCGGCCTGGTCGTCGGCGGCCTCCTCACGTGGTACATGAGCCGGTGGGCCCGCGAGTTCACCGCGGTGAACCGGCGCTAGACGTATCGTCTGTTGTGAAATTCGAACACAAATACATATCTCAGATTAAACGTGTGGCACGGAATCGCAGAGTATATATCTATCCTCTGAGGACAGTTTCTCGCCGGTAACCAGGGCAGGGGCAATGACCTGGTTATTCACCGGATAGCGTCGTGGGGCTCCGGAATTGGGCCTTCGGTGCAACACGGCGTCCTACCCAAGGTGCGTGCGCGACCCGAAACGGTTCGGGCATCGGGTACGCAAGCTGATGGAGTTGCAGTCTCCTCAGGGCGATACCCGCGCGATCCATCGCTCGGGCGCGTCCAATTCCGCGTCGGTCGGCAAGTTCTCCGGATGGTCCCACACCCGCGAAGCGGCGGCCACGCCGCGCTCGTCGGCGACGTGTTCGAAGAAGCGAGCGCCGCGTTCGTACTGCCGGCGCTTGAGGCCGAGTCCGAGGAGCCGCCGCGCGAGCTTCGCGACGGGGCCGCCACCCTGCCGGCGCTCGTCGAGTTTCCGGCGGAGGTCCTCGTAGTCGTCGTCGAACGCACGGTCCATCAGCAGTTCCGCGTAGCCCTCGACGGCGGTCATCGCCGTGTCGAGTTCGTGAAACGCGTCGCGGTCGATGTCGCCGTCGACGAGGGCGTCGACCCCGCGTTGCATCCGGGATTCGAGGTGCGTCGAGAGCCACGGGGCCGCGCCGAACTCCGCGGCGTGCGACACCTCGTGGAAGGCGATCCAGCGTCGGAACCGCGGGTAGTCCACGTCGAGGCTGTCGGCGACCCGGCGGATGTTCGGGTGGACGAAGTACAGGCCGTGGTCGTCGTCGCCCTCGGCGAGGAGCAACGGGTCGTACTGACCGAGGACGTTGTTTCCGAGGAACGAGAGGACGAAGGCGAACGACCCGGTGTTGACGGCGCGGGTGAATCCGGGGAGGACCGCGGGCCCGTGTTCCTCGAAGGGGACCATCACCCGGCGGAACGTCGCCACGTTCGCGTCTATCCAGTGGTGTCGGTTCTGGACTTCGACGACTTCGGGCACGTCGAACTCGACCTCGGCGACGGTCGAGAGGCGGTCGCGCGCGTCGCGAACGTCGGCCGCGTAGCCCGCGCGCTCGGCGTCCGTGAGGTCGAGCGAGCCGGGGTCGGTCGCGGCTTTTGCGGCCTCGGCGACGGCGTCCCAGTCGATGGTGCCGGAGCCGGTCGCCGAAGCGTCCGCGACCGCTCTGACGCTCCGAAAGAGGTTCATACCATATCGTGGCGGGCCGGACGCAAAACGCTTCGGTCGGGTGGAACGAACCCTCTGATTCGCAGACACGACGCCCCTAAACACTATACTGAGTCGGACGTGGGAGTCGTATGGACCGAACCATCGACCACGTCGCGTTCGGTGGTACCGAGCTGTACGAACTCCGGACGGCCGCGAACGAGGTCGGACTCACGCCGACCTACGGCGGCGAACACGGGACCGGAACGACCCACATGGCCGTCGTCCCGTTCCCCGACGGGTCGTACCTCGAACTCATCGCGCCGACGCTCGGGACCGACGCCGAAGACGCCGGCTTCTGGCCCGACCACCTCGCGGCCGACGCCGGCCCCGCGGCGTGGTGTCTGGAGACCGACGACGCCGCCGCCAGCGCCAAGGCCGCCATCGACGCCGGTCTCCCCGTCGACGGTCCCCACGAGGCCTCCCGCGCCCGACCCGACGGTCGCCTCGTCGAGTGGGACATGTGCTTCGAGGGCGCAGACCAGCGACTCCCCTTCTTCATCCGCGACCGCACCCCGCGGAGCTACCGCGTCCCGAGAGCCGCTCGAAACGCCGCCGTCCGCGGACTCCAAACCGTCGTCGTCGCCACCCGGGACCGCGAGGCGACCGCGGCGCTGTTCGCCCGGCGACACCGCTACCCCTCGCCGGTCGATATCAACGGGCCGTTCTCCGAGTTCGCCGTCCTTCCCGGCACGCCGCTCGCCCTGTGCGAACCCGGTGACGGCGCGCTCGGGGAGCGCATCGACGAGGTCGGCGAGGGACCGTGCGCGTTCCTCGTCGGCGTCACCGACCTCGACCGGGCGCGGAACTCGCTGTCGCTCGGGCCGGAGATTCGCTACAGCGACCGCCACATGGCGTGGTTCGACCACGACCTGTTCGAAGGTCGGTTGGGCGTGGTCGAACTCCCCTGAATCACTCTCTATCGCTCTGAATCGCCCTCTGTCGCCTGAAAATCACCGACCGAAGCAGAGGAGTCGCTCAGGCGGCGCAGTTGTTCGGTCCGAGTTCGAGTTCGGTCGCCTCCTCCTCGTCGCCGACGGCGGCGCGGCCGGTGTTGATGTCGATGACGCGCTCGTAGTTCACCGGCTTCTCGGGCGTGTCTCCGGCCACGCGGTCGACAAACGCCGACTCGTTCATCGACAGGAGGTCGAGGTCCGCGCGCAGGTCGCCGAGCGTCGCGCTCACGAGTTCTCCCGGCGCGGCGACGCCGTAGCGCCCGTCCGTCCCGACTGAGACGTGGCCGGGGAGGACGCGCGTCTCGTCGGGAAGCGACAACAGCGTGTCGTGGAGCGTCTCGTAGAGGAGTTCCGCGCCCGTCGCCGCGTCGGCGTCGCCGAACTGGAGTTCCGTCCGGCCGACCGACTCGACGAACAGCGTGTCGCCGGTGAGGAGGAACCGCCCGTCGACGAGGTAGTTCGTCATGTCCGAGGTGTGCCCCGGCGCGTGAATCGCCTCGATATCGTAGTCGCCGACGGCCAGCGTCTCGCCGTCGTCCAGCGCGGTGAACTCGTATTCGACGTCGCGGTCCGTCGCGTTCGACCCGAGGTAGTACGGCACGCCGAGTCGGTCGGCGAGGCCCCGCCCGCCCGAGACGTGGTCGGCGTGGACGTGCGTGTCGAGCACACCGGCGACCGTCATGCCGGCGTCGGCGGCGACGAGTTCAAACTCGTGGTCCTGCCGGGTCGCGTCCACGACGACCGCCTCGCGGGTCGACCGCGAGCCGACGACGTAGCCGAGACAGCCCTTCGCGCGGCGCTGGACCTGCGCCACGAACAGGTCGTCCTCACCGGTGTCGAGTTCGACCACCTCGTACAGTTTGCTCCAGTCCTCCATGCCGCCTTTGACGACCTCAACGTCGTCGTAGCCGCGAGCCGCGAGTTCGAAGCCGAACGACGTCGAAGACAGACCTTTCCCGCAGATGGCGACGACCGGTCCCTCCGCGGCGAGGTCGTCGACGCGGTCCCAATCCCAGTCGCCGCCGAGTCCGTCGACGGGGTGGAAGGGGACGTTGACCGCGCCCTCGATGTGCCACGACTCGAAGCTCTCCGGTGGTCGCGTGTCGACCACGGTGAACGAATCGCCCGCATCGAGTCGGTCCGCGAGTTCGGTCACGGTGAGTTGGTGGAGGAGTTTACTCATGTGGTTAGCTATGGGAACGACGCACAAAACCGTTTGTGGCGGACGCGGGTCTGTGGTCTCGCGTGGCGTCGACCCGACGCGCGGTCGGCGGCGTCGTGACTGCACCGAACCGAACGAAAGCGCCGCCGCTCACCGGGCGGGTGTCAGAAAAGTCGAATCGAAAGGTCGTCCCGGACTACAGTTCGGCCTCGAAGTCTTCGAGGGCGTAGACGGTGTCGGAGCCGCGGCGGTCGAGCGTCTCGTTGGCGAGGAGCCAGTAGACGACCGACAGCGCGCGTCGACCCTTGTTGTTCGTCGGGACGACGAGGTCGACGTTCGACGTCTGGTTGTTGGAGTCGCACATCGCGATGACCGGGATGCCGACCGTGATGGCCTCCTTGACGGCCTGCGCGTCACCAATCGGGTCGGTGACGACGACCACGTCGGGTTCGATGTAGCCGGCGTAGTCCGGGTTCGTCAGGGTTCCCGGGATGAAGCGGCCCGTGCGGGCGCGAGCGCCGACGGCGTCGGCGAACTTCTCGGCCGGGAAGCGACCGTACTGGCGCGAGGACGTGACCAGAATCTGCTCCGGACTGTAGTTCGCGAGGAAGTCCGCGGCGGTGCGGATTCGCGAGTCAGTCTGGCTGACGTCGAGCACGTAGAGCCCGTCGTCGCGGACACGGTGGATGAACCGGACCATGTCCTTGGTCTTCTGCTGGGTACCGATGTGGACACCGGCGGCCAGGTAGTCCTCGACCGGGATGAGCAGGTCGGCGTCTTCGTCGGGCATAACGTCCTCGTCGAAGGCCGGTTCCGGCTCTGCTTCTTCGGCTTCGGCGGCTTCGTCGGCCGCCTCAGCGGTCTCTGCTGTCTCGTCTTCGGTGGCGGCCTCGGCGGGTTCCGTCTCGGCGACCGCTTCGGTCTCCGTCTCGGGTTCCTCGTCGGCGACCTCCACCGCGTCGTTTTCGTTGTCGCTCATACTGCGTCGTCCGCGATGCGGATGAGTTCGTTCAGTTTGGCGGTTCGCTCGCCCTGCACCGTGCCAGTCTTGATGAACGGCGCGTCGGTTGCGACGGCGAGGTGTGCGATGGTCGCGTCTTCCGTCTCACCGGAGCGGTGAGAGATGACGGCGTCCATCCCGTTTCGGGAGGCCAGTTCGACGGCGTCGAACGCGTCGGTCAGCGTCCCGATCTGGTTCGGCTTGATGAGGATGGAGTTCGCGGCGCCCACGTCGATGCCGTCCTGCAGACGGTCGACGTTGGTGACGAACAGGTCGTCACCGCAGATGAGCGTGCGGTCGCCCACGCGCTCTGTGAGTTCCGCGAAGCCCTCGTAGTCGTTCTCGTCGAGGGGGTCTTCGACGTAGACGAGGTCGTACTCGTCGACCATCTCGGCGACGTAGTCGATCTGCTCGTCGGTCGTCTTCGTCTCGTCACCGTAGTGGTAGACGCCGTCTTCGAACATCTCCGAGGCCGCGATGTCGAGGCCGAAGCGAATCTCGAAGCCGAGTTCGTCCTCGACGTCGGAGACCGCTTCGGACATGATCTCGAACGCGTCGGCGTCGGATACCGGCGGTGCCCACGCACCCTCGTCGCCCTTCGCGGCGGGCACGCCGCGCTCGTCGAGAATCTCGGACGCGCGGGCGTGGACCTTCGCGTTGGCGAAGACGGCTTCGGAGACGCTCGGCGCGCCGACGGGCGCGGCGAGGAACTCCTGGATGTTCGTCGCTTCCTTCGCGTGTTCACCGCCACCGATGACGTTCCCGAGCGGCGTCGGGAAGTTGTCGCCGCGGAACGCGCCGCCGAGATGCTGGTACAGGGGTGCACCGAGCACGTCGGCACCGGCCTTGGCGGCCGCCATCGAGATGGCGACCGCGCTGTTCGCGCCGATTTCCGAGAAGTTCTCGGAGCCGTCGGCGGCGCGAAGCGTCGCGTCGACCTCACGCTGGTTGCCCGCGTGGACCTCGTCCACGAGTCGGGGAACGGCGTGTCGCCGCGCGGCGGCGATGGCTTCGGTCGGCGGCAGTTCGATCGCCTCGTACTCGCCGGTGGATGCCCCGCTCGGGGCCGCAGCGCGACCGAACCCACCGGATTCGGTGAGCACGTCGGCTTCGACCGTCGGGTTTCCACGGGAGTCGAGTACGCGGCGCAGCGCTACGGATGTGATTCGAGTCATGTTGTCACTTACCCTCTCGTTTGACGGTGAACGGAAGTACACCTGCGTCGTACTCCTCAGCGGCGATTAATATCGGTTCTGTCTGTTCCGAATCGACGAGAACGGGTGCACCGTAGGAGACCTGCAGCGCTCGCGCGCCGAGGATTCGTGCCTTCTCGTATCGGTTGTACCGTTGAATCATTGGTAGGGAGATACGACGTCCACGAGGTCCTTGTGCGACACCATCATCCGCCGGCAGCAGGCACGCGTGACTCCGAGGTCGTCGAGGACTTCAGCGGGGTCCTCGTCGCCCTCGCGAGCACGGGCTTTGAACTCGTCCCAGTGTTCGCCGATCACTGTGCCGCAGGTGAAACACCGGACGGGAATCATCATGGTTAGATCACCTCAGCGGTAGGACTTCTGGTAACGAGCGCGTGCGCCCGGTCCGCCCCACTTCTTGGGTTCGGACTGGCGAACGTCGTTGACCAGAAGCGAGCGGTCGAACTCCATGTACGCGTCGCGAAGCTCCGCGTCGTTCAGGTGCTGCACCAGCCCACGAGCGAGCGCGGTGCGGACTGCGTCGGCCTGACCGGCCACGCCGCCGCCGTTGACGCGCACGTCGATGTCGACCTGCGAGCGGAGGTCCTCGCCTGCGATGCGGAACGGTTCCAGCATCTTGAGGCGGGCCATCTCCGGCTCGACCAGCTCGACCGGCTGGGAGTTGATTCGGACTCGACCCTCGCCCTCGCGCACGGTGGCGCGGGCGATTGCGGTCTTCTTCTTACCGGACGTGTTCGTTACCATGTGACGTTAGCACCCAGCTTCTCGGAGACCTCTCCGAGCGAGATGAACTTGATGTTCGAAAGGCGGTCCAGCGAGGTGTCTTCGAGCATCTCGCCGTCTTCGTCGTACGGATTGCCGACGTAGACGCGGACGTTCGAGAGCGCCTCGCGGCCGCGGGGCTTCTTGTACGGAAGCATGCCGCGGATGGCACGCTTGAAGATGCGGTCGGGACGCTTCGGGTAGTACGGACCCTGGTCCGAACCGACTTCGACGCGCTTTCTGTACTTGGCCATCACGTCCTCTTCCGAGCCCGTGATGACGGCGTCTTCCGCGTTGACGACGGCGACCGTCTCCCCTGCGAGGGCGCGCTGTGCGACCTCCGAGGCGACGCGGCCGACGATGCAGTTTCGAGCGTCGACGACGACGTCTGCGTCGAATTCTGCGAGGCTCATCGGATCACCCGTACGTTGGACCCGTCGGGGTTCTGTTCAGCGAGTTGTTCTAGCGTCACGGTGTCGCCGACCTGCTCGATCTTCTTTCGAGCGGTGGACGAGAAGTCCACGGCCGCGACTGTGACGTTCTTCTGCAGCACACCGCTACCCAGCACCTTGCCGGGCACGACGACGGTCTCGTCTTCCTGAGCGTATCGTTCGATACGACCAAGGTTGACTTCCGCGTGGGTGCGCCGTGGCTTTTCGAGACGGTCCGCGACATCCTGCCAGACGTTGGCACCGGACTCACGCGAGACCGCCTTCAGCTCGGCGATGAGACTGTTGAGTCTCGGGTTCGTCTTACTCATTGTCTACCTCCAGAGAGAAAGCGGAGTGCAGGGAGCAGGATTTGAACCTGCGGACTCCTATGAGACAGCGCCCTGAACGCTGCGCCGTTGGCCAGACTTGGCTATCCCTGCAAGCATTCCGCTGTACTTCATGCCCCGTAAAAACACCTTCGGTCCGGCCCGCCGCCGTGAGGGAGTCACACGCCACGCTATCGGTGGCTGTGACCCCTCGTGGGGCGGGCGAACGTCGGTGTTGAGACGGGGCAGTATTCATTCTTACAGTGCGACCTTCTCTTCGAGCTCGGCCGCGCGGTCACCCAAGGAGGCGACAGCGCGGGTCACGAGTTCGTCGACGTCGAACGAACCGTCCGTCTCCACACTGAAGACGAACGCTTCGGGCACGTCGTGTACTTCGACCTCTTTACCGGGGTACCGCTCCGTCAGGTCGTTGCCGAACGTTTCTGTCGCGACGAGGTCGCCGTCTTCGGCGTCCCCCTCGGCGTGCTCCGCCGCGGCCTCTTCGATGACGCCGCGGAGGATGTTCGGCTCCTGTTCATCGAACTCGCCGGCGTCGCCGACGACCTCCACGCGCTGGAGGTGTCGGTAGCCGACGGCGACCCCGCCTTGGTTCTTGGCGTGGTCCTTTCCGTAACCGAGGACGGCGTCGGCCTCGAACTCGAGGCGCTGGCCCTCCTTCAGCTCGATGATGGGGATGTTCTCGTCCGCCGGGACGACCATGTCGTCCGCGGATTCGATGTCCCCGGAGTACGCGGTTGCCGGCCCGTCGACTTCGAGCGCGACGGTGACGGTGTCACCGGGTTCGAAGTCGTCGAGAGGCGTGGTCAACGGAACCAGACCGAGACGAAGCCCGATCATCTCGTCGAACATGACCGAGGTGTTCTCCACGAACCGAACGGTGTCGATGGAGAACGTCGGCACGTCGGCGACCATCGCCCGGCGAATGCCGTTGGCTAGCGCCGGGGTCAGACCGCGCGCGACGAAACGGGCGCGTCGGTCTTCGCGTTCGATGAACTCGACCTGGAAGTCGTTTACCATGGTGTGTTAGAGTCGGCTGTTTTTCGGCGCGCGAGTTCCGTCGTGCGGAATCGGCGTCACGTCCTCGATGCGACCGATCTCGAGACCGGCGCGAGCGAGGGCGCGAATCGTTGCCTGTGCGCCGGGTCCGGGGCTCTTGTTACCGTTGCCACCGGGACCGCGAACGCGGACGTGCAGACCGGCGATACCGGCCGCCTTGATCTGGTCGGCGACGCTCTCTGCCATCTGCATGGCCGCGTACGGAGATGCCTCGTCACGGTTCTGCTTGACGACGGAACCACCGGACGACTTGACGATCGTCTCGGCGCCCGTGATGTCAGTCACCGTGATGAGCGTGTTGTTGAACGATGCGTGAACGTGGGCGATGCCCCACTTGTCACCGGTTTCGGATTCGCTCATTCTTGGGCCTCCGCGCGCTCAGGGTGCAGTTCATCCGCGAGCTTCGACGTCTCGTCGAACGCCACGGTGTCCTCTTCGTCGACCTCGACCTTGCGGGAGGGGACGGTCGTCCGAGCACCGTCGACGGTCACGTGACCGTGGACGATGAACTGACGGGCCTGCTGGGGCGTCTGTGCGAGCCCCTTGCGGTAGGCGACCGTCTGGAACCGACGCTCGAGGATGTCGGTCACGTCGAGACGCAGCGTCTGGGAGATGTCGTCCTCCGCAGAGAGGATGCCGTAGCGGCGCATGCGCGCCATGAACTCGGCACCGAGCGACTCGGCTTCTTCGACGTCACCCTGGGCCTCGCCGAGGAGGCGTCGCGCCTCGCGGCGGAGGTTGCGCAGTTCGGACTGCGCGCGCCAGAGTTCTTCCTTGTTCTTGAGACCGTACCGAGAGAGGAGGTCCGATTCCTGCGCGATACGCTCGCCCTGGAACGGGTGGTTCGGGGTCTCGTAGAACTTGGTGTTGTTACCCGTCGTCATTCTTCAGCCTGCGCCTCCTTGATCTCCTCGACGTTGACACCGATGGTGCCTTCGGTACGTCCAGTGGACTTCGTCCGCTGGCCGCGAACCTTCTGGCCGCGCTGGTGTCGAACGCCCTTGTAGGAGCTGATCATCTTCATGCGGTTGATATCATGCCGCCGCTTTTCTTCGAGGTCCGAACCCGTGATGTGGTCGGTCTCACCGGAGAAGAAGTCCTTCCGTCGGTTTGCCATCCACTCGGGGGCGTGGTCCTCGAAGTTCTCGACGACATCGACAACGGAGTCGATCTCGTCTTCGGGGAGCTTACCGAACAGCGCCGTTCGGTTCACTTCCGCGGCGTCGGCGATGATGCGCGCTGTGCGCTTGCCGATACCCTTCATGTCCGTCAGACTGCGCTCTACCGTCTTCGTTCCGTCAAGGTCGGTCTGACCAATTCGGATGAAGTAACGGAGGTCCTCTTCCTCCTCCGGAGAGCCGTCCTGTGGTTCTTCTGCACTCATGACTTTGGAAGTCGTGTTGTGAGCGTTGCGGCGGGGATTCGAACCCCGGGGGCTTGACGCCACTGAGTTAGCAACCCAGCGCCTTGGGCCAGGCTTGGCTACCGCAACACTTCGGTCGTGTTAGTTTCGCCCTTCCGGACTCGGGGACGACATTCCCCTACATCGATTGCATCCGTTACGAGACGGGGGCATTACTTAAACATCACGAAAGGGACCTCGCGTGACAGCCCGAGACACCGCCGCTCGCCGGCGATGTGGTGTGGTACACCACCTCACCGAAATCATAAGAACACCGGTTACGTATTCCCGTCAATGAGTTCGACAGAGTCCGCGACCGCACCGACGAAGCCCGTGCGAATCGACACCGCCGAGGAACTCGACGCCCTCGTGGCCGAACACGACCGGGTCCTCCTCGACATCTACACCAAGGGCTGTACGCTGTGTCAGAGCATCGAGCCGGTGCTGGGCAACGTCGCGAAAGCCACCGACGTGGTCGTCGCGATGATAAACCCCCAGACGGACATGTCGGTCGCAGAGCGGTACACGATTCGGAGCGTCCCGACGCTCCTCCTGTTCGAGGACGGCGAACTCGTCGACCGCCTCGCCGACGGCTTCCAAGGGGCACAGGCGGTCGTGGACTTCGTCGAGAACGAAGAGCGATAAAACCAGTTCGGGCCGGTACGCGGACGGCGAGCGTTATGCGTCGTTGTCGGAGTCGTCCGCGTGGTCGAGGTCGGTGTCGGCCGCGGCGGCCTCCGTCGGGTTACCCTCCTTCGGCATCACGTTGTCGAGGAGGAAGTACACGGAGTCGCGCATCGCGTAGGCCGACTCCAGTCGCGTCCCGGTGACGCGGACGTCGAGGCTGCGAAAGAGGAAGGCCATCAGGTTCTCGGCCATCATCTCCGCGTTCATCTCCCGGTAGTGACCCGCCTCCATCTCCCGCTTGATGAGCGTCGTGACGGTGTCGACCATGTGCGACTCCACGCGTGTGAACTTCTTGCGGAACTCCTCGTCGTGGATGGTCTGCGTGCGGAGTTCGAAGATCGCTCGCTGGAACGGGTCCACGCCGCTGTCGTCGGGAATCGGCGACGGAACTCCGGCGGGAACCGTCTCGCAAGACGTGAGGTCGCCCTCCGGCGGGAGGACGTACTCGACGAACTCCCGAAGCTCCGCGTCGGGGTCGTCGGCGTCCGGGTCGATGGTCTCGACGAACAGGTCGATGATGTAGTCGAGGAACGCGAGCAGGAGTTCGTCTTTGTTCTCGTAGTGGTAGTACAGAAGCGAGGTGCTCTTTTCGAACTCCGTGCCGATGTTCTTTATCGAGAGGTCGGCGTAGCCGTGTTTCGCGAGGGCTCGGAGCGTGGCGTCCATAATCGCCTGCTCGGTCTCGCTTCGGCCGGTGTCGATTCGGTCGTCGTCCATGATGTGTCTCGTTGGGATTCTCAGCGGTCAGTCGGTTCGTCGAGGCGGGTGGTACACCAATGGCAGAAGTCGAGGTCGGCGTCGACCTCGCGGCCGCATTCGGGGCACGTGACTTCGTCCGACTCGGCGTCGGAATCGGTCAGCACCGCGTCGTCGGCTTCGGCGGCGTCGCGAGCGGCCTTCGCCTGCGCCTCGGCGGCCTGCCGCAGACCGAGGAAGAAGGCGTCGAGGACGCTCACGAAACTCACCGCGAGGACGGGCAACAGCTCTGTGAGGACCGACGCGAACTCCGAGGGAGGCATCGTTTCGGCGGCGTTCAGGGCCTCGAACGCCCCCGAGGGTACGAACAGCGTGGCCACCGCGAGGGTGACAAGCACCCACATCGCGGCCCGTCGCCAGCGCCGCAGGTACAGGTGGCCGAGTCCGGTGATCGCCAGCCCGAGTATCGCGGCGAGCCAGGGGCGGACCTTCGTGAGTGCGGACATACGTGGACTCGATTGATTCTCGCTCATGAGAGTTCCGTTCGTGGTGTGTCGTGGGTGTGGCGTCGGGTCGTGTGCGATGCGTCAACCGTCCGGGCCAGTTGGGAGTCGGTTCGTGTGGGCTCGTTCGTCGTTCGGTTCGACCGTGTGGGCTGGTTTGCGAGCGATGCGGGCGTAGGGGCCGGGGCAGGGGCAAACTGCATTCGGGAGGTCGGCGCGTCAGGGAGACCGGGACTGCGATTCGTCGGTGGAATCGTGGAATCGATTCGGTGTGGGGGCTTTGGAGTCGATACGTCAGGGGGACGTGGGTGCCGCGGCGGCGGTATCCTGCTGGGTCAGTCGCTCCCAGAGGACGATAGCCGAGGGCGTGACGAGGAGCGCGGTGAGGTACGAGTAGAAGATACTCAGCGCGGTCACGACCCCGAACTGTCCGAGGACGGGCGTGATGGCGATAGCGAGGACGCCGAGGCCCGTGGTCGTGGTGAGCATGCTCCCGGTGAGCGCGCCCCCGGTCCCGCCGACGGTCAGCCGAAGCGCCTCGTCGAGGTCGTGGCCTTCGGTGTTGTACTCGTCGGCGAACCGGTGGACAACGTGGGCGGAGTAGTCGATACCCAGCCCGATAGCGATGGAGAGAATCGTCGCCGTCAACGCGTTCAGCGGGATGCCGAGGTAGCGCATCGTCCCGGCGAGGAGCGCGATGGAGACGACGATGGGCACGAGGTTCACCACGCCGAGCGTCCACTGCCCTTCGAGCAGTTGGTAGATCAACACCAGGAACAGCGCAGTCGCGGCGAGCGCGACGGCGAGGCTCTCGATGGCCGACAGTAGAATCGTGTCGGAGACTCCCTTGAAGACGACGGTGCTCCCGGTCGCCGTGGAGTCCATGCGGAGGCGCTCGGCGACGACGTTCCCGTCGGCGACGATTTCGTCCTGCGTGGCGTCGCCCTCGACGGTGTAGACGATGCGCGTCTGCCGGTAGTCCTCCGTGATGTACGACGACGCCTGGTCCGATACCGGCGAACTGAGGAGTTCGTCGTATACCGTCTCGAGGTTGTCGTCGGGGACGCCGTTACCGTTGGCGTCGTTCCGGGCGACGAGCGCGGCGAACTCGGGGTCCTGTTCCGCGTAGTTCCGGATGACCGTGACGATGCTGGTCGCCTCCGCGCGGCGGTCGTCCGTCACGAACGACTCCGGCGGGTCCTCGCCGTTGCGGTAAATCATCTCGAGGGACGAGTCCTGTCGTAACTGTCCCTCGACGTATATGGTCACGCTGTCACCCTGCGTGCTCTCGAAGTTGTCTTCGAGGTAGTTCAGGTCCTTCGTGACGGTGTAGACGCCGGGTTTGAACGGCTCGGGAAGTTGTTGGAGGTAGGCGGGTTGGTCCTCCGGCGGGAGGAAGTCCTCCTGGGAGAACGTCGTGTCGACGCCGGTCCCGTACGCGCCCGCGACGACCGTCGTGAGCAGGATGACCACGAGGAACGCGCGGGGGGCTTTCCGGCCGATGATGACGCCGCCGGACAGGACCCGCGCGAGCATGCCGCCCTCGCTTCCGAGGGGCTCGGAGGCGAACTCGGGCACGTTGTACTGCTCGCGGAGTTCGTCGGCGTAGAGCTTCGCCGCGGGGAGGAACACCCCGAAGACGAGGAACGTGAAGATGATGCCGACCGCCGCGACGAGACCGAAGTCGCGGATGGGCGCGAGGTCGCTCGTGGCGTTCGCGAGGAACCCGAGGACGGTCGTGCCGGTGACGATGAAGAACGCGACCGAGAGCTGTTTGATGGTGGTCCGCATCGAGGGGACCGGCGCGAGGTCTTTGACGCGCTCCTCGCGGTAGCGGTTCACCGCGTGGAGCCCGAAGTCGATACCGACCGCGAGCAACAGCGGCGGCACCGCGATGAGCATCTGGCTGAACGCGATGCCCGCGAGGCCCATGAACCCGAACGTCCAGATGACGGCGATGACGAGCGAGACGACGCCGAGGAGCAGGTCGATGGGGTCGCGGTAGGCGACGACGAGGAACCCGAAGATGAGGAGCACCGCCGCCGGCACCACGAGCAGCAGCGAGTCGGCGATGACGTTACCCAACTCGCCGGAGATGATGCCGCTCCCGAACACGCGGATGTCGCTGTCCGAGACGGAGGTCATCGTCTGAATCTCCTCTTGGATGTCCGTCATCGGGCTGGTTCCGGAGGTGCCGGCGCTCGACGAGAGGCCGGGGACCTCGTGGCTGACGACGCCGATGGTCGCGGAGGCCTTGACGGACTGGCGGTTGAAGTCGTCGCTCAGGAGCGACGAGACCTGCGGGTTCGCAGTCGCCTGCTTGGCCGCCGCGCGGACCTCGCTCGGCGAGGCCGATTCGAGCGCGTCTATCTGTTCGTCGAGGGTCGTCGCCGACGGGTCCAGCGTTTGGGCGACCGTGGACGCGACGCTCGACGCGGATGTCGCCCGGAGGTCGGGCCGGCTCAAGGCGCGCTCTTGGAGCCGCAACATGTCGAGCATCGCCGGTTTCGAGAGGACGTTGTCGTCCCGCTGGATGAGTTGGGTGCTCCCCGTACTCGTCTCGAACGCGGGTGAGAACTCCCGGTTGACGTCGTCGAGCGCTTCCTGTGCGGGCGAGTCTTCGGTGAACTGCGAGGTGCCGGAGTCGGTCGAGATGTTTCCGAGTCCGGCCCCGAAGACGAGCGTCAGCACGAAGAACAGCGCCACGACTCTGCCGGGGTTCTCGACGATGAACCCGCCGAGGCGGTCGACGTACACTTCGTAGTCAATCATTGTGGGGGGAAAGTGGGGCGGTTAGCGGCGGTACCAGAGGAAGCCGACGACGCCCAGTCCGACGACGATGAGGCCGCCGACGAGGGGCATCGAGAGGCCGCCGCCACCCGTCGATTCGGTGACTTCGACGGCGACGGGGTACGAGTCGGAGAGTTTGCGCTCGCCGTCCTCGTTTTCGTACTGGAAGTCGATGTCGAACGAGTAGGCCTTCGGGTTAGCCGAGGACCCGACGCTCAGTTCGAGGGGAATCTCGGTCGACTCGCCGGGTTCGAGTTCCTGGATGAACGCGGTGTCGTCGTCCAGCGTCAGCGGGCTGTCGGCGAAGGCCTTCGCGTCGATGTTGCGGTAGGTCTCATCGCCGTTGTTGGTCACGACGAGGGTGACGGTGTGAGAGCCGCCCGCCTCGATGCTCCCGTTCTTCGCGGTCACGCCGAAGAGGTTCTGCTTGGGTTGCACCTCGGCGTTCATCACGAGTTCCTTCGACTGCTGAGTGTCGCCCTCGGCGTTGCGGTACTCGACGGTGTAGCTCAGTTGCCGCTGGCCGGCGTCCGCGGAGTCGGTCACCTCGACCGAGAACGAGAAGTCGGAGGACTCCCCGACGCCGAGGGTGCCGAGCGCGTACTCGGTCTCTTTGATGTTCGTGTTCGGCGACTGCGAGGAGATGGTGAGCACCGCGTCGCGGGCCGTCTGCGGGCCGTCGTTCGTGAGCGTCCCGCTGACGGTCGTCTCGCGGCCGACGCGGAGCGTCGACTGCTCGGCGTCGATGGAGAACTCCTGTTCGGCCACCGGCGTCACGCCGGTCGCGAGGTTCTTCGACTGCTTGGCGACGCCGTCTTCGTCCTCGTAGCTCACCCCGAGCGAGAGGGCGTACTGCTGGACGGCGGCGGAGGAGGCGACGCTCGTCTCGTATTCGAGCTGGCGCGTCTCGTTGATGCCCCACGAGCCGGCGTACCGGGTCGCGGAGGCGGACTGACCGAACGTCACCGAGGGGTTCTGCGAGGTCGCGGTGACGGACGAATCGAACGCGGGGAGCGTCCCGATGTTACGCATCGTGACGGTGGTGGTCCCGCTCCCGCCGACCTGCGCGGTCGTGTTCACCGAGACGACCTCGAAGCGCGGGGCCTGCTCGACGACGACGGTCACCGGAATCTCTTCGGTCTTTTCCTCTTCGTTCTGCACGTCACCGTCGTCGCGGACGGACGAGTCGTGTTCGTACTTCGCGACGAGCGTCATCTCGTAGGTGCCCGGCGTGGCGTTCTCCTTGACGGAGACGGAGAACGTCGCGTCCCGCTGGGTCGCGTGCGGGATGTCGCCGACCGGGAGCGTCGCGGTGTTAACCTCGACCGGCGCGTCGCCGGATTCGAGTGTGAGCCTGACGTTTCGCGTCGATTTGACCTGCGCTTCGAGCGCCGAGCGCTGTTGGTCGCTCAGCGTGCCGGAGCTCTCGGAGGAGGCGAACTTCCGGTACTCGCTGTCGCCGCCGTAGTTAGTCACGACGACGTTCAGAGAAGACTCCTGTCCGGGAACGAGTTTGTTGCTCGGCGCATACGCCTGAAGGTTCGGTTCACCGACGATGCCGGCCATCGCTGGGCTCGGTACGGCGACCAAGACGACCAGCAAGACCGCAAGTGCACGTGAGAGTTTCATGGAGTGTAGAGGGGTGGTGGGGTTCGGGTGTTGGGTCGCGTCCGTCGGTGGGGATGGGGGGAGAGACGAACGCGATCGTACGTCCACGCCGGGGGGCTGACTGAACGTACAATCAACACGATACCCTGAGTAGTGGGGACGTATAAATTGAATGGAACTTCTAAAAACTGTTTCAGCGTTTCAACGGTGCTCGTACGGCCCGCCGTTGTCGGCGTCGTTCCCGGCATCGTCCGGAGTCGGGACGACGAGCGTTGGAACTGCCGCGTGACGGACGGTTCGGTTGGCGACGACCTCGGTGGCGCGATGTTCCGAGGGGCGGGGTGCGTCGCCGCTCTCTCCGTTTTCATCGCTCCCGTCACTCCCACCGTCCCCACCGCTCCTGCCACTCCTGCCGTTCCCGCCGACGCCGAGGACGACCGCGTCAGCTCCCGTCCGTTCGACGTGCGCCAGTAGTTCGGCCGTGGGGACGCCGGTGCGGACGGTTCCGCCGGACTCGACGGCGTCTCTGGCGGCCGCGGCGACGACGTCCTTCACGCGGGTTCTCGCCTCCCGTTCGAGTGCCCGGCGCGTCTCCGGCGACGCGATTGCGGCGTCGCGCTCGTCGACGACCGCGAGCGGTTCGAGCGTCCCGCGAGTCGCCGCGGCGATGCGGCGGGCGAGCGTTGCGGTCGGCTCCGACGACGGCGCGTCGCTGGCGAGGAGCGCGATACGCCGGTACGTCGGTTGCGAGAGGCCGGCCGGAACAACGAGCGTCGGGGCCGGTGGGTCGTCGAGAATCCGCTCCGCGACCGACCCGACGAGGAACCGACCCGAGTCGGTCCGTCCGCGCCGGCCGAGAACGAGCAGGTCGCCGTCGCCGACGGCGCGCTCCACGACGGTCGCGGCCGGGCCGCCGGCGACTTCCGAGGTCAAACGGACGCCCGCGAGGAGCGCCCGCCGGGTGACCGCGCCGACCGCTTCCTCGGCTTCGAAGGCGGCGCTCGCGGACGGCGCGGCGGTCTCGGTTGCGGGAGCCGGCGGCGTGCCGGTCGCGGAGACGACGTGGAGCGGCACGTCGAGGACGCGGGCGAGAAACACCGCGTGGGCCGCGGCGGTCGCCGCGGATGCGCTCCCGTCCGTCGCGAGGACCACTCGCTCGACGGTGACAGTCATGCGCCCCGAGAGGTCCCCGGAGGAGAAAAGCTCGCGCGTCGGGGCGACCGGCGCTCAGGCGCCGATGTACTCTTCGTTGATGGTCCAGCCGTCGTCGCCGTCGCGGACGAGGTACTCGCCGTAGTACGGCACGCGGTTGGCGACGACCGCCTCGAACGTCTCACGGATATCCGCGCGGCTCATCTCGCCCATCGGGCGCAGGTCGTCGTTGCGGTTGAGACAGCCCTTGAGGTAGCCTTGGTGTGTTACGCGCACGCGATGGCAGTTGGCGCAGAACTCCGGGTTCTCCACGGGGTCGACGATTTCGACCATTCCCTTGCCGACGTAGTAGCGGCGGCGGTGGTGCATGTCACGGACCTCCACCTCGTCGGCGAGGTCGGCCAGCCACCGGTGGACGCGCTCGATGTCGATGTTCCACTCCGGGCGACCTGTCAGTTCGGGCATGTACTGGATGAGTTGGAGCTGTAGCCCCTCGTTTTCGGCGACGTACTCGACCATCTCCTCGACGTGGCCCGCGGTCTTCGTGAACACGACCATGTTGAGCTTCACGGGCGTGAGACCGGCGTCGACCGCGGCCTTGACGCCTTCCATCACCTTGTCGTACGCGCCGGACTTCGTGATTTGGGCGAACGCCTCGGGGTCGAGGGCGTCCTGCGAGACGTTCACGCGGTCGAGCCCGGCCGCGACGAGGTCCTCGGCGCGGTCGCCGAGGAACGTCCCGTTCGTGGTGAGCGACGTCTCCATCGAGTCGGGCGTCCGGCGGATAATCTCTTCGAGGTCCGAGCGGAGCATCGGCTCTCCGCCGGTGAACTTCACCTTCTCGACGCCGTACTCCTCGACGACTTCGAGAAACCGGACCACGTCGTCGGCGCTCATCTCCTCGTCCGAGGGGTCCATCGGCCCGCGCGTGTCGCCCAACCCTTCGTTGTGGCAGTAGACGCAGTCGAAGTTACACCGGTCAGTCAGAGAGATTCGAACGCCGGTTACCTCGCGGCCAAAGTCGTCCACCAGCACCATATACCGAATCCTGGGAGTGTACGTTGATAAATTCGCTGTCGATGACCGGGACGGGGTAACTATATTCCGTTACGGTCGCCGCACCCAGAACTCGGTAGTGGTCAGGTCAGCGACGCCCCGGCCACACGAGTTGACGACGCCCCGTAGTCGGTCAGAGCCCGGTGCGACTCTCGATGGCGCGGGTCGTCAATCACGCCCATCACTACGCGACGTGACCTTACAAAACTCTTATCGGCCGCACCGCCGGAGTGACGGACATGGACGAAGCCGACGTACGCGACCGCTTGCGTGCGGTCGAGGACCCTGACCTCGGAGACGATATCGTCTCGCTCGGACTGGTGAACGCCGTCGAGGTGGACGGCGACACCGCCCGCATCTCGCTCGCGCTCGGTGCCCCGTACTCCCCGGCGGAGACGGACATCGGCCGTCGAATCCGCGAGGTCCTCGCCGAGGACGGACTGGAGGCCGACCTCACCGCCAAGATTCCGAACGACCGCGACCCCGACGAGGAGGTCCTCCCCGGCGTGAAGAACATCATCGCCGTCGCCTCCGGGAAGGGCGGCGTCGGGAAGTCGACGGTCGCCGTGAACCTCGCGGCGGGCCTCTCGAAGCTCGGCGCACGCGTCGGCCTGTTCGACGCCGACATCTACGGCCCGAACGTCCCGCGGATGGTCGCCGCCGAGGAAGCGCCGCAGGCGACCCAAGACCAGACCATCGTCCCGCCGGAGAAGTACGGGATGAAGCTCATGTCGATGGCCTTCCTCGTCGGCGACGACGACCCCGTCATCTGGCGCGGTCCGATGGTCCACCAGCTTCTCACCCAGCTCGTCGAGGACGTGGAGTGGGGCAGTCTCGACTACCTCGTCCTCGACCTGCCGCCGGGCACGGGCGACACCCAGCTGTCCATCCTCCAGACGCTTCCCCTCACGGGCGCGGTCATCGTCACGACCCCGCAGAACGTCGCCCTCGACGACGCCAACAAGGGGCTTCGGATGTTCGGCAAGCACGACACGAACGTCCTCGGCATCGTCGAGAACATGAGCACGTTCCGGTGTCCCGACTGCGGGAACCGCCACGACATCTTCGGCGCGGGCGGCGGCCGCGAGTTCGCCGCGTCGAACGACCTGCCGTTCCTCGGGGCGCTCCCGCTCGACCCGGCCGTCCGCGAGGGCGGCGACGGCGGCAAGCCCATCGTCCTCGAAGACGACGACGAGACGGCCGACGCGTTCCGCGTGATGACCGAGAACATCGCCGACATGGTCGGCATCGTCCAGCGGCGGACCGTCAGCGAGCGATGAGCGACGACGGACGACTCGAGGAAGAGCCCGACGCCGACGCGGACTCCGAGGAGGTCGACTGGGAGATGGCCCCGGACTCGGACGCCGACTTCCCCGCGGACCCCGAGCGCGTCGCGTTCCTCCGCGAAATCGCCGACGACATCTACGGCGAGTCCTCCGAGAGCCGACAGGTGTCGGCCATCCTCTACCGCGTCAGCGACCTCTACGACCCCGACGGCGACACCTCGCCCGAGGAGATTTACCTGAACGTCCGCCACATCATGGACATCAAGGCACAGGGCGGCATCGACCGCTGAACTGACTTCCCGACCGCCCGCTTCGCGCCTCTCCCCCGCCTCGCAACCGACCCGCAACCAATCCGCGACCGACGCCAGTCGGTTCACTTCCGCTTTTCACGATTCCGTGATTCACGCGACAGCGCCGTCTTCACTCACGTCTCCGCCTGTTCGCCGCGTGTTCACTTTCACCACGCACCGCCGGCGTCTCGGCCGAGCCCCGTCAGCGAGGGATAAATGGAAGGTACAGAGGCGGGGCGGATGGACTATCTGCCCGGACCGGGCGGGTTTTGGTCCCGGAGCCGAATTCGAGGGTGTGGACGCACACCAACGCCAGTTCCGGAACCCCTTCTCGATGGACACCGACTGCACGAACTGCTCGGCGCTCTGCGAGACGCGCGAGCAGGTCGTCCACGGCTACGGCGACGTGGGCGCGGAGTTCCTGTTCGTCGGCGAGGCACCGACCGCGGCCGCGGAGCGGACGGGCGTCCCCTTCACCGGCGACGAGGCCGGCCAGCGCGTCCAGCGCATCCTCGGCGACCTCGGGTTCGTCCGGTCCGAGCCTGACGCCGACGAACCGGACGTGCAGAACGTCTTTTTCACGTACCTCACGCGCTGTCGGCACCCCGACCGCGGGCCGACCGATAACGAAGTCGCGACCTGCGAGCCCTACCTGAACGCGGAGATTCGGATGATAAATCCGCACATCATCGTCCCCGTCGGACAGGCCGCGCTGGAGGCGCTCGCGTTCGATTACACCACGCGCGCGGCCGACAGTTTCGACATCGACGCGGAGCACGCGACGACCATCCGCGGCCGCGGCTTCGAACTCGTCCCGATAAAGGAGCCGGAGCGCCTGACCGACGCCGACGCCGAGGCGTTCGTCGAACACGTCCGCGAGTCGGTGTTCGGCCGGGACTACCGGCAGACGAAAGGGCGGCAGAGTCGCTGAGACGGACGGACGGCCCCCGCCGCGTCCGGGGGCGCGTCCCGCAAGCGGCGGGTTCAAGGGCGCCCCGGCGCGAGGGGAGGGTATGACGGTCATCGCCGTACTCGCCGAACCGCCGCGGCCGGGACTGGTGCTTTCGGAACTCGCGGAGACGAGTCTGCTCTCCGAGTCCGAAGCCGCGGAGCTCTACGCCGCGATGCTCAAAGACGTCTGTATCGCCGTCGAGCGGTCGGGCGGCGACCTCCTCGTCAACTACCGCACCGAGGACGACATCCCCGACGAGTTCGCCGGGGACCACGACTCGGAAGCCGAGGTTCGGAGCGTCGTCGCCGACGCCCTCGGCGGCACCGACGACGCGCGGTTCGAACCGCAGGTCGGGTCGTCGTTCTCCGCCCGCGCGGGCAACACCGTCTCGCATCTCCTCAACGAGGAGGAGGTCCACTCGGTCGCCGTCGTCCGCCCGGTCGCGCCGCTTCTCGGGCGTACCCACATCGACAGCGCGGCGATGAAACTCCGGAGCACGCCGGTCGTCCTCGGTCCTTCGACGGAAGGGCGCGTCTACTTCTCGGGCTTCCTCGACCCCATCGACTTCACCGACGCCTACGCGGAGCCGGAAGTCGAGACGCTCGCCGAGCGCGCCGACGACGCGGGCCACGGCCTCGACTACATCCCGATGCTCCCCGTCCTCGAAACCGGCGCGGACCTCGCCACGGTCGTGCCGATGCTCCGCTCGCGGGTCGAATCCGAGCGCCTCGTCCCCGAGCACACGACGACGTTCGTCTTCGAGAAGGGGCTTCGGGTCGAATCGACCGACGGCGTGTTGGAACTCGTCCGCGACTGAGCGAAGCGACAACACTTAGGTATCCGACTCAAAACTGTCGTGCGAAGGTGGGATGGCGGAGTGGCCTAACGCGCCTGCCTTGAAAGCAGGTTTCCTCACGGAATCCTGGGTTCAAATCCCAGTCCCACCGCATTCTCAGAGAACCGAGACGCGCAGGTTTAGCTGCGCGTCTCCGGTGAACGTGTGACGTGGAGACGGACTGGGATTTGAAGCGGGGAGCGGAGCGAACGACGTGAGCGGAGCGAGTGGGGTTCAAATCCCAGTCCCACCGCGTCCGCTCCAAGCGACACCGACGACCCCACAAAAAGCGACCCGCAGCCCTCGACCCGGTCAGAACCGGTACGCCATCATCACTTCGTCGACGTGTTCGTCGCCGATGGTGTAGTGGTCCCTGCGAATCGCTTCTGTCTCCCAGTCGTGGTCGCCAAGGAACTCCAGCGCGCGGTCGTTCGTCATCGGAACGCTGTTGTACACTTTCCGGAAGCCGTTGGCTTCGGCCCAGTCGAGGCCGCGGCGAAGCAGGAGACTCCCGATGCCCGACCCGCGGTAGTCCTCCTTGACGCCGACGGTCTGCTGGGCGGTCTCGCGGATGCGCGACACCTGCGGGAGGTCGAGGTGCGTCCAGCCGACGACCTCCTCGCCGATAGTGGCGACGAAGAACACCCGAGACTCCACCCGGTTGTGCCGCGTGACCGCCTCGTCGTAGAGGAGTTGCTCGGCGATGGTCTCGGCGACGACGTACGTCTCCTCGGACGTCACGTCTCGAATCGCGTCGATGAGCCCCTCGAAGTCGCGCTGGCGGGCGGGTCGGATAGTGACGATTCCCGCGTCGGTCTCGTGTTCCTCGATGGCTCCCACGTCGAGCGCCAACTGGAGCGTGCCGCCGTCCTCTTCCAGATAGCCGCGGGATTTCAGTCGGTCCAGTTCGGTTCGGAACTCGTCGGACGACACGGGCGCGACGTCGAGGAGGACGTTTCGCTTGGCGGTGCCGTGCCGCTCGACGTACTCGTAAATCAGCTTGCTGGCCTCGGATTCGAACGTCGGGCGCTCGGTCGCTCGCATGACTCCAAGAACGATGGCGTGCCACGCGTATATTTCTTGTTCATCGGTACCAAACTACACGGAGTTGCGACGGCGACCCGACCGCGACGTTCCGCGTGACAAATCCCCACAAATGCGTAACGGCTTTGAATCGGCCTGCCAACGTTCGGGTATGGATTGGCCACACGACCCGGACGGCGAAGAGGGGAGCGAAGGCGGACGCAAGTACGGCCAGGCGGTCATCGCGAAGAAGGTCGACGAAGACGAGGACTTCCCGCTGAACAAAGCGGAGTTCGTCGATGAGTTCGGCGACCACCCCATCCGACTCGACTACGATCGCGTCGTCTCGCTTTCGGACATCTTCGAACACGTCGAAGGCGAGGAGTTCGGCGACTTCGTCGAACTGCACAAGGCAGTCGGCAAGGCGATGCGCGAGAACGGCTTCTGGTTCTACGAGGGCGCAGAGCAGTTCGTCACCGGCAAGAAGGCGTAAGCTTCGAGGCTCCGATTTTCGGCCCGCGACGCCGACTCAGTTGCCGGACCCCTGAAACGAGGTCCGCTCTTGGACTTCCCGCTCGATAGCGTCGCGCTCCCAAGTGCGCGTCTCGTCGCCTTCGACTTCGGCTTGGACTTTCTCTTCGAGGAGCGTGACGGCGACGCTGTTGGCTCCCTCTGGGATGATGAGGTCCGCGTGTTTCTTCGTCGGCTCGATGAACTGCTCGTGCATCGGCTTGACCGTCGAGAGGTACTGGTCGATGACGCCCTGAAGGTCGCGTCCGCGGTCGATGGCGTCGCGCTGGATGCGCCGGAGGATGCGAACGTCGGCGTCGGTCTCCACGTAGAGTCGGAGGTCGAGCATCTCGTTTACGTCCTCGTCGTAGAGCGCGAGAATTCCTTCGAGGATGATGACGTCGGTCGGTTCGACGGTCTCCCGCTCGGGCTTTCGGTTGTGAATCTCGAAGTCGTACTGCGGCATTTCGACCGCTCTCCCCTCCAGTAACTCCGAGAGCTGTTCGTACAGGAGGTCCCACTCGAACGCCGAGGGATGGTCGTAGTTCAACTGCTCGCGTTCGGCCATCTCCAAGTGACTCTGGTCTTTGTAGTAGTTGTCAATCGGAATCCGTGTCACGGACTCGCCGACGTTCTCCGTGATGAGTCGGGCCACGGTGGTTTTCCCGGCACCGCTCCCCCCCGCGATACCGATGACGAACGACGGGATAGTCATTGTCCCAAAGACGCCCGCGAACGGGTTTGAACGCAGCGATTCACCGGCTCCGACGCGAGCGTATATAAAGAACGTTGTCTGACGTTCTCACACAGCCGATTCTCGCACCGCCGTCGGTCGCAATTATCATGGCTTTTCAAACGCGGGGAGTAAATTTTATAAGTGGGAGTTGCCATTGCCTTTCACATGGTACGTGATATCGTACGCCGCGACTTCCTCAAGGGAGTGGGAGCCGCGGGCGCGGCAGGCTTGACTGGCTTATCCGGATGCATCGGTGGCGGCGGCGGTGGCGGTGGCCCCGAGGGGCTCGTCGTTATCGGCTACCCCGAAAGCGGTATTCAACTGTTCCGTGACTACTACAGCGCGTCCGACGGGAGCGAGGAGATACTCGTGCCCGACGGGATGCGCTCCGGCTCGATGCCCGGGCAGGTCGGCAACGACATGGCGAACGTGACCGGGACGGCACCCGCGGCGGGCGGTCCGAACCAAGACACGTTCAATCAGCTGTTCCAAGACGAGTACGGCGCAGCACCCGGCGTCTTCACGTCGCAGACGTACGACTCGGTCGCGATTCAGCTGCTCGCGAACGCCGCCGCCGGCGAGAACTCCGGCCCGGCCATCAAAGACCAGATGCGCCGGATGGCGAACCCCGAGGGGATGACCGTCGGCCCCGACAACCTCGTCGAGGGCGTCGAGGCGGCCGCGAACGGCGAAGACATCAACTATCAGGGCGCGTCCTCGTCCGTCAACTTCGACGAGAACGGCGACCCGGCGGAAGCCGCGTACGCCATCTGGGAGTTCGATGCCGAGAACAACGCCACGTCGAGCGTCGAGACGCAGTCGTTCGCCGGTGAGAACCCCGACGGGAACGGCCCGTCCGCGGACAGCGGCCCGGGCGGTTCCGACCGCGAGATGTCGGTCGGTATCCTCCTGCCCGAGACCGGTGACCTCGCGGCCGTCGGTGCGCCGATGATTCAGGCCGGTCAGATTCCGGTCATGCAGGTCAACGACGCCAACCCGGCCGGACTCTCCGTCAACGCGCAAATCGAAGACACCCAAACGTCCCCGGACGCCGGTGTCTCCGCCGCGCAGTCGCTCGTCTCCGCGGGCGTTCCCTCGGTCTGTGGGTCCGCGTCGTCCGGCGTGAACGTCCCCGTCTCGCAGCAGGCGTTCATCCCGAACGAAATCGTCGGCTGTTCGCCGTCCTCGACGGCGCTGTCCGTCTCGAACCTCGAAGACAACGACTTCATCTTCCGGACTGCACCGTCCGACTTCCTGCAGGGCCGCGTCATGGCGCAGGTCATGGCCGAGCGCCTCGAAGTCAGTTCGGTCTCGACGCTGTACGTCAACAACGACTACGGCCAGCAGCTCTCGGAGCGCTTCTCGAACGTGTTCAGCGACTCGTTCGAGGGCGAGGTGTACAACCAGGTCGCGTTCAACATCGGCGAGTCGTCGTACTCCTCCGTCATCGAGACGGCGCTCTCCGGCCCGGACAGCTAAGACCGACCCGACAGACCCGATTTTTTCTTCGTCGCCGACGACGCGAGCGGCCGCGCTCCGCGAGTCGCACACAACTTGACCGACACAAGTCACTCATACGACCGCTGACAGCTATGCGTCGATGAAGCGCCGCGGCCTCCTCTCGAAGGCCTCCTACGCGGCGTGCGACTGCTGGAACGCGAACGCGACGGCGACGCTCGGCGGCGGTTCAGACGGTGACGATGATGACGACGACGATGGCAGCGACGACGGCGTCGGCGACAGTAGAGACGGCAGTCTCTCGGTCGAGTCGTTCGAGTCCGTCTGCGAGTGAGCGCCGAAAAAATAGCGTGGACCGTCGGGACGGACTATCCGCCGAGGAAGTCCTGCCGGACCTGTTCGTCTTCGAGGAGCGCGGTGCCGGTGTCCATGTAGCGGTTCTGTCCGTTGGCGAGGACGTAGCCGCGGTCACAGCGCCGGAGCGCCTCCTTCGCGTTCTGTTCGACCATCAGGATGGCCGTGCCGGCCTCGTTGATTTCGTCGATTTTGTCGAACATCTCCTCGACGAGGTCGGGCGCGAGCCCCGCCGACGGCTCGTCTAAGAGCAGGAGGTCGGGGTCGAGCATGAGCGCGCGACCCATCGCGAGCATCTGCTGTTGCCCGCCGGACATGGTGCCCGCCTTCTGGTCTTTCCGCTCTCTGAGGATGGGGAACCGCTCATAGACCGCCTCCATGGCGTCCTGCGGCACCTCGTCGAGAATGTACGCGCCCATCTCGAGGTTCTCTTCGACCGTCAGCGTCGGGAAGATGTTGTCGTTCTGCGGGACGTAGCCGATGCCGACGTGGATGATGTCCTCGGGTCGGCGGCCGGTGATGTCCTCGTCTTTGAACCGGACGTTGCCGCCCATGTGGGCGGTCAGCCCGAAGACCGACTTCATCGTCGTGGACTTGCCGGCCCCGTTCGGCCCGACGATGGTGACGTACTCGCCGTCGAACACGTCCATGTCGACGTCGGTGAGAATCTGGAGGTCGCCGTAGCCGGCGTCGAGGTTGCGGACGCGCAGAAGCACGTCGTCGCGCCCCTCGACGCCCGCGCCGCTCGTCGCGTCGGTGTTGGCGTCGACGCTCATACGTTGCCTCCGAGGTAGGCCTCGATGACCTCTTCGTTGCTCCGAATCTCGTCGGGCGTCCCCTCCGTGAGCACCGAGCCCTGGTGGAGGACGATGACGTGTTCACAGTTGTCCATGATGAGGTCCATGTCGTGTTCGACGAGCAGGAACGTGTAGCCCTGCTCGCGGAGTTCGTGTACGTGTTCGAGTAGCTTCTTCTCCAGCGTCGGGTTGACCCCGGCGAACGGCTCGTCCAACAGCAGCATGTCGGGGTCGGTCAGAAGCGCCCGCGCCATCTCGAGCAGTTTGCGCTGGCCGCCGGAGAGATTGCCCGCGTACTCCTCTGCGATGTGGGCGATGTCGAAGAAGTCGAGCACCTCCCAGACGCGTTCGAGCAGTTCCTCTTCCTGTTCGCGGACGTCGTCGCGGACGCCCGGCATGACGGAGCGCCACAGCGCCTCACCGCGCTGGTTTTTCGGCGCGAGCATCATGTTTTCGAGGACCGTCATCTCGCTCAGTTCGCGGGCGATTTGGAACGTCCGAACCATCCCGCGGTTGGCGATTTGGTGGGGTTCCTCGCCGGTGATGTCCTCGCCGTTGAACGTGACCGTCCCGGCGTCGGGCTTGAGCATGCCCGTGATGAGGTTGAACGTCGTGGACTTGCCGGCCCCGTTCGGCCCGATGAGTCCCGTGAGCGTTCCGGACTCGACCTCGAAGGTCGCGCCGTCGACGGCGGTGATGCCGCCGAAGGACTTCTCGAGTCCCTCGACTTGCAGCGGGTAGTCGACCGACGTATCGACGCCGGAGGCGAACGCGCCGAGCGCGCCCTCGTCGACCTTGTTCGCCACGTCTTCGACGGGCTGGTCGGCGGCGTCACTCATCGGTCTCACCTCCCTGAGCCGCGGCGTCGACACCGCCGTCGGTGCGGACCGAGTCGTCGTCGCCGCCGTCCGCGGCCATCGACTTCGGCCGCGACAGCGGGATGACGGACGCGGTCTCCTTGCGGTAGCCGAGCATCCCCTCCGGCCGGTTGTGCATCAGCCAGATGAGTACGAGTCCCATCACGACCAACTGGAGTTGCCGGATGCTGTCGACCGTGTACAGGAGGAACGGCACGGGGTCGAACTGCGAGATGAGCGGCGAGATTGCCTGCCCGAAGCCGGACGGCGAGTCGAGGTTGGGGAACACGGCCGACACGAGATTCTGGAAGTACCGCGGTCCCTGGTAGAGCACCGCCGCGAAGATGGCTCCACCGAGGACGCTCCCCGTGTTCGAGCCGGCCCCGCCGATGATGAGCGCGATCCAGACGAAGAACGTCACGCGCGGGCGGAAGAAGTTCGGCGTCACCGCGCCCTGCGGGACGAGCCAGAGGATGCCGGCGAGTCCCATGAGCGCACAGCCGAGCATGAACGACTTGATTTTGAACCGGTCCGTGTTCTTGCCGAGGGCGTTCGCCACGTCTTCGTCCTCGCGGATGGCCTTCAGCACGCGACCGAACGGCGACTCGCCGGTGCGCTTGAGCAACCAGTAGAACCCCGCGACGAAGCCGAGGAGCAACAGCCCGTAGATGAGGCCGTCGACGACCGGCTTGGGGTTCCTCGGCACCACGACCTGGAAGGCGTCGACGAACCCGAGATAGCCGTTCCAGAGACCGACACCGCGAAGCAACGCCTCCAGCGGCGGAGCGAAGTCGAGGATGAGGCCCGACCCGCCGCCGAAGCCGACGCGGTTACCGAGCAACTGGAACTGCTGGAGTTCGCCCGAGAGGAAACTGAACCGGACGATTTCCGACATGGCGATGGTGACGATAGCCAAGTAGTCGGCCCGCAACCGGAGCGCCGGCAGCGCGACCACGAGTCCCAAGAGCGCGGCCGCGAGCATCCCGGCGAGGATGCCGACCCAAAGCGGGAGGCCGAGACCGCCGACCTGCGCCGCCCCGCCGGCGACGTACGTCGGTTTCGTCACGATTGCCGTGACGTAGACGCCGACGGCCATGAAGCCGACGATGCCGATGTTGAACAGCCCGGTGTACCCCCAATGGAGGTTGAGCGCGAGCGACAGCATGGCGAAGACGCCGATGTAGAACGTCAGCGTCGCGATGGAGTTGAGCTGTCCGCGGAGCGTGTACCCGAGGACGAGCCCGGCGAGGACGTACGCGAGGTACGTCCCGAGGAGGACCAGCACGATGAGACCCGCGTCGCCGCCCGGGATGCGGGCGGTGAAGTCGTCGCGGACGCTCATGCGGTCGCCCTCCCGCTGAACAGCCCGGACGGTTTCACGAGGAGGATGACGATCATGACGACGAAGGCCGCGGCCCGCGAGAACGCCGAGGGAATCCACAGGACCGACATCGACGCCGTCAGCCCGATGACGAGGCCGCCGGCGATGGCCCCGTAGATGGAGCCGATGCCGCCGAGGATGACCGCGGCGAAGATGAGAAGCAACAGGAGCCACCCGTCGTTGAACCCGAGGGTCCCCTTCCAGAGAATGAACATGTACCCGGCGACCCCGGTCAGCCCGCCGCCGATAATCCACGTCGCGCGGACGACGCGCTCGGTCGAGATACCGGTGATGAGCGCGAGGTCCTTGTTGTCGGCCATCGCGCGCATCGCCTTGCCGAGTTTCGTCCGCTGTAAGAGCACGTGAACCCCGAGCATCAGCGCCGAGGCGACCACGAGGAGCGTGATGTCGTGCGCGTTGATGAAGACCGTGCCGTCGATGAAGTACAGCGATACCGAGGGCGGCTGAGCGGTCGTGCCGCGCACGTCAGAGCCGAAGACGAACTGCATCAGGTAGCGGAGCGCGAACGCGACCCCGATGCTCGTGATGAGGAGCGTGATGCCGTCCTCGTTCCGAATCGGTTTGAAGATGGTGCGGTCGACCGCCAGCGACAGCGCGATGGCGAACGCACCGGAGACGACGATGCCGGCGACGACCGCGAGCGGCGTCGAGAGCATCCCGATACCGAGCGTCCCGCCGTAGACCGACCCCCCGGCCCCGACGAGCAGGAGCGCGCCGATGTCGGCGCGTCCCAACCCGGCGATGAGGTACGTCGTCGCCCACCCCGAGAACGCCCCGGCCGTGATGTAGTCGCCGTGCGAGAAATTAGCGAAGTTTAGAATGCTGTACGTCATCGACAACCCGATGCCCGCGAGGCCGATTACGAGCCCCCGCATCAGACCATCCCAGACGAGCGTGCCAATGTCGGCAAACTGCGTCTGCCCTGTTGCTAACCCGCGAAGCAAGTCACCGAGAAGTACGACTACGATGACCGCCAAGACGAGCGCGAACGGACGCTCGATGGCGAACTGCCTGCCACGGGAGTAGGTTTCGGCAATACCCATTGATAACTATCCTCATGATATGTGCGGACGATAAACATAGATAAATCTTTCTTCATCGGTCGTCTTTACTGACCCCGCTTGGCACCCCGCAGGACCTCGATTACTCGAATTCGGCCCAAATCGGCGACACTTAAAAGCGGATAGAGCCACGACAGACCCCCATGCGCGTCAGTTCGGCGGCGTTTTCGGACCTCGACGACCTCGACGACCTGTGGGTCGAACTCGCCGCGGACCAGCGGGCGTTCGGGTCGCACCTCCGCGCCGACGCCAACCGAACACCGATTCGGGAGGCGCTGGCGCGACACGTCGCCGCCGACGGCGTGCTCGTCGCCCGAGAGGGACAGGAGAACGACGCGACCGGAGAGACCGGCAGAGACGGCGGAGGCGACAGAAGCGGCGCGGAAGGCGTGGAGGACGCGGAGGCGGGCGACATCCTCGGCTTCGTCATGTTCGACATCGAGGCGGGGGCGTACGAACAGGACGCGACACGGGGGATGATTCGGAACCTGTTCGTCCGTCCGGCGCACCGAGACGCCGGTGTGGGCACGCGACTGCTGACGGCCGCAGAGGCCGCGCTCGAGGACGCCGGAGCCGATACCGTCGCGCTGGACGTGCTTGCGGACAACGCCGCCGCCCGTCGGTTCTACCGGCGACACGGCTATCGACCGCACCGCGTCGAACTGGAGAAATCGATGCGAAACGATACACACTCAAAGGAGGACCGGTAATCGACAGACGCGCCAGGAGAGCATGGGCGGTTCATGCACTCGACTTGTAATCGAGACTTCGTGGGTTCAAATCCCACTCCTGGCTTCTCTCGCCGTTTCGCTCGGGTTCCTACTTCGCCTCGTCCGTCACGAGCCACAGTCGCACCGAGAGCCGCGCCGACGCGCCGTCAGTTCCGGCGGGCGGGCGACCGCACGCGGATGAGAAGGAGCGACCCCGGCACGCCGAGGACGAGCGCGCGGAACGGGTTATGCTTGATGATAATGTCGGGGTCGAGCGGCTCCGACTGGAGGTCGGTGATGCGGATGCACGAGTAGTAGACGGTGACGTGGGTCAGTACGTACGCGAACGCCGCGGGGACGACGACGGGGTACCGAATGCCGCTCATCGCCAGTCCTTCGAACGCGAATGCGGTGAGCGCTGAGATGAACAGGAGATTGCCCAGTTGGAGCGTGACGCCGGTTAACGCCGTTATCGCGGTGTCGAACAGCGACGCGCCGTAGGGCGTGTACGTGAGCGCGGTCACGACAGCCACGGCTCCGAGAAAGAGCCCGGCGAACAACCCAGACAGCGCGTACACGAACTCCATTGGAGGACCGTTACGGGACCGACGGAGGCGAGGAATTTAGTTCTACCCCCTCGTTATCGTGGGAGAAAATCAGAGAACGCCGTCCTGCGTGCCGGTTGACGGCCGTCGAGACGGAATTTTATCTTTACCCGGAACGTCCTGTTCGGTATGAACGCGACCGACCAGTTCATGCTCGCCGTGACGCTTCTCATCTTCGCGCTCCTCCTCGTCGGCTTGATTCTCGCACTCGGGTAGGGAGAAAACTTATGTGATATTCATGGAGGATACTAGTTACCATGCCGGAATGTCAGAACTGTGGTTCGTTCGTGACGCCCGCATACGCCCGAGTCTTCACCCCCGATGGCATGGAGAATCCGCGCGTCTGCCCGAACTGCGAGGATATGGTTCGCGACGGCGCACAGGTGCGAGCGGCGCGTTCACCGAGAAATCACTAACGGACCGGACCGTTACTGAGCGACGTGGTAGTGTTCGGCGTCCTGTCGGACGAAGCCGCGCTTCGAGAGCGTACTGAGAATGCTGTAGAGAGCGATTTTCTTCATCTCCAGCCCGTTTTGCAGGTCGGTGATGGACGCGCCGTCGTTCGTGGTGAGATAGAGGTACACGAGTTTGGCCGAGGGCGATTCGAGTTCGCCGGGGACTTCGATGGTCGGAACCGTCTGTTGCATGGTCGTTGTCATCCTCTTTGCTTCGACGATAATAAAACTCTCTTACAACAATCGTCGAAGAACAGAGGACGAGAGTGAGGCTTCGAACGTCCCGAATTCGGGAGAATCGTTGTATCCGTCACGAATATACATTGTATGAAATGCGGCGTTCGACGCCGCCGACTTCGACTGTCGTCGAACGAAGCGAGTCGCGGTCCACTCGGCGCGCTCGCGCCTCGACGGCCCGCGGTTTCGAGACGGAAGGGGCGGGAGTCGAACCACGCGAAGCCATTGAAAACCACCGGACCGACCGTGAGGGCCTGTGCCGGTGTGCTCTACCACTGAGCCACCCTTCCGGTCGGACGTAAGGGTCGAGCGGGCAAATAGCCGTTGGTGGACTCGGTCGCAGTCTCACGGTTTGACGGGGTGAGCGCCGTCGGTGCGCCGCTCTGCGTCGGGTCGTGTCGGCGTCGAAAGAGAAGGTCGTCCGCGACTCGGACGGGCCGAGGTCGGCTCAGTAGCTCCGAATCTTCGGCTCGTACGTCTTGTTCTCGCCTTCGAGGATGACCGGCTTGTACCAGAGTTCCGGGCGGCCGTCGTTCCACGAGAGCATCGTGTGCTTGAGCCACTCCTCGTCGCGGCGCTCTTGGTACTCCTTGCGCCAGTGGGCACCGCGGAACTCGTTGCGCGCGAGCGCGCCGAGCGTGATTGCCTCCGCGATGTCGAGGATGTTGCGCGTCTCCAGCGTCTGGAGGAGGTCCGTGTTGAACGTCCGCGACTTGTCGCCGACGAACACGTCCTGGTAGAGTTCACGCGCCTCGCGGATGTCGCGGAGCGCGTCCTTGAGCGCCGACTCCTCGCGGAAGA
The DNA here is from genome assembly GCF_001469875.2 of Haloferax marisrubri. Lineage (GTDB taxonomy): Archaea > Halobacteriota > Halobacteria > Halobacteriales > Haloferacaceae > Haloferax > Haloferax marisrubri. Next base: position 104,374 of record NZ_LOPW02000005.1, on the reverse strand, counting down.
CGTTCACGTTGCGCGTCATCGACTTCTGGACGCGCTCGCGAATCTCGGCCTGCTGGATGCCGTCTTCTCGCTCCAGGAGGGTGTCGATGGTCTCGCGCTCGTCTTCGACGGCGCGCTGGACGAGGTCGGCCCCGGAGGCGGACGCGCCGGCGTCTGCCGCCGTCCCGCCGTCCGCGACGGCGTCCTCGCCGATACCGGCTTCGCCGAGTTCGACCGGCGAGTCGACCTCGCCGAGTTCGTAGTCGCCGACCTTGCCGGTCGTGATTTCGGCTTCCTCCATGTCCTTGCCCGCGGCGTGGTGGCCGGCGCGCTTCCCGAAGACGATGAGTTCGGGGAGCGCGTTGCCGCCGAGGCGGTTGCCGCCGTGGACGGACGCGCAGGCGCACTCACCGGCCGCGTAGAGGCCGGAGATGCACGTCTCGCCGTTCTCGTCGGTCTCGATACCGCCCATCGCGTAGTGCTGGCCGGGCTTGACCGGCATCGGCGCTTCGAGGGGGTTGACGCCCTCGAAGTCCTCCGAGAGGTGGACGATGTTCTCGAGGCGGTCGATGATGCGCTCCTCACCGAGGTGGCGCATGTCGAGGTGGACGTACTCGTCTTCGATGCCGCGGCCCTCGTTGACCTCCGTGAGTTCGGCCCGGGAGACAACGTCGCGCGAGGCGAGTTCGCCGAGGTTGTTCGCGTAGCCGTACTCGAACATGAAGCGCTCGCCGTCCTCGTTGTAGAGGATACCGCCCTCGCCGCGGACACCCTCGGTGATGAGGACGCCCGTCGAGGGGAGCGTCGTCGGGTGGAACTGGATGAACTCCATGTCCTCCATCGGCGCGCCGGCGCGGTAGGCCATGGCGACGCCGTCGCCGGTGTTGGCGACCGCGTTCGTCGTGTGGTCGTAGACCTGTCCGAGACCGCCGGTGGCGAGGATGACGCCGTTGCGGGCGCGGAAGCCCTCAACCTGTCCGGTCTGCACGTCGTAGGCGACGATGCCGTGACAGTTTCGGTCCTCGGGCTTCTCCTCGTCGGAGACGGCCAGTCGGGTCACGTGCCACTCGTCGTAGACCTTGATGCCGCGCTTGACGAGCTGCTCGTACATCGTGTGGAGCAGCTGGTGGCCCGTCTCCGCGCCCGCGTAGGTGGTCCGCGGGAACGAGAGCCCACCGAACGGTCGCTGACTGACGCGGCCGTCGTCGTCACGGGAGAACGCCATCCCCCAGTGTTCGAGCTTGATGGTCTCTTTCGGGCTGTCCTTACAGAGGGTCTCGGCCGCCGGCGCGTCTGCCAGATAGTCCGAGCCCTTCATCGTGTCGTACGCGTGGTCCTCCCACGAGTCGCCTTCGCGGAGCGCGGCGTTGATGCCGCCCTCCGCCGCGCCCGTGTGACTTCGGACCGGGTGGAGCTTCGACACGATGGCCACGTCGGCCCCTTCCTCGTGTGCCGCAATCGCCGCGCGCAGGCCCGCCCCGCCCGCGCCGACTACGATAACGTCGTGTTCGTACATGGTGTGTTTGGGTGTGTCGTAGGGTTGGTCGAACTTCAGGGTTTCACCGGGAAGTTCACCAGAACTTCAGGTTGTTCTTAATCGCCTCGCGCTTGAGTTCCTGGATGTGCTCCGTGAGGGGGATGTCCTTCGGGCACACCTCGGTACAGGAGAACTGGGTCTGACAGCGCCAGACGCCGTGTTCCTGTTCGAGGATTTCGAGGCGGCGCTGTTTCATGTCCTCGCCCTCGCGTTCGTCCATGGCGAAGCGGTAGGCCTTGTTGATGGCCGCGGGACCGAGGTACTCGTTGTCGCCGGCGGCGATGTTACACGAGGACATACACGCGCTACACCAGATGCAGCGGGTGGACATCTTGACCTTCTCGCGGTTCTCGCGCGTCTGGCGCTGCTCGTCGAGTTCGCCGTCCGGAAGCGAGTTCGTCTGGAAGTACGGCTCGACCGACTCCATCTGGTCGTAGAAGTGCTCCATGTCGACGACGAGGTCTTTGACCACGTCGGCGTGCGGGAGCGGCTCGACCCGAATCGGCTCCGAGAGGTCCGACAGCTGGGTCTTACAGCCGAGTCGCTGCGAGCCGTTGACGAACAGCGCGTCGGACCCGCAGATGGCCTGCCGGCAGGAGTGCCGGAAGGTAAGCGAGGAGTCGTAGTGGTCCCGCGCCCACATGAGGGCGTCGAGGACCGTCATCCCCTGCTTGTACGGGACGTGGAAGTCGTCGAAGCGGGGCTCCTGTTTCTCCGGCACCTCGGGGTCGTAACGGAAGACCTTGAGGTGGAACGTGTCGTCCGCGGAGCGCGCCTTCTCGGCCGCCTCGGCCTCGCGCTGCTCTTGGACTCGCTCGGCGCGCTCGCGCTTTTTCGCGTCGCGCTTCTGCTTGCCGGCGGACGCCGTCTCCGTGGTCGATTCCTCTTCGACAGATTCGGGAACTTGCGTGCTCATTAGATGGGAACACCTCCGGCCCACGCGAGGGCCGTGCGGACGCCCTGCACGATGAGGAGGACGCTCGCGAGACCGAGAATCGCCTTGACCGCCGTCTTCCGGGTGCCGGAGAGGCCCTGGTTGACGAGGGCGTTGTAGACGCCGTTGACCCCGTGGAACGTCGCGGTGACGAGGAACAGGATCATCAGCGAGAAGTACGTCAACTGCTCCATGCGCGCCTGTGAGAGGGCGAACGTCACTTCGTCGGCGTGGTTGACGAAGTGGAGCAGGAAGAAGTGGAACGCCAGCACCACGACGAGGAAGGCGGCTGTCAGCCGCTGCCAGAGCCACCGCCGGCCGCCGGGTTCGAAGGACGTGTATCGTTCTGCCATTAGATGCTCACCCCCGAGAGGAACGTGGGAACGCTCGCGACGACGATGACACCCGTCAGGATGAGCGACGCGTAGAAGCTCTTGTCCTGCGCTTCCAGCCCGACGCCCAGGTCGACGAACAGCAGTCGCAGTCCGTTGAGGATGTGAAACACCGCTACCGCGAGCAGTCCGACTTCGAGAATACGCACGACTAGGAGGCTCTCCAGCGCCTGAATCGTGTTCGTGTACGCCGCCGCGCCCGAGAGGGCCGTCGACAACACGGCGATGTGGGTAAAGAGATAGCCCACAAGCACCCAGCCGGTGAACTTGTGGAATATCCAGGCCCACATGCCGGCCGAGAACTCCCGCCATCTGCTGAAGTCCTCGATGAGGCCCCGATTGTAAGACTGACTCATGCTCTTGTGAGTGTCGGGAAGGGGAGGGTATAGAACTTACGTGTATGGAGTTTCGTGAGGGTTGGCAAGAATCGCCGGACCCCGTGTGTCTCAGTTCGGAGCGGCCGGTCTCAGAGCGTCGTCTCGGGAGCGCCGGACTGCTCGCGCTCGACGACGCGCCGCACCTTGTCCTTCAGTTCGACGAGGTGGCAAAGCGGGTTCCCGGGGTAGACGACCGGGTTTTCGAGGACGCCGACGAGCAGGCCCGTGAAGGGGGCGACGACGGTGACGTTGTCGTCCTTGAACGGGTTCGTAATCGTGCAGATGCGGTCGCCCTCGTGGACGAGCGCGCCGCGGTCGTGGTGCATGTCGACGATGCCGCCCGCGTCGGCGCGGAGCCACGTCTTCTCGTTTTCGTCCGAGATGACGGTCCGCCAGCCCGGCCAGTTGACCGTCGAGGTCCCCCGGAGGCCGTACTCGGCGAAGACGCTCTCGACGCCCGCGAGCGCCTCGTCGATGAGTTCGCGCTGGAAGCGGTGTGCCTCGCCCATCTCGACGGTGATAGCCGGCGTCCCGCTCGCCGACGACTCGGTCCGGAGCATCCCGCTGGACCCGGAACTGTCGATGATGACGTGCGAGCCGAAGGCGTTGGCGAGACGCGCGACGGCTGGGTCGGACATGTCCGCGCGGACGTGGAGCATGTTGGTCCGCCCCCGCGTCGACGTGTGGAAGTCGATCCCGAGGTCGCAGGGCGCGATGAAGTTCTGGTAGATGCGGTGGGCCATCCGCTTGGCCCCCGTGGAGGTCTCGGAGCCCGGGAACGACCGATTCAGGTCGCGGTCGTAGATGGGGAGGTACCGCTGTTGGGCGAGGAACGCGGGGACGTTCATCACCGGCATGCAGACGAGCGTGCCCGCGAGGTCCGCGAGGTCCCACTCGTACGCCACCTCGCGGACGACCTCGATACCGTTCAGTTCGTCGCCGTGGGCGGCGGCGGAGAGGAACACGGTCGGCCCCGGCCGCTCCCCGTTGATGATGGTGACGGGGATGCGAACCGGGTCGCCGAGATACGTCTCGGAGATGCCGTACCGGATGTCCTGTGTCTCGCCCGGCTCGACCTTCCCGCCGTTGTAGGTGAAGGCCTCGTTGTCGGCCATGTGATGCGATGGGAGGGCCGGGGTTATAAACGGTCGCGACGGACCGCCCGACGCCGTCCTCGCGCCCGCGAACCCCGGGCGGCCGGCTCTCGACCGTCATGTCTTTGAAACCCGGACAATATCAACTGAGTATGTCCACCACAGACGACACCGTACGTGTCGGCGTGCTTTCTCTGCACAACAGCAAGGAGACGAAGGCAATCCTCAACGCGGTCGAAGACCTCGGTCACGAACCGGTGTGGCTCCGTCGGGAGAACGCGGCGGTCAGCATCGAAGACGGCGAGGTGACAGTCGAGCCTGAGGTGGACATCATCGCGAACCGACTGCTCCTGTCGAACACCGAAGAACCCGCCGAACTGCTCGGGCTGGCGACGACGTTCAACCGCATCCGACCGATGCTCAACGAGCCCGACGCGGTCCTCGCGGCCATCCACAAGTTCGCCACGGCCGCGACGCTCGCCAACTGGAACATCCAGGTGCCCGACGCGCTCCTCGCGCTCTCGAACGACCGACTCAACAAGGGCCGCGAGCGCTTCGGCGACGTCGGCGTCTACAAGTCCGCCATCGGGACCCACGGCGGCGGGACGTGGAAGGTCGACCTGACCGAGCCCGTCAACCCGAAGGTCGGCAACCGACAGGCGTTCCTCCAGAAGCTCATCGACCGCGACGGCGACCGCCACCGCGACCTGCGCGTCTACATCGTCGACGGCGAAATCGTCGGCGCGATGTACCGCTACGCCCCGGAGGGCGACTGGCGGACCAACGTCGCTCTCGGCGGCGACGTGCTCGACGCGACCGACGAGATGCCCGAGGAGGCCAAGGAGACGGCGCTCTACGCCGCCGAAGTGATGGAGATGGACTACGTCGGCGTCGACCTCGTGGAGGGCGACGACGGCTGGTTCGTCCTCGAAGCGAACCCGACGGCCGGCTTCAAGGGTCTCTACCAGGCGACGGGTAAGAGCCCCGCGCCGCACATCGCGAAGCTCGCAATCGAGCGCGCGGGCGGCGAGGTCGACGAGACGCGCGTCGAGGAACTGTCGGCGACGCTCGACGACTCCGTCCCCTCGTGCGCCCCCAACGAGTCGCCCATCATCGACGGCGAAGCGCCCCTCATCGGCTACATCGAGGAGGTCGTCGTCAACGGGACCAGCGGCTCCCAGCAGACCCTCGCGAAGTCCGACACCGGTGCGACCCGGACGAGCATCGACACGAGCCTCGCCGCCGAAATCGGCGCGGGGCCAATCAAGAGCATGACGCGCGTGAAGTCCGGGAGCCTCAAGAGCGGGAAGGCCCGCCCCGTGGTCGACCTCGTCATCGGTATCGGCGGCACCCAGCACACCGTGACCGCCAGCGTCGAGGACCGCTCGCACATGGACTACCCGCTGCTGCTCGGCCGCGACATCCTCGAACACTACCGCGTGGACGTGCGCCGCCGCGCCAACGCCGACCGCAACGACAGCGACGACGAGGAAGAAGAGCTCCTCGAAGAGTAAGTCGGCCGACGCCGCGCCCGCGACAGACGCGCCCGCTGCTGTCGCGTGCGCTCGCGACCGTTCCCGAGACACGCGCACTTTTCTCCCCGACGGCCCAACCACGAGTCGATGAGCGACGACGCCTACCGCGAACTCCGTTCGGACCCGCACCTCGGCGATGTGGTCGAAGAACACGGCCCGCTCTCGCTCGACCCCGCCGACGACCCCTTCGAGCGACTGGTCGTCTCGATTGTCAACCAACAGCTCTCGACGACCGCGGCGGCGACGATTCGGGACCGCCTGCTCGACCGCGTCGAGGTCACCCCCGAGGGGATACTCGCCGCCGACGAGAGCGTCCTGCGCGACTGCGGCCTCTCGAACCAGAAAGTGGGCTACGTCCGCAACGTCGCCGACGCGTTCCAAGACGGCCTCTCGGCCGAATCCCTCCAAGCGATGGACGACGACGAGGTCGTCGCGGCGCTCACCGAGATTCGCGGCGTCGGCGACTGGACCGCGAAGATGTTCCTCATCTCCGTGCTCGCCCGCGAGGACGTGTTTCCGGTCGAGGACCTCGGGATTCGACGCGGCATGGAACACGTCTTCGGGTTCGAACGCGACGCCGTCTCCCGCGGCGAGATGCGCGAGCGCGCCGAGCGATGGGCCCCCTATCGGAGCTACGCCAGTCACTATCTCTGGCGGTCCGTGGACTAACGCTGGAAAGGTGGAAAGTAACGGAGCCCCGAATAATCGACAGACTGCGTCGATGTCTTCTGTCGATTGAATAAACGCCTGTTTCGTTTATATTTCGCGCGAGGGAAACGTTGAAACCGCCGCGCACTATAACGTTCGTCCATGAACGTAGATGACGTCAACAGTATCACCGTTCTCGGAGCGGGCAACATGGGCCACGGCATCGCGGAGGTCGCGGCCCTCGCCGGCTACGACGTCGTACTGCGCGACATCAAAGACGAGTTCGTTCAGAAGGGCTACGACCAAATCGAGTGGTCGCTGAACAAACTCGCCGAGAAGGACCGACTGTCGCAGGACGACGCCGACGCCGCGCTCGCCCGCGTCTCGACCGCGGTGGACCTCGGCGAGGCCGTCACCGACGCCGACGTCGTCATCGAGGCCGTCCCCGAGAAGATGTCCATCAAAAAGGAGGTGTACACCGAATTAGAGGAACACGCTCCCGACCACACGGTGTTCGCCACCAACACCTCCAGTCTCTCCATCACCGAACTCTCCGAAGTGACGGAGCGACCCGAGCGCTTCTGCGGGATGCACTTTTTCAACCCGCCGGTCCGCATGGACCTCGTCGAAGTCATCTCGGGCGCACACACCGCCGACGAGACGCTCGAACTCGTCGAGGACCTCGCCGAGGCGATGGGCAAGACGCCCGTCCGCGTCCGCAAGGACAGCCCCGGCTTCATCGTGAACCGCATCCTCGTCCCCCTGATGAACGAGGCCGCGTGGATCGTCCACTCCGGCGACGCGACGATGGCCGAAGTCGACTCCACGACGAAGTACGACATGGGCCTCCCGATGGGGAGTTTCGAACTCGCCGACTACGTCGGCATCGACGTGGGCTACCACGTCCTCGAATACATGCACGAGGTGCTCGGCGACGCCTACGAACCCTGTCCGCTCCTCTCGGAGAAGGTCGAAGAAGGCGACCTCGGACAGAAGACCGGCAAGGGCTTCTACGACTACGAGGACGGCGAGGGCGCCGAGGTCCCCCACGACGAGGGGAGCGAAGCGGTCAAGAACCGCCTGCTCGGCGTCATGGCGAACGAGGTCGCCGGCCTCGTCGGGAACAACGTCGCCGACCCGGCCGCCATCGACCGCGCGGTCAAACTCGGCGGGCGCTTCCCGGACGGTCCGGCGAAGATGGCCGACAACGCAGGCATCGCCACCCTCGTCGACGCGCTCGACAAACACCACGACGAGACCGGTGCGGAGCGCTACGAGGCCGTCGAGTACCTCCGCGACCTCACCCAATCCGGCGAGGGCTTCTACGGCGGCGAGGAGGAATCTGACGACGCCCCCGCGTTCGACGACATATCCGTCGAGGTGCGCGACGGCATCGGCCACATCACCCTCGACCGCCCGCACCGCCTCAACACTATCAGCATCGAACTGATGGACGAACTCTCCGAGGCGCTCGACACACTCGCCGACGACGACGAGGTTCGCGCCGTGCTCCTCACGGGGGCCGGCGACCGCGCCTTCTCCGCCGGGGCCGACGTAACGAGCATCGCTGCGGGCGGCGGCGACGCCGTCTCGGGCGTCGAAATCTCTCGGAAGGGCCAACAGACGTTCGGAAAACTCGAGGAACTCGACAAGCCGGTCATCGCCGGCATCGACGGCTTCTGTCTCGGCGGCGGGATGGAACTCGCCATGTGCGCCGACCTCCGCATCGCGACGGAGCGCTCCGAACTCGGCCAACCCGAGCACGACCTCGGGCTCCTCCCCGGGTGGGGCGGCACGGTCCGCCTCCAGCGCATCGTCGGCACCGGCCGCGCGAAGGAGATTATCTTCAGCGCCGACCGCTACGACGCCGAGACGATGGCCGACTACGGCTTCATCAACGAGGTCGTCGAGAACGACGGCTTCGAAGAGCGGGCCTTCGAGTACGCAAAGCGGTTCGCACAGGGCCCGCCGGTCGCCCAGCGCTACACCAAGCGCGCCATGCACAACGGCTGGGAAGACACCGACTCCGGGCTGGAAGTCGAAGCACAGGCGTTCGGCCTGCTGTTTACCACCGCTGACCTGATGGAGGGCATCGCCGCCTTCACGAGCGACCGCGACCCCGAGTTCACGGGCGAGTAAGCCGCCGTCGTGGGTGGGTTCCTCTCACTCACCCACGATGGAACGCAACGCTTAAAATAGTCCAACGACCACTCGTGAATGCAGACGCTCGGTTGGTGTAGTCCGGCCAATCATCTTGGCCTTTCGAGCCGAGGACAGGGGTTCAAATCCCCTACCGAGCACTTCTCTGCTGAACTATCCTCCAAGCGACCGCTCCGCGTGTCGCTTGGACTGTGAAGCAGGAACTGAGAGCCAAGGGGATTTGAAGCAGGGAGCGAACAGAGTGAGCGACTGAGGTTCAAATCCCCTACCGAGCACTTCTGTCGAACACAAATCTCCGAGAGACCTCCGTGTCTCTCGGTCTTGTGAGACTGAATGCACGACGAGGGATTTGAACTAGCGAGCAAATCTCTGATTTGCGATTGAGGTTCAAGTTCCCTCCTGAGTCAAATGGGTTCGTGATACCGGAACTCCGATTTAGACTATCAAGGATAGACTCCAATTTGCACAGCAATCAGCCATTTGTCGAGTGAACAGTATTAATCAGACATCAGCGGCGGTTGTTTGAAGTCAAGAGATCGGATCTGAGTTGCTCCGTAAAACGCAGATCGGAATGATATTTAACTGGTGTAGAATGAATTGTCTGACAAATGTCACAGAGTTGGTTTACTGAAAAAGGTGCATCTGGAAGGATTAGTCTGGAAAGAACCGATGATGGATGGTTCGTTGTTGATCCAGGTGAGGTCGGCAAGACAAAGTGTGTCTTAGAAGGTAACGATGACCTCGGGCACCTAGACTCCATTCGGGATTTAGACATCACCATCTCAAACTTCCGCTGGGGTACGGGAAACAACGTCAACTATCTGTACGGCAGAGTTCAAAAAATACCTGTTCAGGAAAAGAGCCAGAAGAGACCGAACAAGCGGACAGAATCAGAGAGTAATCAGACAAAACGACAGCAGGCATCAACTAACGAACTCTGGGAGCTTGACGACTTTAGTGGATCAGGAAAGTACGTTGACGTCGAAGCGACGATTGACGCGATATTTTTTATAAAAAAGAACACGGGTGAGATCCCAGATATGAAAGGAGAACTCACAGATGACAGCGTATTTCGTCCAGTCACGTTCATTGTTGAAGATGGTGTCAAGCATCCATATCTTGGTGAGGGGAAGAAATTCCGGTTTGAGGGTGTAAAAGATCACTACTATAAGAAAGAACATGAGATTCAAGTGGTCATCAATAAGAATACAGATTTTGTTGAGTTGAATTAAACCAAGAATCTGCGCGTGCTCGCCGACGTAAATAGATCCACACAACAAGTAATATCAAATACTTCGGCCATTTGATTAGCTTACACGTTTTTAACGATAGCAATTAAAATATACTCGATAGCATGGAACACGGACGTTCGGGGGTTCGATGATGCTCGAAGAGTTCGTCGCGCAAATCGACCCCGTCGTGGTCCGCCTGTTCGTCGCGGCGGCGTTGGGGATGTTCCTCGGGTTGGAACGCGAGCGGTCGAAAAAGAGCGCCGGCGTGCGGACGTTCACGCTGACGAGTCTCCTCGGGGGCGTCGCCGTCGCCGTCGGGAGCGACGTCCTCCTCGCGGCCGGCGGGTTGCTGGTGGTCGTGCAGGCGGTGTTGCTCGGGAGTCGCGGACTGGTCGAACATCGGTCGAACGCCCGGAGCGCCGACCGCGAGACCGACCCGAACCACGATTCCGACGCGGACTTCGATGTCGATTCCGACACCGAGGCCGGCGACGCCCGACGCGACGACGCCGGAGCCGCGCGGTTGGACGACCTCGGCGTGAGCCTCTCGCTCACCACGTCCACGTCGCTGTTGGTCGCGTACGCGGTCGGCGCGGCCGTCGTGAGCGGCTTCGTCATCGAGGGGGTCGTCGTCGCGCTCACCTCGTCGCTCCTGTTGGTCCTGCGGCGCGAACTCCACGGGTTCGCCCGTCGGCTGACGACCGACGAGGTTCGGAGCGCCGTCGAGTTCGCCATCATCGCGTTCGTCGTCTACCCGCTACTTCCCGAGGGTCGCGTCGGGCCGTGGGACGCCGTCAGCCCCCGAACCGTCTGGTTGCTCGTCGTCGCGGTGAGCGCAATCGGCTTCGTCAACTACGTCATCATCCGGCGATACGGCGACCGCGGCATCGCCATCACGGGGTTTTTCGGCGGGCTGGTGAACTCGACCGCCGTCATCGGCGAGATAGCCGGGCGGACGAGTCGAAACCCGTCGATTCGGCCGCTCGCGGCCAGCGCGATTCTCATGGCCGACGCGGCGATGGCGCTCCGGAACCTCTCGCTCGTCGTCGTGTTCGTGCCGGAGCTGGCGGTCGAGGTAGGGGTTCCTCTCGGCCTCGTCGCGCTCGTCGGGGTGAGTTACGCGCTGCACTCCCGCGAGTGGGGCGTCGACCTCGACGTGTCGTTCGAGTCGCCGTTCAGCCTCGAAAGCGCACTCAGGTTCGGCGTGTTCTTCCTCCTCGTGTTGCTCGCCTCCGCGGCGGCACAGGAGTACTTCGGCGCGACCGGGTTCATCGTGACGAGCTTCATCGGCGGGTTAGTGTCGAGCGGGTCGGTCGTCACGACCGCCGTCACGCTCTACGGCGGCGGTACAATCGGTGGGACGACCGCCGTCGTCGGCGTCCTCGCCGGCACCGTCGCGAGTATCGCGGTCAAGGTCGCGCTCGCGGCGAGCGTCGACCGCGAACTCTTCGGACCAGTCGCTCGACGGAGCGCACTCCTCGTGGCCGCCGGCGTCGTCGGCGTCGTCATCGTCGCCTTTCGGCCGTGAGTCTCGCGGGACGGCCCGTCGGACGCGAAACCCCGCCTCGGCACAACATTGATAACACCATACCGCGGCAATCAAATCGCACTGGTTCGGTGCACATCCCGTGACCGAGCGACCCACGAAGATTCGCCCGTCGGTCGTCCCCTGACGGGCGGGGGTCACTCCGCGCATCCGACGCTTCTGAGCGACTGCGCTCGTCTGACTCGACCGTCGAGCCGATGCCTTGAGGTACACCGGCGTCTATCGTGGCTCCACGTCCAACAAGCGATGATACGCGACCCGACCCGACGAGACGGTGGCGAACCGCGCGCGGAGCGACAGCAGTCGGCCCCGGAGCCGACCCCGGCGAGAAACACCCTCGGGAGCGCCTGACCATGTCGGACACGACGCGCGCCGTGCTCGCCGCCGGAACCCTCGTCGCCCTCGCCGCGACGAGCGGGAGCCTCTACTTCAGCCTCGGCCTCGGACTGACGCCCTGCGACCTCTGTTGGTATCAGCGCATCCTGATGTACCCGCTCGTCGTGGTGCTCGGGGTCGCCGCGGTCGAGGACCGGCCCGGCGTCTGGAAGACGGTGCTTCCCCTCTCGGTGGGCGGGCTCGCACTCTCGGGCTACCACTCGTATCTGCAGGTCGCCCCGGGTGCGATTTGCACCGTCGGCGGCCCGTGTACGTCTATCCAGTACCCCATGCTCGGCGGTCTCCTGACGATTCCGCGACTCGCGTTCATCGGGTTCGCGCTCGTGACGCTCCTCGCGGTCGCCGCCGCCCGCCTCGGCGGGTCGGCCGACGACGCGTGGGGGATGTGACCGCGGTTACTCGCTCGAATCGTCGAGGTCGACCATCGGTTCGGGGTAGTCCACGCCCAATTCGACCCCGTAGGTCGCCTGTTCGTCCTCGCTGAGTTCCCACGGTTCGTGGGCGTACTCGGCGGGCAAGGCGTCGAGTTCGGGGAGCCACGTTTTCACGTACTCGGCGTCCTCGTCGTAGCGGTTCGCCTGCCAGCGCACGTCGAACGAGCGGTCCCGCGAGTCGTTGCCGACGCCCGCGATGTAGGCCCAGTTGCCGTAGTTCGACGCGGGGTCGTAATCGACGAGTCGCGTCTCGAAGTAGGCCGCGCCGCGTCGCCAGTCCAGTCTGAGGTCGTTGGCGAGGAACGACGCGGCGTTCTGCCGCCCGCGGTTCGACATGTAGCCGGTCGCGTTCAACTCTCGCATGTTCGCGTCGACGAAGGGGACGCCCGTTTCCCCCGCCGCCCAGCGCTCGAACTGCGCGTCGTCGCTTCGCCAGTCGATGTCGGTCCGCTCTCGGATGCCCTCGCGGCGGAAGAAGTCGCTCCCGTGTTTGGCGAACTGGAACTGGAAGAAGTCGCGCCAGCGGAGTTCGAAGACGAGCCAGTACGTCGAGTCGTTTGCGACCCGCCGGTCCTCGTAGCGGTCCACCTCGGCCTTGACGTACCGCGGGGAGAGACAGCCCTCGTTCAGCCACGGCGAGAGCTTCGAGGAGTAGTCGGCTCCGAGCAGTCCGTTTCGCGTCTCCTTGTACTCCCGGAGGTGGTCGCCCGCCCAGATGTACGACTCCACGCGGTCGAGCGCGGCCGTCTCGCCGCCGTCGAAGGGGAGGACACCGCGTTCGTCTGGGGCGCTCCGGGACTCGGCGACCGAGTTCCCGACGAGGTCGGAGACCGCGGGGAGGTCGCCCGCGGCGGGCGCGTCCCCGGGGAGCGGCGGGACAGTCGGTTCGGGAAGCGGGTCGCGACCGGCGGGGTCGCCGGCGTCCGTGGACTCGTCGCCCGCGCCTCCGTCGCTCTCGTCGGTGTCTTCGGCGGCCGATTCGACCGCCTTCCGGAACGTCGTGTACGTGTCCGGGAGTTCCGAGAGCGCCATCGGGAGGTCGTCGAGGTGGGTGAGCGTGTGGCCCCAGAAGCGCCGGAGTTCGACGCCGCCGTCTCCAAGCGCCCGCTCGACCGCCGCTTCGACGCTCGACTCCTCGGGCGTCGGGTGGGTGTGGACCGTCACGAAGTCGGCGTCGACGGCGTCGGCCACCTCGGGGAGGACGGACTCGGGACGGCCCTCGCGGACGACGAGGTCGCTCCCGCGGTCTCGGAGCGACGACCGCAGGTCGGACAGCGATTCGAGGCGGAAGCGAGCGCGGTGCGCGCCGGTCTTCTCGAAGTCGAAGGAGTCGGACCCGCCGAACGGTCGGTCGCCGTACTCGCGGGGGTCGAGACAGTAGACGGGAACCACGCGGTCGGCGTCGCAGGCGGCCGCGAGCGCCTCGTTGTCGTGCAGGCGGAGGTCGCGGCGGAACCACGCGAGCGAAGTTGGCTCGGACATCGTCGGCGGCGCTTAGGATGGGGGTGACTTGAGTCGAACGGCGGATTCGGTGCTGACACAATAGGGCGTCCCGCGGTTGCTCCGCCCGACCTACGTCCGGCTTCGCGTCTGCAAGCGGAGTTCCGCACCGGCGACGACGGCGACGACGGTGAGCGCGAGTCCGGCGACGAGTCGCGGGTCCACGCGGTCGATGACGGGGACGCCCATCCAGCCGGCGAAGAGGAGCGCGAGTCCGGCCAGACAGGTCGCGAGCGTCAGGAGTGCGAGGGGAGCCTGCGTCGGGTCGTCGTCGGCCAAGAAGTGGTCGAGTTCGGCGGCGCTCGACCCGAGCGAGACGGTCTTCGCCCGCGAGTCGTACGCGACGATACGGAGCGAATCGAGTTTGGGCAGGTGAGTCTGGTGCAGCGAGATGTAGACGCTCTGACGAACGTTCTTCGGGGGCGGCGACTCGCCGGACTCTATCTCGGCGATGTGCTCCGCGAGGTCACCGACCGACTCCGGCCCGTCCCTGTCGCGAAGTCGTTCGAGCGCGAGCCGCCGCCGCTCGTTTCTGAGCACGTCGTGGATGTCGGCCTCGTCGAGCGAGTCGTCGGCCGACCCCTCGGACACGGTCGGCGGGTCAGGTTCGGCCATCGCCCCGTTCAGAGCCAGTCATCGGGCTTCGTGTCGTAGTCGACCTCGCCGGCCGCGATGCGGGCTTCCAGTTCGGCGTCGAGGTCGTGTTCCTCGAACGACTCTCCGTCGTATCGAATCCGAATGGCTCGCTCTTCGGGCGTCGGCTCGCGGCCCCGCCGCCGGGCGACTTCGACCTCGTGTTCGTCGAACTCCTTCGTGATGGTCATCAGGTTCACCGGGCGGCCCCACAGGTGATAGACGCGCTCCAAGACGCCCTTGGCCTGCTTCATGTCGAGGATGACGCCGTTGTACTGGTGGCCCAAGAGGAGCTCCCCGCGGTTGTCGAAGTTCCCGTCGTACACCGCGATGGTCGGCTTTCCGAAGTTGGTGAACTGGAACAGGAGCTTCTTTTTCACGTCCCGGTACTCCGACGAGGAGACGCGGAACTGCTGGGACGACTGGGAGTACTCGTAGGCGAAGTAGTGGTTCGCGCGGACGAACTCCTCGGTGAGGAACGCGTCGAGGAACGTCACGTCGTTGTGGCTCTCGCGAATCTCGCGCATCCGGTCCCAGCCGGCGGTCTTGTCCACGTCGGCGACGGCCGCCTCGACGCTGTCGTACACCTCGTCGTCGAACATGTACCGCGAGAGCTGTTCGAGCTCGGAGCGCCGAATCCGGCTGAGGAACCCGCGGTTCTGCGCTTTGACGAGCGAGTAGTGTCGCTCGGCGAGCCCCTCGTAGGTGAGGAGCTTCCACGGGTACGCCTCGAGGTCGAGCGACTCGTCGCCCGACAGCGCCCTGTCGAGCGTCTCGTGGTCGACTCTGGGGTCGTCGGGGCCGAGTTCGGACAGTTCGTCGAGGGAGTCGGCGCTGACCCCGTCGATAGCGGGGTCCGCCCGGAGGAGTTCCTGTACCTCGTCGAAGTCGACCGTCTCGTGGAAGTTGCGCCACGTGACGCCCTTCACGCGCAGGAGTTTGTCGGCGACCTCCGCGCGGTTCGTCGAGTTCTCGATGTACTCCCACAGCTCCTTGCCGAGCTTGTAGGGGTTGAGCCCGGGCGACCCGAGGACGCGCGACTGGTGGTCGGCGTAGGTGATGAACTCGTCCGTGCCCGCGAAGCGCTCGTCGCCCATCATGAGCGACTCCCAGTAGGCCGCCCAGCCCTCGTTCATCACTTTCGTCATCTTCTGGGCGGCGAAGTAGTACGCCTCCTCGCGGAGCATGTCGAGGACGTCCTTCTGCCACGGCTCCATCTCTTCGGCCTTGCCCGTCTCCTCGTCGTACCGCATGCCGTGTTCGCGGACGTACGCGAGCACGTCCTTCCGGGGGTCCGTGAGCTTCGCGGCCTCGCGTTCGGCCTCCTCGACCTCTTCGAGCCACGCGTCGTCGAACACCTCGCGGCGCACGTCGTCGGAGATGTCGAGGCTGTCCAACTGGGCGCGGATGTCACTGGGGATGCGGCCGTCCTCGTCGGCGGCGGCCTCGCGGATGGTCCGGTGCTGGTCGATGGTGTCTTCCAGACAGAGGACCGCGTCGATGAACTTCTCCACGTCGTCCCGGCTGATTTCCGGGTTCTGCACGTACCGGTCGATGGTCTGGGCGTGGCGTTCGAGCATCGCGGCGGCCGCGAACTGCCCCTCGTCGGAGAACAGCCCGAACCACTGGTTGTTCTTGAAGAAGTCCGAGTGGGCCTCGACGTGCGTGATGACGGCCTTCTGGTCGGCCAGCGAGTTCGACTCCTGGAGGAAGGCGTTCGCCGGGTCGTCGTTGTTGACGATTTCGAACGCCTTGCCCATGCCGAACTGGTCGGTCTTCCGCTGGCGGTCGTAGGTCATCCCCCACCGCCAGTGCGGATATCGCTCTTGGAAGCCGCCGTAGGCGATGAGCTGGTTCATCTCGTCGTAGTTGACCACCCAGTAGTTCACCGGGTAGGGGTCGAGTCCGAGCTTCTTCGCGAGCGCGCCGGCCTCCCGGACGGGCTCGTCGAGTCTGGCGGCCTCGCGCTGTGCGTCTCTGCGGTGTCGTCTGAAACTCATTCTGCTGTCGCCTCCGTGCTGAGGATGGTGTAGATGGCGTCGATGACGTCGTCGGGCTCCGAGACGTACGCGACCACGACGTTACCCTGCTCGCCGAGGCTCCGTTCGACCTCCTCTGCGTGCGTGGCGTTGATGGCGGTCCCGCCGGGCTGGGTCTCCACGTAGGCGTGGAGGTTCGCGTCTATCTCCTGCATGAGCGGGACGACCCGCTCTTTGGTGTCGTTCGAGGAGTTCTCGGAGTCGCCCGCGGCGAAGACGTAGCGGTTCCACTCGCGCCACGGGTAGCGCTCGTCGAGGACCTCCTTCGCCAGTTCGTAGGCCGACGAGATGCGCGTCCCGCCGCCGGAGCGGATGCCGAAGAACTCGTCGCGTTCGACCTCCCACGCCTCCGCGTCGTGGGCGATGTAGACGAACTCGGCGTGGTCGTACTTGCCCGTGAGATACCAGTCGAGCGGGGTGAAGGTGCGCTCGACGAGTTCGCGTTTCGTCTCCCGCATCGACCCCGACACGTCGCGGATGTTGACGACCACGACGTTCGACTGCTTCTTTTCGATGACTTCGGGGTGGCGGTAGCGCTCGTCCTCGCGGCGGAACGGAATCTCGCGGAGCCCCTCGCGGCGGATGCGCTGGATGGCCGTCGTCCGGTCGACGCTCTCTTCCATCTCCTCGAAGGAGGCCCACGTCCCGCGTTCGTCGTCCGGGATGCGGTTCCACTCGTCTTCGATCCACGCCATCGAGACGAGGATGTTTTGCTCGCGGCACCACCGGAACACCTCGCGGGCCGAGGTGCCGTCGACTTTCATCGCCTCGCGGACGAACTCCTCGTCGAAGTCCATCGCGAGCTTTCGCTTCAGGCCCTCCTTGAACAGGCGCTCGAAGTCGAGGGTGCTGTGGGGGCCGCTCCGGGTGATGTCGGTGAAGTCGCCTTCGACCTCCTCGATGACCTCCTTACCCTTCGGTTCGAGTTCGAGGCCGAGTTCCTCGTCCAACGCCTCGGCGAACTGCTCGGGGTCCATCTCGTAGTACTCGTGTTCGGCCCCCTCCTCGCCGGGTTCGCCCTCTTCGCCCTCGCCGTCACCGGGCTGTGGCTGCCCGAGCGGCTGGCCCACGTCGGGCGTGCCGCCTTTGCCCTGTCCGACGCCGCCCATGTCGAGGCGGTCGTACTTGAACTCCGGCAGGTCCACGACCTTGATGGGTATCTTGATGTCTTTCGAGCCGGACGCGCCGAGGTCGCCGTAGGAGATGAACTCCTTGAGGTCTTCGCGGCGCTCTTCGCCCACTTCGCGGAATCGTTCGAGGTCGTCTCTCAGTCCCATGTGTGGCTCACCTCCTTCATCACGGCACGGCTGGTCAGTTCGGCCGACGCGGCGGTGTAACCGCGGTCGACCAGTTCGTCGATGGTGCGGGCTTTCACCCGCGCCGTCTCGGTGTTCGCCGGCGGGTCGTCCCACTGACGGGGGTCGAGGTCGGTGAACAGTCGGCGCACGTCCTCCCAGTCGTGGGTTTCGAGCACCGTCCGGATGACCGGAATCTCGGTGAGGTCCACGTCGGAGACGGTAAAGCCCTCGTCGCGGTTCTCCCACGCGTAGCGGTTGAGCGCGGTGATGACCTTCTCGTTGCGGAAGTTCTCGACCGACTCGGAGGGCTCGTTGCCCTCGTAGTCGTCCGGCGAGAAGCGGCCGAGGTGCTCGGTCTCGAACAGTTTCATGAGAAGCGGGTCGGGGTCGACCGGCCCGCGCTCGGTCTCTATCTGCCCGTCGGACGCCCACGCGTAGACGTGTTCGACGTACTCCTCGACCGTCTCGCGCTCGACGCCCTTGTCGGCGAGGAGCGCGTCGAGCACGTCCGCCTCCTGCTGGTCGAAGATGTACGCTTTGACGATTGCGATGCGGCCCTCGTACTCCGAGGACTCCGCCCGCGAGAACACGGGGGCGTCCGAGAGTTCGGCGACCATCTCGTCGAGCACGTCGGTCGGCATCACCACCGACGACACGTCGAGGTCGGGGTGTCTGCGGTCGATGCGGTCGTGAAGCAGGTCGGCGATGACGTCGCGGGTGAACGTCACGGGAATCCCGTGGGTCCCCTCGGAGTCGCCGATGAACTCGAACGCGGACACCTCGCGGCGCTGGTCGCCGACCTGCAGGTAGCCGCGGTCGAACAACAGCGCCTTGTCCACGAGGTTGAACTCGATGTCCGGGTCGCGCGGCACGTCGTCACCGTCGAGGCGGGTCACGACGCTGTAGAGCGCCGCGGCCTCGACCGCGTGGGGGGCGAGTTCGCGGGTGCGGACTTCGCCCGGCCCCTCGCGCACGTCCAACGAGATGGCCTCGGCGACGCGTTCGGCCATCGTCTCGGGGTCGTCCGTCCAGACGCTCGTCTCGTTGGTCAGCTCTCGGCGGATGAGTTCGGCCTCGAGCGAGAGGTTCGTCAGGTAGCGGAACTCGTGTTTGTTGAGCCGGCGCTTGAGCGCCTTCAGCGGGTCGCGGCCGTTCCTGTCGGCGTACTTGTCGAGTTCGGCGTCGAGGTCCGGGTTCGAGATGATGACGAGCTGGGTGTCGATGTCCATCCCGATTCCCTTGTCCAGTTTGACGTGCCCCTCGTCGGGGACGTTCAGGAGCTTCTGGAGCAGGTCGGCGTGCTGGGTGGCGTCCTCGACGATGGTGAGGAGGCCGTTGCCCTGCGACAGCACCCCGTCGTAGCTGAACGCCTGCGGGTTCTTCCGCCCGCGGGAGTTCAGTTCGCGGAGCATGCTCGGCATCCACGACCCGACCAGTCGCTCCTTGGGCGAGCCGTCGTCCTCCGAGTGGAGGACGCCGACGCCGCGGCCGACGTCGACGACGTAGTTCTTCACCCGGAGGTGTTTCGGGTCGGTGACGGCGCTGAAGAGGTCGCTTTTGCCTGCTCGGCGGAACTCCTCTTCGAGGTAGGTGTACGCCTCCAGACAGAACGGGTCGAGGTCCTCGTCGACGTCGACGGGGATGTGGTCGCCGTTCCTGCTGTTGAGGTCGGCGAGCAGTCGCTTGCGGACCTCCGCGGGGAACACCGAAAGCGGGTGCGACTGGACCGGACTCTCGTACCAGTCCTCGTCGGCGGCGTCGACCTCGCCGCCGTAGGACAGCCCGCGGGTGTCGTCGGCGTTGGCGACGTTCCACTCGACGGTGTAGCGCCGCCCCGCGTCGGTCTTCGAGTACTCCCGAAGGCCGTTGATGAGACAGCGTTTCAACTCGGATTTCCCGGTGGCCGTCGGGCCGTCGAACCAGACGATTTTCTCGGCCTTGCCGCGGTCGGCGGCGATGGTCCGCAGGTCGTCGACGAAGGCGTTCAGCACTTCCGTGTTGCCGAGGACCGCGTGCTCGCCGTCGTTGGCGGGGTCGTCGAAAAAGCGGTAGCGCTCTTTCTCCTCGCCCTGTTCGACCACCTGTCTGGTCCCCATCGACTCGATGGCTTCCAGGAGGTACTTCGACGCGTGGGAGGCGATAGACGGCGACTCGAACGCGGCATCGACGTACTCGCCGAGGCTCATCGGCTCCTCGTAGGTGCCGCGGAGCGCCTCGTCCGCCTCGCGGATGTAGTCTCGCATGGTCACCCTTCGAGTTCGGTCTTCGCCACCTCCGCACCGGCGAACTCGAGCACCTCCCGTGCGCCGTCGCGCGAGTAGCCCTGGTCGACGAGCGCGTCGATCCACGCGTTGCGTTCGTCGTCGTCAAGCTCGTTCGCGCTCACGAGCGCCGAGAAGTTGATGTTGTGTTTCTTGTCCTCCCAGAGCTTGCGTTCGAGGGCGCGGCGGAGGCGGTCGTTGTCCTGCGGGTTGAACGACGTGCCCTCGCGGGCGCGCCGGGAGACCCAGTTGGAGACCTCCTGTCGGAAGTCGTCCTTGCGGTCCTCGGGGATGTTGAGTTTCTCCTCGACCGCGCGGAGGAACTTCTCGTCGGGGTCCTGGTCGCGGCCCGTCAGTTCGTCTTCGACCGTCGCGTCGTCGATGTAGGCCATGACGTGGTCCATGTACTTCTCGCCCTGCCGGCGAATCTCGTCGATGTCGTAGGCGAGGGCGTGGCGCACGTCCTCGATGGCGCGCTCTTTGTACTCCTCGCGGACCATCTCGAGGTAGCGGTGGTAGCGTTCGAGGTTCTCCTCGGGAATCGACCCGTGGTTCTCGAGGTTCTCTTCGAGGTGGGTGAACGAGGACAGCGGCGAGAGGTAGCCGCGGCCGCGGTGGGTCGCGTCCATGATGGCCTCGGCGATTTCGTCGCCGATGAACCGGGCGGAGACGCCGTCCATGCCCTCTGCGATGTCCGCTTTCTTCTCGCCTTCCTCGCGGAGTTTGCGCACGTCCACGTCGTCGCCGTCGTCCAACTCGCCGTTGTAGGCCTTCGCCTTCTGGACGAGCGAGATGGTGTCGGAGTCGGGTTCGACGATACGCGTCAGGACGCCGAACAGCCCGGACATCTCCAGCGTGTGCGGCTCGACGTGGATGTCGGGCACGTCGGCGTTGCGGAGCATCTTCCGGTAGATTTCGGCCTCCTGTTCGTACTCGAGGACGTACGGGAAGTCGATGCGCTTGGTCCGGTCGTTGAACGCCTCCATCTTCTCGTCGCCCTTCTTCTCGCGGTATTCGGGCATGTTCGTCCGCCCGACGATGACCTGGTCGATGTCGATTCGGGGGTTGTTCTTCGGCTTGATTGTCTGTTCCTGCGAGGCGTGCAGGAAGTCGTAGAGGAACTCGCGCTGGAGCTTCAGCAGTTCCTCGCCGGAGAAGATGCCGCGGTTTGCGTTACAGAACGCGCCGGCGTAGTCGAACGCCCGCGGGTCGGACTCGCCGTACACCGCGAGTTTCGAGTAGTTGACGTCGCCGGTGAGTTCCGTCTCGTCTTGGTTCTTCTTGTCCTTCGGCTCGAACGTCTCGATGCACTGGCGTTTGTTCTCGGAGGCGACGAGCCGGATGATTTCGATGTGGTTCTCGACGACCTCCTCTAAGTCGTCGTCGTAGTGGGCGAGCAGTCGGTCCATGTAGAACTCCGAGGCGGGGTCTAACGCCTGGTCGTTCCGGATGGTGTAGGGCGCGTCGAGGTTCTCGTTCAACTGCTCGACGACCACGTCGCGCTGTTCCTGCGGGAGCAACACGAGCGGGTCCTGATTCATCGGCGATTGGACCACGTCGTCGGACGGGTCCTGGTCGCGGATGACGTCGCCGAGGTTCGTCCACCGGAAGGTGTACATCCGCCCCTCGTCGGACATGGTGTAGTCCTCGAAGTAGCGGCGGGAAATCCAGTCGAAGTGCGACTTCCCGGAGCCGACGGGGCCCAAGAGGAGTTTGATGCGTTTTTCGGGACCGAGGCCGCGGGCCCCCGATTTCACCTTGTTGACGAACTCGTGAATCGACTCGTGAACTTCGCGGCCGTAGAAGACGTTTTCACCGTCGTGAAGGGGGTCTTCGGAGGCCATGAGGTACTCCACGACGCCCGCGTCCTCGTCGTAACGGGTGCCGTAGAAGTCGAACATGTCCGCCACGCGTTGGTGGGCGTTGCGAGCGATCTTTGGGTGAGCGTAGACCTCTTCCAAGTACCACTCGAAGCTCTTCGCCTCGCGGAGGTCCGCGGGCACGGAGTCTTTGTAGTGCTTGCTCAGGTCTGCGAGTGTTTCAATTTCGCCGGTCATTGTTCGTGGAGCCTCGTCGGACCAGCCGTCCGGAGACGACCGAGGGCGACGCGCCCGCGTTCGCGGGTCGCAGACGACACACCACGAGCCACGGACCCGCGGCGACAGACCGCGGGCGGTGAGTCAAAGTGCGTCGCCGCCGCTGCGCGCTTACGACGGGTCGGCGACGGGCGACAGAATCGGCGATTTGCAGACGATGCGCGACGGCTCGCTCGGCCCGGGGACCGAGACTACCAATCAATGAGAGACGTTAACATATAACGCTTTCTGTGAAAGTAGTCAAATGACTGTCTCGAACGCCGACCAATCCAGATACGTACCACATCGTGTGACCCTCCAACTGGCCGACGTGTGTCGATTTAATCGGCGATTCATTCGGTTGACGGTCCCGTTAATCGGGTCGGCTGGGATTCATGTCGTCTGCGTCGGATCGCTTTCGAGGGGGAAACCAGCCCCTGTCGAGTCGGCGTCGCGGCGACCGACAGGAGCGGCGGAAGCGGGAAGGCTTAGGACGCGCGGCGGACTAGCACGCCCATGACCGACCTGCCCGACGGGTGGACCCTCTGGAACGACGAACACGAGGGGCGGCGCATCCTCGCGTTTCGCCCGGACGTGTTCAACGAGAGCGCCTTTCCCGCCGAGTGCATGCCGACCGTCTTCGTGTGGAACGGGTCGCGGGCGAAGCGACCGGGGGCGACGCAGATACGCACCGAGACGTGGCACGCCGTACTCTACCTCGAACCCGAAATCGAAGCCGTCGTCGAGGAGTTCGACTCCCGCGAGGCGGCCGTCGAGGGCGCGACCGACATCGCCGGGCGCTTTTCCGACGGCGAGATAGACTACCGGAGCGCCTACCAAGTCCCCCGCGAGGAGTACTTCGAGAAGCTCGACGAGCTGACCGGGCGGGAGCCTTAACCACCTCGCAGGAGAACCACCGCTATGACCTCCGTTACGCTCGTCGGTGCCCGCCTGACCGACCCCGGCACCGAGTTCGTCTACCACGGTGAATCGAGCGCCTGTGAGGGCTGTCCGTACCGCCGGCAGTGTCTCAACCTCACCGAGGGCGTCCGCTATCGGGTCCTCGACGTGCGCGAGAACACGCAGGTCCTCGACTGCGCCGTCCACGACGAGGGCGTCCGCGCCGTCGAGGTGGAACCGGCCCCGGTCACGGCGAACGTCCCCTCGAAGGGCGCGTACGCCGGGAGCAAGGCCAGCCTGCAGGGCCCCTGCCCGCACACCGAGTGCCCCAGCCACGAGTACTGCGTCCCCGAGGGCGCCGAGTTCGACCAGGAGTACCGCATCCACGACGTGCTCGGCGACCCGCCGCACGACCACTGCCACCTCGACCGGAACCTGACGCTCGTCGAGTTCGAACCCGCAGACGAGTAGGGGTTTTTGTGGTCCCCGGCCGCTGGCTGTGACATGACGACCGCCGTCTTCTTCGACCTCGACCTGACGCTCCTCCGCTACACCGCCGAGTTCGAGACCATCTTCGACCGGGCGGTTCCGGACGCTCCCGAAGGTGCCTACGACCGGTATCTCTCCGTCTTCTTCGACGCCTTCGAGGACCTCGCAGTTGACCCCTACGCGGTCGGCTTCGAGGCGCTCACCGACGAGTTCGACATCGACGACGACCCGGAGGCGCTCGTGGCGCGCTACGCGGCGGCCGAACTCGCCGCCACGACGGTTCCCGCGTCGGCCCGCGAGGCGCTCGTCCGCGTCGCCGACCGCCGACCGACCGGGATTCTCACGAACGGCGCGCCGGCGGTCCAGCGGGCGAAATTCGAACGTCACGACCTCACGGACGTCGTCGACGCCGTCGTCGTGTCGAACGACCCCGCGGTCGCCTCGCGGAAGCCCGATTCGGGCATCTTCGAGGCCGCGGAGACCGCCCTCCCGGCCGACGACTACGTCTACGTCGGCGACACCTACGACGAGGACGTGGTCGGGGCGAGAAACGCCGGGTGGGAGGCGTACCACGTCGGCGGCGAGGGGCCCGACGGCGACCCAACCGACGACGCCCCGGACGACCCGGCGTCGGTCGAATCGGTCGCCGACGCGGTGGCTCGAATCCTCGGTGAAGACGGCGCGTAGCGCGGGAGAAACGAGAGAGCCGACCGACTACGGGAGCGTGCCGACCTTCTCGCCGGCGTAGCCGAAGATGTCGGCGTAGCCGTACGCGGAGAGGAGAATGGGGTAGAAGTCGCGGTCGGCGACGAACTGCTCGGCGTCGGCGCGGGCGAACGTCTCGCCGGCGGCGACGGGTTCAAAGTTGGTCGCGTGGACCTCGTACTGGTCGGCCGGTGGCTTGGGAAGCCGTTCGAGCAGGCGGAACACGTCGAGGCTGTTCTCCTCGGGGATGCCGAGTTTCAGGCGGTCGTCCTCGGTCTGCGAGTCGGTTCCCTCGGGGTCGTCGGTCTGGCTTCCCCCGTCGCTCGCGACGGCCGGCGCGGGGAGGACGTTGGTCGCGGTGAGGAACGCCCGGATGAGCCAGTAGGCGTTGTCGGCGGCTTCGTCGGACTTCTGGAGGCCGGCTTCGACCTCGATGGTGTGGGCGTGCTCGATGAGGCGGCCCTCCGCGAAGTGGTTCGTCTCGACGGCCACGTCGACCGGGAGCCGGGGGAGAATCGACCGGGAGATGGCGTCGACGGAGTCAACGATGGCGAACGGTTCGGCGTACGACTGGGTGGAGTGAAGCGAGAAGGCGGTGGTCCCGCGGACCTCGCGGCCGAGGTCGTGGGCGAGGCGTCGCTCGTGGCTCTCGGCGTTGGGGTCACCGGGGAACGCCCGGTTGAGGTCCTCGTCGAGATAGCGCTCGTCCGCCGCCAGCGCCTCCTCGTTGGCGACGATGAGTTTCACCGGGCGCTCGACGTCGGGGTCCTCCGCGACGAACCGCTCGATGGCGCGAGCGCCGCACGGTTCGTCGCCGTGGATAGACCCGACGACCGACACGTCGGGCGTGCCGTCACCGAGTTCGTAGATTCGCATTGCCGGTTCCTAGAACTGGACGCTAAAGGACTTTTAGATTCTCCCGGTTCACGCTGCTTTCGCTGACGTGTCAGCGGGAACTACTGATTCGGAGGGCGGGGAACCGCGCCCCGACGCGGTTAGTGGTCGAGTCCCTCGACGTACTCGTAGTCGGCGGGGTAAGCGGTCGCGCGGTGGCCGTCGAGTTCGATTCGCCAGTCGTGGAGCGCCGTCGGGTCGTCCAGCGCCGCCCGGAGCGTCTCGCGCACGTCGTCCACGTCGACGCCGTAGAAGTCGCTCGGGACGCCGCGGATGTACTCCAGCGCCGTCTCGAACAGCGACCGCATCCCCGCGTCGTTCTCGAAGTCGAAGTGCTTGTACGCGCCGGCGGCGACCTGCACCATCCCGTGGAGGAAGGCGCTTTCGGCGGTCCCCGCGCCGTAGTTGTACCACTCGTCTTCGAAGCAGTCGTGGCTCTCGTGGAAGTCGCCGGCGTTGAACAGGCGGACGCCGTGTTCGACCGCCCGCCGGAGCGTCGCGTGCTCCCACATCCGCAGGTCGTCGTTCCACCCCGTGGGGTTGCCGAGCGGCGGGGCAACGCTCGGGTCGCGGGTGTGTTCGTCCATGTGAGTCAGGGCGACCGGAAGGCCGGTAACTCCATCGGTGGCGACACCCGTCGCGCGGCTTTTTCGCTCGGGCGCGCCAACAGTCAGACATGCCGGACACGATAGAGTCCACCCACTGCGGGAGCGACGTTCGGCGTCACGACCCCGTCTTCGTGGCGGAACTCGAAGCCGGCGAGCGCGTGCCGGCGGGCGCGTTCTGCAACTACGCGTGCCTCTCGTCGCACATCGACGCGGCGGGGCTGACGACCGGCGCGTCCTGCGAGTGGCGACCGGAGTAGGTCCCGTCCGGGTTCCGACTACCCGCCGCGACCCCTGACCTATTTACCCTGCTTGGTCCTTTCGAGCGTATGGCACTCGCATCAGCACTCGTGGCCGGCGGGGTCATCGGCGTCCGGCACGCGCTGGAAGCCGACCACCTCGCCGCCGTCGCGACGATGGTCGAAGACGACGACCGACCGAGCATCGTCGGCGCCTCGTGGGGCGTCGGACACTCGATTCCGATTGCCGTCGTCGGTCTCACCTTCGTCGCGCTCGGCGTCCGCCTGCCCGAGTCGGTGACGCACTTCTTCGAAGTCGTCGTCGGTGCGATTCTCGTCCTCCTCGGCGCGCGGATGCTCCTCCGGGCCGCCGGCGTGTCGGTGCCGACGCTCCGCGGCCACGACCACGACAGCGGCGTTCACCGGCACCTCTCGCTCGGAAGCGTCGCGTTCGGGACCAAGCACACGCACGTCCACGACGAGTCGTTCGGGGTCGGCGTCCTCCACGGCTTCGCCGGGAGTGGCGCGCTCGTCATCGCGATGGTCTCGACCGCGCCCGCGGTGGGGCAGGCCGTCGCGTTCCTCGCGGCGTTCAGCCTCCTCACTATCGCCACGATGGCGACCGTCTCGTTCCTCTGGGGCCGCTCGATGGCGGTCGGCGGCACGCGCGTCCTCCGCGCCGCGGCCGGCGTCGTCGGCATCGCCGTCGGCGGCCTCCTCGTCGTTGAGCAGTTCGGCGGCCTCGTCTGACGTTTCGCAACGTTTTAGCGGTCCCCCTGTCGTACTTGAGTACGCGCGAGGGTAGCTAAGTCAGGAAAAAGCGGCGGACTCAAGATCCGCTCCCGTAGGGGTCCGTGGGTTCAAATCCCTCCCCTCGCACTTGTCCCGAGAGACAACGTGACGAGTGGCACGTTCGTCCAGCGGGATTCGAGTCAGGGAGCGTAAGCGACCGCGATTCAGCCCTCCGTTCCGCGGGCGGGAAAACGGACGCCGAGACGGCACGCCATCCAATATAAACCCGACCGCGCTGTCGCCGATGCGCTCGCTTCTGGTCTCGTCGTGTTCTCTGTCGCACCGCCGCTTCAGCGCCGCGACACACATCCCGAACAATTCATCATGAACAGACCACGTTTCCGGTGAAAACCGCCGGATAGGTCCCGACCGAGGGCGACATTCGGCGACGGGCTCGACTCATCAGTCGGTCAAGTTGACTATCAGTCTTCCCGGACGGTCCAGAATTTATCAGAAACATTCATTATGTTATCGAGCCTACTGTAGTGTTGCCGGAAGCGCAAGGACGCACCGGATGACCAAACCGAATCTGTCGGGCGACGTGAAAGGCGTCGACGATGGTACGCATCGCAAGATGCGGAGGAATGGAATCGACACGAACACCGAGTCTTTCGTAACAGGAAGACGAGGTCAAAGTGCCGAAGAGGAACCGAAGCAGCCCCGTAACCGCTCTGCGAGCGAGCGGCGGGAAGACCAAGTACCGGACCACGAGGAATCGGAGTTCGGGAAGTCGGCGCAAGCCGAAAACGGTCGTGAGGGCTGTGGAAAACGTCTTCCGTCCGGGTTCTAATTGCGGGTTCTGGCTTTTCCGTTATTCGCCCTTCGAGCGGGCGGGCCGTCTCGTGCGGCGCAGTTCACGACGCGTCGAGTCCGGCTCGAACCGGCAACGACGCTATGGCCGGACCAACTGACTCATCAGCCGGAGGTACTCCGAGGCGACGAGCGGTTCGTCGGCCGCGGTCCGCTCGACGGCCGCCACGCCGTGTTTCAGTTTCTCCTTGAGCGGGCTCGGCGGCACCTTGTGGCCGAGCACGCGGGACGCCGTCTCGACGTGTTCCAGCGCGGTTTCGGCGTCGCCGGCTCTGACCGCCGCTCTGGCGTCGTCGAAGGACGCCGCGAGCGACTCGCGGACTCGCACCGGGAGGTCGATAGCGTCTGACACGCCACGAGGTAAACCGTCCATCGACATAAGCCACCGGGCCGCGTCGGCGTCGGGTCGGTGGATATAGGCACCTGCCGGTCCTGTCACGCCCATGAACGAACTCGACGCCCGGGCGGACCGGGCACAGCGCGCGGCCCGCGACGGCGGCGCAGTCGCGCGACGCGCCTTCAGAACCGGCATCGCCGTCGAGACGAAAGACGGGAAGACGGACGTGGTCACGCAGGCCGACAAGGACGCCCAGCGCCGCGTCGTCGAGCGAATCCGCGGGGCGTTTCCCGACGACCCCATCGTCGGCGAGGAGGAAGACGAACTCAAATCGGTGCCCGAGACGGGCCCGGCGTGGGTCGTCGACCCCATCGACGGGACGAACAACTTCGTCCGCAACGTGCCGGTGTGGGCGACCGCGGTCGCCGCCGTCCGCGACGGCGACCCGGTCGCGGCGGCCAACTACCTCCCCGCGCTCGACGACTGCTACGCGGCCGACGACGAGACGGCCTACCGAAACGGCGAGGAAATCTCGGTGAGCCAGCGCGACGACCCCGAGACGTGTACGGTCTGTCCGACGTTCTGGTGGGATTACGACGCCCGCGACGAGTACGCCGCCGCGGCCCGAGCCATCGTCACGCGCTTTGGCGACCTCCGTCGCTACGGGAGCATGCAGGTCGTGCTCTCGTACGTCGCCGACGGCTCGCTCGACGGCGTCATCACGAACAAGCGGGCGAACCCGTGGGACTCGGTCGCCGGCGTACACCTCATTCGGATGGCTGGCGGGACGGTCACAGACCTCGACGGCAACGAGTGGCGGCACGACTCGGAGGGTCTCGTCGCCTCGAACGGGCGCGTCCACGACGTCGTGCTGGAGGCGGCCCGCGAAATCGACGGACGGTAGAACCGAGATCCCGGCGTCGTCTGACGGTCGCGGGCGGGGCCGTCACTCCCTCGCGGACGCGGGCGCATCCCCATCCGCAAGTGCGAAGTTACCCCCCATCAGTAGGGATAGCATGGACCTCGACGCGACGGACCGGGCGATTCTCCGGATTCTGATGGAAGACGCGCGGACCCCGTTCAGCGAAATCGCTCGCAGAATCGATATGTCGAGTGCGACGGTTCACGACCGGGTCGGCCGGATGGAAGACGCCGGCGTCATCGAGGGCTACCACGCCCACGTCGACCCGCGGCAAGTCGGGCTGGGTACCTCCGCGCTGGTCGGCTTCCGAGTCAAGCAGGGCCGCGAGAAGGAGGCGCTCCAACAGCTCCGCGACATCGACGGCGTCCAAGAGATCAACCTCACCACCGGCGAGTGGGACGTGATGCTCCGGGTGTACGCCGAGGACACCGACGCCCTGCGCGAACTCATGTTCGACCACATCGCCGAACTCGACGGGTTCTCTCGGTCCCAGACGATGGTCATCCTCGGGACGGAGTACGACGACCCGGTGTTGCCGATTCGCGAGCCGGACGACGAGGACTGAGCCCGCCCGTCGCGGAACTGATTCGCCCCGCCGAGGCGTGCGCGGGGAGTGCGAGAGACCGGAACCCTAAACAGGCCCGCCGTCGGGGTATCGGCTATGGCAACGGTAGCAGAGCGAATGGGTCTCGACTCCGAGCGCCTCTGGGGGCTCGGCGTCGTGGCCATCCTCGTCGCCCTCGTCGGCGGGTCGCTCGCGTTCCCTCGCGTCGTCTACGACGGCTTCATCTGGCACTACTTCTGGGGCCCCGTCCAAGCCGACGCGAACTCGGCCGTCTGCGCGGTTCGGGCGAACGGCGTCACGCAGTATCTCGACACGGCGTCGGCCTGCGCCGCCGCGGCCGAACCCGTCGCGTACCCCGGCTACACGCTCGTCTCCGAGGTCGGGTACATGGTCACGCTCGTCATCGCCCTCTCGGGCGTCGTGTTCCTCCTCCGCCGTCTCGACATCGGCGAGAGCCCGCGGTTCTTCTACGCGCTCTTCCCGTTCATGTTGTTCGGCGGCGCGTTCCGCGTGGTCGAGGACGCTAACGACTCGCCCGGCGTCGCCGACGCGCTTATCAGCTACCCGCTGAACACGCTCGTCATCAGCCCGGTCATCTACGTGACCGTCTTCGCAATCACCCTCGTCGCCGTCGTCGGGAGCGTCCTCGCCGAGCGGCGGGGGCTCGTCGACGACTACGTGAAGCCGCTGTTCGGGGCCGGCCTCGCGGTGCTCGCGGTCACGCTCGGCTACCTCCTGTGGGCCGGCCTCACCGGCGCGCAGGGCGCGACGTTCTACCCGCAGGTGCTCGCCGTCATCCTCGTCGGCGCGACGCTCACCGCCGCGGCGACGTGGTGGCTCGTCGAGCGCTTCGCCCCCGAGGTCAACGAGGGGACCGGGTACATCGGCCTCGTCGTCATCTGGGGCCACGCCGTCGACGGCGTGGCGAACGTCATCGGCCTCGACTGGATGGTCGCGCTCGGCGCGGGGAACAACCTCGTCCCGAAGCACCCGGTGAACCAGGCCGTCGTCGACTTCACGGCCTCCACGCTCCCCGAGTCGGTGCTGGCCGTCACGGGCGACGCGTGGCCGTTCCTGCTCGTCAAGCTCGTGGCCGCGACGGCCGTCGTCTGGGTGTTCGACGAGCAGATATTCGAGGACAGCCCGCGCTACGCAATCTTGCTTCTCATCGCCGTTCTCGCGGTCGGGCTCGGACCGGGGAGCCGTGACATGCTCCGCGCGACGTTCGGCGTCTAACCGGCCCGCCGCCTCTTCCGCTCCGACCGCTTTTCAGGTCGCACTCCCGACGAAGCTTCAAGTACCGAGCCGCGGCCAACGCCGCTATTCTGTGACGCAGGCCGCGCGGCGGCTCGCGGGTGTCCGGCACACCGGCGCGCGGACTCGATTCGGCCCGCCTGCCACGCGGCCGCCCGTGCCGGCTGTCAGCCACGACGCCCACGAACCACGAGACACGCCAGCTACGGGAACGGGTGGAACTCGCGGTCCAGCCGCGGTTCGAAGCCGAGGTCCCGCGGCACCGACTCGGCGCGGTCGGCGAAGTACGGCTCGCCGATAAACAGCGGCTGGGCCTCCGGAACGACCACGCGGACCGCCTCGAAGCCGAGTCGCTCCACGTCGCGCGGGGTGGTCCGCGCCGCGTACGCGTCGAGGCCGGCGTCGGCGACCGCCGAGACGACCGCGTCGAGTTCGGCCGCGCCCTCTGGAGGCTCGTCGGGACCGACCGAGTCCGCGGGGATAGTCGCGTCCGGCGAGACGAACGTCCGTGCCGGCTTCGGGAAGTCGGCGTAGGTCGCAATCGCGCCGCCCTGCGTCGCGGCCTGTTCCGGTCCCATGGCGCGCAGTTCGGTCCAGTTCTGAAGCGCCTCGGCCAGCGCGGAGCGAGCGGCGCGGTTCGCGTCGAGGTCCGCGCCGGAGCCCATGGCGAACTTCGGCCACTCACCGTCGCGGTGGACGGCCACCGCCACGACCGGCACGTCCACGTCCTGCGTCACGAGGAGCGCAGTCACCTCTAGGGACTCAGAGCGGGCGCGGGCCGCCAGCGTCTCGAACGTCTCGTCGGTCACGTCCAGTCCGAGCGGGTCGAACGTCGAGTACCACGCGAGCATCGTCGCGTCGCGCTCGACGACCTCGTAGAGCCCCGAGAGAATCGCCTCGGTCCCTGAGTTGCCGAGACCGAGCCCGGTCGTAATCGACGGTTTGTGTCGCTCCGACGGCGGCGGGTAGTGGACGAACTCCGCCGGGAGCGAGACGGTCGCCCCGGTGGCGAGGTCCTCGCCTTCGACCCACTGAATCGGCTCTTCGGGGTCGGGGTCGCGGAACGAGTCGGGTCTGACGAAGCGACTCGGCGGCACCGCGGCCGGCCGGGACGCCGCGGGCGCGACGGCGAACTCGCTGGTTCGGTAGACGCCCGCCGAATAGCGTTCGAGCGCCTCGCCGAGCGCCTTCATGTAGGCCTCGTCCCAGCCGGCGGCCGCACCGCCGGCGAGTTCGGCCGCCCGAGCGTCGGCGTAGACCGTCGTGTCCGCCGTCTGCGCGACGTAGTACGGCAGCGGGAACGACTCGCGCTCGCCGACCTGCGTGACGATGCCGACGCGGTCGTCCACGGCCGACTCGGCCCGCGCGAGCGCGTCGTCTAACTCCACGGCGCGGAAGTCGCGGTCGAGGGTTCGGTCCCGCTCCGTCGGCGACGGCGCGGGGAGGAACGACCGTTCGGGCCCCGGAACTTCGACGACGGTCCCGGCCACGTCGTCGCCCGAGAGGAGCGCGATGCCGCGTCGCCCGGCCACCGCGCCGGCGAGTCGAACGGCGGCGCGGTCGCCGCCGGGGCGACCCTCCGACTCCGTGGTGGACGCGACGCGCGCTCGGAGGTCCGTGAAGTCGGCGCTGGCGGGGCCGAACGCCGACACGGCCGCGTCGAGGTCGGGGACGGCGTGTCCGCCGACACCGCCGATTTCGACCGCGAGCCATCGCGAGGCGGCGTCGTCGGCCGCTTCGAAGGCGTCGCTTCCGGCCGCGGCGACGACGAATCCGAGGTCGAACGAGCCGAGCGAGTCGGGGGCCGTCTCCGCGACCGTCGCGTCGATATCGGCGCACGCCGCGCGAATCGACTCGGCGGCGGGACCGCTCCCGACGAGTCCGATGTTCATGCGCGCGACGAAGAGAGGCGGAGGGAAAAAGCGAGGGGGTCGCGGTCGGTTACGCGTCGAGCAGTTTCTGGGCCTCGTCGGCCAGTTCGTCCGCGCTGGCGGCGACGAGTTCGTCCGCGCCGAGTTTCAGGCGGAGCCGCGGGCGGCCGACGTCGATGGGGACCTTCTCGGTGTCGATGAGGCCGAGTTCTTCGAGCTTCGTCTTCGTCCGGGAGAACGTCGCCTTGCTGGCGATGCCCACGTCCTCGCCCCACTTCGAGATATCGTAGAGGAGGACCTCGTTGCGGGCGGCGACGAGAAGCGAGATGGTCACCTCGTCGAGACCGTCGCCGTCGCCGCGAGCCGACGACAGCGAGGCGAGCACGGCGTCGAAGTCGGCGAGCGTCTCCTCGCCGATGTCCTCGCCGAGCGTCTCGCGGACACGCGAGAGCGGCGGGGTCCGAAGCTTGAACTCGGGGGCGTCCTCCCAGTGAGCCTGGTGGGCCTCGAACGCCGTCTCGACGAACGTCTCGTCGTCGGTGACGAGGCCGGCGACCTTGTCCCCGGCGGCGACGAGCGCGACGACCGAGTTCGGCGTGACGAACAGCGTGTTCTCGACTTCGTCGGCGGCGGTCCGCATCGAGAGCGCGCCGTCGGCGACGAGGTTCGCGGCGTTCGAGGCGACGATGAAGTCGTCGAGCACGTCCTTCAGGACGCCCTCGTCGGCGACGAGACGGATTTCCGGCAGGTCGCCGTCGATGTCTGTCGCCACGGCGACGAGCCCCTCGATGACCTCGGCTGTCGGGTTCGCGACCAACACCTCGTCTTCCGACGAGGAGAGCACGGACTCGATGATGTCTTCTACCCCCTCAGCGAGTAGATTAGAACGAATAGCCATAGCTTGAATATCGCCAGTAATATATTTAATATTAACGCAAGACGACCGGCAGAACGTATTCGAAATCGAGTTGTACCAACGCTGTATCGCGCGAATTGAGCATTACGTTTCAGAAATTTTACCGCTAGCGACGAGTGGGAAAATCGGTTGCGAACCGAGCGGCCCGCCCGTCCGGGAGTTGCCGGCCGCGAGAGTCGGCGTCGGCGGTCCGTTCGGCTCGGAGACACGTCGGAGGCGGTCGATACCGCGCGTTCGTGTATCTGTTCACGGTAGCACGCCACATGAATGTACACGGGCGTGCAACACAACACCGGCAGGCGTAGCCAAATGGGACACATTTATGCCGTAATTGGACCGGATACTACGTATGGACTACAGCCACGTCCGCGACGTCGACCCCGCCGTGGCAGACGCCCTCGACGGCGAGGTCGAACGCCAGCGCGACACGCTCGCGATGATCGCCTCGGAGAACCACGTCAGCGAAGCGGTCCTCGAAGCGCAGGGGAGCGCGCTGACGAACAAGTACGCCGAGGGCTACCCCGGCAAGCGCTACTACGCTGGCTGTGAGTACGCCGACGACGTGGAGAACCTCGCCGTCGAACGCGCCAAGGAACTCTGGGGCGCGGAGCACGTCAACGTCCAGCCCCACTCCGGCACGCAGGCCAACATGGGCGTCTACCTCGCCATGCTCGAACCCGGCGACAAGATTCTCTCTTTGGACCTGACCCACGGCGGCCACCTGAGCCACGGTCACCCCGCGAACTTCACGGGCAAGCTCTACGACGTCGAACAGTACGAAGTCGACGCCGAAAGCGGCTACATCGACTACGACCAGCTCGCCGAGAAGGCCGCGGAGTTCGAGCCGGACATCATCGTCTCCGGCTACTCCGCGTACCCGCGCGCCGTCGAGTGGGAGACGATTCAGGAGGTCGCCGACGACGTGGACGCGCTCCACCTCGCCGACATCGCCCACATCACGGGCCTCGTCGCCGCCGGCGTCCACCCCTCGCCGGTCGGCGTCGCCGACTTCGTCACCGGCTCGACCCACAAGACCATCCGCGCCGGCCGCGGCGGCATCATCATGTGCGACGAGGAGTACGCCTCCGACATCGACTCCGCCGTCTTCCCCGGCGCGCAGGGCGGTCCCCTCATGCACAACATCGCCGGCAAGGCGGTCGGCTTCAAAGAGGCGCTTCAGCCCGAGTTCGAGGAGTACGCCCAGCAGGTCGTCGACAACGCGAAGGTCCTCGCCGAGACGTTCCAGGACCACGGTCTCAGCGTCGTCTCCGGCGGCACCGACACGCACCTCGTGCTCGTCGACCTCCGCGACTCGCACCCCGACCTCACCGGCGGCACCGCCGAGGAGGCGCTCGAATCGACGGGCATCGTCCTCAACGCGAACACCGTCCCCGGCGAGACGCGCTCGGCGTTCAACCCGAGCGGTATCCGCGCCGGCACGCCCGGGCTCACCACCCGCGGCTTCGGCGAAGACGAGATTCGTGAAGTCGGCGAACTCATCGTGAAGGTCGTCGACGCTCCCGAGGACGACGACGTGCTCGCGGAAGTCTCCGAGCGCGTGCAGGAACTCTGCGACGCGAACCCGCTGTACGAGTAAGCGACGCTCGCGGGCGACCGCCGCGGCCCGAGTCGTCCGGTTTTTCGAACCCCTCTCCCAAGTAACACTATTAGCCGCGCCGCCGTATCGCCGTCCGATATGGCTCCGATTCGTCGGCTCGTTCTCGACGTGCTGAAACCGCACAGCCCCTCGACGGTGGAAGTCGCCCGCGAGGTCGCCGACGCGGCCGGCGTGGCCGGCGTGAACGCGACGCTCCTCGAAACCGACCGCGAGGTGCAGAACCTCAGACTCGTCGTGGAGGGCGAGGCCATCGACGCCGACGAGGTCGAGCGTCGCGTCCGCGACCTCGGCGGGACGGTCCACTCCGTCGACGAAGTCGTCGCCGGCGAGGAACTCGTGGAGTACCGGAACCAGCCGCAGGACCCGTCGGCCTCGTGATGTTCGGTCGGCTCGGCGCGCTCCTGCGCGACGACCGCGTCCGCGCCATCTCCCGCCGGTACTTCGTCTCGAACGGCTTCGACGGGGCGCTGACCTGCATCGGCCTCGTCATCGGCGCGTACCTCACCGGCGTCACGGAGGGGCTGACGGTCGTGAAAATCGGCGTCGGCGCGGCGGTGGGGCTGACCACCTCCGGCGTCTGGAGCGTCTGGGAGATAGAGCGCGCCGAGAAGCGGGCCGAACTGGGCCGCATCGAAGAGGCCATGCTGACCGACCTCGGCGGGACCGCGGTCGAACGCGACAAGGTCGCGGCGCGGGGAATCAACGCGGCCGCCAGCGGACTCGGCCCGTTGGTCGGCATCGTCGTCCCGCTGCTCCCGTTTCTCGCGGTCGGCGGACTGCTGTCGATGACGTGGGCGACGCTCGCCTCGGTCGGCCTCGGGACGGGCATCCTGTTTTCCTTCGGCGCGTACATGGGGTCGATATCGGACCAGCGGTGGTACGTCGCCGGCCTGCGGATGGCGCTCGCGGGCGTCGCGGTGGCCGCCGTGAACCTGCTGTTCGGGTGATTATTTTAGCCACATTCGTGCATATTTTGACCTCATTGAAGCCCAGAATACGCACGAATCCGAATCTTTGAAATGGTCGCGGCGCGCTGTCTGAGACAATGACGACCATCATCGACGGCAACGCCGTCGCCGAGGAGATTCGAGACGGGCTGGCCGACGCCATCGACGCTCTCGACGAAGCCGGCGTGAAACCGGGTCTCGCCACCGTGCTGATGAGCGACGACCCCGCCAGCGAGACGTACGTCTCGATGAAACAGCGCGACTGCGAGGAAGTCGGCATCGAGGCGTTCGACTACGAACTCGACCCCGAGACGCCCGCCGACGAACTATACTCGCTCGTCGACGACCTCAACGACGACGACGAGGTCCACGGCATCCTCGTCCAGATGCCCGTCCCCGACCACGTCGACGACCGGACGGTCCTCCGCCGCATCGACCCCGCCAAGGACGTCGACGGCTTCCACCCCGAGAACGTGGGTCGCCTCGTCGCCGGCGACGCCCGCTTCAAGCCCTGTACGCCCCACGGCGTCCAGAAGCTCCTCGACGCCGCCGACGTGGAGACCGAGGGCGCTGACGTGGTCGTCGTCGGCCGCTCGGACATCGTCGGCAAGCCGATGGCGAACCTGCTCATCCAGAAGGCCGAAGGCGGCAACGCCACGGTCACGGTCTGCCACTCGCGCACGGACGACCTCGCCGCGAAGACCCGCGAGGCCGACATCGTCGTCGCCGCCGCGGGCGTCCCCGAACTCGTCACCGGCGACATGCTCTCCGAGGGCGTCGTCGTCATCGACGTGGGCGTCAACCGCGTCGACGCGGACAACGAGAAGGGCTACGAACTCGTCGGCGACGTGGAGTTCGAGTCCGCAAAGGAGAAGGCCAGCGCCATCACGCCCGTCCCCGGCGGCGTCGGCCCGATGACCCGCGCGATGCTCCTCTGGAACACCGTGAAGGCCGCCGCCGAGGCCGAGGGCGTCGACGTGGACCTCCCCTGAGTCGGGTCGAAAACTGTGAGTCCCCCGCCAGACGCCGGTATCGACGGCGAGTGGGCGTACGACCCCGACGGCGTCATCCGGCGTCGCAACCGCCGCGACCTCGACGCCGAGGCGTTCGCCCGCGCGGTCGAGCGCATCGAAGACGGCCTCGACTGGGGCGTCGGCGCGCTCTGCGAGCGCGAACACGACGGCGCGGTGCTTCTCGTCCGACAGGACGGCGAGTGGGTCCTCCCCGGCGGCGGGGTCGAAGCCGGCGAGTCGAGACGCGAGGCGCTGGTCCGCGAGGTCGCCGAGGAGACCGGCCTCGACGCCGACGTGGGCACGCTCCGGGTCGTCACCGAACAGTCGTTTCACCACGGCGACGACGCCGCGAGCTTTCGGTTCGCGATTTACGAGGCGACCGTCGCGGGCGACCTCACGGACGACCCCGGCCTCGAAGACGAGTCCATCGCCGACGTGTCGTGGTTCGAGACGCTCCCCGAAGACACGCTGGACCGCGAACTGCTTCGGTTCCTCCTCGGGCGCTGACGCGCGTCCGACCGCCTTCTCTCACTCGTGAGTCGCCACGAGTAGCCGGTCACCGTCCCGCCGGACGCAAAAGCGGGTGCCGGCGTCCACGTCGAAACTGTGCGCAGTCCGGTCGGAGATGAGCAGTTGCGAGAAGTCGTCGCCGCAGGCCGGACAGGCCACGCCGTCGCGGTTTTCGATGAGCGTGGTCTCGCCGTCGTCGCGGAGCAGTTTCACCCGGTGGCGCACCTCGTGGATATCGAATCCGGCAGTCATCGTCGGCGAAGGGTGGCCGCGGGGCAAAAACGTTCGGTGGCGTCAGAACAGCGCCGCGAGGGTGTCGCGGGCCGACGCGAGCGCGTCGAGGTCGTCGTCGACGAGCGCGGTGTGAAGTTCGCGGGCGGCCTCGACGAGCGACTCTGATTCCGAAAGGGAGACGGCCCCGGCGAGCGCTTCGACGCGCTTGCGGTGGTTCGAGAGGGTTTCGAGCGTCGTTCTGACCTCGGGGTTCGGGTTGTCGTCGAGCCACGTCGAGAGGTCGCGGCAGTAGGCGTCGATGGCCTCGGCGTAGGCGAGGCCGCGGGCGTCAGTCATCGAGTCGGGCACGGCGTCGGTGTCGGGGCGCTCTCCCTCGTCGGCGCGGCGGAGCAGGGTGATGACGTAGAGCTGTTCGTCGTCCGTGGGTCGGTTCGACCGGGCGACCACGTCGACCGCGTGGAGGAGTTCGTGGGCCGCGAGCGGGGTGTCTTCGAGGGGGAGCAGTTCGCCCCCGCGGATGTAGCCCGTCTTCCGAATGTAGTCGCGGAGGTCGGACTTCAACGCCGGGGCGGCGTCCCGAATCGACCCGTCGCCGACTGCGGAGCGGTGCGCCGAGAGGTCGAGGTCGACCTGCATGGCGGTGTGGCGCGCTCTGTCGCCGACGCCGACGCTCCGGAGGCTCCCGCACTGCGGGCACGATACGCTTCCCGTCTCGTAGTACGACCATCGGTGGTCGCACTCCTTGCACTCGCGCTCGCCGCGTATCTCCATGCGACTGGGTTCGCCCCGACGGCGCAAAAGCACGGCGACCCGACGCGAGGGAGTCTGGCCCACGACGGGGTGACGCGCCAGCGAGCGGTCGCCAGCCGAGACGACCGCCGGGCTACATACGTTCGGCGACCCACCATCGACGCATGCGAAGCGAATCCGAGGTCCGAGAGCAGTACGAGTTCCTGAAGGACGAACTCGACTCCGAGGAGATGCGACACGAAGGGGTCAGAAAGCTCATGACGCACTACAAGCGGGCGCTCGGCTGGGTGCTGGAAGAGGAACACATGTGATTTACCTAACATAAATTGCAGAGTCGAGCGAAATCGCCGAGATTCCGGAATTCGGCGCGTGCATGCCACTCAGCCGGACTGTTTGCCGCGTTGTCAATGTTTGGCACGCGTCGTTATCTTTAAGTGAAACCGAACAGTAGCCGATAGTGACGCTTCGCTTTGGAGGGCCGAAGCGTCAGCGGGGACCAATTCAGGGCGGCATGCCGTGCCGGAGATTTCCGGCACGGCTTGCTTTCCTTCTGCGCGAATCTACGACCCGAGAGCGACAGGTTCGGCTACGTCGCGTTGGCGTCCCAACTGAGTTCTAACTGTACCCGCTGGCTATCGTCCGGACCGGTCGGTCTGTCGGCATCGCTGGCGTCGCTGTCGGCGTCGCCCCCGCGAGCGACGCGCACGGCGAGTTCGAGGTTCTCTGGAACCGGCAGCGAAACGTCCTCGTCCCCGTCCGAGAACTCCACCGTTCCGTTTTCGAGCCTGTCGGCGACGTTTCTGAGGAAGGCGGCGACACCGCCCCGGCCGTCTCTGATTTCCGTTTCGAACAACCAATCCATGCTCATTGATAACAATAACCACTCATCTCGCATAAACCACGCGAGTCGTCCAGTTGTGGACATATCCGGTCACCGAAACGGACACCTCGACAGATTAGTAATTTGAACAACATAACCGCGGCCGTGAGATTTCGGAGACAGGCGCGTTTTCGAGGGAGAATCGTCGGTCGAGGCCGATATGCTTATCTGAATTAGACAGTAACATACGAGTCGAATTTACCGATGTACGACCTGACAGGATTCCAGCGAGACCTGCTGTACGTCATCGCGGGTCTCGAAGAGCCGCACGGACTCGCCATCAAAGAAGAACTCGAAGCCTACTACGAAAAGGAGATTCACCACGGACGGCTCTACCCCAACCTCGACACGCTCGTCGAGAAGGGGCTGGTCGACAAGGGCCAGCGCGACCGCCGGACCAACTACTACACGCTCACCCGCCGCGGTCGCCGCGAAATCAAGGCCCGCGACGAGTGGGAAGCGGAGTACGTCCCCGAAGACTTCGAAGCGTGAACGAACGACTCGGGCTACCCGTCCACGCCGGCGTCGGACGGCGACCGTGAGTCTCGACTTGACCTCGTCTCGTCTCGGTCGGTAAACGTCTCCGGAACGTCCGATTCGCCCTCCGAGGACCGTTCGGTTTCGGCTGTTTCTCGCGGCGCGTCGTCCGCCTCGTCAGCGGTTAGCTCCTCGACCGGCGGACCGTCCACCAGGTGCGCCGGGTCCACCATGTACGGCCGAATCGGCTTGCCGGCCAGTAGCTCCGGCAGGACGAGCCGGACGAAGTTCACGAACAACACGAGTATCATCGGCATGAGGAAGATGCCGTACCAGCCGAACAGAAGCGGACCGAACGTGTAGGCGAGCATCACGGCCCCGACGTGGAGGCTCCGACCGGAGACGTACGGCCGGAGCACGAGGTCGGGAATCGTGTCCACGATGACGAACGAGACGGCGGCGAAGAGCAGGACGAACCAGAAGCCCGGCGGGTTGGCGACCGCGGCTTCGGCCCCCATGTAGAGTGCGACGGGGACGTAGACGAGCTTCATGCCGACGACGGGAATGAGGCTGGCGACGCCCGCGAGCAGGCCGATGAGCGCCGGCGCGGGGATGCGGACGCCCATCGGCGCGAGGACGTTCAAAAGCGAGTACGCGATGACGCCGATGGTGCCCGTGAGGATGGCGTTCAGGATGTTGCCGAAGAAGATGTTGTTGAAGTCGCGGTCCACGCCGCGCATGTAGGCTTCGAGGATGCCGTGGTCGTCGGCGAACATCGACTGGCCCCACCGGCGGAGTCGGTGGCCGTCGCGGAGGAGGTAGAACGCGAACGCGATCATGACGAACAGGTGAATCGCGCCGACGCCGAGGAAGGCGAAGGTGTTGGCGGCGACGCTCAGCGAGTCGAACACCGACCCGACCGCCTCGGGCGTCAGCACCGAGCGGAAGTCGTACTCCAACAGCGCCTGCGGGCTGGCGATTCCCTCCAGCAGGGTCGGGTCGATGCCGTAGGCCTCGAGGTCGATGGGCACCTCGTCGGAGGAGAGTTGGTCGGCGTACCGCAGGAACTCGCGGAGCGCGATGGTCGCGGCGTAGACGACGAGGCCGAGCACGGGCAGTGCGAGGGCGAAAAGCGCCACGGCGGCCGCGAGGCTCGGGGGCTTCACCCGGCGGCGAATCCGCCGGTAGATGGGCCGCGTGGCGTAGTAGATGAAGAGACCGAAGACGAACGTCCCGATGAAAGAGTAGACGACGTAGGTGAGCGCGCCCGCGAGGACCAACGCGAGCGCCCACCACATCGCCCGGGAGCGCTGAATGTCGGGGAGAGCCATACCCAACCACGGACGCGGAGGCGTCAAAAGCCTATCGCGGGAGCGACAGGTCACGACGCGCTACCGTCACGTTCGGCCGACGAACCCCTCCGTTCGCGGGGTAAAACCGACCGACTGGACCGCGGCCCGGCTGATATTGCACCATTAATAACGAATATCTTAACACACGGGTCTTCGTACCGAGCCGCATGGACCGAGAGACGGCGGTGCCACGCGTCGATTCGATGCCCGGCGAGAAAGCGCGCGAGTGGGTGGAGTACCACCACGAACACGCCGCGCCGAGCACGTACGTCTACGACTTCGTCTGGGACATCACGGCGGAGTCCGAAGGCCCCTTCTGCACCGACGTCGACGGCAACGTCCTCCTCGATTTCACGAGCCACGTCGCGGCCGCCCCGCTCGGCTACAACAACCCGAAGCTCATGGACCGCATGGCCGAGTTCGACCTCGTCGACCCGACGAAAATCGCCGGGCAGGACTTCTACGTCAGCGACGGCTCCGCGCCCGGCGAGGAGCGACTCCCCGGCCCCGCCGCGCTCATGGACAAACTGACCGACCTCACGAGTCACTACGGGATGGACACGGTGTTCCTGTCGAACTCCGGGGCCGAGGCCGTCGAGAACGCCATCAAAATCGCCTACGACCACGCCGACGGCGCGAAGTACGGCGTCACCTTCGAGGGCGCGTTCCACGGCCGCACCCTCGGCGCGCTCTCGCTCAACCGCTCGAAGTCCGTCTACCGCCGCAAGTTCCCCGAGATTTCGGGCGTCCTCGACGTGCCGTTCTGCGACGACCGGACCTGCTCGCCCGAGACGTGTTCCTGCGGCTTCTTCCCCGACGCCGACTCCGCCGTCTCCAAACTCCGGCAGAAGCTCCACCCCAAGAAGGGCCACATCGACGCCGACGAGGTCGCTTACGTCATCGTCGAACCGATACAGGGAGAGGGCGGCTACCGCTTCCCGTCGGACGCCTTCGCCGAGGAACTCGCCGCCGTCGTCGACGACTACGACCTGACGCTCATCGCCGACGAGATTCAGACCGGCGTCGGCCGCACCGGCGAGATGTGGGGCTCCGACCACTACCCGCTGGAACCCGACATCATCACCGGCGCGAAGGGCCTCCGCGTCGGCGCGACCGTCTCGAACGACGAGATATTCCCCGACGAGACCTCGCGGCTCTCCTCGACGTGGGGCGCTGGCGACATCGTCTCCTCGATGCAGGGCGTGTTCACGCTCGAAGCCATCGAGGAGTACGACCTGCTCGACAACGCCGTCGCCCGCGGCCGGCAGTTCACCGAGCGGATGCGCGACGACGCGCCCGACAGCGTCGTCGACGTGCGCGGCAAAGGTCTGCTTCTCGCCGTCGAGTTCGACACCAAAGAACGCCGCGACGCCGTGCAGGAAGCCGCCCTCAAACGCGGCCTGCTCACCCTCTCGTGCGGCTACAAGGTGCTTCGAATCCTCCCGCCGCTCGACGTGACCGACCGCGAAATTGACCTCGGCGCGACGATGCTGTTGGACGCCATCGAAGACGTGTCGTAGTCGAGGGGCTGCCACAAGCGGTCGTCTCGGCGTCACGTTCTCCGCCCGCGTGTGTCGCGTCAGAAGTCGTCGATAACCGTCCCGTACACCTCGTCGAGTTCGCGCATCTCGCCCTCGCCGACGAGGTAGTACGTCGTCGCGTCCACGCGGTTTCGCCACATCGGGAACGTTCCGTCAGCCAACTCGATGCCGACTTCGCCGGAGTAAATCAGGTTCGCCGCCTCCTGCGCGAGTACGCCCGCGAACGGCGAGTCGTATGTGTCTCTGACCGACCGGAACCGACGGACTGCGCTTCGCTTCGCTCGGAACGTCCGACCGGAGTCGTAGCCGGTCTCGCCGGGTGAGACGCCGAGTTCGTCGAGGGCGAACTCGTGGCCGCGCCTCCCGAGGAGGGCGATGGCCGCCTCGACGACCTGCTGGACGGTGTGGCCGTGTCGGTGCCCGTCGGGGCCGTAGTTGAGCCGGTAGTCGCTGTCGAAACATATCGTGAGAAGTTCCCAACGGGCCGCGCCGTACGGCGTCTGTCGGGCGGAGTCGTACTCGTCGCTGAGTCGGTCCCGCATCTCACTTGCCGTCGGAAACGTCGCTATCGACTCGGTGAGCGTCGTCAGCGCCGAGTCAAGGACGTCCGCGTACGAGCGCGTCTCGTCGCCGAGCCCATCGCGGTAGCGGTCGCGGTAGTATCGGGCGTTGGCGAGGCGCTGTTCGGCCTGCAGGTAGGACGCGTGCGCGTCCGCGACGGCGCTAGCGGTGAAGTCGTCGCTGGCGGTCGTCGTCTCGCCGGCGAACCGCTCTCGGTACCGCGAGTTGAACCGGGCGAACGCGAGTTCGCGCTCGACGAAATACAGATACGCGAGGTCGCGGGAGGGGTCCGAGACGGCGTAGTCGCCGACTGAGTCGAGGACGGCTCCGGCGCTCGACCGGATTGACCCCCCGCGTTCGGCCAGTCGTTCCGGGTCGGCCTCGTCGAGGAGGTACGTCGCGGCACCGACGGCCTCACCCGCGAAGGACATCCCCATAAGTGCGTACTGCACGCGCTTGTGCGGGTCGGACGCCGATTGGGCCGACTCAAGCCACCCGCCGGAAGGGTCGCGGTGGTTGAACGAAAACTCCAAC
The DNA here is from genome assembly GCF_001469875.2 of Haloferax marisrubri. Taxonomy (GTDB): domain Archaea; phylum Halobacteriota; class Halobacteria; order Halobacteriales; family Haloferacaceae; genus Haloferax; species Haloferax marisrubri. The sequence goes on along the minus strand of NZ_LOPW02000005.1, from coordinate 60,588 downwards.
TCCCGCGGAACCGAGTCGGTATCGACCCTCGGTTTGAGCGTCTGCGCCCGCTCGACGGTCCGTTCGAGTCGGGCGACCGCTTCGTCGGCGTGCGCGTCGGAGACTGTCGGCCGCCACACGTGTGCCGGCGGATTGGGATACAGCGTCGTCAGCCAGTCGGTAATCGGGTCGGGGAGCCACGTCGGCCTGAACCAGCCGATACTACCGACCGCGCCCGCGCCGCCGACGAGGCCGAGCAGTTGGCGACGCGAGAGCGAGGAGGGTTCGTCGGAGGGAGAATCGTCTGTGGGAGGGGCGTCGTCGGGGGACACACGCCGGAGTTCCGAACCAGTCCGTGTAAACGTGTCGGCGGATTGTTGTCTCGGTGCGAACGCGGCCTACGTCCAGCGGTCGAGACCGGTCTGCGTGACCGACTCCTCGATGCGCTCGAAGCCGCGGCGGATCTCCTCGGGGTCGACCTCCCACGTCTCGGTGACGAACTCGCGGGCGGCGGCCACGTCCGGGTCGATGTCCGTGTCGTAGTCGTAGTCGTCGGTGACCGGCGGGTCCAAGAAGAACTCCCGCACCCGGTCGGCGTTGGGGATGGTGTCGCCGCGGGCTTCGAGGACCGACCAGAGGTCGCCGTGTTCCGTGACGACTTTCACGGCCGTCTTCGGTCCGATTCCGGTGATGCCCTCGTTGAAGTCGGTCCCGCAGAGCATGGCGATGTCGACGAGTTGCTCGTAGGTGATGTCGTGTTTGTCGAGCGTCGCGTCGAGGTCCATCAGCTCGGGGTCGCCCTTGCTCGTGAGCTGTCGGAGCGTGTAGGGCGCGCCGAACAGGAGGGTGTCGTAGTCCTCGCTCCCCACGTAGTCGGCGTCGCCCTTGCGGGCCATGTAGGACGCCTGTGCCTCGCCCTCGGCGGGCGCTTCGACCACCGGCACGTCGAGCAGCGAGAGGAGTTCGCGGCTGGTGTCCTGAATCGTCTCGGTGAGCCGCTGGGTCCGGGCTTCCATCCGGGCGGCTTCGACCGCGTCGCCCGCCTCACGAGCCGCTTCGAGCCGCTCTTCGGCCTTCTCGCGCTGTTCGCGGCGCTTCGCCACCTCGTCGTCTTTCATCTCGGTGACGCCGCCGTCGAAGACGAAGACGGGCGTTAGGTCGTGTTCGAAGAACTTGGGGAGCCCCTGGACGATGCCGACGAGATTGGCGACCTCCTCGCCCTCGCTCGTCGTGTACTTCTCCGAACTCGTCCACTTGACTGTCGTCGTGAGATAGCGGTACAGCCAGTTGTGGGCGTCCACGGCGACGACGCTCCCGGCCACCTCGTCGAACGACACCTCGGAAAGCGCGGCGAGCGTCCGCAGGTCTGCGTTTCCCATTTGCTCGGCCTTCGGGGGCCGAGGGTTTCAATCGTCCGAGTGAACGCCGTCGGCTCCGGGCGGCTCCGCCCCCTCGCGCGCCGCGAGGAACGTCCGCTCTGGGTCGCCGAGGTCCCGGGCGCGGTAGCGGTCGAGTCCCGACTGGTACGTCTCGCGGGAGACCGCGGCGGGCGCGCCGGCGGGGCGCTCCAGCACCAACTCGGCGACGCCCGTCTCGCGGCCCGTGAAGCCGAACCCGGCCTTGTGGCACGCCTCGTAGGCGAAGGGGTTGTTCGCGGCGATGCGGACCGTCTCGTAGCCGCGGTCGGCGGCGGCCTCGCAGGTCCGGCGGAGGAGGTCGGGGCCGAGTCCGTCGCCCCGGCGGTCCCGCCGGACCGTGACGTACCGGAGCCAGAGCGTCGTCGGGTCCGTCCGGTCCTCGTTGAACGCGACCGCGGCGACCACGTCCTCGGCCAGCGACGGCAGGGAGTCGGGGCCGCCGGTCGGCGCGGGTCGGTCGTCGTCGAGGGGCGGCAGGGACTCGTCGGGGTCGCGGAGGACCGTCTTGCCCGTCGCCGCGGTGACGAACTTTCCCGCGTAGGCGAACCGCCGGTAGTCGAGGCGGAGCCGCGGCCCGTCTTCGGGCCACCCGAGCAGGTCGAACTCCATGGCCGAGATGGGACCGCCGCGCGCAAGAACCTTCCCCGGCGGGGGCGTGGAGTCGGATATGCACGGCGCAGGCGACGTTCGGTTCTTCGACCGCTTCGCACCCGTCTACGACCTCGTGATGCCGCCCGCCGACCCCGGCGCGCTCGGCACGGCTCTCGACCGCGCCAACCGGGATGTCGAGCGCGTCGTCGATATCGGCGGCGGGTCCGGGCGGGGGACCCTCGCGCTCGACGTTCCCGAGCGAATCGTCCTCGACCGCTCGGCCGGGATGCTCCGCCGGGCGCGCGAGCGGGGCCTCGACTGCGTCCGCGGCGACGCCCGGGAACTGCCCTTCGCCGACGACTCCCTCGACGCCGTGACCGTCGTGGACGCCTTCCACCACATGCCGAACCAGCGAGGCGTCGCCGAGGAGGTCTTCCGCGTCCTCGCGCCCGGCGGGGTCTTCGCCGTCAACGAGTTCGACCCCGAAACGCTCCTCGGGCGGGGGCTGGTCGCCGCCGAGCGGGTCGTCGGCTTCGGGTCGGCGTTCGCCGCGCCCGACGAACTCGTGCGCTTTCTCGAACGCGTCGGGTTCGAGGCCGACGTGGTCGAACGCGGCTTCGAGTACACGGTGGTCGGAAAAAAGCGGGAAAGCCATTAGGGGGGCGACGAATCCTCGCCTATGGCAACCTCGACTTCGTTCTTAGAGGAGCGACTCGATGCCGGCGCGTTACCCATCGCCGTGGGCGACGTGCTCGCCATCTTCCTCCTCGTCACCGTCGGCGTGGTTCAGCACAACGGGGTGTCGTACCTCTCGGCCGACCCGGTCGGGTGGGTACTCACCGCGGTCCCGTTCCTCATCGGATGGCTCGTCACCGCCCCGCTGTTGGGCGCGTACTCGCCCGGCGCGGCCGAGTCGGCGAAGTCGGCCGTCCCGCTCGGAATCCGCTCGTGGCTCGCGGCGACCGTCATCGGCATGGCGATTCGCTGGACGCCGCTTTTCGAAGGCGGCGTCGAACTCACGTTCGTCGCGGTCATGCTGGTGCTCGGCTCCGTCGCGCTCGGCGTCTGGCGGACGCTGTACTTCAAACTCGTCTGAGCGTCGAACACCGCCCCCCGCGAACCGAACCGAAGAACTGACCGAAACCGTATTTTCTGCCGCCGTCCGCGCCTGTCCCCGACCGTCCCGGAGTCAGGCGGGCGTCGGCCGCCGTCGCAACAGCGTCACGCCGAGGAGCGTCGCGGCCGCCGCGAACCCGGCGAGGACCACGAACAGCGCCGTCGAGTCGGCGACGGTGAGGATGTAGCCGGCGATGGCACCGCCGAGTGCGCCGACGCCGAACACGCCGAGATAGGTGAACCCGTACGAGAGCCCCCGTAGACCGGCGGGCGTGTACTCCGCGACGGTCGCCTGGTAGAACGGCTGGACCATGAACAGGAAGAAGCCGAGGAGCGCACAGATGGCGAGAAGCGGGACCACACCGAGGCTCGCCACGGGAAGGAACGCGACGGCGATGACGGCGAGCGCGCCGAAGCCGGCGACGATGCCGCGTTCGGTCCTGATGCGGTCTGTGAGTTTGCCGCCGACGTACTGCCCGAAGACGCCGACCGTCAGGAGGCCGGCGTAGACGAACAATTCCACGTCGAGCGTCGGCGCGCCCCCGGCCGACCCGGACGCGAGGGCGGCGGGGAGGAGCGCCGAGACCGGAATCGGCTCGATGCCGATGACCGAGCCGAGGAGGTCCGGCAGGAACGTCGTGACGCCGCGGTAGTAGAGCCCGGAGAACATCACGAGCGCGAAGACGAGCGCAAATCCGCCGGCGAAGAGGTGCTTCGACTGCGAGACCAGTTCCGCGAACGAGGAGACGCCCGCGCCGGCCTTGCTGTCGCCCCCGGCGTCACCGTCGTCGTCGGTGTCGCCCACCTCACCGCCGTCGGTCGCGGTGACCGCCGCCTGCTCTTCGAAGTTGGCGCGGGTGGCGAGCGCGGCCGCCGCGAGCGCCGGGAGCGCGAGCACGCCGGCGACGAGGTGCCAGTCGAAGAACAAGAGCAGGAGCGCGGTGAGGAAGGGCCCGAAACCGATGCCGAGGTTGCCGGCGATGCCGTGGTACGCGAAGCCGGTTCCGCGTTCCTCGACGCCGGTGCTGATGAGTCGGAGTCCAGCGGGGTGGTAGACGCTGGCCGCGGCACCCCAGACGACGAGCGCGAGGGCGACGACGACGAGGTTCGGCGACAGCGCGAGCAGGACGAACGACCCCGCCATCCCGAGGAGACAGGCGACGATGAGGCGCTTGGAGCCGACGCGGTCGACGAGGATGCCGCCGGGGAGCGCCCCGAGCCCGAACAGCGCGAAGCCGAGGCCGGTCATGACGCCCAGCGAGGCCGTCGTGACGGGAACCGTCGCGAGACCGAGGTCGATGCTCGCGAACTCCCCGAGCCAGATGGCCACGAAGATGGGGATGGACAGCTCGTACGTGTGGACCATCCCGTGGGCGAGCATCACCAGCGCGACGATGGAGCGGTCGTTACGGTTCACGTCTCCGGCCACGGCACCGACTCCCATAACCGTGTGGAGTTCCGGCAGACGACGCGAGCCCCGACCCGACTGTTCGAGCGGGAGGCACAACCCACAGTATCGGATTTGTGATGTTCTCAGCGACCGACGTACCCGATGCCGTCCAGCGGTTATCGACTCATAAGTTATGAGAACGTTATACAGAACCCACGAAAACAGTATCAGTCATCTATGGGAAAGAATTATACCACTTACGTCCGTAGTATGGTACATATTATGACCGGATATTACGACTACATTCTTGGGCTCATCCCGCTCGCACTCCTCGGCATCACCGGCACGCTTACCGTCGCCGGGTTGCAGTTGACCACGGCAGTGCCGATGGCCGCGGGCGTGGCCGCGCTCCTCACCGGCCACGCGCTCTTCGTGAACGGGCCCTCGTCGCCGTCCCCCTCTCGATTCGACGAACACGCCGGTCCCAACGCTGCTGACGCGCCTTCTCCGTCGGTCCTCGACGCCGACTAATCCCCATCGCACGCCCGCCTGGCCGGTTCGCCGGCCCGCAGGGTTTTGACCGCAGGTCTCGTTTTTCCGACCATGACAGCGACGTTGTTCCTCACGAGCGACGAGGTTAGCGGACTGGCGACGCCGGCCGAGTACGTCGAGGCCGTCCGCGAGGGCTACAGACAGCGCGGTGAGGGCGCGCCGGCCGAGCCGCGGACGAAGCTGTTCAACCGCGAGCCGCCGGGCATGCTCACCTCCTACGCGGCCGTGCTCCCCGAGACGGGCGCGATGGGCGGGTACATGTACTCCGCCGGCTTCGGCGCGGAGGACGCGTGGTTCATGACGCCGCTTTTCGACGCCGAGAGCGGCGAGCCGCTCGCGCTCCTCGACGGCGCGAGCATGAACCCCTTCAAGACCGGCGCGGCCGGGGGTGTCGCGGTCGACGCGCTCGCCCGGGAAGACGCCTCAACGCTCGCACTCATCGGGAGCGGCGCGCAGGCCCGCGGCCAGCTTCGAGCCGCCGCGACCGTCCGCGACCTCGACACGGTCTGGGTCTACTCGCCGACGAAAGAGAGCCGCGAGTCGTTCGCGGGCGAGATGGACCGCACGCTCGACGCCAGCGTCGCCGCCGTCGCCTCCAGCGCCGCGGCCGTCGAGGGCGCGGACATCGTCGTCACGGCCACGACCGCCACGGACCCGGTGTTCGACGGCGACCTGCTCGAACCCGGCACGCACGTCACCGCGATGGGCCAGTACCACCCCGAAAAGCGCGAACTCGACGAGACGACCATCGAGCGCGCGACGTACGTCCCCGACCTCCGCGAGCGCGCCACGATGGACGCCGGGTCGTTCCTCGCCGCCGTCGAGGCCGGCGTCGTGGACGAAGACCACATCCACGCCGAACTCGGCGAGGTCGTCGCCGGCGTCGCCGCCGGGCGCGAGGACGACGAGGAGATAACCGTCTTCGACAGCGGCGGCACGGGCATCGAGACGGTCGCCGCGGCGCACATGCTCTACGAGAAGGCGCGCGACGAGGGGCTCGGGACGACCATCGACTTCTCGCCGGCGAGCGAGTCGCTCACCGGCCAGTAAGCGTCCGCGCGCCCGTCAAATCGTCAGCCGCGCGACCCGCTCGGTCCCGACGAGGACGACCGGGACGAGCGCCAGCGCCCCGACGCCGACGACCGCCGGGACGACGACGCCCGGCCAGAACGACCCCAGTTCGGTCTGCGCGAACGCGCCGAGCAGGGCCGTGCCGCCGACGACGAGGCTGTAGTACGCCGAGCGAATCGGGAGCGTCGGCAGGTGGCCGGGCCGCGGCCACGACCCGGTTCGGACGTAGCCCCCGCGGAAGGTGCCGACGGCGACGGCGCTCGCCGCGAGAGCGGTGAGGCCGGACAGCGACACTTCGGCTCTCGGGGTCGCGAAAAGCAGGAACCAGAGGGTCGGAATCGCCAGTACCGACACCTCCCACGCGGCGAAAAACACCTGGTCGAGCCAGCGGTCGACCCGCTTTGTCGTCTCCGAGAGCACGCGTTTCCCTCGGTGAACTGTCGGTCTCTGGAAGCTAAACCGTTTCTCCGGCGGTGGCGGCGAAGGTGGTCTACTGCAGTCGGTACCGGAGGACCGCCGCGATGCCCCCGAGGTTCTTCAACTGCTCGCCGGGCTGGAACTCCGCGGAGAAGACGGTGACCTCGCCGCCTTTCTGTTCGACCGAGTCGATGATGTCGTTCACGTCCACGTCCCAGTCGCCGTCGCCCTGTCGCTCCGCGCGGAGCCGGGAGTCGAGGAGAAGCAGGTGTTCGACCGCGCCGAAGTCCGCGGCCTCCGCGACCTGTTCGACGCCGTAGGCCGCCTTCGCGCCCGTCGAGATGTTCTCCATCAGTTCGTCGATGAGGTTGGCCTCCTCGGCGATGCGGGTCTGTTTCTGCACGTCGTCGACCGCGCCGCGCTTGAGCACCTCGTGGACGCCGCGGTCGCCGACGCCGGCGGTGTCGACGGTCGTGACGATGGTCTCTGCGACCGCGGGGAAGTTGTTCTCGAAGTAGTCCATCGCGTCGTTCTTCGTGAAGCCCGGCCCGGCGAGGATGATGGCGTCCACCTCGAGGTGCGACAGCGCGGAGCCGAGTTCGTCGAACAGTTCGGACCGCGGGCGGGCGTACTCGCCCTTTCCGGTCGGCTTCGTGAGCGAGGCGTACTCCTCGGTGCCGTACTGGGCGACGGTGTGGATGTAGGCCGCGCCCTCCTCGACGGTCGCGATGGCCACGTCGGGGTTCTCGGCGGCCTGTTCGGCCGTCTCGATGCGGTCTATCTGGTCGGCCTTGAAGTGCTTCTCGATGGTTATCTCGGCGCGCTCCTCGACGTTGAGCGTGTGGTGGTGGCCGAGTTGGTCCTCGCGGGAACAGGAGACGATGACGCCGCCGACGCGGAGGCGGTTGGCGAAGCGGGCGAACTCCACGTCGTCGACCTCGATGGTGACGTTGAGGTGCTCGCGCTCGCCGCCGGTGTCCCGCATCTGCTCGTCGTCGCGCTGGATGCGGCGGGTGGTGTCGCCGGAGACGAGGTCACCCGGTTCGAGGACGTACGAGAGGTGCCAGAGGTCGTCGACGTTCTCGGGGACGAGCGTGATTCGCTCGCGCCCCTCCTCGCCGCGACCGCGGCTCGAAATGCGCATACACGTCCGGTCGTCGGGGAACGGAAAAGAGTCCTGCTATCGCGGTCCTCCGCAATCGCCGTCGACTTACCACCCAGTCGACTGCTGGCCCTTGCCGGTGGCGTCGGCGAAGCCGCGAGCCCACAGGTAGTACGTTATCACCTGCACGTAGAACAGGACGAAGAGCCCGACGACGATGACCGAAAGGAGACCCCCGATGAAGCCGAGCACGACCGCGACGACGAGCGCGAGCAACCACGCGACGGCGTACTCGCCGGTGAACGCGCCCGAGAGGATAGTGCGCACGTCGAAGCCGGCAGCGAGGTTCCCCTCGATGGCGAAGTTCGCCCCGGCGGCCGGCCCGAGGTAGGCCGCGAGTAAACTGAGTACGAACACGAGGAGACCGAGGACGACCGAGACGATACCGAGCCCGACGCCGCCCGCGGAGGACGCCGCCGCGCTCCCCGTCGCCGCCTCGGAGACGGTGAAGGTGCCGATGCCGATGATGACCGAGAGCAGCATCGACGGGACGATGGCCACCAACGCCCAGACGAACGTCACCACGAACAGTTTCAGGCCGTCGACGAACAGTCCGCCCCAGTCCGTGAACGAGGGCGCGGCCCGCTCGCCGTTCGCGGCCGCCTGCATCGCCCTGACGAAGTAGCCCTGCAGGATAATCCCCGGGAGTATCAGCACAGAGAGCAACGAGAGAACCCCGCCGATAATCGTCGTCGCAACCCAGTCGTCGCTTCGCTTGAGAAACCACAGCGCGTCGGAGAGCATACCGTTGGGGTGTCGCGCCGCTACCGGCTTAGATATTCCGTCGAAAATTCGAATTCTCGCTGATAGTTCAGACGGCGGGCTGTTCGCCCGGCGTCTCGCCTTCGTCCATCATCTCGATGTCGTGGAGTTCGCCCCACGTCTTGCCGATGATGTAGTAGGCGGCGACGGCCGCGTAGAACGTCACGAACGCCCCGACGACGAAGCCGAGAAGCGGGATGACGTTCAGGACGCCGACCACGATGGACGACGCGAACAGCACCGCGAAGGACATGAGCCACGCGGTGGCGTACTTACCCGAGGTCAGGATGGGCCGGAGCGTGCCGAAGTCGAACGCCGCGCCCATGCGGTCGGTCTCGGCGTAGTTCGACAGCGCCGCCGGGATGAGGTACGCGGCGAGCAGGCCGAGGACGAACGCGAGCAGGAGGCCCACGAGCGCCACGATGCCGCCGAGTGCGCCCGAGGCGTCGGAGCCGCCGGCCGCCGCGCCGAGGATGCCCGCGAAGCCGAACACCAGCGCGATGATGGCCGGGACGAGCGCGTACACGAACGCGATTGCGAAGCCTTTCACGCCGTCTACCGCCATGTCACCCCAGTCGTCGAACTCCGGGGGCACCTCGTCGCCCTTCATAGTCGCGCGAACGACCCGAAGGAGATAGCCGATGACGAGGAACGTCGGGACGATGAGGAAGCTCAACAGGCCGAGGACGCCGCCGATGAGGACCGTCTTTACCCAGTCCTCACCGTTTCGAAGGTAATTGAGTGATTCTGAAATCATGATGTTTCACCGAGCGCCACCACCCACCCACCGGCCGTCGGGCCGAGTGAGAACCGCGGGTTGACACGCGCGCTCGAAGCAACATTACGACGAGAAAGTATATAATCTTGTACCCGAAGCGCCCGAATAATTGAATATTAAGCCGTCTAGCGGCCGATTACCGCGGGACGGCGGCGACCTTCACTCGTCGACGATATCGCTCCCGCCCGGCGGGAGGAACTCCTGAATCTGGTCGGGTGATGCGATTTTTCTGACGAACGACTTGTCGGCGAAGCGCTCGCGGAGCCGGCGATAACACAGTTTCGCGGCGTCGTTCTGGGCGTACTGCCCCGGCGTGAGCGTCAGCGTCGTCTCCGCGCGCGTCTCGATTGCCGACGGCGGGCCGCCGATGACCCGCGTCTCGTCCTCGCATTGGATGCCGACCGCGACCTTCGCGGCCACGTCCTCGAAGTACTCGCGGTCGCCGCGGATGACGAAGCTCCCCTTTTCGATGTACTCGCCGGACTCGGGCGTCTTCGACACCTGCGAGGGCTCGACCATGTAGGCGTCGTCGGCGAAGCGGCCCTCCTTCCAGATGGAGGAGTACGAGACGGCGAACTGCGCGGCCTCGCGGAGCGTCTCGTCGGAGAAGTCGACCGCCTGCGCGGGTTCGCTCGGCCCCGTCGCCTTCAGGAGCGTGACCGGCCCCCCGTGGGCCTGCGTGTGGAAGAAGCGGTCGTGCTTGCTCATGTACTTCTTCACTAGCTCCTCGTTTTGGTCGGCGTTGCGCCCGCCGACGACGAGGTAGCCGCTGGAGGTGTGGAACCAGCGGAACCGCTCGAACCAGTGTTCCGTGGACTTGACGGGCACCGAGTCGAGCGCGAGCCAGTCTGTCTCCTCCGGCTCTTCGTCTTCGTCGTCCTCGTCGTCCTCGTCGTCGTCGGCCTCCCACTCGTCGCGGCGCTTCTTTACGGCCTCTAACTCCTCGCGGGTGTCTTCGATGGCCGCCAGCGCGCCCTCCTTTTTCTCCTGGATGCGCTTGGCCTCGGTGTAGAGGCGGTCGGCGTTCTTCTCGACACCCATCGACACGTCGAGGGTGACGGTCGCGTCGTCGAGTTCGATGGTGACCGTGCCGTTCGCGCCGTCGACGTTCGTGACGGCCTCGGCCTCGGGGATGCCCTGTTCGGCTCCCTCCTCCAGCGTCGTGGCGATGTCGTCCCACGGGACGCCCTCCTCGCGCGCGCCGCGGACGGTCGAGAGCACGTCGTCGACGAGGTCGTAGTTGGCGTACAGCAGTTCGGCGCGCTCGCGCTCGTCTTCGGCCTGCTGTTCGAAGCCCTCTATCGCGCCCTCCTGCTGGTCGATGATGCGCTGTTGTTTGGCGATTTGCTCCTCGAAGTCCGGGCGGTCAGAGGTCGCCTCCTGCTCGTCGGCGGTCAGGTCGAGCCGGAAGAAGTACTCGTCGAGCGCGTCGTTGAACGTGTCGTAGGCCTCCTCGTCCAGCCCGGCGTTCTGGTGTTCGCGCAGGGGGAAGGGCGTCACGTCCACGACCTCGCCGTCGTCGTCGAGGTAGAGCCGTGGGTCGAACTCCCCGGAGCGCACCTGCTGGCGGAGGTCGAAGATGGCGTCGTAGATGTCGTCGTAGTCGTCGGCGGTGGCGTCGGCGATGTCGAGCGTCTTCTCCACGCCGGCGCGGGTACACAGTTCCTCGGCGTAGAGGCCGCCGAGGTTCAACTGGGTGGCGAGCGTCCGCACCACGTCGGTGTCGGACTGCTCCATGTTCCGGCCGAGGGCGTCGCGGCTGACGGTGAGGGGGTCGAGCCGCGAGGCGGGGTACTCGTACTGCGACCCCGGCGCGACCGTCCGCGACTTGAGCCGCACCGTCTCCAGACTGCGGACGACTTCGCCCGTCTCGTCGAGCACCGCGATGTTGCCCTGTCCGAACAGCTCGACGACGATTTTCGTGTTCTCGTCGCCGCGTTCGAACGTGAACGTGAGGATGCGGTCGAACTCGTACTGCTCGACGCCCGCGAAGTCGGCCCCGTTGAGCCGGTTTCTGAGCATCATCGCGAAGTTCGGCGGCCGACCGGGGGCGTCCGGCACGTGCTCCTGTGCGGCGAGGTGCGCGCGCTTTATCTCGCCCACTTCGAGGAGGAGTTCGAGCCGCCCGCGGTCGAAGTCCCGCATCTTGAGGCGAAGCAGGTCGTCGCCGTAGAGGTACGCCTTGTCGACCTTCGCGCCCTCGTACCGGTTCAACTCGGTGACGAGGGCCGCGAGGTCGACGCTCGTGAGTTCCCGCTTCGGGTCCATGGACTCGCTTTTTGTCGGCGAACGAAAAGGGGTGTCGTTTCCGCGAATGCGACGCCCGCCCGAATCGGGGAGAAGATACTTATCAGCCAAACAGAATTTATTCGGTGAATGCGTCTCCGAGCCCTCGCTCTCGCCGCGCTCGCCCTCCTCGTCGCGTTTGCCGCGCTCCCCGCCGGGAGCGTCACCGCCGAAGGGCGACCCCCGCCCGAGGCCGTCTGCGGCGTCTGCGGCGAGACGTTCGAAGAAGCGGGAGACGACGCCGGCGTCCCGCTCACCGTCGAATCGAGCGCGCTCCGAGTCCGCGTCGGCGACGACGGCGTCGGCGCGTGGACTGCCCGCGTCGAACTCGACGGCGAGTCGGCCGCGACGTTCCGCGAGAACCCCGAACAACTCGACCGCGTCGTCCGCCGGACGTTCGACGACTACCGCGTGTTCACCGACGACCGCAGACGCCTCGAAACCCGGATGGACGGCGACACCGCGGTCGTGACCTTCGAGGTGCCCGAGATGGCGCATCGCGGCTACGGCGACGTGCTGGTCGTGGACTACTTCCACGACGACGGCGTCAGAGGCACCGTCTACGTCGACGCCGACCGATTCACCGTGACCGGCCCCGAGAGGTCGGCGCTCCTCACCGCGCCCCCCGGGATTCGGGCCAACGAGACGGCCGCCGTCTGGAGCGCCGACGACGGGGACGCGTCGAGCGTCGGGAGCCAGACGTACCTCACGTTCGGCCCCGACGCTGGACTGGCGACTACGGCCGCGGCCTACGCCAGCCTCGCCGCCGACTCGGGGCCCGGCGTCCTCACGAACGTCGCGTGGGTCGCGTTCGTCCCGACGCTCGTGCTCACCATCGGCGTCCTCCTCATCCGGCACTTCGACCGCCGGTTCGACGGCGACCGGGGCGCGCGGCGCTTCGGCCCCGTCGTCGCGGGACTCGGCGTCATGTGGGGCCTCTGTCTCCTCGTCGTCCGGGCGCTCTCCGGGAGCGTCGCCGCGATGGCGTGGCTCCTCGCCCTCCAACTGGTCGCGTTCGGCGTCGTCTCGGCGGTCCGGCCCGGGGCGCTCGGGTTCCGTCGCCTCGTCGCCGCGACCGTCGGGCCGCAGGTCGCGCTCGCGGTCGCCACCGCGATTGCGATGCCGGGGGCGAACCCGTGGTTCTCGCTCAGCGCGCTCGCGTTAGCGGGCGCAGTCGTGCTGTTTCTCCCCCTCGGCTACGCGGCCCGGCGCGACGGCGACACGCGCCCGCTGTCGCTCGCCATCGTCGCCGCGCCGGTGGTCTTCGCGCTTCCGCTGGTCCCCTTCGGCGGCTACGGTGTCCTGTTCGTCGGCCTGCTGCTCGTCGTCTGGGTGCTGGTGACGCTCGCGACCGGATCGCTCGTCTACCGACTCGGCTGGGCGCTCGGCGGCGAGGCGGCGCGGAGTCAGGCCGACGACAGTACGCGAGCGACGGTGTAGCACCCGCCGAAGCCGAGCGCGAAACGAGCGCGAAGCGAGCGCAAACCCGAGGCTCGCGAGTCCGACATGAGAAACTCGCTCCGCAATCGTCAGGTAGTCGCCCGCGGAACTGCCCTCATGAGCGAATCCGATGTCCGCGTGGCGGTCACCGAGGGCGAACGTGACGACGCCTTCGCCGTCCGAAAGGCCGTCTTCGTGGACGAACAGGGCGTCGACGAGGAACTGGAGTGGGACGAGCACGACGACCCCGACGCCGAGGCGGTCCACTTCGTCGCCTACCGCGACGGCGACCCGGTCGGCGCGGCCCGCCTGCGCGAGTACGAACCCGGCGTCGGCAAAGTCGAGCGCGTCGCCGTTCTCGACTCGGCCCGCGGCGAGGGCTGGGGGCGGCGACTCATGGACGCGCTCGAAACAGAGGCGCGCGAGCGCGGGTTCGACTCGCTTCTCCTCCACGGCCAAACTACGGCAGAAGGGTTCTACCACGGCCTCGACTACGAGACGACGAGCGACGAGTTCGACGAGGCCGGCATCCCGCACGTCGAGATGCGGAAGTCGCTGTAGCCGACGCCTAGTCCTCCGAGACCGACTTCTCCACCGGCCGACTGCGACGGTCCTCCCGCAACTGGAAGCCGTCGGCCTCCTCGCGGGCGAGCAGTTCGCGCTGGGGGTAGGGAATCTTGATTCCCTCGCGGTCGAACGCGAGTTTCACGCTCCGAAGCACCTCGGCTTTCGCCTGCGCCCGGCGCGGGGCCGAGGGGTTCGTAATCCAAAACCGGAGTTGGAGCCCGATTGACGAGTCGCCGAACGTCGTCGGCATCACCTGCGGTTTCGGCACCTCCTCGACGAACTGGAGACCGGAAAGCGCCTCCTCCGCCACCGACTCGGCGTGTTCGATGTCCGCCTCGTAGTCGATGCCCACGTCGAGGCGGAGCCGGAGACGGTTGCGCTTCGTCCGGTTGGTTATCTTCGCGTTCGTCACGCGGTCGTTGGGGAAGACGACCGTCTCACCGTCGGCGTTGCTCAGCCGGGTGTTGATGATGGTGATGTCGGTGACGATGCCCTCGGCGTCGTCTATCTCCACCCAGTCGCCGAGTTCGAACGGCCGAGAGAACATCAGCACGAAGCCCGCGATGAGCGACCCGAGGGTCTGTCTCGCGGCCATGCCGACCACGATGCCGAGGAATCCCGCGCCGACGAGCAGGCCGCCGATTCTGACCTGCCAGACCGTGAGCGCCGCCATCCCGACCGCGAGGAGGACGACCAGTTGGAGGACGCGGAAGACGATGCCCTGCTGGTGGGCGTTGATGTTGTCCGATGCGGTTGCGTAGGAGTCCAGTTTCTCTTCGAGGACGTTCGTCCCGACGAGCGCCCCCGCGAACAGCGCGACCGTAGCCCCGAGTTTCGCGGCGTTCGGCACCGCGACCGCGAGGACCTCGGTGAGGTCCGCGGCGAGGCCGGTGTACCCCCAGAGGAGCAACAGCGACAGCGTCGCGACGACGAACACGGCGAGTTGGAGCGTCCGAACGATGACCGTCGCGGGGAACAGCCACGCCGCGTCGGTGACGGCGTCCGGTACCCGCGGGTGGGCCAGCACCCGCGTTCGGAACTCGGCGGTCGCCCGCGAGACGAGCCGCGGCGCGAGAAAGACCGCGATACCGAGCGCGAGCGCCACGAGCGCCGCCGAGATGCCGAGTCGTTCTTCTGTCGAAACGAACTGTACGAGCGTCGAGCGGAGGTCCTGAAGCCACGTCGCCACCTGCCCCGAACCCGCCGCACCCCCCTGTGGTGCCATCCTACCGTGTGCGGTGGGCCAGAAAGTAAAAGCGTGACGGAGCGACACTCAGGAGTGAGAATCAGTCGACGGAGAATTCACGTCGGCTACAGCCGCTTCGAGACGTACGGCCCAGTCCCACCTTTTTCCGAGACTCGCTTCGCTCGTCTCGCAAAAATCTGTCTTCGGGAGCGACTGCGACCGAAGGCTCGTGAGGGTCAGCCTCACGGTGGACCAAAAATCCAACTATTCCTTACAGCCGCTTCGAGACGTACGGCCCGTCCTGATGGTAGCCGAGTTTCTGCTTGTAGTACTGCCGGACGCCGATACCCGAAATGACCGAAATCTTGTCGTAGCCGGCGTCTCGGGACAGTTCCTCGGCGTGCGCGAGGAGCTTCTTCCCGTAGCCCTTGTGCTGCCAGTCGCCGTCGGCACCGATGCCCGCCTCGGAGCCGTACACGTGGAGTTCGCGGACGAGCGCCGCGTCCTGAAGCTCGCGGCGGACCGGGTTGCCGGGGAAGCGGAGGCGACAGAAGCCGACCAGCAGGTCCTCGACGGGGTCCTCGAACGAGATGAAGTGCTCGGTCCCGCCGGCGACCTCGTAGGTCATCACGTCGAGTTCGATGCGCTCTGGGTCCGGGTCGGCCTCGTTCATGCCGACCTCGCGGGCGCGGATGTCCCGCTGGACGATGCCTCGTTCCTCGGCGCGCTGGGCGGCCAGTTGCCGGAGGTTCGACTTCCAGACGCCGGCGTCGATGAAGTCCGCGGGGATGTCCCGCTGGACGCGCTGGAGGCGGGTGTACTTCGGAATCATGCCCATGACCTCCGCGACGATGTCGGCGGCCTCCTCGTTGTTCAGCGGTTCGTACTCGTCGCGCCGCCACATGTCGTAGGTGATGGTGTCGCGGACGATGAGCGTCGGGTAGATTTTGAGGTAGTCGGGCCGCCAGTCGCTGTTTTCGAACAGCTGACGGAAGTCCTCCAGACACATCTCCTTGGTCATGCCCGGCTGGCCGGGCATCATGTGGAAGCCGACCTTGAACGCCGAGTCGCGGAGGCGGCGGTTGGCGTCGATGGAGGCCTGCACGCCGTGGCCACGGTGCATCTCGCGGTTGATGCGCTCGTAGGTGGTCTGGACGCCGACTTCGACCTTCGTCGCGCCCAAATCGAGCATCCGGTCTATCTGCTCGGGGTCGCACCAATCCGGCTTCGTCTCGAAGGTCGTCCCGATGTTGCGGATGTCGTTCGTCTCGTTTTCCGCGATGACGTCCTCGATGTACTTGAACTCGACATCCTCGGGGTCGGGCTTGAACGACCGGTCTTCGGCCGGTTCCGGTTCCTTGTCGAGGTCGTAGTCGTTCATGGCTTCGAGCGCCCGCTTGACGAACCACTCCTGGTAGTCGTGGCTCCGGGCGGTCATCGTTCCGCCCATCAAGATGAGTTCGACCTTGTCCACGGGGTGGCCGATGTGTCGAAGCTGTTCGAGGCGGAGCGTGACCTGCCCGTAGGGGTCGTAGTCGTTCTGGACGCCGCGGGCGGCCGCGGGCTCGTGACCCGTGTACGACTGCGACGAGGAGAACTCGCTGGCTGGCCCGCCGGGACAGTAGAGGCACTTCCCGTGGGGGCACATGTGCGGCGAGGTCATGATGGCGACCGGCGAGACGCCGGAAGCGGTGCGGACGGGCTTGCGCTGAACGACCTCTTTGACCTCCTCGCGGCGGTCCTCCGGGGCGTACTGCAGAATCTCGGCGTTCTTCGGGACTTTCGGCGAGGAGTGTTCCGAACAGGCGTCGAGCTTTGCCGATTCGAGGTCGTCGCGGTCGACGTCGCCCGCGAGGATGCGCTCAACGAGCGCCTCGCAGGTCCGTTCGAACGCCTCGGACTCCGTCTCGGTCTCGGCGCTCACGGACACACCTCCCGTTCGGCGACGTGGTGGCGGTTCATGGGCGCGAATCGGGTCGTTTCGTGGATAAGCGTGTCGCTCGGGAGGCTGGAATACAGCCCTCCGTCGAACCGCGCGAGGAGGAGTCTGGATTGCGGCTTAGAACTGCTCGGCGGCGGCGTCGAGGACGGCTTCGAGCGCCTCGTCGCGCGCGCCGGTCAGGAACTCGATACGACCTTCGCGGATGCCCGCGGCGGCAAGGCCGGCGGCGGGCGCTTTCTCGGCGGCCGATTCGACGACCGCGCGGAGGTCGAGGTCGCCCGTCGAGCGCAGGTAGAGTTCGTCCATGCCGAGCGCGACGGTCACGAAGGCGTCACCCTCGCGGGTGCGGCGGTGGAGTTCGTCCACGAGCAGGCCCGTCGGCGGGAAGTCGAAGCGGTGACTGTAGGCGTCGGAGTCGAGGACGGCCGCGGAGATGGCACCGACGTCGCGGCGTTCGAGGTTCGCCTGCGCCGTCTCGATTTCGTCTTCGAGCTTGATGCGGAACTGCTCGGAGACGTGGCCGGCGAGGCCCTCGTCGGCGTCGAACAGCAGGTCGGCGATGAGTTCGCGCTTGTCCTGATAGGATTGGTAGTAGGCTTCCAGCGCGACGGCCTCACGGAGTTCGCGGACGCGGTCGGCGTCGAAGCCGTGCGACTCGGCGAGGTCGAGGTACTGCTGCGGGCAGTTCTCCCAGTAGCTGACGGCGGGGAGGTGCGACACGTCGTCGCGGATGTCCTCGTTGACGGCGACGGAAAGCGTGGAGGCGAGCGCGCCGACCGAGAGGTCGCGGGCGTCGGCTCCCTCGCGGGCGGGGTTGACGAGCACGTCGACTTCCTCGGCGACCTCGTCGTCGGCGGGCGCGGCGTCGACGACGACGCGCTCGGAGCCGTAGACGCCGAGCAGGCCGAGACCGTCGAGGGACTCGGCGGTCGAGCCGGCACCGAGGAGAAGCACGAGCGGGAGCTTCTCGTCGTGGCGGTCGCGGTCTTCGAGCATCCGCGTCACGTCGTTCGTGGCGGCGTCCATACCGTAGACGGCCTCCTCGAGCGGGCGACGGGTGAAGTAGTGGTACTCGGCGTCGTCGCGGGGGTGCTCGGCGCGGATGAGCGGGAGCACGGCGCGCTCGACGGCGGCACCGGCGACGTAGCCGTCGGCGGTGGCCGTGTGGCGAACGACGATGGGGCGCGATTCGAGGACGGCGCGGCGGATGGCCTCCGCGGCGTCGAGCAGCGACTTGCCGACGGCGGCGACCGGCTCGTGGGCCGCGAGGGGCGCGACGGCGTCCGGACGGGCCTCGTCCGAGAGGGCGTCCGCGAGGCGCTGGGCCACGGTGTCGGCCTCGTCGCCGTCGAGAATCGTCAGCTCCTCGGTCTCTATCTGGAGTTCGCCGCGGCGGCGCTCGACCTCGCCGTCGATGCGGACGTAGTCGCCCACTTCGACTTCGGGGTACGCGCGGACGCCGGCCTCGACGAAGGCCGCGCAGTCGGCGATGGCCGTCTCGTCGCGGAGTTCGAACACCGTCGGGCCGCCGGTCTGGCGGACGCTTGCGATTTCGCCCTCGACGCGAATCACGTCGCCGACGCGGTCGTCGATGCTGGCGAGCGTCACGCGCTCTGCCTCGTCGTCCTCGGCGTCAGCTTCGGTCTCGACGTCCTGCTCGGCGTCGGTGTCGTCCTGTTCGGGCTCCGATTCGGGCTCGGCCTCGCTCTCCGGTTCCGCTTCCGCTTCGACGTCCTGCTCGGACTCGCCGTTGGCGGCGATGTCGTCGACGACGTCCCCGGCGGTCGGCGCGCGGTCTTCGTCTCCGGCGTCGGACTCGGACGCGGCGTCCTGCTCGGGTTCGGGTTCGGCTTCCTGTTCGGGCTCAGATTCGGCTTCCTGTTCGGGTTCGGACTCGGTCGTCTCGGACGACGTGCTCGCGCCGACGGGCTTCGTCGTCTTGCCCGTCTTCGGGCGCGTCTTGACCGTCGCCGGTCCGCTGCTCTCGGCTTCCTTCTCGACCGGCTGGCCGTCGGCGTCGCCGTCGGGGTCGTGGATGCGAGCGCCGCGGAACTCCGAGTCGGACTGGCGAATCGACCAGCCGAGGTCGATGTTGCCGTTGTCGCGGACGTTCTTCACCTGGACGAACACCTCGTCGCCCGGCTCCCATTCGAGGGATTCGAGGCGGCGGTCGAGTTCGCTGCGGTGCAGTAGTCCGGTCACGTTCGAAGCGAGGTCGACGAAGACACCGAAGTCGGCGTACCCGTCGACGGTGCCTTTGTAAAATCGGCCGGGGACGAGCTGGTGGGGGCTATTGCCCCGGAATTCGAACCAGACGTCCTCCTCGTGCGTAATCCAATCCATTGCGTTGAGCAAACAACCCCTAACTAAAACGATTGTCGAAAAACGCTCAGGCGAGATTGGCGCGTGCGCGGGCGGGAAAACGGCGCTCAGTCGGTCGAAACGGCGGAAATTCGGGTCGCGTTCGGCTCAGACGAGCGCGAGCGCCGCGGCGAGTTCCGAGAGTGCGCGGAAGCCGCCGAAGGCGTAGCCGAACACCACGCCGGCGGGGACGGCCGCGGCGAGCGCCGCCTTCGGAACCGTCGTCTGGTGGACCTCGCTGATGCCGACGACGAGGAGGACCGCGCCGTAGACGGCGCACAGCGCGCGGACGCCGGGAATCGGGAGGCTGGCGAAGGCGCACGGCGCGGCGGCGTAGGCGATGACCTGCACCGTCTCGCTCACCCCCGCGCGGCGGGACAGAAGCGGGATGAGAAGCGCCGTCTGGATGGCCGCCGTCAGGTGGAGGAGCGCCGGCGCGACGAACAGCGCGACGACGAGCAGGGCGACGAGCGCCGAGACGAGCGGGCCGCCCTCGATGGCCGGAATCGTCGCCGGCGCGAGGGCATACCCGAGGCCCTGATAGACGAGCGCCACCGCGATAGCGAACACGAGGCCGGGCGCTTGGTCGCCGGGAGCGACGCCATTGCGGAAGAACTGGCGGGGGCGAACGACCACGGCGACCCACGCGCGGAGGAGGCCGGTCAGCCCGCGGTCGCGGCCCTCCCGTGGGGTTTCGACCCAAGTAGTCACGCTAGCCTCTAGTCCCGCCGGAGGGTATGACAGTTCCGGCACCGCGCCTCGTAGGACTCCTCCGCGCCGACGAGGATGGTCGGGTCGTCGACGTGGGCCGGCTCACCGTCGATGAGTCGCTGGTTCCGGGTCGCCGGCTCGCCGCAGATGGTGCAGATAGCTTGGAGCTTGTCGACGTACTCGGCGAGCGCCATCAGTTGGGGGACTGGCTCGAACGGTTCGGCGCGGAACGTCTGGTCGGTTCCCGAGACGACGACGCGCTTGCCGTCGGCGGCCAGCGCCTCGCACACGTCGACCAACTCGGCCGAGAAGAAGTTCGCCTCGTCGATGGCGACCACGTCCTCGCCGTTGAGTTCCTCGGCGATTTGCCAGACGCCCTCGCCCTCGGAGGGGACGACGCTCGCCTCCCACGAGCGCCCGGCGTGGGAGCCGACCGTCGTCTCTCCGTAGCGGTCGTCGAGTTGGGGCTTGAACACCGAAATCTCCTGCCCGGCGATTTCGGCCCGGCGGAGGCGTCGGAGAAGCTCCTCCGTCTTCCCCGAGAACATCGACCCGGAGATGACCTCTATCCATCCGCTCTGCGTGATGGCGTGCATATCCTGACTGGGGGACGAGGAGCGTCAAAACGATTGTTCATCTGCCGCGACGGTCGGGCGTCGGGACGGGTCGGCTCCGCGGAACGTTGACGGGGTCGAGACGGCGCAGTCGGGGCGGCGCGCGACGGCGACTCAGTCGTCCGCGCCGACGTTCTCGCCGCTCTCGAACGTCGGTGGCTCCGGCTCGATGTTGGCGTAGACGACCGCGTCGCGTCCGAGTCGTTCGACCCGCTCGCGCAGGTCCGCGTCGGCGATGTCGTCGCCGTCGAACGACGAGGAGACGCGAGGCATGGCGACCTGATGGGGGAGCACCCACGAGTTCAGCGACCGGCAGACCGACCGGAGGTGTTCGAGGGCGGTCACGGGGAACGAACCGCCGGCGACGGCGAGCAGGCCGACGGTCTTCTCGCCGAACTCGTCGAAGCCGCAGTAGTCGAGAGCGTTCTTGAGGACGCCCGAGTAGGAGGCGTGGTAGACCGGCGTTCCGAGGATGACCGCGTCAGCGCCGTCGACGACGCGGCGGAGTTCCGCCGAGTCGCCCTGTTCGTCGTAATCGGCGTCGAGCGGCGGGAGGTCGTACTCGCGGAGGTCCACGAGTTCCGTCGTGCCGCCGGCGGCCGACGCGCCGGCGAGGGCGGATTCGAGCGCCAACCGGGTGTAGCTGTGGTCGCGGAGACTGCCGCAGATGGCGACCACGTGTGGCTGCGTCATATCCTGTGTCTCCGCGAGCGCCCTGAAAACCTCGTCGGCCGCACTCGGGCGTGGCTGGCGGGCGCAACACACACCACGCCAGGACGCGAACACCGTCCGTGAACGTCGTTTTCCACGTCTCCAGCGCCGACCTCGGCGACTGGCGACACGCCATCCGCAACGTCCGGAACCTGCTCGACGACGAGACGGTCGAGACTGGCGAGGTCACCCTCCTCGCCAACGGCGACGCGGCGCTCCTCTTTCTCGCCGACTCGCCCGTCCGCGACCGCCTCGACCCGCTGTTCGAGGCCGGCGTCCGCTGTTGCGTCTGCCAGAACTCTCTCGACGGCCGCGACATCGACACCGACCGACTGGCCGACGGCGTGGCGGTCGTTCCCTCTGGTGTCGGCGAACTCGTGACGCGACAGGCGGCGGGCGACGCCTATCTGAAGGTGCCGTAGGAACTGCCTGGGTGCGACGTTACTTCGCCAGCGAGACGCGGACGCCGTCGTCGCCCTCCGCGACATCGACCAACCCGTCGGATTCGAGGTCGTCTACGAGACCGCGGAGCCACTCCGCTCCCGTGTTGCCGCCGTAATCGACGCGGACTCGCGGCCCTAACTCCGAGAGGCCGAGTTCGTCGTACTCGCCGAGGATTCTGACGACCCGGCCGCGGAACTGCCGCCTGCTCCCCTCGAAACTCGGCTGGGTCGGCACGTCGGGCGCGGTGAAGTCGCCCGTCTCGTAGGCGTGACAGAACCGTCGCCACGGACAGCCGGACTCGTCGCAGGTGGGCGTCTTCCCGCAGGCGACCCCGCCGAGTTCCATGATGGCGTTGTTCCAGACGCGGGACTCGCCGTCGGGCATGAGTTCCGAGGCGGCGGCCTCGAACGCCGCGTCGTCGTCGGGGACCGCGAAGGCGCGGTGGAGGACCCGCTTGACGTTGGTATCGACCACCGCGTCGCCGTTGTTGAACGCGAAGGAGGCGACTGCGTTGGCGGTGTAGGGGCCGACGCCCATGAGTTCCGAGAGGCCGTCGGGCGTCCGGGGGAACTCGCCGCCGTGGTCCTCTTCGACCTGCCGGGCGGCCTCGTGGAGGTACTTCGCGCGGTTGTTGTAGCCCAGTCGGTGGTTCGTCCAGAAGCCCACCACGTCGGCGCGGTCGGCCGCCGCGAGGTCGGCCGTCGTCGGCCACTCGTCGAGGAACGCCTCCCACGCCTCGACCACGCGGCCGAGTTGGGTCTGCTGGCTCATCACCTCGGAGACGAGAATCTCGTAGGGGTCGTCGGTGCGCCGCCACGGGAAGTCCCGGTGGTCGGCCTCGTACCACTCGGTGAGTGCGGACTGGACTGCTTCGCGGTCGAGGTCTGCGGGGAGTTCGGACGGCGCGTCGCTCATCGCCCCGGCTTGGGACGGCCCGCGTTTAGCCGTGGCGATGCCGAGTGGTTATCAGACGACCGCGTTCATGAGCGTCACTTCGTACGTGGTCCCCTCGTACGCCACGAGTCGGGCACCGTAGCGGCCCCCGCTCCACCCGGGAGTCTCGTCAAGCCGGTCTTTGAGCGCGGCGAAATCGTCGGAAAGCGGTTCGCACTCGTCTATCTCTCCGTCGATTGCGCGCTCGAACACCGCGCGCTCGCCGTCGGAGAGGTCGTCGAGCGGAACGACGAGTTCCTCGTGAACGAACGCGACGAACGCCGCTCTGTCTTCGCCGACCTGTTCGAGCGTGTATCTGTCGGTCTGTTCTTCGACGGTTCGCGTCTCGCCCACGGCGACCTCGAACGGTCGCCCATCGTAGCGTACCCAGACGGTTCCGGCGTCGATGAGTCGAGAGTCGGCACCGTCGGGATAGACGTACGCGTATCCAGTTGCGAACCCTTGCGGGCCGTCGCCGTTCTCGAAATCTTTGCTCGGATACGCGGCGAGGAACGCCTCGCGGTCGGCCTTCGGGAGTTCATCGAAGTCGAAGACCGTCGCCCCGGTCGGCGGCGACTCGTTTCGGTCGTATTCGATTTCGACCTCGCGAGCGGTGCGTTCTCGCGTCTCGATTCGCTCGCGTTCGACGCGGTAGTACGCGCCGTCGTGTTCGACGTAGTCGCCCGAATCGAGCGGGAAGTGGTCGTACGTACTGTACGTGGCCTCGCCCTCGCTGGCCGCAGTTGCGACGAGGCGCGACACCGTCTCAGCGTGCTCGTGGAAGTCTTGGATGACGGTATCGACCAGTTCCGGGTCGGAGAGTGCCGTCGCTTCGAGCGAGTAGCTGGAGGTACAGCTATTGCCGGGGAGCCCGCCGAGACAGCCCGAGAGAAGGGTAGAACCGGCCACGAGGCCGCCGAGGAGGGAGCGTCGGGAGAGTTCCGGAGACATGCGCGGAAATTGCCGAATCACCAGTAAGTGTCTTCTGTCGGGGACCGCCGACCGAACGGCGGACACGCACAACGGACCGCTACCGCGGTCGAAACGCGTATCCCCGTGACGGCCCCATCGCCGGGCGATGACGCTCGACGAACTCACAGACGACGTTGACGCGGCCTACGGAGACCTCGGCGACAGCCTCGACGTGTCGCTCGACCGCGAGACGCGACACGAACTCGCCATGCTCGTCGCCCTGTTCGACCCCGACGACGCGGACGAACTCGTCCGCCGGGCGGTCCACGCGCTGTTCCAGTCGGAACTCGACCGCGGCCAACTCGACTTCCACCTCCGGCAGGGCTACGACGTGACCTACGACGAGTACCTCGCGGGGATGACCTACGAGGAGATGACCGGACAGTCGCAGGCCCCGCCGCGGGACGACGTGCGCCGCTACCAGATGTAACCGCGGGCGAGAGCGACCCGACTCAGACGATTTCGGCTTCGATTTCGACGCCGTCGATGCGGCGGTAGCGGTGGGAGCCGTCGTCGCCGTCGCGGACGACTTCGAACGCCCGGAGGAGCACCACCAGTCGCTCCTCGCCGAGGTTGGCGCGGAGGACGACGCCCTCGCCGGTGACGACCACGTACGGCGGAGACGCGACGGGCGGGGCGGCCATCGGTCGGCCGGTGGCCGTCACCGCGTCGGCGAGGGCCCGCGGCAGTCGGGAGAGCGCGCCGGAGCCGTCGAGCGCGCGCCTGAACGGCGGCATGACGCGGTCGCGGTCCGCCACCGAATCACCGTCCCACTCCGCGGCGACGGCGGTGGCGCATTGGCCGACGACGGTCAGCAGTCGCTCGTGTTCGTCGCGGAGCACGCGAGCGGCCTCCTCGGCGAGTCCGGCGTGAGATGTCACGTCAGTCACGAACCGAGGTGGGTCGCCACCGGATAAAAACCTCCGCGAGTGCGCCCGGTTCCCGGACGCTTTTTGCCGGCGCGGGCCGCCAGTACGCACATGGAACTCGCCGCCATCGAGGAACTCATCGAATCGCACATCGAGGACGCCGACGCGACGGTCTCGCGGCCGCGAACGGTCGACGAGAACCACGAGGACGACCACTACGCCGCCGTCGTCGTCTCGCCCGCCTTCGAGGGGAAGACGCTCGTCAAGCAGCACCAACTCGTCTACGACGCCCTCGGCGACCACATGACGACGGACATCCACGCGATGGAACTGAAGACGTACACGCCCGAGGAGTACGCGTCGCTGGAGGAGTGAGCACCGCCGCGACCGACGAACTGAGGAAAAGGGACCGGACCGAAAAGCGACCGGACCGAAAAGCGACCGACTGACTGAACCCGACCGAATCTGAACGGCCCGCTCAGAGGTTCGCTTCCGGCGCGTCGAGGTCGGCCGATTCTAACGACCGATTCTGGAGCGTCTCGCCGGTGGTCGCGTCGAACAGGTGAACCGCGTCCTCGGGGATGCGAGCGACGACGGACTCGCCGGCTTCGACCCGGCGCATGCCGCCGACGGTGGCGACGAAGCGACGCTCGCCACCGAGTTCGAGGTAGACCGCGTTCTCGTTACCCATCGGTTCGACCACGTCGACGGTCGTCTCGTAGGCGTGGTCCGCGGCCGCGTCGCCGATGACTTCGACGTCTTCGGGGCGGATGCCGAGCGTGACGCGCTCCGAACCCTCGACCGCCTCCGCGGACTTCGCGGAGAGGTCGTAGGAGAAGGCGTCGCCGACGAGTTCGTCGCCCTGCACGTCCATCTCGAAGAAGTTCATCGACGGCTCGCCGATGAAGCCCGCGACGAACCGGTTCGCCGGGCGGTGGTACGCCTCCAGCGGCGTGGCGACCTGCTGGAGTTCGCCGTCGTTGAGGATGGCGATACGGTCGCCCATCGTCATCGCCTCCGTCTGGTCGTGGGTGACGTAGACGGTGGTGACGCCGAGGTCCTCCTGCAGGCGCTGGAGTTCGGTCCGCATCTGCGAGCGGAGCTTGGCGTCGAGGTTGGACAGCGGTTCGTCCATCAGGAACACCTCGGGGTCGCGCACGATGGCGCGCCCGAGGGCGACCCGCTGTTGCTGGCCGCCGGAGAGTTCGCCGGGCTTGCGGTCGAGCAGGTCGGCGATACCGAGCATGGACGACGTCTCCTCGACGAGTTCGTCGATGTCGGCGTCGGCCATCTCGGTCGACTCCTCCAGTCCGAAGCGCATGTTCCCGCGGACGGTCATGTGCGGGTACAGCGCGTACGACTGGAACACCATCGCGATGTCCCGGTCGCGCGGCGGGCGGTTGTCCATTCGGTCGTCGCCGAGGCGAATCTCGCCCTCGGAGACGGTTTCTAACCCCGCAATCATGCGGAGCGTGGTCGATTTGCCGCACCCCGAGGGACCGACGAGGACGAGGAACTCGCCGTCCTCGATGGTCACGGAGGCGTCGTCGACGGCGACGACTTTGGAGCCGCCGTCGTCGAAGAACTTCGATACGTGGTCGAGCGTGAGGTCAGCCATGGGTCTGTGTGCGTGTCGTGGTGGTCGTCTGCGATGCGACGAGAGGGGTGCGACGGCGGCGGCGGCCGACCGCGACGCGTGCGAGTCGGTTCATGTGTTGCCTGCGACCCCCTTCGCGAACTTGTCCCCGAACAGAACGTAGACGAGCAACGTCGGCAGGGCGGCGACGAACGCGCCGGCCATCTGCGTGTTGAACGTCTGGATGATGCCGCCGGTGAGTTCGTTGAGCGCGATGGTCGCCACCGCCGCGGGGCCGGACCCCGAGGGGATGATGATGAGCGCGAACAGCAGGTCGTTCCAGACCTGCGTGAACTGGTAGATGAGCGTCACCGCGAACATCGGCATCGAAAGCGGGAGCACGATGCGGCGGTAGATGGTGAACGCGCTCGCGCCGTCGAGGCGAGCGGCCTCCAGCATCTCCGTCGAGAGCTTCTTGTAGTAGCCTCGGAACAACAGCGTCGTGATGGGAATCCCGTACGCCGTGTGGGTGATGATGAGGTTGATGATGCTCGCGTAGTGCGGGTGGGTGGCGAGTTCGACCGTCCCGAGGACGGGCACCTGCGCCGAGAACACCGTGATGTCGAGAACCGGCGCGAGCAACTCCTGGGTGTCCACGATGGCCCAGAGCCGCGACAGCGGGATGAGAACCGCCTGGTACGGGATGAAGATGCCCGCGATGAACAGCGCGACGACGCCGAGTTGGCCGCGCCACTCGAAGTTCGTGAGGCCGTAGGCGGCGAAACTGCCGAACAGCGCCGACAGCACCGTCGCCGGCACGGCCAGCATGATGCTGTTGAGGATGGCCGACGACAGCGTGTTGAGGGCGACGCCGAACGGTTCGAGCGTGAAGCCCTCGACCGTCGGCGGCACGAACGGCGGCGACGTGGCGAACTCGGCTTCGGTCTTCAGCGCGGTCATCAGCCCCGATTCGAGGGGCGACAGGTAGAACGCCACCAGCCCGACGAGCGTCGCGTAGAGGGCGACGCGCAGCGGGTCGATGGCTTCGAGGTCGACGCCGACTCGCTCTGCGAGGTCGTCGCGGACGCTCATAGTTCACCCCGCCGGTACTCGCCGTAGAGGTACGGCGCGACCACGGTCAGTGCCACGAGGAACAGGATTACGGCGATTGCGGAGCCGTAGGCCCACTGGTTGGCGGAGAACGCCTGTCGGTACATCATCGTCGAGAGGATGTCCGCCGTCGGTCCGGGGTTGCTCCCGAACAGGACGTACAGGAAGTCGAACGCCTTGAGCGCGAACACCATGAGGACGACCGCGGCGCTCACCGTCGAGGCGCGGAGTTGCGGCAGGATGACCCGCCGGTACATCCGCAGGATGGACGCGCCGTCGACCCGCGCGGCCTCGTACTGGTCGTTCGGAATCGCGCGGAGCCCCGCGAGGTAGACGACCATCGCGTAGCCGCTGAACTGCCAGAGCAGCGCGAAGATGACCGCGAACAGCTTGAAGTAGAACGTGTCGGGGACGAGCGGTATCGCCCCGAGCGCGCCCGTGTCGATGCTGCCGGTGAGCCACTTCGACGCGACGAAGTCGAGGCCGATGCTCCGCAGGAAGGCGTTGATGAGCCCCGAATCGAAGTTGTACATCCACCGCCAGAACACCGCCGTCACGACGAACGACAGGCTGAACGGCAGGAGGTAGATGGTACGGAACCAGTTTTCGAACCGGATGCCGCGGTCGACGAGGATGGCGAGGCCGAGCCCCCCGGCCAACGAGAGGCCGGTAAAGGAGATGAGGAGCACGAACGTGTTCCGGGTGGCGATCCAGAACTGGCCGTCAGAGAAGGCCCGCCGGTACATCTCCAGGTCGAACGTCGAGGGGTCGTACGTCGGCAGTTGAAGCCCGCCGAAGTCGGTAAAGGAGATGACGATGTTCCAGCTGATAGCGCCGTAGACGAAAAAGCCCATCAGCAGGAACGGCGGGAGCCAAAACGGCGCGGAGCGGACCGCGTCGCTCTCGCGGAGCGACGACAGCGTCGACCCGAGGTCGAAGCCGCTCCCGGCCGTTTCGCTCCCCGCGGCGGCCGTCCCGCCGTCGGTTCGAACCGGCTGGCCGTCGTCTCGCAGACGGTCCAGGAGTCGCTTGAGGATGTGTGGTGACATAATCGGAAATGGGGAAGTGCTCCCTTACTGGAACGCCGACTGGATGGCGCTGTAGGCCGCCTCCACGTCGTAGCTGGAGATGAACGAGGCCATCGCGTCCTCGAACGCGGTGAGCGCGTTGGGGGCGACGGCGAGGCCGTGCTGAATCGACAGCGGTTGGGCCTCGGAGTTGGAGAAGTCGTCCATCTGGTTCTGGAGGAACGGCCCGAAGGCGTCCTGCGGCACGTCGGTCCGCGGCGGGATGGAGCCCTTCTTCGGGTTGAACCGCTCTTGGGCGTCGACCGAGCCGACGTAGCGGAGGAACGCCTTCGTCGCCTCGGGCGACGGGTTGTTGGTCGGCATCGGGAACGAGTCCATGTTGAGCGAGTAGAGTCCCTCGGTGCCCGGGAACGCGACGTGGTCCCAGTTGGTCTCGTACTCGAAGTCGTCCTGTGCGCGGTACATTCCGGCCGCCCAGTCGCCCTGGTGGAAGAACGCCGCGTCGCCCGAGATAATCTTCGAGTTGGCGTCCTGCCACGAGATGGAACCGGCGTCGTTCGGGTAGTACTCGGAGTACTGCTTGACGATGTCGAGCGAGTCGCGGACGGCGTCCGCGTTGGCCTCGACGTTGCCGGCGGTCACGTCGGCGTACACGTCTGCGCCGTACTCGCCGAGGAGCACCTGCGCCCAGAGCTGGCCGGTCGACCACGCGGAGTTCGTCTGCTGAGCCATCCCGACGTAGCCCGCCTCTTCGACGGTCGCCATCGCGTCCACGAGGGCGCTCGGCGAGTCGATGCTCGCGGGGTCGACGCCCGCGTCCTCGACGACCTCGACGTTGTAAAAGAGGTTGTTGAGGCGGTGGATGTTCAGCGGGACCGAAACGTAGTTACCGGCCGGCTGAGCCGCCTCTTGGGGGCCGTCGAGGTAGGCGTTCTTCATGTCGTTGTGGCCCCAGACGGACTCCTCGATGTCCTCCAGTTTGTCGGCGTCCGTGAAGGGCTGAAGGTTCGCGCCGGGCCACGCCTGCCACG
This sequence comes from Haloferax marisrubri, assembly GCF_001469875.2. Classification (GTDB taxonomy): domain Archaea; phylum Halobacteriota; class Halobacteria; order Halobacteriales; family Haloferacaceae; genus Haloferax; species Haloferax marisrubri. The sequence goes on along the minus strand of NZ_LOPW02000005.1, from coordinate 31,571 downwards.
TGCTCGGCGGGTCGTTGTTCAGGATGCGCTTTTTGATGACTGCGCGGAGGTTCTGGCCAGCGCCGCCCGCGACGGGGTTTTCCGTGAGTTCGATGTCCGGGTACTGCTCGTTGAAGCCTTCGAGGAGCGCCTGCGCCGCCGCACCGCCGTCGCCGCCGGTCCACCAGTGCTGCACTTCGAGCGCGTTGTACTCCGTCGAGGAGTCGGAGTCGTCACCGCTCGTCTCCTCGGTGCTCTCGGAGTCGCCGGAACCGTCCGTGGACTCCGTCGTCGACTCTCCGCCGCCGCCGGTACAGCCTGCGAGGAAGGTCGCGGCTCCGGCACCGCCGGCGAGTTTGAGATACGTACGTCGAGAAACGTCGTCCGAATCAGGTGTGTCAGTCATGATTGTTGGTCCGTGACAAGTCCGGCCAATGAATTTTACACGATTTACTTAAGACTTTCCAAATCAACAATTCGAAATCGAGTAAATTTTTTAATCATCACAAAACTGTCTGGTCACAATCGCTAGACTGCGTTTGCATACGACGAAGATTAATAATAATTCAAACATGAGTAAATTTTCATGAACGAGAGTCGGACGCACGGACCAATGGATTTTACCCCCTGCCAAAACGACCCCCGAACCATGGGCGACGATGATTATCGAATCGAGCGGGACAGTCTCGGCGAGATGGAAGTTCCTGTCGACGCCTACTGGGGCGCACAGACCCAGCGGGCGGTCGAGAACTTCCCCATCTCCGGTATCACCTTCGGGCGGCGCTTCGTCCGCGCGCTCGGCGTGGTGAAGAAGGCCGCCGCGCAGGCCAACCGCGACCTCGGCATGATAGACGAGGACGTCGCGGCCGCCATCGTCGAGGCCGCCGACGAGGTCATCGCCGGCGAACTCGACGACCAGTTCCCCGTGGACGTGTTCCAGACCGGCTCCGGGACCTCCTCGAACATGAACGCCAACGAGGTCATCGCCAACCGCGCCGCGGAGATTATGGGCGAGGGCATCGGCGACCGCGTCGTCCACCCGAACGACCACGTCAACTTCGGCCAGTCCTCGAACGACGTGATTCCGACCGCCATGCACGTCGCCTCCCTCGAAGCCGTCGAGAAGGACCTCCTCCCCGCGCTGGAGACGCTCGCCGAGGCGCTCGGCGACAAGGAAGACGAGTTCGACGGCGTCGTCAAGACCGGTCGCACCCACCTGCAGGACGCCACGCCCGTCCGACTCGGACAGGAGTTCGGCGGCTACCGCACGCAGGTCGAAAAGGGAATCCGCCGCGTCGAGAACGTGCGCGAGCACCTCGGCGAACTCGCGCTCGGCGGCACCGCAGTCGGCACGGGGCTGAACACGCACCCCGAGTTCCCGGCGAAGGCCGCGGAGTACATGACCGAGGAAACCGGCGTCGAGTTCCGCGAGGCCGACAACCACTTCGAGGCGCAGGCGGCCCACGACGCGATGAGCGAGGCCCACGGCGCGCTCCGCACGGTCGCCGGCTCCCTCAATAAAATCGCCAACGACCTCCGTCTCTTGGCGTCCGGCCCGCGCAACGGCCTCGGCGAACTCGAACAGCCGGAGAACCAGCCCGGCTCCTCCATCATGCCCGGAAAAATCAACCCGGTCGTCGCGGAGGCGGTCAATCAGGTCCACAAGCAGGTCGTCGGCAACGACGCCGCCGTCTCCGCCGGTGCCGCCGAGGGCCAAATCGACCTCAACCTCTACAAGCCCGTCCTCGCGCACAACTTCCTCGAATCGGCGAAACTGCTGGCGAACTCCTCCGAGGTGTTCGCCGAGCGCTTCGTCGCCAAGCTCGAAGCCAACGAGGAACACTGCGAGACGCAGGTCGAACAGTCGATGGCGCTGGCGACGGCGCTCAACCCCGCAATCGGCTACGACAAGGCCTCGAAGGTCGCCAAGAAGGCGCTCGCGGAGGACAAGACCGTCCGACAGGTCGCCGTCGACGAGGGCTACCTCACCGAGGAGGAAGCCGACGCGGTGCTCGACCCCGAGAAGATGACCCATCGGGGCATCCTCGGCGACGACTGAGCAGGCCAAAAACAGTCCACTTTTTGATACGTCCGGTCGAGCGGGCGAACCGCCCGGTTCGAGTCGCGTTCGCGGCGGTTTCGGTCAGTTCAGTCGTTGAGACGGTTATATTTACTCGGCTCTCGGTAGCAATCGCACACCGGCTCCGCCGTGACAGACACTCCCGAGAGAGGAACTGTCACGAAATCTCTAAAATCGGTATTTTGAAGCTTGGTTTTGACGATTATACCAGTATGGCCGGACTGCAAAAGCAGCGGGCCCGCGGGCGAGACATGTTGGAGTGTCGAGGTTGTGGGGCCGTATTCCCGGAGGGACGAGCGACGAACGACGGGTGGACGTACGTCTGTCCCGAGTGTGAACAGGTGGAAGGTATCGGCGACGGTCTGCGCCGTCTCTGACGGCAGACTGAATCCTTTTTTACTCCCCCCGAACGCAGGGAGTACCAATGACCGAGTACGACTACGACTACGAGGACCTCGGCCTCGTGGCTGGGCTGGAGATTCACCAGCAACTCGACACCGAGACGAAGTTGTTCTGCGGGTGTCCGACCGACCTCCGCGAGCCTGACGAGGCGGCGCGCACGTTCACGCGCTTCCTCCACCCGACCAAGAGCGAACTGGGCGAACTCGACGACGCCGCGCTCGAAGAGAGCCGCGTCGAACGCGAGTTCGAGTACCTCGCCTACGACTCGACCTGTCTGGTCGAAGAGGACGACGAGCCGCCGCACCGCCTCGACCACGAGGCGCGCACGGTCGCCATGCAAATCGCCGAACTGCTCGACATGAACGTCGTCGACGAGGCGCACGTCATGCGCAAGCTCGTCATCGACGGCTCGAACACCTCGGGCTTCCAGCGCTCGTCGCTCATCGCGCAGGAAGGCGAGATTCAGACCAGCGACGGCCCCGTCTCCGTCGTGGACCTCATGCTCGAAGAGGAGTCCGCCCAGCGCGTCGAAGAGCGCGACGACGGCGTTCTCTACAGTATCGACCGCCTCGGCATCCCGCTCGTCGAAATCGGCACCGGGCCGGACATCTCCTCGCCCGAGCAGGCGCGCGAGGCGGCCCAGACCATCGGCATGCTCCTGCGCTCGACCGGGAAGGTCAAACGCGGCCTCGGCACCATCCGGCAGGACGTGAATGTCTCCATCGCGGACGGCGCGCGCGTCGAAATCAAGGGCGTGCAGGCGCTCGACCAAATCGACGAAATCGTCCGCTTCGAGGTCGGCCGACAGGCCGAACTCGTCGAGATTCGCGACGAACTCCAGTCGCGCGACGCGTCCGTCGGCGACGTGGCCGACGTGACCGGCGTGTTCGAGGACTCGGACTCCGGCGTCATCCGCGGCGCGCTGGACGCCGGCGGGAAGGTCACGGCCGTCCCGCTGTACGGCTTCGACGGCCTCGTCGGCCGCGAACTCCAGCCCGACCGCCGCCTCGGCACCGAACTCTCCGACCACGCCAAGCGCCACGGCGCGGGCGGCATCTTCCACACCGACGAGCTCCCGGCCTACGGCGTCACCGAGGCCGAGGTCGAGGCGCTCCGCGAGGCGGTCGACGCCGGTCCCGAGGACGCGGTCGCCATCGTCGCCGACGACCCCGAGACGGCCGACCTCGCCATCGACGCGGTCGCCGAGCGCGCCGAAGTCGCCATCGAGGAGGTCCCCGAGGAGACCCGCGGTGCCAACGACGACGGCACGACGCGCTACCTCCGTCCGCTCCCCGGCGCGGCCCGGATGTACCCCGAGACGGACGTGCTCACCGTCGACCTCGACCCGAGCGACGTGGAGACGCCCGAACTCCTGACCGAGAAGGTCGACCGCTACCAAGCCGAGTTCGGTCTCGACGCCGGCCTCGCAGAACAGGTCGCCTACGGCCGGAAGATGCCGCTGTTCGAGGAAGCCGTGGACGCCGGCATCGACGCGACGTTCGCGGCGGGCCTGCTCGAATCGACGCTGACCGAACTCCGCCGCGACGACGTGCCCGTCTCCGAACTCACCGACGACCACCTGCTCGCGGTCATGCATCTCGTCGAGGACGGCGACCTCGCCAAGGAAGGCGTCAACGACGTGCTCGCCACCATCGCCGAGGACCCGAGCCTCACGGCCGAGGAAGCCGTCGAGGAGGCCGGCCTCTCCGGCGTCTCCGAAGACGAGGTCCGCGAGGCCATCGCGGAAGTCGTCGAGCGCAACGCCGACCAGGTCGAAGAACAGGGCATGGGCGCGTTCTCGGCGCTCATGGGCGAGGCGATGGGCGCGCTCCGCGGCAAGGCCGACGGCGGCGTCGTCAGCGACGTGCTCCGCGAGGAGATTCAAAAACGGGCCTGAACGTCGAGCCTTCGGACCACATCCAGTTTTCTCTCCGTTCTCACGTCGTCGAGCGCCCGCCACCGCGGACGAACCGCCGCCAGCCCCACCGGCCCGCGTACTCGACGCCGGCCGCGACGAGGAGAAGAACCAACAGCGCCGGCCCGACGAAGAGGAACATCCCGAGCGCGTCCGTCTCGCCGCGGACGTGGAGGAACGCCCACCAGACGAGTTCCGTGACGCCGAACAGGCCGACGAGCGGCGCGACCAGCCCGCGGCGGGCGAACAGCAGGGCCGCGACGACGACGAACCCGGCGAGCAAGAGGAACGAAAACCCGAGGAAGCCAGCCGCGGCCAGCGGGTCCTCGACGAAGCCCGAGGGGAACGCGTCGGTGGCGAGTCGCGCCGCGGTCCAGACGGCGAGCGTGGCGAGGGCGTAGCCACCGCCGAGGAGCGCGGGCGTCAGGAAGCTTCGGGCGCTCCGAGCGCGGGTCGCGTAGACGACGCCGACGGTGACGAGGGCGGCGGCGACGGCGACGACGTGGGTGAGAAGCCAGTTACCGAGCACCGGGTCGGGCGAGCCGGGCATCTCACCGCACCTCGATTCGCGTCATCGACTCGTCGGCCATGGCGGCCAGTCGCTCGACGCGCTCGTCGGTCGAGGGATGGGTCGAAAGCAGGTCAGACACCGGGTCTTCGACCTCGACCTCGCCGTACACCCACAGCGGCGACAGGCCGAACCCCGGCCGGGCGGCCCGCTCTAACTTCCGCAGGGCCGACGCGAGCGCCATCGGCTTGCCCGTCACCTCGGCCGCCCGCGCGTCGGCAGCGAACTCCCGCTTTCGCGACTGCGACCGGACGAACACGGTGAGGCCGAAGCCGAACAGGCCGACGAACTCGTCCAGTCGGAGGCGAATCCGTCCGGCGAGCGTCTCGTGCCACGACCCCGGCCGGCCGCGCATCCACGCCGAACCGAGGGCGACGCCCGTCGTCAGGAACGTCACCGGCGAGACGAACAGGTAGCCGACGCCGACGACCGTCTGGAGGACGCTCGCCACCAGCGACTGGACCAGCCCGTCTTTCCGTTCGAGGTGTGCGAGTTCGTGCGCGAGGAGCGCCTCGAACTCGTCGGCGTCGAGGAGGCGGAACAGCGTGGCGTCGAGGACGACCACGTCGCGGCCCATCGGGTCCAGCGCCATCGCGTTCGGCGCGGAGAAACGCGCGAGCTTCAGCGTCGGCGGATCGAGGTCCATCCGCTCGGCGAGGCGGTCGCGCAGGCGGTGGACCGACGGCGACTCCGCGGGCGACATGTCCCGCGCGTCGAGTTGGCTGAGCAGTCGTACCGTGCCGAAGCGGAAGCTCAGGTAGCCGAGGACGACGGCGACCGCGACGCCGACGACGGCGGCGGTCACGGGGTCGGGGCGAAGCCGCCAGAGCGTCACCACCGCGAACGCGCTGAGCGCGCTGAGCGAGAGGTAGAACGCGAGGACGACGACGCCGACGACGACCATCGGGAGGCGGGAGCGGCGCGGGGGCGATGCCATCTCGCGTGAGGATACGGCGTCGGGTCGCAAAAGCGGTCTGGCGCGTCGGGGGAACGAACTCGTCGGGCGCGGCCGGGCGAGCGCGCCGCCCGGACCGCCGGCACCGCTACTTTCTCCACGGGGCCGGCCGAAGGGGGGCCATGCAGTTCTTCGAGGATTTCGCGGTCGGCGACACCCACGAGTTCGGCGAGTACGACGTGACCGAATCGGAGATTCTGGCGTTCGCCGAGCAGTACGACCCGCAGTGGTTCCACACCGACCCGGAGCGCGCCGAGTCCGAGTCGATGTACGGCGGCGTCATCGCCAGCGGCTGGCACACCACGTCGATGACGATGCGCCTGCTCGTGGACGGCTTCCTCGCCGATTCGGCGTCTCTCGGCGCGAAGGGCGTCGACGAACTTCGCTGGTGGAAGCCGGTGTACCCGGGCGACACGCTCGTCGTGGAAAACGAGGTGTTGGAGACGACCGCCGAGACCGACAGTCGCGGCCTCGTGGAGATTCGGACGACGACCCGCGCCGAGCGCGAGTCGGGCGAGGTAGAGAAGGTCTGTTCGTTCGTGAGCTACGTGATGTTCGCCCGGCGAGACGGCGACGGGGAGTAGCGCGGACGCGTCAGTTCTCGTCGTCGCGGAAGCGGTCCGGGTCGCGGACGGCCTCGGCGGCGCGGCGGAACACGCCGGTTAACGTCGCGGCCTCCCGCTCGGTCGGGTGGGCGCGACCGAGCAGTCGGCGCATCATCCGCGAGGTCTTGGTCCGCTTGTGCTCGCGGTAGTCCACGGCGTCCAGCAGTTCGTCGAAAAAGCGGTAGACGACCTCGATTTCGGCCTCGGAGGCGCGCTCGCGCTCCACGTCCGGGAGTTGCGTCTCCTCGACGGTGAACCGGCGAAGCTCGTACATGAGAATCGTCGCCGCCTGCCCGAGGTTGAGCACGGGGTAGCGGTCGTCGGCGGGGATGCAACAGACCTCGTCGAGCATGGCCAACTCCTCGTTGTCGAGGCCGGTCCCCTCGCGGCCGAAGACGAGCGCGGTCTTCGTCTCCACCGACTCCAGCGAGTCGGCGATTTCGACCGGCGTCTTGAACGGGTAGCGGATGTGCCGGGTGGAGTCCTCGTGGGAGACCGCGGTCGTCCCGATGGTGTGGAACTCCTCGACGACCTCCTCCAGGGTCGTCTCGGTGGCGTTCGGGAGCACGTCCTCGCGGGCGTGGCCGGCGAAGCCGTAGGCCTCGCCATCGGGGTCCAGCTCCGGCGGGTCGACGAGGCGGAGGTCGTACATGCCGAAGTTCTTCATCGCCCGCGCGATGGTCCCGACGTTGCCGGGCGTCTCGGGTTCGACGACGACGACGACGAACTCGCGGTCCCCGGCGGAACCGGCGTCTGGGTCGTCGCTCATTTCGTCGGGTAGTCCGTGTCGAGGTCGACACCGTCGAGGTCGTCTTCGGTCAGGGGCGTCGCGTCCTCGTCGTCCGCGTCGGGGCCGTAGTCGCGGAGGTTGATGCGCTCGCCCTCGACGAAGTTCTCCTCCAGCCGGCGCTGAATCTCGTTCGCGTCCGGCGGCGACGGCAGTTCGTCGGGTTCGGTGTCGACGTACTCCAGTCCGCCGTAGCCGTCGGGTGCCCGGCCGCCGGCGGCGAACCACTCGTGGAAGGCGTCGGCGAACACCGCGTCGCCGACGAGGTCGCGGCCGTCCTCCTCGCGGAACCAGTAGAGGAAGTCCGGTTCGTGCTGCTCGCAGAGGAGCACCTCCTCGCGGGGCTCGCCGTAGACGATGGACGCCTGTCGGCAGTTCTGAATCTCCTCGTCGCCGTGGACCAGATAGCAGGCGTCGCACGGCTCCTCGACGAGCGAGACGAGGCGCATGAGTCGCTCCCGGGGGTCCTCGGGAATCTCGTCGAGCGGTTTGAACTCGCCCTCGTCGGTGAATATCTCGGACTCTTCGAACCGCCATCCGCGGAGTCCGACGCTGACCTTCGCCATGGTCCGAGGTAGCCGAGCGGCGGATAAAAATGGCGTGATGCCGGTCAGCCGTCCGCGAGAGACGGCGAGCCGCCACCGCGGGGCGACTCGACGCGTCTTCCGCGACCGGTCGGCATATGTTCGTGTGGTCCAACCGGCGGGTATGCGAACCGTCGATGCGGCAGGACTCGAAATCGGCGACGACCACCCGCCGCGAATCATGGGTGTGCTGAACGTCTCCAAGGAGTCCCCGTACAAGCCGAGCGTGTTCAACGACCCGAGCGAGGCCGCCGAGTACGTCGACCGCGAACTCATCGACGAGGGAGCCGACATCGTCGACGTCGGCCTCGAATCGGCGAACAAGCGCCTCGACGTGCTGTCTGCTGAAGACGAACTCGACCGGCTCGACACCGCGCTTTCGGTCCTCGACAGCGTCTCCGGCGACGCCGTCTTCTCCATCGAGACGCGATACCACGAGGTCGCCGAAGCGGCGCTCGACGGCGGCTTCGACATGGTCAACGACATCTGCGGCTTCGCCGACCCGGAGATGCCCCGCGTCTGCGAGGAGTTCGACGCCGCCGTCGCCAAGATGGCCAGTCCCCCGGACCTCACCCGCCCCGGCGCAATAGAGGAAGTCGACGACATCTACGACGCCCTCGAACTGAACGGCTTCACCGACAAGACCATCCTCGACCCCGCCTTCGGCGGCTGGTCGGAGGCGAAGACGCTCGAACACGACCGCGAGACGTTCGACCGCCTGCGGGAGTTCCGCGGCTACGGCTACCCCATCTTGGTCTCCATCAACCGCAAGAACTTCCTCCGGGACGTGGCCGGCCGCTCGACCGAGGAGGCCCTGCCCGTCAGCCTCGCCGCCACCTCGATGGCGGTCGAACGCGGCGTGCACATCGTCCGGACCCACGACGTGAAAGAGACCCGTGACGCCGCCCTCATCGGCCACGAGTTCAAGCGCCGCCGCGTCCGCGAACCCGGCGACGTATCGGTCGAAGAACTCGACGTGACGACGCCCGGCGAGGCCGCCAGACACCTCGACCGCGTCGGTGCGAACCGCGATGTCGCCGCCGAGAGCGTCACGCGCGTCTTCGAACTGGAGGGGCTCGGGGCCGACGACCGAGAGGCTCTCGCCGCGGCGGCCGGCGATGCGGGAGCCGTCCTCGCCGCTGGTGACACCGGCGCGCTTCTGGTCGGGAGTCCCGCCGCGCTCGCCCGGGTTTCGACCCTCGTCACGGACGCCTCCGACGCCCTCGAAGCCGCCTTAGAGACGGTCGAGCGGGCGACGAACTGACTGGTACGGTATCGCGTACCAGACCCGTCTATTCGTCTGACGTTCGGCAGACGTTGACCGTTCTACTAAGAGAAAACTTATACCATCCGACTCTAAAACGGTCCTGTGGACGCCGGAAGGGCACGCGGGTAGGGGTACACGAGTGCCATTCCGGCCCATACAGTTACATTCTGAGCGACAGCTACACCATGGATTTCACCACGTGGGAACCCGTCTACGAACGGATTCTCGACGATTTCGGCTTCGACCGAACCGGCGATGAACGCGCCAGAGACGCGCTCGCGGACCTCGTGAGCCCCTTCGACCGCGACCGACTGGACTGGGCGGGCGCGACCGTCGCCGTCTGCGGGGCGGCCCCGACGCTCGACGGCGAACTGGACCGACTCGACGACCCCGACGTGGACGTGGTCGTCGCCGCCTCCACCGCCGCCGACGCGGTCCGAGACGCCGGATTCGACCTCGATTTGATGGTGACCGACCTCGACAAGAACCCCGAGACGGCGGTCGAACTGACCGAGTCCGGGGTCCCCGTCGCGGCCCACGCCCACGGCGACAACCTCCCCGCGGTCCGCGAGTGGGTGCCGCGGTTCGACGCCGACCACGTCCTCGGGACGACGCAGGCGGCCCCGGTCGGCCCCGTCGTCAACTGGGGCGGCTTCACCGACGGCGACCGTGCGGCCTTCATCGCCGACGAACTCGGTGCGAAACGGCTCGTCTTCGCCGGGTGGGACTTCGACGACCCGGCCGTGGACGCGATGAAAGCACAGAAACTCCGGTGGGCAGAGCGCCTGCTCCGGTGGCTCGAACGACGCCGCGGAGAGCGTTTTTCGGTTCTCGATGGTCGGCGCGACGGCATCGACTCGCTCCCCTGAGAGTCCCGTTCTCACGCCCGCTCGTCGGTGTGGTCCCGCCTGTCGGTGCGGCGTTCCTCGCGCTCGCGCCTCGCTTACCGCGTGTTCTGCGGGTGCACGCCGGCACCCTCGTCGGACCCGGACTGTTCGGCCGCCGACTGCTCGACCACGCCGTCGAACAGCGAGGCGTCGCACCCGCGGCAGGTCGCCGAGACGCGCCGTTTCGTCCCGTCGCGCTCGGAAGACCCCACCTGCTCGGTCTCGACCGTGACCGCGCCGTCGCAGGTCGGACACGTGCGGAGACACAGCCGAAGGGCACCGAGGACCCGGTTTCGGTCCGCCGTCGAGAGCCGCCACCACTCGGGGTAGTACCGGCGGAACGTCGCGACCGCCGTGAGGTCGGCGACGAACGCGGCGCGGGAGGCCCACTGGCCGACGGTTCCGCGGTCGAGTCGTGCGAACAGCCCCCGCTCGTTCCACCCCATCTCGACTCTGTCCGGGTCGACACCGAGGAGCCCCGCAAGCGCCTCGCGGTCGCGGCTTCTGCCCTCGGTTTCGAGCATGCGGGTGCGCCAGTCGTCGGCGAACTGCGGCGACAGCGAGAGGCTGTCGTCCGCGTCGGTCGCGAAGACGCCCGCGCCGTGCAGCGCGGCGGTGAGGTCGACGCGGCCGTCGAGCGAGAGCGGCGGCGACGGGCGCGCCGACGGGAGCATCGGCGGCGACGACGAGGTAGACGAGAGTTCGACGAACGCGACGCCGAAGACGACGACCGGTGGGAGCACGCCGAGGAACACGCCGTACGGCACCCAGACGAGCCACCCGAGCGTTCCGCAGACGAACGTCAAGAGGAGAAGCGGAAACACGAGCGGGGAGCGGAGACGCGGCTTTCGGACCGCGGAGTCAGGAAGGAAGCGATGCCCGGACATACCAGAACCGTGGGCACGACGCGGTATAGGTATGAACTGGGTACACCAGATAGCAAGAACGTAAACGTACTCCCGTGCCGGACTTCGGTCGATAACATCACATTACCCGAGACAGTCGCGTCGCCGCGAGGGTCGACTATCGTACCATATTCATGCCAGCAGGCGTCCGAAAACGGCCGAACGACCGCCGTTGGGCACGGTAGGTAGCCATTTCCAGCGTCTCCGGGCGATTAAGCTCGCTCGAACGGACGGGTCGACCGATTTCAGTCGCACGTCGGGGCCGGACTGCCGCTACATTGACATAGCCGCCGTCCTGAGGCGCGGCTATGCAACTGCACTGGCACCGCCGGGACCTGCGAGTCGCGGACAACCGCGGCCTCGCGACGGCCGCCGAGACGGGCCCCGTCGCCCCGCTTTTCGTCTTCGACCGGGACGTGCTCGACCACGCCGGCGCGCCCCGCGTCAGGTACTTGCTCGACGCGCTCGCCGAACTCCGCGACGCGTACCGAGAGCGCGGGAGCGACCTGCTCGTCGCCCGCGGCGACCCGCGGACCGTCGTGCCGGCGGTGGCGGCGGCGCTCGACGCCGAGCGGGCCACGTGGGGTATCGACTACTCCGGGCTCGCCCGCGAGCGCGACGCAGACGTGCGCCTCGCCCTCGACGACGCCGGCGTCGCGCGCGAACCGGTCCACGACGCCATCTTCCACCCGCCGGGGAGCATCACGACCAACGCGGGCGACACCTACTCCGTCTACACCTACTTCTGGAAGAAGTGGCGCGACCGCGACAAGCCCGACCCGTATCCGGAACCGGAGGCCGACGACCTCGCCGACGCGGCCACGCTCGAAACAGCGGCCGAGGGCTTCGCTGACGACGAGTTCGACGTCGCCGTCGGCGACCTGCCGACTATCTCGGACCTCGGCTTCGAGGAGCCGTCGGCATCGGTCCAGTCGGCGGGGACCGAGGCGGCCCGCGAGCGCCTGTCGGCGTTCTGCGCGGACGCCATCTACCGCTACGCCGACGACCGCGACTACCCGACGCGGGACGCCACGTCCCGGCTCTCGACGGACCTCAAGTTCGGAACCATCGGCATCCGCGAGGTGTACGCGGCGACCGCCGCGGCCCGCGAGGGCGTCGGCGGCGAGAGAGACGAGTCGGTCGAGGAGTTCCAGTCGCAGTTGGCGTGGCGGGAGTTCTACGCCCACGTCCTCCGGGAGCACCCGAACGTCGTCACGGAGAACTACAAGGAGTACGAGGAGGACATCGCGTGGCGCGACGACGCCGAGGAACTCGCGGCGTGGAAGGAGGGCAAAACCGGCTATCCCATCGTCGACGCCGGGATGCGACAGCTTCGCGAGGAGGCGTACATGCACAACCGCGTCCGGATGATTGTCGCGTCGTTCCTCACGAAGGACCTCCTGTGCGACTGGCGACACGGCTACGCGCACTTCCGCGAGCACCTCGCGGACCACGACACCGCGAACGACAACGGCGGCTGGCAGTGGGCCGCTTCCACCGGGACCGACGCGCAGCCGTACTTCCGCATCTTCAACCCGATGACGCAGGGCGAGCGCTACGACCCCGACGGAGAGTACATCAAGCGGTACGTCCCCGAGCTCTCGGACGTGACGGCCAACACCATCCACGAGTGGCACGAACTGACCGACCTCGAACGCGAGCGTCTCGCGCCCGACTACCCGGAGCCAATCGTGGACCACTCCGAGCGCCGCGAGCGGGCGATTTCGATGTTCGAGGCCGCCCGCGGCGACGACTGAGCGACGACTGACCCCGCCTGCTGTTTTTTTTGACCTCGGTCGCCGCGGCACGAACGACTTTCTCCTCGGGAGCCGACTCCGAATCCATGCACGTCGCCATCATCCTCTACGACGGCTTCGACGAACTCGACGCCGTCGCGCCGTTCGAGGTGTTCCAGAACGCCGGCGCGGCCGGGGCCGACTGCGAGGCCGAACTCGTCGCGCTCGACGACCGCGAGTTCGTGACCGCGAGCCACGGGATGCGCGTCGGCGTCGACGGCGTCCTTGACCCCGAGACCGACCGCCCGGACCTCCTCGTCGTCCCCGGTGGCGGCTGGAACTCCCGCGCCGACCAGAGCGCGTGGGCGGAGGCCGAGAAAGGCGAGATTCCAGACGCCATCGCGGCGCTCCACGAGGCCGGAACCACCGTCGCCGGCGTCTGTACCGGCGGCATGCTCCTCGCACGCGCCGGCATCCTCGACGGTCGCCCCGCGGTCACTCACGGCGGCGCGCTCTCTGACCTCCGCGAGACGGCCGCCGAAGTCGTCGAAGCGCGCGTCGTCGACGACGGCGACGTGCTCACCGCGGGCGGCGTCACCTCCGGACTCGACCTCTCGTTACACCTCGTCGAACGGGAGTTCGGAGCCGAAATCGCCGACGCCGTCTCGACCGAAATCGAGTACGAGCGCCGGACGAAGCCGTTCGACGGCTGACACGCTCGCGCGAACCGGAGTTTCTCGAAGCGGAGAAATCGACCGATAGCGACCCGTTGGCCGTGGTTTATGCTAGCATACCACTCCTCAAGTTTTAACAGGATTCCGACCGACCCATGATACGGAGGTTACACATTATGAGCTACGAACTCGACCCGCTTCCGTACGAGTACGACGCCCTTGAACCGCACATCTCCGAGCAGGTGCTGACGTGGCATCACGACACCCACCACCAGGGCTACGTCAACGGCTGGAACGCGGCCGAGGAGACCCTCGCCGAGAACCGCGACGCAGGCGAGTTCAGCTCGTCCGCCGGCGCGCTCCGCAACGTCACCCACAACGGCTCCGGCCACATTCTGCACGACCTGTTCTGGCAGAACATGTCGCCGGAAGGCGGCGACGAGCCCGAGGGTGCGCTCGCAGACCGCATCGCGGAGGACTTCGGTTCCTACGAAGCCTGGAAGGGCGAATTCGAAGCGGCGGCCGGCGCGGCCGGCGGCTGGGCGCTTCTCGTGTACGACTCGTTCTCGAACCAGCTTCGGAACGTCGTCGTCGACAAGCACGACCAGGGCGCACTCTGGGGCTCCCACCCGATTCTCGCGCTGGACGTCTGGGAACACTCCTACTACCACGACTACGGCCCGGCCCGCGGCGACTTCGTCTCCGCGTTCTTCGAGGTCGTCGACTGGGACGAACCTGCCGCCCGCTACGACCAGGCCGTCGAACTCTTCGAGTAAACCCGGTACATCCCGACTTTTCTTTCGGACGCGACGTTGCCAGCGGCGGCGCTCTTGGCACCGAAGTGAGTGTTGAGAGCCGTCAGAGCCGTCTCTCGCGAATGCGGCCCGCCGCTCAGGGCTGGCGGTCGCGAGCAGTCGGATCGCTGAACAGTTCCGCCCCGTCGAACTCGTCGTTCAGCGCGCGGACCCGGTCGTTCAGCGCGGCGAAGTCGCGGCCGTCCGTCCCGCGGTCGAAGCTGGCGAGGACGCCGGTCGGGCGGTCACCGACGAAGGTCCGGAACTGCTCGAAGGAGTCGAATCCGCGGATCGTGTAGCCGTAGTCCGCGTAGTACAGCGTCTCGTAGGTGTCTCTCGTGACGTACCCGAATCGCTCGTTGTCGATGAAGCGGGAGATGTCGAGGCATTCGAGCGCGTCCGAGACGTCCGCCCGGAGATAGAGGTGCTCGTAGCCGTGGTGGTCGAAGACCCAGAGGTCTCGGAGGTCGTCCCCACCGAAGTCTCGGAAGGTCTCGACGAGTCGTGCGGCGGCGTCGCTCATCGTTTCGGGTCTCGCGTCGCCCCAGATAAGCCTGCTCATCAGGCCGTCGAGGCCCGTACGGGCGCTCGGAGAGCGGGCGCGGGGCCGCGGGTCGCCGCCCCCGCCGCCCCCGCCGCCCGCGGTCGTCGGGGTTTTGCCCGTCGGCCGAGAAGCCTCTGGTATGCCCAAGCCGAAAGACGAGTTCGACACCCTCTACGGGTACCTCCTGTACGAACCCGCCGACATCCTCGACCCAGACTACATGTACACCGTGGGCGAAATCGCCCGCCTGATGCAGGGACTGTCGCCGCAGGACGACCTCGCAGAGGAGACCGAAGACCGCATCGTCCAGTGGACGATTCCGTGGATCGTCGCCAACCAAGAGGACTTCGTCATCAACGACCCCCGGAGCGACGAACCGGGCTACTTCGGCCTCCATCCCGACGCCGTCCCCGAAGAAGTCGAAGAGTAACCACGGTCACGCCCTCCTTCGCACGGTTCGCCGTCCGCGACGTTCTTCCGACGTGAGAGTCGCACGAACGGTTATCTGTCAAGTAGTTGTATTCTCTATCGTACTATGACTCAATTCGACACCGAAGTCGCAGTCGTAACTGGTGCTGGCTCGGGAATCGGTCGCGCGACGGCGGAGGCGTTCGCCGCAGAGGGCGCGCGGGTCGTCGTCTCCGACGTGAACGTGGAGGGCGGCGAGGAGACCGTCGCGCGCATCGAGGAGGCCGGCGGGACGGCGACGTTCGTCGAGACGGACGTGACAGACGGCGATGCCGTCGCCGCGATGGTCGAGACGGCGGTCTCCGAGTACGGCCGACTCGACTTCGCCTGCAACAACGCGGGCGTCGGCGGCGCGCAGAAACCGGCCGCCGACCTCTCGTTCGACGAGTGGCAACAGGTCATCGACGTGAACCTCAACGGCGTCTGGCGGTCGATGCGACACGAGATTCCCGCGATGCTCGACGGCGACGGCGGCGTCGTCGTCAACATGGCGTCGATTCTCGGGAAAGTCGGCTTCGCGAACGCGAGCGCCTACGTCGCCGCGAAGCACGGCGTCCTCGGACTGACGAAGACCGCGGCCATCGAGTACGCCGAACAGGGCGTCCGCGTCAACGCGGTGTGTCCGGGCTTCGTCGATACGCCGTTGCTCGGCGAGGGCGGCCTCGACGACCCCGAAGCCCGGAAGGGAATCGAGTCGCTCCACCCCATGAACCGCCTCGGCGACGTGGACGAAATCGCCTCCGCGGTCGTCTGGCTCTGTTCCGACGGCGCGTCGTTCACGACGGGCGAGGCGCTCACCGTCGACGGCGGCTACACGAGCCGATAGAACGAGAACGAGTTGGCGAGGCGTCGATGCGGTCGATGCGGTCGATGCCGTCGGCGAGGTCGGTGAGGTCGGTGAGGCCGGTGCGGCGAGCGGCGAGTCCGACGCGGCGACTCACCTCGTCCGCGCTGCACGCGCCGCGAGTTCGAGGTCCTCGCTCGGGCGAGTCGTGACGCTCGGCCCGTGGCCGGTGTGGAGTTCGGTCAAGCCGTCGCCGACGACCTCGCGCAGGCGGTCGATGCTCTCGACGAGCGCGCCGCGGTCTCCTTCGGGGAGGTCGGTCCGACCGAACCCGCCGTTGGCGAAAACGAGGTCACCTGCGAAACAGACGCCCGACCCGCGGGAGAAAAAGCACAGGTGGTCGTCCTTGTGACCCGGCGTGTGGACCGCCTCGAACACGTCGTCGCCGATTTGGACGCGTTCGCCGTCGTCGATGCGCTTGTCCACGGCGAGGTTGCCGGTGTCGTAACCCCACGTCTGCACGTCGAACGCCTCGCGGACGGCGTCCACGTTCCCGATGTGGTCGGGATGGGTGTGCGTGAGGTACACCGCGTCGAGCGAATCCGTGAACTCGCGGACCTTCGGCACCACGTCGAAGTTCGCCCCGGCGTCCACGAGCGCGGTGGTCTCGCCGTCGACGAGGAATGCGTTGCTCGTGAAGACTCGGATTCCCTGCGCGAGATTGCGAATCATGGGCACAGGTACGAAAAGCGGGCTATTCCGTGTTGTGGGCGCTGCGGAAATCCGGGCCGAGGACGGTAGGATTTAGAGGGACCGACGATGACCAACAGCCAATCAGGGCACCTCTCATGCGCCAATATCTCGACCTCGTCACAGACGTTCTCGGCACCGGGCGACACAAACCGAACCGAACGGGCGTCGACACCATCTCGGGCTTCTCGAAGCACTACACCGTCGACCTCCAGGAGGGCTTCCCGCTTCTCACGACCAAGGACCTCTCGGGCTTCCGCTGGAACTCCCTCATCCACGAACTGCTGTGGTACCTCTCCGGCGAGGAGCACATCCGCACCCTCCGCGAGGAGACGGGTATCTGGGACGCGTGGGCCGACGAGGAGGGCCACCTCGACACGGCCTACGGCCGATTCTGGCGGCGCTACCCCGTCCCCGAGGAAGGGCTCTCGGGTGAGGCGTGGCCCGAGGACGACCACCGCTGGATGAACGACGAGGGGACGTTCGACCAGCTCGCGTACGTCCTCGACACGCTCGCAGAGAACCCGAACTCCCGCCGGATGGTCATCAACGCGTGGCACCCCGCCAACGCCGCCGTCTCGACGCTCCCGCCGTGTCACTACACGTTCGTCTTCAACGTGCAGGGTGACGAACTCAACCTCCACTTGACCCAGCGCTCGGGCGACATCGCGCTCGGCGTCCCGTTCAACCTCGCGGCGTACGCCATCCTCGCGCAGGTCGTCGCCCAGCGCGCCGGCTTCGAACTCGGGTCGTTCGCCCACACCATCGTCGACGCCCACGTCTACTGCGGCACCGGCCAGCGCGGCGCGTGGTACGGCGACCACCTCGACGAACTCCAGTCCCGCCTCGCCGACGTGGACTCCCCCGAAGGATATCTCGACGTGCGCGAGTGGCTCCTCGACGCGGCACCCGAGGAGGCCGAGGGCGAGGAGGACTACGACCACGTCCCCGGTCTGCTCCTGCAGGCCTCGCGCGAACCCCGCGAGCGCCCCACGCTGGACGTGGCCGACGTGCCCCTCGAAGACCTCTCGTTCGAGGATATCGTCCTCCGCGACTACGACCCGGCCGACGGGATTCGCTTCGCGGTGGCCGAATGAACGGCGAGGAGTCTGCCGGGTCCGAAACCGAGGGCGACGCCGCGGTCCGGTTCGTCCTCGTCGCCGCCGTCGCCGACAACCGCGTCATCGGCCGCGACGGCGACATGCCGTGGCACCTCCCCGAGGACCTGAAGCACTTCAAGCGGACGACGACCGGCCATCCGGTCGTGATGGGCCGCAAGACCTACGAGAGCATCGCCCGCCAGCTCGACGGCCCGCTTCCGGACCGCCACAGCGTCGTCCTGACGACCCGCGACCTCGACCTCCCCGAGGGCGCGGAGGCGGTCGATTCCGTCGAAGCCGCGGTCGCCGCCGCCGAGGACGCGGCCGCCGAGATGGGCGTCGAGACGGTGTACGTCGTCGGCGGCGCGACCGTCTACGAGCAGTTCCTCGACCGCGCCGCGGGACTGGTTCTCACCGAACTCGACGCGGCTCACGAGGGCGACACGCGGTTCCCCGAGTGGGACCGCGAGGCGTGGGTCGAGACCGACCGCGACGACCGAGACGGCTTCTCGTTCGTCACGTACGAGCGTCGTGAGGTGCAATCGTGAGCGACGCTGGAAGTCGCTGGGAGTACAAAATCGTCCGCACGGCCGACGGCGGCCTGTTCAGCGGCGACACCTCTCCGATGGAAGACGCCCTTAACTCCCTCGGCGGCGACGGCTGGGAACTCGTGGACACGATTTCCGACTCGCGCGGCGCCGGCGCGAACAGCGGGCAGACGGCGCTCGTGTTCAAGCGACCGAAGCGCTGAGATTCGTCGTTCCCCGTTTTCACCCGCTCGTCTTCAGCCTTCGAGCGTCCGGAACAGCGGCGAGGAGTCGCCGCCTTCGAACCGGACTAGCTCCTCGCCGTCGAACGTGACCGCGACCGAGTCGTAGTCGCTCGGGACGGAAACGACGGCGTCGAGTCTCGTGCGCGGCACGCAGTCGTCGGACGGCGCTTTTTGCTCGTCTTCGTCGGGGGCGGTCGTGATTCGGTAGACGTAGACGCCGTCCTCGGACGAATCGAGTTCGCCGCTGACGGCGAGGCTCGGAGCGTCGTGCGCGAAGGTCCGGTTGAACGCGACGGTCGCCCGGTCGCCGGCGGGCACCCGCCCGACCCACGAACTGGGCGCGGTCTCGTCCGGGAGGAGACAGCCGGTCGCGGTGGTCATCGAGGCGGTCGGCGGAGTCGTCGTCTCCGTCGGAATGGAGTAGGCGACGACGGCGGAACCGGCGACGAGACCGACGAAAAACACCGCGAGGAGGGCGATAGCGGGGTACGATGCCATAGTCGATAGACGCGCCGCGGAGCGATAAACGGGGCGTGAGGCGTGCTATCGGAAGGGCCGTCGAAGACCGCCACGCGTCGTCTGCGGGCCGTATTCGAGTTATCTGTGAGTCCGTCTGTGAGCCCGTCCGTGTGTTCGTCTGCGAGTCGTCCGTCGGTCCGGCGGGACATCCGCGTCGCGGAGCATCCGTGAGGTTCGCGTCAGGTGACGGGTAGGTTTATTGACGGGTGAGCCCTCATAACAGGGAACGTAGTTTCCCTCGCTATGACCGCCTCGACACTTACAGACCGACTCCGCCAGCCCGAGTACACCGGCGAAAACCGGTGTACGCCGTGTACCATCGTGAACGTCGTCATCGCCGCCGCGCTCAGCCTGTTGCTCGGCGTCGCGTGGCCGCCCCTCGCGCTCGTCTCGTTCGCCCTCTTCGCGGGGGCCATCTACTTCCGCGGCTACCTGATTCCCGGCACGCCGACGCTCACGAAGACGTACTTCCCCGACCGAGTCCTCCGCTGGTTCGACAAGGAGCCGACGCCGACCCGCGTCGGGTCCGCGGAGGCCGGCGCGAAGACCGGGGGCGACGCCGGTGCCGAGTCGCCGAGCGACGAGGTCGAGGCGGGCCAGTTAGACGAGGGCGGCGAGGCTGCCGAGGAGTTAGATGTGGAGCGGGCGCTCCTGAACGCCGGCGCGCTCGACTGGGACGAGACCGGCGACGAGCTTCGACTCGACCCCGACTTCGAGGCGACGTGGAACGACAAAGTCGCGCGCACCGACGACTCGGCGATTCGCCGGCGACTCGCCGCCCTCACCGGACTCGACGCGGACGACATCTCGCTGGAATCCCGGTCTCGGAACCGGTGGTTCGTCGCGGTCGTCGACGGCACCACCATCGGCACGTGGGAGTCGCGCGCCGCGCTCGTCGCCGACGTGGCCGCCGACGCCGCCCTCGACGGTCGCCTCGACGACTGGGACCGGCTGACGGGCGAACAGCGGAGCGCGCTGGCGAGAGGGCTCCGCATCTACCTCGACCGCTGTCCCGCCTGCGGGGGCGACGTCAGGTTCGGCTCGGAGACGGCCGAGTCGTGCTGCCGGTCGTGGGAGGTGTTCGTCGTCCGCTGCGACGACTGCGAGGAGCGACTGCTGGAAGTCGACGCCGACGCCCTCGAACCCGAGGCGGCGTAGGTCGGTTTCGGGGGCACGGTCCGACGCCGGAGAGTACACTTTTCTTCGCTGACAACAGTTCTCCTGATATGAGCAAGGCGCACTTCGAAGTGTTCGTCGACGCGGCGGACGACTACCGGTGGCGACTCGTCCACGACAACGGGAACATCCTCGCCGACTCCGGCGAGGGCTACGCGTCGAAACAGAAGGCGAAGCAGGGAATCGAGAGCGTGAAGCGGAACGCCCCCGACGCGGACGTCGTCGAGGAGTAATCACGGGGTTTCAGGCCGGCTATTCGTCGGAAATCGGCGTCGCGTCCGGCGGTTCGAGCGTGAACCCCACACCGATGCCGGGTGTGGAGGCTTTTTCCGCCTCCGGAACTGACCGAAGAGTAATGACGAACGTCGCCGACACGAGCGAGGAGGTCGCACGATGAACCGAAACGACAAGCAGGCCTACGACCGCGGTACGTCGCTTTTCTCCCCTGACGGACGCATCTATCAGGTCGAGTACGCCCGCGAGGCCGTCAAGCGCGGCGCGCCGGTCCTCGGCGTGCGCACCGCCGACGGCGTCGTTCTGGCGGCGCTCCGGTCGACCCCGTCGGAACTCATGGAAGCGGAAAGCATCGAGAAACTGCACAAACTCGACGACGCGCTCGGCGCGGCCACGGCCGGCCACGTCGCCGACGCGCGGAAGCTCGTGGACTTCGCGCGGACGACCGCCCAGCGCGAGCACCTGCGCTACGGCGAGCCCATCGGCGTCGAGACGCTCACGAAGACCATCACCGACAACATCCAAGAGAGCACGCAGTCCGGCGGCACTCGCCCGTACGGCGCGTCGCTTCTCATCGGCGGCGTCGAAAACGGCTCGGGTCGCCTCTTCGCGACCGACCCGTCCGGGACGCCCCAAGAGTGGAAGGCGGTCGCCATCGGCGGCCACCGCGAGGACGTGCAGGCCGCCCTCGAAGACGGGTACGCCGAGAACCTGTCGCTCGAAGACGGCCTCGCGCTCGCCGTCGAGGCGCTCGTCGCGGCCGACGACGAAATCGAGAGCGACGAGCTGAACCTCGTCACCGTCTCCGAGGCGGGCTACGAAATCGTCGACGAGGAGACCATCGCCGAGCTGTTCGCCGACGCGACCGCGGACGACGAGTCCGACGAGACGGACGAAAGCGAGGAGTAGATGACAGACGGGAGCCCGACCGGCGATAACACCTCAGCGACGACCGAGGCGGGGACGACAGCGGCCGCGGCCGCCGGCGCGGCGGCCGTGACGCTCGACCGCATCGCGGTCTACCCCGTGAAGTCGCTCGACGCCGAGTTCGTCGCCGCCGCCGACATCGTCGAGAACGGCGGGCTCCGCGGCGACCGCGAGTACGCGATTTTCGACGAGGACGGCGAGTACGTCAACGGAAAGCGTGAGCGTGCGGTCCACCGAATCCGGAGTTCCGTCTCGCTCGCCGACGGGACGGTCGAACTCTCGGCCCCCGAGATGGACGACTACGACGGCCCGATAGCCGAGGCCGACGACTGGCTCTCGGCGTACTTCGGCTACCCGGTCGAACTCCGGCGCGACCCCGCCGGCGGGTTCCCCGACGACACCGAGGCCAGCGGCCCGACGGTCATCTCGACGGGGACGCTCGACGCGGTCGCCTCGTGGTTCGACGGCATCGACGCCGACGAGATGCGCCGCCGCCTCCGGCCGAACCTCGTCCTAGACGCGACCGAACCCTTCTGGGAGGACCACCTGTTCGACCGGCGCGGAACGGTCGTCGAGTTCACCGTCGGCGAGGCGGCCTTCGAGGGCGTCAACCCCTGCCAGCGCTGTGTCGTCCCGAGCCGCGACCCCGACACGGGCGAGGAGACGGCGGACTTCCGGACGACGCTCGTGAGGAAGCGCCGCGAGACGCTCCCCGAGTGGTCCGGCGGCGACTGGTTCGACCACGACTTCCGACTCATGGTCAACACCGCCGTGCCGGAGTCGTCGTGGGGCGAGACGCTGTCGGTCGGTGACGCGGTCACCGTCGGCGACATCGTCTCCGAGTGAGTCGGTTCTTTTCGTCGCGTTCGAACCTCCGCAGTCGTGCGGTTCCACCTCGCCGACATCCGCGGCTTTACGTCGTCTCCCCCGATTGAGAGAGCCATGTTCACGCTTACCGATGTGCGGGTCGTCGACGCCGACGGGGCCCGCGAGGCGAACGTGGTGATAGACGAGTCGACCGGGCGCATCGCGTCCGTCGGCGACGAGACAGCAGGCGAGACGCGGAGTCTTTCGGGCGCGGTCGTCGCGCCGGGCCTCGTCGACGCCCACGTCCACCTCATGATGGACGGTCGCCCCGACGTGGCCGCCTACCAGTCCGAACCGGTCGAACGCGCCTGCTATCGCGCGGCGGCCAACCTCCGGAAGACGTTGGAGGCAGGGGTCACGACCGTCCGCGACCTCGGGAGTTCCGGTGACCTCGCGACGAGCGCGAAGGACGCGGTCGCCGACGGCGAACTCGACGGGCCGCGCGTCCTCGCCGCCGGGGAGAACATCACCATGACCGGCGGCCACGGCCACTGGTTCGGCCGGGAGGCCGACGGTCCGAACGAGGTTCGCAAGGCCGCCCGAGAGCAACTGAAGCGCGGCGCGGACGTGGTGAAGTGCATGGCGACCGGCGGCGTCCTCACGTCCGGCGCGGTCACGGGCGCGCCCGAGTTCACGGAAGCGGAGATTCGCGCCCTCGTGGAGGCCGCGAGCGCGAAGGGCGTCCCGACCGCGGCCCACGCCCACGGCGAGGAAGGTATCAAAAACGCCGCCCGCGCGGGGATTTCGAGCGTCGAACACGGGATGTTCATGGACGAGGAGGCCGCCGACCTCATGGTCGACCACGGCACGTACTGGGTACCGACGGCCTCGGCCGTCCGCGAAATCGTCGAGGCGGGCGTCGAGGCCGGCATCCCGCCGGAGGCGGTCGAAAAGGCTGCGGACGCCGCCGAGCGCTTCGAAACCGCATGGGAACACGCGCTCGACGCCGGCGTGAAAATCGCCATGGGGACCGACGCGGGCACGCCGTTCAACGACCACGGCGAGAACGCGCTCCGCGAGATGGAACTGCTCGTCGAGTACGGCCTGTCGCCCGCGGCGGCCCTCGAAGCCGCGACCGTCGGCGGCGCGGACCTCCTCGGACTGGACGACGTGGGGAAGGTCGCCGAGGGCTACGTCGCGGACCTCGTCGTCCTCGATGCCGACCCGAGCGAGGACGCCGGCGCGTGGCGGACGGTCCAGCAGGTGTACCGCGAGGGCGAGCGGGTCGTCTAATCGCAACACGGCAGTCGGTATCACACCCGATTTGAAGCGACAACCTTTTACAATCACGAGCAATACGAAAGGATGTACCAACGTGCTCTGTTGGTGTAGTCCGGCCAATCATATCACCCTCTCACGGTGATGACCAGGGTTCGAATCCCTGACGGAGCACTTCTCTCAACTCCCGAACCGCGAGCGACAGCGAGCGTGTTCTGGCCCGAGATGCAACAGAAGGGTTCGAGCAGCGAGCAACGCAGCGCGTTGCGAGTGAGTTCGAATCCCTGACGGAGCACTTCTCTCAATTCCCGAACCGCGAGCGACAGCGAGCGTTCGAGTCCGAAATACGACTGCGACGCCTGACTTGACCGACGAGCGTGTGCGCTATCGCTGGTCCGTCGTCGCGTGCGGGTTCGAGCCGACGTCTCCGAGCGTTGTCCTCCGGCTACGCCTCCGGGTCGCCGAGTTGCGACATCACGAGGTCCTCGGCGGTTCGCAGTCGGTACTGAACCGTCGAGCGCGGCACGTCGAGCACTTCGCTGAGGTCCTCGACGGTCACCTTGCGCGGGCGCTCGTAGTAGCCGTGTTCGACGGCGGTTTCGAGCGCCTCCCAGTGGGCCGACGAGAGGTCGGCCGCGATGCGCGACTCGGCGTCCCAGTTACCGGCGCTCGAAAGGTGCTCGACGTCCAACTGCAGACCCTCTCT
Source organism: Haloferax marisrubri (assembly GCF_001469875.2). Taxonomy (GTDB): domain Archaea; phylum Halobacteriota; class Halobacteria; order Halobacteriales; family Haloferacaceae; genus Haloferax; species Haloferax marisrubri. Next base: position 7,368 of record NZ_LOPW02000005.1, on the reverse strand, counting down.
GAGTTGCGCTTCGATGGTCTCGTACAGTTCGCCGAGCGGGTGGTCGCCGGGGTAGAGGATGCGCCAGCGGTACGCGCCCGCGCGGCGAGACGACTCGAAGATGACGCCCGGTCCCACGTGTTCGAGCACGTAGCGCGGAATCGAGTGGCAGTTGCTCACCTCCTCGCGGTAGGTGTAGACGGTCATCGAGTTGTCCGACCGGTCGAGGACGTGGTAGTTGCGGTGGGTGTGGCAGTCGGGGGCGTCGAGACACTCGTTGCACCGCGTCTCGTCGAGGAACACCTCCTCGAACGCCGACAGCGCCTCCGGCGTGCCGACGACGTGGTCGACCCGCCACATCACGTCCTCCGTGGACGAACAGACCGACGACCGGGAGCGCAGACTCGGATACTCGTAAAACAGGTCCATCAGCTCGTCGGTGCCCTCGGAAAAGCGAACGACGAATTCGAACTCACGCATTCATCGGTTACTCTGTCGCGGAGGAACTTAGCATGTACTAATTTATCACCTGCTTCGTTTGGGGCTCACCTGGAACTAGAATCGGCTTTCGTCCGTTACTCCTGAGTGAGTTAGCAGGTGCTAACGTAACGATGAGGGTCGTCGGGCACGGAGTGAGAATCGCGACGGACGGACACCGACGCGGCGCGTGACCCGTCAGGCGTGGTTTCCACTCGCTCTTTCGAACACGCGTTCGCGTCCCGCAGGTCCGTTCGTCCACGGGGTCCGGTTCCGACCAACCCCAACCCCACCACCGACCGCACCCGATCACTCCAACCAACCTCGGACGGCGGCCGGGTCACCACCTATTTTACGCCCGGTCGTCTACCCGCACAAGAATGTTACTCGCGGGAACGGTGGTCATCGACGCGTCCACCATCATCGAAGAGGGGGCCGTCGTCGTCGACGGCGACCGAATCGTCGCGGTCGGAGCGCGCTCGGGCCTGACAGAGCGGTATCCAGACCACGAGCGACGCGAGTTCGGTATCGTCGCGCCGGGGCTGGTCGGCGGGCACGTCCACTCGGTGCAGTCGCTCGGCCGCGGCATCGCCGACGACACCGAACTGCTGGACTGGCTGTTCGACCACGTGCTCCCGATGGAGGCGGGTCTCGACGCCGAGGGGATGCGCGTCGCCGCCGAACTCGGCTATCTCGAATGCATCGAGTCCGGGACGACGACAGTCGTCGACCACCTCTCGGTCCGACACGCCGAGCAGGCGTTCGAGGCCGCGGGCGAGATGGGCATCCGCGGACGCATCGGCAAGGTGCTCATGGACACGAACGCGCCCGAGGGGTTACAGGAAGACACCGACGCGGGCCTCGCCGAGTCCGAGCGCCTCATCGAGCGCTACCACGACGGCTTCGGCGGCCGCATCCAGTACGCCGTCACGCCCCGGTTCGCCGTCACCTGCTCCGAAGCGTGTCTGCGGGGCGTCCGCGAACTCGCAGACCGGTACGAGGGCGTCCGCATCCACACGCACGCGAGCGAGAACCGCGACGAAATCGCCACCGTCGAGGCGGAGACGGGCATGCGCAACATCCATTGGCTCGACGAAGTCGGTATCACCGGCGACGACGTGGTACTGGCCCACTGCGTCCACACCGACGAGTCAGAGCGTGAGGTCCTCGCCGAGACCGGCACGCACGTCACCTACTGCCCGTCGTCGAATATGAAACTCGCGTCGGGCATCGCGCCGATTCCCGACTACCTCGACCGCGGTATCAACGTCGCGCTCGGCAACGACGGCCCGCCGTGCAACAACACGCTCGACCCCTTCACCGAGATGCGGCAGGCCAGTCTCCTCCAGAAGGTCGACGCGCTCGACCCGACGAGCACGCCCGCCGCGACCGTCTTCCAGATGGCGACGCGAAACGGCGCGAAGGCCGCCGGCTTCGACCGCGTCGGCGAACTCCGCGAGGGGTGGAAAGCCGACATCGTCGGTATCGACACCGACCTCACCCGCGCGACGCCGATACACGACGTGCTTTCGCACCTCGTGTTCTCCGCCCACGGCGACGACGTGGTGTTCACCATGGTCGACGGCGACGTGCTCTACGACGGAGGCGAACACGTCCGCGCGGACGCCGACGACATCCGCGAGCGGGCGCAGGCGGTCGCCGACGGCCTCGACGCGGCACCGACGGGCGACTGAGGGAACCCCACTCACGAGACCGCCTCGCGAGACCAACCTCGTACGCGACGGCCGCACCCGCGAGGCCCGCCGCCATCGTCGCATCTTTCTCTCCGCGCGACCCCACCTGAGTCATGACTGTCCGCCTCCGCGCGGCGACGGCGTCCGACCTCCCCGCGATTCGGGAGATTTACGCGCCGTTCGTCGAGGACACCGCGATTTCGTTCGCCTACGACCCGCCGAGCGTCGCGGACCTCGAAGCGAAACTGGAGAAGAAGACCGGCTACCCGTGGCTCGTCTGCGAACTCGACGGCGAGGTGGCCGGCTACGCCTACGCCGGAGCGATTCGAGAGCGTATCGCCTACCAGTGGGCCGTCGAGACCTCGATTTACGTCCACCCGGACTTCCAGCGCCGCGGCGTCGCCCGCGGCCTCTACACGGCGCTTTTAGCCCTGCTCGAACGGCAGGGCTACGTCTCGGCCGTCGCCGTCATCACGACGCCGAACCCCGCGAGCATCGCCTTCCACGAGTCGTTCGGCTTCGAGCGCGTCGGCCGCTTCGAGCGCGTCGGCTACAAACACGACGCGTGGCACGACGTGGAGTGGTGGAGCCTCGACCTGGGCGACCGGCCCGAAGAACCCGACGCGCCGCTGTCCGTGGCCGACGCTCGCGACTGCGACTGGTGGGACGACGCGCTCGCCCGCGGTGCGGCGCTCGTCGACGACACCGAACAGAACAACTCCGCCTGAACCGAGTCCCCTTCCCGTCGTCCGGCTCAGCGCCCGCGCCCGCGTTCAGACGCCGGCTTCGAGGGAGTCTTCGGTCTCGGCCTCCGCCGAGTCGCTCCCCTCGACCGCCTCGAGTTCGTCGGCGGCCGTGTCGCCGGTGCCCGCCTGTTCGAGCACGTAGCGCTCGACGCCGGCGGAGAGCATCGCCTGCCAGTCGTCGAACTCGGTGTTCGCGTCGACGTACCGGTCCAACTCGTGGGTCGGTATCGACTCGAACGACTCCTGGTCTGCGACCGCGAAACCGCTCTCTTCGAGGAATTCACTAATCGATGCCGCCTGACAATGTGACTCGACCCACGACGACGGGAACAAGTCGGCCAGCGTCACTTCGCCGCCGAGACCCCCAATCTCGACGTCAAGTGTCGCGGCCGTCGTTTCGGCCTCACCCATACCCGGGTCCTACAGCCACGGATATAACGGTGTTGCGGTTGGCGTCCGAGAGAGTCAGTTCGTCGAGACGATTTCGACCACGTCACGGTGTGTGAGTTCGTGGTCCGACCCGATTTGGCGCTTCGAGTGGCAGTCGATACCGTGGAGGAGACCGTCGCCGATGTCGGAGTGTAGGTGGTACGCGAAGTCCTCGGTGGTCGAGCCCTCGGGGAGGATAAAGCAGTCGCGGAAGACGCCCTGCGAGTCGCTCTTACCGTTCGCGCTCCCGGGGAAGATGGCGATGGCGCCCATCACGTCGAACAGCGCGTTCTCGAGCGACTGCTGGACGCCCGTGCCGCCGAACTCGGTGACGAACTCGCGTATCTGTTCGAGACCCGCCTCCTGTTCGTCGCTCACGTCGCCGACGATGTCGAAGTCGTCGTCGCCGGGGCGGTAGTCGACGACGCCGCCCTCGTCGGCCTTCTTCAGCGCCTTCTCGGCGTGCGCCGAGGTGGGGACGAACGTCAGGTGCTCGTAGTCGGGGTCCGCCGTGATTTCCTCGTAGTTCTCCTGAGAGACCGGCTTGTCCATCTTGTTCGCCGCGATGATGATCGGCTTCGTGCGCTTTCGAATCTCGCGGGCGAGCGACTCCTTGTCCGCGTCGTCCCACTCGTCGGGGTCGAGTTCCAGACCGAGAGAAAGGATTATCTGCTTGATTTCGTCCTTGTTCGTCTTGAACGCGGACATCTGCTCCGCGAGGTCGACTTCGATGTCCTTGTCCTCGCCGTGATAGCCCGAGCGGTAGCGGTCGATACCCTTCTCGAGGACGTCGAGATACCACATGTCCAGTTCGTTTTCGAGGAAGTCGATGTCCTCGCGGGGGTCGTGGCCCTCCGTCGCCTCACCTTCGATGTCCGTCTCACCGGAGAAGTCCACGACGTGGACGAGCACGTCCGCCTCGTTGAGGTCGGTGAGGAACTGGTTCCCGAGGCCCTTGCCTTCGTGCGCGCCGGGGATGAGCCCCGCCACGTCCACGAGTTTGACGGGGACGAACCGCATGCCGTGGTCGCAGTAGCCGACCGAGGGCGTACACGACTCGTCGAACTCCGGGGCCGCACACTCGACGCGGACGTACGCCTCGCCGATGGAGGGGTCGATAGTCGTAAACGGATACGCGCCCTCGGGCACGTCGTTCATCGTCGCCGCGTTGAAGAAACTCGACTTCCCGACGGACGGTTTTCCGACGAGACCGATCTTGTAACTCATTCGTTGGTCGGACTGGTGTCTCGAACGCTAATAACCGTTCGACGTTCGTCTCGCTGTGCGTGAAATTCACACGCTATCGGGGTCGAGGAGGGTGATTATCCACGCTCGACCCCCGGGGTCGAGCGTGGGAGAACCGACTCCGTCGGCGGGTTCGTGGCGGGCAGGGACCGGGTCGCACTCACAAACCGACGGTGTTCCGTGGCTGGCGTCGTTCCTTCGTGTCCGGTGCATCTTTGTCTTCACGTCCCCGACTGCCGGGCATGACCGACCCCGACGAGACGGCGAGCGAAACCGCACCCGCGTCGAACGCGACCGACGACGCGGCCGCCACCGAGCCCTCGCCGGACGACGCGACCGACGCCGACACGTTCCGCGTCGGCATCCACGTCACCGAGACCGAACTCCGATTCGTGGTCAACGTCCCGTCCGACATCGACTCGGGGTGGACCGACCCCGACGCGTTCCAGCGCCTCGTCGAGCGCGTCACGTGGGAACAACTCGACCAGCGGGAGACGCTTCAGACCGTCGCGACCGACGCCGCCGAGGGCGAGACGGTGTTCCTCGGGACGGTGACGCTCCGGCCGGACGAAACCGTCGTCGACCACACGCTTCGCGTGCCACCGCTCGACGGGGCCTGAACCGCTCAGCGTCACCGATGACCGACCCGACGACGGAGACCGCGATTCGAGAGATTCAGGACGCCGCGCTCGCACGCGCGCTCACCGACGACGACCACGCGAGGCAGTCGCTCGCGGTCGCCGGCGCGCTCGAAACGGCCAGAGCGGAAGCGACCGACGCGGCGTTCGACGACGGCGGTGTCACGCTCGCGGCGTCGCTCGCGTTCGTCTCGACGCTGTTCGCGCACCGTCGCCTCCGGGAGTCGCTTCGGTCGAGCGTCAGCGCGTCCGACGACTCGGCGTGGTATCCGAGCGGCGCGCCCGCCCGCGTCGACGACGACCTCGTGGTCGCGGGCGCACGGCTCGCGGTTCGACGGTTCGACGTCGAGCCGGCGCTCGTCGGCGCGCTCGGTGACGTTTCGATAGAAAAAGTCGCGTCGGGCGAGTGAGTCGTCCGACCGTCAGTCTCTGACAACGACGGCCGGGGCGTATGTGGATGTGGGGGTGCCTCTGAACCACAGTATCCGCCCGGACGCGGACGAAGGGTGAAACCCAAGACCCACGCGCGCTGCGTGGAAACCCGTGTTCGAGTCGTTAGTCGTTGTTGGCGTGTTCCGGCGGGCCACCACCGTTGCCGTTACCGTTCGACTCGTCGTCGTCTTCTGACTCGTCGTCAGCGTCGTCGTCGGTCTCGGTATCCTCGGTGTCGGCCTGCTCGGTCTCGGCGGTCTCCTCGTCGTCTTCGTCGCTCGCCTTGTCGTTGTTGGCGTGTTCCGGCGGGCCGCCCGCGTTACCGTTCTTGGCCTTGCCGGAGTTTCCGGGTGCGTCCTCCTCGCCGTCAGCTCCGTCGCTGCTGTTCTTCGGGCCGGCGTGGTCCGGACGCTTGTCGTCGGCGTTACCCGGGTTGTTCTCGGTCACGAAGTCGGAGACGGCCTGTCCGAGGGGACCGTCAGTACCCGTGTCCTTGAGTCGCTCAACGAAGCTGCTGACGAGCTGCCCGAAGGGATCGTCCGCGGCGACCTCGCCCTGCAGGGTTGCGGTCGTCTCCGCGGAGAGACCGTCGTACTCAGCGGTCACATCGACCGTGACGGTCTGCAGGGGCGCGATGAGTTCGACGGTACCGTTGGCGTCCGTCTCGTACTCGCCCGCGTCCGTGTAGTTCCCGTCGACCGCGACCGAGGCGTTCTCGACGGCCTCGCCGTCTTCGGTCACGGTGATGGTGACCGACTCGTTTTCGTCCTGCGAGACGGCGATGGAGAGGTCGTCAGCGTCGACAGCGACCGTCGTCTCGGCGGTGAGGCCGTCGGTCGTCGCGACGAACGTCAGATTCGTCGTGGTCGTCGGTTCGGCGACCTCGACGGTGCCGTTGGCGTCCGTTTCGTACGTTCCGTTGTCGTACGCGCTCCCGTTGACCACGACGGACGCGCCCTTGACGGCCTCACCGTACTGGGTGACGGTGGCGGTGAGCGTGTCGTTCGCGTCGTCAGCCTCGACGGCGATGTCGAGCGACTCGTCGAGCGGGACGAGGACGACGGACGTGCTGGTCGTGTTGTTCCCCTCGGTGACGGTGAACGTCGCGTTCACGCGCTCCTGCGGATTGGGGAGGTCGACGGTTCCGTTCGCGCCCGTCGCGTACGTTCCGTTCCCGGAGTAGTTACCGCTCGATTCGACGACGACCGTCGCGTTCTCGACGGCCGTCTCGTTCCGCGTCACGGTCACTGTCGCGTCGCCCGTGTCGGCGTCCTGTGTGACGCCGACCTGGAGGGCATCGGTGCTCGCTGCACCGACGGTCCCGGGGACCATCGCGACGGCGAGCATCGCAACGACCATGACTACGGTGAGGTGTTTGCTGCCGCGCATGCAACCCTCCCTTCTAACCCTGATACGGTAAAAGGGGAGAATCGTAACCCCGGTTTTCGCTGAATTTCATCCCAATCAACGCGTTCGAAATCGGGCCTTCGTCTGTCGATTTCGCCGACTTTCGCGCCGAACGACTGACCGAGCCACGTCGAAACACTCTCGCAGTCGAACGCGAGCGAGTGTCCGTGGATTCGGGGCAAACTGAGAGCGTTGCCACTCTCGGACGAGAGGAGAGACGCGACCGAAACGCGGTCGCTGTTAGTGTAGGGAGTCGAGCGGACGTGCGTGCCGCTCGCTGTAAATGAAAAAAGCCCACTAGACCGAAGTCTAGTGGGCTTT
>NZ_LOPW02000004.1:306515-429776 GCF_001469875.2 Haloferax marisrubri | reverse complement strand
CATCCGAAATGCCTTGGACCACTTAAGGCCGTCGTATCGTGGCGACCCCCGGGAAGGTGTGTCATCCCGGTGAGCGCCTGACGACCTTGGGGTCGGGGCGTTCGGTGGAAGCCTTCGGGGGGAGTGCCCCCGTGCGCTTCTTCGCATTAATCCGAATGCCGGGGATACATAAAAGGCCGTCGAACCGATGGCGCTTCGTCATGCGGTTTCATGGCGGGATTACTCATAAGATAATGATAGATTCCCGTGGCGACCGATGTCTCTCGAAGAGATAGATATCGCGCGACTGGAGGCCGGTCGGTCATCCCCCGCGTCGTACGTTCGGTCTGACCGGGTGTTGGTCGCGCAAACAGACGCTGGCAGCGCTGTTTGAAAGGCGTATCGACTACGCTACGACTCGGGTGCTACACGTGCGTGCGCACGATAAGAATGTGAACGTCGGTCGCGCTACTCGTCGAGGTGTTCGATTCCTTTCTTGGAAACGTTTCCTTTGGTAATCTTCCCCTCCATCCACCCGGGCTTGTCCTCGGGGGCGCTGCTGTTCCACGCCCACGCGTCGAAGATGTGGACCTTGTCGGTCCCCTTCTCCCGGAGTCGAATCTCGACCGCGTCCGACTTCGCGTCGTCCTCGGAACCGGCGGGGTCGAGTCGTCGGGCCGCCTTGAGCGCCGCTTGTCTCGGCATACTGCCCGAAAACACACTCGTCTCTGTACCGTCCTCCTCTCGGAGCACGAAGTTTCGCTTACCGTCCTCGCGTACCATGATTTTCCACCTCTATGCCAATGAACCACATGGCACATGATAAATATATCGACGAATTTCGACCGACGACGCCGTGTTACTTATATACTCGACCGGTTCGAGGCGGCGGCTCACCCCGCCGACGATGCGACGAGTTTCTGTTCGAGACGGTCGGGTTGCGGCGAAAATCACCACTCTGCGGGCAGACGGAGACAACACTTATGTATCCCCTGCGGCGAACCAACGGATAGACCCCCAGATGGTCCGGAAAAAGAAGCTCAGTCCGAGTGGCGCCAAAGACGAGAACGGCGAGTACCACAACGTCCACGTCAACCTCCACGAAGACGAACTCGCGGTCGCCGGGATGGAGATCGGTGACGAGGTGTTCGTCCGCGTTCGAGACGGCAAAATCATCATCCAGAAAGCGGACCCAGACCAGGTCGAACACGACTTCTAAGCGCGTGACCCGCATCGTCTCGAACCGACTCCCCACCAGCGGACGGCCCGACAGACAGCAATGAACCCCTATCACCTCGCCAAACCGCTCCTCTTTTCGTTCCCACCGGAGACCGCCCACCGGACCATTCACGGACTGCTCGCGAGCGCTCGCGGCACGCCCGTCGAACCGCTCTTGGAACGACGCTACCGCGTCGACGACGCCCGACTCGCCACGAGTGCGTTCGGCCTCGACTTCCCGAACCCGGTCGGCGTCGCGGCGGGGTTCGACAAGAACGCCGAGATACCCACCGTCCTCTCCGCGCTCGGTTTCGGCCACGTCGAGGTCGGCGGCGTCACCGCGGAGCCGCAACCCGGGAACCCGCGCCCGCGGATGTTCCGCCTCCCCGAGGACGAGGCGCTCATCAACCGCATGGGCCTCAACAACGAGGGCGCGGACGCGGTCGGAGAGCGCCTCGCCGCCGGACCCCACCCCGATATCCCGGTCGGCGTCAACCTCGCGCTCTCGGAGGTGACGCCCACCGAGGAGGCCCCTGAGGACTACCGCTACACCTACGAGCGCGTCGCCGACGGGGCGGACTACTTCGTCGTCAACGTCTCGTGTCCCAACAGCGAGGGCTTCCGCGACCTGCAGAACCGCGACTCGCTCGAAGCGATTCTCGGGACGCTCGTCGACGCCGGTGCCGACCCGCTTCTCGTGAAACTCTCGCCGGACCTCCCGGACCCCGCCGTTGAGGACGCGCTCGAAGTCGTCGACGAACTCGGTCTCGACGGCATCATCGCCAGCAACACGACCACCTCGCGGCCCGACACCCTGCGGAACCCGAACCGGGCCGAACGGGGTGGCCTCTCCGGGAAGCCAATCGAGGCCGAAGCAACGAACATGATTCGCTACATCGCCGAGCGGACCGACGTGCCCGTCGTGGGCGTCGGCGGTGTCTCGGACGCCGAAAGCGCCTATCGGAAGATTCGCGCCGGGGCCGAGATGGTCCAACTCTACACGGGCATGATTTACGAGGGCCCGTCCATCGCCCGCGACATCAACCGCGGCCTCCTCGACCTGCTCGACCGCGACGGCTTCGACGACGTGGCCGACGCCGTCGGGTCGGGGCTGTAGCGTCGTCCGCGACGACCACCTACTGCGACAACCAACCGCCCGCGTATCGGTGTCGAACCGAAGACTGATTTTCAACCTATTCGATTGACAATTCGTGCGCCCTCCCGCTCCTCGCGACTCCGGTGTGCTCGCGGTCCTCGCCTCGAACGCCGTCGCGCCGGTCGGCGTCCTGTTCCTCGGGTGGTCCCCGACCGTGCTCTTCGGCGTGTTCGTCGCCGAAATCGCCGTCGTGCTGTGCTGGACGCTCGTGAAGATACCCTTCGCGGTCAAGCGACCCAACAACGCCATCGGCGACGGGGACCGACTGTTCGGCCCGTTACAGGCCAAGAGGGGGTCGGTCTCGCTCCCCGGACCGCTCCCACCGTGTTACCCGCGGAACGTCCCGACGTTCCTCATCGCGGCGTTCCTGCTCGTCCCGCTCGAACTCGGCGTCGCGTTCCTCACGTTCAGCCTGACCGACCCGGTCGTCACCGAGGAGGTCGCCGGGCAAATCCTTCTGGGCGGCGTGGGCGTGTTCGTCGGACGGGGCGTCGAAACGGTCACCGGATACTTTGCGGCGGGCGGCTACCGCGACCACTCCGCCCGGTCGGTGCTCCTGCCCCCGTTCAAACTCCTGTTCGCCGTCGGACTGCTGATGTTCGCCGTCGGGCCGTTCGCGGTCGAGTTCGATAACGAAGCGTTCCTCGCGGCGCTCGTCGGCCTGAAACTCCTCTACGACCTCCGCGCGCTCCAGCTCGAACGGAGCGAAAAGCGGGGCGTCTTCTACCGCCTCTACGGAAGCGAGGAGACGGAGATAGAACCGGTTCCGGTCGAGGAACCGAAAAGAGCGCCGACCTATCGAACCACGCCAACCCGCGCGGTCGCCCTCGCCGATGCGGCCTACAGAAGCCTCCGGTACACGGTCACCAGCGGCGTGCTGTGGTGCTACGGCGTCGCCGCCGCGCTCGTCTTCTTCGGCGCGTGGACGGTCGCGCTCGCGCCGCTCGCCCTCGCCGCCGCGTTCGGTGCCGTCCGGGGAACCTCCCGCTACCTCGCCACCGGGCCCGTCGAGTTTCGGTGCTACGACGACGTACTCGTCGCTCACGACACGCTGTTGGGCGAACCCCAATCCCGCCTCGAACGCGACGCCGTCACCGACGTCAGCGTGTCCACCGACGCCGTCGACCGCCTGTTCGGTACGGAGACGGTGCGATTCGAGACGGACGCGGACACGGGCCCGGACGTGCAACTCACCGTCCCCGACCCCGAGGAAGTCAACGCCGACGACGCGAACGCGAACCATCCGATGACGGTTCCCCACGTCGAAGACGCGGCGGCGGTGCGAGCCGCCTTCGACGGCGGCGAAGCCGAGGCTGAAGCCGAGTCGGAGACCGAGACGGAAACTGAGACCGAGGCCGATACCGAGACGCCGGTGCCGAACCGCGACGACTGACGAGCCATCGGCTGGGCGACCGACTACCGGGAAAAGAACGCGAACGAAAACGACCGAGTCGCCGCTTCAGTCGGCGTGCTGGACGATGACGATGGCGTCGCCGGCTTCGAGCATGTCGCCTTCGCCGACGTACTCGCGGGACTCCTCGATGGTGAACATCTCGGGGTCGAGTTCGACGCCCGCGACGTGCATCACGCCGTCTTCGACCTCGTAGTCGTCGCTTTCGAGCGCGGCCTCGATGTCCGGAACCTGTGCGCCGTACTCGGGGCCGACGAGCGAGTAGTCGAGGTCGACGCCGGTCACGACCGACTCGATTTCGGGCTCCTCGTCGAGGAGTTCGAGGTCCTCGATGTGCATGACGCCACTCACGTCCTCCTCGAAGCCGTGGATGTCGCCGTACACCTGCACGAGGTCGACCGGGGCGTTCATCGAGAGCTGGTTGTCGCTTTTGTACTTGCGGAGCGCGCCGACGACGGCCATCGCCGTCTCGCCGGCCGCCACGTCGGCGTCGAGGCCGAGCGGTTCGGGCCACGACTGGTCGTGGACGCTCGCCTCGTCGTACATGTCGCGCCACAGCTCCTCCGTGACGTGCGCGAGGATGGGCGCGAAGCAGGTCAGGAACCGCTTGTGGGCGGTCTGGAGCGTGTACGCCGCCGAGGGGTCGTCGCCCTCGCGGACGCGCTGTTTGGCGATTTCGAGGTAGTCGTCACAGAACGTGTGCCAGAAGAAACTGCGGAGGCGGTCGCGCGCCTTCGAGAACTCGCGGTTCTCCAGTTTCTCCGTGACGAACTCGAGTTCGCGGTCGAGCGAGGCCAGAAGCCAGCGGTCGATGGCCTTCAGGTCGTCGTGGTCGAACTCGGCGGGCGCGTCCTCGGTGAGGCTCTCGACGAGCTTGGAGGCGTTCCAGAGCTTCCGCATGAGCTTCTCGCCCGCGACGAGGCCCTTCTCCTGGTACGGCAGGTCGTCGCCGACGGCGCTCCCGGCGGCCCAGTAGCGGGCGGCGTCGACCGGGAACTTCTCTAAGACCTCGTCGGGCGAGACGACGTTGCCGACGGACTTCGACATCTTCTCGCGGTTCTCGTCGAGGACCATCCCGTTTATCATGACGCTGTCGAACGGGACCTCGCCGGTGTGCTCGTAGCACTTGACGACCGTGTGGAACAGCCAAAAGGAGATGATGTCGTGGCCCTGCGGGCGCATGTCGAACGGGTAGAGTTCGGGCCGGTCGAGTTCCATCTCCTCCGTCTCGGGGTTCCAGTCCCAGCCGCCGTTGATGAGGGGCGTGAGCGACGAGGTCGCCCACGTGTCGAACACGTCGTCCTCGGCGGCGAACTCGTCGTGGCCGCACTCGGGACAGGCGTCGACCGGCGGGTCGTCAGAGAGCGGGTCGACGGGCAGGTCCTCGCGGTCGGCGACGACGACGTGTTCACAGTCCTCGCAGTACCAGACGGGGAACGGAATCCCCGAGGAGCGCTGTCGAGAGATGGCCCAGTCCCACTGGAGCCCCTCTATCCAGTTCTTGTACCGCGTGAACATCTTCTCGGGGTACCAGTCCATCTGCTCGCCGGCTTCGAGGTACTCCTCGCGCTTGTCGAGCAGTTTGATGTACCACTGGTCTTTGACGAGGAACTCGACGCTCGTTCCACACCGCTCGTGGACGTTGACCGTGTGCGTGATGGCGCGCTTGTCGAGGAGCGCCCCGGCGTCGTCGAGGTCGGAGACGATGGCCTCCCGCGCCTCGTCGGCGGAGAGACCGGCGTACTCGTCTGCCTCCTCGGTCATCGTGCCGGACTCGTCGATGGCGACGCGGAGCGGCAGGTCGTGGGCCTGATACCACTCGATGTCGGTCTGGTCGCCGAAGGTACAGCACATGACGAGGCCCGTGCCCGTCTCCAGGTCGACGCGCTCGTCTTCGAGGATGGGAACCCGCTGGCCGAACAGCGGGACCTCGGCTTCCTGCCCGACGAGGTGCGCGTTGTCGTCGTCGTCGGGGTGGACGAAGACGGCGACACAGGCGGGGAGCAGTTCGGGGCGCGTCGTGGAGATGACGAACGACTCCTCGGAATCGGCCACGCCGAACTCGATGTCGTGGAAGTGCGAGCCCTGCTCGTCGTCTTCGGTCTCGACCTGCGAGATAGCGGTCTCACACTCGGGACACCAGATGGCTGGCGCGCGCTGGCGGTACTGCCGACCCTTCTCGTAGAGGTCGACGAAGGAGAGCTGAGAGACGCGCTGGACCTCGGGCGAAATCGTCTGGTACGTCTGGTCCCAGTCGATGGAGATGCCGAGGTTCTGCATCTTCTCCGTGAACTCGCCTTCGTACTCCGCCGTGACCTCGCGGCAGAGCTTCTGGAACTCGCGTCGCTCGTAGTCCTGGTGTTTGATACCGAGTTCGTCCTCGGTCAGGAGCTCCGACGCGATGCCGTTGTCGTCGTAGCCGAACGGGAAGTACACCTCGTCGCCGCGCATCCGGTTGAACCGGGCGACGAAGTCCTGGAGGGTGAAGCCGTAGACGTGGCCCCAATGGAGGCTCCCGGACACCGTCGGCGGCGGTGAGTCGATGGAGAAGACGGTGTCGGGGTCTACCGCACGCTCCGGGTACGCGTACAGGTCTTCGTCGACCCACCTCTCTTGCCACTTCGCCTCGACGGTTTCCGGATCGTATTCTCCGCTCGGCATTGCGTTGGCGTACCTACAGCCGGGCGGACTGTTAAACGCCTCGGTTAAGTGCCCGAGGGAACGGAATTCGGGCGCGAGAGCGGTGACTTCCTACAGGACCGACAGCGCCGACGCGAGGTCCGAACGAAGGTCGTCGACGTGCTCGACGCCCACGGACATCCGGAGGAGCGAATCGGAGATACCGAGCGCGTCGCGTTCGGTCTGCGAGAGCGGCGAGTGCGTCATCGTCGCCGGGTGCTCGATGAGGCTCTCGACGCCGCCGAGGCTGACCGCCAGCGGGAACTCCCGGAGTTCGCCGAGGAACTCCGCGGTCCCGTCGAGGTCGGTGTCGAGTTCGAACGACAGCACCCCGCCGAATCCGGACTGCTGGCGCGCCGCGAGGTCGTGTTGCGGGTGGGACTCCAGCCCCGGGTACAACACCCGCGTCACGGCCTCGTGGGATTCGAGGAACTCGGCGATTTCCATCGCGTTGGCCTCGTGCTGGCGCATCCGCAGCGGGAGCGTCTTGATGCCCCGGAGCGTCAGGTAGGAGTCGAACGGTGAGAGCATCGACCCCATCCCGACGCGCTGGAGGAACGTGATCTCCTCCAGTACGTCCTCGCGGTCGGTGACGACCGCGCCGCCGATAGAGTCGGAGTGGCCGTTGAGGTACTTCGTGGTGCTGTGGACGACCACGTCGGCCCCGAGCGACAGCGGGTTCTGGAACTGCGGGCTGAGGAAGGTGTTGTCCACGCCGAAGACCGCGTCCCCCTCGTCGGCGATGGCCGCGATGGCCTCGATGTCGCAGAGATGCATGAGCGGGTTCGTCGGCGTCTCCATCCAGACGAGCGCGGTCTCCTCGCGCATCGCGGCCGCGACGTTCTCGGGGTCGGTGGCGTCCACGAACGACACGTCCACGTTCAGCCGGTCGGCGAACAGCCGGTTGAGCATCGTCTTCGTCCCGCCGTAGAGGTCCTCGAACGCGACGATGTGGTCGCCCGGCCGGACCACCGCGGTCATCGTCGCGGCGATGGCCGCCGTGCCGGAGACGAACGCCAGCGCGTGGTCGGCCCCTTCGAGCGCCGCGAGCCGGTGTTCCAGCGCGTTCCGCGTCGGGTTCGACAGCCGCGAGTAGAGGTACTCGCCCGCGTCGGGGTCGAGCGTTTCCAGGTCCGCGTCGGGGTCGATGCTCGGCACCGCGTAGGTCGAAGAGAGGTGGACCGGAACGACGACGTCCTCGACGCCCGGGGCCGGGGCCTGCCCGCGCTCGCCGTGGGTCACCGCCAGCGTCTCGCGACGAACATCATTATCGTTCATACAGAAAACGCGACGACTCGCGTCCTAAAGGTTTCTATCGCGTTCTGACCAAATGCACGAAAAGAATTACTGACGATGTGAAATTACCCGAGGTTATTCGGTTTCGGTTCGTGGACTCTCAAAAACCCGGACCAAAAACGACCGCCGGAACTCCTACGCCAGCGCCGACAGGTCGAAGCTCCCACCTTTTTCCGCGACTCGCACCGCTCGTCGCGCAAAAATCTGGACCAAAAACAACCGCCGGAACGCCTACGCCAGCGCCGACAGGTCGAACTCGAACGCCGCGACCGGCAGTTCGAGGTCGTGGTCGACGATGACCTTCGGGTGGAGTTCGCCGACGACGCCGACTTCCTCGCCGTCGATGACGACCGCGGCGGTGCGGCCGTCGATGAACGACGGATGCTCGGTCACGGGCGTCTCCAGTTCCGCGTCGAAGTCGCGGCAGAGCGCCGCGAGGCGGGCCTTCGCGTCCTCGTAGGTCGCGTCGTGGCGGGCGAGGACGGCCGCGACGTGGCGGGCCTCGGCGACGCGGGTGTTCTCGTCGTCGTCGCGGTGGGCCACGTGGCCGATTTCCGCGAGGTCCTGCGGGTACGCCCGGTGGGTGTTGTTCTCCAGCACCATCGTCAGCGAGGGCAGCACCCACGTCCGAAGCATGGTGTAGTCCTCGCTGTACGGTTCGGTGATGGAGGCGGGTTCGCCGCCGCCGAGCACACCGCCGGAACGCTGTTCCGGCGAGCTCCCACTCGCTTCGCTCGCGGGAACGTCGGACCCGACCTCGACGTCCATGCGCTCGTAGTTCTCCTCCTCCGAAATCATGTGGAAGTTGAGCAGGTCCTCGAAGCCGAGGCCGACGAGCGAGGTGCGGACGGCGTCTTCGAGTCGGGAGCGCTCGTGGCGCTGGCCGACCGTCCCCACGTCGGGGTAGCGCGGTTCGAGTTCGTTGAAGCCGTAGGCGCGCCCCACGTCGTCCACGAGGTCGAGCGGGTGGAGCACGTCCACGCGGTACGGCGGAATGGAGACCTCGTAGACGGTCTCTTCGGCGAGTTCGGCGTTCGCGTCGAGGCCGGAGCGCTCGAACAGGTCGATGACCTCGTCCATCTCCAACTCGACGCCGAGGACCGTCTCGATGCGGTCGTGGGAGACGTGTTTCGTCTCGACTTCGAAGTCGGGCTTGGCGACGGTGCCCGTCTCGTACTGGACCTCGACCTCCTCGATGGTCGCCCCGCGGGCGGCCAGCGCGTAGCAGATGATGTTGCACATCCGGTCGATGGTCCACTGGTCGGTGCCGGTGAGTTCGACGAGCAGGTCGCGGGAGTCCGTCGAGACCTCGGTCCGGCGGCCGTTGATGACCGGCGGGAACGAGAACAGGCCGATTTCGTCGTAGATGGCCGGGTAGCGGTCGTACTCGCTCACGAGGTCGGCGTACTTCCGCCCGGTGTCGTGCTGTTCGAGCACCTCGGCGGGCGTGAGTTCGTCGTTGGAGTCGAGCGCGACGAAGGTGTCGCCGTCGGGTTCGATACCCGTGTACGTGATGGAGTTGCCGGAGGCGTTCTCCGAGAGCACGTCGCCTTTCAGCATCGTCAGGTCGTGGATGCCGATGGCTCCCTTGGCGCGCTTGCGGCCCATCGTCGCGTGAAGCTTCTCCTGCAACTGGATGAGCGAGTCGAGCGCCGCGTCGTCCAGGTCGACCCCGCGGACGACCGCGCCCGTGACGTAGGGGCGCTCGTCGGGAACGTCGTCGTCGACGACGAAGGTCCAGTCGGGGTCGTTCGTGTTCGGCACGGAGACGCCGCGGGCGTCGCCGTACTGGTAGCGAAGCGAGCGGGCGACGCCTTCGACCGACAGGCGGTCGAGGCGGTCGGGACCGAACTCGAGTTGGAACGCCCCGTCGTCGGTGACGCCCTCGAACTCCAGTCCGAGCGCGAACAGGTCGTCTTTGAACTCCTCGTCGGACTTGTCTTCGTGGCCGGTCAGGCGGCGCAGTTCGTCGGGTTGAACGTCGACTACGGGCATTACTTGAGCACCTCCGTCTCGCGGAGCAGGTCGAGGTCACACAGCGTTCCGTGCACGTCGCGGATGTCGTCGAAGCCGTACATGAGCATCAGCAGGCGCTCTAAGGCGAGGCCCCACGCCATCACGTCGCACTCGACGCCGAGCGGGCGAAGCACCTCCTCGCGGAACATACCGGAGTTGCCGATTTCGATGAGTTCGCCCGTCTCGGGGTGTCGGCCGAACAGCTCGAACGACGGCTCCGTGTAGGGGTTGTAGTGCGGCTTGAACTGGATGTCCGTGATGCCGAAGTGAGAGTAGAACTCCTCGAAGGTGCCCATCAGGTCGCGCACCGAGAGGTCCTCGGCCATCACCCAGCCCTCGATTTGGTAGAACTCCAGCAGGTGCGTCGGGTCGAGCGTGTCGTTGCGGTACACCTTTTCGACCGAGAAGTACCGCTGCGGCGGCTCTAGCTCCCCGACCTCGTGGCCCGAGAGGTAGCGCATCGACAGCGACGTGGTGTGGCCGCGGAGCGCGATGGCCCGCGCGAAGTCCTCGGACCACGGCGAGTGGTAGCCGTCGCCGTCGTCGCCGACGCCGTTGAGATGGGCGTCGCGGACGTTGTCGATGAGGTCCTCGGGGATGTCCTCCATCGGCGGCACGTCGAGGGCGAAGCGGTCCCAGTGGGTGCGCGCCGGGTGGTCCTGCGGCATGAACAGACAATCGTTAATCCAGAAGTCCGCGTCGGCGTGCGGGCCTTCCATCTCGGCGAAGCCCATGCCGGTGAGCACGTCCTTCACGCGGTCGGCGGTCTGCCGGAGGATGTGCTTCTTGCCGCCGCGGGCCTCGGGCGCGTCGGCCTCGACGTTGTACTCGGTGAACTCCACGTCTTCCCACTCGCCGGAGGTGAGCATCTCGGGGGTGAGGCGGTCGACCGTCTCGGCCGCCTCGACGCCCTCCATCAGCGCCGTGACGCCCTCGTCGGTGAGGGTGACGGCGCGGATGGTTCGCTCGTGGCGGACCACGAGTTTTCGCGATTCGAGTTGGTCGAGCACGTCGGCGTCGACGGACTCGCCCGCGTCGAGGGCCGCGAGCGCGGCGGCCTCCTCGTCGGCGTCGGGGTCGGCGTCCGCGTCGGGCGCGAGTTCGCCCGAGTCGATGTGTCCGTAGCCCTTGCGCGCGAAGTTCGACAGCGCGATATCGACCTGCGGGCCGCCGAGGGAGGACGCGCCGATGACCTGTCCCATCGGGACCGCGTCGCCGTCGCCCACGTCGAGCGCGGCGCGGTAGAGACGGACCTCGGGGAGGCCCTCGTCGGCGTACTCGACGCCCTCGTCTGTCAGTTCGACGGACTCCTCCGCGGTCTCCGTGACCGAGACGAGTCCCTCGTCGCGGAGGTCGAAGACCGCGCCCGTCACCGTCTCGGGCTTCTGGTCCGTCGCCTCCGCGAGCTGTGCAATCGTTCGTTCGTCGGTGGCGCTCGCGGCGTTCAACACCGCGACCTGTGATTCCGGAAGTCGCATCTGGTTCGTTGTGGCGTTAGCCGTCTGGTGGTCGGTTAGCAGTTTCGAAGCCTCGCCGCGCTGGCGGGGCTGACCGGCGGGGTCGGTTTCGTCCGGCGGGCGCGGTGACGCCCGCACGGAGTCCGCCGACCTCAGGCGGTCAGAAAGAAAAATCCGAACCCGTCGGTAGTCGGTTCGCTCGCTCGCGTCCCGCGTTTGGGCTCGGATGCCATATGCGACCGATTGTGAGTGCCGACTAAAAGCGTTGCGCGTCCACTCCGCGTCAATCCGCAGATACGTTCTTGGTACCGGCCGACCGAGAGACGGCGAAGACGAATGCGAGACCTGGACACGACCCTGTCGGCGATTCGCCTCGGCCACGAGGCGTCGCTCATCGTCAAACCCCCGAACCGCCCGGACGACAGAGACGACGTCGAGGCCGTCCTCGTCCGGGCCGCGCCGCCCTACGAGTTCGACGACGGCGAACAGACCTACCGCGTCGTCGAAGACGAGAGCGGCACCGGCTTTCGCGTCCTCGCGTCGCGCGACGTGGCCGACCCCGTCCGCGTCCTCGGCGAACTCCGCGCTGTCGTCGATATGAGCGCCTGAACTGAGCTTCCCGGATTCTCCTACGCGACGTTCCGCTCGCGGAGCGTCTCGCCCGATTCGAACCGGTCGAGCGACAGCGCCGACACGTCCACCTCACAGGCGTGCTCGCCGAGACACAGGTCGGCGACGGCCTCGCCGGTCGCGGGCGCGTGCTGGAAGCCGTGGCCCGAGAAGCCGGCGGCGACGACGAGGCCGGGGACCACTTCGTCCAGAATCGCGTGGTGGTCGGGCGTCACGGCGTACAGCCCGGCCCAGCCGTTCCGAATCCGCGTCTCCGGGCCGAAGTAGGCCGCGGCGTCGTCGGCCCGCTCGGTCGCCTCCACCGCCCACTCCACGTCCATCGACTCGTCGAATCGGTCGGGGTCCACGTCGGGGTCCGACCCCGAGAAGTGCCCGCCGACGATGGCGGTTCCCTCCCGCTCCGGGCGGAAGTACGCCCCCGTGTCGAGGTCGATGGTGAGCGGGGCGTCCGCGGGGAGGTCGCCCTCAGGTTCCACGACGGCTATCTGCCGGCGGCGCGGCGCGATTGGGAGGTCGACGCCGGCGAGGGAGCCGACCCGGGCGGACCACGCGCCCGCCGCGACGACCACGGCGTCGGCATCGATGGGACCGGCCGGCGTCTCGGCCCGCCAGCCGTCGGCGTCGGGAGTGTCTACCGCACCGGCCGAGTCACCGTCGCCGACGCGAGCGAGGTCGGTCACGGGCGTCTTCGTCCGGATATCGACACCGGCGGCGCGGAGCGCGTCCGAGTAGCCCTGCACCGCGGAGTGCGGGTCGGCGACGCCGTCGGCCGCAGAGAAGGTCGCCGCGACGAACGACTCGGTTCGGAGTTCCGGGAGGTACTCGGCGGCCTCCTCGGGTGAGAGGACGCGACTCGGCGCGCCCGCGTCGGTCTGCATGGCGACGTTCTCCCGGAACGCCGCGGCGGTCTCCTCGGTCCGGGCGAGAAAGAGATAGCCCGACCGCCGGTAGTCGATGTCGACGCCGAAGTCGTCCGCGAAGGACTCCCAGACGGGGACGCTGGCGAGCGAGAGTTCGACGTTCACGCGCGTCGAGAACTGCGTTCGGATGCCGCCCGCCGCGCGACCCGTACTGCCGCCGCCGAGCGTCCCCGCCTCGCAGACGGTGACTTCGGCCCCGCGGCCGGCCAGCGCGTGGGCGCAGGCGAGTCCGACGACCCCGCCGCCGACGATGAGGACGTGCATGGTCCTGTCTGATTCGCCACCGACATGAGTTTGTCTGTCACACACTAGCGAGGCGCAATGTTTTCACGCGACCGCGGTGAGTAGTTCGGGTATGGTCCGTATTCTCTCCGCCGACGCTGTCGGCGAGTTACTCTCACTCTCGGAGCTGTTTCCGGTCGTCGAGGAGGCGTTCGTCAAGCAGGGCCGCGGCGAGGTCGAACGCCCGCCGAGGCCGCACTTTCCGGTCGGTATCGACATCGACAGAGTTCGGGACGGGACCGGTAACGAAGGGGCCGCGGGTGCGGGTTCGGTACCGTCGGGGCGCGACGGCCCGCTCGGCACCGGTCTCACCATGCCGGCGTACATCCACGGCCGCGAGGTGTACGCGACGAAACTCGCGTCCGTCCATCCCGAGAACGTCTCTCACGGGCTTCCGACGGTGAACGCGCAGGTCGTCCTCACCGACGCGACGACCGGCCTCCCGCTCGCGCTCCTCGACGGGACGACGATTACCAGCGCCCGGACGGGCTGTATCGGCGGGCTCGCCGCGGAGTACCTCGCGGCCGACCCGGTCCGACTCGGCGTCCTCGGCGCGGGGGCGCAGGCCCGCTGGCAGAGCCGCGCTATCGCCGTCGGCTCCGCGGTCGAGTCGGTGAACGTCTACTCACCCAGCGACTCCCGCGAGGCGTGTGCCGCCGACCTCCGCGAGGACGGCCTCCCCGCCGAGGCGGTCGACTCGCCCGAGGCGGCCGTCGCCGGAGCGAACGTCGTCGTCACCGCGACGACCAGCGAGACGCCCGTCTTCGACGGCTCGTGGCTCGACTCCGGAACGCTCGTCGTCGCCGTCGGAGCCTACACGCCCGAGATGCGGGAACTCGACGCCGAGACGTTCGAGCGGGCCGCGCGGGTGTTCGCCGACGTGCCCGAGGAAGTCGCCGACATCGGCGACGTTCGCGGGGCCGCCATCGACGACTCCGACCTGATTCCGCTCTCGGCGGTGTTCGAGGGCGACGCCGGGCGAGACGGCGATGACGAGATTCTGGTGGTCGAGAGCGTCGGTTCGGCGGTGCTCGACGCCGCGACCGCCGAGTACCTCTACGAGAAGTCGAACGCCCGCGGCGTGGGAGAAGAAGTGGGGTTGTGAGCGGTCGTGCGGTTTCGGTCGGGGTCGTGCCGCCCCGTTAGTGCTCGGCCGCCACGCCCCGCCGCTCAGTCTCTAAGTCGATGTCCAGCGAGTCGAGGATTTCCTCGGCCTCCTCGCGCTTTTCGTGGTGGTCTTCGAGGAACTCCCGCATCATCGTCGCCGCCTGCTCCTTGCAGCCGCCGCAGAGGCGCTCGCCGCCGACGCACTCGTCGTAGACCTCCTTTGCGAGTTCGTCGTCGTCGCCCGTCAGCAGGTAGGCGTACAGCTCGTACACCGGACATTTGTCGGCCTCGCCGCCGAGTTCGCGCTGTTCTTCGGCCGTGTCGCGGCCGCCGGTCGTCGCCGACTTCACCTTGTCGTAGCCCTCCTCGGGCGCGTCGAGAAGCGAGATGTGGCTCGCCGGAATCGACGACGACATCTTGCCGCCGGTGAGGCCGGTCATGAAGCGGTGATAGATAGACGACGGCGGAATGAAGCCGTAGCCGCCGTGGTGGGCCTCGACCTCGCGTGCGAGTTCCTCGGCCTCGTCGACATCCATGTCGAACGCGTCGATGTGCTGGTCATACCGCCGCTTTTCGCCCTCGATGTCCTCGATAAGCGCCTCGAACGCCTCGTCGGTCGCCTGCCGGGCGAAGAAGCGAATCCGCGGGCGGAGCGGTTCCATCCCGGCGTTTTCGAGCTTCTCGACCGCCGACTCGCGGACCGACTCCGAGACGAGCACGCCGGCCGCGTCGAGGTCGGCGTCGGCGAGCCACTCGGCCGCCTCGCCGCACCGCGGCATGTCGGCGTCCTCGGCGTACTCCTCGCGGGCGTCGTGGGCGGCCGCGACGAGCGGGCGCTCGGCGTCGTCGAGTTCGAAGCTCGCGAACGCCTCCGTCACCTTGAAGAATCGCATCCGGGTGGCGAGGTCGCGGGCGAACCGGACGTGAGGGTCTTGGTCGGGACCGACCGGGATGACCGTCGGCTTGGGGTCGTCCAACTGCGGGTAGAGGATGTCGGCCATCTGCGTGACGACCGACTGCATGTGGGAGACGTTGGTCTCGCCGTCGAAGCCGTAGATGGACTGGAACTCCGAGAAGTTGGCCTTCCCGCCGAGTTCGAACGCGAGCCGCTGGAGGCGGTCGTTGTCCGACTGTCGGTAGAGTTCGCCCTCCTCGGGGTCGAACCCGAGCGCGATGAGCGACAGCAGGTAGTCGCGGCTGTGCTCGTTGATTTCGTCCCACGGGATGCCGCGGGCGGAGTGCGCCTCCATGTCCGCGATGAGGCCGTAGGCGTCGCCGCCCTGCTCTTGATGCCAGATTATCTCGTCGAAGACGAGTTTGTGGCCGATGTGGGGGTCGCCCGTCGGCATGAACCCCGAGAGGACGGCGAAGTCGTCGCCGTCGCGCATGGCGTCGAGGACCGGCCGGTAGTCGCGGTGGCCGAAGATGACCCCGCGGCGCATCAGGTAGTGCGGGTTCGGCACCTCGTCGAGCACCTCGTCGAACTCCTCGATGCCGAACTCCTCGAACAGCTTCCGGTAGTCGGAGACGGTCGACGAGCCCCACGGGTCGAGGGCGACGTCATCTGCTCCCTCTGCTGTGCCTCCATCGGTGCGGATGCGCTCCGCGGGTTCGTCGTCTGTCATGGCGTGAGCCGACTGACCGAAAGCCAGTCTATCTCTCCGTTGTCGTCGGTCAGCGCAAAAACCATTCGCTTGCGGACACCGCCGGCGAGCCGAACGTCGAGCGAGAGGTCCCGCGGGACGAACGTGTGGTCGGGCGCGACCACGCGCACGAGGAACTCGGAGTGCGAGAGGTCAGACACCGACTCGAACTCCGTGTAGACGCGGAAGTCGGAGCCGAACTTGAAGCCGCTCTTGGGGACCGTCTTGGCTCCCCGGAGCGCGGCGTAGACCGCGAGCCGGCGGTCGAACCGGTCGCCCTCCACGTCGCGGCCGCGGGAGACCACGTCGGCCTCGTCGATGGCGAGCGCGTCGGCGCGGGCGAGGTAGGCGGCTTCGAGGAGCGACAGTTGGAGCGGGCCGCTGTCGGCGTTTCTGCCGTAGAGTCGCTGGCCGAAGAAGCCGCGCTGGTAGAGGCGGTCGACGCCGTCCCAGACGAGCGCGCGGTCCGAGAGGAGTTCCGCGTCGAGGTCGGCCGGGAGGTCTTCCGCGGCCGTTCCCTCGGGGGAGTAGCCCTCAGTATTGAAGTAGGTCAGGTCGCCGTCCTCGTCGACGATTGCGAGAACGACATCCCCGAGCGACGAGACGGGAATGCTCTCGCGCTCGCCGACGACGCAGACTCGGTGTTCGACCTCGCCGTCCCACGGGCCCTTCCCGCGGGGGTAGACGAGGAAGTCAGCGCCCGTGGCGTCCGCGACGCCGGGCCAGCCCTCGCGGGCGGGCGAGAGGTAGAACCCGCGGTCGCGGAGGTCTTTGTAGACGACGAAGTCGAGGGTGGTCCCGGTGCGCGCGAGGAGTTCGCGCAGGCCCATCCCGTCCACGCCGTCGATGTCGTCCCGCGAGAGCAGGTGGGCGGCCTCGACGGGCGCGACCTCCAAGTCGTCGCCGCCGGTGGGTCTCCCGTAGCCGCGGGAGTCGTGGAACCGCTGTCGAGCGTCGCCCGGGAGGTGGACGACGCCGTCTTCGAGGCGTCCTTGCATACCCGAATCGGGGCGCGGCGACGACAAAGGGTCTGCGATGCCGGCGGCGCGGCGCGCGGGACGAACGGGACGGCCACCGCCGCCACCGTCTGCTCGTCGCGGGCGCGGATGCGCCCCTCGCGGCCGGCCGTGTCGCCAGCGACGGGGCCACGCCCGCCGGCCCTCGTCTCGGCTCATCGGCCCTCGCAGGTCGAGTCGAGACACCGCCGGCCGCGACTCGTCTCGAACACCGGCAGGCCGCAGTCGCAGTCGTCGCCGACGACGCCCGCGGGAAGGGAAAACGCCGTCTCGCACTCGGGATAGGCGTCACAGCCGGCAAGCAGGCGGCCGCTCCGCCGGATGATTCGGAGGGGCGACCCGCAGTCCGGACACGACCACTCGCCGTCGAACCGGTCTTTCACGTGGTCGTCCAGCGGGTCGCACCGACGGTCGATGCACACCTCGAACGGCGCGCCGCGCTCGACGCGCATCAGCGGCAGACCGCAGTCGCGACAGGTCTCGTCGAGGACGGTCGCGCCCGCCGGCAGGCGGTACTCGGTTCCCGAGTCGAGGGCGACGACGGAGCCGTTGGTCCTGACGAGCGGGTCGCCGGTGTCGGGATGTGAACCGACCGGGACGCCCGCGTCGCTGGCGGGGTATTCGGCCCGGCCCGTCACGTCGTTCGATTCGACCGTGAGCGTCTGGTCGCCGGCGCGGGCCACGAGGCCGAACGACCCCGGCCCGGACTCGACGGTCAGCGAGTCGGCGCGGGTCAGCCACGCGACGGGTTGGTAGCCCCCGGCGTCGTGGACGAGGACGGTTCGGTCGGGCTTGGCGACGACGACGACCCGGCCGCGCTGGGTGCGGTCGCGGGAGCCTTCGAAACTGACGGTGCAGTCGCCGGCGAAGACGCGTATCGAATCCATGCGGCGGGATGGCCGCCGGTTCCGATTTGAACCTTTGGAGGAGGGCCCATCAGCCATGCCGCGGCACGAAGGTCTTTGGTCGGCCGCGGCCGAGGGCGAACCATGGACGCGAACGTCGTGCTGTTCGACATGGACGGAGTGTTAGTCGATTCCGAGCAGTACTGGCACGCTTTCGAGGACGAGTGGGTGTTCGCCGACGCCATCGAGTCCGGCGACCCGGACCACGAGGAGATAACGGGGATGAACTTCCGCGAGATATACGACTACCTCGACGCGGAGTACGGGACGACCGTCACGAAAGAGGAGTTCGTCGCGGCGTACCACGAGAACTCAGAGGACGTCTACGGCGAGCACGTCGTCCTGATGGACGGCGCGGAAGCGCTGTTTTCGGACCTCCGCGCGGCGGGCAAGAAGGTGGCAATCGTCTCGTCGGCCCCGCAGGACTGGATTTCGACCGTCCGCGAGCGGTTCGACCTCGACCCGCTCGACCTCGTGCTCTCGGCCGACGACATCGACAAACCGGGGAAGCCCGAGCCACACATCTACGAGCACGCCGCGGCCGAGTTCGGCGTCGCCCCCGAGGAGTGCGTCGTCATCGAGGACTCGATAAACGGCATCGAGGCGGCCGTCCGGTCCGGCGCGTACACCATCGCCTACCGCGGCGGGCAGAACGCCGACCTCGACCTCTCGCGGGCGGACGAAATCGTGAACGGGCCCGAAGAGCTGCGGGCGGCGTTGCTCGGCGAGGAGTAGGCGAAACGCGACCGAAAACGACCGGAACCCGACCGGAATCCGACCGGCCCCGCGGCTTCTGCTATTCGACTCGAACCGTCCGCGACTCCCGAATCGGGAGCAGCGGCAGGTCGGGGAACGTGACCTCCACGACGAACTCCAGTTCGTCGTCCGTCGCGCCGAAGACGCCGACGGGGACGGTCACCTCGTCGGAGAGGTAGCACGTCTTCGCCGACATCTCCACGTCGTTGACGGTGACGCGGATACCGACTGAGCCGCCGCCGCCGTCGTTTCGCACGCGGATGTCGTGCATGTCGCTCTCGCCGCGGGCGACCGACTCGGGGAAATCGCCCCAGTCGATGTCGGGCGCGGGGAGGTCCTTCGCGCTCTTGATGACGCGCTCGGCGACGCC
Organism: Haloferax marisrubri; assembly: GCF_001469875.2. Lineage (GTDB taxonomy): Archaea > Halobacteriota > Halobacteria > Halobacteriales > Haloferacaceae > Haloferax > Haloferax marisrubri. Next base: position 410,935 of record NZ_LOPW02000004.1, on the reverse strand, counting down.
CTGCGAGAGGCCCGCGCGAGTGAGTTCCTTCGCGCCGGCGTCGACCACGTCGGCCGGGGTCGAGAGGCCGCCGGTCGCGAGCTTTCGCGCGCGGCCGGGGCCGATGCCGTCGACTGCCGTGAGCGCCGCGGCGTCGCTGCTGACGCCGTTGTCGACGCGGGCCTCGACGCGCTTTGCGAGGTTGGCCGCGCGGGCGTCCGCGAAGGTGTCGAGGAACTCGCGGAGCGCGGAGAGGAGTCGAAGCGCGTTCTGCTTGATGACCCACGCGTCGCTCCGGAGTTCGCTCGGCGTCGAGTTCGCCATGCTGGCGTGGAGGATGGCGAGCACCTTCTTCGGGCCGTCTTCGAGCGTGGTCGAGACCCCCGTCAGCACCGAATCGACGGCGTCAACCTCGGACTGGCGCGCCGACACCTGTCGGAAGTCGGCCGCGCCCGCGACGGTTTCGAGGATGTCGTCGGCGGTGATGCGGTCCCGTTCCGCGAGGTCGGCGAAACGCGAGGCGGTCCCGAGTCGGAGGTAGTACTTCGAGGTGAGTCGCCCGAGCGGGGTCGCGTCGATGGAGAGGTCGTCGTCCATCTCGACGAAGCCGCGGGAGACGAGGCGGTCGAGCACGTCGCGGACGCGCTCGCGGAGGTCCTCGAAGTCGTAGGCCGCCGGGTTCGACTGCGCCCGGCGGTAGTAGAACGTCGTCTCCAGCCACGACAGCACGTCGTCGAGGTCGCGGATGGTCCCCATGGCGATTTCGGCGTTGAGGTGCGAGTCGAGGTCTTCTGCGAGGCGCGACTCGATTTCCTTGCCCTCGCGGAGCAGACGGCGGTACTTGTTCTGGTCCGAGCGGTCGCAGACGACCCAGCCGTAGCCGACGTCGTCGTAGCCGGGGCGGCCCGCGCGGCCGAGCATCTGGAGGATGTCGAGCGGCGAGATGTCCACCTCGCCTTCGAGCGGGTCGTGGTGTTTCGTGTCGCGGATGACGACACAGCGGGCGGGGAGGTTCACGCCCCACGCGAGCGTGGAGGTCGAAAACAGGAGCTGAATCTTGCCCTCCTTGAACCACTCCTCGACGGCCTCGCGGTCGTCCCGCGAGAGGCCGGCGTGGTGGAAGCCGACGCCGTCCAAGACGCCCTTGGCGAGCGAGTCGTTGCTCAGTTCCTTCGCCTCGTTGTGGAAGTCGTAGTCGCCGCGCGCGCCGATGGGCACGTCGCGCTTGGCGAGTTCGTCGCGGGCCTTGGCGGCCGCGCGGACGGCGTCCTGCCGCGAGGAGACGAAGACGAGCGACTGGCCGCCGTCGCGGATGTGCGGCTCCGCGAGGTCGAACGCCCGGTACAGACGGCGGTACTTGTCGGCGAAGGAGTTCTCGCCGTGGGTGTAGGTCTTGACGCCCGCGTGGAGGTCGACCGGGCGGTAGTCGTCGCCGAACTCGAAGGTCGTCTCGTCCGGCGCGTCGAGCCACGCCGCCACGTCGTCGATGTTGGGCATGGTCGCGGAAAGCGCGACGATGCGGGGGTCACAGATGCGGCGCATCCGCGAGACGGTGACTTCGAGGACGCCGCCGCGGGTCTCGGAGTCCAGCAGGTGGACCTCGTCGATGACGACGCAGTCCACGTCCTCGATGAAGGAGTAGCGCGCCGAGTCGTGTTTCCGGGTCGCGGAGTCGGTCTTCTCGGGCGTCATCACGAGGATGTCGGCGCGGGCGGCCCGTCGGGGGTTCAGGTCGCGCTCGCCGGTGACGACGTACACCGAGTAGCCGAGGTCCTCGAAGCGCTCCCACTCGGTCTCCTTCTCGGTGGTGAGCGCGCGGAGCGGCGCGATGAAAAGCGCCGTCCCCTCGTCGCGGAGGGTCCGACAGATGGCGAGTTCGGCGAGCGCCGTCTTCCCGCTGGCGGTGGGCGCGGAGGCCACGACGTTGTGGTCGGTGTCGAGGATGGCGGGCAGCGCCTCGCGCTGCATCTGGTTGAACTCCTCGAACCCGAAGGCGTCTGCGAACTCGGGGACCGCCTCGGCGACTTTCACTGGGCGCACCTCCGGGTGCGCGCTGGCGTCGGGGACGAGACGAAGACGAGCGTCATACACGAAGCCGAGTCGTCCGTGGGGAAAGGCGTTTCTCCATCCGGCGCGGTGGCTCGCGGGTGTCGAACGAGCGGAAAACGGAGGGGCTGAGGTTGGTGGGTGGTAGGGTGGGGAGGATTGATTCGGGGACCGAAGCGCCGGGCCGATTACGCGGCGCCGGCGAGCGCGGCGATGAACGACCAGTTCGTCCCCGCGGTGGCCTCGTGCTTCTTCGATTCGGCCTTCGTCATGTTGCGGCGGTGTTTCCAGTTCATACTCGACAGAAGTCTTTACTCGAATATAAGTTTTTCAGTTAAGTGATACATCTAGCACGGTCGTACATGCTGTTTGATGGAAAGTCGTGATGTATCGGAACCGAACGTTTCGTTTTCCGTGACAGAACTGTTCGTTTGAACTATTCTGAACAATGCGTGATACCACGGGTCGTGGAGTGGCCGATCGGTGTTCGGGCGACGCGGTTTCGGTCGCTCCGGCGGGGGTTCCGTCGGCAACCCGACAGACGGCGGACCAATCCTCACGCTTTTGCCCGTCGCCTCGCAAGAACTGCCTATGCGCACGCGGCGGAAGCCAGATTGGTTGAAGATGCGACCGCCATCGGGCCGGCGCTTCACCGATATCAAATCGACGCTCCGGGACCGGAACCTCAACACCGTCTGCGAGGAGGCGAACTGCCCGAACCTCGGGGAGTGCTGGAGCGGCCGCGACGGCCCCGGGACGGCCACGTTCATGCTCATGGGCGACCGGTGTTCGCGCGGGTGTAACTTCTGCGACGTGACGACCGGCGGGATGGAGCCGCTGGACCCCGACGAACCGGCGAACGTCGCCGACGCGGTGACCGAAATCGGCCTCGACTACGTCGTGTTGACCTCCGTGGACCGCGACGACCTGCCGGACCAGGGCGCGGCCCACTTCGCCGAGACCATCCGCGAAATCAAGCGCCGCGACCCCGAGGTGCTCGTCGAGGTGCTGATTCCCGACTTCCAGGGCGAACCCGACCACGTCCGGAAGATAATCGACGCCGGCCCCGACGTCATCGCCCACAACATCGAGACCGTCGAGCGCCTCCAGTGGCCGATTCGGGACCGCCGCGCCGGCTACGAGCAGTCGCTTTCGGTGCTCCAGCAGGTGACAGACGAGTCCGACATCCACACGAAGACCTCCATCATGCTCGGCCTCGGCGAGCACGCCCACGAGGTCTACCAGACCCTCTCCGACCTCCGCGAGGCCGACGTGGACATCGTCACCTTCGGCCAGTACCTCCAGCCCTCCCGGAGCCACCTCGACGTGTTCGAGTACGTCCACCCCGACGCCTTCGAGACGTGGCGACGCGTCGCGGAAGACGAACTGGGCTTCCTCTACTGCGCGTCCGGCCCGATGGTCCGGTCGTCGTACAAGGCCGGTGAACTGTTCGTGGACGCGCTCCTCCGCGAGGGGTCGAGCGTCGAGGAGGCGCGGCAGGCCGCGCGCGCGGCCGCCGGACAGTAGGCCACGGTCGCCACCCCACCGCGTCCGCCCGACTCAGCCATCCGGGTCTGACATCCGGTCCGACCCCGCGCCCGCCCCGAAACAGTCCTGCAATGCTGTCGATATTTCCGATTATTTCTCGGTGATGTGTGGGTTCACACTAATGAACGTCAGGAAGAATCGTTTAGAAGCGAAAATGTCCAATTTTACCTCGCGTGAGTTTACATAGCACGACGCGAACCGCAATATTCCGAGCCAAAGTAAATTATATACGAAAACAATATAACGCCGGCGGGTGTCGATTTTGCCATGAACAGGAGGGTTCTCCCGTGAGCGTACTTCAACGCGACCCGCAGGACCAGGTACGAGTGCTCGACGAGGACGGGACCGTCGTCGGCGAGGTCCCCGACATCGACGACGAGACGCTCGTCGAGATGTACCGATACATGCGTCTCGCCCGGCACTTCGACACGCGGGCGGTGAGTCTCCAACGGCAGGGGCGGATGGGGACGTATCCGCCGCTGTCGGGACAGGAAGGCGCACAAATCGGGAGCGCAATCGCGCTCGACGAGCAGGACTGGATGGTCCCGAGCTATCGCGAACACGGCGCGTCGCTGCTCCGGGGGCTTCCGCTGAAGCAGACGCTTCTGTACTGGATGGGCCACGAGAAGGGCAACGAGATGCCCGAGGGCGTGAACCTCTTTCCGCCCGCGGTCCCCATCGCCTCGCAGATTCCCCACGCGACCGGCGCGGCGTGGGCGAAGAAGCTTCGGGGCGAGGACGACACGGCCGTCATCTGTTACTTCGGTGACGGCGCGACCTCCGAGGGCGACTTCCACGAGGGGCTGAACTTCGCGGGCGTCTTCGACACCCCGAACGTCTTCTTCTGTAACAACAACCAGTGGGCCATCTCGGTGCCGCGGGAGCGGCAGACCGCCGCCGAGACGCTGGCGCAGAAGGCGACCGCCTACGGTATCGACGGCGTGCAGGTCGACGGGATGGACCCGCTCGCGGTCTACTCCGTGACGAAGGCGGCGCTCGACAAGGCCAAGAACCCCGGCGAGGGCGAGGGCCGACCGACGCTCATCGAGGCGGTCCAGTACCGCTTCGGCGCGCACACGACCGCCGACGACCCGACCGTCTACCGCGACGACGACGAGGTCGAGGAGTGGAAGGCGAAAGACCCCATTCCGCGGCTGGAATCGTTCCTCCGCGAGACGGGCCGCATCGACGACGAGGCCGTCGAGGCCATCGAAGAAGACGTGAAACAGCGGGTCGCGGACGCCATCGAGGCGGCCGAGTCCGACCCGCGTCCGGACCCGAGCGAGATGTTCGATTACGCCTACGCCGAGCGGACGCCGGAGATTCAGGCACAGTACGAGGAGTTCGAAGCGCTCCGCGAGAAGTTCGGCGACGAAGGATTCCTCAGAGAATGAGCAGTCAGAACCTCACCATCGTGCAGGCGGTACGGGACGGTCTCTACACCGAGATGAACCTCGACGACGAGGTGCTCGTCATGGGCGAGGACGTCGGCAAGAACGGCGGCGTCTTCCGGGCCACGGAGGGCCTCTGGGACGAGTTCGGCGACGACCGCGTCATCGACACGCCGCTGGCCGAATCGGGCATCGTCGGCACGGCCGTCGGCATGGCCGCGATGGGGCTGAAGCCGGTCCCCGAGATTCAGTTCTCCGGCTTCATGTACCCCGGATTCGACCAAATCGTGAGCCACATGTCGCGGTTCCGCAACCGCACCCGCGGCCGATACACCCTCCCCATGGTGCTCCGCGCGCCCTACGGCGGCGGCATCCGCGCCCCCGAGTCGCACTCGGAGTCCAAGGAGATGTTCTACGCGCACGAGGCCGGCCTGAAGGTCGTCATCCCCTCGACGCCGTACGACACGAAGGGACTGCTCATCTCCGCCATCCGCGACCCCGACCCGGTCATCTTCATGGAGCCGAAGCTCATCTACCGGGCGTTCCGCGGCGAGGTCCCGGAAGACGACTACACGGTCCCTATCGGCGAGGCCGCGGTCCGCCGCGAGGGCACGGACGTGTCCGTGTTCACCTTCGGTGCGATGACGCGCCCGACGCTGGAGGCCGTCGAGAACCTCGAAGAGGAGGGCATCGACGCCGAAGTCGTGGACATCCGCACCATCTCGCCGCTCGACCGCGAGACCATCGTCGAGTCGTTCAAGAAGACCGGCCGCGCGGTGGTCGTCCACGAGGCCCCGAAGAACGGCGGCCTCGGCGCCGAAATCACGGCGACGATTCAGGAGGAGGCGCTGCTCTACCAGGAAGCGCCGGTCAAGCGCGTCGCGGGCTACGACGTTCCGTACCCGCTGTACGCGCTGGAGGACTACTACCTCCCCTCGGTCGCCCGCGTCGAAGAAGGTATTCGTGAGGCGGTGAACTTCTGAACGATGGCGCTCAAGGAATTCAAACTCCCCGACGTCGGCGAAGGCGTCGCGGAAGGCGAACTCGTAACGTGGCACGTCGCGCCGGGCGACGAGGTAACCGAAGACCAGGTGCTCGCGGAGGTCGAGACCGACAAGGCGCTCGTCGACGTGCCCTCGCCGTTCAACGGGACGGTGAAGGAACTCCTCGCCGAGGAGGGTGAGGTCGTCCCCGTCGGCAACGTCATCATCACCATTCAGGAGGATGGCGACGACGAGGAGGCCGCCGAGGCCGCCGACGCCGACGCCGAGGAGACGACCGACAGCGACGACGCGCAGGCGTCCGACGCCGGCGGCGAGAGCGACGAGGACTCCGGGTCCGACGGGCGCGTGTTCGCCCCGCCGAGCGTCCGCCGCCTCGCCCGCGAACTCGGCGTCAGTCTCGAATCCGTCGACGGCAGCGGCCCGAGCGGCCGCGTGACCGAAGGCGACGTTCGCGCCGCCGCGGAAGACGACGGCGGCGAGGACGAACCCAGCGGCCCGCGGAGCGTCCAGACCAACGGGAAGTCCGCGACCGCGAAGCGCGACGAGGGAACGTCTGCGTCCGCGTCCGCCGCCGCGTCGGCCGAGAGCGCCGACCGCGAGCAGACGCTCGCCGCGCCCGCGACCCGCGCGCTGGCCAAGGAGGAGGGCGTCGATATCAACGCCGTCCCCGCGACCGAGATGCGCGACGGCGAGGCGTTCGTCTCGCCCGAGGCCGTCCAGGAGTACGCGCAGGCCCAGCGCGAGGCGCAGGCCGCGGACGCCGAGGCGGTGTCCGCCGAGGCCGACGCCGGAACCGCGACCGCCGAGGCGACAAGCGAGTCGACGGCGGCCGAGAGCGCCGAGGCCGAGACCGGCCCCGGTGCCGGCGAGCGCGTCCCCTACAAGGGCGTCCGCAAGGCCATCGGCGACCAGATGCAGCGCTCGAAGTACACCGCGCCGCACGTCACCCACCACGACGAGGTGGACGTGACCGAACTCGTCGAACTGCGCGAGCGACTCAAGCCGGTCGCCGAGGAGCGCGGCTCGCGGCTGACCTACATGCCGTTCGTGATGAAGGCCGTCATCGCGGCGCTGAAGGACTTCCCGTACCTCAACTCGCAACTCGACGAGGAGAACGAGGAAATCGTCCTGCGCGACGAGTACAACATCGGCGTCGCGGCCGCGACCGACGCCGGCCTGCTCGTCCCCGTCGTCCACGACGCGGACCGCAAGGGCATGCTCGAACTCGCCGACGAGATGAACGAGAAGGTCGAGAAGGCCCGCAACCGCAAGATTTCGCCCGGCGAGATGCGCGGCGGCACCTTCACCATCACCAACATCGGCGGCATCGGCGGCGAGTACGCGACGCCCATCATCAACTACCCCGAGGTGGCAATTCTCGCGCTCGGAGCCATCAAAGACAAGCCCCGGGTCATCGACGGTGAGGTCGTGCCGCGAAAAGTCCTCACCCTCTCGCTGTCGTTCGACCACCGCATCGTCGACGGCGCGCAGGGCGCTCGATTCACGAACCGCGTGAAGGAACTGCTCGAAGACCCCAAACTGTTGGTGTTAGAATAATGGTCGTCGGAGACATCGCAACCGGAACCGAGGTGCTCGTCATCGGCGCGGGACCGGGCGGCTACGTCGCCGCCATCCGCGCCGCGCAGAACGGCCTCGACACGACGCTCGTCGAGAAGGACGCCTACGGGGGCACCTGCCTCAACTACGGCTGTATCCCCTCGAAGGCGCTCATCACGGGCGCGGACCTCGCCCACGAGGCGGGCAACGCCGAGGAGATGGGCATCCACGCCGACCCCGTCGTGGACATGTCGCAACTGCGCGACTGGAAGAACGGCGTCGTGGACCAACTCACCGGCGGCGTCGAGAAGCTCTGTAAGGCCAACGGCGTCAACCTCGTCGAGGGGACCGCCCGGTTCAAAGACGAAAACGCCGTCCGCATCGCCCACGGCGGCGAAGGACAGGGTTCGGAGACCATCGAGTTCGAACACTGTATCATCGCCACCGGCTCGCGCGTCATCCAGATTCCCGGCTTCGACTTCGGCGACGAGCCGGTGTGGTCGTCGCGCGACGCCCTCGAAGCCGACACCGTCCCCGAGCGACTGGTCGTCGTCGGCGGCGGCTACATCGGGATGGAGCTGTCCACGACGTTCGCAAAGCTCGGCGCGGACGTGACCGTCGTCGAGATGCTCGACGACATCCTGCCGGGCTACGAGTCCGACGTGGCACGGGTCGTCCGCAAGCGCGCCGAGGACCTCGGCATCGACATGCACTTCGGCGAGGGAGCCAGCGGCTGGCGCGACGAGGACGACGGTATCATGGTGACCACCGAGACCGAAGACGGCGAGGAAAACGAGTACCGCGCCGACAAGGTGCTCGTCGCCGTCGGGCGCTCGCCCGTCACCGACACGATGGACATCGAGAGCGCCGGCCTCGAAGCCGACGACCGCGGCTTCCTTTCGGTAGACGAGTGCCGCCGCACCGACGTGGAGCATATCTACGCCGTCGGCGACGTGGTCGAGGACACGCCGATGCTCGCGCACGTCGCCTCGAAGGAGGGCATCGTCGCCGCCGAGCACATCGCCGGCGAACCGGTCGCCTTCGACAGTCAAGCCGTCCCCGCCGCGGTGTTCACCGACCCCGAAATCGGCACGGTCGGCATGACCGAGGCCGACGCCGAGGAAGCCGGCTTCACGCCCGTCGTCGGGCAGATGCCCTTCCGGGCGTCCGGCCGCGCGCTGACGACGAACCACGCGGACGGCTTCGTCCGCGTCGTCGCCGACGAGGAGTCCGGCTTCGTCCTCGGGGCGCAAATCGTCGGCCCCGAGGCCTCGGAGCTAATCGCCGAACTCGCGTTCGCCATCGAGATGGGCGCGACGCTCGAAGACGTGGCCTCGACCATCCACACCCACCCGACGCTCGCGGAAGCGGTCATGGAGGCCGCCGAAAACGCGCTCGGACAGGCGATTCACACGCTGAATCGGTGAGGACCGGGCGAAAGAACGTTGGGATTATTTTTTAGGCGGTCAGGTCGGCGTCGAGTTCAGGGTCGAAGAGGTCCTCGACGCGACAGTCGAAATGCGCGGCCAACTTGAACGCCAGTTCGAGCGAGGGGTCGTACCGCTCGCGCTCGATGGCGTTGATGGTCTGACGGGTGACGCCGACCGCTTCGGCGAGTTCGCCCTGACTGAGGTCGGCGGCCTCGCGGCGCGTTCGGAGCCCGTTTTTCATGTCCGAGCGCGGACCCAGAGGTAGCACAGGGCGAAGAGCCCGAACAGTCCGACGTAGCCGTACAGCGCGCCCGAGAGGAACGGCGAGACCTCGAACAGTCCGAGCGTCGCGCCGAGGCGGGCGGCGGACGCACCGAGGACGAGAACCACCGCGGCGACGGTCATGGTGAGCTGACTCGCCCGCCGTTCGAGCGAGCGGTCGCGCTCGTCGAACAGCGCGACGTCGGTGCCGCGCCAGACGACGAGGGCGGCGACGATGCCGAGCCAGTAGACGGCCTCCCCGAGGACGGGGTAGTCGAGGAATCGGAGGGCGAGGGAGGCGAGGACGCCCGCCCCGATGGAGCCGAACAGCAGGCGTCGGTACCGCCGTTGTCTGGAGAGCCGAGGCGTCGGTGAGCGTTGGACCTGTGTCATGGTTCTGCGTAAAGCGCCGGTCGCGGGGAACCGGATGGAAAGCTCGCTTTACAGTAAAGTATACTTTACACATCGACTTAATCGTTGTCCCGGCCCGGTCGCGTCGCTCCGAGGTCCGCACAGTCGCAGAAAAAGCAGTTCAGCGTCGGCTCAGGGTCAGGTTTGAGGTCAGGGTCGCGGCCGCAGTCGCAGTCACCCGTCGTCGAACCACCACAGCGCCAGCATCGTCCCCACGACTGCCACGGCCGCGGGAATCGACTCGTCGACGCCGAGTGTGCGGAAGTCGAAGAGGACGACGCCCTCGAACAGGGCGGCGAGCGCGAGGGCCACGAAGACGAAGCCCGCCACCCAGATTTCGGGTGTGTTGACGTCGCTGATTGACATGCGCGGTGCTACGGCCCCAAATATGATAAGTGTTAGCAGGACCCAAACAGTCTACTCGTCGGCGTCGAGAATCCCGTGGCTCTCGAAGAGCTTTCCGAGTCGGTCCATGGAGGCGACGACGGCGTCACAGGCCGGTCGGACCGCGTCCTTGGGGACGAAACCGACCGAGAGGCCGGCGACTTCGAGCATCGGGAGGTCGTTCGCACCGTCGCCGACCGCGACCGTTCGGTCCATGGACACGTCGTGTTCGGCGGCGTGGTTCTCCAGCGCCGTGTCCTTCGTGCCCTCGATGAGCGACCCCTCCACGTCGCCGGTGAGTCGGCCGCCCTTCACGGGCAGGCGGTTCGAGACGATGTCGTCGACCTCGACGCCCTCCTTTTCGAGCGCGCGCTCGACGCCGCGTTCGAAGCCGCCGGTGAAGATGGCGACGTGGTGGCCGTAGTCGCGGAGTCGCTGGATGAGGTCGGCCGCGCCGGGGCGGAGTTCGACCTCGCCGTAGGCCTCCTCTGCGAGTTCCTCTTCGAGGCCTTCGAGGAGGCGGGCGCGCGACCGGAGGCTCTCCGCGTAGCTCATCTCGTCGTTCATGGCTCGCTCGGTGATGTCGGCCATCTCGTCGGCCGTGCCGTTCTTCTTGCCGAGGAGGACCGTCATCTCGGAGTCCGAGAGCGTGCCGTCGAAGTCGAAGGCGATGATGCGCATATCTGCCCGTCGTCGCCGCGGGGTTTCAAAGCTTCCGCGTCGGCAGTTATGCGGCGCGGGAGGGACGCGACCGGGTGACGAACGGGCGACCAACGGACGTCAGGCGGGGAGGAACCGCGGCGACGCCGCGCACAGCTATTTATCCGTCGTCTCCCTGACAACCACGTATGGACGACCTCCACGACGCCGAACACGAGACGCTCAGCGACGTCGAAGCCGACCTTGCCGACGACTTCGGCGAGGAAGGCGACACCCCGCTCCGGCAGTTCGTCCGGAGCCTGCGCGACCTCGACGAGGCCGACGTGCGCGCGGTCGGCCAGTACGACGGCGAGGCGTTCGAACTGCTCTACCTCCGCGAGGATATCGAAGACGCCCTCGGCCCGGACGCGCGCACCGAGCGCGTGAAGACGCTCGTGATGAAGGCGCTCGGCGAACCCGTCAACGAGCCAGAACTCGACGGTTACGGGGATTTGAACGCCGTCATCAGATGGTTCGACGAGGTCGTCGTCGCCATCTATCCGCACGACGAGTGGTCGGGGGCCATCGCGACGTTCGACCGAGCGAACTCGCCGCTGGTCGACCTCGCGTCGAAGCACCTGTCGTGAGAACGTTCGCGGGGCTGACGCGGCGCGCCGCCGCAGTCAGAGTCAGAGTCAGAGTCGAAGCGGCGTCCACGACCGGGGACCGTCGTCGAGGCCGCGGACCCGAAACTCCGGGTCGCCGTCGGTGTCGCGCGTCTCGACGAAGCCGTCGAACGGCTGTTTGAGGAGCGCGAGTTCGCGCTCGTCGACGAAGCCGGTGTCGAGCGTGAACACGCCCGTGAACCCCGCCGCCGAGATGCGACCCGTGATGACGTGCAGGAACTGGAACAGCCGCTTGAGGTCGGTGTACATCACGAGCGTCGAAAGAACGTGCAGGCCGACGCGGGCCGACCGACTCGCCTCGTAATGCTCCCGGAGCGACTCGGTCAGGTGGATGCCGATGCCGGTCAGGTCGCCGGGACTGGAGACGTACCGGAGGTTCCCCGCCTCGGGGCGGTCGTCGAGGAGGTCGGCGACGCTCGTCGTGTCGATGACCTCGAACTGCTCCGGGGGCGACCCGCTGATGTACGACAACTCCTGTGCGATGCTCGGCGCGGGCTTCTTGGTCGTCACGACGACCGTCCCCGCGTCGTCGCGCTCGCCGGGCGCGAGCATCGAGAGCATGAGCCGCCGCTTCCGCGTCATCGTCGGGCCGGCGATGAGCACGGACCCGGAGTCCGGAAGCGACACCTCGGGCGGTTGCGTCGCCGGCGAAGCGTTCTCGGGACGGAAGACCATCTACCGAACCTATCGGACTCGCGTAGATAATACTAGTGGGCGAGAACGTCGGACTACTCGAACCGTGCGAGACAGTCTCAATGTCACGATATCGGCCGTTGTGACAACCCTTAACCCGCACGGGTCTGACCCTACGCGCATGAAGGTACTCGTCACGGACCCGATCGCCGACGCGGGTCTGGACCGGTTACGCGAGGCCGGTTACGAGGTAGAGACCGCGTACGACGTCGAAGGTGACGCGCTGCTCGAAGCCGTCTCCGACGCGAACGGACTCATCGTCCGCTCCGGAACGCAGGTGACCGCCGAGGTGTTCGAGGCGGCGCCCGACCTCGTCATCGTCGGACGCGCCGGCATCGGCGTCGACAACATCGACATCGACGCCGCGACCCAACACGGCGTCATCGTCGCCAACGCGCCCGAGGGGAACGTCCGTGCCGCCGCCGAGCACACGGTCGCGATGGGCTTCGCCGCCGCGCGCTCGATTCCGCAGGCCCACGCCCGCCTGAAAGACGGCGAGTGGGCCAAGTCCGACTACCTCGGCAACGAGGTCAACGGCAAGACCCTCGGCGTCGTCGGCCTCGGCCGCGTCGGCCAGGAGGTCGCAAAGAAGTTCTCGTCGCTCGGGATGGACATCGTCGCCTACGACCCCTACATCGGCGAGGAGCGCGCCGACCAGCTGGGTGCCGAACTCGTCGAGTTCGACGCCTGTCTCGCCCGCGCCGACTTCCTCACCGTCCACACGCCGCTGACCCCCGAGACTGAGGGGCTCATCTCCACCGACGAACTCGAAACGATGGGAAGCGGCTACCTCATCAACTGCGCCCGCGGCGGCGTGGTCGCCGAGGCCGCGCTCGCCGAGGCCGTCGACGCCGACGTCATCGACGGGGCCGCAGTCGACGTGTTCGCCGACGAACCCGTCTCGCCCGACAACCCGCTTCTCTCCGTCGACGACGTGGTCGTCACGCCGCACCTCGGCGCGTCCACCTCGGCCGCACAGGAGAACGTCGCCGTCTCGACGGCCGACCAAATCGTTGCCGCGTTCCGCGACGAACCCGTCATCAACGCGCTCAACGCGCCCTCGGTCGACGAGAGCGCCTTCCCGCGCATCCAGCCCTACATCGGCCTCGCCGAGACCGCCGGCAAAATCGCCGCCCAACTGCTGGACGGCCGCCTCGGTGAGGTCGAGGTCACCTACACCGGTGACATCGCGGCCGAGGACATCGAACTCGTCACGGCCTCCGCGCTGAAGGGCGTCTTCGCGCCGCTCGAATGGCAGGTCAACGCCGTCAACGCCCCGCAGGTCGCCAAGGAGCGCGGCATCGAGGTCGTCGAGTCGAAGTCCCGCCAGTCGGACGACTTCCAGAGCCTCGTGACCGTCACCGTCCGCAACGGCGACGAGGAGATGACCGTCTCCGGGACGCTGTTCACCGGCGAGGACCCGCGCATCGTCCGCATCAACGGCTACCGTCTCGACGCCATCCCGCACGGCCAGATGCTCGTCGCCCGCAACTACGACAAGCCGGGCGTCATCGGCTTCATCGGGACCGTCCTCGGCGAGAACGACGTGAACATCGCCGGGATGTTCAACGCCCGCCGCGCGAAGGCCGGCGGCGAGGCGCTGACCGTCTACAACCTCGACGACGACGTGCCGGACAGCGTCCGCGAGAAACTCCTCGCCGACGACCGCATCATCGACGTGGACCTCATCACGCTCTGAAGCGGGCGACCCGCACCTCTTTCTGAAAGAAGAATCTGACTACCGTCGGCCGAGCGCCGACGCGACTCGGTCGACGACGCGACCGACGGCGGTCCGCACCGCGTCGGCCGCGTTCGATTCTGTCCCCGAGCGACGGGACTCGTTCCCCCGACCCGAGCGGCCGTGGGCCTGTTTTCGGCCGCGGCCGCGGTTCTCGGCCAACAACCGTTCGTAGCGGTCGATTATCTCCTGGCGGTCGGCGTCGGCGCTGTCGAGACGGGCGTTGAGTCGGGCGTTCGCGCGGCGGAGCGCCTCGTTCTCGCGCTGGAGGGCGTCTCGACCCCGCGGGTGGGCGGGGGACGACGGGCGACTGCGAGGTGGCGCGGACGCGGACGGAGACGTGGGTGAAGACGTGGACGTGGGTGAAGACGCGGACGAGGCTGAGGACGCGGCTGGCGACGTGGCCGCGGACGACCCGCCCTCAGTTCCGTCCGGAGGGTACGTTCTCGACCCGGCCCCGTCCCGGCTGACGGTCCCGGTCGGCATGCTGCTGAGCGACATCGTGTGCCACAATGTACCACAGAATGAAAAGAATACGTCAGACGCGCACCCGACACGCGTCATCGTCCGGGGTTCGACGGCTCCGAACGCCGATATTCGCGACCGTCGGCGACGGTCTGAACCGGGCCGGTCGCCCTACTCGGCGAGGTGTTCGAGGACCGCTTCGGTGTCGTTCGGGACGGGTTCGGGGTCGTCGCCCGCTTCGAACGCCGCGTCGGGGTCCTTCAGGAGGTGGCCCGTCGTGAGACAGACAACCTGTTCGTCCGCGTCGACGACGCCCTCGGCGCGGAGTTTGCGGAGACCGGCGACCGAGGCGGCGGAGGCGGGTTCGACGCCGACGCCCTCGGCCGCGAGGTCGCGCTGCGCCTCGGTGATTTCCTCGTCGGAGACGGCGACGGCCGTGCCGTCCGTCTCGCGGATGCCGGGAAGCGCCTTCGGCGCGTTGACCGGGTTGCCGATGCGGATGGCGGTCGCGCGCGTCTCGACGTCCTCCCAGCGCTGGGTGTCGTCCCAGCCGTTCTCGACGGCCTCGACCATCGGGGCCGCGCCCTCGGCCTGCACGCCGGTGAGTTTCGGCACGTCGTCGGCGTCGAGCGCGCCCGACTGGACGAGTTCGCGCAACGCCTTGTAGAGCGCGGAGGTGTTGCCCGCGTTGCCGACGGGGAGGACGATGCGGTCCGGGTAGGTGCCGTAGTCCTCGTGGAACTCCTCTAAGATTTCGAGGCCGATGGTCTTCTGGCCCTCCAAGCGGAAGGGGTTCAGCGAGTTGAGGAGGTACGCCTCGCCGCGGGCGGCGAGGTCTTGTACGATGTCGAGACAGGAGTCGAAGTTCCCGTCGACTTCGAGGATGCGCGCGTCGTGGAGCGACGCCTGCGCGATTTTCCCGGCGGCGACCTTCCCGGCGGGGAGGAGCACGAGCGTCTCCATCCCGCCGCGCGCGCCGTAGGCGGCGAGCGCGGCCGAGGTGTTGCCGGTCGAGGCACAGGCGAGGCGGCCGACGCCGAGTTCCTTCGCCACGCGGACGCCGACGGTCATGCCGCGGTCCTTGAACGAGCCGGTGGGGTTCATCCCCTCGTGTTTGACGCGGAGGGTCTCGACGCCGACGTCGGCTTCGAGGCGCGGGACCTCGTGCAGTGGCGTCGCGCCCTCGGGGAGCGAGACGCCCTCCTCGAAGGGGAGCGCGGCGTTGTAGCGCCAGACGCCGCGGCCCTCGAAGTCGTCCCACGTCGGCGGGGACGCGTAGCGGACCTCGAGGAGGCCGTCGCAGTCGTCGCAGGTGTACCGAACGTCCTCGAACGGCGCGAACTGCGCGCCGCACGCGATACATTCGAGCCAGGTGCCGTCGTCGGCGACGGATGGCTCCTCGGGGGCGGGTGCCGTGAGTTCGAGGCTCATTGCTCGGGCGGTGGCACCAGAGGGACAAAAGCGGGCGGGTTTGGGCGGCACCTGCCGGGCGACAGGCTCACCGGGAGCGCGGTCGACCGAGAGGCTACGACTCGCCGAAGGCGTCGATGCGGGCGTGAACGTCCTCCGCCCACTCGTCGAGGGAGGCGTGCATCATCTCCTTGGCCTCGGGAAGCGGAGTCGCCGTGTACTGGTAGACGTAGCCGCCGGGGTCGAGCAGGCGGCGCTTGCGCTCGGTGAGGCCCTTGTCGAGGAGCGTCGTCAACGAGCGGTTGACGTTGCTCCGGTCGCGGTCGAGCACCTCCGCCAGTTCGGCGACGGTGCTTCCGGGGTTGTCGAGTAGTGCGAGGTACGTTCGGCTCTCGTGGCTCTGGATACCGAAGACGCACGCGAGGACCTGTCCGAAGTTCGGGTCCTCGGTCTCCATCAGTTCGCCCATATCCGGTGCGTCGGCCATGCACACCTGTTCGCCGTGCGTCGGATTAAACCCTCACCTACAGGCGAGCGAGCGGTCGCCCACGGACGAGGCGTGGCGGCTACTCCGCCTTCGCGTAGCCCATCTTCAGCACGCAGGCTCGCATCCCGTCCTCGTCGTCGTGTTTGTGCAGCGTCGTCGGCGTGTCGCAGTAAAAGACCGTCCCGTCGTGGCGGAGCGTCACCTCGTGGACGCCGCCGAGCATCTCCGCTTGGACGACGACGCGGCGACCCTCGCGGAGCGCGTCGAGGATTTCGTCTGCGGTCAGTTCGCCGGACTCGACTCGGAGCGGCTCGGGCATACCGGAGGGTCGGGAGCGAGCGGTATCAGTATTACCGATGGCTGTGGCAACGGTGATGGCGATAATGATAACGGCGGTCGCGCCGCCCCCGACGGCGGCGACCCCTATGCCGACGAGTCGAGCCGAACCGACTCAGTTCGTCGTCGACTTGGACCGGTGTTCCTCGTCCGTCGTCGGGACCTCCACGCCCTCGACGACCTCCGCGACCTCGGTCTCTTTCGGCGTGTCGATGTGCCAGCGGTCGATTTCGTCCTCGAAGCCCCGCAGCGTCTCCGACACCTTCGACTTCAGTTCGTCGTCGTTGACGTTCACCTCGAAGACGAACCGCTCGTCGCCGGTGCCGCGGCCGACCCGCTGGATGTTCGCGCTCACGAGTTCGTTGTCGAAGTAGTACGGGGCCAACTGGGTCATCACGTTGCGGTAGACCGTGTCCTCGACCTTCCGAAGCGCCTTGCGACCGGCGGAGTCGGCCGCGCGGGCGACGTAGTTGATGGAGTCCTGCCACGACTCGACGGCTCCCTCGTTGTCGCCCTCCTCGACCTTCTCGTAGGACCGAGAGAGCTTCTCCCCCGCCGTCTTGAGGTCGTCGTTGGGCGTCTTTCCCGCCTTCTCGCCCTCGCCCTCGCCGACGCTCGCCTGCTGGGCCGTCTTCTCGTTTACGTCCTCACCGAGGCGCTCGTGGGACTTGGGTCGCCACTCGTCCCAGTCGTCGAATGCGGCGCCGTCGACGTCGGCGTCGCGGAGTGCGCGGGTGATTCGCTCCCCGTGTTCGACGACCTCGTCCCAGGTGCCACGGCGTTTGAACCCGGAGATGCTCTCTTCCATTGTCGTTGACGGGAGTACGTGCCAGACGGTATAAACTCTACGAGGAGACAGGTTCGCACACGGGTGAGAACGTCTAGCGGTCGCCGTAGACGAACCGCTGAGCGGCCGCGTCGAGGCGGGACGACAGCCCTGCGAACCACGCGGTCGGCGACGCGAGTCGGAGCGCCGATTCGTCGAGTTCGATTCGGTCGCCGCCGAGCGGGTCGCGGTCCCCGCTCGCGGTGGCGTCCACGACGGTGGTCATCGAACACCGGCCGCAGGCCTCGCGTTTCGGGTCTGCCATGGGCCGCGGTTCGTAACCTTCACGAATAAACCTTGGTTTTCGGGCGGGTCGCGACGGGCTTATAGGGTCGAACGTGTTGCTCCGTCTCATGGGATATCGCGTCGTGGACGCAACCGCCGTCGAACCCGCCGACGACCGCCCGTGCGAACTCCGCCGCATCGGCGGCGAGGGCGGCTTGGAGAGCGTCGCGCTCAACCGCTTCCGGGCCGCCCCCGGCGAGCAGGTGCCGCTTTCGTACCACTACCACACCGAACAGGAAGAGGCGTTCTACGTCCTCTCGGGGACGCTGTTCGTCGAAACGCCCGACGAGACGTTCGAAGTCGGCGCTGACGGCCTGTTTGTCGCCGACCCCGAGAGCCCCCACCGGGCGTACAACCCCGAGGAAGCCGACGAGCCGGTCGAACTGCTCGCGCTCGGCTCGCCGGCCGTGTCGGGTGACGCGGTGGCCTACGACCCCGACGAAGAATGAGGAGCGTCGAACCCGAGGACGCCGAGGGGGGCGAAACGCCGGCCGAGCAGAGCGAGTCGGACGCGTCGGACGCCACGACACCGGGTCCGGCCCTTGACCGCCCCGAGTGGGACGACGAGTACCTCGACCGGGTCGCCGAACGGCTCATGTACAACTACGACTTGGAGCGGGAGTACGCCGTCCGCGGCGAGCGGTTCGACCTGTTCGGCGCGATGCGGATGGAGAGCCAAAAGCAGTTCCTCCACCAGTCTATCAACTACGCCAACCACCACGCGATGGAGTACATGTTCGCGCGGCGGGTCGAGTCGGCGACGGTCGCCGAACTCGAACGGCTCGTCGAACTGGGCCACGAACTCGCCGACGAGTGGATAGAACCCGACGAGGAACACTACGGGACGGACTTCACCTTCGTGCTCGTCGCCGACGCGGTGCCGGCAGAGGTCCGGGCGTTCGTTTCCGACTTCGCGGACCGAACGCTCCTGAAGTTCGGCTACTACGGCCACTACGAGGTGAACCTCGCAGTCGTCGCGCCGGCCGACGAGGACGCCGTGGCGAGCCGCAACGCCGACTCCGTCGCCGCGTTCACGCTCTGGAGCGACGGCTCGCCGGCCGTCTCCGACGGGCTGTTGCGTCGGCTCCTCGGAAAACTGCGTCGGTGAAAAAGCGGAGTCGAAACGGCGAACAGTCGCGCGTCAGTCGTCGCTCGGCTGCGGACGACCGCCGCCACCGCCGCCACCCGAACTCCGGGCGTCTTTGATGTTGTCGTAGCCGATTTTCGCCAGCGACAGCGCGAGGTAGACGAGCACCAACGCGAGGACGATTTGGACGACCGCCGACACCATCGCGAAGGTGCCCGCGGACGCCATCCACTCGGGGTTCAGGAACTTCGCGTAGAGGTTGTCGTGGAACGCGAGCCAGAGCAGACCCAGCGACGTGATGGTCGTCATGAGGGCCATCGGCAGGCCCGTGCTGAGGAGCTGCTTGGAGTCGTCCCAGTTGGCCAGCCAGACGGTCGCGGTCAGGAGCGCCAGCGCGGCGAGCAGCTGGTTCGCGCCGCCGAACAGCTGCCAGAGCGTCAGCCACGAACCGCTCGTGATGAGGATGTACGCCGGCAGCGACTGCACGAACGCGTTGCCGTAGCGGTTGGTCGCGAACTCCTCGACCGGCGTCTCGGGCGTCCCGACGATTTCTTCCATCATGTAGCGACCGAGACGCACGGCCGTGTCGGTCGACGTGAGGAGGAAACTGACCAGCACGAGAGCCATGAACGGCCCGCCGAAGTCAGTCGGGATGCCGAAGCTCGACAGGATGACGCCGCCGCCCGCCGCGAACGTCGGCAGGGCGAGGCCGATGCCGCCGCCCACGTCAGGCGCGATGATGGCGACCGTCGCCAGCGCGACGGTGGCGAGGAGACCCTCGCCGAGCATGCCGCCGTAGCCGATGACGCGCGCGTCGGACTCCTTGTTCAGTTGCTTCGAGGTCGTGCCCGACGAGACGAGCGAGTGGAACCCGCTGATGGTCCCGCAGGCGATGGTGATGAACAGAAGCGGGAACAGCGGCGCGCCGGAGCGGCCGATGAACCCGTAGTACGGTTCGAGGTTCGTCACGAGCGGCTGGGTCGGGTTCGTGAAGAACGTGCCCACGACGATAGCGACGAGCGCGCCGCCGACGCCCGCGTACAGCAGGAACGACGAGAGGTAGTCGCGCGGTTGCAGGAGCACCCAGACCGGGAGGGCACTAGCGATGGCCCCGTAGACGAGGATGAGCGGCACCCACGCCGCGGTGTTCCCGTTGAACGAACTCGCACCGGGGAGCCACGCGCCGGAGCCGGAGAACAGGACGAACGTCTCGGCGGGCGCGCGGGCCGCGGGTTCGAACAGCGCAATCGGGAACTGAATCCCCGCGTAGACGCCGACGAACATCGCCACGACGAACGCGAGCGTCCCCGGCAGGAACGGGAGGTTCAGCTGGTAGAGGTAGACGCCGAACAGCACCGCGAGGACGATGTACACCAGACTCGCCGTGGCGGCCTCCGGATAGGCGTTGAACACGATGGCCACCACGAGGGCGAACACCGCGACGACGAGGACGATGGTGAGAAACGCGAACCACAACAGCATGTTCTTGCCGCGCTCGCCGACGTACTCGCCGATGATGTAACCGATAGACTTCCCGTCGTGTCGCAGACTGCTCGACAGCGACACGAAGTCGTGAACGCTCCCGAGAAGCGGGTTGCCGATGGCAATCCACGCGAGCGCGGGGGCCCAACCCCACACCACGCCCGCCGTAATCGGCCCGACAATCGGCGCGCCGCCTGCGATGCTCGAATAGTGATGCCCCAGTAACACCGGCTTTTTCGCCGGAACGTATTCTTGACCGTCTTCGTACTTGTGCGCTGGTGTCTCACGACTGTCGTCGAGTTCGACGAACTGCGCGAGATATCGGGAGTAACCGAGATACCCGACAGTAAACAACGCGAGTACCGTGACGACCAACCAAATGACTTGTACCATGGTACGCTGCCCCACTCGGTGACACGAAAATGCCCACCTTAACGTTAACGATAGATAGGAATGTATCGTGTTCGAACGACAGGTTCAATCGGCGAGGTGACCGAAAATTCTCACCGCGGGGTCGGTTTACCCACCTACTGAACGTCGGGTGCGGTGTCGATGTCGAGTTCGGCCGCGACCTCGCCGAGGAAGTCACCCTTGACCTCGGCGACCCGCGTCTCGACGGCGGCGACGAGCGGCGGTGAAAAATTCTCGCGGAGATCGGTGAGGCGCTCCCGTTCTGTCTTGACTCGCTCGCGCAAGAACGTCGCTCCCCGTCCCGACTCGTCGGGGTCGGGTTCGGGCGTGAGGCGGTTGACCGCGAGGCCGCGCACGTCGAGGCCGTACCCGTCGAGTTGGTCGAGCGCGCGCTCGGTTTCGCGGAGCGATAGCTCGTCGGGGTTCACGACGAGGAAGAACGCGGCGTCGTCCTGCAGCGTCTCCTTGGCGAACGAGAAGTCGTCGCGGCGCTGTTCGAGGCGGGCGATGATGGGGTCGCCGTCCATCATCCGCCGCGGTTCGTTGTTGCCGATGGCCGCTCGCTCGAACAGTTTGACCGACTCCTTGCGCTTGTGGAGGAGCCGCTGAATCCAGCCGTCGAGGTACTCCGGGAGGGAGAGCAGTCGGAGCGTCCCGCCGGTCGGGGAGGTGTCGAAGACGACGCGGTCGTACTCGTCGGCCGAGCGCATCACGTCGATGAAGCGGTCGAACAGCGCCGATTCGTACGCGCCGGGCGTCTGGTGGGCCATCTCTATCTGCCGGTCGATCTCGTTGACCATCGCGGGGCTGACCTGGTCGCCCATCGCCCGCTTGGTCTCCATGAGGTGTTCGCGGACCTCGGTCTCGGGGTCGATTTCCATCGCGTCGAGGTTCGGCTCGTCCGCGACGGCCGCGGGCTCGTCGGTGAACGACTGGTCGAACACGTCGCTCGTGCTGTGGGCCGGGTCGGTCGAGACGAGGAGCGTCCGGACGCCGTCGCGGGCGCACTTGACCGCGTAGGCGCTGGACATCGTCGTCTTGCCCACGCCGCCTTTGCCGCCGAAGAAGACGAATTTGCGCATGTTAGAAGTGATACTGGTGGCCTTTGCGTTCGAGGAGCGACCCGCGGTCCCACATCCGCCGCTCCCACGCCTCGAACTCGTCTTCGAGGTACGGGAGCAGTTCGGCGGTGTAGTACGAGATGGGCGAGGGGATGCCGAACGCGTCGGGGAAGCACGCGAGCATGAACGCGTCCTCGTCGTCCTCGGCCTGTTTTTCTATCTTCTCGTAGGCGGGGTGCGAAATCATCCCGTGGTAGAGGCCGCGGAGCCACTCTTCGACGAGTTCGCGAAAGGATTCGATGCGCGCGGCGAGCGTCATCAGTTTACACACTCACCGGTTCCCGGGCAAAAGGGTATCGTTCACGAACGTCCACGCTGGTTACCTGCGATTTCATATGTGCGGACCCGGTAGGCCCGCTCATGAACGCGGGGGAGACGATTCCGGTGACGGTGCTCGGCGGGAGTCTCGGGGCGGGCAAGACGACGCTTCTCAACCACCTGTTGACGAACGCCGGCGACCGCGACATCGCCGTGCTCGTCAACGACATGGGTTCCGTGAACGTCGACGCCGAACTGGTCGCCGAGGAGTCCGACCTCGCGGTCGGCGACGGCGTGACCGAGCTCTCGAACGGCTGTATCTGCTGTGAGCTACAGGACGACCTCGAAACCGCGGTCGTCCGCCTCGCGCGAGAGCGGTCGTTCGACCACCTCGTCGTCGAGGCCTCGGGCGTCTCGGAGCCCGGGCCGGTCGCCCGGCTGTTCGTCACCTCGCGGGCGGCCGCCCGCTACGACGTGGCCGGCCTCGCCACGGTCGTCGATTCGCGGCTGTTCGCGGACACCTTCGGCGACGGCGACCCCGAACGAACCGTCGCCGAGGAGGGGGACGGCTCGGTGCGCCCGCTGTCGGACCTCCTCGTCGAACAGGTCGAGAGCGCCGACCTCGTCGTCCTCAACAAGCGCGACCTCGTCTCCGACGCGGAACTCGCGGCGGTCCGCGACGCGGTCGAGGCGCTCCGCCCCGGCGCGACCGTCGTGGAGACGGACCACGGCGACGTGGACGTTGACCTGCTTCTCTCGGACCTCCACGACCCCGACGCGCCCGTCGGCTGGCGGGCGGCGTTGGAGAGTGACATGGGAGGAGACGAGCGCGACCAAGACGGCCACGGCGACCACGACCGCGACGACCACGAACACGACCACGACGAAACGCCCCACGCGGAAGCGACCTACGGCGTCACGTCGTTCGTCTACCGCCGCCGGGCACCGCTCGACCCCGACGGCGCGGCCGCGGTGCTGGGCGACCTCCCCGACTCGGTCGTCCGGGCGAAAGGGTCGCTGTGGATTGCCGGGGCCGAGGACGTCCACTACACCTACAGTCAGGCCGGCCCGTCGGCGTACGTCGCCGCCGCCGGCCCGTGGGTCGCCTCGCGCCCCGAGTTCGAACAGGACACCTACCGCCGCAACCACCCCGAACTCGACTGGCACGACGACCACGGCGACAGGCGGACCGAACTGGTGTTCATCGGCCGCGGGATGGACGAAGACGCACTCGCGGCCGCGCTCGACGACCACTTGCTCGACCCCGGCGCGTCCGCGGACGCAGGCGACTACCCGACCGAACCCGGCGCGGAAGTCGCGCTCGCGGAGCCGACCCGGGAGCGCGAGTCGGTCCCGACCGCGGGCACGACCCCGGAGGGCGGACGATGAGCGGCGAGTCGGAGCGCGCCGGCGGCGACGACGAGGAGCGCGGCGAGGAGATAGAGTGGGGCGAGGGCGACCCGCGGGTGCTGTTCGTGATGAACCTCGTCCTCTCGACGGCGTTCGCGGCGGTGGTCGTCTACGGCCTGTCGTACCTCGACCTCGCGGCCTTCTCGGTCGTCAACGTCGCGTCCGCGGCGCTCGTGCTCACGGCCGTCACGTACCTCGTGACGAACTGAAACCGCGGGATGCGTCGCCGACCCATTCTACGCGTGAACTACCCGCAGGGCACCGCTGGCGGCCGATAGCCGCATTTATGTCCTTCGGGAAACCGCCTTCTCAGTAAGATGCCCATCGAAGACCGAGACGACGCGTACCTCATCACGCACGCGCTGGCGAAGGACACGCTCTCGCGCCTCCGGGACGTGGAGACGACGCAGGTCGCCTTCCGGAAAGGCCTCGTCAAACTCGGCCGCATCTGTGGCTACGAGATAATCGACGGCGCGATGGAGACCGAGTACGTCACCATCCAGACCCCGCTCGCGGAGACGACCGGCGAGCGCGTGAAGGGGCTCGACAACGTCGTCATCATCAACGTGCTCCGCGCCGCGACCCCGTTCGTGGAGGGACTGCTCAAGGCGTTCCCGCGGGCGAAGCAGGGCGTCATCTCCGCCGGCCGCGACGAGGAGGCGGGGATGGACGACGACGGCGGCTTCCCCATCACCATCGACTACGTGAAGCTCCCCGAAATCACGGAGAAAGACACGGTTATCGTGGCGGACCCGATGCTCGCCACCGGCTCGACGATGTGCTCGGTTCTCGACCACATCCTCGAAAACGCCGGCGTCGACCCCGAGAAACTGTTCGTCCTCTCAGCCGTCTCCGCGCCCGACGGCCTGCTCCGCGTCGACAACGAGTTCCCCGAGGTGGACCTCCTGACGGTCTCCATCGACGACTACCTCGACGACGACGGCTACATCGTCCCCGGGCTGGGCGACGCCGGCGACCGCGCGTTCCGCACGACGTAACTCGGTCTCCTCGCGTCGCGGCTCGCGGTCGGGCCGCCCCGACCGCCGACCCGGATTCGGGTAACGACTAAGTTACCGCCCGCGCACCTCCGACGCATGGACGAACCTCGCGCCACCGGAGGGACCCGACGATGAGCGACTCGTGCGACGGCTGTGGGCGGGCGGTCGAAGACGCCCTCGCCCGTGCAGTCCAGTTACAGGTCGACGGCTCGACCGTGGACGACCAGCGGCTCTGTCCGACCTGTTTCGCCGACTGGATAACCCGGTACGAAGAGCAGATGTCGCCCAAGCAGTCGTCGGACGGGTCGTCGGACTCCGAGATAATCGTCGACTGACGGCGACGAGACGGGGCGCGTCCGCGACTGCTCTCACCGAACCCCCTCTTTTCGGGTCGAAAACAGGTCCCCGGCGGCGGGTTTTCGTTCGAGTCGAACGTCCCGAAGCGCACCCCCGTAGACTACTGTGAGAGACGTTTACACGGGGTGCGTCGGGGTCGGACCCCGATTCGCTGAACCCCTTCGTTTCGGGTCGAAGCCCCGCGGACTCGCGGGTCGCGGGGCGAAAGACAAAAACCAAGCGAGCGCCGACGCGACGAGGACCGGTCGAACCGGACCGACGGTCGCGCAGGATTATTTCTCTCGGGAGTATCTATTTCAGGTATGTGTATCGTTGGCGAATTAATATTCAGACATTGATAAGAATATACCATGATTAGTGTGTAAATAGAGATATGTTGGCCGTTGACATGAACAGCCATAAATACGTATCGTGACGAATGGGACTGTATGACTCGGAAGCTTGACCGCCGACAGTTTATCGCCGCGACAGGTGCCGCTGGCCTCGCCGGCCTCGCCGGCTGTGCCGGCGGCGGCGGCGAAGAGACGACGACGACGACCGAATCCGGTGGCGAGGAGACGACCACCGCCGACGAGGAGACGACGACCGAATCCGGCGGTAACGGTGGCACGGAGAGCCGACTCTCGTGGCACGCCGGCGGGACGGGCGGTACGTACTACCCCCTCTCGAACGAGTTCAAGTCGGTCATCGAGGGACAGACGGACTTCACGATTCAGGTGCAGTCCACCGGCGCGTCCGTCGAGAACGTCGGCAGTCTCGCCCGCGGCGACGCGGACTTCGCGCTGATTCAGAACGACGTCGCCTACTTCGCCCGCAACGGCGAGGGCATCGAGGCGTTCCAGGGCAGTCCCGTCGAGAACCTCCGCGGTGTCGCCACGCTCTACCCCGAGACGATTCACGTCGTCACGCTCGCCGACACGGGCATCGAGACGCCGTCCGACCTCTCCGGTGCGACCATCAACACCGGCGACCTCGGCTCCGGGACGCAGGTCAACGCGACCCAGATTCTCGAAGCCCTCGGCATCTCCGACTACAGCGAGCAGAACACCGGCTTCTCGCAGGCCTCCGACCAGCTGAAGAACGGCGACATCGACGCCGCGTTCGTCGTCGGCGGCTGGCCGGTCGGCGCTATCGAGGAACTCGCCGCGACCGAGGACGTGCGCATCGTCCCCATCGAGGGCGAGGACCGCACGGCCGTCAAGGACGCCGCGCCGTTCTACGCCGACGACGAAGTCCCGTCGGGCACCTACGGACTGGAGAACCCCGCGCCGACCGTCTCGGTGCAGGCCATGATTGCGACGAACGCCGAGCAGCCCGAATCGACCGTCGAGTCGGTCACGAGCGCCATCTTCGAGAACGTCGACGAACTCACCATCAAGACTGACTTCATCTCCCGAGAGAGCGCACAGGACGGCATGTCCATCGAGCTCCACCCCGGCGCGCAGGCCTACTTCGGCTGAGCCGGGCACTTCGCTTCGCTTTCGAACAGCGGTTTCCTACCCACCTTTCGATGCTTGATTCGACTCCCACACGTCTCCTCGTCGTAGTCGCGGTGCTGGCGGTCGCCGTCGGCGGGAGCGCCGCGGTCCCGGCCGGACAGGCGCTCGTCGTCGAAGACGCCGAGACCGGCGAGCGACTACAGACGATTCCGGTCGAAGAGAACACGACCGTCGCGCTCGAATACACCCACAGCGTCGAGAAGACGCGCGTCCTCGACGCCTACGCGGTCCAAGACGGGGAACTCGTCATGACCAAGATGGAGTTCAAGTCCTACGGCGCGGGTCTCCCGGCTCGGGCGAACGTGACGACCGAAAACGGCTCGTTCGTCTTCGACCCCGAGGGGAGCTACGAGGACCTGTACGTCAAACCCGGTCGCATCGCCGGCCACAAGCTACACGTCGGTGACCAGACCTACGACCTCGTGGCGCTCTCCGACGCGCGCTCGGTCCGCCTGCACGTCACGCACCGCTCCGTCCTCGACGCCGCCCTCCACTGACCAACGATGAACCGAACACACGACGAGGGTCAACCCGACGGCCCCGACGACGAAGACGCCTCTCGGTCCGTCCCGGAGACCGACGCGGCACCGGCCGACCCGCCGATTCGAACCGACGGCGGTGAGCCGCCCGCGGACGACGACCGCGAGGCAGCGAGTACCGACGAAGAACTATCCGAAGAAGAGGCTCAAGAGATGCTGGAGGGAATCGACCGGAAGCGGACGCTCTCGGGGTGGGCGGCGATTCTCACGTCGTTCGTCGCCATCTGGTTTTCCGTCTTCCAGTCGTGGCTGGCCGCCCGCGGCTTCGAGTTCGCCGCGACGATACCGCTCGTCGGCGAGGTGTCGCTCGGGTCGCTCCAACTCCTGCAGGTGAACTCGATTCACGTCGCCTTCGCGCTCGTGCTGGCGTTCGTCCTCTTCCCGGCGACGACCGGTCACGGTCGGTTCGCCGCGGCACTCGGTCGCGTGGTTCCGACCCTCGCGTCGAACCTCGGTGAGGACAACCCGGTCACCCGCGTTGCCGCGGGAATCCGCCGGTTCGTCCGGTGGCTCGCGGTCGACCCGGACCGCGAGCGCGTGACGCCGCTCGACCTGCTGTTCATCGTGCTCGCCGTCGCCACGGCGGCCTACATGGTGTTCGAGTGGTCCGAGATTCAGCGGCTCCGCGTGTTCGGCCTCGAAGCCGGCCGGACGGTCACCGAGTACCTCGGCGCGCCGTTCGTCTCGCTGTCCGAGACGCTCGGCCCGCTCGGCTTCCTCGCCGACGCGGTCGTCGCGGCCATCGGCGTCCTCCCCTTCGCGGACGTGTCCTACCCGTTCTTCCTCGGCGCGGTCGGCGTCCTCCTCGTCCTGGAGGCGACCCGCCGCTCGCTCGGGTTCTACTTGATGGTCATCGTCGCCTCGTTCATCGTCTACGCGAGGTTCGGTTACCTCATCTCGCCGTCGATGCCGCTGATCGGCGTGCTGTCCATCCCCGAGGGGTCGTGGGCGAACATCATCCAGAACCTCTGGTACAACACCGAAAACGGCGTCTTCGGCATCCCGGTCACCGTCTCCGTGCAGTTCATCTACATCTTCATCCTGTTCGGGGCGTTCCTGGAGATGTCCGGGGCCGGCCAGTGGTTCATCGACCTCGCGTACGCCGCGACCGGGACCCGCAAGGGCGGCCCGGCGAAGGCGTCCATCCTCGCGTCCGGCTTCATGGGAACCATCTCCGGTTCCTCTATCGCCAACACGGTGACGACCGGCGCGTTCACCATCCCGCTGATGAAGCGGTCGGGCTACCGCTCGGAGTTCGCCGGGGCCGTCGAGGCCTCCGCCTCCTCCGGCGGGCAGATTCTCCCGCCGGTGATGGGCGCGGCGGCGTTCCTCATGATAGAGTTCATCGGCGTCCCCTTCTCCGACATCATCATCGCGGCGGCCATCCCCGCCGTGGTGTTCTTCTTCGGCGTGTGGGTGATGGTCCACCTCGAGGCGACGCGGGCAGGCATCGGCGGCCTCGACCGCTCCGAGGTCGTCGACCTCGGCAAGCACCTCGCACGCGGGTGGTTCTACCTCATCCCGCTGGTGTTGCTCATGTACTACCTGCTGGTCGAGCGCCTGACGGTCGCGCGCTCGGCGTGGTTCACGCTCATCGCCATCATGGCGCTTCTGTCCGTCGTCGCGGCGTACAGCGAGCGGACCCGCGTCCCCCTCGTGGGCGCTATCGTGGCGGCGTTCGCCGCGCAACTCGGCGCCTACGTCACCACCGGCGTCGGCGTCATCGACGCGGTCACGGGCGGAAGCGGCGAACCGCTCGGCGCAACCGCCGCGCTCTTCGCCGCGGCCGGCGACCTCGGCATCATCGCCATCTTCGTCAGCCTCGTCGTGATGCTCGTCCGGCCGGCGCTCGACTCGCCGCTGTTGGAGTTCGACGACGCGGTCGACGAGGCGGCGGAAAGCGTCGCCGGCGCGGTCTCGCGGCCGTCGCTCGCCGACCTGAACATCTTCCGCTACGTGACGTTCATCGGGAAGTCGATGGACTCCGGCGCGCGCACCTCGACCGAGGTCGTCGTCGCCGTCGCCGCCGCGGGCATCATCCCCGGCGTCGTCAGCGCGACCGGCCTCGGCCCGAACCTGACCGCGCTCATCAAGGCGGTCGCCGGCGGCTCTATCGTCCTCTTGCTCCTGTTCACGGCCATCGCGTCCATCATCCTCGGGATGGGGATGCCGACGACGGTGACGTACATCATCCTCGTCTCGCTGCTCGGGCCGGCAATCGCGCAGTCCTCCGACATCCCGCTGCTCGCGGCCCACCTGTTCATCCTCTACTTCGGGGTGATAGCGGACATCACACCGCCGGTGGCGGTCGCGGCGTACGCCGCCTCCGGTATCGCCCGGTCTAATCCGTTCCGGACCGGGACGAAGGCGTTCTCGCTGTCGCTCAACAAGGCCATCGTGCCGTTCGCGTTCGCCCTGACGCCGGGCATCCTGCTCCTCCGCGGACGAGGCGAGGCCGCGGCGGTCATCACGTTCGCCGACGTGGCCGAAATCGGCTACTTCGTTCCCGAGGTGGTCATCCCGGTCGCGGGCGTCTTCATCGGCGTCATCGGACTCGGCGCGACCGTCATCGGTTACCTCTACAGCCGCGTGTCGCAGACCGAGCGGGCCCTGTTCGCCCTCTCGGCGTTCCTGCTCATGGCCCCGATGCTCCTGTTGAACGCCGCGTTCGACCTCGGGAGCTTCCTCGGGCTCGTCGGGACCGTCCCCGACACGGTCGCCGTCGACCTCGCCATGCGCGCGGTCGGTGGGGCGCTGTTCGGCGCGCTCGCCGTGAAGAACCGCCGCGAGACGCGTGAACGGGCCGCACCGGCTCCCGCAGAACAGGTCGAACCGACCGACTGAACAGAAAAGAACCCCGCAGCCGCGCTACTCGATGTCCGCGCGGCCGCTGGTCGCGCTCCGAATGCGGTCGCGGAGGTCCGCCCCGTCCTCGACGGGGACGCGGACCTCGAACGACACGTCGGCCTCGTAGGCGGCCTCGAACTCGACGCCCGCGCTTTCTAACAGTCCACGAACGCTCCCCGAGTCGTCGTACTCGACGGTCGCGGTGAATCGCTCGTGGGGAATCTCCTCGACGACGCCCGCCGCGTCGAGCGCCTCCTTCACGGCGCGGGAGTACGCCCGGGCGAGGCCGCCGACGCCGAGGTTGGTCCCGCCGTAGTAGCGCGTCACGACGGCGGCGACGTTGCGCACGTCCTGCTGGACGAGGACGTTGAGCGCCGGCTTCCCCGACGAGCCGCTCGGCTCGCCGTCGTCGCTCTGGTACTCGCGGAGCATGACGCTCCCTCCGCCGGGAACCGACGACGAGGCCGACCCCGCAGGCACCCGGTAGGCGGGGACGTTGTGGGTGGCGTCGGGATGGCGTTCCTCGATTTCGGCGACGAACGCCTCCGCCTCCTCGACCGTCTCCGCGGGGGAGACGTAGCCGATGAACTCCGAGCCGTTGACCTCGAAGCGGGCGTCGGCCCGACCGGCGACGGTTCGATAGGCGTCGGTCATGCCACCGAGTTGGCGTCGCGGCGTGGAAAAGCGTTCGCACCGGGGCGTCGCCGGCACGGTGCGGACGGCGTGAGGTCGGCGTGGGGTCGGCGAAGGCCGGCGAAGGGCGACGGGAATTCGGACGGGAAACGACGCGCTACTGCTACTGTCCGCAGGCGTCCGCGTACGACGTACACCCGTTTTGGATGCAGACGCCGCAGAGGTGGCGCGTCTCGGAAATCGGGTCACCACAGCACATGCAACTGCGCATGGACACCATGCGAAAGTCTACCGCGGGAGATTACAAGAATCTTATTGCTACGCTGACAGAATATTCGCGGAGCCGACGGGCCGGCTCAGGCGATGATGATGCGGCGGACGAAATCGAGGTTCGACAGGTCGTTGAGCAGGTCGCCGGGGACCGGCTCGTCGGTGATGATGTAGAGCTTCGGGTCGTCGGTGAACTCGGGGTCCTCGCTTATCGTCTGGCGAATCGAGATGCCCGCGTCGGCGAGTTTCGAGGTGACGGTGGCGACGATGCCGGGTTCGTCGGCGTCGGCAACCTCGACGGTGAGCACGGAGAGGTTGAGCACCGGCGCGAGGTCCATCAGGCTCGGAATCGACGAGATGTTCTGGAAGATTCGCCGAAGCTCCTCGTCGTCGAGGATGGCGTCGGTCGTCGAATCGACGACGCGCCTGTCCACGTCGGCCTCGCGGGCGATGCCGGTGTTCGGAATCTCGATACCACCAGAGACGACCCGTCCCTGGTCGTTGACGGAAAAGCCCCGTTCCAAGAGGAGGCGGATGACAGCCTGCTGGCTCGGGCTGCCCTCGAACTTCTCCATAATCTCGTCGAACATTCGTTGGTCGGGGGATTTGCGGGCGGGTGCATTAAGTGGTACGTCGCCGACGGCGGTGGGGCGACGGTGTCGCGGGCCCGACGCCGCGGGGAGGCGACCGACGCCACAGCCGGGGAGTGGGTTTAACCGTCGGCGCGGATACCCGTCGTGCATGCGCGAGCTACGCACCTGCGACTTCTGTGGGACCGACGCCGTCGGCGTGTTCGAGGTACTGCCGCCGGAGTTGACCCCGGCCGACGACCAGCGCCGCGTCGTCCTCTGCGAACACTGCGAGGAGACCCTCAGCGAGGTCATCGCGCCGCTTCTCTCCCGACTCGGCGTCGACGCCGACGTGGACGTGCCCGACGACGCGCGGGCCGAGACCGGCGCGTCCGCGGCACCGGAGCGAACCACGAGCGGCTCGGGCGGCGAGGCCGCCTCCGTCGACGTGAACGCGGTCGACCCCGCGCCGACGCCGCCGGAACCCGCGAATCACGACTCCCCGGACGAGGCCGACGACCACGAGGGGTCGGGAGATGACGCGGGTGGCGACGGCGCGGACGAGACCGAAGAGACAGATGCTGCCGACTGGGAGACCGACGAAGCCGACGACGAAGCCGAATCGACCGACGAGTCCGAGTCGTCCGACGCCGAGGACCGCCAAACCGGCGGGTCGCCCGACCGGAGCGAGGAGCCGCCGAAGTTCCGGAAGGTCATCCGCATCCTCCAGAACCGCGAGTTCCCCGTCGAGCGGGCGGAAGTCGAGGCGCTGGCGTCCGGCGCGTACGACCTCGACGACGACGAGGTGGCCGACATCTTCGACTACGCGGTCGAACGCGGCCTGCTCGTCGACGACTCGGGGACGCTCCGGCGGCCCTGAGCGGTCGAGTGCGGGAGGTCGGAGAGAGAAAGAGGCGGCTACAGTTTTCCTTTCGTGCTCGGCGTGTCCGAGCGCCGCGGGTCCACGCGGGTCGCGTCGTCGAGCGAGCGCGCGAGCGCCTTGAACAGCGCCTCGACCTCGTGGTGGGCGTTGTCGCCCTCGACGCCCGCGTGGAGCGTGAGGCCGGCGTTCATGGCGAGCGACATGGCGAAGTGCTCGGCCATGTGGCTCGTGAACTCGCCGACGTACGGCTGGGAGAACTCGCCCGAGAACTCGAAGAAGGGGCGGCCCGACACGTCCACGACGACGGAGGCGACGGCCTCGTCGAGCGGGACCTTGCGGTCGGCGTAGCGGACGATGCCGCGCTTGTCTCCGAGCGCCTCGGTGAACGCCTCGCCGAGGACGATAGCCACGTCCTCGACGGTGTGGTGGTCGTCGATGTGGAGGTCGCCGTCGCACTGGACCGTCAGGTCGAACAGGCCGTGTTTGGCGAAGGCCTCCAGCATGTGGTCGAAGAATCCGATACCGGTGTCGACGACCGCGTCGCCGTCGCCGTCGATGGACAGCGTCACGTCGATAGTCGTCTCGGACGTCTCGCGGGAGACGGCCGCGCGTCGGTCGGCGTCGCTCATGTCGCGTTCGAAGCGGGCCGCGCATATAGGGATTCTCGTCGTCGAGCGACGGGTGTTCACCCCGCCTGCGCGTCAGACGCTTGTCTGACGGACGTTCATAACTTCGGACGCGTACCGTGGGGTATGCAGCGAAAGGGAGCGCTGGTGGTGGGGTACACCATCTGCGTCGGGGGACTCCTGCTCACCGCGCGGTCCGGGGTCGCTGTCGCGCTCGGCGTCGCGCTGGTGACCCTCGCGGTCGGCGCGGTGGTGCTCGGCGGGGGCGTCAGAAGTGACCGATAGCGAACCGATGCGACGGGAACCGAGTCGTCCGGAGGCGAACGACTGATGCGGCGCGGAGCGACTGCCAGTCCGAAACGGGACGTTGTGACGCTCACTATGCTCGTTCTCGCCGGGCCGTTCCTCGCGACCTCGCGTCCCGAGACCGCGATTATCGGCGCGCTGTTCGTCGCCGTCGGCGTCTACGGCACGGTCGAGAGCCTCGCCGCGGCCGTCCTCGCGTACCTCGACGCATAGCGCCGTAGTGTCGCGTGGCCGCGTAGCGTCTCGGCGCGTCGGCGACTACGCCTCCATCGCTTCTTCGAGCGTGAACCGACCCTCGTAGAGCGCGGTCCCGACGACGGTCGCCGCCGCGCCCGCCTCGCGGAGCGCGCGGATGTCGTCGAGCGAGGCGACGCCGCCGGAGGCGACGACGGGGATATCGACCGCGTCGACGACTGCCGAGGTCGTTTCGAGGTGGACGCCTTCGAGTTGCCCCTCCACGTCGACGTCGGTAAAGAGGATGGCCGCCGCGCCGAGTTCCTCGTAGCGGGCGGCCGCCTCGGCGGGGTCGAGGCCGGTGCCCTCGGTCCAGCCGGAGACGACGACCTCGCCGTCCTTCGCGTCGAGGCTGACCATCACGCCGTCGGGGTAGTCGTCGGCGAGTTCGGCGACGATGTCGGGGTTCTCGACGGCCGCGGTGCCGAGGATGACGCGGTCGACGCCGCGGTCCAAGAGGTCGCGGGCGTCGTCGGCGGTGCGGATGCCGCCGCCGAGTTGGAGCGGCACGTCGACCGCGTCGAGGACGGCGTCGACCGCCGGGGCGTTCTTCCGCTCGCCCTCGAACGCGCCGTCGAGGTCGACGAGGTGGAGCGTCTCCGCGCCGGCGTCGACCCAGCGGCGGGCGGCCTCGACCGGGTCGCCGTAGGTCTTCTCGGTGCCGCGTTCGCCCTGCACGAGTTGGACGACTTCGCCGTCTTGCATGTCGACCGCGGGGACGACTTCGAACTCCGGGAACATACGCCACCGTGGGCGAGCGACGTGCGTAAACGCACCGGATACGGCGACCCGAGTTCACCGAGGAACGTAACGAGCGAACCAACAGTTCGGAACGGCTTTGTCGCGCCGGGGTGCACACACACTCAATGAAACTCTTCGGTTCCAGCGGCACCCGCGGCGTGGTGGGTGAGAGCCTCACCCCGGAGTTCGTCCTCCGCGTCGCGAAGGCCGCCGGCACGGTCTGGAACGCAGACCGGGTCGCCATCGCACGCGACACCCGAACCACGGGCGAGATGTTCGTCAACGCCGCCGAGTCCGGGCTGGCGAGCGTCGGCGTCGACGTGGACGACCTCGGCGTCGTCCCCACCCCCGCCGCGGTCCGGTACTGCGAGAATCAGGGCGTTCCGGGCGTCGTCATCACGGCCTCGCACAACCCGCCGGAGTTCAACGGCGTCAAGCTCGTCGGCGACGACGGCGTCGAACTCGCCGTCGAGGAGTTAGAGCGCATCGAAGACCACATCCTCGCCGAGGAGTTCGACGTGGCCGAGTGGGACGGCGTCGGCAAGACTCGGCGCGTCGAGACGGCGAACGACGACTACCGCGAGGACCTCCTCGCCAACGTCGACCGCGAGAAAATCGCCGACGCGAACCTCACCGTCGCGCTCGACCCCGGCCACGGTGCCGGCTCGCTCGTCACGCCCGACTTCCTCCGTGAACTCGGCTGTGAGGTCCGCACGGTCAACGCCCAACCCGACGGCCACTTCCCCGGTCGCCAGTCCGAACCGGTCCCCGAGAACCTCCGCGACCTCGAACGCCTCGTCCGCGCGACCGACGCCGACGTGGGAATCGCCCACGACGGCGACGCCGACCGGGCCGTCTTCGTGAACGAGCACGGCGAGTCCATCTCCGGTGAGGCGTCGCTGGCCGCTCTCGCGGCCGCCGCCCTCGAACCGGGCGACGCGACCGTCTCCGCCGTGAACGTCTCCCAGCGCCTCGTCGACGTCTGTGAGGAGGTCGGTGCCGAACTCGAACTCACGCCCATCGGCGCGACGAACCTCATCACCCGCATCCGCGAACTCTGGCGCGAGGGTCGGAACGTCCCCGTCGCCGGCGAAGGCAACGGAGGCGTGTTCTACCCGAACTACCGCCTCGTCCGCGACGGCGCGTACATCGCGGCGAAGTTCCTCGAACTCGTCGCCGAGCGCCCGCCGAGCGAACTCGTCGCGCCCTACGAGGACTACTACAACGTCCGCATCAACCTCGAATACGACGAGGAAGCCGAGCTGACGGCGATGCTCAACGCCGCGGCCGACTACGCCGAATCGGCCGACGCGACCCCGAACACGACCGACGGCTACCGCCTCGACTACGGCGACGCGTGGGTCCTCGTCCGCCCCTCCGGGACCGAGCCGAAAGTCCGCGTCTACGCCGAAGGTCGCTCCGAGGAGCGCGCGACCGAACTCGCCGAAGACGCCGCCGACGCGCTCCGAAGCGCGGTCGCGACGCTGTAACTCGGCGGCAGAACCGACGGAAAAATCTCTTTTCGCGCGCCGCTCACAGGCTAATCGCCGCGAACAGGAGCGCCAGCGCCCCGAACACCAACAGCATGAAGCCGCGTTCGAGGTCGTCGCCGTCGAGTTCGTCGTCCGGCGGGTCCTCGCGGGTCGGGTCGAGGACGAACTCCGGGTCGTCCGAGCGGGCGACCCGGCGGGCGGCGGCGGCGCTCTTGAGCAGTCGGCCGCCGAGGGCGAAACAGCTCAAGCCCACGACGATGGCGACCAGCGAAATCGGATTGACGCTCAGCATCGGCCCGCGACCGTGGTCATCGGCCGGTCGGCGTGCCGGCGGCCGTGGTTATCGTATCAGTCGCGCCCGTCATCGGTCGGCTCGCATCGGTCACTCGTCGTCGTAGACCGCGTCGGGGTCGAAGACGCGCTCGCCGACGTTCTCGCCCTCGACGGTGCGGTAGAAACACGACCGGTGGCCGGTGTGGCACGCCCCGACGTTCTGGTCGACGAGGTACAGCAGGGTGTCGGCGTCGCAGTCGACGCGGACCTCCCGAATCTCCTGTGTGTGGCCGCTGGATGCGCCCTTCTCCCAGAGTTCGTCGCGGCTCCGCGAGTAGTAGTGCGCCCGGCCCGTCTCGATGGTCCGGTCGAGCGCCTCCGGCGAGACGTACGCCAGCATGAGCACCTCTCCGGAGTCGGCGTCCTGCGCCACGGCGGGGACGAGTCCGTCCTCGCCGAAGTCGACATCGACGGTCATGATTCGGGCCACGCGGTCGTGGGGGTTATCTCTTGTGCGTCGCCGCGCGGACGGCGCTCGGCACGGCCCTCCGCGGGAACTCAGACGATACCGAGCGCGCCGAGGACGCCGAAGAGGATGTCGCCGTAGCCGAACGCGACGACGAGGCCGACGAACATGGGAACGAGAAACGGGATGCCCGGCGAAATCCACACCGACTCGCGGGCCGTCACGAGTTCCAGTCCGCCGCGGAGCTTCTCGGGCGAGGTGCCGTAGGCGGTTCCCTCGATGCTGTCGAGGAACTGGGCCGCGCCCCACGGGTCGTCGAACGATGCGCCCGGCGCGGCTTCGCCGCCGTCCACGGTCTCGCCGTCGCCGTCGAAATCGGCCGACGTGCCGCCGTCGGTGGCCGCACGGTGGACCGCGCCGTCGGTCGGGTCGAACGTCTCGCCGATGCTGTCGGGGTCGCGGAGGGCGTCTGGGTCCGCCAGCAGGTCCGCGAACGTGAGGCCGCGCCAGCGGAGGTACATCCGAAGCGCGTCGAGGTCGAGGCCGTTCCGCGTGATTCCCTCGGGCGACTCGAACAGGCGGCCGTGGGCAGTCGAGAGCGACGCCACGGAGACGCGGCGGCCGACGAACGAGATGGGGAACTCGAACTCGCCGTCGGCGAGGTTCCGGGCGGCGAGGAACAGCGGGTAGGCGAGGCCGACGATGACCGTGTTCGTGAGAATCGTCATCGAGAAGACGCCGAGGCGGGTGGCGGCGAGCGGGAACTCCGTTCCGGCGATGACGTAACTGGGGAACGTCGGGAGCAGGACGGCGAACACCATGAGCGCCTTCGCGTCCGCGCCGCCGAAGCCGCCGAGCCGCCAGAACAGGTACGAAAGCGGGACGACGAAACAGACGCTCACGGCGACGCGAATCAGATAGAGCCGGTCGAGCACCGTCTCGGGCGGGAGGTGGCCGACCAGTTCCCACGCGAGCAGGACGACGCCCAGCGCCGCGAGCGGATACCAGACGACGTTGGGGACGCGACGCGTGCGGACGTCGCGGACCGCGGTCCACGCGAGGACGGGGAGCACCACCAACCGCAGGAGGTCGGGGAGCGTACCGATACCGAACATACCCGCAGACTGGGGGCAGGGGAGTTAGGTGTTCGGGACGGGTATCAATCCTGAAACCGACCCCGGCGGCGGGTCAG
This sequence comes from Haloferax marisrubri, assembly GCF_001469875.2. Lineage (GTDB taxonomy): Archaea > Halobacteriota > Halobacteria > Halobacteriales > Haloferacaceae > Haloferax > Haloferax marisrubri. The sequence continues at coordinate 373,664 of NZ_LOPW02000004.1, read as the reverse complement.
AACGCCGCGAGTTCGACGAACGCGACGAGCCGAATCGAGAGCCAGAACAGCGCCATCGCGGCCGCGGGGACCCACACCGACTTCGAGCGGTGGTAGCCGAAGGCGGCGAGTCCGAACGCGAGCGCCCACAGGACGTGCTTGACGCCGCCGGGAACGTCGGCGAAGGCGGTTCCGAGCGCGACCGCGCCGAGCAGTCCGAAGGCGAACACGGGGGCGAGCGCCGGCCGCGAGACGTGGCGGAGCGAGCGCTCGGCCGCGCTTCGATACGTCACGCCGACCGCGACACAGCCGCAGACGGTCGCGACGAGGAGAAGGCCGAGGACGGTGACGCGCCACGGTTTCGGGAAGACGACGAGCGTGAACGCGGCGTCCCGAAGCACCGAGTGAAAGAACGTCGCGAGCGCGGTCGCAGCGACGACCGCGCGAACGGGCGCGAGACCGACCCGCGACGAGGCGAGGTCGAACGCGACCGCGACGAGGAGACCGAACCCGACCCCGGTGAGCACCACGTCTTCGGCGGCCTGAACTGCCGCCGTCACGACCGACGCCTCGGGATGGTACGTCCACCCGAGAAGCGCGGCGAGAGAGGCGTCGAACCCGACCGCGAAGACGACGCTCAGTGCGACGACGGCGAGCGCGGGAGCGAGAACCGTCGCCGCCACGTCGGCGAGTCGGGCGCGCTCGGGGAACCCGAACGACGGCGGGACACCGCGATAGCGCGCGTAGACGAGCGACGGAACCGCGAGGCCGGCGACGTTCGGCGACGCGAGCGTCCCCGCTACCGGGACGCCGAGGAGTCTGAGCGCGACCCAGTAGCTGACAGCGCTCGTAACCGTGAGACAGGCGAGAAACAGTCCGATTCGGCCGAGTTCGGTCGCTTCGCTCGGGAGCGAGCGGTCGGGGCGAAACGCGCGGACGGCGGTCGCGAACCTCGACACGGATGGAGCGACCGTGCCGCGGGACAAATCGCTGTCGGCCGCTCGACTCGAACGGGAGAGGAAACGGCGGACCTACCGGTCACGGGCCGGTGCGTCGAAAGAAATGTTCGGGTGAGCGCCTTAGATGACGCGGTTCTGCAGGTAGTCGAGGTGCTTCGCGTTGTAGACGATCTTGACCTCGTCCTCGACCGGCGAACCGATGCAGGTGAGACGGACGTTCTTGTCGTTGACTTCCTCGTCGGAGAGAATCTGCTGCATGTCCATCTCGATTTCGCCTTCCTTGAGGATGGACGCGCAGTTCGCACAGGCACCGGCACGGCAGCTGAAGGGCCAGTCGTAGCCCTGCGCCTCTGCGGCTTCGAGGATGTACTCGCCCTGATTAACTTCCATCTCACCGTAGTCTTCGGCGTCGAGACCGGCGTCGGCGGCCTGTTCGAAGAGGTCGTCGTCGTCGAGGTCCCAGCCGTTGTCGTCGAGAACTTCGTAGTTGAGGTAGGTTACCGTGGGCATCGACAGAGGATTCGAAGGCCACCCCATTAGACTTTGCTGTTCCGTGCGCCGAATTCGACCCGCGGCACGGCGGCGGTCGCCCGTTTGTTTCATTGTTGACCGTGATGGTTTCGAATCAGCCGATGCGACGGTCGAACGCTTCAGATAATGCCAGCGGAGAACAGCGCGTACGACGCGATGGCCGAAAGCGAGGGCGTGAGCATCCAGAAGAAGATGACCCGCCCGGTCGTGCCGGGGTCGAACAGGTCCTGCGCGGAGAGTTCGTCCGGCGCTTCCTCGCCCATCTTCGGCACCTCGTCCTCGCGCTCGACGGTGAGCGCGTTGACCGACACCTGCGGGGCCTCGCCGCCGCTCAGGGCCTCGCCGAGGGTGACGGTGCGGGTCGCCCGTCCCCAGCCGAGACCGACGATGCACATCGTCGCGCTCACGGCGAGGCTGGCGGGGATGCCGATAGCCGACAGGAAGGAGATGAGCGACGCGCTCACCGTCTCGACGATGAGCGCCGCGAGGATGGGCAACTGCGTGAGGTCGTTGCCGACGGTGTCGAGCGTCCGGCGGGCGATGGTGAACGCGCCGAGGCCGATGGCACCGCCGGCGACGAGGATGCCCGTGTTCATATCGAGCGCGCCGTTGCCGACGAGCGGGGCGACCGCGTTGGCGACGTTCGACGCGCCCGCGGAGAACGCCATGTAACAGGCGACGACGACGACGAGGACGGTGCTCCCGAACTCGCGGTACGTCGTGTTCGGCCCGAGTCGCGGCCGCGGGATGCCGCCATCGCGGTCGAGCGTGACGAGCGCGCCGGGGCTCTGGTCGAGTTTGAGCCACGCGTCGAGGTAGGGGTAGACGTACCGCCCGATGACCGCGCATATCCAGAAGGCGATGACGGGCGCGACAATCCACCACGAGATGATTTCGAGCATTACGCCGGCGTCGAGCGACCCGTGGGCGAGGCCGAGTCCCGCGATGGCCCCGACCGCCGTCATCGACGTGGAGGCGGGGACGCCGAAAGTGTTGGAGACCAACAGCGCGAGGCCGACGAAAAAGAGGACGGCGACGCTCACCGGGAGGGTGAACTCGCTTTGCGGGACGATTTCGCCGCCCATCTTAGCGACGACCTCTCGACCGAGAGTCCACCCGCCGAGGAGCGCGAACCCGGTCATGAGGGCCGCGGCGGCGAGTTTCCCGAGCACATCGCTCCCGACCGCAGGGCCGAAGGCGACCCCCGTGGACGAGCCGCCGATGTTGAACCCGACGAACACTGCCACTATGAGACCGACGAAGAGGAGTGCTTCTACCACGGAGTTACCTACTGGCGCAGGCACAAAAGTGACGGCGGTCGGTCGCCGACTCGTCCGCCGACGCTGACGCCGACGCCGACGACGGCGTGGCGACCGGGAGCGACTCGGCCGAGGCGGGCGCGCTCAGTTCGACGCGGCGCGAATCGCCTGGTCGAGGTCGTCGATGATGTCGTCTACGTCCTCGATGCCGACCGACAGGCGGACCATGTCGGGCGTGACGCCCGCGGCGGCCTGCTCGTCTTCGGTGAGTTGCTGGTGCGTCGTGGACGACGGGTGGATGACGAGCGTCTTCGCGTCGCCGACGTTGGCGAGGAGCGAGGCGAGTTCGACGTTGTTGACGGTGCCCTTGGCGGCCTCGTAGCCGTCGGTGAGGCCGAAGGTAATCATCCCGCCGTAGCCGCCATCGAGGTACTTCGACGCCTCCTCGTGGGTCTCGTGGGATTCGAGGCCGGGGTAGTTCACCCACGACACCTTCTCGTGGTCGTCTAAGAACTCCGCGACGGCCTGGGCGTTCTCGCAGTGCGCGCGCATCCGAAGCGGGAGCGATTCGAGCTTTTCGAGCGTCTGCCACGCGTCGAACGGCGACTGGGCGTTGCCGAGGTCGCGCAGACCGCGGGCGATGGCGGCGTAGGTGAAGCCGGCGGGGCCGAACGTCTCGTCGAAGTTGACGCCGTGGTACGCCGGGTTCGGCTTCGCGATTTCGGGGTAGTCGTCGGCGTACTCGTCCCACGGGAAGGTGCCGCCGTCGACGAGGATGCCGCCGATGGTCGTGCCGGCGCCGTGAATCCACTTCGTCGTGGACTGCCAGACGAGGTCCGCGCCGTGCTCGATGGGGTTACAGAGGTACGGCGTGGCGAACGTGTTGTCCACGAACAGCGGCGTCCCGTGGTCGTGGGCGACCTCCGCGATGGCCTCGATGTCGGGCGTCACGAGCGCCGGGTTGCCGATGGTTTCGAGGTGGACGAACGCGGTGTCGTCGTCGATGGCCTCCTCGTAGGCGTCCACGTCGAGGGTGTCCACGAACCGGGTCGTGACGCCACGGCGCTCGACGGTGTGGGTGAGGTAGGTGTAGGTCCCGCCGTACAGCGACGACGCGGAGACGATGTTGTCGCCGGCCGAGGCGAGCAGGAAGGTCGCGAGGTCGAACGCGGCCATCCCGGACGACGTGGCGACCGCGCCCACGCCGCCTTCGAGCGAGGCGAGACGCTCCTGCAGCATCCCGACGGTCGGGTTCATCAGCCGCGAGTAGATGTGTCCCGGCTTTTCGAGGGCGAACTGCGCGGCCGCGTCGGCGGCGTCCTCGAAGACGTACGAGGTGGTCTGGTACAGCGGCGGGGCGCGCGCGCCCGTCGCGGAGTCGGGGCTCTGTCCGGCGTGGAGGCTCCGAGTGTGGAAACCCGGACTGTCGTCGTCGCTCATACCCGAACGTCGAATCGGACGGGCGTAAAGCGCGGTGGCGGTCGCAATTCCCGCCGGCTTCTGCGACGCGGTAGCAATTGACAAGAAGCCCCTGAGAACCGAGGGCGAGCGTCCGCCACGACCGCCCGCGCCTCAGCGCGAGAACAGCGAGGAGTGGACCGGGGCGAAGTCCTCGTCTTCCTCGGGTTCGCCGCCGTCGGGCGCGGTGTCGGTCACGGCGCGGCCCGCGACGCCCTCGTCGACGAAGTCACCGAGCGGCGGCCCGACCTTCTCGGGTTCGACGAGGAAGGCGTCGTGACCGTGGTCGGACTCGACGACGTGGTGTGCGACCGGCACGTCGACGCGGCGGAACGCGCCCGCGAGCGACTCGGACTGTTCGGTCGTGAAGTGCCAGTCGCCGGTAAAGGAGACGAGGAGCGACTCGCCCTCGAAGGCGGCGAGCGCGGCCGCGTCGGACTCGTAGCCCTCCGAGAGGTCGAAGTCGTCCATGGCGCGCGTGAGGTACAGATACGCGTTGGCGTCGAACCGCTCGGCGAACTTCTCGGCCTGGTAGTCGAGGTAGGACTCGACCTCGCGGTACGGGAAGAAGGACGCCGCGGGGTCCGAGGGGAAGGCGTCGCCGCGGTCGCCGCGACCCGCGGAGCGCCGGCCGAACTTGCGCTCCATCGAGTCTTTCGAGAGGTACATCAGGTGGCCGAGTTGGCGGGCGAGTCCGAGGCCCGCGTCGGGCGAGGGCTGGTCCTCGCCGTAGTAGTCGCCGCCGTTCCAGTTCGGGTCCGAGGTGATGGCGCGGCGGGCGACGGCGTCGATGCCGAGACACTGCGAATCGAGGCGGGCCGCGGACGCGACGACCGCAAGGCGCTCCACGTCATCGGGGAACTGCACGGCCCAGTCGAGCGCGTTCATGCCGCCGACGGAACCGCCGACGACGGCGTGCAGGCGGCCGACGCCGAGGTGGTCGAGCAGGCGGCGCTGGGCGCGGGTCCAGTCGTGGACGGTGACCGGCGGGAAGTCGGTCCCCCACGGTTCGCCGTCCGGTCCATCGCTGGCCGGGCCGCTCGTACCGTAACACGACCCCGGGACGTTCACACAGATGACGTAGTAGTCGTTGGTGTCGATGGCCTTGCCCGGCCCGACGATGTCGCCCCACCACGCGCGGGCCTGCCCGGAGACGCCCGACTCGGTGCCGTGGCCGGCGACGTGCTGGCTCCCGGTGAGACCGTGACAGACGAGGACCGCGTTCTGCCCGTCGAACTCGCCGTAGGCCTCGTAGGCGACTTTCAGGTCGGGCAGTATCTCGCCCGACTCGAACTCGTGTTCGCCGATGTCGACGACGTCGGATTCGACCCGGCGGCCGGGCGTGGTTCGCGTTCGGCTCATCGCTCCTCCGAGCCTCCGTCCGTCTGCTGACGCAGGGCGTGTTCGATTGCCTGGTCGAGGTCGGCGATGATGTCGTCGGCGTCCTCGATGCCGACCGACAGCCGGAGCATGTCGGGCGCGACGCCCGCGGCGCGCTGTTCGTCCATCGAGAGCTGGGCGTGCGTGGTCGAGGCGGGATGGATGAGCAGCGTCTTCGCGTCGCCGATGTTGGCGAGGAAGCTCACGAGGTCGACCGACTCGCAGACGGTCTTGGCGGCCCCGTAGGCCGCCTCGTCGTCCTCGCCGTCGAGGCCGAAGGTGACCATGCCGGCGTAGCCGCCCTGCAGGTACTCCGAGGCGAGGTCGTGGGTCTCGTGGTCCTCGAAGCCGGGGTAGGTGACCCACGCGACGCCGTCGCGGTCGCGGAGGAACTCGGCGACGCGGCGGGCGTTGTCGCAGTGGGCGCGCATCCGAAGCGCGAGCGTCTCGACGCCCTGGAGGGTCTGCCACGCGTCGAACGGCGACTGGCAACTGCCGGTGCTCCTGACGGCGCGCTGGCGGACGGCCTCGGCGAAGGCGCGCTCGCCGAACCGCTCGACGAAGTCGACGCCGAACGCGGGGTTCTCGCCGGAGAGTTCGTCGTAGTCGGCCGCGTCCCACGGGAAGGTGCCGCCGTCGACGACGACGCCGCCGACGGTCGTGCCGGAGCCGTGGAGCCACTTCGTCGTGGACTCCCAGACGATGTCAGCGCCGTGTTCGATGGGTCGGCAGAGCGCGGGCGTGGCGAACGTGTTGTCCACGACGAGCGGGACGCGGTGCTCGTGGGCGACCGCCGCGATGGCTTCGAAGTCGGGCGTCTTCAGCGAGGGGTTCGCCACCGTCTCGACGTGGACGAAGGCGGTGTCGTCGTCGATGGCCGCCTCGTAGGCGTCCACGTCGAGCGTCTCGACGGTCCGGGATTCGATGCCCCGCCTGACGGCGGTCTTCGAGAAGTACGAGGCCGTGCCGCCGTACATGTCCTCCGAGAGGACGACGTTGTCGCCGACCGACGCGAGGACGGTCGTGAGCGCGTCGAGGGCACCCATCCCCGACGCGGTGGCGACCGCGTCGACGCCCGATTCGAGGGCGGCGAGGCGGCGTTCGAGGATGCGGGTCGTCGGGTTGGAGATGCGGGAGTAGACGTCGCCGTCGGCTTCGAGGGCGTACAGGTCCGCGGCGTGGTCCGCGTCGTCGAAGACGTACGACGTGGTCTGATAGAGTGGCGGGGCGCGGGCCCCTGTCGCCGGGTCCGGGTCCTGTCCGGCGTGGAGGCCGAGCGTGCGGAAGCCTCGGTTCATGTATGAGGTGCATAATCTTGGACAGAGGAATAACCGTCAGTTACGGCAAGCGTTGCCCGTGGTTGGGGGTGAAAAGCGGCGGCCGGCCCGGAGGACGGCGCGGGAGAGAAGAGACGGTCCGCATCGGAGGGCAAGTTGCATACCTCGGCGGCGCGAGAGTCGGAGTAACCCATGAAGTGTCTCCGGGCTCACTTCGACGACGACGTGCGCCGGCTGCTCGAACTCGTGGACGAACACGACCTGCTTCTCGACACGCCGATTCGGCTCACCCGCGACGGCGTCGTCGTCAACGTCCTCGGGAGCCACGCGCAACTCTCGGGCGCGGTCACGTCGCTCCCCGACTCGCTCACCGACGCGTTCTGCGTGGACGGCCTCTCGGACTACGAACCGGTCCGCGGCGGCGTCCGCGCGGACCTCACCGCCCGCCAGCGCGAAGTGCTCGACACCGCCGTCGAGCGCGGCTACTACGACATCCCGCGGCGGGTGTCGGTCGAGGAACTCGCCGCCGAACTCGACTGCTCGCAGAGCACCGTCTCGGAACACCTCCGGAAGGTCGAATCGCGCGTGATGAACCGCCTCGGGTGACCGTCGTCGCCGTCGCGTCACCGACTTGGAGAGCCACTATATAAAGGGCCGGCCGGCATCGGCAGTAGCGCCATCCCGGTTCCGCCCGTAGCTTCAACCATGTCAGAAGCGACGCAACGCGGTCAAGAACGACCGCCGAGTCCGCCGTCGAAGCCCGTGGTCCACCACACCCTCCGGTACGCGGACGACCCGCTCGCGTTCGTCACCGAGGTGGCCCGCGAGTACGGTCCGGTCGCCGAGTACGACATCGGCGGCATCTCGTTTTACCAGCTGAGCGACCCCGAACTCGTCGAACACGTCCTCGTGCAGGAGAACCAGCGGTATATCAAAGGCGAGCTGTTTCAGGAATCGCTCGGGACGGTCCTCGGCGACGGCCTGCTCACGAGCGAAGGCGAGTTCTGGCGGCAGCAGCGCCACCTGATGCAGCCGGCGTTCCTCCCGCAGATGCTGCAGCGATACAGCGAGGTGATGGTCGAGTACACGGAGCGCATGCTGTCGTCGTGGGAGGACGGCGAGACGCGCGACATCCACGAGGACATGATGAGCCTCACCGTCGAAATCGCCGCGAAGACGCTGTTCGACGTGGACATCCGCGAGGAGGAGTCCGCCGTCGGCGACGCCCTCGAAACCGTCATGGACTACTCGTCGACCTCGATGAAGCGCCCGGTGGACGTTCCGCGGTGGGTCCCCACCCCACGTAACCGCCGGTATCAGCAGGCGCTGGACGACCTCACCGAGGTCGTCGGCCGCATCGTGACGGAACACCGCGACGACGACCCCGACCCCGAGGCCAACGACATCGTCTCGCTCCTGTTGACGTTCCGCGACGACGACGGCGAACCCCTGCCGGACGAGCAGATACGCGACGAACTCGTGACCATTCTCCTCGCCGGCCACGAGACGACCGCGCTGGCACTCACCTACACGCTCCACCTCCTCGGGACGAATCCCGAGCAGGCGGCGACGCTCCGCGAGGAACTCGACGCCGTCCTCGACGGCGAGCGCCCCGGCTTCGGCGACCTCGACGGCCTGACCTACACCGAGCAGGTCGTCAAGGAGGGCATGCGCGTCTATCCGCCGGTGTGGGAACTCATCCGCGAGGCCGCCGAACCCGACACCGTCGGCGGCTACCGCGTCGAACCCGGCCAGACCGTCTCGGTCCAGCAGTGGGTGCTCCACCGCGACCCGCAGTTCTACGACGACCCCCTCGAATTCCGGCCGAGTCGGTGGACGAAGGCGTTCGAACGCGACCTCCCGAAGTACGCGTACTTCCCGTTCGGCGGCGGCCCGCGGCGGTGTATCGGCGACCGCTTCGCCATGCTCGAAGCGCGCCTCGCGCTGGCGACGATTGCCCAGTCGTGGACGGTCGACCCGACCCACGACCTGTCGTTCGACCCCTCGATTACCCTCCGGCCCGAAGGGTCGGTCGAGATGGTCGTGAACCGCCGGTAAGCGCCGGTGCGAGTCGCGGCGGCGGCGCGTAGTCTCACCCCGGTTTCGACCGCCGTCGTCGCCGCTGGTTGCACCGGCCCGCCCGCCGTCACCCCGGAGCGTTTACCCGCCGTCCGGCCGACACCCGAACCAATGAGCGACGCCGACGTCGACGCCGAGTCGAACCCGTACCTCCGCGACCCGCCGACCGAGTTCGAACCCGCCGAGTCGCTCTCGCGCGAGGCGGCCGAGAAGCAGGCCGCGCTCCTCCGCGAGGCCGTCCGCGAGCACGACCACCGCTACTACGTCGAGGCCGACCCGCTCGTCTCCGACGCGGCCTACGACGCGCTGTTCTCCCGACTCGTCGCGCTCGAAGGCGCGTTCGACCTCGACACGACAAACAGCCCGACGAACCGCGTCGGCGGCGAGCCAATCGACGCGCTGGAGACGGTCGAACACGTCGCGCCCATGCTCTCTATCGACCAGAGCACCGAGGCCGACGACCTCCGGGAGTTCGACGAGCGCGTCCGCCGCGAAGTCGGCGACGTCGACTACGTCTGCGAACCCAAGTTCGACGGCCTCTCGGTCGAAGTCGTCTACGAGGACGGCGAGTTCGTCCGCGCGGCCACCCGCGGCGACGGCCGGCGCGGCGACGACGTGAGCGCGCAGGTGAAGACGATTCCGACCGTCCCGCTGTCGCTCCGCGGGGACCACCCCGAGCGACTCGCCGTCCGCGGCGAGATTTACATGCCGAAATCCGACTTCAGCGACCTCAACGCCCGGCGCGTCGAGGCCGGCGAGGACGCCTTCGCCAACCCCCGGAACGCGGCCGCCGGGACGCTCCGCAACCTCGACCCCTCGGTCGTCGCCGACCGACCGCTCGCGGTGTTCTTCTACGACATCCTCGACGCGAGCGCGCGGCCCGACAGCCAGTGGGCGGCGCTCGACCGCCTGCGCGAGTGGGGCCTCCGCGTCGCCGACCGAATCGAGCGCGCCGAGGACGTTGAGGGGGCCATCGACTACCGCGACCGGATGCAGGCCGCCCGCGACGACCTCGACTACGAAATCGACGGGACGGTCATCAAGGTGGACTCGCGGGACGCCCGCGAGCGGTTGGGCGAAAAGAGCCGCTCGGTCCGCTGGGCGTTCGCCTACAAGTTCCCCGCGCGCCACGAGGTGACGACCGTCCGCGACATCGTCGTGCAGGTCGGGCGGACGGGTCGGCTCACGCCGGTCGCCATCCTCGACCCGGTAGACGTGGGCGGCGTCACCGTCTCACGGGCGACGCTCCACAACCCCGACGAGATAGCCGCCCTCGGCGTCGCGGTCGGCGACCGCGTCCGCGTCAAGCGCGCCGGCGACGTGATTCCGCAGGTGGTCGAAGTCACCGAAGACGGCGGCGGGAGCTACGAGTTCCCCGACGAGTGCCCCGTCTGTGGGAGCGCGGTGGACCGCGACGGCCCGCTGGCGTTCTGTTCGGGCGGGCTGTCGTGTCCGGCCCAGCGGGAGGCCTCTATCGGCCACTTCGCGGTCAAGGGCGCGATGGACATCGACGGCCTCGGCGAAGAGCGCGTCTCCCAACTCGTGGATGCGGGCCTCGTCGAGACGGTCGCCGACCTCTACGACCTGACGGCCGACGACCTCGCCGAGTTGGAGGGGTGGGGCGAGACGAGCGCCGAGAACCTCGTGGCCGCCGTCGAGAACTCGACGAACCCCGCTCTCGACTCGTTCCTCGTCGGCCTGAGCATCCCCGAGGTGGGCGAGGCGACCGCCCGCGGCCTCGCCCGCGAGTTCGGTGCAATCGAGGCGTTCCCCATCGAAGCCGACGCCGAGGACGGCGAGTTCGACGCGTTCGAAGAACGCCTGACGACGGTGCCCGACGTGGGCGAGACGGTGGCGCGTCGCGTCCGCGACTTCTTCGAGAACGAGGACAACCGCGCCGTGATTCGCGCGCTCCTCGCCCGCGGGGTCGACCCAGAACCCGTCGAATCGGGCGGCGACGAACTCGACGGTCTGACGTTCGTCGTGACCGGGACGCTCGCCGCGAGCCGGGGCGACGTGAAGGACCTCGTCGAATCGCACGGCGGCAACGTCACGGGTTCCGTTTCGGGCAACACCGACTACCTCGTCGTCGGCGAGAACCCCGGCCAGTCGAAGCGCGACGACGCCGAGGCGAACGACGTGCCGACGCTCTCGGAAGCCGAGTTCGAGGACCTGCTCGCGGAGCGCGGCGTGGCGTATCCGCCGGAATAGAACAGTCGGAAGTCGGCGTCGCCGAGGCGGGCGCTCCCACCTCAGGCGTCAGTCGTTCCGCCTCAGAGGTCCGTCTTCTTGAACGCCCGGTAGCCGAGCAGCGGCGGGACGACAATCCACGCGAGCAGGATGGCGAGGATGAACGGCCCGCTGAAGTAGAACGGGAGCGACTCCTGGAACGTCGATTGGATGGCGAGTCGCTCGCCGAGGCCGGCCTTGAACAGGCGGGCGGCGACCGCGGGCCCGTACAGTTCCGCGACCAGCGTCTCGTAGGCCCGAAGCGGGTTCAGGTACTTGATGAAAAGGCGCATCTGGACGACCTGCGGCGCGGTCAGCGCGGTGAGGCCGAGCTGTTCGACGACCCAGTTGACGAGCCGCGGGACGCCCGTGGCGACCGTCGACCAGAGGACGGCGAAGATGAAGTACAGTCCGACGGTGCCGAACAGCGCCTGCCGCTGGGAAGTCGAGGTCGCGGAGAGCCAGATGCCGATGGAGACGAACGCCGTGGCGAGGAGCCCCGAGAGGGCCACCTGCCCCGCGTAGGAGGCGAACATGACCTGCCCGCCGGTGAACAGCATCGCGAAGAGGGCGAGGACGAAGCCGACGAGCATCGAGATGATGACGACGAGCGTGCGGCCGACGAGCTTTCCGAACACCACGTCGCGCCGGGAGTTCGGCAGCGACAGCAGGAGCTTGATGGTGCCCGACTCGCGCTCGTCGATGAGCGAGCCGTGGGCCGTCACGAGCGCGATGAGCGCGAGGACGAATCCGAGCATGCCCGCGTAGGAGAAGTTGAACAGCCCGCCGGGCGCGGTGGAGAGCCCGAACAGCGTCTCGGAGTTCGCGCCCGCGCCCGAGAGCAGGACGCCGTAGAACAGCGCCGCCGACCCGCCGATGAGGAGGGCGAAAAACAGCGTCAGGCCGAGGAGCCACCGCGACCGGAGGGCGTCGCGGAAGTCCTTGCGCGCGACGGATTCGAGCGTCATGCCGTCACCTCCGGTTCGTCGGCCGAGTCGTCGCCCTCGGTGTACGCGAGGAAGATGTCCTCCAGCGACGCGGAGTCGGTCTCGAAGTCGGCGACGGTCGCGCCGCCGGCCTCGACGGCCTCGATGACGCGCGATTTAGCGTCGTCGGTACAGCCGACGACGAGGCCGTCACCGTCGGTCTCGACCGACGAGACGCCGTCGAGCGCGCGGACCGCGTCGAGGTCGGCGTCGCCGTCGACGTCGATTCGGAGGACGGCCTCGGCGTCGACGCGGTCGCGGAGGCCCTCGATGGTGTCCTCGGCGATGAGTCGGCCGTCGCGCATGATGCCGACGCGGTCGCAGACGGCTTCGACCTGCGCGAGGACGTGACTGGAGAAGAACACCGTCGCGCCGCGGTCGGCCTCGGTGCGGACGATGTCGCGCATCTCGCGCGCGCCGGCGGGGTCGAGGCCGGAAGAGGGCTCGTCGAGGATGAGGAGGTCCGGGCTTCCGGCGAGCGCCATGGCGAGCGCGAGGCGCTGGGACATCCCCTTGGAGTAGCCGCCGGCGCGGCGGTCCGCCTCGTCGGGGTCGAGGCCGACGCGGGAGAGCAGTTCGTCGGGGTCGTCGTCGGCTTCCTTCGACTCGATGGCGAACTCGACGTGTTCGCGCCCGGTGAGTCGGTCGTACACGTCGTACCCCTCGGGGAGCACGCCGGTCCGACGCCGGACGGCCACGCTCTCGGCCTGCGCGTCGTGTCCGAGCACGCGGACGGACCCGCTCGTCGGACGCACGAAGTCGAGAAGCATGTTGATTGTCGTCGATTTTCCGGCACCGTTGGGACCGAGGAACCCGAACACCTCTCCCTCCGCGACGGAGAACGAGAGGTCGTCGACGGCGGTGACGGCGTCGGCGTCGGACGACGAGCGGACGGAATCGAGCAGTCCCTCGTCGTCTTCGAACCGTTTCGTCACCCCGTTCAGTTCGATGGCGGCCATGGGCGGGCCTGCGTCGCACTGGGTTAAAGGGTTTTAGGTGCAAAAATCACGGGCGATAACATTCCCGTGCGAGGACGGCGGTTCGACGGGAGAGTCGGGCCGTCGCAGTCGGGCGGTTCGGTCGGCATCGACGGCCAGTATCGGCGGCCGACGACCCCCGTCGTCCGCGTCGGCAGAGCCGCCTCAGACCTCGTCGTCGGGTTCGTGAGAGTCGGACATCTTCGTCGCTTCCGCCGCGTACCGCTCGCGCAGGTCGTCGTCGTCCACGGGTTCGAGGTTCTCCGTCGGCGCGTCGATGGCGGCGGTCACGGTCATCCGGCGCTGGTGCATCACGGCCGCGGCGAGCTCCTTCCGGAGTTCGTACTCGCCGTCGGGCGTCGCGTAGATGAGGATGATGAGGTCCCGGTCGTCGTAGGACCGCTCGACCAACCAGAGCCGCGTGGTGTCGTCGTCGCTCATGGCCCGTGGTTCGGACGGGGTTCCCTTACGCGTGCCGGCATCGACTCCGGACGGCGCGCCGGGAGTCCCCCCTATCGTTTATTCGCGCTGCGAGCGTACGACTCCGGCATGTTGGAGACGTTGCTCGGAGACGACGTGGAGTCGTCGGGCCGGTACCTCCCGGAACTCATCTACGGCGCGAACGACGGCATCGTCACGACGTTCGCCGTCGTCGCCGGCGTCGCGGGCGCGTCTTTGAGCCCGAGCATCGTCATCGTCCTCGGGTTCGCCAACCTGTTCGCCGACGGCTTCTCGATGGGCATGAGCAACTACCTCTCAGAGCGCTCGGAGGAGGACTACCACGACGCCCGCGGCGACGGCCACGCCCGGACCGACGGGAAGACGCCCGTCAGAACCGCCGCCGCGACGTTCGCCGCCTTCATCGTCGCGGGATGGGCACCGCTGTTCCCGTACGTACTCCGGCTCGAACCGCTGTTTCCCGTCTCCATCGCCGTCACCGCCGCGGCGTTCTTCGCCGTCGGCGCGAGTCGGAGCCTCGTGACGAACCGCTCGTGGCTCGCCAACGGCGTCGAGATGTTCGTCGTCGGGATGGCGGCCGCGACGGTCGCCTACGTGGTCGGGAACCTCCTCGCCGGTGTGGCCTGAAAAGAACGCGCGTTCGTCTCGCTTTAGGGGGAGCGATTGCCCGTCAGTTCCTCGACTTCCATGGCGAGCGCCGACAGCGCCTGCGTGCTCTCGTCGGTCGCCGTGACGATGCTGTCGACCGCGCCCTCGGTCTCGACGGTCCGGTCGCGCACGTCCTCGATGGTCGCGGTCAGTTCCTCGACCGCCTCGGCCTGCTCGTCGGTCGCGCGGGAGACCTCCGCGACGCCGTCCGCGGCGGTGTCGATGGAGGCGGCGATTTCCTCGAACGCCGCCAGCATCTCGGAGATGCGCTCGTCGGCGTGTTCGATGCGGTCGTTGGACTCGGTCGCCGCGTGGACCGCCTCGCCGGTCTGCGACTGGATGTCCTCTATCTGCGCGGTGATGTCCTCGGTGTGCTGGCGCGTCTCGTCGGCGAGCGACTTGACCTCCTCCGCGACGACGGCGAACCCGTCGCCGTCCTCGCCGGCGCGGGCGGCCTCGATGTTCGCGTTGAGCGCGAGCAGGTTCGTCTGTTCGGCCACCTCGGAGATGACCTCCACGACCGCCTCGATGTCGTCCATGCGGCCGCCGAGTTCGGTCACGCGGTCGACGAGTTCGTCGCCCATCGTGACGACGCTCTCGGTCGCCTCTCGCGCCTCGCTGTTGGCCTCGCGGCCCTCGGCGGTCGCCTGCCGGGCCTCCGTGGCCGCCGTGTCGACCTCGTCGGCGGTGGCGGCGACCTCCTCCATCGTCGCGCTGAACTGCTGCATCTGGGTCGCGCCCTCGTCGAGGAGGTCGCGCTGTTCCTCGACGTTATCGACGATGGCGTCGGCCGCGGACGCCGCCCGCGTGACCGCCGCGGTCGCCGTCTCGGTCTCGTCTTCGACGTTCGACGCCAGCGTCGAGAGGTTCCGCGCCGTCTCGTTGACCGCGTCGACGACGAGATAGAGTTGGTCGTCCACGGCTCCGCTGTCGTCTATCGTCGCCCGCGCGTCGAGGTTGCCCCGGCTCAGTTGGGTCAGCGTCGATTCGACCTCGGAGACGAGCGCGGCGACCTCGCGGTGGCGCTCGACCTCGGTCGTGCGGTTGCGGACGGTCTGGAGGACGCCGACGAGGTCGTCGCCCTCGTAGAGCGGCATCGCCGTGTGTCGGGCGTGGCAGTCGTCGCCGTTCACGTCCGCGAACGTCTCCTCCGCGGCGTAGAGCAGGCGGTCGGGGTCGTCGAGTTCCACGCCGTCGAGCGACGCGGCGTCGCGGGGGTTGTCGAGGACCTGCCCCGCGAGCACGCTGGCCGCGGAGTCGCCGTAGAAGGCGTCGCCGAGGTCGCGTCGGCCCAGCGCGGCGTCCGCGGACGTGCCGGTCAACGACTCGACGCCGGCGTTCCACGCCGCGATGCGACCCTGTTCGTCGAGGACGAACGCCGGGAGGCCGACGCCGTCGAGGAGCACGTCGTCGTCGACGTTCAAGTCCGGCGCGTCGGTGGCGGAACCGGCGACGATTCCGCCGTCTGGTAACGGAGTCTGCGCACCGAACCACGAACGGACGCGAGATAGTATACCAAGTGACATTAGAGGCCACGTTTCAGAGCATCACAGGAGTATCTTTCGCATATATTATCAAATTAGATAATTTGAGGAGCGCAAGGCCGCGGTGCGGCCGACGCGTCAGCCTCAAGCCCTTCGCGCCGTAAATCACCGCAGATGGACCCTGCCGCGGTCAGCGAACGAGCCAGCGCGCTTCCGTCGGACCCCGGCGTGTACCAGTTCGTCGCCGGCGATGCCGTCCTGTACGTCGGGAAGGCGGTCGACATCCGCGCCCGCGTTCGGTCGTACGCCGACCCTCGCTCGGAACGCATCTCCCGGATGGTCGACCGCGCGGAGCACATCGACTTCGCCGTTACCGACACTGAGACGCAGGCGCTCCTCCTCGAAGCCAACCTCATCAAGCGCCACCAACCGCGCTACAACGTCCGCCTGAAAGACGACAAATCCTACCCGCTCGTCCAGCTGACGGCCCACGCGGTTCCGCGTATCGAGGTCACCCGCGACCCCGAGGACTCGGCGACCGTCTTCGGGCCGTACACCGACAAGGGCCGCGTCGAGACGGTCGTGAAGGCGATTCGAGAGACCTACGGCCTCCGCGGCTGTTCGGACCACAAGTACTCGAACCGCTCGCGGCCGTGTCTGGACTACGAGATGGGCCTGTGTACGGCCCCCTGTACCGGCGAAATTGCAGAGCGCGACTACCGCGAGGACGTCGAGTCGGCGGTCCGCTTCTTCGAGGGCGAGACGGGCGTCCTCGCCGACCCGCTCCGCCGGGAGATGGAGGCGGCCGCGCAGGACGCGGAGTTCGAGCGCGCCGCCAACCTCCGCGACCGACTGGAAGTCGTCGAGTCGTTCCACGGCGCGGGCGAAGACGCTGTCTCCTCGCAGTCCGACGAGCGCGCCATCGACGTGCTCGGCGTCTCGCTCCGCGGCGATTCGGCGACAGTTGCTCGACTCCACGCCGAACGCGGCCAACTGGTCGACCGGACCCGCCACCACCTCGACGCCCCGGAGGGCGAGGACCGCACGGCCGCCGTCCTCTCGGCGTTCCTCGCGCAGTTCTACGCCGAGCGCGAACTCCCCGATGCGGTCGTCCTCTCGGAGCATCCCGACGACGAGGACGTGGTCGCGTGGCTCGAATCGGAGGGCGTGGGCGTCCGCGTCCCCGGTGCGGGCCGCGAGGCGAAACTGGTCGAACTCGCGCTGAAGAACGCCCGCCGGCGCGCCGGCCGCGACGACGGTCTCGCCACGCTCGCCCGCGAACTCGGCCTCGACGTGCGCCGCGTCGCCCGCATCGAGGGCTTCGACGTGAGCCACGCGCAGGGCAAGGCCGTCGTCGGCAGCGACGTGTGCTTCGTCGACGGGAGCGCCGAGACCGCGGACTACCGCCGGCGGCGACTCCCCGAGCGCAACGACGACTACGCGAACATGCGCGAACTCGTCCGCTGGCGGGCGACCCGCGCGCTGGAGGGCCGCGACGACCGCCCGGACCCCGACTTACTCCTCATCGACGGCGGCAAGGGCCAGTTGAACGCCGCGCTCGACGCCCTCGACGAGACCGGCTGGGACGTGCCCGCCGTCGGCATCGCCAAGGACCGCGAACTGGTCGTCACGCCCGACCGGACGTTCGACTGGCCGGACGACGCGCCGCACCTGCACGTCCTCCAGCGCGTCCGCGACGAGGCCCACCGCTTCGCCGTCCAGTACCACCAGACGCTCCGCGACGAGGTGAAGACCGTCCTCGACGACGTGCCCGGCGTCGGCGAGAAGACCCGCCGGGCGCTGCTCACGCGGTTCGGGAGCGTCGACGGCGTGCGCGAGGCGTCGGTCGAGGACCTGACCGACGTGCCCGGCGTCGGCGAGAAGACGGCCGACGAACTGAAGCGGCGGCTCTGAAACGTGGGCTACGCCTCGAACGCCGACGAGCGAAACACGAGCGCCGCGGCGACGAAGACCCACGGAACGACGGTGACGACGCCGACGGCGGTCGGACCGAGTAACGACGGCGTTCCGGTCGTCGCGAAGACGCTCCCGAGGCCCGCGAAGGCGTTGAACATCCCGTGACCGAGCGCCGCGGGCCACACCGAGTCGGCGCGGAGCGCGACCCACGCGAGGAACACCCCGACCATCGTCGTCATCCAGACCATCGCCAGAAAGCCGGTCCACGGCGCACCGGGGTAGTCGAACCCGTAGTTGTAGCCGAGCGCGATGAGCGGCCAGTGCCACGCGCCCCAGACGACGCCCAAGAGGAGGACCGCCCGACGGGGACCGAGCGGGAGGAGTTTCTGCAGGAGATACCCCCGCCAGCCGAACTCCTCGCCGAAGGCGAAGGCGGTGTTCACCGTCGCACCGAGGACGAGCGCCTGCGCGATTTGCGCGACCAAGACGAGTTCGAACGACGTGCCCGCCGGGAGCACCCCCCGGAGCGCCGTCGCGTCGGGGTCGAAATACGCTGGGAAGAGCGCGAAGAACAGCGCCGCCCCGACGGCGATGAACAGACCGGGGACGAGCCACGCGAGGAGGTAGGTCCCGACGTTCGACCGGAGCGCGGGGCGAACCCGCAGGTCGGCCCATCCCTCGCCGGTGACGAGTCGGGTGACGACGTTCGCGACCGACGGCGAGAACATGTAGAACGTGCTGACGAGGACGAGCCACAGCGGGAGTCCGAACACGACCGGCGGCGAGTTCGTCAAGCCGCCGGTGAGAGACACGGCCAGCGCGGTCGCGCCCGCGAGACCGAAGGCGACGAGGAGAAAGACGGAGACGCGACGGGGCTCGAACGACTCGGATCGCGCGTTCGATTCCGTCCGACCGTCCCCAACTGTAGACATACGAGAACTATCGCCCGGCGACGAGATAACGGTTGACGCCGCGGAGACACGCGTGTCGGCGGGAGACGCAGCGACCGCAAAAAGTCGGTGTGTGACGAGCCGAAGCGGCTTACGCGATTTTGTTGTACTGGTCGCGGAGCTTCTCGGCCGCGTCGTCCATGAGGTCGGCCTCGTAGTCGTCGAGGTCCCACTCGACGACCTCCTCGATACCGTTCGAGCCGAGCTTGACGGGGACGCCGAAGGCGGTGTCCTCGTAGCCGAACTCGCCGTCGAGGACGAGCGAACCGGGGAGCACTTCGCCGGTGTCGTGCAGGACGGCCTCGACCATGTGGGCGACGCCGGTCGCCGGGCCCCACTGGGTCGCGCCCTTGCGCTCGATGACGTCCATGGCGGACTCCTGAAGGTCGCCGAGAATCTCCTCTTTCTCGTCGGCGGAGAAGGCGGGGTCGTTGCCGTCGACGCGGACCTTCGAGAAGACCGGAACCTGCGCGTCGCCGTGCTCGCCGAGGATGGTCGCGTCGACGTTCTTGACCGGCACGTCGAAGCGCTGGCTCAGCACGTAGCGGAAGCGGGCGGAGTCGAGGCGGCCGCCGAAGCCGATGACTTTGTGGCGGTCGCGGTCGCCCGTCTCGTAGAGGTGACGGTTGAGCAGGTCCACGGGGTTCGACGTGGTGATGGAGACGAAGTCGTCGTTGTACTCCGCGAGCGACGACCCGATGTCGTCCATGATGGGGGCGTTGTCGCCCGCGAGGTCGATGCGGGTCTGTCCCGGCTGCCGCGGGATGCCCGCCGTGATGACGACCACGTCGGAGCCGGCGGTGTCCTCGTAGCCGCCCTGCGTCACGACCGTGTTGGAGTCGTACGCGATGCCGTGGTTCGTGTCCGCCGCCTGTCCGACCGTCTTGTCTTCCATCTTCGGGATGTCGACGAACACGAGTTCGTCACAGACATCGCGAAGCGCGAGGTTGTACCCAGCCGCGGCACCGACCGTGCCGGCCGCACCAATCACGCTAACTTTCGTCATGCCACATTAACGACGCTGTGGATTCCGAGTAAACGTTTCGGAACGGGCACCGAACCGCAGTCTGTCGATTTCGTGTTCGTCAGTCGTCGAATTTCGTCCGACAGCGCCGGGGTGGCGTCGGGCGCGAGAGGCGACGAGGCCGCCGGTGACGAAACCGACCGAACGACGCCGTGGGGTTTTTCGACGCACGTCGCGTCCACACGCACATGAGCGACTTCGACAAGGAAGCAGAGCGCCAGCGACTTCGCGAGAAGTACGAGCGAGACGAGAAGAAGCGCCAGTCGACCCAGCGCATGAGCGAGTTGCTCCTCAAGGGCGCGACGATGACCAACAAGCACTGCGACAACTGCGGCGACCCCCTGTTCCGCTACGAGGACCAGGTGTTCTGCCCGACCTGCCAGGCCGAGGGGCAGGCCGCGGCGAGCGCGGACCAAGACGCCGAGCAGGCCGCCGAGGCGGCCGTCGAAGCCGATGCAAGCGAGGCCGGGGTCGAGGCCTCGTCTGGCAGGGCAACCGAGTCCGCAGAAACGGCCGACGCGGCCGACGCGACGAGCGCCGACGCCGGAACACCGGGAACTGAGCGACCGCAGGCCGGAGCGCGGCAACCGGTGCAGGCTCGGGAGAACCGGGTCGCCGACGAGGCGCGCCACGACCCCACCGGAACGAACGGGCGCGCCGCAGCACCGACACAGCCCCGAACCGCGGACGAGCGGGGAAGCGAGCGGCGTGCGCCCCGCGAGGTCGCCGGCGACGTGACCGACGCGCGGGAGTCGCTCGTGCGGACGCTGACGTGGGCCGCCGAGCGCGCCGAGTCGACCGACGACCCGCGCCGTGCGACCGAGTATCTGACCGCCGCGCGCGAGGCCGCCGAGGCTATCTCCGCGCTCGACCGATAAGCGACCGGCGCACCGTCATCGCTCTCGGCGTTGAAATCGCCATACTTCGGTCCCTCTGTTTCGGAGCCTCGCGCTCATTCTCGTCGGCGCTTCAGCGGTACTCCGAGCCGACGACCTCGCGGATTCGCTCGGCGGTGACTTGACCGACGCCGCGGACCTCTTTGAGGTCGTCCTCGTTGGCGGTCATCACCGCCTCGACGCTCCCGAACGCTTCGAGGAGCGTCCGCGCCGTGACCGGGCCGATGTCCGCGATGGCGGAGACGACGTACTCCTGTTGCTCGTCGAGCGTCTTCGCGCTCTTGCCGCCGTGGACGCTCACGGTTCGCTCGCGGTCCGTCTGCTCGCGGGTGGCGATGGTCGCCAGCATCTCCGCGGTGTCGTCTTCGTCCTCGGTGAACAGCACGCTCACGTTGAAATCGACCGCGACCGACGACAGCGCCCCGCGAATCGCGCCGGGGTGGATGTTGCGCTCCTCGTAGAGGTCGCGGCCCTCGATGATGAGAAGCGGCCGGGCGTAGTGGCGCGTGAGGTCCGCGACCTGTTCGAATATCGAGCGGTCGCCGCCGGTGAGCGTGTCGAGGAAGTCGGAGACGCTCTTTCGCTCGACCGCGACGCGGTCCGAGAGGACGTAGTCGCCGACCGCGAGCGTCTCCAGTCTGGTCGTCAGGTCCTCGCGCTTCGAGAGGGTGCGGGCGATGTTGGAGTCGAGTTCGCGCTGGTCGACGACGATTTCGACGGTGTCCTCGTCGTCCGTTCCCGCCGCCGCGACGGTGGCCGGTTCGCCCGTCTCGTCGCCTTCGGATGCCGACGAGGGGTCCGCATCCGAGTCGTCCGGGTCGCCGTCTCCGTCAGCGGACTCCTCATCGCCGTCCTCCGCCTGTGCCAACTCCTCGTCAGAGGGACCGAAGTCGGCGAGGCCGGACTGCCCGTCCGAGTCGGTCGCCGCCGCGGTCGCAGTCTGGCCGTTAGAGGCGGACGACGAGGCGGCCGATGTCCCGTTTGCACCGTTCTCGCCCGCGTCGTCAACCCCCCCGTTTCCGGTGGAACTCCCCGCGTTGCCGGCGGAACTGCCGTCGCCTCCCGCGAACGCGGAGAGGTCGCGCTGGGAGGGGTCGAGTTCAGCTTCGAGGTCGTCGGCCGCGCCCTTGAGGTCCCGAAGCTCGTTTTGCATCGTCTTCTCGCGGCGGCGCGATATCCAGAAGTACGCCTCGTCGCGGGTGTCCTCCGCGAGGAGGACGACCACGCGGCCGTCGGCCTGCCGGCCGGTCCGCCCCTTCCGCTGGATGGACCGGATGGCGGTCGGCACGGGTTCGAAAAAGAGCACGAGGTCGACCTCGGGCACGTCGAGTCCCTCCTCCGCGACGGAGGTCGAGACCAGCACCTCGAACTCGCCGTTTCGGAACTTGTCGAGGGTCTCCTGCTGTTCGTTCTGGGTCATCCCGTCGGAGCCCTCGCGGTCGCCCTGTCCGACGAACCGCCGGACCGAGAAGCTCTCCGAGAGGAACTCCGTGAGCGCCTCGGCCGTATCGCGGGACTCGGTGAAGACGATGACGCGCTCGCCGTTCTGGATGCCGAGCGTCTCCGCGAGGAGGATGCGCGTCTTCCTGAACTTCGGGTGGAGGCCGTCGAACGACTCGGCTTTCCGCATCGCCTCGCGGACCTTCGGTTCGGCGACGAGTCGCTGGCTCGCCTTCGACGCGCCCGACGACCGGGCGGCGTTGCGCTGGCGTTCGAAGTACCGCCGGACCGACTCGACCGACTGGGTCTCGACGAGTTCGACCGCCCGGCGGAGCTTCATCACCTCCGCGTGCGTGGACATGCCCTTGTAGCCCTCCGACTTGTCGGCGTTCATCAGCCGCTGTAGCTCCGCGCGCATCCGGTTGAGCTTCTTCTGCGAGATATCGGGCTTCGTGGATTTGGTGACGCCCAACTGCTTGAGCTTCTCCAGGCGGTCGGTGATGACCTCGTTGAGGGCGTCGCGTATCTCCAGAATCTCGTCGGGGAGTTGGATTCGGTTCCACTCCACGTCCGTGTCGTGGGTGTACTCCGACACGTCGGCGTCCTCCTCGGTCATCACCTCCACGTCGACGATTCCGAGGTTCTCACAGACTTCGAGGATGGCCTCCTCGTCGCCGCCGGGCGAGGCGCTCATCCCCGTGACGAGCGGGTCTTCGGCGTCGGCGTGGTAGCGCTCGGCGATGTAGACGTAGGCGTAGTCGCCGCTCGCGCGGTGGCACTCGTCGAAGGTGAGGTGCGTCACGTCCCGAAGCGAGATTCGGTTGCCGATGAGGTCGTTTTCGATGACCTGCGGCGTGGCGATAACGATCTGGGCCTCCTGCCAGAGCGCGGCCCGGTCGTCGGGCCGAACGTCCCCGGTGAAGACGACGATTTCGTCGTCGGGGACGTTCAGCGCCTCGCGGTAGAAGTCGGCGTGCTGTTGGACCAGCGGCTTCGTCGGCGCGAGAAACAGCGACTTCCCGCCCACGTCGTAGAGCCGCTGGGCCGTGACGAGCAGACTGACGGTCGTCTTCCCGAGACCGGTGGGGAGACAGACCAGCGTGTGGCCGTTGCGCGCGGTACCGGCGAGGCGAATCTGATAGAGCCGTCGCTCGATGAACGACGGCGCGAGTAACGGATGGTCCACGTACGCAACGTCCTCGGAGGCCGGCATCGGTGACGATTACTCGTCCTCGCCGATAAGGGTTCGCAGAGCGGGGTGAAAGTAAAGCAGTCCGCCGGGAGACGCCGCGGCGGTCTTACCCCGCGCTGTCGGCGGTGTCGAGGTCAGGGTCGTCTGGTCGCGCGGACGGGAGCGACGCTCCGAGGAGCGACGCCCACTCGGCGACCTTTTCGTTGTGCGGATTGGACATAGCGCTTCCCCAAGGAGATATACTCTCAACTATTGTATATAACGATTGTGCCGATTCGACAGACGAACTCGTACGCACGGAGCCGAACGGTCGGCGTTGCACCGGAAACAACGGGGTGAGAAATCGGGCGGGCGCGGACCGCGCGCTCAGTCTTCGCGGTTGCCGGGACCCCACGAGTCCGGGACTTCGATGACGTAGCGGCCGTCTTCGCGGAGCGAGATGATGTACTCGTCGCGGTCGTACAGCTCCATGAGGTTGAGTTCGTACTGACCGGGATTGACGATTTTGATGCTCTCGAACTGGTCGTTGAGCTCCTCGCGGAGCTGGTCCAGGTTGGGTCGCTCGTCGGACGACGGTTCGATGACCGTGCCGTCCGCGTCCGTGGGCGCGGCTTCGCCCGGCTGACCGGCCGCCGCGTCGGGGTCGGGGGACGCTTCGGCCGGCGTCTCGGCCGCCGGGCCGGGTCGGTTCGCGTCGGCGGCCGCGAGTTCTTCGGGCGTGACGACGTCGCTTCGGGCGCTCTTCTGGGAGTTGTCCTCGTCCGTCTCGCGCGCGTTGATTTTACCGGGCGCGCGGTCCGGAGGCGAGGCCGAGTCCGCCGAGCGACTGGGTCGCTCCGTCGCGGACTCACCTCGGGATTCGTTCCGCGACGCTGGGGGCTCCTGCGGGTCTGCTCCCGGAGACTCGCCGGGCGCAGACGGCCACTCGCCCCAACCGCGGGGTTTGTCTTCGGGTTCGCCACCCGCGTTGGCTGCGTCAGCCGCGTCGCTCGACCCGGCCGCACCGGTCGACGACGGCTCGCTTCCGGTCGAGTCGGCTGCGTCGCCGGTCTCGGTTCGCTGTGGGGCGTCCGGGTTCGCATTCGCGTTCGCCCAGTCGCTGACGGTCATCGACTCTTCGTCGGTCGCGTCGGGGTGGGACTGCTGCTGCGCGCGGTCTCGGACGGCGTCGGCCGCCGAGGAGGTCAGGTCCCGCGTTCCGGCGCCGCCCGTCGACGGCGTGTCGTCGCTGGCGCTCGCGGGAGCGCTCCCGCTCGACGCGGGCTTGAACTGAAACTTGTTGCCGCCGCAGCTCGGGCACCCCGAGAGCATCTCCTTCGAGCCGTCGGGGAACACCTTACCGCACGTGGTGCATTGATGTGGCATTGATGGATGTTGGCGCCGGATGGCGCGTGAGGGCGTTCGTGGGACCCCCTACTTTCGCGAGACGAGCGCGCTGATGAGGTTCTCGTCCTTGTGAAGCGTCTGAATCTGGTTCGCGGGACCGATGACGGTGAGCTTCTGGGTCGACTGTCGGCCCATGAGCCGGTCGAGGAAGCTCTGGTCTGCGGTCTGCGAGCGCGGATACGTCTCGATTTCGATTCCGTTGAACTCGTCGGGGCTTATCTCGGCCATCGTGACCTCGATGAGCTTCGACTCCTCGTCGGGCGAGAGACCCTCTTCGAGGATGACGATGTTACCGTCGCGGACACCGTCGAGGATGAGCCGAATCTTCTCCATGCTCGTGAGGTTTGCCATCCGATTCCCGCTGAAGAGGTCTATCTGGACCCCGTCGGAGCCGTTGTCGGAGGCGGTTGCTTCAGGCATGGTGAATCACGCGAAGTACTCCGCGATTTTGGCGTACACTTCGTCCATGTTCTCCCCTTCGAGCGCTGACAACTCGACTGTTTCGTGCTGTGGGTACGCGTTCGCGATGCGCTCGACGTTCGAATCTTCGAGGTCGATCTTGTTCGCGAAGATGAGCACGGGCAGGTCCTGGCTCTCGATGATGCCGATGAGCATCGTGTTGACCTGCGATATCGGGTCTTTCGTGCTGTCGAGCACGTAGATGACGCCGTCGACGTCCTCGCGGAGCCAGTGCATGGCCTCGGCGACGCCCTCGGTCGCCTCGCGGGACCGGCGGACGGCGTCGTCTTTCTCCATGTCGTGTTCGAGGAATTCCTTGTAATCGACCTTCGTCGTGACACCCGGCGTGTCGACGATGTCGATGGTGACTTTCTTGCCATTCCGCTCGATTTCGACGTTCTCCTTCCGCCTGGCGCGGCGAGTCTCGTGAGGGATGTGGCTCTCGGGACCGATGGCGTCACCGGTCCAGTCACGGGCGATACGATTTGCGAGAGTCGTCTTCCCGGCGTTGGGCGGGCCATATATACCGATCCGCTTCGGCTCGCTCTCCGAAAAGAGCCGGTCGACGACTCGTGAGATGCTGTCTCTAAGATCTGTGAGCAGTCCCATCCTGGGCCTCCCGCACCTCCCGAACGCGTCGTGGAGGGCGTATGGAGGTATCACCCAACCGGACTCACTTAAGCACTACGTCAGACACCAGTCACGTGGGAGACAAGACGACAGAAACGAAACGTCGCGGACGGCGTTCGAATGGACCCGAAACGAGCGGGCCGAAGACGAACGACGAACGGACCTTCAGCCGCGGCGTGCCGAGCGGTCGAACGCGGCCGACTGACCGCCGACCAAATTCGCACGCCGGGAGACCCGCTCTGCAAATTGCTACTTCGGGCGTACACGTGTGCGAGGCGAAAAAGGTCAGTCCCGGGAAGTTCGTGTCTCGTGACCCCGTCCGTTTCGTCTGCGGACCGGTCCGCGGACGTCAATCAGACCGTCAGCAGTCAGTCAGTCGGTCGGGTGAGCACGGACCGAACAGGACGAACCACCCAACGGACTAAATAATATAGTTGGGTTGGCACGAACTGCAACCACGCCGGTCCGGGATTGGACTCGCGTCGGAGTCGTGGTGGAGGCCCGCTTCGACGGAGGTGAACATCTCGTCTCGGGACACCCCCACCCCTTCGTTTCGGGTGGAACGGTCCGAAGGGGTGGGTGGGGGGAGACCGCTAGACGGCGGTCGGACGTTAATTCTATTCTAGGGGAGTACAATAATATCTCTTTTTGCCCCAGTACGGGTACGGTATGCGAATATGAGTCATAAAGCTATCCCTATCTAAAGGCCACCGAGACCCCCTCCCCACCCTCTCACGGCTCCACCCGAAACGAAGGGGTGTGGGGCATCCGAGTCCCAGGGGTTTCCCGTCGAACTGGAGATCGACCACTTAATTGCATAGGAAATGGAGGGGTTAGACCGGCCGCAAAACCACTCTCGCCTCAGATTTCTCCGAAAGCGTGTTTCGGCCGTCTCCACACGAAACAAGGGGGTCCACCGCACCAATTTTTCTCGTCGGACACCTACTCGACTCCGACTTCCACTCCACCCACACGTACCGATGGGCTTTCGTGCCGACTGGAGATTCGGTGTAGAGCCACCGGGAGTCCGGTGTGCGACCCTCGTTCGTCCAAACTTACCGCCGCCGTTCGGAGTCGCGACACGGCCCGCGGTTCGACTCGACAGAGCGCGATTGTTCGAACCGACGCGTTTCAATTCGACGGGACCGTGGCTAGTCCTCACCGTCCAGCTGTCCGACCGTCTAACAGTCCGACCGTCCAACAGTCCGACCGACTCTGCCCGCTGACTGCTCACCGACTCTGTCCGTTGACTGCTCGCCGACTCTGTCCGATTGCGTTCTCCAATCGACTCGAACTACTCCCCTTCATCCGAACCTCCTCCCACCCGTTCCTGACTTTCGCCCCTGGTTTCGACTCCGAGACGCTCCACTCTCGGTGTCGAGACGACCGCGGACCACCATCGACTGACCACTCCGACCCCGCTTTCGAACTGCAGTCACGGAGTCTTCGCTTCCGGCCGAGTCGGGGTCGTTCGTGTTGAAACGGTCCCGTCCGGCCGAGTTCGGGTCGAACGACGGCAGACAAGTCGGAGAAGTAAGATTTTTGTACCGACTGTTCGTTTGGTTCCTTTGCATCATCTGGAATCGCCTTCTTCGGCGTGATGCGTAGATGCCGGCTATCACCGGCTTCACGCACCCTATGCGCCGCTGCGGGCGACTATTCCACTTGAAACAAAGGGGTATTCACGATGGACGAGGAAGAGAATCCGCGCGGCGGCACACGAGGGGAAGTCGGGAACAGCACGTCGGACGACAGCGCCATCGACGGTGACTCCGGCGGCGACTCCGGCGATGCGTCCAGTAACGACGCGTCCGCTGACGATGCGTCCGCCGGAGCGACGACAGCCGCCGAGGACGACGTCTCCCCCGAAGACATCGACATTCAGGCGAGCATCGGCCCCGACGCCGACGCGGCCGACGAGGACCTCGACCAGCACAAAGACCCCGACGTCGGGCTCGACAAAGTCGTTCTCAACGACGACGAGGAGTCCAAGGGCCTGTTCGACGACCTCCTCGCCGGCGAGCCGATTTTCGAGAACAAGGAAGTCCTCCGCCCGTCGTACACGCCACACGAACTCCCCCACCGGACCGACCAGATAAACCAGATGGCGACGATTCTCGTCTCCGCCCTGCGCGGGGAGACGCCGTCGAACATCCTCATCTACGGGAAGACGGGGACCGGGAAGACCGCGAGCGCGAAGTTCGTCAGCCAGGAACTCGAATCCACCTCCCAGAAGTACGACGTGCCCTGCGAGGTCGAGTACATCAACTGCGAGGTGACGGACACGCAGTACCGCGTGCTCGCGCAGTTGGCGAACAAGTTCATCGAGAAGAACGTCGAGCGCATCGAGGCCGAACAGGAGCGCCTCGACGAGATGCGCACGCGGGCGACAGAAGACCCCAACGCCCTCGAAGACACGCCCTACGACTCCATCGCCGAGATAGACGAGCGCGCGGCGGAACTCGACGACGACGCCGACGAGATGGAGACGGTGCCGATGACCGGGTGGCCGACCGACCGCGTCTACACGACGTTCTTCGACGCCGTCGACTACAAGGAGCGCGTGGTCGTCATCATGCTCGACGAAATCGACAAACTGGTCGAGAAGTCGGGCGACGACACGCTCTACAACCTCTCGCGGATGAACTCCGAACTCGACAATTCTCGCATCTCCATCATGGGCATCTCGAACGACCTGAAGTTCACCGACTTCCTCGACCCCCGCGTCAAGTCGAGCCTCGGCGAGGAGGAAATCGTCTTCCCGCCGTACGACGCGAACCAGCTCCGCGACATCCTCCAGCACCGCGCCGACGTGGCGTTCAAGCCCGGCGCGCTCACCGACGACGTGATTCCGCTGTGCGCCGCGTTCGCCGCGCAGGAACACGGCGACGCCCGGCGCGCGCTCGACCTGCTCCGCACGGCCGGCGAACTCGCGGAGCGCGGGCAGGCCGACACCGTCGAGGAGGCCCACGTCCGGCAGGCGCAGGACAAAATCGAACTCGACCGCGTGGTCGAGGTCGTCCGCACCCTCCCCACGCAGTCGAAAATCGTCCTCTTCGCCATCATCCTCCTGGAGAAAAACGGCGTCCGCAACATCAACACCGGCGAGGTGTTCAACATCTACAAGCGCCTCTGCGAGGAGATCGACGCCGACGTACTCACCCAGCGCCGCGTCACCGACCTCATCTCGGAACTCGACATGCTCGGCATCGTCAACGCCGTCGTCGTCTCGAAGGGTCGCTACGGCCGGACCAAGGAAATCAGCCTCTCTGTCCCCATCGACGAGACCGAGGCCGTCCTGCTGACGGACTCCCGACTCGGCGACATCGAGAGCGCACAGCCGTTCGTGCAGGCGCGGTTCGACAACTGAAGACGACTGAAGAACAACTGAAGAACGACTGAAGAACGAAGTTCGACTCTGTTACTGCACTCGTGTCACGCCGCGAGCGCGCCGGCTCGCATCGGTGTCACCGTCACCGATAGTTCCGATAGCGCCGATGGCTCGACCTGAAGCGGTGCCGTCGGTGCGTCGGCGGCCGTCGCCTCAATCGTCGGCGCGTCGTTAGTCGTCGCGTCGTTAGTCGGCACATCATCAGTCGCCGCGGCGTCAGGCATCACGTCAACAGACCCGACAGACTCGCCGGACTCGACAGACTCGACGGAGTCGAGAGAGACGGGCGCGACCGGGGTCGTCGTCGCCATCGAGTTGGCGAGCGTCAGGCGGACCCACCCGAGAAGTGGGATGCGGACTCGCGCGACGCCCTGGACCCACTCGGGGCGGACCGGGTCGGCGATGCCGCTTACCTGGTCGTACCGCGGGTTGTTGTCGCCTTTCGTGATGAAGCCGGCGTAGTCGGCGGGGCAGTTGGCGAGTTCCCGGCAGTTGTCGGCGGACATGTACTCGGGGTTCGCCCTGTCGTACCAGTTCTCTCCTTCGTCGACCCAGAGCATCGCCCGGTGGATAATCGGGGGGCCGCCAGCGCCGGGGTCGTCGTAGACGATGACGCTACCGGGCCCGCCGAACTTCCGGTAATCGACTTCGGCACCCGTCTCGGCCGTGACGACGGCGGTTCCTTCGACGGACGCGTCCGGGGCGAATCGCTCCGGCCCCGTGATGAACACGAGGTCGCCTTTGTGCATGTGCGGCTCCATGCTCCCGCTTTCGACGGCGACCATCGGCGGCCACACGCCGCTCACCGCGAACAGGAGCAACCCGACGGCCAACACGGCGAGCGCGCTCGTCAGGACTTCGCGGACGAACAGAAGCGGCCCCTCCTCTGCCGTCCGGAGCCGAGTCAGAACGCCTTCGTCGGAGGCGGGACCGCGCCGCGGGTCGGGGGAGGGCGGGCGGCCGTCGTCGTCACTCATCACTCCCAGTTTACCCGGACTGGGTTTCAACGTTCTGGGTTTCGGCATCCTTTTTGCCGCGTGTCGCACACTCCGGGTGTGCCACTGGAGACGCCGGCGCGCATCGTCCGGGCGCTCGTCGGTCGCGGCTACAACGCCGAACGCGAGGCCGTGACCCTCATCGCCGGCTCCGACGACCCCGGTCGTACTCTCGCCCGCGTCGTCGAAGCCACCCCGGACGACGCGCTTCGCATCACCGCCGACCACGTCCGCGAGGCGCTCGCGTCCGCCCCCACCGCGGACCCGCCGGGAACCGAATCGACGGGCTCGACCGCCGCGGCCACCGCGGACGCGACGGATGTCGACGCATCCACCACCGTCGCGCCCGACCCCTCCGTTTCCGCTGCAACATCGCACGACAACGCGGACCACACCGCCCAATCGGCTCCAGCCGAAGCGCAGGAGAACTCGGGCGGTCGAAACGTCGACCCGTCGCTTCGCTCTCTCGGCATCGCCAACGACATGACCGGCCAGTCGACGGGAACCGGCGAGTACGACGACTTCGTGAAGGTGTTCCGCGACCGCTACGAGAAGCTCTCGAAGATGCTCCGCGGGCGCGTCAACCACCGTCCCGCGAAGGCCATCTCGAACATGTCCGGCGGCGAGGACGCGGAACTCATCGGCCTCGTCGACGACGTTCGGTCCACCAAGAGCGGCCACTGGATTATCGACCTCGAGGACACGACGGGGACGTTCCCCTGTCTCGTGATGAAGGACAAGGACATCGCGGGCTACGTCGACGAACTCCTCATGGACGAGTGCATCGCGGTCCAGGGGACGCTGTCGGGCGACGCGGGCATCCTCTTCGTCGATTCGATGCACTTCCCCGACGTGCCGCGGAGCCACCGCCCCAACACCGCCGACAGGGACGTACAGGCGGCGCTCATCTCGGACGTGCACGTCGGCAGTCAGGAGTTCATGGCCGGCGCGTGGAACCGCTTCGCCGACTGGCTCCACACCGAGGAGGCAGAGCGCATCGAGTACCTCCTCATCGCCGGCGACATGGTCGAGGGCGTCGGCGTCTACCCGAACCAGGACGAGGAACTCGACGTCATCGACATCTACGAGCAGTACGAGGCGTTCTCCGAGCACCTCAAATCGGTGCCCGGCGACCTCGACATCGTGATGATTCCGGGCAACCACGACGCGGTCCGACTCGCGGAGCCACAACCCGGCTTCGACGACGAACTCCGCGACATCATGTCGGCCCACGACGCCCGCATCACGAGCAACCCCTCGATGGTCACGCTCGAAGGCGTCAACGTCCTCATGTACCACGGCGTCTCGCTCGACGAGGTCATCGCCGAGTTGCCGGCCGACAAGGCGAGCTACGACGAGCCGCACAAGGCGATGTACCAGCTCCTGAAAAAGCGCCACGTCGCGCCGCAGTTCGGGGGTCACACCCGCCTCGCGCCCGAGGAGCTCGATTACCTCGTCATGGAGGAGGTTCCCGACATCTTCCACACCGGCCACGTCCACAAACTCGGCTGGGGCAAGTACCACAACGTCCTCGCCGTCAACTCCGGCTGTTGGCAGGCCCAGACTGACTTCCAGAAGTCCGTCAACATCGACCCCGACGCCGGCTACGCGCCCATCGTCGACCTCGACACGCTGAACATGACGGTCCGGAAGTTCTCCTGAGGCGGCGACCGTTTCGCTACTGACGACTGTCCGACTCGGCGGCGGTTCTCCTACCCAGTATGCGCTCTGATAGCACGCCGGATGTGCGGCGGTCGGGACCATTCCACCGTCGCTTTTTATCCGCGACGCCCACAGAGTCGGTGATGACTGACGACGCGCTGTTCGACGCGACGAGTCTGAACGAGCTGTCGCTGGCCAACCGAGCTGGGCTGGCACCGATGACGCGCATCAGCGCCACCGACGAGGGCTTGGTGACCAACGAGATAGCCCACTACTACCGGAAGTTCGCCGACGGCGGCTTCGGCTTTCTCGTCACCGAGGGCGTCTACACGGACGACGCGTACAGTCAGGGCTACCTGAACCAGCCGGGGCTCGTCACCGACGACCACGTCGAGGCGTGGACGAACGTCACGGACGCCGTCCACGAGGTCGACACGCCGATTTTCGCGCAGTTGATGCACGCCGGAGCGCAGTCGCAGGGCAACCCCCACCTCGACGGCGACCGGACGCTCGCGCCCTCCGCGGTCCAGCCCGACGGCCAGAAGGCCGAAGCCTACGGCGGAAGCGGCGAGTTCGCGGTCCCGAAGGCGGCCGACGAGGCCGACCTCGAAACCGTCCGCGAGGGCTTCGTACAGTCGGCGAGGAACGCGGTCGAAGCCGGCTTCGACGGCGTGGAACTCCACGGCGCGAACGGCTACCTCCTCAACGAGTTCCTCGCGGCGGACGCGAACCGGCGCGACGACGAGTACGGCGGCGGTCCCGAGTCCCGGGTCAAATTCCCCGCCGAGGTCCTTTCGGCGGTCGCCGACGCGGTCCCCGAGGAGTTCGTCGTCGGCATCCGCGTCTCGCAGGAGAAAGTGACCGACGGCGACTACGAGTGGCCCGAGGGCGAGGACGCGGCCGCGGTCTTCTTCGAGGAGCTGTCGGCGGCCGGAGCCGACTACGTCCACACGACCGAGACCGACGCGACGAGTCCGACCTTCGGCGCGGACGGCCCGTCGCTCGCCGAGGCCGCCGCCGAGTACGTCACGGACGACACGGTCGTTATCGCCAACGGCGGTCTCGGCGACCCGGACGCGGCGCGTGCCGCCGTCGACGCCGGCGCGGACCTGTTCACGCTGGGGACGAGCGCGCTCGCCAACCCGGACTGGCCGTCGCGCGTGGCCGCCGGCGACGACCTCGACGCGTTCGACCCGGCGAAGTTCCTCGCGCCGACCGCCGGGCTCTCGGACCACGAGGTCCCGTCGGACCCGCCGCTCGCCGACGACTGACGCGCCCTCGACACCGCTTCTCTGACGCCGAACCGGCGACTGAACCCCTTCGCTTCCACTCGAACTCCTGTGTTTGCGGCGTCCCGGAGCGCCCTGTTTTCGCGCGCCGAGCCGCTTCGACTACCCGAGCGTCACGTCGAGGTAGAGCATCACGATGACGCCGACCATCGTCCCGAACGTCGCCACGCGCTCGTGGCCGTTCGAGTGCGTCTCGGGGACGATTTCGTCGGAGATGACGAACAGCATCGCGCCGGCGGCGAAGCCCATCGCGTAGGGGAGGAGCGCCGAGGCGTACTGGATGGCCCACGCGCCGAAGACGGCGAGCGGAATCTCTACGAGACCGGCACGGATGCCAGCGAACGTCGCGTAGGTCGTGTTTCGGAGGCCGGCGTTGACGGCGGCGATGGAGACGGCCAGCCCCTCGGGGATGTTCTGGATGCCGATGGCGAGCATCAGCGGGATGGCGGTCCCGAGGTCGCCGGAGCCGAAGCCGACGCCGACGGCGAGGCCCTCGGGCATGTTGTGGATAGTGATGGCGACGATAAAGAGGACGACCGAGGCCATCTTCGTCTCCGTCTCCGGAGCGTCTGTCCGGGTCTTCCCCGTCACGAGGATGTGGACGTGCGGAATCCACAGGTCCGCTTGGTCGAGGACGACGACCCCGATGACGAAGCCGACGAGGACGGGAATCGGACTGCCGCCCGCCGCCTCGATACCGGGGAGGATGAGGCTCGTGAAACTCGCGGCGAGCATGACGCCGGCGGCGAAGCCGAGGAGCGTGTCGAGCGAGCGCTTCGACGGGTCGCGCCAGATGAGAATGAGAAGCGCGCCCAGCATGTTCATGCCGGCGATGACGATGCCGCCGAGGAGACCCTGCATCACCGGGTCCGAACCGGCGAGCGAGACGAACAGTTCTTCGACCGCGGTCACAGTCGTCTCACTTCCGGCCGCCGGTTCCTGCGTCGTTCGGTCATGGGCCACCAGACGAGCGGGTGGTATGTATTCCCTCCGTCGGTTCTCGCCGACCGCGAGGACTAACTACCCCGTCTCGTCGAGGACGTACCGGACCGTCGACGATCCCTCGAACCGCGGGCCGTGGCCGACTCGGTCGAAGCCGACGTGCTCGACCGCTTCGCACAGCGGGGCCTCGGATTCGAGGACGAGCACCTCGACCGGCAGGTCCTCGGCGCTGGCGAAGCGGAGCGGCTCCTCCAGCAGTCGCCGCACCGCCGCCTCGGTGCCGCCGAG
This sequence comes from Haloferax marisrubri, assembly GCF_001469875.2. Taxonomy (GTDB): domain Archaea; phylum Halobacteriota; class Halobacteria; order Halobacteriales; family Haloferacaceae; genus Haloferax; species Haloferax marisrubri. Next base: position 339,498 of record NZ_LOPW02000004.1, on the reverse strand, counting down.
TCGGGTGACGTGGAGGACGCCGTCGCGAACGTCGAAGCCGACGAAGCCGAGCACCGGTTCGTCGTCGGCCGGCGCGTCGACGTTCGGGTCGGAGCCCGTGTCCGCGGTGGCGAGGCGGACCGTCCGGTCGCGTATCAGCCGCCGCATCGCCCGTATCGGCGCGTCGGCGACGGCGGCGAGCGCCTCGGCGTCGGTGTCCACGGCGTCTCTGACATCCATGCCCGAACGTTCCGCGGCTTCGGTGATAAATCTCCGCACGCGAGGCGGCGGTACGGGCCGTCTCCGCGCCGGATTCGAGGGTGACGGCAACGGTTGAATCGGAGGACATAGTTATACGTCCCCCCGCGTTAGCCCCTCGCATGTTTACTAACGAAGCCCCGAAGCGACGCGACGCACCGGAGGGACGATGCGCGTAGTCGCGAAGTTCGGCGGCACCTCGCTCGGTAGCGGCGACCGAATCAACCGCGCCGCCGACTCTATCGCCGCGGCCGTCGAGCACGGTCACGAAATCGCCGTCGTCGCCTCCGCGATGGGTTCGACGACCGACGACCTCCTCGACGAAATCAAGTTCGAGGCCGACGACCGCGACCGCGCGGAAATCGTCTCGATGGGCGAGCGGACCAGCGTGCGCATGCTCAAGGCGGCGCTGGCCGCCCGCGGCGTCAACGCCCTGTTCGTCGAACCCGGCACCGACGAGTGGCCGGTCATCACGAACGACCTCGGCGAGGTCGACGTCGAGGCGACCAGAGAGCGGGCCGCGAAGCTCGCCGCCGAACTCGACGGCGTCGTCCCGGTCATCACCGGCTTCCTCGCGCAGAACCACGCCGGCGAAATCACGACGCTCGGCCGCGGCGGCTCCGACACCTCCGCCGTGATGCTCGGCAACTACATGGACGCCGACGAGGTCGTCATCGTGACCGACGTGGAGGGCGTCATGACCGGCGACCCCCGCGTTGTCGAAGGCGCGCGCAACGTCGGTCGCATCACCGTCGACGAACTCCGGAACCTCTCGTTCCGCGGGGCCGAGGTCGTCGCGCCGTCCGCGCTCTCGTACAAGGACGCGGCGCTGGACGTTCGCGTCGTCCACTACCAGCACGGCGACCTGCTCACCGGCGGGACGCTCATCGAAGGCGAGTTCCACAACCTCATCGACATGCAGGAAGAGCCCCTCGCGTGTCTCACCGTCGCCGGGCGGGCGATTCGCAACCGACCGGGCATCCTCGCGGACCTCTCGGCCGCGCTCCGAGACGAGGAGATCAACGTCGACTCGGTCGCCTCCGGGATGGACTCCATCACGTTCTACGTCCTCGAAGACGACTCCGACCGGGCCGAGGCCGTCCTCCACGACCGCGTCGTCGCCGACGACGCGCTGTCTTCGGTCACCGTCGAAGACGACATCGCCGTCGTCCGCGTCACGGGCGGCGAACTCCCGAACCGCCCCGGCGTCATCCTCGACATCGTCCAGCCGCTGTCCGATGCCGGCATCAACATCCACGACGCCATCACCTCGGCGACCTCCGTCGCCATCTTCGTGGCGTGGGACGACCGCGAAGAGACGCTCGGCATCATCCAAGACGAGTTCTAACTCCGGGTTCCGTACCTCTCGACGCTGTTTTCACGCGCTCGCCTCTCCGCCAGCGACGCCAACGGCCGGTGGTACGCGACGGTCGCCGAGGTCGCTTCGTGGCGAGCGCGGAACAGCCGGCGACACCGATGCACACTCCCGTCCACGAGCGCCGGAAATCGGGCGTCGCCCCTCGATTTTCCGCCTGCCGATTACTTCACATTCGCGGCCCTATTGCGGGCATGAAATCGTACAAGGCGAAGATGGTCGAGCCCATCGAACTCCCCTCGCGCGAGGAGCGCGAGGCCGCCCTCGAACGCGCCGGCTACAACGCGTTCAACCTCGACGCCCGCGACGTGTACATCGACCTTTTGACCGACTCGGGGACGGGCACCATGTCCGCAGAGCAGTGGGCGGCGATGATTCGCGGCGACGAGGCCTACGCCGGCAGCGAGTCGTTCGCCCGACTCGCGGAGTCGGTCCGCGACGTGATGGGCTTCGAGCACGTCGTGCCGACCCATCAGGGCCGCGGCGCTGAGAACGTCCTCTACGGCGTCCTCTTGGAGGACGGCGACGTGGTGCCGAACAACTCGCACTTCGATACGACCCGCGCCCACGTCGTCAATCAGGGCGCGGAACCGGTCGATTGCCCGTCGCCCGCCTCGCGGGACCCCAACTCGACGGAGACGTTCAAGGGCAACTTCGATATCGACGCGGGTTACGCGCTCGTCGAGGAAGTCGGCGCGGACGCGATTCCCGTCGTCGTCCTCACCATCACGAACAACTCCGTCGCCGGCCAGCCGGTCTCGATGGCGAACATCCGCGCCACCGCCGAGTTCGCCCGCGACATCGACGCCATGTTCGTCATCGACGCCTGCCGGTTCGCCGAGAACGCCCACTTCATCAAGACCCACGAGGCGGGCTACGAGAACCACTCGGTCGCCGAAATCGCCCGCGCGCAGTTCGAACATGCCGACGCCATCACGATGTCCGGCAAGAAGGACGCGCTCGTCAACATCGGCGGTTTCGCCGCGATGCGCGACGAGACGGTGTTCGAACACGCGAAACAGCGCGCCATCCTCTACGAGGGCTTTCCGACCTACGGCGGCCTCTCGGGCCGCGACATCGAGGCGATGGCCGTCGGCCTCCGCGAGGCCGTCACGCCGCCGTACGTGTCCGACCGCGTCGAGCAGGTGGCCGAACTGGGCGACCTCCTCGTCGAGGCCGGTGTCCCCGTCTACCAACCGACCGGCGGGCACGCGGTCTATCTCGACGCCGGCGAGGTGTTCCCGCACATCCCGAAAGACGAGTTCCCCGGACAGGAACTCGTCTGCGCGCTCTACCTCGAAGGCGGCGTCCGCGGCGTCGAACTCGGCGGCTTCGCGTTCCCCGGCACCGACCGCCCGGACCTCGTGCGCCTCGCGCTCCCCCGGCGCACCTACAGCCGCGAACACCTCGAACACGTCGCCGAGACGGCCGCGAAAGTCATGGCCTCGGCCGGCGAGTACGGCGGCCTCGAAATCGTCGAGGAGCCGCCGATGAAGGAGCTTCGGCACTTCTCGGCGCGGCTCGAACCGGTGTCGAACTAACCCGAACGCGCCGTCCCGCTGTTTTCCTCTTTTCCGCTCTTGTCTCGCTTACTTCCCCTCGTACAGCCGACTCGCCAGTCGCTCCGGCAGGCCGACCTCGCGCACGCGCTCCGCGACGCGGTCGATGTCGTAGGCGACGCGCTCCGTCTCGATTTCCATCGCGTCGAGGTCGGCGACCGCGTAGGCCGCCCGCGGGTCGCCGTCGCGGGGCTGGCCGACGCTCCCGGGATTCAGGACGATTCCGTCGTCGTAGATTCGGTGACCCTGCACGTGGGTGTGACCCAGCACCAGCAGGTCCTCGTCGTCGAGGAGCGACGGCGAGAAGTCGTCGGGATAGGTGTAGCGGTCGGGGTCGTTCGGGTGGCCGTGGGCGAGTTTGACCCGCCCGTCAGCGAGGGTGCGGGTCTTCGGAAGCCCGGAGAGCCACTCCATCGACGCCGGAGACAGCGCGTCGCGGGCGTAGTCGACCCCCGCGGCCGCCATGCTGTTGAAGCGGAAGCCGGTCCCCGACGTGACCGCGCGGTCGTGGTTCCCCGAGACCGTCGGCACGTCCCGCTCGGCGAGTTCGGACACGCACTCCTCGGGCCACGGGTTGTAGCCGACCACGTCGCCGGCGCAGACCAGTCGGTCGACCGGCGGCATCGATTCGAACACCGCGTCGAGTGCCGGGAGGTTCCCGTGCACGTCCGAGATGACGCCCAGACGCATGGCTCGGTGTACGGTGTCGCGGCTGAAAAATCTCGGGCCGAGGCGGCGTTATTCGCCGTTGTAGAAGGCGGTCTCGACCGCGTCGCCGACGGTCGCGGCGGCGGCGCAGACGGCGTGTTCGAACTCGTGGTCGTACAGTTCGCGGGCCGCGTCGGCGGCGGTCTCGGCGTCGAGGTCGAACGCGCGCGGGTCGTCTTCCTCGTAGGTCGCCACGAGCGTGGGTTCGGTGACGGCTTCCACGACGAGGGCGTCCTTGCGGACGATGCCGATGAAGGCCTCGTCGTCGCCGACGACGCCCGCGATGCGGGGCGTGTCGTAGTCGTCCTTCTCGTAGTCGAGCGCGAGCAGAATCTCCGCGAGGGCGTCGCGCGGCGGGTAGCCGAGGTCGAGTTTCTCCGCGATGGGGTCGACCTGCGAGCCGTTGCCGACGACGACGTAGTCGCCGCCCTCGCGGACGCAGTTGTAGGCGATGTAGGGGTTGTCGGTCTCGGGGGCGTCGGGCGTCGGCCCGACGGTCAGGGCGTCGTCCCGGTCGACGACCTGTCGGTTCGGGAAGGACCGAGAGGAGACGCGATACGCACCGATTCCGGGGCCAACGACGACGAAACGTCCGACGTACATACACGAGAGTGGATAGAATAGGGGCAAATAGTTGGCGGTTTATGCACGTCTGTTCGTAGCCGTGCGACGAAATCCCACGGCGGAATCGACACGCAACGTTTACAAATACCCGCGAAGTACGAACTGATGCGAAGTCCCATGGGGTAGTGGCCAATCCTGTTGCCTTCTGGGGGCAACGACCCAGGTTCGAATCCTGGTGGGACTACTTCTCCGATTCTCACGCTCTTTGAGGCTACGCCGTCCCCTGTTCTCCAGTTGAAACGAAGGGGTAGGTTTCAGAAACCAAAGGGGTCCGTTTCGAGTGGAGTCTTCCAGTACGAGTTCTCAAACCCTCGAATACGGACGACACGGGCCGGAAAAACCGCTTAGCGTTCGACCGCGAGCAACGCGACTCGTTCTTTGACCAGCGCCGGGAGATCGCCGTCGGCGACGTTCAACTCCGTCTCGCCCACGTCGAACACGTCGCGGACGAGCGCTTCGTCGTAGTCGCCGAGGGTCTCTGCGGGTTCGAGGTCGAGTCGGTCGAACAGCGCGGCCTCGGCGTCGGCCTCGTCGCCGCCGTCGACGAGAATCACGACGGGGAGCGTCCCCTCCGAGACGCCGATTTCGAACGCGCGGTTAATCTGCCGGCGGCCGCTCGCGTAGAGGAGGATTTCGACGGCCCGGTCGCGGGCGATTTCGTTGCCGCGGCCGATGGCTCGGTCGGCGAGTTCGGTCGCCCGTTCGAGGTGCTCGCGGTCCACGACGTACCGGGCGTCGAACGCCTGCACCGTCGCGCCCGTCTCGTCGGCCACCTCGCCGACGACCGCGATGAACGAATCGAGGTCCGAGACGGTCGCCTCGGCTTCGACGAGCCTCATTCGAAATCACCCAGACTGGCCTGCTGGTCGGCGCGCTCTTTGGCCGTCTCGAAGCCGGCGTCGTCGGGGACGGCGTCGTCCGGCGCGTCGTCCTCGTCCACCTCGTCCATCGACGGGTCCTTTCGACCCGCGGCTTCGAGGATGTTCTGGGCCGTCTTCCTGCGACCCCGGAGGGCCGCGAGGATGCGCGACTTGTCGGCCTCGCGGAGGTCGGCCCGGCTCTCGACGCCGGCCTCGAACAGCCGACGGGCGCGCTTTCGGCCGACGCCGCGGACGCCCGCGAGGTCGAGTAGTTCCTCGCGCACGCCGTACTCGACGCGCTTTTTCGCCTCGCGGACCGCGTACACCGAATCGAGGTCGAGTTCGGAGGCGAGTCGCTCGGCCGCGCCGAGGAGCCACTCGGCGGTCTCGACCTTCCCGCGGATGTCGCCGGGGCCGACGCCGTAGCGCTCGGTGATGCGGTCCTCGTCCACCTCGCCGACCCAGTCTTCGAGGAGTTTCGCGGTCTTCAGCGCCGACAGCCAGTCTTCGAACGCCACGTCCTCGTACTCCGAGGGCACGCGTCCGAGGAACTCGGGTTCGCGCTCGTAGCAGAGTTCGGTGTACGTCTCGCGGTCGCCGGACTTCAGGTAGAGCTGATACATGTCCGGGGTTCGGCAGACGAGGTGGTAGAGACCGAGCGGCGTCGGATACGTCCGGTCCGTCTCGAACTCGTCGGCGTCTCCGTCGCCGCCGTCCGCGCCGTCGCCGCCTTCGCCACCTGCGGCGACCATCTCGCTCGCCCGCTGGAAGCCGCCGGGTCCGTCGTCGGATTCGCTCCGATCTCGTTTCGGCTTCTCGGGCGTCTCGTCCGCGAGCGCCCGGAGCTTCTCGTTCCGGTGGTCCGCGGCCCATTCGAGGCCGTCGATGATTTCGGCGGCGCTCATCGGGTCGAGGTAGAGCCGCGAGACGGTGTGGCCGACGGGCGTCGCCCGAATCGTCTCACCTTCGAACTCGACGAATCCGTTCACTTCGAGGTAGTCGAGCACGCGGTCTGTCACCTGTCCGAGTCGTTCGGGGTCGTCGGTCTGGGTCGCATACAGCGTCTGGTCGAGGAATTCGAGCAATCCCTCGCGGGTGTGGGCGAAGCCGGAGGCGACCGTGGCGAGCAGGTGGGTCCGCAAGGCGGGCTCGGCCGCGAGCTTCGACCGCACGTCCTCGGCGTCGGCCCAGATGTACCGCTCGAACAGTTCGTCGCGGGCGTCCGCGTCCTTCGCGAGCAGCACCGCCTCGCCGTAGGGGTCGAGGCCGGGTCGGCCGGCCCGACCCATCATCTGGTGGACTTCGAGCACGTCCAGCGGTTTCATCCCGCCGTAGTCGCCGTCGTAGCGCTGCCAGTCGCGGACGACGACGCGGCGGCTCGGGGTGTTGACGCCGGCGGCGAGCGTCGGCGTCGCGCAGATGCACTTGATGAGTCTGTCGCGGAAGGCGTCCTCAACGAGCGTTCGGTGCTCCGCGGCGAGCCCCGCGTGGTGGAACGCCGCGCCCTTGGCGACCGCGTTGGCGAGGTCCTCGGAGGTCTCGGTGTCGGACACGTCGCGTATCTCGGCGGCGAGTTCCGCGAGGTCGCTCCGCTCGTCGCCGGTGACGTACCGCTCCGTCACGTCGGCCATGCGGCGGGCCGCGGACTCCGCGTTGCGCCGCGAGTTGACGAAGACGAGCGAGGAGCCTTGGTCGCCCTCGCCGTCGCCCTCCAGCGCGTCGGCGACGAGCGCGGGCGTCTGTCTTTCCCCGCGGCCGACCGGCACCTCGCGTTGGCTCCCGTCGGCGAAGGAGACGGCGTTGCCGTAGTGGACGCCCATCTTGAGGTCGATGGGTCGCCAGTCGGACTTGACGAGTTCCGCGTCGAGCCAGTCGGCGACGACGCCCGCGTTGCCGACGGTCGCCGAGAGCGCGACGACCTGCAGGTTCGGGTTCAGCCGGCGGAGCTTCGCCAGCGTGACCTCCAGCGTCGGCCCGCGATGGCGGTCGTCAACGAGGTGAACCTCGTCGGCGACGACGCACGTGAGTTGGTCCATCCACGCCGCGTTGTTCCGGACGAGCGAGTCGACCTTCTCGGAGGTGGCGACGATGATGTCGCGCGAGGAGAGCCACTCGCCGTCGGACTCGTAGTTGCCGGTCGAGACGCCGACGTCGATGCCGTACTCCTCCCAGCGCTCGAACTCGGCTTTCTTCTCGGAGGCCAGCGCCCGGAGCGGGACGATGTACAGCGCCTTCCCGCCGCGCGCGACGCTCGACAGCATCGCCAGTTCGGCGATGAGCGTCTTCCCGCTCGCCGTCGGGACGGCGGCCACGAGGCTCTCGCCGTCTGTCAGCCCGGCCTCGACGGCCTCGGCCTGCGGCGGGTACAGCTCCTCGATACCCTCGTCGCGGAGGGCCTCGGGAATCCCCGTCGGCAGGCCCGTCAGGTCCGCAGTTCGCATTGCATCTCCCTTGGACCGTCCCCCGGTTTAAGCCATCGGGTCGGTTCGGACGCGGGCGCGACGGTCCCGCGTCGGCAGGGCTTTGTACGGCCCGGCGGTACGATTGGCCATGAAAGTCGAGTACGACCGCGACACCTGCATCGGCATGTTCCAGTGTGTCGACGAGTGGGAGGGCTTCGAGAAGAACGTCGACGACGGCAAGGCCGACCTCACCGACGCCGAGGAGACCGACGACGGCGTCTTCGTCCGCGAGGTTCCCGAGGACGCCGAGTTCGACGCGAAGTTCGCCGCCCGCGTCTGTCCCGTCGAGGCCATCCGCATCCTCGACGACGACGGCGAACAGCTCGTTCCCTGACCGCGACGCCGACGACGCCACCGACTTCTCTCGTTTCTCCGACCCGACCGGACCGTGTGACCATCGACCGTGGGTCGCGTCCCCGAACCCCTCCGTTTCGACTGGAGATTCGACCGACGATAGAGTGTAAAGGTTAAGCGGCGGGCCCCTAATCGTGCCACTATGAGCCAAGCGACGAAAATCGTGCTCGGTACCGTCGGCGTGTCGGCCCTGCTGGCCGTCGTGTTCGTCGGGATGAGCATCGCCTGAGCGGATGTTCGAGACGCGCACCCTGCCGTCGGACCTCGAATCGGTCCGCGACGAGTACGCCTCCGGCGCGCTCGTCTTGGACGTGGCCGGCGACTTCGACACCATCCCCCCCGAGGCCGCGGAGAATCTCGGGCTGGTGGTCGAGTCGCTCTCCCCGGCGGCGTACCCCGTGGAGTGGCTACCAGACGACGCGCCCCAACAGCTCCGACGCTACGCGTCGTCCGATTTCACTATCGGGATGCCCGGCGACGGCACCGTGACGTGGTCCCGACAGACCGACCCGCCGGTCGTGCTGGTGAAGTACCGCGCGAAGGGGACGCCGGACGACTTCCTGGATTTCCTCATCGCCGAGGCGTTCGTGCAGGCCGGGAACGACGAGATTCCCGAGCACTTTCTGCCCTTCTTCGGCGAGCAGTATCGCGACCTCGCGGCCGCGACACCACTCGGCCCGAGCGAGACGTATCAGGTCGCCGCCGCGCTCTACGAGGGCTGGGTCGGTCTCCACACCCGCGAGGCGTTCGCGTCGTGGGAGGGCGACCACGAGCGCCTCCACGACGCGTGGGTCGACGCCGGCGGCCGACTCGACGACCGTCTGTCGAACCTCCCGCGACTCGTCGCGCTCGGCAGACTCTCGTTCGCCGAGGCGACCGAGTTCGCGTGTTCGGCTGTCAAACACGGCCGCGACCTCCCCGCGCCGTTTTCGGCGCTGGACACCGCGGCGTACCGCGACCACGGCCCGAGCTACGCGGTCAAGTGGGCCGAAAAGACGTTCGCGCAACTCGCAGCGGACGACGACGCGGCGTCGGGCGGCGAGAGCGACTCGGCCGCGGACGACGCCGACTCGGCGTAGCCGGTCGCGTCCGAACGCGTCGCGTGCCGCTTCAGAACTCGGTCGTGACGGTGCCGTCCTCTTCGAGGTCGACGACGCCGTCGAACAGTTCGCGGAAGCGGTCGAGCGTCTCCTGGTCGTGGACCTCCTTCGAGAGGTGGAACAGCCCCACCGCGTCGAACTCGTCGAGGAGTTCGAGAATCTGCTTCGTCGCTTCGAAGGCGCGGTCCTCGTCGGCGTAGTACGCCATCTCCGTGACGGAATCGACGCTGAGCCGGAGCTTTCCGTCGTGGCGTTCGAGGAACTGCCGGGTCTTCTCGACGATGGCGTCGAGGTCGTCGGGGGCCGCGACGTAGTAGATGTTGTCCGAACTGCGCCGGGAGTAGCCCCGCTCGATAGAGAGCGTGTCGAGGATGGTGGCGCTGGACTCGTCGACCTCGTAGTGTTCCAGTTTCTGCTCGACTTCGCGCGCGGTCGTCCGCGTCGAGATGACGAGGAAGCGGTCGGTGTCGACCTTGAAGAAGTCGGTGTCGATGCGGTCGGTCTCGCCGATGCTCGGATGAAGGAGCAAGATACCTGTGCCGCCCGGAATCGTCTCGGGCGCGTCTTCGATGGCGAGCTCGTAATCCATACCCCAAGCAGTTACCCTGCCGACTTAATCCTTCATGCCGCTCGGGCGGCGGCGTCCTCGAATCGTGGCGTGTGTTCACACCAGACGAATTTGGGTCAGAACAGCGAGTCGGCCGTGGCCGCGCCGATGACGCTGAACACCGCGCCGACGCTCGTCGCCTTGAGCGTGATGCGGAGCACCGCGAGGTCGAGTTCGTACCCCAGCACGGTGACGAGGACCTCTCCCGACACGTCCGAGAGGAACGTCCCCGGCGCGTCGAACGCGAGCGCGAGGATGAACACGGAGAGGTACGAGACGGAGATGAGCGAGATGAACCGGACGGGAATCCCGCCGACCTCGCGCTCTCTGTCGGGGTCGCGGTCGTCGGCCTTGTAGAGCGCGCCGTAGCCGACCGCGAGCACGATAAAGAGCGTGAGCAGCGCCTGCGCGAACGACATGCTCCGCGCGAGCACCCACACCTCCTCGGTGACGACGAACGGTCCCGCGAGGAGGAACCCGCCGACGACCTGCTGGGCGGTGTCGGCGAGCGCGAACCGGCGGCGGACTCCGACCATACCCCGTCGTCGTGACGGCGGCAATTAAAAGGCGCGACGGGGGACGCGACCGAGTCGTCACCGGATTCGCCGTCTCCGCGCCCCCGGTCCGAACGCATTTTCACCCCGGCGCGCGAGGCTCCGGTATGAGCGTCCGCGACGAGTTCGACGCCTGGGCGGCCGACGGCCGCGACAAGGGCATGGAGGACCGACACTGGCACACCGCGAAGCACGCGCTCGCACGGATGCCCGTCGAGGAAGGCGACACCGTTGTCGACCTCGGAACCGGAAGCGGCTACGCCCTGCGCGCGCTCCGCGACACGAAGGGCATCGGCCGCGGCTTCGGCCTCGACGGCTCGCCCGAGATGGTCCAGAACGCCCGCGAATACACCGACACCGACGACCTCTCGTTTCTCGTCGGCGACTTCGACGACCTCCCGTTCGAGGACGACAGCGTCGACCACGTCTGGTCGATGGAGGCGTTCTACTACGCCGCCGACCCGCACCACACCCTCGAAGAAATCGCCCGTATCCTCAAGCCGGGCGGCACGTTCTACTGCGCGGTCAATTACTACGAGGAGAACGTCCACTCCCACGAGTGGCAGGACCTCATCTCCATCGACATGACCCGCTGGTCCCACGCGGAGTACCGCGAGGCGTTCCGCGACGCCGGTCTCCACGTCGCCGAACAGGACTCCATCGCCGACCTCGACATCGACATCCCGGCGGCCGCCGAGTTCCCGACCGACGACTGGGAGACCCGCGAGGAGATGGTCGAGCGCTACCGGACGTTCGGCACGCTCCTGACCGTCGGCGTCGCGCCCTGACGCGGCACGCAGAAACGGCGAGCGGCACTTTGCTTTCTCTTACTCGACGATGTGGGCCGACGCCGGGGCGAACCCGACTTCCAGCGTCGTCCCGACCTCGAATTCGGCCGCTGCTTCTTCGCCGCCGTCTTCGACCGCCACGACGAGTTCCGTCCCGCCCCAGTCGAGTCTGACCCGCGTCGTCGCCCCCTGAAACTCGGTGTCGACGACGGTCCCGCGAATCCGGTTCGTCCCCGCACCGACCCGGAGTTGCTCGGGCCGGACGCAGAAGGTGAGTTCGTCGCCGGGCGCGGGACGCGCGGGCCGGTCGCCGTCTTTCGCATCGTTTTCAGCGCGTTCGTCGGAGACCGCCCCCGCCCGCCCGAGGACGCGTCGGCCCTCGGCCAGCGTGAACACCGCGTCGCCGACGCCGACGCGAATCCCCCCCGTTTCCGGTCGAGACTCGACGACCGCGTCGAGGACGTTGTTCTCGCCGAGGAACTCCGCGACGAACCGCGTCCGCGGTCGGTGGTAGAGTTCGCGGGGCTGACCGACCTGTTCGACGCGGCCGCGGTTGAGGACGGCCACCCGGTCTGAGACCGCGAGCGCCTCCGACTGGTCGTGGGTGACGTAGACGGTCGTCACGCCGAGTTCCGACTGGATGCGCTTTACCTGTCGGCGGAGTCGGTCCCTGAGTCGGGCGTCCAGCGCCGACATCGGTTCGTCCAGGAGCAGGAGGTCCGGCCCGGGAGCGAGGGCGCGGGCGAGCGCGACCCGCTGTTGCTGCCCGCCCGAAAGCGAGTCGGGGTCGCGGTCTTCGAACCCCGCGAGGTCGACGAGGTCCAGCAGTTCCGCGACGCGCTCGTCGCGGGAGCCGCCGCCCGGCGGGTCGGTAAAGCGGAGGCCGTAGGCGACGTTCTCGCCGACGCTGAGGTGCGGGAACAGCGCGTAGTTCTGGAACACGACGCCGACGCCCCGCGACTCGGGCGCGACGCCGGCCATCGACTCGCCGTCGAAGCGGACGGTCCCCTCGGTCGGGGACTCGAAGCCGGCGATACAGCGGAGCGTGGTCGTCTTGCCGCAGCCAGAGGGGCCGACGAGCGTGAAGAACTCGCCGTCGTCGACCGACAGCGAGACGGAATCGAGCGCCGTCGCCGACCCGTAGCGCTTGGACACCGCGTCGAGTTCGAGTCTCACGGGTTCGCCTCCGAAGTCACGTGCTCCCCTCGCCGGCGGACGGTCATAATTCTCACTTCCCGCGGCTCCCCGGGTTTCGCTCGCTGCGGCCCGCCCGCTTCGCCCGCCAGTCCCCTCATAGCTCGCCCCACCGGCCGCCGAAGCGGTCCACGACGAGGAAGCTGGCGGACGTGACGAGAAGGAGGAGACAGCCCATCGCTGTCGCGGGGCCGAGCCGCCGCCCGAGGAACCGCTCGACTGCGACGGGCATCGTGTAGCTTCCCGCGCCCTCCGCGAGGATGATGGTCGAATCGAACTCCCCGATGCTGATGGCGACGGCGAACGCCGCGCCCGCGACGACGCCGGTCCAGACGAGCGGGAGTTCGATGTCCACGAGCGCGCGGGTTCTGGTCGCGCCGAGCGACCGCGCGGACTCCACGAGCCGGCCGTCGAGCCGGGCGAAAAGCGGCGCGACGTTCCGGGTGACGAAGGGGTACGCGCCGACGGCGTGGGCCGCGACGATGGCGAGCGCGCCGGTGACGCGGATTCGTGTTCCCAGCACATCCACGCCGAACACCAGTCCGCGGAGCAGGCCGAGGCCGACGACGATGCCCGAGACGGCGAAGGGAGCCATCGAGAGCACGTCGATGAGCCCGCGCCCGCGGTATCGTCGGGTCGTGAGGACGGCCATCGTCACGCCCATCGGGACGGCCACGACGAGCGTCCCCGCGGCGAAGGCCAGCGAGTTCAGGATGGCCGGGAGGGGCTTGACCTGAAAGCTCGCGCCGGTCGCCTGCCGCTCGGCGAGGAAGGCGTAGTTGGCGAGGGTGAAGCCGCCGTCGCCGCCGGTGACGCTCGCCAGAACCATGCTGGCGATGGGGACGACGAACACCAGTCCGACGACGAGGGTGTAGCCGGCGATACCGACCGTCCGGAGCGTCGATTTCGGCGTCCAGTCGTCGGGAAGGACGGACTGACGGGGAAGCGGGTTCGCCGCGCCGCCGGCGGACCGCTGGCTGGCCTCGTACCGGAGGTAGACGGCGGTCAGCGTGATCGAGACGGCCGTCTCGACGACCGCGAGGCTGGCGGCCTCGGCGTACGCGAGGTCTCGCACCCGCGAGTAGACGAACACCTCGATGGTCGCCAGTTGGAAGCCGCCGAGCGCGAGGACGATGGGGAACGACGCGAAGGTGAAGATGAACGTCAGGGTCGCGCCGACGCCGATAGAGGGCAGGAGTTGCGGGAGGACCACGTCGCGGAAGGCCCGCCGCGGGTTCGCGCCGAGCGAGCGGGCGGTCTCGACGGTTCGGGCGTCCACGCTCTCCCACGCCGCGGTGACGACGCGGGCGACGAGCGGGGCGTTGTAGAACGCGTGGGCGACGATGATGGCTTCGAGCGTGAACAGCAGTTCGACCGGCGGGAGGCCGACGGCGGACAGCGCGCGGTTCAGCGTCCCGTTGCGGCCGAACGTCGCCACGAAGCCGATGGCGACCATGATGGAGGGCATGACGAACGGGAGGATGGTGAGCGAGCGGAGCGTCTCGCGGCCGCGGAACTCGAAGCGCGAGAACAGCCACGCGGCGGGGAGGCCGAGCGCGAGGCTCGCGAGCGTCGAGTAGAACGCCTGCTTCGCCGTGAACCAGATGATGTCGACGAGGTAGAACTCGCTCGTCAGCACCGCCGCGATTGGTTCGATAGTGACTCGGCCGTCGGCGAGGACGGCGTCGGCGAAGACGGTGGCGACGGGGTAGTAAAACAGGACGAGGAGGACGACGGCGGTGAGCGCCGCGACGAGGGTGAGCAGCCGCTGTTCGAGGGCGCGGGCGGCCCGGCGAACCGAGGCGCTGCTCACCGGCTCACCTCACTTGCTGGCGAACTCGCGGGCCCAGGCGTCGGTCCAGTCACTCAGGTTGTTCTGAAGCCGGTCGTAGGAGAACGTGACGGCTTCCGGCGGCTCCTGTGCGTACTGCGCGAAGTCCTCGGGCAGTTCCGCGGTGGTCGTCGCCGGGAACTGGACGTTGCGGACGGCGATTTCGGCCTGCACCTCGGGTCGGAGCATGAAGTCCATGAACTCGGCGGCGAGGTCGGGGTTCGACGCGTCGGCGAAGGGTGCCATCCCCTCGGGGTTGGCGTAGCCCTGGTCGTTCAGGAAGCGAATCTGGTGTTGCGCCATGTCCTCGCCGGACTCGGCGGCGTACACCTGGTCGGTCGAGTACGAGACGACCATCGGGGCCTCCCCGTTCGAGTAGGCGTTGTAGGAGTCCTCCCAGTTGCCGAGGACGCGGACGTCGTTTTCCTTCAGGCTCGCCCAGTAGTCGAGGTAGCCGTCTTCGCCCTTGGCGTCGATGGTGTGAAGCAGGAACGCCTGCCCCGTCGCCGACGACGTGGGGTTCTGCGCGAGGAGCGCGCCCGCGTACTCGGACTCCAGCAGGTCGTCGAACGTCTCGGGGGCGACGAAGTCGCCGTCGTCGTAGGTCTCGTCGTAGACGAGCGAGATGTAGCCCGTGTCGTAGGGGACCGCGCGGCCCTGCGGGTCGAAGTTCAGTTGCTCGTTCACGTCGCCGAGTCGGGACAGCCCCTCAGCGGGCGAAAACAGCGCCTCGTCGAGGTTCTCGTCGATGCGGACGAGCATCTGCGCGTCGAGGCCGACGTAGAGGTCCGCGCCGGACTCGACGCCGCGGAGGGCGCGCTCGATGTAGTGGTTCACGCCCGAATCGGGGGTCTGCCACTCCAGGGTCGCGTCGAACTCGGACTCGAACGCCTCTTTCAGCCACGGCCCGGGGCTCGAACTCGGCGCGTCGACGAACGAGCCGTAGGTACCGACGGTGAGCGTCGGCGACTCGCCGCCCGCGGTGGTCCCTTCGGTCGTCGTCGCGGTCGCGGTCGTCTCGGTCGCGTCGCCCGAAGCCTCAGTCGTCGTCTGCTCGCCGCCGGTCCCGGTACAGCCGGCGAGGAGCGCGGAGACTCCCCCCGCCCCGGCGGCCTTCAGGAAGGTGCGTCGTCTCATTACTCGGTTGTTGCACTCTGTGGTACTTAACGGGAGTGATGTTCGTGAGGTCGAGTAAACGGCCGAATCCGTCGGTTTCGAGGCCCGTCACGGGAGAACGACTTTATCCTCGGCGGGAGTATCATCGGAGATGACTGCTTCTCGTCCGTACGTCCTCGGCGGCGTGCTCGCCCTGTTCGCGCTGCTCGCGGCGGTCATACTCGCGGACGTGCTGGCGACGGTGTTTTTCGCCATCACCGTCGCCTATCTGCTCGTCCCGCTCAGGCGACGCCTCGAAGCGCGCGGAGCCTCCCGATGGGTCGCCAGCCTCGTCGCCACCGTCGTCGCGGCGCTCGGCGTCGGCGTCGTGCTCGCGCCGCTCGTCGTCATCGTCTTCCTCCGACTGAGCGACATCCTCGAACTCGCGGCGCTCCTCCCCGACGTGGTGACCGTCGAGTTCCTCGGGATGGTCGAGACGGTGACGCTCGACGACGTGGTCGCGGTCGGCCTCGACCTGCTCCAGTCGGTCGGCCGCGCCGCCGCCACCGCCGCGCCCGTGGTCCTCATCAAACTCACGCTGTTCGGCTTCCTCGTGTTCGCGCTCCTCCTGAGCGGCGACGCTGTCGGCCGAACGCTCCTCGCGTTGGTCCCGGCCGACTACCGCGAGGCGGCCACCTCGCTCGACACGCGGGCCCGCGAGACGCTGTTCGCCATCTACGTCCTGCAGGCGGCGACCGCCGTCGGCACGTTCGCCATCGCGCTCGTCGCCTTCTGGGCGCTCGGCTACGACTACGTCGTCACGCTCGCCACGGTCGCGGCGGTCCTCCAGTTCATCCCCATCGTCGGCCCGAGTTTCCTGCTCGCGGCGATGGCCGTCTACCACGTCGCCGTCGGCGACCTCGTCGCCGCCGCGCTCGTCGTCGCTGTCGGCGGGTTCGCGGTCGCGTGGCTCCCGGACATCCTGATTCGCCCGCGACTCGCCAAGGAGACCGCCGACCTGCCGGGGAGCCTCTACTTCGTCGGCTTCGTCGGCGGCCTGCTCAGCCTCGGACCGGTCGGCATCATCGCCGGGCCGCTCGTCGTCGCCCTCCTCGCGGAGTCCGTGGACCTGCTCGGCGCGGAGTTACGCGTCGATGACGGCGAGGTCGGCGAGACTGCGGACGGTGACGGCACCGGCGACGACGCGGCCGAGCCGCATTCTCCGTAATCTCGTCCGTCAGCCCTCAACGACCGCGCCGTCGCGTTCCTCCCACTCGGTGAGACTGCCCTCGTAGAACGCCACGTCGTCGTAGCCGAGGTGCGAGAGCACGACGTAGGTGTGGCTGATGCGCCGGGCGGTGTTGCAGTAGAGGACGACCCGCCGGTCCGGGGTGACGCCCGCGGCGTCCAGAATCGAGTCGAGTTCGTCCCGCGGCTTCAGCCCGCGCGTCTCGTCGTCGACGAGTTCGCGCCAGTCCAAGTTGACCGCGCCGGGGAGGTGGCCCTCGTCGTACTCCGCGGGGTCGCGGGTGTCCACGATGACGGTCTCCGGGTCGTCGAGCGCGGCCTCGACGGCCTCGAAGTCCACGAGCGGCGTCTCGGCCGGCTCGGTTATCTCGTAGACCGTTCCCTCGACCTCGGTCGCCTCGGTCGTCGTCTCGCGCTCGCGGTTCCACGCGCTGAAGTCGCCGTCGAGGAGGTGGAGTCGCTCGGGGTCGTGCCCGTAGAGGAGCGCGGTCACGAGAAAGCGGGCCGCGAAGACGCCGTGGGTGTCGTCGTAGGCGACCACGTCGTCGTCGGCCGCGACGCCCGCGCCCGACAGGAGGTCGGTCCACGCGTCGCGGCCGGGGAGCATTCCCACGTCGCCGTCGGCGCTCCGGAACTTGTCAAAGGGTATCGACACCGCGCCGGGGAGGTGCCCGATGCCGTCGAACTCCCAGCCGTCGCGCACGTCCACCACGCGCACGTCGCCGAGTCGGTCAGCGAGCCACGTCGAAGAGACCACGTCTACCATGTCCCCACGTTTCCGGGCCGCGGATTTAGGTCCGCCCCTCCTCGCACCCCTCGCCACGTGTCCTGGGTAGCGGATGTTGTTGCTGGTTTCGTCGGATACCGGGTTGAAATCGTCCGAGACGGCCGTTCTCCGAGCCACTTTCGCCGTCTCTCCCGCCATATTTGGGATAATATTGCCGCATCACCCGAGGTCAGGCCGTACATGCCGTCGCTGTGAGAGTTATGGGCCTTCCTGTTGTACGAAGAGATGCGATGTCAAACTCCGATTACGCGAAGGACGTACTCGTCTCTGCGGACTGGGTGGAGAGCCACCTCGACGAGTTCCAGAGCGATGACGCGGCGTACCGACTCGTCGAAGTGGACGTGGACACCGAGGCGTACGACGAGAGCCACGCCCCCGGTGCCATCGGGTTCAACTGGGAGTCCCAGCTGCAGGACCAGACGACCCGCGACGTGCTGACCAAGGAGGACTTCGAGGACCTCCTCGGCTCGCACGGTATCTCCGAGGACTCCACGGTCGTCCTCTACGGCGACAACTCCAACTGGTTCGCCGCCTACACCTATTGGCAGTTCAAGTACTACGGCCACGAGGACGTTCACCTGATGAACGGTGGCCGCGACTACTGGGTCGACAACGACTATCCGACGACCGACGAAGTCCCGTCCTTCCCGGAGCAAGACTACACCGCCAAGGGTCCCTTCGAGGACATCCGCGCGTACCGCGACGACGTCGAGAAGGCGGTCGACAAGGGCCTTCCCCTCGTCGACGTTCGCTCGCCCGAAGAGTTCTCCGGCGAGATTCTCGCGCCCCCGGGACTGCAGGAGACCGCTCAGCGCGGCGGCCACATCCCCGGCGCGAGCAACATCTCGTGGGCCGCGACCGTCAACGACGACGGCACCTTCAAGTCCGCCGACGAACTCCGCGACCTCTACGCGGACCAGGGCATCGAAGGCGACGAGTCCACCATCGCCTACTGCCGCATCGGCGAGCGCTCGTCCATCGCGTGGTTCGCCCTTCACGAACTCCTCGGCTACGAGAACGTCACCAACTACGACGGCTCGTGGACGGAGTGGGGCAACCTCGTCGGCGCGCCCGTCGAAAAGGGTAACTGAGCCGCCTCGTCTCGGTTCGAGTCGGACCCGACTGTACGGTTTCTTTTTGCGGGTTACATCGGTAGGACGCTGATACCGACGGCGACGAGCACGCCCGCGCCGAGAAGCACCATCACGCAGTAGCCCATGATGTCGCGGACGGACAGGCCGCTGATGGAGAGCAGCGGGATGGCCCAGAAGGGCTGAATCATGTTGGTCCACGCGTCGCCCCACGAGGCGGCGACGGCGACCCGCGGGATGGACTCGCCGGACGCCTTCGCGGCCGTGACGAGCGTCTCGCCGATGACGGCCCACTCGCCACCGCCGGAGGGGACGAAGAAGTTCACGAGACCGGCCGTGAAGAAGGCGAACGCCGGGAGCGTCCCGTCGGGCGCGACGGCGACCATGCCCTGTGCGATTTGCGTGGCGAGGCTGACGGAGCCCTCCGGCGCGTAGGCCATGATGCCCATGATGCCCGCGTAGAACGGGAACTGGAGGATGATACCCCAGACGTTCTCGACGGCCTCGACGATGGCCTCGATGTACGCCTTGGGCGTCCCGTGGAACAGCAGGCCGAGGAAGAGGAAGCCGAAGTTGACGATGTTCAGGTTGAGGTTGTTCCACGGCATCGTCCCGTTCTGGATTCCCTCGAAGAAGTACAGGCCGACCGCGAGCAGGCCGACGAGGCCGATTGCCACGCCGATGCCGAGCGAGTGCTCGATGCGCGTCGCGAGCGAGGCGTCCTCGGGGACGGCCGTGGAGGCCCACCCGCCGGTCGCCTGCTCGCCGCCGTCGGTCGCCGCCTCGAACTCCGCGGGGTCGATGGGCGTCTTCTTCGCGTCGTCACTCGGGTACATGAGCGCGAACAGCGCCGGCAGGAAGAGGAAGCCGACCGCGACGACCAACACGAGGTTGGCGACGGTGAAGATGGTCCCGCCGGTGCCGAACGTCGTGTCGAGGATGCCCGCCTCGATGAGGAAGTTCCCCTCGGTGTTCAACAACAGCGGAATCGACCCCGCGAGGCCGCCGTGCCAGACGACGAACCCGGAGTACGCGCCGGCGACGACGATGGGGAAGTCGATGCCGCGCATCTCGGTCGCTATCTTCCGGGCGAACAGCGCCCCGACGACGAGACCGAGTCCCCAGTGGACGAACGACGCCCCGGCGGCGACGACCGGCACCATCGCGGCCGCGCCCCGCTCGGTGTTCGGGACGCCCGCGAGTCGCGTCAGGAGCCAGTCAACGGGCTTCGTCTGCGCGAGCGCGTAGCCCGTCATCAGGATGAGCGTCATCTGCATCCCGAACGAAAGCAGGTTCCAGAAGCCGCCGTACCAGCCGTCGAGAAGCAGGTTTCCGGCGTGCCCTACCATTCCGACATCCTCGCCCGGCGCGACCGAGACCAGCGCCAGCACGAACGCCACGCCCGTGAGGATGATGGCGAACAGGAACGCGTCGGGGAGGTACTGTTCGACCAGTTTCGAACTGCGCTCCGCCGCCTGCCTGATAGCGTTTGTCATAGTCCGGGTTACTTCATGATAATACAATATATAATGTTTAATATTCGGACGGGTTCGGCTCGGTTGAATGTCACGAACCGGCGGCCCGTCGGCCGTCGAACCGAGCGCTCCCGGCCGTCGCAGACTCGCGCCGGACTCGCCGCCGCCGATGGGTACAAACCCGAGACGGACATACGGGGGCGTATGACCGAACTCCTCGACACCCTCCGCGACGACCACGAGACGCCGCTTTCCCGACTCGGTTCCTCGAAGGCGCTGTACGCCGTCACCGGCGGCGAGATGGACGGCGACGCGGTCCGCGCGGCCGCCGCCGCCGAGGCCGCCGCCGCCGCCGACCTGTTCGACTGGTGGGCGGACGACGAACCGAACGACGAGGCCGCCGCGCTCTTTTCGGACCTAGCCGACACCGCCCGCGAGCACGCCGAGACCGTCGGCGCGGAGTCAGACGGCTCGAAGCCGAACGTCTACGACGTGCTCGCCGAGTTCGAGACGACCGACGGCCGCCTCGGCGGCGCGCTCGCCCGCGCGCTCGTGTCGCTGAAGACCGTCGAGCAGATGGTCGGCTTCTTCGTCGGCGACGCGGACCCGATGGCCGCCAACGACTTCCGCACGCTCAAGTCCGACCTCAACGACCAACTCGACACGCTCGAAGCCGCCATCTCCGACCTCGTCGAAGACGACGCCGTCGCCCGCGAGGCCGCCGACGCGGTGGTCGAAGCCGCCTACGACGAGTACGTCGAGACGCTCGAAGGCATGGGCGTCAAGCCGAAGAACGTCTGCTAACTCACTCTTCTCACACTCGGGGTCGCGGAGCGACCCACTCGGCGTCGAATTTGAGATTTCGTTCGCCGAGCGCCGACAGCGCCGACGCGCGGCGTAACGGGAGAGTTCCAGTAGAAACGAGGGGGTTTGTCAGACGGTCGTCAGACGCCGGGGACGCCCTTGCGGTATTCGAGGACCTCGCTTCGGGCCTCGCGGACCGTCTCGGCGACGTCGCCGTCGAGGTCTTCGGCGAGTTCGTGGAGGACCGTCATGTGGCGGGCCAGTCGCCCGTGGTCCGGTCCCTGCTCGCGCGTCGCCAGCTTCGCGAGCTGGTCGGACTGTTCGTAGAGTCGCTCCTGCACGTCGCCCTCGGTCGCCTCGGCGGCGTCCTTGAGCAGGTTGCTCGCGCGTTCGAGTTCGGCTCGCGTCATACCGAACTGTTCGACAGCCCGGCCCAAAACCGTTCCTCCGACGACAAGCACCGCCTCGCTCAAGTACGCCGCGACCCAAGGACGGACAATGAGCGAGTCCGGTCCCCTGTCCGCCGACAGACCCGACGCAGACCGCGAATTCCGCGTCGACGCCCCCTTCGACCCCGCGGGCGACCAACCCGAGGCAATCGAGGCGCTGGCCCGCGGCTTCCGCGAGGGTGCCGACGTGCAGACCCTGCTCGGTGTCACCGGTTCCGGCAAAACGAACACCGTCTCGTGGGTGGTCGAGGAGATTCAGAAGCCGACGCTCGTCCTCGCGCACAACAAGACGCTCGCCGCCCAGTTGTACGAGGAGTTCAAGGGACTGTTCCCCGACAACGCGGTCGAGTACTTCGTCTCCTACTACGACTACTACCAGCCCGAGGCGTACATCGAACAGACCGACACCTACATCGACAAGGACATGTCGATAAACGAGGAAATCGACCGGCTCCGCCACTCCGCGACCCGGTCGCTTCTCACCCGCGACGACGTCATCGTCGTCGCCTCGGTGTCCGCCATCTACGGCCTCGGCGACCCGAAGAACTACACCGACATGTCCCTCCGACTGGAGGTCGGCCAGCAGATGGACCGCGACGAACTGCTCGGCGCGCTCGTCGACCTCAACTACGAGCGCAACGACGTGGACTTCCGGCAGGGCACGTTCCGCGTCCGCGGCGACACCGTCGAGGTGTTCCCGATGTACGGCCGCTACGCCGTCCGCATCGAGTTCTGGGGCGACGAAATCGACCGGATGCTGAAGCTCGACCCGCTGGAGGGCGAGGTCAAGTCGTCGGAACCGGCGGTCCTCGTCCACCCGGCGGAACACTACTCCATCCCCGAAGAACAGCTCGAAGGCGCAATCTCGGAAATCGAGGAGCTGATGGAACAGCGGGTGAAGCACTTCCAGCGACAGGGCGACCTCGTGGCCGCCCAGCGCATCGAAGAGCGCACCACCTTCGACATCGAGATGCTCCGCGAGACGGGCCATTGCTCCGGCATCGAGAACTACTCGGTCCACCTCTCGGACCGCGAACCCGGCGACGCGCCCTACACGCTCCTCGACTACTTCCCCGACGACTTCCTCACGGTCATCGACGAGTCGCACGTCACGCTCCCGCAGATTAAGGGTCAGTACGCCGGCGACAAGTCCCGAAAGGACTCGCTGGTCGAGAACGGCTTCCGCCTGCCGACGGCATACGACAACCGCCCGCTCACCTTCGAGGAGTTCGAAGAGACCGTCGGACAGGCGCTTTTCGTCTCCGCGACGCCCGGCGACTACGAGCGCGAGCACTCCGACCAAATCGTCGAGCAAATCGTCCGGCCGACCCACCTCGTGGACCCGAAAGTCGAGGTGACGGAGGCGACCGGGCAGGTCGACGACCTGATGGCCCGCATCGACGAGCGCATCGACCGCGACGAGCGCGTGCTCGTCACGACGCTCACGAAGCGGATGGCCGAGGACCTCACCGAGTACCTCGAAGAGGCCGGCGTCGACGTGGCCTACATGCACGACGAGACCGACACGCTCGAACGCCACGAACTCATCCGGTCGCTCCGCCTCGGCGACATCGACGTGCTCGTCGGCATCAACCTCCTCCGGGAGGGCCTCGACATCCCCGAAGTCTCGCTGGTCGCCATCCTCGACGCCGACCAGCAGGGGTTCCTGCGCTCCGAGACCACGCTCGTCCAGACGATGGGCCGCGCCGCCCGCAACGTCAACGGCGAGGTCGTGCTCTACGCCGACGAGATGACGGACGCGATGGAGGCCGCCATCTCCGAGACCCAGCGCCGCCGCCGCATCCAACAGGAGTTCAACGAGGAACACGGCTACACCCCGACGACCATCGAAAAGGAGGTCGGCGAGACGAACCTGCCGGGGAGCAAGACCGACACCCGCGGCGTCTCCGGCGACGCCCCCGCCGACGCCGACGAGGCGGTCGAACAGATAGCCTTCCTCGAAGACCGGATGCAGGAGGCCGCCGACAACCTCGAGTTCGAACTCGCCGCGGACATCCGCGACCGCATCCAGAACCTCCGCCGCGAGTTCGACGTGGACGCGCTCGAAGACGGCGTCGCGCCCGAGTACCCCGACGAACACGACGGCGACGACGGCCTGACGCCGCCGGACGAGTTCTGACCGGCCGTGTCTCAACCCCCGACCCTGACGTTCGCGGCCGGCGGCCTCCTCCGCCGCGACGACGGCCGACTCTGTCTCGTCCACCGGCCGCATTACGACGACTGGTCGCTCCCGAAGGGGAAACTCGAACCCGGCGAGACGCTGGTCGAGACCGCCGTCAGGGAGGTCCGCGAGGAGACGCGCTGTGCGGTCGACTGCGGGCGGTTCGCCGGGCGCTACGAGTACCGCGTCCCGGACGACGCGGGCGCGCCGAGCGGACCGAAGGGCGTGTTCGTCTGGCACATGCGCGTCGCCGACGAGCATCCGTTCGAACCCGACGGTGAGGTCGACGCGCGCCAGTGGGTCACCCCGGTTGAGGCCCTCCAGCGACTCACCTACGAGACCGAACGGGCGCTTGTCAGACGGGCGTTCGAACTCAACGAGTGAACACAGATTTTGGATAGAAACACATGTTACTGGTTTTTCGACGCGCGTCGGTGTGTGGACTGTACCCAAAATGCTGGGTCGACATCAAGACTTATTACTCCGACCTCGCTATGCCCGTTCCACCGTGATCCGCACCTCGGCGGACGAGCCTGCAACCCACACCGTTCACCACGCCTACCCTAACGGAGGCATTACCTGAATGGTCCGCGGATTCGAGCATTCCGTGCTCGACAGTTCGGGCGACCACCGCACGCCGGTCCACCCGGTGTGCGACGCGGTCGCATCCTCGGGAGACGGTGAACGCGCGCGGGTCGGTGCCGCTGATGACTCGGCAAACGGGCTGTTTTCGACGCGTCACTCCACGCGAGTGCACGCGAACGCTACTGCGAACTGACAACAACGAGAACCATGAGCTCTCAGTCTCTCAGTCACGTTCAGAAGTCGTTCCTGAAGTACCAACACATCCTCGTGTTCATCGCTCCCCTGCTGTTCCTCGTCTCGGTGTTCACCATGGCACCGACGCCGTCGGGTGCAGGCATGGAGTACTGGCTCCAGTACTGGTGGCTGTTCCCGGTGTTCCTCACTGGCGCGACCATCGTGAACACGGTCGGCATCAGCGGGTCGGCGCTCTTCGTCCCGTTCCTCATCTTCATCTTCCCCATCTTCGCGCACCCGCTCGACTCGTCGACGCTGGTCAAGGTGGGCCTCATCAGCGAGGCGTTCGGTCTCTCCAGTTCGGCCGTCGCCTTCATCCAGTACGGTCTCGTCGACCGGCGACTGGCGCTGACGCTCGTCGGCGGGTCGATTCCGTTCGTCGTCGGCGGCGCGCTCCTGTCGTTCGTCATCCCCGACGTGGTGTTCCACGCGCTGCTCGGCATCGCGCTGCTCGCCGCGTCGTACCTGCTGTTCAACGCCGACCTCGGCCACGACGAACCCGGCTCGTCGGACTCCGACCACACCGCGGCCACCGACGGCGGTACCGTCTCCACGAACCTCCCCAACGACCCCGGTAAGCTCGGCCCCGCGGGCGTCCATACGGCCGACGACGGGACCGTCACCCGCGTCGACCGCGAGGGCGACGACTACACCTACACCCGTGGCGGCTACCTGCGTCGCTTCGCCAACTACAGCATCGGTGGGATGTTCCAGGGCCTCGCCGGCTTCGGCGTCGGCGAACTCGGCATCATCTCGATGCTCAGCACGAAAGTCCCCGTCCGCGTCGCCATCGGTACGAACCATATCGTGGTCGCGCTGACCGCCATCCTGGCGTCGCTCGTCCACGTCTTCGGCGGCGGCATCGTCGGCGGTCACTCGCTGAGTCTCGCGACGACGCCGTGGAACATGGTCGTGTTCACCGTCCCCGCGACGGTCCTCGGCGGCCAAATCGCGCCCTACGTGTCGAACGCGCTGGAGACTGACGTCATCAAGAACTTCGTCGGCGTCCTCTTCGCGGTCATCTCGCTCGCGCTGTTCCTGATGGCGCTGGGCATCTAACGACCCACTCGAACCGTTTTCACCGGCACCACTTTCACAGTCCTCGATTCTGAACCCTCACCCATGTACGACCACATCCTGCTTCCGACCGACGGTAGTGACGCGACCGACGCGACAATCGAACACGCGGCGAACCTCGCGGAGACCTACGGCGCGACGGTCCACGTGCTGTCCGTGGCCGACTCGCGCAACCGCTTCGAGTCGCCCTCGGCCGGCATCGCGCCGGACGTGTGGGAGAAGTCCGAACTCGACCGCGCGGAGTCCGCGGCCGACGCCGCGGTCGAGGCGCTGCCTGACAGCGTCGAGACCGAACGCATCGTCGAGGAGGGCGTCCCCCACTCGACTATCGTCGACTACGCCGCCGACGCCGAGGTCGACCTCGTCGTGATGGCGACCCACGGCCGAACCGGCCTCGACCACTACCTCGTCGGCTCCGTCACGGAGCGCGTCGTCCGGCAGTCGGACGCGCCGGTGTTGACCGTCCGCGCGGCGGACGAAGAATAAGGGCCCGCGACCCGCTCGCGGTCCGCGTTACTCGAACTCTTCTGCCAGCGCGGCGCGGTGCTCACGGCGCTTCTGGAGCGCCGAATCGCGCAGTTCGCGCTCTTCTTGGGAGTCGCAGACGAGGTCCGGAACCGGACTCGGCTTCTCGTCGTCGTCGAGCGCGACGAAGGTGAAAAAGGAGGTGATGGTCTCGCGGCGGTCGCCCTCGCTCGGGCGCTCGGCGGTCACGTCGACCTTGATGTCCATGCTGGTTCGACCGGTGTCGAAGACGTACGCCTCGACGGTCACCACGTCGCCCACGTCGATGGGCGCGAGAAAGTCCACGTGGTCCATCGACGCCGTGACCACCTGCCGCTCGGCGAAGCGCCGCCCGGCGATGGCCCCGCAGACGTCCATCCACTCTAAAATCCGCCCGCCGAGGGCGCGCCCGAGGTTGTTCGTGTCGTTTGGCATCAGAATCTCGCTCATCTCGGCGCGGGACGCCGACAGCGACCGCGTACCGACCGACGACTGCTGTTGCATACCACACGCTCTGAGACGGACGTGGTTAAATTATTCTACGTCGTGAAAAATAGAAATAAAGGCGATTAATCGCTCGGGTTGTCGATTGGTCGGCAAACGCACCGCACGTTTCAACAACCTAGGCAATTAATAGTGTTTATTACGTATCGAATAGTGTCTGCGTGAACCGCAGACCGGTGGTGGGACGCCGACGCCTGTCTCTCGTCCGCGCTCGGGGGAACGTTCCCGAGGGTTCCGACTCTCGTTCGACCGGACGACGACGGGGAGTCAGTCACGACCCCGAAGCCGACGCACCGAGCGGTTTCCCGTCTCACGTCCGCCTTGCGCCTCGCCGAACCGCGACGGCCGGACGACGGGGCTCGCGCCGGTCACCCCCGCAGACCGGACACGACGCTGCATCGGACCCTCGGCGCGTCGGACGGGTCTCCGACTGATTCGCGTATCGATTTTTCGCTCACTCGACGCGCTCAGTCTCGACGCCGCCGTCTTCGATTTCGATGTCGACCGCGTCCGCGGAGATGTCTGCCGTCTCGACGCCGTCCAACTCGCCGAGTATCTCACCGATGTCGTCGAGGCCGAGGAGTTCGCGGGTCTCCTCGTCGAACGCCTTGCTTTCGAGGCCGTCGGCCTGCTGTATATCGGAGCCGGACAGCCCCTTCCCGTACCGACCGAGAAGCGACGTGAGTTCCTGCGGCAGGACGTACGTCGTCGACGGCGAGGTGCCGATGTTCCCCAGCGTCTCCATGCCCTTGTCGATGATGGCGCGCTCGCCCATCGACTCCGCCGCGCGGGCCCGCAGGACGGTCGAGATGGCGTCACCCTGTGCTTCGAGAATCTGGGACTGCTTTTCACCCTGCGCGCGGATGATGTTCGACTGCTTGTCACCCTGCGCCTTTTCGACGGCGGAGCGACGCTCACCCTGCGCTTCGAGAATCATAGCGCGGCGGCGGCGCTCGGCAGAGGTCTGCTGTTCCATCGCGTTTTCGACGTCCTTCGAGGGCTTGACCTCGCGGACCTCGACGGACTCGACGCGGACGCCCCACTCGTCGGTCGGCTCGTCGAGTTCCCGGCGGATGCGCGCGTTGATGTGGTCCCGGCGCGCCAGCGTGTCGTCGAGTTCCATGTCGCCGAGCGCGGCCCGGAGCGTCGTCTGTGCGAGCAACGAGACGGCCCGGCGGTAGTTATCGACTTGCAGGAAGGCGCGTTCGGGGTCCATCACGCGGATGTAGACGACGGCGTCGGCGGTGACCGGCGAGTTGTCCTCCGTGATGGCCTCTTGGGAGGGCACGTCTAACGTCTGGGTCCGCATGTCGAAGCGGTAGGTCTTCGAGACGAACGGGGGGACGACGTTCAGCCCCGGTTCGAGGATGCCTTTGTAGTCGCCGAACACGGTCAGCGTCCGCTTTTCGTACGCCTGTACGATTTCGACCGCGTCGTACACCGCGGCGACGGCGAGCGCGAGGACGACGTAGCCCGCGAGCGTCACCGGCGTGACGGGGAAGACGACGACGGCGATGCCGAAGACGACCACCGCGACCGCGAGGGGACCGAGCCACCGCGGGATTCGGCCGGGCTCGCTGTCGACCCGCTCCGCGCTCGACGAGGAGGACGACGAGGACGAGGACGAGGACGCCGAGAGCTTCCCGAGTTGGTAGAACAGGCTGTCCATGATGGAGAGTGACACCGAGGCGGAATAAAGCTACCCGGCCACCCGGTCACCTGGCCACCAACTATTTGTCCGCGAACGCCCCACGCCCCGGTATGCGAACCAACCGCGGCCGAATCGACGTGGAGGACCTGCTGAAAATCATCCTCCTGCTCGTCCTCGTCTGGCTCGTCCTCGAAATCATCGGCGAGGTGCTCGGGCTGTTCGGCGCGTTGCTCGGCCCGCTCCAGCCGATTCTGGGTCTCGTCGTCGCGGCACTCATCGTCCTCTGGCTGCTCGACCGAATCTGATTCTCCCCGGCGGCGACGATACGCCTTTGTGTCTCTCGCGTGAGTCACGGGCGTGTACAGTCTGAACGTCCCGGTTCCGGGACGGGTCGCCCGCCTCGCGTCCGACCTGTTTCCGTACCTCGCCCCGTTCGACCGGGTTCGAGACCGGCACACGCTCGTCTGCAAGCGGTTCGAAGACACCGAGTTCGACCGCCTGCGCGAACAGTTGCGACGCGCGCTCGCCGGTCAGCCGGCGTTCGAAGCCCGCGTGACCGACGTCCGGTTCTTCGAGGACCCGCCTCGCGGGGCCGCCCCGGTCGTCTACCTCGCCGTCGAGAGCCCCGGTCTCTTCGACCTCCACCGCGCGCTCGCCGACGAGTTCGGCGCTATCGACGGGCTAGAGGGCGACGACTACGTCCCGCACGTCACGCTGGCCCGCGGCGGTAGCGTCGCCGACGCCCGCGCGGTCGCCAGCCAGTCCATCGACCCCATCGAGTGGACCGTCTCGCAACTCGACGTCTACGACTCGTCGTTCCGCGAGACCGCGGCCTCGATTTCGCTCCCTGCCTGACGGCGGGGATTCGACCGCCGTCACCGTCGGCGGAGCGACGACCCGTCGGTGTGTCGGCCCACCCCGTCCCGCCTCGTCAGTCGCGCGTCCGGAGCCGCATCCCCATCGGCTCCTGTGGGTGCATCGTCAGCGACCCGCGAAGCGAGAACGGCTCGTCGCGGACGTAGTCGAGTTCGTACTGCTGGGCGACGGTGCCGAGGATGAGCCGGCCTTCGAGGAGCGAGAGGTGCTTGCCGATGCAGTGACGCGGCCCCCCGCCGAACGGGAAGTACGCGAAGCGCGGGCGGTCGCCGGCCCGTTCGGGTGCCCAGCGGTCCGGGTCGAACTCCAACGGGTCGTCCCACCAGCGCTCCGAGCGGTGGACGACCCACTGCGGGAGCATGATGGCCGACCCAGCGGGGACGCGGTAGCCGCCGAGACGAACGTCCACTTTCGGCTCGCGGAACATGACGTACACCGGCGGGTACAGCCGCATCGCCTCGTTCAGCACGCGCTCGGTGTACTCCAGTTCTCGCACGTCCTCGAACGTCGGCGTCCGCCCGCCGAGCACCTCGTCCAGTTCGCGGTGGAGCTTCGCCTCCGCCTCGGGGTGTTGCGAGAGCAGGTACCACGCGTACGTCAGCGTCAGCGCCGTCGTGTCGTGGCCCGCGAGGAGCATCGTCATCAGCTCGTCGCGGAGGTTCTTCTCCGTCTGCTCGCCCTCGTCGTAGGCGCGGAGCAGAATCGAAAGCAGGTCCATCGGTCGGTCGTCACCCGTCGCCTCGGCCGGCACCGACGACGCCGGCGTCTCGCCGTACTCGGTCCCGCGGCGCTCCTCGACGATGTCCCAGACGAGCGATTCGAGTTCGGACAGCGCCTCCTTGTACTGGCGGTTCTCCCGCGTCGGGGCCCAGTCGGGCGTCAGGAACCGGAGCGGGTCGGGTTCGAACCGCGCGCCGAGCGGTTCGAGGTTCTCCTGTACCCGCCGGATGCGTTCGTCGTCGAGGTCGGTGCCGAACATGGCGTCGACGATTATCTCGACGGTCAGCCGCGCCATCTCCAGTTGCACGTCCACCACGTCGCCGTCGCCCCACGACGACAGCATCGACTCCGTCCGGTCGGTCATCATGCCGGCCATCGTCGAGATGCGCCGCACGTCGAACGCCGGCTGGGCGAGTTGGCGCTGTTTCTTCCACGTCGCGCCCTCGCTCATCAGCAGGCCGTCACCCAGCAGGTCGCCGATGGCGCGGTCTTGGAACTGCGGCTTTCTGAACTTCGACGCCTCGCTCACGAGCACCGTCTCGACGTCCGCCGGGTTCGTGAGCATGTAGGTGTCGAGCGGGCCGAGGTCGAAGTGGACCACGTCGCCGTAGGCGTCCGCGACGGCCGTCAGGAACGTAAACGGGTCGCGGGCGTACTGTCTGCTCGCGCCGAACAACGGGAGGCCCTTCGGTCCGGGAGGGGTCGCACTCATCACCCTGTGTTGGTTCGAACAGGTAAGAATTGCACGGCGGGCGCGACCGACGTGTCCGTGCCGAGCGCGACCCGCTCAGGGGCGCGGCGGGTCGCCGTCGTAGGCGTCGTGGTCGTTGTAGAAGTTCAGCATCGCGAACTTGAGTTTGTTCGGCGCGATGTCGACCATCTCCGCGCGCTCTTCGACCGGGAACGACCCGCGGACGCCGTACTTCCCCATGGAGGAACTCTCGCGGGTGTAGCGCTTGTCGGCCAGCACGCGGACGCCGAAGTCGTCGGGCGCGCGGATGACTCGCCCGAGCGCCTGTCTGGTCTTCCGAATCGTCGGAATCTCGACGGCGTAGCGCCAGCCGGCGTCCTTCTTGCCGCGGTAGGCGCGGTCGTAGGCGTCCTGGACGGCCTCCAACCGCTCGGAGAGGTGCGGGTAGGGCACGCCGACGACCACGACGGTTCGGGCGTCGTCGCCGTCGAAGCTCACGCCCTCGGCGAGCGTCCCCCACAGCGAGGTGAGAAGCACCGCGCCGTCCTTGCCGACGAACTCCCGGCGCATCTCCTCGGCGCGGACGCCCGGTTCGTCCAAGAACAGTTCCGCGTCGACGTCCGGGTTCGCACGCAGGCGCTCGTGGTAGCGCTCCGCCTCGGCGTACGACGGGAAGAACACGAGCGTGTTACCCGGCGTGAAGGCGGCCGCGTCGGCGAGCATCCCTTCGATCGTCTCCTGCGTGCCCGGGTCGTCGCGCTCGGAGGAGAACAGCGCGGGGAGCGACACCGAAAACGTCCGGCGGTTCTCCTCGGGGTATTCGAGGCCGTAGGCCATCGTCACCGGGTTTTCGAGGCCGAGCGTGCCCTCCGTCACGTCGAACGGCCGGAGCGTCGCCGACATCAGGATGCTGGCGTGGACCTCCTCGAACAGCTCCTTCGTGACTTCTCGCGGGATGCAGGTGTACAGTTCGGCGCGGCCGTAAATCTCGTCGGTGCCGCCGTCGCGGCGGACCGACAGCATCGGGTGGCGGCCGAGTTCGCCGCCCATCTCCGTCCAGTCGGCGATGAAGTTCGCGGCCTGCAGCGTCTGGCACTCCTTGCGCGTCGTCGCCTCGCCGTTCTTGTACGCGTCTTCGTACTGCTCGTCTAACTGCTTGCCCAACTGGAGGGCGAGTTCGACCTCCACGTCGATGCCGCGGCCCTCGTAGGACTGCAGGAAGTCCATCGTCAGGTCGTCGCGGCGGCCCTGATTGGCGATAGAGAGGTCGTACCAGTTCTCGCCGACCTGCTCGCGCTCGCCGAAGCCGAACGCCTCCTCGTAGCTGTCGCGCAACGAGTCGAGGAACGTCCCGATGACGTTGCGGGCGCTCTCGGCCCGCGAGTCGTCTTCGTCTTCCAACTCGTTCATCGCGCTTTCGAGCGTGTTCTCGGTGAGCGCGCGACTCGCGTGGTCGCGGGCCGCGCTCTCGATGTTGTGCGCCTCGTCGAACACCGTAATCACGTCGTCGGGGTCGCGGTCCAGCCACCGGAAGAACTGCTCGCGAATCATCGGGTCGAGCAGGTGGTGGTAGTTGCAGACGACGAGGTCGATGCCCTCCATGCCCTCCTTGAGCAGTTCGTAGCCGCAGAGGTTCTGCTTCCCCGCGTACTCGAAAATCTCGTCGGGCGTCCGCACGTCGTCGAACAGCCACTGGAAGAACTCGTCGGTGTTCCGCGTGAGGTTGTTGTAGTAGTGCTCGCAGTAGTTGCCCTCCTTCAACTCCTCCAGTTCGTCGTCGATGCTGTCGAGTTCGTCCGTGACGGCGCTTCGCGCGTCGGCCGCGCCGGACTCGCCCTCTCGCATCCCGTCGAGGAGCGACTGCGCCTGCTCTGAGAGTTCGGCCTTGTCGGACTCCTTTTCGACGATGCTCCGGGTCGTATCGCGGAGGGTCTGACACTCCTGAAAGCCCACGTCGATGTGGCACATCGAGGACTTCCCGCGGAACACCACCGCGCGGATGGCCTCCTCTCTGGTGATGGCGCGGGCGTCCTCGACGAACTGGCGCATCTGCTGGTGGACGTTCGTCGTGATGACGACCGTCTTGTCGTGCTCGCGGGCGTACGAGAGCGCGGGCACGAGCGCGGAGATGGTCTTCCCGGTCCCGGTCGCCCCTTCGAGGAGGACGTTCCGCTCGTCGTCGAGGGCGTCGGCGATGCCGGACATCGCCGCCTCCTGATTGGGGTACGGCTCGTCGTACGGGAAGAACCGCCACGCTCCGTCCGCGTCGCCGTCGTCGGGTGCGCCGTTGGCGTGGGCCACGGGAGAATCTCGGCCGCCATCCGATTAAAAGGCTCGGAGCACCCGACACCGCCGGAGATGACGGGGACCGTATAAGCGTACCTCCGCGATGCGGCGGCGTCGCCCGTCCGAGAGAGCATTATCATGATAGACGTTGGCACGCTAGCCATGGCCTCCGAAACAGCCACGACACGACTCGAATCGACGACGACCGCCTCCTGGCGCGCCGGCGTCGCCGCCGGCTCGCTCGCCGCCGTCGTGATGGGTGCGACGATGGTCGTCCAGATGCGGCCGGTCCTCGAAGTCGCCATTCCCTCGATGTACGGCTTGATGGGCGGGGCCGCCGGCTTCGCCATCCACGTCGCCCACGGCGCGATTCTCGGGGTCGCGTTCGCCGGCCTCGTGAGCGCCCTCGACTTCGACCTCGACGACTCGTTCAGGTCGCTCGGGGCGGGCGTCGGCTACGGCGTCGTCCTC
>NZ_LOPW02000004.1:264729-306453 GCF_001469875.2 Haloferax marisrubri | reverse complement strand
CCGTCTTGGTCATGCCCGTGTGGCTCGGCGCGGTCGGCTCGCCCGCGAACCCGCCGCTCCCGAACGTGAACGTGACGAGCCTCGTCGGCCACGTCGTCTACGGGGCCGTCCTCGGAGCGTCGTACCCCGCGCTCGACGGCGTCCTCTGAGAAGTTGAAAAGAGCGGCGACCGCCGACCGCCGCAGACCCGAATTTATTCGAGCAGTTCGACGATGAGTCCCTTCTGGGCGTGCAGGCGGTTCTCCGCCTGGTCCCAGACGAGCGAGCGCTCGCCTTCCAGCACGTCGCCGGTAATCTCCTCGCCGCGGTGGGCCGGGAGGCAGTGCATGACCTTCGCGTCGGTGTCAGACAGCAGGTCCTCGTTGAGTTGGAACCCCTCGAACGCCTGCAGTTTCTCGTGGCGCTGGTCCTCTTGGCCCATCGAAATCCACACGTCGGTGTAGACCACGTCGGCGTCCGCGACGGCCTCCTCGGGGTCGGTCGTAATCGTCGGCGTCGAGCCGAGTTCGGCGGCCTTTTCGAGCACGTCGTCGTCGACGCCGTACTCCGGCGGGGTCGCCACGGTGAGATCGATGCCGGCCATCGCACAGCCGAGGACGAACGACTGGCCGACGTTGTTGCCGTCGCCGACCCACGCGGCCTGCACCTCGTCGAAGTCGCCGACGTGCTCGCGGATGGTGAGCAGGTCGGCGAGCGTCTGGCAGGGGTGGGCGTCGTCGGTCAGGCCGTTGATGACCGGCGCGTCGGAGTGCTCGGCGATTTCGAGCAGGTCCTCGTGGTCGAACAGGCGGACCATGATGGCGTCGCCGTAGCGACCCAGCACGCGCGCGGTGTCCGAAAGCGGCTCGCCGTGGCCGAGCTGGATGTCCTCGGGGCCGAGGAACAGCGCGTGGCCGCCCAGTTCGGTCATCCCCGTCTCGAAGGAGACACGCGTCCGGGTACTCGGCTTCTCGAAGAGCATCGCCAGCGTCGCTCGGGTGAGCTGCGTCTCGTCGTCGCCGGACTTGATGTCGGCGGCGCGGGTGAGAACGCGGTCTAACTCCGATGCGCTGATGTCGTCGATGTCGGTGAAGTGGGTGGTTTCGAGCATTGTGTCGTGTGTCGTGTCTCCGTGTCGGTTCGTCGTCTCGGTCGTTCGGTCGCCGCCGCTCGGTTCGTCTCAGTCGTCAGCGAGGCGCTCGCACGCGTCGACGAGCACGTCGATGGCGCTGTCGAACTCGGCGAGGTCGAGGTGTTCGTTCGGGGCGTGGTCGAGGTCCGAGTCGCCGGGGCCGTAGGTCGCCATCGGGCAGTCCCACGTCCCGGCGAAGATGTTCATGTCGCTGGTCCCGGTCTTCCGGAGGAGCCGCGGTTTCACGCCGCTGACGTTGCGGATGGCGACGCGGAACGCCCGCGCCACGTCGGTTCGGGGGCTCATCATGACCGGCGGGATGGGCTTGTTCCAGTGGACGCCGCCGCGGGTGAGTTCGCCCTCCGCGACCTCGCGCACGTCGTCGATGGAGAGCCGCGGCGGGACGCGGAACTGCACGTCAACCGTCGCCTCGACCGCGAGGCCGTCCTCGGTCGGGCCGCCGTCGAACGTCACGGGCTTGGTCGTCACCGTGTCGAAGACGCCGTCGCGCTCCTCGTCGAAGAAGTCGGCCACGCGGGACCACCACGCGACCGCGGACTGGATGGCGTTCTCCTCGGGGCGCGAGGAGTGACCGAGTTCGCTCGTCGAGATGTACGTCCCGGAGAGGAACCCGCGGTAGCCGAGCGTGACGCCGTCCCAGCCCGAGGGCTCGCCGTTGACGACCGCGTCGGGCTCCTCGCGGTCCTCCACGAGGTGCCACGCGCCGCGCGAGGAGGTCTCCTCGCCGACGACGCCGACGAACGAGACGCCCGTCTCGACGGCCGCCGCGGCCATCGAACAGAGCGGTCCCGTCGCGTCGACGCTCCCGCGACCCCAGAGGACGCCGTCTTCTATCTTCACCGGCACGTCGCCGGGGACGGTGTCGATGTGGGAGGTGAGAAGCACCGCGTCGTCGGCCGGCGCGCGGACGTTGCCGACCTCGTCTATCCAGACCTCGCGGTCGTGCGCCTCGAAGAACGCTTTCAGGACCTCGGCGGCCGCCTCCTCGTCGCCCGACACCGAGGGCGTCGAGACCATATCGTAGAGGAGGTGGCGCGCGTCGGCCCACTCGCCTTCGTCGAGGGCGTCGGTGTCGGCGTCGGGCGTCGTCTCTGCCTCTGTCTCCATCTCTGTCTTCGTCGTCGCTTCCGCCTCGCCACCTTCCTCGCGGTCGATTTCGGCGTTCATGATAACACGTTCGTCATGGCGTCGACCGCGCGGTCGGCGTGCTCCTCATCGATGACGAGCGGCGGCAGGAACCGGACGACCGTCCGGCCCGCGGGGAGCGCGAGCAACTGCTCGGACAGCGCGAGGTGCTTCAGCGTGCGGTTCGCGCCGCGTTTGACCTCGACGCCGATCATGAGGCCGTCGCCGCGGACCTCGCGGACCGGCAGGTCGTGTTCCTCGACGGCGGCTTCGAGTTCCGTCGTGAGGTAGTCGCCCACCGCGGCCGCGTGGCCGGGCAGGTCCTCCTCGACGATGGTGTCGAGGGTGGCGTTCGCCGCCGCGCAGACCACGGGGCCGCCGGAGAACGTCGAGCCGTGGGAGGCCGCGCCGTCCGCAATCCAGTCGGCACAGAGCGTCGCGCCGAGGGGCAGGCCGTTGGCGATGCCCTTCGCGCTCGTGAGGATGTCGGGGACGACGCCGGCGTTCTCGCAGGCCCACAGCGACCCGGCGCGACCGATGCCGGTCTGAATCTCGTCGAAGACGAGCGCGGCACCCGCGTCCTCGGTCAGGTCGCGGGCGGTCTGGAGGTACTCAGCCGTGGCGGGGTTGATGCCGCCTTCGCCCTGAATCGGTTCGAGGAAGACCGCGGCCGTCTCGTCGTCGACGGCCTCGGCGAGTTCCTCCTCGTCGCCGTAGCTGACGAACTCGACGCCGCCGGCGACCGGCTCGTAGGGCTTCTTGTACTTCTGTTTCCACGTGAGCGCGAGGCTCCCGAGGGTGCGGCCGTGGAAGGCGCGCTTCGTGGCGACGATTTTCTGTCGGCCGGTCGCGGAGCGGGCGAACTTCATCGCCGCCTCGTTTGCCTCCGTGCCGGAGTTACAGAGCCAGACGTTCGAGATGTCGCCGGGCGCGAGCGTCGCCAGTTTCTCGTAGAGTTCCGTGCGGACCTCGACGGGATACGACGCCTGCACGTAGGTCAACTTCGCGGCCTGCTCCTGAATCGCGGAGGTGACCGCGGGGTGGGAGTGGCCGAGCGCCGCGACGGCGTAGCTCGCGCCGAAGTCGAGGTACTCGGTGCCGTCGTCCGAGTAGAGGTACGGCCCCTCGCCGGACTCGATGGCGATGGGCTTTTCGTTGAAGACGAAGCCGCTCATTGTTCGGCCCCCTCGGCTTCGACCAGCGCGCCGGGCGTCACGTGCGTGCCGCCGCCGTTGAGCGCCGTCACGATGGGGTCGTTCAGGTTCGCGTCGGAGACGATGACCTCGGCGGCCCCGCCGTCGAGCGCCTCCTTCGCGGCCATGACCTTCTTGGTCATGAACCCCTCGGCGGCCGATTCGAGCGCCGAGAACTCCTCGGGCGTGTCGGCCGTCTCGATGAGCGTGGACTCGTCGTCGGGGTCGGCGTAGACGCCCTTCACGTCGGTGAGGACGACGAGTTTCGCGCCGAGCGCGCCCGCGACCGCGGCGGCGGCGCGGTCGGCGTCAGCGTTGACCGGCACGCCGTCGTCGGCGAGCATCGGAACGGTCACGATGGGCGTGTAGCCGCCGTCGAGGAGGGTTTCGAGGAGCGTCGCGTTCACCGAGGTAATCTTCCCGGAGTGGTCGCCGCGCTTGATTTTCTTCTTTCCGTCTTCGACGACGCGGACGGCCGATTTGCGCGGCCCGGTCAGGAGGCCGCCGTCGACGCCCGAGAGGCCGAGCGCGTCGACGCCCGCCTCGCGGAACAGCGCCGTCAGGTCCGTGTTGAGCTTGCCGGGCATCACCATCGAGAAGACCTCCATGGTGCGCTCGTCGGTGAAGCGGCCGGAGACGCCCGAAGGCGACTCGACGTACGTCGGCTCCTCGCCGAGTTCTTCGAGCGTCTCGTCGACGGCGGTCGAACCGCCGTGGACGACGACCACGTCGGTGCCGTTGGCGACGAGGTGGGCCACGTCGGCGACGGCTCCCTGCGGGTCGACGGCCTTCGCGCCGCCGATTTTGACGACGACCGGCGGCTCCTTGCCACCGTCAGCGATGAGGTTGTCTTCGTTATCGACGAGCTGTTCGTGTGCCGCGAGCAGTTCCTCGCGTGTGTATCCTGTCATAGTCGAAATGGTGCGTAAATCGTGGGTCGGGGCGAGCGTTCGGGGGCGGTGCGGTCAGGGCGAGCCGATGGGGTGGAAGCCGGTGAAGTCGAGTCCGGCGGTCTCATCCAGCCCGAGCGCGATGTTGGCGGCGTGGACCGCCTGCCCCGCGGAGCCTTTCATCATGTTGTCGATGGCCGAGAAGACGACGAGTCGTCGGTTTCCGGGGTCGATTTCGAAGCCGACCTCGCCGAAGTTCGTCCCGGCGACCGACTTCGGTTCCGGGTAGCGGTAGACGCCGCCGCCGCCGGCGACGGTGCGCATGAACGGTTCGTCGCCGTAGGACCCGCGGAACGCTTTCCACATGTCGCCCTTCGAGACGGGGCCGTCGGGGAAGACGTGACAGGTCGCCGCCGCGCCGCGGACCATGTCGACCGCGTGGACGGTAAACGAGACCGAGAGGCCGAGGTACTCCTCGATTTCGGCCTCGTGGCGGTGGCCGGTCGGCGCGTAGGGGCGGACGATGCCCGAGCGCTCGGCGTGCGACGACGCCTTGCTCGCGCCCGCGCCGCCCTCCGACGAGCCGACTTTCACGTCCACGACGACCTGCTCGTCGCCGGAGAGGATGCCGGCGTCGAAAAGCGGCTTGAGGCCGAGAATCGTCGCGGTCGCGTTACAGCCGCCCGCGGCGATGAGGTCCGCGCCGGGGAGGTTCTCGCGGTTCAGTTCGGGGAGCGCGTACTCCGACTGTTCGAGGTATTCGGGGCAGACGTGGCCGTCGTACCACTCGTCGTACTGCGCCGCCTCGGAGAGACGGAAGTCCGCAGAGAGGTCGACGACGGTGTCCGCCGCGTCCTGAAAGGCGTCGATGTGCTCCATCGAGACGCCGTGGGGCGTCGCCGTGAACAGCACGTCGACTGATTCGAGGTCCTCCGGCGAGGTGAAACGGAGGTCGAGGTGACGAAGGTTCGGGTGGACGTGGCCGACGGTCTTGCGCTCGTAGGAGCGGCTCGTCGCCTGTTCGATATCGAAGTTCGGGTGGCCGTCGAGCAGGCGGAGCAGTTCGCCGCCGGTGAAGCCGGAGCCGCCGACGACGCCCGCAGTGAGTTGGTCGCTCACGCCGAGACCTCCGCCAGCGACTGCTCTCCGTCGACCTTGGCTTCGAGCCAGTCGACGACCGTCGCGGGAACGTCCGTCTCGACGGCGTCGTTGAGCGCCTTGAACTCGACGGTGTGGTTGACCTCGTGGACGGTGTAGTCATCTCCCGTCTCCATGAGGTCGACGCCGAGCAGGCCGCCGCCGACCGCGTCGGACGCCTGCTTCACGAGTTCCTTCGCGCGGTCGTCGAGTTCGAACTCGTCGACGCTCGCGCCCTTCGCGGCGTTCGTGAGCCAGTGGTCCGACGAGCGGACCATCGCGGCCACGGGTTCGCCGTCGGTGGCGAGCACGCGGATGTCGCGGCCCGGCTTCTCGACGAACTCCTGGATGTAGAACACCTTGTGCTCGTAGTTGCCGAGCGTCGACTTGTGTTCGAGGATGGCCTCGGCGGCCGCCTCGGAGTCGATTTTCGCCATCA
Organism: Haloferax marisrubri; assembly: GCF_001469875.2. Taxonomy (GTDB): domain Archaea; phylum Halobacteriota; class Halobacteria; order Halobacteriales; family Haloferacaceae; genus Haloferax; species Haloferax marisrubri. The sequence continues at coordinate 300,537 of NZ_LOPW02000004.1, read as the reverse complement.
GGCGACCCCACGAGCCGACGACCGGCTTGAGGACGCAGGGGTAGCCGAACTCCTCGACGATTTCCATCGCCGACTCGACCGTGAAGGCGACTTTCGTGTTCGGCGTGGGCACGCCCGCGTCCGCGAGCGCGAGGCTGTTTTTCGCCTTGTCGGCGCAGATGTCGGCGGTCTCGTGGGAGTTGACGACCGGGATTCCGTACGACTGCAGGAAGCGCGTGATGTAGATGCTCCTGCTCGTCGCCAGACAGCGGTCGACCACCACGTCGAGTCCGTCGAACGATTCCGGCGGCTCCGTGAGGTCGAACTGCTCTTTCCGAACGTCTATCTTCGTCACCTCGTGGCCGCGGTCGCGAAGCTCGTTGAGCAGGAGCTTCTCGTCGCGGCGAATCCGGGAATAGAGCAGTCCAACGTGCAATTTACTCTCCCCAGTCCTCTTCGAGTTCGGGCGCTTCTTCGAGTGTCACGGGGTCGAGGGAGACGACTTCCAGCTCTGCGCCCGTGGCGGGGCTGTCGATGATTTCACCGACTTCGACGTCGGCCGGCAGCTCGATTTCCTCTCCGCTCAGCGGGTCTTCCGCGGTGATGGTGTCGCTCATTACATCCGTGGCTGGTCGACGGATAGTATTAAAGCCGTCGAAAATTACGCGCCAAAAATTAATGTAAAGAAGTCTCTAGCGGGTGTTATCTGTCGAATCGGCCGACAGTACGGGTCGGCCGAACGACGCGTCGAGCTTGGGTGCCACGCTCACTCGACGCCGGAGACGGGACCGGTCGTCGGACCGGTCGGCCCGTCCCCCGCGTCGGGCGCGGTCGTCGTCGTCGCCGCGGTTCCGGTCGGGGTCGCCGGAGGCCCGCGGCCGGGAGTCGCGGCGCGGCTGCTCGCGGTCGTCGGAGCAAGCCCGCGGGCGTCTCGCGTTCGGACTCAGACATAGCTCGAAACCTCCTCGTCGAGACCCTCGGCGGCCGCCGCGAGCGAGTCGCGGGCGTCGGCGACGGCCGCGGCGTCGTCCGAGAGCTCGTCGCGGGCCGTCGAGAGCGTCGCCTCCACGGCGGCGGGCGCGGGCCCGCCGACCGAATCGCGACTCGCCACGCTCTCGGTCGGGTCGAGCGCGGCTTCGACGGCCTCGGCTGTCACGTGCGTAAAGAGTGACTCACCTAATACGTCCGTAGCGACGGCGTCAAGTGTTGCCACGTCGGGCGTTCCCTCGGAGCGGGCGGCCGCCTCCGCGACGACCTCGTGGGCCGTGCGGAACGGGAGGCCGGCCATCGCCAGCAGGTCCGCCACGCCGGTCGCGGTCGAAAAGCCGTCGCCCGCGGCCGCGGCGAGTTCGTCTTCGGGCCACGTCGCCGACCCGACCGCGCCGGCGGCCACCGCGGCCGCCTCGGTCACGTCGTCGACGGTGCGGAACGCGTGTTTGTGGGCGCGCTGGAGGTCGCGGTTGTACGCGCGCGGCAGTCCCTTCAGCGTCGTCAGGAGGCCGGTGAGTTCCCCGACGGCGTCGCCCGCGACGGCGCGGACGAGTTCCATCGTGTCGGGGTTCTTCTTCTGCGGCATGATAGAGGAGGTCGACGAGTAGTCGTCCGACAGCTCGACGAGGCCCTTGTTCGAGAATATCACGAGGTCCTCGGCGAGGCCGGAGAGCGTGACCGCGTGGGTCGTGAGCGCCGACAGCGTCTCCGCGAGGAAGTCGCGGGTCGCGGAGGCGTCCATCGAGTTCTCCATCACGCGGTCGAAGCCGAGCAGGTCGGACACGAGTTCGCGGTTCACGTCGAAGGGCGTGCCCGCGAACGCCGCCGACCCGAGCGGCGATTGGTTGATGCGCTCGTACGCGCATATGAGGCGGGCGCAGTCGCGGGCGACCGCCCGTTCGTACGAGCACAGGAAGTGCGCGACCGTCGTCGGTTGCGCGGGCTGGAGGTGCGTGTAGCCGGGCATCACCGTCTCGGTGTGTTCGGCGGCCGTCTCGAGTAACGACTCGCGCAGGGCGAGCGCCGCGTCGAGGGCCGAAAGCACGTCCTCGCGCAGGCGGTACCGGATGCAGGTCGCCACCTCGTCGTTGCGCGAGCGGGCGGTGTGCATCTTCCCGCCGTCGGGGCCGACGATGTCGATGACGGCGGCCTCGATGGCCTCGTGGACGTCTTCGCCGCCCGAAAGCGAGTCGTGGCCCGCGGCCTCGACCTCGTCCAGCGCGGCGAGAATCTCGCTCGCGACCTCGGACTCGATGATGTCCTGCGACGCGAGCATCACGACGTGCGCCCGGTCGACGGCGAGGTCGGCCTCGAAGATGCGTTCGTCGGCCGCGAGGCTCGACATGAACCCGCGGGCGGGGCCGCCGCTGAAGCGGTCCCGGCGGATGACGCCCTCGGAGTCGCCGTCCTCGCCTGCCATCTTACTCGTCGCTACCGCCGTCTGCGGCGAGTTCGGGCTTCTGCTTCTTCGCGCTCTGGTTGGCGAGACGCGCCTGGAAGCCGTGGTACTTGGCGACGCCCGTCGCGTCGGCCTGCTCGATGCCGTCGACCGTCTCCGTGTTGAAGGAGGCGGCGGACTCGGAGTAGGCGGCGTACTCGGACTCGCGGCCGACCGGGCGGGCCTGTCCGCCCTCGAACTTGATGGTCACGGTGCCCGTGACGCGCTCTTGGGTCTTTTCGAGGAAGGCGTTCAGCGCGCCCACGAGCGGGGCGTCGATGAGGCCCTCGTAGGCCTTCTGGGACCACTCGTTGTCCACGGTGGCCTTGAAGTCACGCTCTTCTTTCGTGAGGACGAGCCCTTCGAGCGCCTCGTGGGCGTTCAGGAGCGTCGTCGCGGCCGGGTGCTCGTAGTTCTCGCGCACCTTGAGGCCGAGCATGCGGTCTTCCATCATGTCCGTGCGGCCGACGCCGTGCTTGCCGGCCTTCTCGTTGAGAAGCGAGATGAGTTCGAGGGGTTCGAGTTCCTCGTCGTCGACGGCGACCGGGTAGCCGTCTTCGAACGTGATTTCGATGAGTTCCGTCTCGTCGGACGGCTGGTCGGTCCACTCGTAGATGTCCTCCGGCGGGACGTAGCCGGGGTCTTCGAGGTTGCCGCCTTCGATGGAACGGCTCCAGAGGTTCGTGTCGATGGACCAGACGCCCTCGTTGCCGCCCTGCACCGGGAGGTCCTTCTCGGCGGCGTACTCGATTTCCCACTCACGGGTCATGCCCATCTCGCGGACGGGCGCGATGACTTCGAGGTCGGAGGCGCGCCAGACCGCCTCGAAGCGGAGCTGGTCGTTACCCTTGCCCGTACAGCCGTGGGCGATGCCGTCGCAGTCCTGCTCCTCTGCGAGTTCGAGGATTGCCTTGGCGATGACCGGACGCGCGAGCGCGGTGCCGAGCGGATAGCCCTGATAGTCCGCGTTGGCGCAGACCGAGTCGAGACAGAGCTGTGCGAACTCCTGTTTCGCGTCGACGACGTAGTGTTCCAGCCCGAGGGCCTCGGCCGTCTCGTAGGCCTCCTCGAACTCCTCTTCCGGCTGACCGACGTCGACGGTGACGCCGACGACTTCGTCGTATCCGTACTCCTCTTCGAGAATCGGGACGCAGACTGTTGTGTCGAGTCCGCCCGAGAACGCGAGTGCGACTTTCTTCATGTACTCGTCTGTGGCGGGGACATACAGATAAATTCTTTGCATTCAGTCTGTGAAATTAAGTGGTAGAGATGCCTATAGGCACGAAAATGGAAGATTAGCGATTTCGACGTGTCCCGAAGGAGATGATGATTGTGGCCCTAAAGGGCCCGTCGTCGGGGTCGGACAGCCGCGGCTCGCAGCGGGGCAAAAGTGGCGAAGGTGCTGCGAGTCGCCATGGTTGTGAGACGCTACGATGTCATCCCTATTAAACGCTTCCGGCGACGCAAACGTTTCCTCAGTCGAGCAACTCCCCGGCGAGTTCGACCAGCAGTTCGTTGTCGACGAGCGCGACCACGAGCGCGATAATCGCGAGCGCGACGACTGCGATGACGAGCCACTGGATAAGGGTCATACCACCCGCAACGTGGCGACTCCTCCGGTAAGTGTTCTGTGGCCGTTCGGATCGGTCGGCGTCGACGGGTCGAAAACGCCGCGCCGGGACGAATCAGGCGCTCTCGGTCGAGGCTTCGCCGTCCGCCGTGTCGCCGCGGAAGACGAGTCGCTCCACGAGGTCCGACCGCTGCATCAGCACCGTGCCGAGCGCGCTCATGACGAACACGTAGCCGACGGCGAACGCCGGGATGACCTCGCGCATCACCGGCGTCGTGCCCGCGGCGGCCAGCGCCGCGATGACGAGCGAGAACTCGCCGCGGGGGACCATCCCGACGCCGACCCGGAGCGACCGGTGCGCCGAGAGGTCGTACGCCCGGCCGCCGAGGTAGCCCGAGAGAACCTTCGACGGCGTCGAGAGGACGACGGCGATGACGAGCGGAACGGCGGCCGCCGCCAACAGTGTCGGGTCGGTGCCGAGGCCGATCCAGAAGAAGAACACCGCGGCGAACACGTCGCGGACCGAGACGAGCAGGTGTTCGAGTCGCTCCCGGTGGCCGCTCGTCGAAAAGCCCATCCCGACGAAGAACGCCGCGACGGCCTCGCTCACCCCGAGCGCGAGCGCCGCACCCGAGATGGGAACGACGACCGCGAGCGCCCGCAGGACGAACGCCTCTTCGTTCTCCACGTCGAGGACGCGGGCGAAAAGCGCCGTCCCGTACTGGACGGCCACGAACAGGAGGCCGAGGAAGCCGAAGGCGATGGCGAGCGACCGCCCGATGGCCGCGACGCCGCCGTCGCCGCCGAGCACGAGCGAGGTGACGACCGCGAGGTAGACCGCGATGGCGAGGTCCTCGAAGACGAGCGTGCCCAGAATCGGCTCCGATTCGGGGTCCGCAATCCACCCGAGGTCGATGAGCGTCTTCGTCACGATGGCCGACGACGAGATGTAGACGATGCCGCCGAGCAGGAGCGCTTCGACCGGCGACCACCCGAGGACGAGGCCGATGGCGACGCCGATGGGGAGGTTCACCGCGAGGTCGATGACGCCCGCGCGGCCGATTTTCGCCCCCGACGACCGGAGTCGGTCGAGGCTGAACTCCAGGCCGAGGAAAAACAGGAGGAGGACGATACCGAGCTCTGCGAGAATCGTCACGACCTCGCCGTTCGGGACGTACGGGAGACCGAACCGCCCGGCGACGTACGGCCCGGCGACGACGCCGCCGACGACGTACAGGGGAATCACCGACAGCCCGAGGCGTAGCGCGACCGCTCCGACGACCGCGAGGACGGCGAACAGGTAGCCGAATTCGAGGAGTGCCGCCGCCATCAGGTCCCTTCGACGAGCGCGACGAAGTCGCGGCAGGCCGTCTTGGGACCGATGACGACGAGCGTGTCACCGGCTTCGACCATCGCGTCGCCGCCGGGCGAGGCGACGACCTCGTCGTCGCGCTCGATGGCGATGACCGACGCGCCGGTCGCCTGCCGGAGGTCGGACTCGCCGAGCGTCTTGCCCGCGATGTCGGAGTCCGCGCCGACTTCGACCCACTCGATGAGCGTGTCCCCGCCCAGGAGGGTCTCGATGTTCTCCGTCTGGACCGGCTGGAAGTACGCGCCTTCGAGGAGCGTCCCCACCTGCCGGGCCAGCTTGTCGGTGAGTTCGAACAGCTTTTCGGAGTCGCTGTCGGCGCTCGCGCGCCGGAACACCTCCCGCTTGCCGCTGTTGTGCGTCACGATGACGAGCCGGGAGCCGTCGCCGAGGTCCACCTCGTGTTTCTTCCCGACGCCCGGAAGGTCGCTCTCGTAGACAGTCATGACTATCCGATTCGTGGCCGATTGAAATAAAATCGCATCACGGACCGACGCCCGAACGCCGACCGCTTACGCGACGCCGACCACCCAGAGCGTCGCCGCGATGGCGGTACAGGCGACCGGCGGAATCGAGAGGTTGTCGTCGATGACGTAGCCGGCGACGACCGGCTTCACGCCGTCGGCGAGCGTCGCCCCGGCGGCCCCGGCGGCCGCCGCGAGGCCGCCCGCGACGACCCCCGATACGGGAATCACGAACGGCGCGGCGAGGACGAAACAGACCGCGAACATCACCGCGAGCGTCCGAACCGATTTCAGTTCGCCGACCGGCGCGGAGCCCATGAGGCCGCTTATCGGGTCGCCGATGGTGAGCATGAACATCCCCGGAACCGCGACGTGCGGGTCGAACACCAGCGCGACGGCGGTCTGGCTGTAGACGTACAGCGCGTAGCCGGCGACGTTGTCCTGTTCGTACTCGCGGGTGAGTTCGTCGTAGACGGCCCATTCGAGGCCGCCGAACAGGCGGAGCAGTTCGAGGACGCTGACGACCGCCGCGAGGAAGACGAACAGATACCCGAGGGTACGCCACTCGACCAGCCCGAGGAGGTACAAAAGCGGCATCCCCGAGCCGCTCGCGTGGACCAGTCGCCGTTTCACCTCGGCGGTGCTCGGTCGCCCCACGGCGGGTTACGCCTCGACGACCTCGTTCTCGTCGAGCACGTCGTCGAACGAGGCGGTGCCGGCACGCAGGCCGACGAGCGTTCCGACGAGGTCGTCGACGGGCAGTCGGACCTGCTTGCCGCTGTCGCGCTCGCGGATGGTGACGGTGTTCGCGCCGTCGCCTTCGAGCCCGTCGCGGTCGATGGTGATGCAGAACGGGGTGCCGACCTCGTCCTGTCGGCGGTAGCGCCGACCGATGCTGCCCGAGTCGTCGTAGACGACCGCGAAGCCGGCCGCGCGGAGCTCTTCGGCCACGTCGTCCGCGAGGTCGACCAGTTCGTCCACGTTGCTCACGAGCGGGAACACGCCGACGTTCGTCGGCGCGACCGAGGGCGAAAGCGAGAGGTAGCTCCGCGCCTCGCCGTCGACCTCGTCGGTCTCGTACGCGTGCGCGAGGAGCGTGTACACCGTGCGGTCGATACCGAACGAGGGTTCGACCACGTGCGGCGTGATGTGCTCGCCCGCCTCGGTCTGCGTCTCGACCGAGAAGTTGGCCACGTCGGTGTCGACGGTGATTTCCTCGCCGTCGACGTCGAGGGTGACCTCGTCGGCGTCGAAGGCGTCGGGGTCGCGCTCGGCGAGCGTCTCCAGCGCCTCGGCCACGTCGGCGGCCTGCGCGCCGAACTCGGGGCCGAGCGTCGCCATGTCGGGGTCGACGACGGCGCGCTCGACCGTCTTCGGCTCGTCGTACTGCTGGAAGACGGTGAAGTCGTCGTCGCCGTACTCGCCGTGCTTCGAGAGGTCGTAGTCGCTGCGGTACGAGAAGCCCGCGATTTCTATCCAGTCGCCGTCGACCTCGCTCTCGGCGTCCCAGCAGTCCGAGGAGTAGTGGGCGCGCTCGCCCGCGAGGTGCTGGCGGAAGCGGAAGCGGTCCATGTCGACGCCGACCGTCTCGTACCACTCCTGGGCGATGCCGAGGAAGTAGCCGAGCCACGCGTTGCCGATGACGCCGTCCTCGACGGCCTCGCCGATGGTCGTCTCGACGTAGTCGCCGTCGTCGGCCTCCTGCTCGGTCGCGGGGTACAGAAGCACCTCCACGTCCTCGACCGCCGAAAGGTCGGCCTCGTCGCGCTCGGGGTCGATGAAGTGCTCCAGTTCGGCCTGCGTGAACTCCCGGGTGCGGACGATGCTCTTCCGCGGCGAAATCTCGTTGCGGTAGGCGCGGCCGACCTGCGTCACGCCGAACGGGAGGCTGTTGCGCGCGTACTCCTTGATGCGCGGGAACTCCACGAAGATGCCCTGCGCCGTCTCGGGGCGGAGGTAGCCGGGCGTCGAGGAGCCGGGGCCGATGTTCGTCTCGAACATGAGGTTGAAGTCCTCGACGGACTGGCCTGCGAGGTCCGCGCCGCAGGTCGGACAGACGAGGCCGAGGTCGGCGATTTTCTCGGCCGCCTCCTCGGGCGACAGCGTCTCAGCGTCCTCGAGCTCGGAGTTGTCCTCGATGAGGTGGTCCGCGCGGTGGGACTCGCCGCACTCGGCGCACTCGACGAGCATGTCGTCGAAGCCGTCGAGGTGGCCCGACGCCTCGAAGACGGGTTCGGGCATGATGGTCGGCGCTTCGATTTCGAGGTTGCCCTCCTGGACGGCGAAGCGCTCGCGCCACGCCTCCTCGACGTTGGACTTCAGGGCCGCGCCCTGCGGGCCGTAGGTGTAGAACCCGCCGACGCCGCCGTAGGCTTCCGAGGACCCGAAGAAGAAGCCTCGGCGCTTCGCGAGCTCGGTGAGCGCGGCGGACTCGTCGCCCTCACTCATACAGCGCCTCCAGCAGGTTGATGTCGCGGACGATGCCGATGAGTTCGTCGCCGGAGACGAGCGGAATCTGCTCGATGTCCTCGCGAATCATCGTCTGGGCGGCGTCCTTGGCGGTGGCGCGCGTCGGGACGCTCACGAGGTCGTCGGTCATGAACTTCGACACCGATTCGGCCGGAATCTCGACGTTCCGGGTCGGGATGTAGCGGTTGCCGACCGCCTTGATGCCCTCCCACATCCACTCGTCGTCTTGGTTGGCGACCGAGTCGCCGGTGCCGGCCTCGCCTTCGACGACGCGGGCGACCTCGATGATGTCGACTTCGGTCACGATGCCGGCCAGCGAAGCCTCGTCGTCGAGGACGACCGCGTAGGGAACGTTCGCGTAGAATATCTCGCGCTCGACGATGTGCAGGGGCACGTCGACGTACGTCGTGTTCACGTCGCGGGCGGCGAGGTCGCCGACCTCGCTCTCGCCGTCGATGTCGCCGCGGGCGATGGCCCGGACCACGTCGGTGACGGTGAGGATGCCCTCGATGGCGTCGCCGTCGACGACGGGGATTCGGCGCGCGCCCTCCGAGACCATCGTCGCGGCCACCGCTTCGAGGTCGTCGTCGGCGCTCGCGGTCGGCACCTCGCGGACGAGCACCGCCAGCTGGTCCTCGTCGGGGTGTTCGATGAGGTCCTCCCGAGAGATGAGGCCTCGGTACTTCGTCCCCTCGTCGGTCTCTTTCACCACAGGAACAGAAGAGAACCCACGCTCTTGGAGGTATTCCAGAACGTCGTCGCGGGTGCCCGGCAGGGACACCGTCACGACCTCCTCACCGCGGGTCATCGCGTCGGCTACTTTCATACACCCGCTTTCTTCCCCCCGCCTAATGTACTCTGCGAACGCTTTCGCCTCGTTGACAGGCGTCCGCCGCCGCTCGCGGGGGTCGGGTGACAGTCGATGCGCACACGGCGCAGAAGTAGAACGGCTCTCGACTCAGTTCTCGTCGCCTTCGCCCTCGTCGTCGCTGTTCGGCGCGTACCGCCGAATCGCGTCGAGGTTGGGGAAGAACTTCTCTGGGTCGTCGTGTTCGACGACGCCGACGACGGTACCGTCGAGTTTCTGGAGGTACGTGTACATCCGTCCCTCCTCGACGGCGACGGTGGCGCACTCCAGCGCCTCGCGGAGGTCCCACGCGCCGGCGAGGAAGATAGCGGTCTCGGCGTCCGGCGAGAACAGCGCCGTCACCATGTAGACGCGGCCGTCGTTCTCCGCGCGGTACACCTCGTACTCGGGGAACGACGTCGCTTCGAACAGGTCGGCGACGGTCTCGGCCTTGTCGCCGGGGATGACGTACGCGAGGCCGAACGCCCCCTCGTCGCCCTTGCCGCTGGAGGGACCGAACGGGCCGCTGTCGCCCGCCGGGATGCGGACCGTCTCCCATCCGTCCGCTTCGAACTCGTCGGCCATCGCTGTCATGTCGTCGAGCGTCGCGCCCCACGCCTCGCGGCGGCGGTCCGCCTCACCGGCGATTCGTTCGACGTCGGGCGTCTCGTCGTCTCCGAGTTCGGCCATACCAGTTCTGGACGACGTATATGGTAAAAGGCATCGAAGGCCACGGGGGACCCCGAGGCGGTCAGTAGTTGATGCCGAAGACGACTTCCATCGCGTACGAAGTCGCGAGGATGCAGACCGACGCGAGGAGGAGTTTCACCCCGCTCGACGGCCGCTCGTCGCTGTTCGCCGGTCGCAGTCGCGGCGGAAGTATCGCGTCGAGGGCGTCCCCGACGAGTTTCTCGACGCCGACCGGTTCGTCGCTCCCCGAGAACAGGCCGCCGTCGCTGCCGCCGTTTCCGTTTCCGTCCCCGCTCTTCCAGGCCGCCTTCGGGCGCACCTTGAGCGACGCGTAGCCGAACATGGTGAACCCGAGAAAGAACATGAGCCACTTCGCGCCGGGCAGTCCGTTGCCGGCGAGCGTGCTCACGAGGGCGGTCACGACGAACACCACGCCGGTGAGTGAGACGGCGTAGACCACGGCGTCGATGGTCTTGACGCCGAAGCGGCGTGGGTCGAACTCCATGGCTATTGGACGAGCGTCTCGAAGACGGTCGCCGGCTCCTCGTACTCGGCCTCGTGGCGGTGACAGAGGCTCAGCCGCCCCCGGTTGCCGACCGAAAGCTGGTCGGGCCGCTCGTGATCACAGACGCTGCCGAACTCCTCGCGGAGGTAGGACCGAGCGGCGTCCTCGTCGTCGTTTTCGGCGTAGTCGGCGGCCTCGCGGATGTGGGTCATCACGTCCGAGGGCACGTCCAGTTCGCCGAACAGTTCGGGGATGATTTCGTCCATCCCGGCGCGGTGGCTCTCGCGGCCGAGCAGTTTCCGGACGCGGTCGCTCAACGAGGGGTCGGCGCGCGAGCGCTCCCGAAGGACCTCGCGGAAGACCTCGATGCGCTCCCAGAGCTCGGGGTCCATGTCTCTGTACGCCGCCGGGCGAATCTTCACCGGACAGCGCGTCGAGAACGGACAGCCGGCCGGCGGGTCGCGCGGGCTCGGCGGCGTTCCGCGAAGGGTGATGCGGTCGCGCTCGATAGTCGGGTCCGGTTCCGGAATCGACGACAACAGCGCGTGCGTGTACGGGTTCGCCGGCTGGTCGAACATCTCGTCGGCCGGCCCGATTTCCATCATGTTGCCGAGGTACATCACCGCGACGCGGTCGCAGATGTGACGGACGACCGCGAGGTCGTGGGCGATAAACAGGTACGTCAGCCCGAACTCGTTTTGCAGGTCTTCGAGCAGGTTGAGAATCTTCGCCTGCACGGACACGTCGAGCGCCGACACCGGCTCGTCGAGGATGATGAACTCCGGTTCGAGCGCGAGCGCGCGGGCGATGCCGATGCGCTGGCGCTGGCCGCCGGAGAACTGGTGCGGGTAGCGGTAGTAGTGCTGTTCCTGCAGGCCGACGGTTTCGAGCAGTTCGCGGACGCGCTCGCGGCGTTCGGACGGCGTCTTCCAGTCGTGCACGTCGAGCGGTTCGCGGACGATTTCGCCGACGGTCATCCGCTCGTTGAGGCTCGAATCGGGGTCCTGGAACACCATCTGCACGTCCTTGCGGAACTGCTTGAGGTCGGACCCGGACAGCGTGGTGATGTCCGTGCCGTTGAGTTTGACCTCGCCCGCGGTGGCCTCTTCGAGGCGCATCAGCGTGCGGCCCAGCGTGGACTTCCCACAGCCGGACTCGCCGACGAGACCGAGGGTCTCGCCGCGCTGGATGTCGAACGAGACGCCGTCGACCGCCTTCACGGGGTTGCTCCCGAGGAGGCCGCCGTCCTCGTAGTACGTTTTGAGGTCGTTGACCTCGAGTAGCGTGTCTCCGCTCGCCTTCGCCGTCTGTTCTTCTTCGGTGGATGTCGTGCTCATCGCGTGTCACCTCCGCGCTGTCCGCCCTCGCGGTGGACGGCGACCGCCTCCTCCGTGGGGAGGTCTTCCGGGTACAGCAGACACGACGCTCGGTGCTGGCCCGTCCCGTCACCGACTTCGACGGGTTCGGGGTGTACCGTGTCGCACTCGGCGAACGCCTTCGGACACCGGGGCGCGAACCGACAGTAGGTCGGGTCCTCGTTCGGCGTCGGCACGTCGCCTTCGATGGTCGCGAGGCGCTCGTCCTCGTCGAGTCCCTGTCCGGGGATGGAGTTGAGAAGCCCCTGCGTGTAGGGGTGTTTCGGCGACTCGAACAGTTCGACGACGGGTGCGCTCTCGACGATTTCGCCCGCGTACATCACGTTGACGCGGTCGGCGATTTCGGCGATGACGCCCATGTCGTGGGTGATGAACATGATACCGAGGTCGCGTTCCTCCTGAAGCTCTTCGAGGAGTTCCAGAATCTGCGCCTGGATGGTCACGTCGAGCGCCGTCGTCGGCTCGTCGCAGATGAGCAGTTCGGGGTCGCACGCGAGCGCCATCGCGATGACGGCGCGCTGGCGCATCCCGCCGGAGAACTGGTGGGGGTACTCGCGGACGCGACGGTGGGCGTCCGGAATCCCGACCGCTTCGAGCAGTTCGATGGCTTCTCTCGTCGCCGCCGACCCGCTCAGTCCGCGGTGGAGGCGAAGCGCCTCCTTGATTTGGTTGCCGACGGTGTAGACGGGGTTCAGGCTCGTCAGCGGGTCCTGGAACACCATGGCGATACTGCCGCCGCGGATAGAGCGCATCTGTTTCGGCGACTTGTCGAGGAGGTCCTCGCCGTCGTACATGATACGGCCGTTCTCGATGCGGCCGGGGTTCTCGACCAACCGCATGATAGAGCGGGCCGTGACGGACTTGCCGGAGCCGGACTCGCCGACGATGCCCACGGTCTCGCCGCGGAAGATGTCGAACGAGATGCCGTCGACCGCGCGGATGACCTCCTTGTCGGTGTAGAACGACGTCCGGAGGTTCTCGACGGAGAGCAGCGGTTCGCCCTCGATGCGGGTCGAACTCGCCTGGTCGGTGCTCATGCGCCACCTCCGGTTGCCGCGGCCTCGTCACCGGTGTCTGCCTGCGGGTCGATGGCGTCGCGGATGCCGTCGCCGAAGGCGTTCAGCCCGGTCACGACGAGCGTGATGAGGAGGCCGGGAACCAGCGAGATGTGCCACGAGGGACTCGCGACGTACTGCTGGCCGTTCGCGATGAGCCGGCCCCACTCGGGGGTCGGCGCGGTGATGCCGAGCCCGAGGTAGGAGAGTCCGGCGACGCTGATGATGATACCACCGAGACTGAGCGAGGCGTAGATGAGCATGTAGCTGAACACGTAGGGGGCCATGTGCTTGCGCATGACCTGCGTCGGCGTCTGACCGAACGACTTCGCGGCGTCGATCCAGTCCTGCTCGGACACCTGGAGCGCTGGCCCACGTATCGACCGCCAGATGAACGGCCAGTAGACGATACTGAAGATGAGGATGATGAGCACCGCGCCGTCGTACAACTCCCTCACCCAGGTGTTCTGGAAGATGACGAGCATCAAGATGAGGACCATGATGACCGGCAACGCCTGTATCGAGTCGGAGACTAACACCGTCGCCAAGTCAGCCAGTCCCTTGTAGTACGCCGTTATCATGGCCAAGCCGAGGCCGATGAGGCCGGCGATTCCCATGGCGACGACGGCGATGGTCAGGGATATCCTGGCCCCGAACACCACTTGTGTGAATAAGTCCTTCCCGTTTGTCGCCGTGCCGAACGGATGGAACCTGCCGAAGTCGTCGTACGTCATCGGCGCGACGTTCTCGTCGCCCGCTCCCTGCGACCCGGAGCCGAGGTTGGCCTCGCCGACGAGGACGGTCTCGACGCTCTGGGTGTCTTCGCTCCAGTAGCTGACCTCGTAGTCGTACGGCTGGAGGATGTTTCGTTCCATCGTGGTCGGACCGAGCGCGGGCGCGAATACCGCCATGACCACAAACGTGATGACGATAATGAGCCCGAACTTGCCCCAGGAGTGACCCCGGAAGCGGTTGACCACGTCGTCCCGCGGCGTCCAGTCGACGCGGCGGTAGTGACGGCGGAACCGCTTGTAGCCGTTCCACGCCCACGCCAGCACCGCGAAGGCGTACGCGTAGACGAACGCGACGCGGATGGCCCACGCCACCGCGGGCGAGAGCCCGAGGAACGTGTTCTCGTAGCCGGTGCCGTTCCAGTAGCCCTGGTTCGGAATCACGTCGCGGGAGACGAGCGTCGGAATCGCGTCGAACGCCGCCTGCAGCGACTGGACGGCGGACGCACCCGGGTCACCGGGAAGGAGGTTGACGACCACGCCGGCGACGGCGCCGACGACTTGGAGGATAGCGCCCAGTTCGACGCCGATGAGGACTGCACCGACGGCGGCCCAAATCAGCGCGGGCTGGGGGTTCTCAGCGACTCGTTGTCGGAGCGGAATTTCGGTTTCGGTTGTCGTACTCACTGTGATTCACCCGTCGTACCCGACGCGCGGGTCGATAATCGTGTACAGGAAGTCCTGCAGGATGTTCGTGCCGACCAGGATGAGGATGAAGATGAACATCAGCGTCCCGATGAGCGGCAGGTCCCCGTTGATGGCTGCGTTGAAGAACAGCCAGCCGAGGCCGTTGATGGCGAAGACCGTCTCGACGAACACCGACCCGCCGAGAAGCAGGAACGCCTCGCCCGTGATGATGGGCACGAGCGGGATGAGCGCGTTCCGGAAGATGTGCTTCCAGACGAGCGAGCGCCCGGAGACGCCCTTCGCGCGGGCGGTCTCGACGTAGTTCGAGTTGATGGTCTCGAGGACGGCGGTGCGGCCGATACGCATCTCGTTCCCCATCGACGCCGACCCGAGGACCAGCGCGGCCGGAGCGATCTGCTTCGTCGCTCGGATGAACGACTCGGTCCACCCGCCGGGGTCGGCGAGGAACTGCTCGACCGGTGACTGGAAGAAGCCGAGCGCCGGCGGCGTGACGACGTTCGTCCTGACGATCCACGTCTGCCACGTGAACAGGCCGTTCGTCCACGTCCCGAGCTGCGAGAGGGCCGTGACGAGCATGATGGCCAGCCAGAAGTTCGGCATCGCGCGCCAGACGATTCCGCCGAAGGAGGCGGCGTAGTCCGAGGGCGTGTTCGGGTTCAGCCCGGCGTAGAAGCCGAGCGGAATCCCGACGAACAGCGCGATGACGACCGACCAGAAGCCGAGCCAAATCGTCCGGGGCGCGTAGATCTCGATGAGTTCGTACGCGGTCGTCCCGGGCGCGATGACCCACGACTGGCCGAGTTGGAAGGTGAACAGGTCGTACATGAAGTCGAGGTACTGACTCCAAAGCGGCTGGTTCAACCCGAGGTTCGTTCGAATCTGTTCTGCCGCCTGTGGGTTGTATTGCGTCCCCAGAATCGCCGAAACGGGGTCGAGTGGCCCCAGGCGGATGAGGGCAAACGTAATTGTCGTCCCGAAGATGACGACAGGAATCGACATCAGTACCCTGCGGAGGAAGTACTGCCATCGACTCATGGCATCACCTCGCAGACCGTTCGAGCGGACATTATTGTACTGGTTTAATGAGTGGTATGGATATGTCTTGCGCTTCGAAGTCCTAATGTCGCAGTTTCAGCAACTCTACTGCCAGATTATAGTATATAGTTGGGACTAATTGTACGCTTGTCAAAAATAACCGGACGTTTCGATTGAGACGGGACGCGAGGATGCGTCCGCGCTAATCGGTCTTACCGGTTGAGGGTGACGTTGTTGAGCTTCTGGCGGCTCGGACCCATGCCACCGAACGGCTCGATGTTCACGGTGTCGTACCAGAACGTCTCGTCCTTGCGGTTGTAGATGGGCAGCATCGCGACGTCTTCCCAGTTGGCCGTCTCGATGTCGACGTAGGCCTCGTCGCGGATCTGCTGGGCCTCGTCGGTCGGCGCCGGGTTGTTAACGACCTGCTGGTAGGCGTCGGTCGCCTGCTGGTAGGCGTCGCCGTTCTCGGACGTCCAGTTGACGTACGAGATGGGACCCTGCTCGGAGGTGTCCGTCTGCGGCGGGTTCAGGAGCTGCAGGAAGTTGTCCGGGGCCGGCCAGTCGGCGATCCAGCCGAGGGTGTACGCTTCGAGCTGACCGTTGCGGCCCCGCTCGAGGAGCGTCGAGAAGTCGGCCTTCTGAATCTGCATGTTGATGTGGGCGGACGCGAGCTGGTCGCGGAGGATGCTCGCCATCTCCTCCCACGTGTTGGAGTTGTACTGGGTCCACTGGACCTCGAACTGGTTGTCCTCACCGTAGCCGGCTTCCTCCATGACTTCGCGGGCGGCCTGGATGTCCGTCTCGTCCGCGTTGTACGGGTACTCCGAGTCGATGAGTTCGTTCGCGGCCTGCGCGCCACCGGGGAAGATAGTCGGCGGCGTGAAGAGCTGTGCGGGGGAACCGCGGCCCTTGAAGACCTCCGAGACCATCTGACCCTGGTTCAGGACGTACGCGAACGCCTGACGGACCGGCTTCGGGACCTTCTCCATGTTGAAGCCGACGTAGAAGATGGACAGCGTCGGGACGCCGACGTAGTTGAGCGTCTGCCCGTTGCGGACGGGACCGTACTGACCGATTTCACGACCGTACTCGTCGGTCGATTCGACCTGAACGAGACCGGGGTCGTACTGCGCGGTGGGCAGTCCGAAGTAGTCCGCGTTCTCGTTCATCGCGTAGTTGTAGCGGGCCGTGTCGTCCTCGATGACCTGCCAGCGGACGTTGTCGACCTGCGCGACCTGTCCGTAGTAGTCGTCGTACTTGGAGACGGCCGCGGCGGTACCCTGCTCCCAGAAGGCGAACTCGAACGGACCCGCACCGATGGGGTTGTTCGAGGCGAACTCGGTGTACTCCATCTCGCCGTCGTAGCCCTCGACGTCGCCGAGGACGCCCTCGGGGAGGGCGGCGAACGAGGTGTAGGCGAACATCTCGAGGGTGTCGTGGAACGGCTCGGAGAGGTTGACGACGAGTTCGGTCTCCGTCTCGCCGACTTCGACGCCGAGCGAACCGGGGACGTAGTTGCCTTCGCCGTCCGTCTCGTGTTCCACGCCGACGGAGTCGAGGATGAAGTAGGCGCGGCGGCTGTTCTCGGAGGCCGCGAGGCGCTCCCACGCGTAGATGAAGTCGGACGCGGTGACCGTCTCGCCGTTGTGGTAGGTCGCGTCGGCGAGCTGGAACGTGTAGGTCGTGAAGTCCTCGGAGACCGTATAGTCCGCAGCGAGTTCGTTTTCGACCGTCGGCAGGGCGTTCGGGTAGGACATCAGGCAGTCGAAGACCTGCTGGATGATGATGCCCGACGACGTGTCTGTCGCGGCGACGGGGTCCATCGTCGTGATGGTGCCCGAGAGGATGCGGTTGAAGACCGAGCCGGACAGTTCCGTGCCCGTGTCCTCTTCGGTCGTCGTCGCGGTGGTGGTTTCCTCGCCACCGGATTCGGTCGTCGTCGTCTCTTCACCGTCACCGCCGGTACAACCGGCGAGAGCGGCGGCCGTAGCGGCCCCACCCGTTGCCTTCAGGAAGCGGCGACGCGAGAGTTTGTTAGTGTCTGGCATTCGAACCAATCTTTCCGTGCCGCGTGGATAAACTTACCGTATTCGATTTGTTTGATATAGTGTAGCGTGGAAGGGTTGTAGTACCATACATAAGCGGCGAAAACTGCCACGTGGCTCCCTAAGGAACTCGTTTTACATTTTAAACCCGCTTTCGAGGCGACAGAATCGAACGACCGGGCCACTCCTCCGCCCGTCATTTCGGTCCACTTATATAGGGGTGTCACTATGTATCATACATGACGCCGGATGCGACGGCTTCCGTCGACGACTCGGGCGCCGAGGTCATGGCCTCGGTGGATCGCTCTCAGACGGGCCAGCGTCTTATTATCGCGGACATCTCCCGCGATGACGCGTGGCTCGCCGCTGACGTAGCCGACGCGCTCGCGCTCGACGAGTGGCGATAATCGCTCCGGCCCCGTAAGCCCGCCGCCGGACGCCCGGCGGCCAGACCATTCATATTTTAGTCCGACTCGCTCGTGGTACGCTGCATGAACGCTCGAGCGGTGACGGTGAGCGAGGAGTACCTCGCCCGTCTCGAACACGGTGCGGACTGGCGCGAGGAGATCGAGGAGTTCTGCGCGCGCAAGGACATCGGGTCCGCGTGGTTCAACGCCATGGGTGCCGTCCAAGACGCCGAACTCTGGTTCTACGACCAGACGGACCAAGAGTACCAGTCCGTGACGTTCGACGAGCCGCTCGAAGTCGCCGCCTGCGTGGGTAACGTCGCGCTCCTCGACGGCGAACCCTTCGCACACACGCACGCAATCCTTTCTCGACGTAGTGGGCAGGCGCTCGCCGGACACCTCGACTCTGCGACCGTCTTCGCCGGCGAAGTGAACCTCCGCGCCTTCGAGGAACCGCTCGAACGCGACCACGACGCGGTGACCGACCTCGACCTCTGGTTGTAACTGTGCGCGAGGAGGACTCCCGGTACTTCCGTCGCATCGAAACCCGCCTCGACGAGGCGTTCGACCTCGCGGAGGCCGCGAAGGCGACGGGGTACGACCCGAAGACCGAAGTCGAGATTCCGGTCGCCAAGGACATGGCCGACCGCGTCGAGAACATCCTCGGCATCGACGGCGTCGCCGAGCGCGTCCGCGAACTCGAAGGCGAGATGTCCCGCGAGGAGGCGGCGCTCGAACTCGTGACGGACTTCGTCGACGGCAACGTCGGTGACTACGACTCCCGCGAGGGCAAAGTCGAGGGCGCGGTCCGCACCGCCGTCGCCCTCCTCACCGAGGGGGTCGTCGCCGCGCCCATCGAGGGCATCGACCGCGTCGAAATCCTCGAAAACGACGACGGCACGGAGTTCGTCAACGTCTACTACGCCGGCCCGATTCGCTCGGCGGGCGGCACCGCACAAGCGCTCTCCGTGCTCGTCGCCGACTACGCCCGCTCGCTCCTCGACATCGACGAGTACAAGGCTCGAACCGACGAGGTCGAGCGCTACGTCGAGGAGGTCAACCTCTACGACAAGGAGACCGGGCTCCAGTACTCGCCGAAGGACAAGGAGTCGCGCTTTATCGCCCAGAACATGCCCATCATGCTCGACGGCGAGGCCACGGGCGACGAGGAGGTCTCGGGCTACCGCGACCTCGAACGCGTCGATACCAACTCCGCCCGCGGCGGCATGTGTCTCGTCATGGCCGAGGGTATCGCCCTCAAGGCCCCGAAGATTCAGCGCTACACCCGCCAGCTCGACGAGGTCGACTGGCCGTGGCTCCAAGACCTCATCGACGGCACCATCGGCAAAGACGACGGGAAGGCCGCGAAGGCCGACGACGCGGGAGACGACGGCGACGACAGCGACGACGCCGAGGCCGACCCGGACGCAGACGACGCCGACACCGACGACGACGTCCCCGACGGACCGAATCGCGTCGAACCCGCGACCAAGTTCCTCCGCGACCTCATCGCGGGCCGCCCGGTGTTCGGCCACCCCTCCGCGCCCGGCGGCTTCCGCCTCCGGTACGGTCGCGCCCGCAACCACGGCTTCGCGACCGCGGGCGTCCACCCCGCGACGATGCACATCGTGGACGATTTCATCGCCACCGGAACCCAAATCAAGACCGAACGCCCCGGGAAGGCCGGCGGCGTCGTCCCCGTCGACTCCATCGAGGGGCCGACGGTCAGACTCGCCAACGGCGACGTGCGCCGCATCGACGACCCCGAGGAGGCCGAGGAGCTCCAGAACGGCGTCGAGAAGATTCTCGACCTCGGCGAGTACCTCGTCAACTTCGGCGAGTTCGTCGAGAACAACCACCCGCTCGCGCCCGCCTCGTACGTCTTCGAGTGGTGGATTCAGGACTTCGAGGCGACCGAGGCCAACGTGCAGGCGCTCCGCGACGACCCCGCCGTCGACCTCGAAGAGCCGTCGGTCGAACAGGCCCTCTCGTGGGCGACCGAGTTCGACGCCCCGCTCCATCCCACCTACACCTACCTCTGGCACGATATCTCCGTCGAGCGATTCGACGCGCTCGCCGACGCCGTCGCGGCCGGCGAGGTCGTCGCCGCCGAAGCCGACGGCGGCACGGCCGCCGCGCTCGAACACGACAACGAACCCGAGCGCGGACTGCAGGGCACGCTCGTCCTCGACAACACGCCCGAGATTCGGGAGGCGCTCGAACATCTGCTCGTCGCCCACCGCCAGACCGACGAGACGCTCCGGGTTCCCGTGTGGCGACCGCTCGCCCGGAGCCTCGGCCTCACCGACGACCGCGAGCGGACGTGGGAACTCGCCGACCTCTCCGAGCGCGCCCGAACCTGGGACGACGGCGACAACGCCGTCGAGGCCGTCAACGAGGTCGCACCGTTCACCATCCGCGAGCGCGCGCCCACCCGCATCGGCAACCGCATGGGACGCCCGGAGAAGTCCGAGCGCCGCGACCTCTCGCCGGCCGTCCACACGCTGTTTCCCATCGGCGAGGCCGGCGGGAGCCAACGCGACGTGGGCGACGCCGCCAGACACCGCGGCGAGTCCGGCAAGCGCGGCCAGATTTCGGTCCGACTCGGCCAGCGTAAGTGCCCCGACTGCGGCGCGTTCGGCTTCAAGTCGAAGTGCTCCGACTGCGGCGGCCACACCGAACCTCACTACGAGTGCGACGACTGCGGGTCCGTCATCGAACCCGACGAGTCCGGCCGCGTCTACTGCGAGCGCTGTGAGTGGGACGTCGAGAGCGCCGAGTGGCAGGACATCGACCTGAACACCGAGTACCGAAACGCCCTCGAACGCGTCGGCGAGCGCGAGTCGTCGTTCCAGATTCTCAAGGGCGTGAAGGGGCTCACCTCCGCGAACAAGACGCCCGAACCGATCGAGAAGGGCGTCCTGCGGGCGAAACACGACGTGTCGTCGTTCAAAGACGGCACCGTCCGCTACGACATGACCGACCTGCCCGTCACCGCGGTCCGTCCCGAGGAACTCGACGTGACCGCCGACCACTTCCGCGAACTCGGCTACGAGACGGACATCGACGGCGAACCACTCCGGTTCGACGACCAACTGGTCGAACTCAAAGTACAGGACATCGTCCTCTCGAACGGCGCGGCGCAGCACATGATGCAGACCGCCGACTTCGTCGACGACCTCCTCGAACAGTTCTACGGTCTCGACCGGTTCTACGAAATCGAAGAGCGCGACGACCTCATCGGCGAACTCGTCTTCGGGATGGCTCCCCACACTTCCGCCGCAGTCGTCGGCAGAGTTGTCGGATTCACGACAGCAGCAGTCGGATATGCTCATCCGTACTTCCACGCCGCGAAACGTCGGAACTGCTTCCATCCGGAGACGAAGGTCTGGTACCGAGACGAGACCGACCGGTGGCGATACGACGAGGTTCGAACGCTCGTCGAGAAGCGGCTCGATGACCCGGAGACCGACGACTTCGGGACGCTCGTTCAGGAGCTGGACGGAGACGTGTACGTTCCGTCTCTAACTAGAGACGGCCGAGAGACGGTCAAACCGGTCGAAGCAGTCTCTAAGCACGTCGCACAGGACCACCTCGTTCGCATCGAGACCCGTGGCGGGAGAGAACTAACGGTCACCCCGGATCACACGGTGATTCGAGCCGACGACGGCGGTTTCACCCGGTGCCCTGCGCACGAACTCGACGAAGGCGACTCACTTCCGTCGCCCAAGTGCGTCGACATCGACGCGGACCCGGCCCAGTTCGACTTGCTCGATGAGTTCCTGAGTGGCGGGTCGATCCCGGCCGATGACCTGATGATTCGGGGTCTCGGTGCGGATCGAATTCGGTCGCTCTTCGACGAACATACCGAAGCGAGCGGCTATCTGAAACCGGTCGCCGAGCGACTCGGGCGGAGCGACTCGACGGTTTACAACTGGGTCTCTCGCGACAGCGTTCCAGCTTCGGTGTTCGTAGAAGTTCTTGGAGATGTCGAAACGGTCGTCGACGCGCTTCCGCGTGAGATATCTCTCGGCGTTCGTCGCGATACCGCGACTGTTTCGAGAGTGCTCGATATCGACGAGGCGTTCGGAACTGTACTGGGATACTACGCCGCAGAAGGATTCACGAGAGCGTCGCCTGGAAACTTCTACCAGACGACGATCTGTATTCCGGACGAACTCGCCCGCGAACGCATCCTCAATACCGTTAGCGAAGCACTCGGTGTCGATGCATTCGAGGAGGACGAGTGGAAGGTCACGATTTCGAGCCGACTCGTTCAGTCGCTGTTTGCGGACGTCATCGGATGCGGGTCGCGTGCCGAGGAAAAGGGCGTCCCGGACTCGATACTCACCGGTCCCAAGCCGGTTCTTCGGTCCTTCCTGTCGGCGTACTTCTCCGGCGACGGAAGCGCGTCTTCGGACCGTGTGGAAGTTCGCGCGCACACCGTGAGCGACGACCTCAAACGCGACCTCGTTGCCGCGCTCAAACGCTTCGGCATCGCCTCGAAGACCTACTCTGAGCGCCGAACACCACAAACAGGTGCGGTGGCGGAGTTCTACGACGGAGACGCGGTCCCGACGTTCGACTCGTGGGTCCTCAAAGTCACGTCGGAGAACGCGGTTCGATTTGCCGAGGAAGTCGGTTTCCACCTCCCTCGAAAGAGCGAGGCGCTGGCGAGCGCTCTCGACGACACGGACATCCGAAGCCAGCGTCTCTTCTCGGACGGCGGGGACACGTGGCTCGACGAAGTCGTCTCGGTCGAATACCTCGAAAGCGATATTGACCACACTTACTCGTTGACCGTCGAAGACACCAACTCGCTGGTCGCCAACGACCTCCACGTCGCGCAGTGCGACGGGGACGAAGACTGTGTCATGCTTCTCATGGACGGTCTTCTCAACTTCTCGAAAGAATACCTCCCCGACAAGCGCGGCGGGCAGATGGACGCGCCGCTCGTCATGTCCTCGCGCATCGACCCCTCGGAAATCGACGACGAGGCGCACAACATGGACATCGTGCGGCAGTACCCCCGCGAGTTCTACGAGGCGACCCTCCGAATGGAAGACCCCGACGACTGGGAGGACGAGGTCACCATCGCCGAGGAGTACCTCGGGACCGACCGCGAGTACACCGGGTTCGACCACACTCACGACACCACGGACATCGCCGCCGGGCCGGACCTCTCGGCGTACAAGACCCTCGGGTCGATGATGGACAAGATGGACGCTCAGTTGTTCCTCGCGCGGAAGCTCCGGGCGGTCGACGAGACGGACGTTGCCGAGCGCGTCATCGAGTACCACTTCCTGCCGGACCTCATTGGGAACCTCCGCGCCTTCTCGCGACAGGAGACGCGGTGTCTCGACTGCGGCGAGAAGTACCGGCGGATGCCGCTTTCGGGCGACTGCCGCGAGTGCGGCGGCCGGGTGAACCTCACGGTTCACCAGGGCTCCGTGAACAAGTACATGGACACCGCGATTCAGGTGGCAGAGGAGTTCGACTGCCGCGACTACACGAAACAGCGCCTCGAAGTGCTCGAAAAGAGCCTCGAATCCGTCTTCGAGAACGACAAGAACAAGCAGTCGGGTATCGCGGACTTCATGTAGTCTAGCGGCCGGTTTTTTCCTCCAGGTTTTGCGAGTCGAGCGGAGCGAGACTCGGAAAAAGTGGAGAACGAGCAGTCGGGTATCGCGGACTTCATGTAGTCTAGCGGCCGGTTTTTTCCTCCAGGTTTTGCGAGTCGAGCGGTGTAGCCGCTCGCGAAACCTGGCCTTCAGCCTGCACGAGTGGCGTCTATTGAGCTATCTCTGTCATTCTTCCTTAGTATCGTACGTTACTCGCTGACTCTGCTCACTAGTGTCCCCTCTAGTGCTTCTCGTGCGCGCGAGGCCCCAAACACTACCTCGTCTCCGTTACCGCCGGCACAGCACTTGTAGCGAAGATACCGAGCCACGAGAGGAGTGAAGTAAATTCTATATCGCGGTATCTGATTTATTATTTATACTCGCTCCGTGAGTGGTCGAACCTTCGTAGGCTCTCGTCGTCGGTTCGGCCGTTCCTTTTTATCCGCTTGCGCGACGACTAGTCGCGTATGGCTGACGAGACACAGCCGACGGTGGGAATGACGGTGTACGCGGAGGACGGAACCAAACTCGGGAGCATCCGTGGCTTCGACGACGACGGCTTCTTCGTGACGACTCGCGAGGGTCTCGCGGGGATGTCCATCGAACACGAGCGCGCCGGCCACGAGTTCGGCGAGGCCGAGTTGATGTGGCGGTGTAGCGACTGCGGCGAGATGGGTGACCTCGACGAACTGCCCGACACGTGCCCGAACTGCGGTGCCGAGCGCGAGAAACTCTACTACTGGACCGAGGACTGAGCCGCGCCCTCGATTCGACCGCCGCGCCGCGAAACTCGCCATTTTTGTCGTCCGCCGAGAACGGGTAGCCATGCGTATTCTCGTCTTCGGCGCGGGCAGTCTGGGCACGCTCGTCGGCGGCCTCCTCGCGTCGGTCCACGACGTGACGCTCGTCGCCCGCGACCCGCACGCGGCGCGGGTGTCGGCGGCCGGCCTCGACGTGGTCGGTGCCGAGTCGGCGCACGTCTCGCCGGCCGCGACGACGACCGAGACGGGCCACTCGGCGGACCTCGCACTCGTCACCGTCAAATCGTTCGACACCGCAGCGGCGGCCGACGCGCTCGCCGACTGCGACGTGGACGCGGTGCTGTCGCTCCAGAACGGACTCACCGAGGAGACGCTCGTTTCTCGCCTCGACGCGCCGGTTCTCGCGGGGACGGCGACCTACGGGGCGCGGCTCGTCGAACCGGGTCGCGTCGAGTGTACCGGCGTCGGCCGGGTCGTCTTGGGCGCGCTCGACGGCGGACCCGACGCGCTCGCGGAGCGCGTCGGCAAGGCGTTCCGGGCCGCGGGTCTCAACACGCTCGTCGCCACCGACATGCCGAGGCGGCGCTGGGAGAAACTCGCGGTCAACGCCGGCATCAACGCGGTCACCGCGCTCTCGCGGGTCGAAAACGGCGCGCTCGCGGGCGACGACGCCGGCGAACTCGCACACCGGGCGGCCCGCGAGACGGCCCGAGTCGCCCGGTTAGAGCGCGTGTCGCTCCCGAACCGCGTCGCCCGCGAGGCGGTCGACCGGGTGGTCGAAAAGACCGCCGCGAACCGCTCGTCGATGCTGCAGGACGTCGCGGCCGAAAAGCGGACCGAGGTCGACGCCATCAACGGCGCGGTGGTCGATATCGCCGCCGAACACGGCTTCGAGGTGCCGACGAACCGGACGCTCGCGGCGCTCCTTCGGGCGTGGGAGCGGGGAGCGGGGCTTCGATAGAAAACCGGACGCCGGCCCGGCGTTCGGTCGCTATTCGAGGTAGCCGAGGTCGCGCAGTCGGTCCTGCGCCTCGTCGTCCATCTGGTCTACGGAGTCGTCCGACACGTCGGTGTCGAGCGCGTCGGTCCACGCGCCGCCGATGGCGTCTTCGAACTCCGCGAGGGCGGCCTCCGTCTCGGCGACCGCCTCGTCGTCCGATTCGGCGACGTTCTCGGTCTCGTCGGGGTCGGCGTCGATTCGGTAGGCCTCGTCGGGGACGCGGTCGATTCGGACGTACTTGGCGTCGCCCCGTCGCGCCGCTCGCATCCGGGAGTAGAACCGCGAGTCCTCGGGAAGTTCGATGCCGGCGCTCGCGGCCTTCTCCTCCAACTGCTTGAGTTCGACCACCGGACGAGAGTACTCGACGAAGGCGTACTCGCCGTCTCGGCGCTGGCCGGGGTCGTCGTTCGTCGCCTGCGCGAACTCCCGGTAGTCGGCCGACAGGAGCGAGCGCGTGCGGTCGAGACCGACCGCGTCGTCGCCGGGGTTCGCGGGGTCGCCGCCCTCGACGCCGAGCGAGTCGAGGACCGTGTGGTAGAGGTCGACCAGTTCGACCTGGTCGTCGCGGCGGTCCGCGTCGAGGTCGGGGTGTTTGACCATGAGCGGGACGTTGATGAGCGGGTCGTACAGGCAGAACTCGTGGCCGTAGAGGCCGTGTTCGCCGTGGAGTTCGCCGTGGTCGGCGCAGACGACGACCATGGTGTCGTCCCAGCGGCCGGTCTCTTTCAGGTGGTCGAAAAGCCGGGTGAGTTGGTCGTCGATGTGGGCGATTTCGGCGTCGTAGAGCCCGCGGATGTCCTCCCACTCGTCGTCGCCAATCTCGTAGGCACCGGCGTTGTACTCCTTGGAGTTCTGGCAGACCTCGGTCGAATCGACGCCGGGTGCGAAGCGCTCTTTGTACTCCTCCGGCGGGTGGTACGGCAGGTGCGCGTCCATGAGGTTGACGAACGCGAAGAACTCCTCGGAGTCGTCGACGAAGTCGATGGTCTGGTCGATGACCGCGGGCGTCTTCGAGTCCGCGCCCTCGCCGCCGGCGAGGTACTCGTGGGCAGTGTTGCCGAGGCTGACGAGTTTATCGGCGAGCGTCCGGAGCGCGTCGCTGTCGTTCATCGTCTTCCACGCCTTCGCCAGCGGCCCCGACAGGAACTCGCCGGGCATGACCTCGAAGAAGTTGTCCTGCTCCGCGAACCCGTCGGTCAGGTGCGTGTACGGCGTTATCCACGCGTTCGAGGAGTAACAGGCGGTGTCGTAGCCGGCCGCCGAGAGCGTCTCGGCGAGGGTCGTCGCGCCTTCGAGATAGGGGTTTTCCTGGTCGGCCCCGTGTTGGCTGGGGTACATCCCGGTGAAAAGCGAGGCGTGGACCGGCAGGGTCCACGGCGCGGGCGCGATGGCCTGCTCGAAGACGGTCGCCTCGTCGGCGAATCGGTCGAGGCCCGGCGTCGTCGGGCGGTCGTAGCCGTACGGCGTGAGGTGGTCCTTACGGACCGTGTCCATGACGACGAAGAGGACGTTCTCGGGCGACTCGGCAGTCATACCCGAGGGTGGGGAGTAGTCGCCGATAAAACTCCTGTTCTCGGCCGACGACGGGACGAAACCGTCCGAAACGCCGACTTAGAACGGGGCCTGCGGGCCCTGGTCGTCTTCGATATCGGTCGTGTCGTCGCTGGTGTCGCCGGGGAACGACGGACTGCCGCCGCGGCTGTCGCCGCCCATCCCGTCGTCGCCGCCCATGCCGGTGTCGGCGTGGACTTCGTTGATCTCGGGGATCTCCTTGACCATGCGGGTCTTGATGGCCTGGATGGTCATCGGGGAGATACCGCACCCGGAGCAAGCGCCGCCGAGGAGAACGGTCACTTCGCCGGTCTCGCGGTCGAGGTCGCGGATGGCCGCGCTGCCGCCGTGCATCTGGATCTGCGGGAAGTTCCGACGGAGGAAGTTCACGACACGCTCTTTGAGGTCGTCCTCGCCGTCCTGCGTCTCCGTGCTCATGCACGCGGCTTCGAGGTGAACGTGCTTAGGCCTTTGGTTCGGGGTTACGCCTCGACGCCGAAGACCCGCCGGAGTTCGCCTTCGATCTCGTCGACGTAGCGGTCGAGGACGGCGTCGAGTTCGTCGTCGTCGATTTCGACCGCCGTCAGTCGCTCGGCGGGGTTCTCGGGGAGCTGTACGGAGAAGTCGCCGTCCTCGTAGAACGGCTCGGACTCGTTGAGAATCTGCTGGTCGACCCCGTGGATGAGCGACGAGTCGAACTCGTCGTTCATCGTCTCGAAGGCGTTCTTGTACGCGCGCTGGAGTTCGGGGAAGTAGTTGGCGTACTTGTCCTCGAACTTCTCGGGGTCGAAATCGGTCATACCGGAGCTTTCGCGCTCCCGGCAAAAAATCGGACGGTTGGTTCGTCGGAGTTTCGGATTCTGTATAGCAAAGTTCCGTTTATCGACTACTTGCCTCCCACACGGCGATTCCGCTCTCAGGGCGTCTCAAATGCGGAAAATCGAGCGACGCGGGGCGTCACTCGATGAGCGGGCTGTCCACGCGCACGGCGGAGAGTTCGCTCGCCGCGAAGATGGACGCGAGCTCGGTTATCAGTTCGTCGTACGACTCGTCGTCCTCGCGCAGCGCGTCGAGTCGTTCGATGGTTCGACGGTCCAGTTCGACCGTCTCTGTTTGTACCTCCGGTTCGTAGCCGACCGGGTAGTCGTATTCGGCCTCGTTTGAGTTGGCAGTCGCCATCGTTCACCCCACTCCGGCATGCGTGCCGGTGCCATGACATACACAACCATCCGATATGAGGATTTCGCGGATTTCGAGCCTGAACCGAACGCGAGCGTAGTCTACACCCGGTCGTTCCCTCTCCCATCTCCGGCCATGATAAATCATATTCCGCTATATCGAATTGTTCCCGAACCCGAATCGGGGAGTCATAGCCAGAATATTGGGTTGTTTAAGGGCAAACGATTTTATGCTCGGTAGGTTGTCGAATACTGGCTACATGAGCGAATATACACTCGAACACGAGTCAAATACTCTCGAAGATGGACATAGTGGCATTTTTCTGTCGTCGGACGACTCGGTTTCCCGCGATTGCGGGCCGCACGAACCCGACCGGTCGCGCTCTCCCGAGGTGTCCGCGCCCCCGTGATGTACGACCGTCGCATTCTCATCGACGCACTGGCGCACAGGCCGTTGCTCCGGCGAATGGTCAGACCGCTCGTCGCCGTCGCGGCGTTCGTCGTCGCCGGCGTCGGTGGATTCAGCGTCCTCGCCGGTGCGTCCCTCGTCGACGCGGCGTTCTGGCTGCTCGACCCGACCAGCATCGAACTCCACTACCAGACCCACGAGGGGCCGGCGACGCTCGTCAAGGCGTACGCCATCGTGATTCTCACCGGCCTCATCGGAACCGGCCTGTGGGCCGGCGAGACGTTCGTCTCCGCGGCCTTCGGCGGACAGATACGCGAGGAACTCGACCAGATGAAACTCCAACGAGAGATAGCGGAACTCGAATCGCACGTAATCGTCTGCGGCTACGGAACCTTCGGGAAGACGGTGGCGGCGCGGCTCCGCGAGATGGGCCGCGACGTGGTCGTCGTCGAGAGCAAGGAGGCGGGGTTCCAGCGCGCGCTCGACGCGGACCTGCTCGCGGTCGAAGGCGACGCCCGCCGCGAGGACAGACTCGCCGACGCGGGCGTCGAACGCGCCGCGACGGTCGTCGGCGCGATTGACGACTCCAAGGTGAACATCCAAATCGCCATCGCGGCGAGTCGGCTGTCCCCCGACGCCAAACTCGTCGTCCGCGCGGGCGACCAGATGGACGAGGCGCTCGCGCGCCGCGCCGGTGCCGACGAGGTCGTCGTCCCGGAAATCGTGAGCGGCGAGCAGGTCTGTTCGGACCTCTGAGCCGCCGCGCCGACCCCATCTTCCCGCCTGCTATTTGTTCACAGCGCACGCAGCTCTCGTATGTCGACCGACGAGCCCCGCTACAACGACGAGGGCGTCCTGAAGAAGAAAGACTACAAACGCGAGTTGAACCGCCTCCAAGAGGAACTGGTGAAACTCCAGTACTGGATAAAAGAAAACGACCTCCGAGTCTGTGTCGTCTTCGAGGGCCGCGACGCCGCGGGCAAAGGCGGCGTCATCAAGCGCATCACCCGCCGGCTCAACCCGCGGGTGGCGCGGGTCGTCGCGCTCGGCAAGCCCACGGAGCGAGAGCGCGGCCAGTGGTACTTCCAGCGGTACGTCGAACAGTTACCGACCGAGGGGGAGATGGTGCTTTTCGACCGGAGTTGGTACAACCGCGCGGGCGTCGAGCGGGTGATGGGCTTCTGTACCGACGAGGAGTACGAGGAGTTCCTGCGGACCTGCCCCGAGTTCGAGCGGATGCTCGTCCGCTCGGGTATCATCCTCGTCAAGTACTGGTTCTCTATCAGCGACGAGGAACAGGAACGGCGGTTCCAGAAGCGAAACGAGGACCCGAAGCGCCGCTGGAAACTCAGCCCGATGGACCTCGAAGCGCGCTCTCGGTGGGCCGACTACTCCGAGGCCAAAGACCGGATGTTCGAACACACCGACGTCGAGGACGCGCCGTGGCACGTCGTCCACGCCGACGTGAAGCGCCACGCGCGACTCAACTCCATCTCGCACCTGCTGGACCAAATCGACTACGAGGACCTCACGCCCGACCCCATCGAACTCCCGTCCCGACAGGACGACACCGGGTACGAGCGGCCGCCGATAGACAGCCAAAACTGGGTGCCCGCGCGGTTCGGGTCGAACCCAGTCGACGATTAGTCCGAGTCCTCAGCCAACTGCTCGCCGACGATGCGGTCGGCCTCGGCGATGAACGCCTCGACTCCGCCCTTCGGAATCGTCGCGCCCGCGGCCACGTCGTGGCCGCCGCCGTCGCCGCCGACTGCACGGGACGCCTCGCGCATGACCGCCGAGAGGTCCAAGCCGTCTCGGACCATCACGTACGACCCGCGCGAGGAGACCTTCACCTCGCCCTCTTCCGTGTCGGCGAACGCGAGGACGGGAATCCCGCTTCGGGTCGCGTTGGTGCCGACGGCCATTCCGGCGACGATACCGACGATGGTCTCGCGTATCTCGTCGCCCGCGTCGAACCACTGGAGGTTGTCTTCGACGCGGACGCCGTGTTCCTTCACCCACTGAAGGCCGTTCGAGAGGTTCTTGCGGTGGTTTCGCAGGAGCCTGCGCGCCCGGTCGAGCGCCGCGTCGCGCTCGCCGAGACAGACCGCGAGCCCCACGTCGGCGCGGTCGTAGCGCGCGGTCGCGTTCAGGAGCGTGGAGAACTCGCTCACGTCGCGGAGTTCGGTCCCCTCCTGCTCCCGAGAGAGCACGTAGGTCGTCCCCACGAGGTCGTCGATGCGGGAGGCGGGCACGCCGCTGGCGATGGCGCGTCGAATCAGGGCGCTGGCGAGCGTCTGGCGCTCGTCGCCGGTGAGGTCGACCCACCGCTTCCACTCGCCGTCGTCGTCGCGGCAGGGAACGTCGAGTTCGGTCAGGAACTCGATGGCTCCGGCCTCGTTGTTCGAGATGCCGGGGATGCGAACGTCGGTCGCGTACTGGAGCAGTTTCGGGAGCGCGCGGGTCTGGCGGCCGTAGATTCGGAGGTCGGTGCCCTCCTCGACGACGCCGGCTTCGACGCCCTCGTCGACGATGCCCGCGTTGGCTCCGCGGAGTTCGCCGTTCGTGTCCTGCATGTCGCCGACAGCGCCGACGACGGCGAGGGCGGCGAGGTCACGGTTATCACCAGCGTGAGACCCCGTCTCACGAGCGGACGGGCTGTGCCCGTCAGCGCTTTCGGGTTCGAGCGCCCGCGCGAGGACGTAGCTCGCGCCCGCGCCGGAGAGTTCGCTCGCGCCGTTGAGGCCGAACCGAAGCGGGTTGAGGTGGTGGTCGGTCTCGACGCCCTCGGCGGGCTGGTGGTGGTCGGCGATGACGGGGTGGAAGTCGCCCACCGCCTCGTACTCGGCGATGATGTCGAGTTGGCCGCTCCCGAAGTCCGTGAACAGCACGGTGTCGTAGTCGGTCGCCGCGATGTCGGCCACGGCGGCCTCGTCCAGTTGGCGGCAGAACACCGTCTCGAAGGGGATACCGGCGCGTTCGAGCGCGGTCGAGGCGATGCCGGCGCTCGTCAACCCGTCGGCGTCGATGTGCGAGGCGAGGAGCACCCGGTCGGCGTCGCGGAGGTGGGCCGCGCAGGCCGCCGCGTGCTCTGTGAGTTCGGGGACGGGTCCGTCCATTGGTGTGGTACTCACGCCCTCTCCGGCATAAACGCTGGTAGTTCGGGCACGGAACCCCTTCGTTTCCACTCCAGTTCGACGGCAAACATACGCGCTCTTGCCGCGGTTTCGCCGATAAAGGCTCGTCTCCCGGCCCTCAGATTCGCCGCCTGACGACGAACAGGAGGACGGTCGCGAGCACCGTCGAACCGGCGACGAGCGCCCAGCCGGCCCCGTAGCCCGTCGATTCCACGACGAAGCCGAAAAGCGGCGGGGCGACGAGGCCGCCGACGTTGAGCGCGGTCTGGCCGCCGGCGGTCGCCGCGCCGATGTCACCGTCGTCGACGACGCCGCTCAGACAGGAGTAGAAGACGCCGGTCGAGCCGTGGATGGTGAGGCCGAGCGCGACGAAGACGGCGATGGTGAGCGCGAACGAACCGCCGGTTCCGACGAGGAGCGAAAAGAGCGCGACCGCGCCGGCCAGTTGGACGAGCGCGACGGTGGCCGCGCCGCGGGCCCCGCCGAGGCGGTCCGCGAGGCTCCCCGCGCCGATGCGGCCGACGCTTCCGGTCACCTGCGTCGCCGCGAGGACGCCGCCGGCGAGGGCGGGGCCGGTCCCGACGACGTCCTGCACGTAGAGGACGGTGTAGCCGAGCATCGAGAAGATGGACGCGCCGATGAACAGCCCGGCGGCGACGAGCGCGACGTAGGCGCGGTTGTCCCCGAGCCCGGCGAGTCGGGGGCGTTCGAGCCGGCCGGTCCCCGGGTTTCCGCGGTAGCGCGTCGCGAAGACGAGCGCGTAGCCGGCGGCGAAGACGCCGATGACCCAGAAGCCGACCTGCCACGCGGCGACGACGGCGACGCCGGTGACGACGAGCGACGACGCCCCGCTCCCGACGGTGACGCCGACCTGTTTCAGCCCCATGGCGAGGTTCTTGCTCCCGGCGGGCGCGGCCGCGACGATGCCGCGGTTCGACGCCGGCATCGCGGTCGAGTAGGCCGCCCCGAGGAGCGCCACCGTCACCAACAACAGGAGGTACGACGGCGGCGCGAACGTGACGCCGACGAGCGCGACCGAGAGCGCCAGCAGGCCGACGACCATGACGGGCTTTTCGCCGTAGCCGTCGACGGCCGCGCCGCTGGGGAACAGAAACACCGTGTAACCGAGCAGGCCGGCGGTCAGGAACAGTCCGACCAGCGACTCCGAGACCGAAAACGCATCGCGGACGAAGCCGGTCGCCGCGAAGATGGCGTAGTAACAGAGGCTCGCGGCGGTCTGCCAGCCGGCGACCGAGCCGACGGCGCGCCACGAGCCGTCTCTCGTCTCGGCTTCAGCCTCGGCTCCCGTCACGTCACTCGTGGTACGTCGGTGCGGCGGTCTCGACCGCGGCGACGGCGAGCGCTTCGAACGTCGCCTCGTCGGGGACGACGGTCACGTCGATACCGTGGGACGCCGCGGTGTCGCGGGTCGGCGGCCCGATTGCGCCGACGACGGCGTCGTTCAGGCCGGCGATGGCCTCCTCGCGGACACCGCGCTCCGCGGCGGCGTCGAGGAAGTGTTCGACCGTGAGCGACGAGGTGAACAGGGCGGCTTCGAGGTCGCCGG
Source organism: Haloferax marisrubri (assembly GCF_001469875.2). GTDB lineage: Archaea > Halobacteriota > Halobacteria > Halobacteriales > Haloferacaceae > Haloferax > Haloferax marisrubri. Next base: position 267,632 of record NZ_LOPW02000004.1, on the reverse strand, counting down.
CGGCGGCCATCTCGGCCGACTTCCCGGCTCCCTCGGGGCGGACGAGTCGGTAGAGCACCGTCTCGTGAACGTCCGCGCCCGCGTCGCGCAGGCCGTCCGTGAGGACGGCGCTGCCGTGGTCGCTCCGGGCGACTTCGACCGTCGCGCCGTCCACGTCGGGTGCGAGGTGTTCGACCAGTCCGGCCGAGGTGTACTCGTCGGGGACGCGGTCGACCGTCCAACCCGCTTCGCGGGCGGCGTCGGCGGTCGCGGGGCCGATACAGCACAGCACCGCGTCGCCGGGGTTCCAGCCGGCCTCGTCGAGGAGTTCGACGCCGGTCTTGCTCGTCAGGACGACGAACTCGCCGGTCTCGGGCGTCGCGCCGGTCGGCTCGATTGCGAGCATCGGGTCGGGGACTGGGGTCGCGCCGAGCGAGTCGAGGAGTTCGACGGCACGCTCGATGCGGTCGTCGTCGGGGCGGAAGACGGCCGCGCGGACCTGCTGACTCATTCGTCTCCTCCGGCACCTCCCGCGCTCGTGTCGGCTTCAGCGATGGCGTCCGCGCCGCCGCCCTGCAGGAACTGCTTCACGCGGTCGCGGGTCGCCGCGACCTCGCCGATGACGGTAATCGCGGGCGGTTCGATGTCGGCCTCGTCGCGCACGTCGACGATGGTGTCGAGCGTGCCGGTGGCGACGCGCATGTCGGGCCACGTCGCCCGCTCGATGAGGGCGACGGGCGTGTCGCCGTCCATCCCCGCCTCGCGGAGTTCGGCGGTGTACAGCGGGAGTTTGCCGACGCCCATGAGGACGACGAGCGTCCCGCCGGTCGCGGCGAGCGCGTCCCAGTCCACCGCGGACTCGTCTTTCGTCGGGTCCTCGTGGCCGGTGACGAACGACACCGACGAGACGTGGTCGCGGTGGGTGACGGGGATGCCCGCCGCGCCGGCCCCGGCGACCGCCGAGGTGATGCCCGGCACGACTTCGAAGGGAACCCCGTTGTCGGCGAGGTGTTCCATCTCCTCGCCGCCGCGGCCGAAGACGAACGGGTCGCCGCCCTTCAGGCGCACCACGTCCTTGCCCTCGCGGGCGAGTTCGACCAGTCGGTTGTTCGTGTACTCCTGCGGCGTCCACTCGCCGCCGGCGCGCTTGCCCACGTCCTCGCGCTTTTCGGCCGGAATCATCCCGAGAATCTCCGGGCCGGGGAGCTTGTCGTGGAGCACCACGTCGGACTCGTCGATGAGGCGGGCGGCCTTCATCGTCAGCAGTTCCGGGTCGCCCGGGCCGCTGCCGACGAGGTGGACCGTGCCGACGCCGTCGCCGTCGGTCGCGTCGTCGTTCGACTGCGCTCCGGTCGAGCGCTCGTCCGCCGTTTCGGATTCCGCGTCGTCGGCCGTCATCTCACTCCTCGGCCTCCTCGCGGGCGGCGTCGACTAACTGGCCGGCACCGCGGTCGCGCAGGGCCGCCGCGAACTCGCTGGCGGCGTTGGCGTGGTTGCCGACGGGGAGGTCCCGAGAGGTCTTGATGGACTCCGAGCCGTCGGTCGCGAGCACCTGTACGTCGACGTGGACGTGTTCGCCCTGCAGGAGGGCGTGGACGCCGACCGGGGCGATACAGCCGCCGCCGAGTTCGGCGAGGATGGTCCGCTCGACGGTCGTCTCGACGCGGGTCCGCGGGTGGTCGAGTTTGTCGCGGATGAGGTCGATGACCTCCGAGTCCGCGGCGGTCACGGCGATGGCTCCCTGTCCGGGCGCGGGGACGAACGTCGTCCGCGGCAGGCGCTCGTAGTTCACCTTCTCCGAGAGCCCGCTACGCTTGAGTCCGGCCTCGGCGAGGACGATGGCGTCGTACTCGGTTTCGACTTTCCGGCCGAGCGCCTGCCGTTCGAGTTCGGTGAGGCCCTCGAACCACTCGTCTGCGGTCTCGTCGAACGCCTCGTCGTGGTCGGTCTTGCCCTTCTTTTCTTGCCGCTCTTTGTCGTTTTCGACGCGGGCCTCGTGTTCGCGCTGGAGGTGCGTCGCCAGCAGTTTCTCGATGCGGGTGTCGACGTTGCCGCGGAGCGGTTCGACTTCGAGGTCCTCGCGGTAGTTCAGCAGTTGGGCCTGCCGGCGCAGCGACGACGTGCCGACGACGGCTCCCTCGGGCAGGTCGTCGATGTCGTGGCCCTCGGCCGTCACGAGCACGTCGCCCGCCGGCGCGCGCTCGGGCACGCCGGCGACGACGAGGTCGGCAGGCTTCTCGGTCGGCATGTCCTTCATCGAGTGGACCGCGGCGTCGACCTCGCTGTCGAGGACGCGCTCGTCGAGCGCGCGGACGAACGCGCCGGTCTTGCCCAGTCGGTGGATGAGTTCGTCCTGAATCCGGTCGCCCGTGGTCTCGACTTCGACGAGTTCGACGTCGAGTCGGCGGCCCGCGAGCGCCCCCTGCACGCTCGCGGCCTGCGCGCGAGCGAGCGCCGACCCTCGCGTCGCCAAGCGAAGTGTTGTAGTCATACGCGTCAGTCCGGTCCCCGCGTTGAAAAGCCCTCCAGTTCGCTCCCGCGCGTCGGGTCGGACCCGAACGGAAGACCGATACAGTCCCCGCGCGACGACCCGGACGATGTCCGCCCTCGATTCGGTCGTCCGGCAGGTCGGCGACTTCGTCGTCGTCGCGCTCCTCCTGTTCGGCCTGACCTCGGTCGTCGCGCCCCTCGACCTGTTTCTCTCGTCGGTCGGCGTCGAACCGCCGTGGTTCGCCGGCCTCGTCGCGGCCGCGCTCATCGCGCTCGCGCTCCTCCTCGCGCGCCCCCTTCGCCTCCGTCTCGTCGCCCGCGTCTGGGGTATCGGCCTCGTCGTGACCGCCGTCTGGATTCCGCTGTTAGTCCTCCTCGAACTCCAAGGAAACCCAGTCGGTATCCTCGTCTCGTGGGCGGTCTGTCTCGGCGCC
>NZ_LOPW02000004.1:0-264684 GCF_001469875.2 Haloferax marisrubri | reverse complement strand
GTGGGCGGTCTGTCTCGGCGCCGGCGTCGCCCTGACCTCCCCGCCGCTGTGGCGGGCGGCCGAGGCGCGACTGCGGGCCGAGTAAGTCGCGTTCGCGCCGGGTCGCAGTCGCGCGAGCGACCGTCGCTCGCGTCGGCGTCGGCCGACTCGGGCCCGCCTCGCCGTGCCGAACAGTTATCGGCCTCCACGGCGACGGCCCGGACGTGAACAGGTCCGCCCGTCTCGCCCTCACCTTCGGCGTCGCGTTCGTCGTCGCGCTCCCGCTCGGTTTCATCTTCGCGCCGGACCCGACCGGCGTCGTCCCGCTGCTTCTCACCGCCGGACTGGCCGCCGTCCTCGGACTCCCGGTGTACCTCGGGCTCTCCAGGGCGGTGGGGTCGTAGAAAAACTCCGCCAGCGGGTCGCCGGTGGGTCGCCGGTGGGTCGCAGGGCGGGACGCGGCTACAGCGCTTCCTTGTACGCTTCCAGCGTCTCCTCGATGTCCTCGTCGGTGTGGGCGTAGGAGACGAACTGCGATTCGAACTGGTTCGCCGTGAGGAACACGCCCCGGTCTTTCATCTCCTGCCAGAAGACGCGCTCCCAGCGGTCTGTCTCGGCGTTCGACACGTCCGCGCCGGTCTTCGGACAGGCGTCGTAGTTGGGGCACGACTCGACCTGCGCACAGCCGTCGGCGCAGGCGTCGGCGCGCTCGGCCGTCCCGTGGCGCGTGAACACCGTCTTGAACATCGAGTCCGTGCCGACGACGGTGTACTCGGGGGCCTGGTCTTCGAGGATGTCCGTGATGCCCGACCGAAGCTTCTCGCCGAGGCGGTCGACGTGTCCGTACACGTCGTTTTCGGCGGCGTACTTCAGGTACTCGTGGCCTGCGGCCATCGTGACTGGGTGGCCCGAGAAGGTGCCCGACTGGAACACGTCGCCGCCGGGGGTGAACTGCTCGACGAGTTCGGCCTTGCCGCCGACCGCGCCGACGGGGAAGCCGCCGCCGATAATCTTCCCGAACGTCGTGAGGTCGGGCGTGACGCCGAACTTGCCCTGCGCGCACTGGAGGCCGCCGACGCGGAAGCCGGTGATGACCTCGTCGAAGATGAGGAGCGCGCCGTGTTCTTCGGTCACGTCGCGGAGGGCTTCCAGGTAGCCGTCGACCGGGTGGACGATGCCAGTGTTCGCCAGAATCGGCTCGGTCAGCACCGCCGCGATGTCCTCGCCGTGTTCCTCGAACACCTCGCGGACCGTCTCCTCGTCGTTGAACGGGACGGGAATGGTGTGGTCGGCGAACGACGAGGGGATGCCGGGCGTCGAGGGCTTCGCGCCGCCGGGGCCACCTTCGACGAGCGTGGACTCCTGTGCGCCGTGGTAGCCGCCCTGCATGACGACGATTTTGTCGCGGCCGGTGACGCCGCGGGCGAGGCGGACCGCCGAGACGGTCGCCTCGGTGCCGGAGTTGACGAATCGGAGCATCTCGACCGAGGGGACGTGCCGCGCGACGAACTCGGCGTGTTCGACCTCGATTTCGGTCGGCGCGCCGTACATCGGCCCGGCCGCCGCGTGCTTCTGGACCGCCGACTGGACGGGTTCGGGCGCGTCGTGGCCGTAGAGCAGCGGCCCGTAGCCCATCACGTAGTCGACGTAGCGGTTCCCGTCGGCGTCGATGACGTGCGCGCCGTCGCCGCGCTCGACGAAGAACGGGTACGGTTGCGTCGCCCGGACGGAGGAGTTCACGCCGCCCGCGAGCACGGACAGCGCGCGGTCGTACAGCGCCCTTGACTCGTCGTGTCTCATGCGCGGCGGTTCGGCCGCTCGCGGGAAAGACCTTACTGGGTCGGCCGCACCTGCCGCCGGCGAACCGTCGGACGGGGCACGCCCGCCCGACTGGTGCGTCGGGACTGCGGCGACCTCTCGGTTCGCTCCGGCGGCGGCGACCTACCGCGCCGCCCCGTCCGCGGCGGCGTCAGCGCCGTCGGCGTCGCCGGCCTCGACCGACCCGGCTAAGAGCAGTCCGACCGCGTCGTTGAGCGCGTGGATGCAGACGAGCGCGACCACGTCGCGCACGAGGAGGTACATAATCGTCGTCAGGAGCGCGGGGACGGCGATTCTGACGACCGCGCCGCGCTCCCAGCCGACGGCGTGGCTCGCGGTGAACGCGACGAACGAGACGCCGCCCGCGAGAAGCGGGCTTCCGGTGAGTTCGAGGAGTCGCTCGACGGCGTAGCCGTGGAACAGCACTTCCTCCGTGACGCCGGCCGTCCCGGCGACGAAGACTCGGTGTCTGACCGACAGCGAGCCTAACCCGGACATCCCCTCGTCGAGGCCGCCGACGCCGAGTCGGTCGAAGACGGGCGTCGTCACCGCGTTCGCGGCGAACAGGACGAAGACGCCGCCGCCGACCACCGCGACGAACGCGAGGGGGTCCAGCGAGCGGCCGGTCATCGAGGACAGCGGCCGCCCCTCGACGACGAGGACGTAGCCGCACAGGAGGGCGAAGACGGCCCACTTGTTCGCGTCGCTGACGAGGAGGTCGGCGCGGAGGTCGTCGGGTTCGGGGAGATACCGGTCGGCGAGCAGTCCGACTGCGGCCATCCCGAACAGCGCGACGGCGAGTCCGCCGAGGACCGCGACAGTCACCACGTGGAGCCACCGCTCATCGTCACGACGCTCGGTGCGGAGCGGAAAAACGGTTTCGCGTGGGTTCGGCTCTCGCCCCGCGAGGGGCCACGGGTAACTTCGGCCGAGCGCGTATAACCTCGTCGCCCGTCAGAGTGACGAGGTCGGGTACGATTCGCAGCGACCGTACTGACGGCGAAAAAGCAGTCTCGGCGTTCAGACCGCGTCGCGTCCGGTCTTGCCGGTGCGGACTTGGACTGCGCTCTCGACGGGGAGGGTGAACACCTTCCCGTCGCCTTTCTCGCCCGTGTGGGCGGACTCGGCGATGGCGTCGACCACGTCGTCGGCCGGGATGTCGGCGACGACGCACTCGACTTTGACCTTCTGGTGGAGGTCGACGGTGTACTCCTCGCCGCGCCATTGGCTCTTTTTCGCGGGCTGAGAGCCGCGGCCGGAGACGTTGGTGACGGTGAGCGACGGCGCGCCGATTTCGGCGAGCGCGGTCTTCACGTCGGAGAGTTTGTCGGGGCGGATGACGGCCATCACCATCTTGATTTCGCCGTCGTTCGGAAGGTCGGAATCACTCATGGGTTAGTCCTCCCGTCCCGTCGTCATGAATCCATCCCCGCTCGGGACGCCGGAGCCGTCGGTGCGGATGCCGGTGTCGGCGTCGGGCGAGCCGAACTCGGGGTAGGTGTCGACGCCGTGTTCGGCGGTGTCGAGGCCCTCGCGCTCGTGGTCCGAGGAGACGCGGACCTGACCGATGGCCCGGAAGCCGCCGAAGACGACCGCGGTCGCGGCGAACGTCCAGACGGAGATGACGCCGACGCCGATGACCTGCGGGACGGCGAGCGAGACGAGGGACGCGCCGTCGTGCCACAGCGGGACGGCGAACACGGGGTAGAGGAGCGCACCGAGGATGCCCGCGGAACCGTGAACGGGGAAGACCGCGCACACGTCGTCGATGCGGAGGCGTTTTTCGACGAACTCGAAGACGATCGGGAGCTGCGCGCCGGCGAGGAGGCCGACGACAAGCGCGCCCGGCCAGACGATGTCGTCCGCGATGGCCGTGACGCCGACGAGTCCGGCGAGGAGGCCGTTTGCGACGTAGAGCGTGTCGACCTTGCCGGTCTTGTACATGGCGACCCCGCCAGCGCCGATTGCGCCGGCGGCCATGCCGAGCGTCGTCACGAGGGCGACGCGGCCAACGAAGGCGAACGAGCCGAGCGTGACCGCGCCGTCGGCGTACGCCAGGGGTGCGGCGGCGGTGCCGACGTTGAAGCCGTACCAGCCGAACGCGAGGATGAGCGTGCCGAGGACGGCGAACGTGATGGAGTGACCGGGGATGACGTTCGCCGTGCCGTCGGGTTTGAAGCGGTTCATGCGCGGGCCGATAATCCACGCCGCGGTGAGACCGGCGATGCCGCCCATGCCGTGGACGATCATGCCGCCTGCGAAGTCGTGGAAGCCGAGGGCGTCGAGGAAACCACCGCCCCAGGTGAAGCCGACGACGACGGGGTAGATGACGCCCGCGATGAGGATGGTGTACGTGAGGTACGCGCGGAGCCGGGCGCGGCCCGCCACGGCACCGGAGACGATGGTGGCGGCGGTCATGGCGAAGACGGCGCCGAAGAGCCAGTCGACCCACGCCGTCGTCGCCGAGGCGTCGGGCGCGTAGAGGCTCGTGAACGCCCCGGAAATCGTCGTCGCGGGGCCGCCGGTGAAGGCGGCGACGATTGACGACACGGCCGCGCCGAGCAGGAAGAACACGATGACGCCGATACTCCACGTCAGCAGGTTCTTGGTCAGTTGGTTGGCGACGTTCTTCGCGCGGACCTGCCCGGCTTCGAGCATGGCGAAGCCGGCGTGCATGAAGAAGATGAGGAACGTGACCGTGAGGACCCACACGAGGTTCACGGCCTCGACGACCGAAGCGAGGTCGGCCTGCAGGGGTGTCAACATACGATGCCTCCGGCGAGCGGTTCGAGCTGGGAAGTTGGACAGTCGTTCATATTGGTGCTCGATTCGCGACCGAATGTCTCGCGAACCGTGAGAGATGCTATCTACAGACGTTCATATAACGGTTCGCGTTGACAAACGTCTACAAAAAGGCGTTCTGAGAGACGTATGTCCGATATAGGATGATGTATGTGTTGTATAAGGACGTAAGGCTAGCACTCAGTAAACAAATGTTGCCACGCAATCCTACGAACGTAGTGTAGGATTAGTAATAGGAATAGTTCGGGGCGTTCATCGAACCCCAGTCGGGTGCGCACTCACGCGGGCCGCGGCGGGAGTGGCAAATAGAGACTTCGAGTCGGTTTCGGTCGTTAGTGCGCGCTCAGACTGCCGGGTTGCCCTCCTTACCGGTGCGGACTTGGACGGCGCTCTCGACGGGGAGGACGAACACCTTTCCGTCGCCTTTCTCGCCCGTGTGGGCGGACTCGGCGATGGCTTCGACCACGTCGTCGACGGGAATGTCGGCGACGACGCACTCGACTTTGACCTTCTGGTGGAGGTCGACGGTGTACTCCTCGCCGCGCCACTGACCTTTCTTCGCGGGTTGGGAGCCGCGGCCGGAGACGTTGGTGACGGTGAGCGACGGCGCGCCCGCCTCAGCGAGCGCGGTCTTCACGTCCGAGAGCTTGTCGGGGCGGATGATGGCCATCACCATCTTGATGCCCTGTTCTTCGTCGCTCATTGGCTGTCACCTCCGTTGGCTTCGACGGTCTCGTCTTGCTCGACGCCACCGTCGGTGCGCACGTCGCTGCCACCGTCAGTCGCCGTGGGCGAGCCGAGCGCGCCGTCGGGACCGGCGTCGCCGACGAATTCTGGGTAGACCGAGACGCCGTGTTCGCCGACGTCGAGGCCTTCGACTTCCTCTTCTTCCGAGACGCGGAGGCCGAAGGCGGCGTCCGCGATTGCGAAGACGACGGCCGAGGCGATGATGGTCCACGCGGCGATGACGACCACGCCGATGACCTGCATCACGAGCTGCGTGCCGGAGAAGCCGCTAACTGCGAAGACGGGAATGAGTGCCGTGCCGACCGCGCCCGCGACGCCGTGGACGGCGAAGACGCCACACACGTCGTCGATTTTGAGCGAGTCGACGGTCCAGCGGTACGCCGGCAGGACGATTGCGCCGCCGAGCGCGCCGAGGATGAGGCCGCCCCACCACGTGACGTGGGGGACGGCGCCGGTGACTGCGACGAGACCGGCGAGCAGACCGTTCGCCATCCAGAGGGGGTCGGGCTTGCCCTGGTAGCTCGTCGAGACGATCATCGCGGCGACCGCGCCGGCACCCATGCCGAGGGTCGTCACGAGGGCGACGCGACCGAGCGCGGCACCCATGAACTCCAGACCGCCGCTTTCGGTGGCCGCGAGGACCGTCGCCTGCGTACCGACGTTGAAGCCGTACCAGCCGAACGCGAGGATGAGCGTGCCGAGGACGGCGAGCAGCATCGAGTGGCCCGGGATGGGCTGGCTGTCGCCGTTGGCGTCGAAGCGGCCCTTACGCGGGCCGACCATCTTCGCGCCGACGAGGCCGGCGATGCCGCCGCACATGTGGACGACGGTCGCGCCGGCGAAGTCGAGGTAGCCGACACCGAGTGCGGCACCGATGTAACCGCTCCCCGAGAGGAGGCCACCGGACCACGTCATGCCCTGCACGACGGGGTAGATGAACCCCGTGATGGTCGCCGCGAAGACGATGTACGCGCGGAAGTCCATGCGTTCTGCGACCGCGCCGGAGACGATGGTGGCGGCGGTCATGGCGAAGACGGCGCCGAAGAGCCAGTCAATCCACGCGCCGGAGTCGCCGATGTACGAGAACGCGGCGGCGACGTCGAAGCCGCCGGGCGACGTGAGGCCGCCGACGATTGTCGCGACCCCCGCGCCGACGAGGAAGTAGACGAGCACGCCGAGCGCCCAGTCCGTCATGTTCTTCATCAGTACGTTGCCCACGTTCTTCGCGCGTACCTGCCCTGCCTCTAAGAGCGCGAACCCCGGCTGCATGAAGAAGATGAGGAACGAGACGACGAGGATCCAGACGTAGTTGACCCCCTGCGCGATAACGCTCGGGTCGACCTGAAGCGGTATCACGACTGACCACCCCATGCGGTCTCTGGTGACCGTTCAGTTACTTTTGCTCCGTATCCGTGTGGATTCTGGTGCTTCATCACGGTTCGGCTTCATGGTGAGTTAGTACATAAAGTGTGGGGTTGATTTTGTCAAATTTACTGGGGTGTAATACCACAACTGCACAAAATAGGCTAGAATATTACGCATATAAGGTTGTATATCGTCCAAGGATTTTGAGATTCTCAGACGTTCTGTGGACGAACGTTCAGGAAAATGTTGCCTGACAAGTGTGTTTTGGCCGTGCGCACCGCGGTATCGTGTCACGTGGTTCGGTATTCGAACCGCGTCGTTCCATGGGTCGAGCGACCGTCCGAGAGTCGGCCGACTCGCCCGCTCAGCGCCTCAGTCGAGTTGTCGCGCCACGTGCTCTGCGAAGTACGTGATGATGAGGTCCGCGCCCGCCCGCTTCATCGACAGGAGCGACTCGCGGGCGACCTCGTCGAGGTCGAGCCAGCCCTTCTCGGCGGCGGCGTGGAGCATCGCGTACTCGCCGGAGACGTTGTAGGCGGCGACCGGGTGGTCGTACCCCTCGCGGATGGCGCGGACGATGTCGAGGTACGGCAGGCCCGGCTTGACCATCAACACGTCAGCGCCCTGTTCCACGTCGAGGGCGACCTCGCGCAGGGCCTCGCGGGCGTTCGCCGGGTCCATCTGGTAGTGTCGTCGGTCGCCGAAGGCCGGCGCGCCGTCGGCCGCGTCGCGGAAGGGGCCGTAGAAGGCGCTCTCGTACTTCGCGGCGTAAGACATGATGGGCACCTCGTCGCGGCCGGCGTCGTCGAGGGCGGCGCGAATCGCGCCGACCATCCCGTCCATCGAGGCCGAGGGGGCGACCATGTCCGCGCCCGCCTCGGCGTGGGAGACGGCCGTCTTCGCGAGCAGGTCGAGGGTCGGCCCGTTTTCGACCGTCAGGGTCGGGTCGTCCTCGGCGTGGTCCTCCAGCACCCCGCAGTGGCCGTGGTCGGTGTACTCGCACAGACACACGTCCGTGATGACGTAGGCGTCCGTCTCGGCGGTGATGGCGCGGACGGCCTCCTGTACGACTCCGTCTCGCGCGTACGCGCGAGTTCCCTCGGGGTCTTTCGACTCGGGGATGCCGAAGACGATGACGGCTTCGACGCCCGCCTCGCGGACCTCGGCGACGCGGTCGGCGGCCTCGGCGACCGGCACGCGCTCGTGGCCCGGCATGGACTCGATGGGGACGCGCTCGTCGGTCGTCGCGTCCACGAAGACGGGCGCGACGAGGTCCGTCGCGTCGAGGGTCGTCTCCGAGACGAGCGGGCGAATCCCGTCGGTTCGAAGCCTGCGGGGACGGTCGGTGAACTCCATACGCGGGGTTCGGTTGGCGGCGGCAAAATGCCGTCGCTCCCGTCGCTTCGCGCCGCGTTATCCAAACCATAATGAACACGATGCCGCTCAAAGCACACAGGACATGAGCGCCTTCACCGCCCAACTCCCCGCGTTCCTCCGGGACCTCCTCGCGTCGGACCTCGCTCTCGTCGCCCTCTTTTTCGTGTTCGTGCTGGAGGGCGCGATGCTCCTCTACATCGCGCCGAGCGAACTACTCGTGCCCGGGGCGCTGGTGCTGGTCGGCGAGCGGCTGCTGCTTCCGATTCTCGGCGTCGCCGTCCTCGGTGCGACGGTCGGTCAGGTCGCGTTGTTCTTCGTCGCCAAGCGGGGCGGCCGCGAGTACCTCCTCTCTCGGTCGTGGTTCCGCGTCAGCGAGGACTCCCTCGACCGGTTCGACGGCTGGTTCGACCGTTGGGGGCCGGTCGTCGTCCCGCTGAGTAACGCGATGCTGTTCACGCGCGGGATGCTCACCGTCCCGGCCGGCCTCTCGGGCATGTCGGCGAAGCGGTTCGTCGCCCTCTCGGCGGCCGGAACCATCGTGTTCGAGAGCGTGCTCGCGGCGCTGTACGTGTTCGGCGGCCAGGTGCTCGCGTAACCGACTGCTCCGTCGCGGAGAACGCTCGGCGTTGCGGGGTAGGAAGGCGTTAGTGGAGGGACACCTGCTGACCGGCCGCTACTTTGTTCGATTAATGTCGAGTTTTTCCTTCAGGGCGGCGAGTTCCTCGGATTCGGCGAGTTCCTCGACCCGCTTGCGGAAGTGTCGCTCGCAGAGACCGACCTTAATGTGGTCCTTCTCCGCGGCGTATGCGGCCTCACGGTCGCAGTAGTGACACTGCATATCCCCCCTTCAGTTCCGATAGGATTTAACTCTACGCCCCACGGCACATTCGGAGTTATTCACGGACTAACACGGTTAGAGGCCGTCTACCGCCGCGGCGAACCGGGCGAAGTCGGCCGCCGGCGGCCCGGCGCGGCCGAGCGTCTCGTCGTGGGCGTCGCTCCCGCCCGTGGCGAGCAGGTCGTAGCGCTCGATGGCCTCGTCCACGAGGTCGCGGTCGACCGCGAAGCCGTAGGGGTAGTAGCGTTCGACGGCATCGAGGTCGGCACAGAGGTCGAGCGCGCCGGCGGGGTCGCGGTAGCGAAACGGGTGCGCGAGGCCGACCACGTCGCAGGCGTCCCGCAGGGCCGCAACGCCGTCGTCGAACGTCGGGAGTTCGCGCGCGACGTAGCAGGGGCCGTCCGCGCCGATGAGTTCGTCGAACGCCCCTTGGTAGTCGTAGGGTGCCTCGCTGGCGTCGACGGCGCGGGCGACGTGCGGCCGGCCGACGCCGTCGTGGATGTCGATGTCGAGGCCGACCCCGGTTTCGGCTTCGACCGCCGCGACGATTTCGCGGGCGCGCTCCACGCGGTTCCGCTGGAGTCGCTCGACCGTCTCGACGAGGGCGGGGCGCTCTCTGAGGCCGTAGCCGAGGAGGTCGACCCGGCGGTCGCCGGCGTCGACGCGCAGTTCGATGCCGCGGACAATCGTCACGCCGTCGCGCTCGACTACCGGGGCGTCGAGGTCCGGGTGGTAGCGGTCGTGGTCCGTCACGGCCACCACGTCCACCCCGCCCGCGCGGGCGGCGTCCGGGAGCGCGTCGACGGTGAGCCGGCCGTCCGAGGCGGTCGTGTGGAGGTGGAGGTCCGCGACCGGCGGGCTGTCGTCCATGCCACGTGGTCGGGGCGAGGGGGAGACAAACGTTGCGCCCAGTCCATCATTAAGGACGATTAAGGACTGCAAAGGCACTAATCAAATACATGGAAAATCATTAAGAATGATGGCGACACAGCTGTGGGTGTAATGCGCCTGAACGGACTCGGCGACGCCATCGATCGCCACGAATACCCGATTAGCTCGACCGACTTCGCCCAACGATACGGCGACAAAGTAATCGAGCTACAGAACGGCCAGGAAACTGTCGCACAGATTCTGGCCCGTCTCGGCGACGAGACGTACACGTGCCCGCAGGACGTGCGGGACGCCCTCTTCACCGGCGTCGGCCACGAGGCAATCGGTCGTCGGTACTACAGCGACCGCGACCCGTCCCCGCTCGGTGAGAACGGACCAGAGATGGTCTCGTTCTGAGGTCGGTTCTCGTCTCGTCTCGATTTTTTCTTTCTGACCGCGACCCCTGAGCCGTCGGCTCGGCGTCTCGTTCGTTGATTCGTTGACCCCGTCGATTCGCTGATTCTCGCTGTGACGACCGTATTCCCGTCGCTCACGGGTAAAAACGGCCGACAGCCGACCGGAACGACGCGTCAGTCAGAGAGCCACGGCAGGTCCACCGGGACCGACCCCTTCGAGTAGCCGTCCACCTGCCCCGACGGGCGGAGCCGGAACACGACGGCCGGCCGATGCCGAACGTCGGGCTTCTCGCCCATGATGGCGGCCCAGTCGTCGTCGGGGAACGACGAGCAGTCGACGAACAGCGTCACGCCGCCGCCGTGTTCCGCGAGTTGCCCCTCGCCGTTGGTCTTGGTCTGCGCCGTGTCGCGGATGGCCGCGATGGGGTTGCTCACGGAGCGTCGGTTCGGCGGGAGCGGGCGCGTCACCTCGATGAGCGCGCCGCCCGCGCGGGTGTTCTCGGCGCGGAAGTCGATGGAGTGGCCGGTCGCCACGGCGATTTCGGGCGTGATGTCGTAGCCGGCTTCGTCGAGGAGGTACGCCACGTCGAACTCGCCCATCGCGGCGGCCATCCGTATCGGGTCGAAGTACTCCGAGGTGCCGAGCTTTCCGGCCATGACCTCGCGGTACTCGTCGAGGACGCCCGTGGCGAAGAACGACTCGTAGAACTCCAGGGCCTCGTCGCGGGTCGCGTCGGGGAAGCCCGCGGCGTGGTCGTGGAAGAACTCGCGGGTCGTCTCGCGGCCGTCCTTCGAGAGGAACACCGGGAGGAAGAACCACGAGAGGTGCGGATAGGGCTTCAGCCACGGCGACTGGTCGAACAGCTCGGCGATGAGTTCGCGCTGGGCCCACCGGGAGACCTCGAAGGGGGCCTCGTCGAACCCTTCCTTGTCGGTCCGCCACAGCGAACTCGGCGTCTCGGTGTTGCCTATCCAGTAGGCGTGGTCGTCGGTCCACGCGAAGAGGGCGGTGTCGCCGTTGTCCATATCGAACCGACGGGCCTCGTACCCCTCGGGCGGTGCGTACCACGGTGCACCCATCTCGGCGCCGAGGTTGGCGTCGAGCGGCTGGAGGATATCGCGGGCTATGCGCGAGTCGTCCCAGCGTCCGGGGGCGTAACGAAAGCGAAGCGGGCGTGCCACACACGGTGTAGTTCGGCGATTGTTTTTACCCTTTCCTGCCTCGGGGCCCGTTTTCGGCCGTTCCCTACCCCTTCTGTCGCGCCTCCCCCCGAGTATCACGATTGTGAATTTCTCCGATAGCTATATGTGTCACACTCCCACATGGTAAGTCGAACCATGTCAATGGGGGCATACGACGAAGCCGAACACGAACGCCGCGAGCGGATGACGAGCCAGGTCGAACCCGGCACCGACGACGACCGGAAGACCTACCGCGGCAGTATCGAGTACGACTCCGGCGACTCGACCGACGCGCTGCTCGAACAGTTCAAGCGGATGAAGTCGGACGACTGACCCGTAACTTCTCCAGTTCCTGCGTACCCTCACGTCCTCGTTAGCACCGCCGCCGTTACGGAGACGACGGTCACGGCGACGACGTGTCCGCCGACCGCGAGCAGGAGCACCGGCTGGTCCGCGACGAACGGGAGCAACAGCACCTGCGCGACCGCGAAGCCGACGTTCAGGAGGTTCACTCGCCTGACCGTCCCGGCGGTCGGGCCGTCGAACCGGTAGCGGACCGCGCCCCAGAGGCCGACGACCGCCGCCCACCACGACGTGCCGATTCGGTAACAGAGGTCCCAGAGGACGAGCAGCGTCAGGTAGACGACCACGACCGGCGGTTCGGGGCCGAACAGCGTCGTCATGAGCGGCGTCCCCGGCTGTCGCGGGTCGAAGACGAACAGGTGCGTCACGAGCGCGACGAACGCGAGCACGCCCAGGACGACCTCGATGCTCGACCCGAACAGCAGGCGTCGATAGGGCGCTGGAACCCTCGCGGCGCGGGTCCACTCGCCCATGCGGAGCATCACGACGCTTCCCGCGGCCGCGACGACGATGGCCGCGGTGCCCGCGACCGCCGCGGCCCACAGGTCGTACACCCACGCGAAGACGAGCACCGCGACCTCGAAGACGACGATTTGGAGGGCAATCGCCCCCGCCTCGCCGATGTTCACGCCCGGGAGCGCGCCGACGATGCTCTCGTACACCCACGTCTCGCCGTACTCCGGGGCGTCGTTCATATCCCACCCCTACGGCCCCGCGGTATATCAATCGCCGCCGCGCTCGGGGCGCGCGGGCGGGCGGTCCGAGTCCCGTTCACGTCGGGGTCGTCGACGCCGGTTCGACGGCTTGCTCCCGGAGTTCACGCTCCTCGCGGAGCGCCCGCTCGACCGCGGCGTCGAACGGCGTCTCGTCCACCTCGACGATGTCGCGGATGCGGTCGTCGCCGACGACGACGGGGTTCTTCAGCCCCTCGATGAGCGGACGGGCGACCCCCGTGTCCACGTCGGTCACGAGGCCAATCCAGTACGACGAGAGCCGCGGCGTCAACACGGGCACGGGAACGATTCGGGGCGCGTGGCCCAACTGCGCGCCGACGCGTTGGAGCATCTCCCGGTAGGTCAACACGTCGGGGCCGCCGATTTCGTAGGTCTCGTCCGCCGTCTCGGGGTGGTCGAGGACGCCCGCGAGGTAGGCGACCACGTCGGTGATGGCGATGGGTTGGCACCGCGTCTCGACCCACTGCGGCGTCACCATGACCGGGAGGCGCTTGGCGAGTTGCCGGACCATCTCGAAGCTCGCGCTCCCCGCGCCGACGATGATGGCCGCCCGGAGCGTCGTGAGGTCGGGTAACCCCGACGCGAGGATGTGTTCGACCTCGCGGCGCGACCGCAGGTGCGCCGAGAGTCGGTCGCGGTCCTCGCCGAGCCCACCGAGGTAGACGATGCGCCCGACGCCGGCGTCCTCGGCGGCGTCGACGAAGTTGCGGGCGGCGAGGCGGTCGCGCGCCTCGAAGTCGCCGCCGGCGTGCATCGAGTGGATGAGGTAGTACGCCGCATCCACTTCCGCCATCGCGGGGGCGAGCGTCGCCGGTTCGAAGATATCGCCTTCGACCATCTCCACGCCGGGCGGACCGTCGTAGCGCGCCGCGTCGCGGACGAAGACGACCACGTCGTGGTCGGCGTCGAGGAGGAGGGGCACGAGGTGCCGGCCGACGAACCCGGTCGCACCGGTCACGAGAACTCTCATGAGATACGGTAGCGTCGCTCACGATGTTAACGTATCGCCCGCTGACCTGACCGCGGTCCGTCGCCTCCCCTGTCGCTCGCCGCCCGCGGGTCAGTCGTCGCCGCGAACCGCGTCCCAGCCGGGAGTTTCCGGCGCGCCGCGAGCGACTTCGACCTCGTCGGGGTCCGGCGCGTCGTCGGCCGCGCTCCCGAGGTGACCGGCGACGGCGTCCCACGCGGCGACGGCTTCGCCCGCCCACGACTCGCTTTCGAGCGTCTTCGCACGCGCCCGCGAGGCGCGGTCGTCGTCGACCTCGGTCGAACCGGGGTGCGACCCGACCGCGACGCCGACGAACTCCGCGCGGTCTTCCGGGGTCAGGTCGCGGGTTTTGAGGTGCTCGATGGTCCCGGCCAACCGTTCGGGCTCGGGGTGGACGAACACCTTCGCGCCGAGGGCGTGGGGGCCGAGGAGCAGGCCGTGGAGGTCCTCCGGGGGCGTGTCGTCGAGCAGGCGCTCGCCCCCGTGGTGTCGCTCGACGCGCTCGCACTCGGTCTCCTTTCCGAGGACGAGGTTGTGGCCCGGATACTCGGCGCACTCGTCGGGGTAGAACTCGGTGTCGTGGATGCGGCACTGGAGGGTCTCGGGGTCGAGAAACGCGCAGGCCCGGAGCCACGTCCGCTCCAGTCCGAACGGCGCGACGGGCTTCGGCGGCTTGCGCATGCCGACGAAGAACGCCGGCTTCCCGGCGATTGCGGCGACTTCGACGCCGTCGATTTCGACGCCCTCGCCCGGCGGCGCTTCCCACAGCCGCGGGGTGAGAACGTCGCCCAGTCCGGCCTCGACGAAGTCACGAATCTCGTCACGGGTCAGCGGGACGAGGTTGTAGGTGTCGTCGAGCGGCGCGCGCGGCCCGCGGCGCTCGTGGTCGAGCGGGACCGGCGCGACCGGACGCCAGTCGATACAGCAGCCCGCACAGCCTTCGCAGTCGACGCGCATGCCACGAAAGTTATACGCCAGCCGACAAGAATCTCCCGGCGGGTCGCCGACGCCGGTCGGTTACGTTCTCGACGACGCGGCGGGGCGCTTTTGCCGCCTCGGGTCCTCGGTTCCCTCATGACCTCCGAACCGTGCGACGCCTGCGGGAAGGGCGTCCGTATCGCCGGCGGCATCGGCGACCTCTGGAACTTCCCCACCTCCTCGTCCGGCGGGATGACGCTGGAACTCGTCGACGGCTCCGAACACTTCCTCTGTTTCGACTGCATGGAGCGACTGTCGGGCGACCGCGAACCGACCGCTGAGGACGTGGCGGCGCTCTAATCGGTCAACCACGTCTTCTGCATCGGTGTGACGTAGAGTATCTGCACGTCTCCGGCGCTGTCGGCGAGCCACCGCTGTGCTTGCTGACCCCACTCGGCGTACTGCTCGTTTTTCCATTCTACCGGGTCGTGGTTATCGTCGACGTAGAGGTGGTCGAGGAGCGAGACGACGAAGAAGTACCGCGTGGTTCCTTCTGCTGTGCGATTGCGGAGCGACTGAATATCTTTCAGTAGATAGGTGTCTCTTGCCGTTTCTCCACTTTCCGGTGTCTCGGGCTTACGGAGATTCTTCACGAACTTGAGTTCAATCGCGACTTCGATTGCGTCTCGCGGGTATCGCTTCGACCCCGAACTCGTCCACTCGATTACTCCGTCGATGTGGTCTCGAAAGACGACGACGTCGACGAAATTGTGTCCCTCCTCGTCCGTCGTTCGGGTCGTCGGCTCGGTGTGGACTCGTCGAATCGACCCTGCATCTTTCAGTTTTTCTTCCATCTGCTTGCGATAGTTCTGTTTGTATCGCATGCTGTGTCGGTAATCGAACTCGGGGTCTCTCCATTCCGCGAATGGGGACTCGCCATCGGACGCTTCGAGGTACTCGTGAAGACGATGTGCCAGTCGAACTTGTACATCATCTTCGGTCACGAAGTTGAGGGGGTTCTCAACGAACTCTTCGGCGACTTCCTCAAGCACGTTTTTCCAGCCCATGTCTGCTGTTCGACAGTACCCGGTTTGGTTATGAACTGATTTCCCGAGCGGTGGATTTAGGCCCGTCCGAGGACTCCATCGACCGTGGACCCGTCGCGCATCATCGACTCGTTTCCGGCCCCCAGTTTCCGCGGCGCGCAGGAGCAGGCCCTGCGCGACATCCGCGACGCCTTCGCCGACGGCAACGACGTGGTCTTGGTCCGCGCGCCGACCGGGAGCGGCAAGTCGCTTCTCGCCCGCGCCATCGCGGGGTCGGCGGCGACCGTAGACGAGACGTCGCCCGCGCAGGCGACCGACGCCTACTACACGACCCCGCAGGTGTCGCAACTCGACGACGTGGCCGAGGACGACCTGCTTTCGGACCTCAAGATAATCCGCGGCAAGTCCAACTACAACTGCATCATCCGCGGCGAGGAAGAGACTCCGGTCGACCGCGCGCCCTGCGCCCGCAAGCGCGGCTTCGACTGCTCCGTTCGGCACCGTTGTCCGTACTTCTCCGACCGCGCCATCGCCTCGAACCGTCAAATCGCGGCGATGACACTCGCGTACTTCATGCAGACCGCCGGCTCCGACGTGTTCCGAAAGCGCGACGTGGTCGTCGTCGACGAGGCTCACGGACTGGCCGAGTGGGCCGAGATGTACGCGACTATCGACCTGAAGCCCCGGACCGTCCCGGTGTGGGACGACATCGGCGTCCCCGACGTGGCGGCCGCGGGCGACCCCGTCGAACGCGCCTCGCGCTTCGCGGAGGCGCTCGTCGGCGTCTGCAAGCGCGAGAAAGACGAGTTGCTGACGAAGTCCGAACTGACGCCCGAGGAGGCCGCCCGCCGCGACCGCCTGCAGGAGCTCATCGGCGAGCTGCAGTGGTTCGTCGAGGACTACCGCGACCCCCAGAGCCCGACGACGTGGGTCGTCGACCAGCACGACGGCGAGGGGTCGCCAATCGCCATCAAGCCGCTCGACCCCGCGAAGTACCTCAAACACACCGTCTGGGACCGCGGGAACAAGTTCGCGCTCCTGTCGGCGACCATCCTGAACAAGGCGGCGTTCTGTCGCTCGGTCGGCCTCGACCCCTCGAAGGTCGCGCTGGTGGACGTCGAACACACCTTCCCCGTCGAGAACCGCCCGCTGTACGACGTGACGCAGGGGAAGATGACCTACGAGCACCGCGACGAGACGCTCCCCAAAATCGCCCGCCTCGCCGTCCGTCTGATGGCGAAACACCCCGACGAGAAGGGGCTGATTCACTGCCACTCCTACGCGATTCAGGCGGAGCTTCGCCGCCGCCTCGCCGAGATGGGCCTCGGCAACCGCGTCCGCGGCCACGACCGCGACGACCGAAACGTGGAACTGGAGACGTGGAAGGCGACCGACCGCCCGGAGGTGTTCCTCTCCGTGAAGATGGAGGAGGCGCTGGACCTGAAAGGCGACCTCTGCCGCTGGCAGGTGCTCTGCAAAGCGCCCTACCTCAACACGAACGACTCCAGAGTCGCCCGCCGCCTCGAAGACGGCCAGTGGGCGTGGTACCGCCGCGCCGCCCTCCGGACCGTGATTCAGGCGTGCGGGCGGGTCGTGCGCGCGCCCGACGACTACGGCGACACCTACGTCGCCGACAGCAGTCTGCTCCAACTGTTCGACAAGACGCGGACCGACATGCCCGACTGGTTCGCGGCGCAGGTCGACCGCATGACGAAACCCGACCTCCCCGAGTTCGACCCCGTCGCGGCGGGCGGCCGCGGGGGTAACGCGGGTAACGCGCCCGGCGGGACCGCGAACCTCGGTGGTTCGACGAGTCGGTCGTCCGGAGCGTCGGGTGGTGGCTCTGGCTCGCGGCGCGGCCCGGGCTCTTCGGGGAGTCGCGCGGGCGGTTCCGGCGGCACGTCGTCCAGCGGTTCCGGCGGTCGAAAAAGCGGCGGCTCGTCCGGTGGCTCCGACGACAGCGGCCGGAGCAATCACCCGCTTTCCGACGTGTGGGGCGAGTGATTACAGGAAGAGGCTGGCCCCAGAGAGCAGCGCCGACCCAATCATGAGCGCGACGAGCGTCAGCGCGATAACCTGCTGTCGGTCCATGGCAGTGCGTTGGACGGCCGGTAATTAACGTTTCTGAACCGGTTCCCACGAGTGATAACCGACCCCCGGCGGACGCGTCCGTCCTCTCGGTGTCATGCCATCTCGTACCGTTTGAGCGGCAAAAATCGCCATAGTGTCCAAGAGAATCGCCGCCTCCGACACATTTCCTCAATGATTGTTAATGTGTTTAGCCGTTTGGCGAACGTGTTGCGAAGATAGCCTATCATTTGTAAAGCTATAGTTCTCCTAACTTCGTCTTTGACACGCTTTCTCACGAAATAGTTAACACCAATGCCCCTGAATGGTGGAGTATCGGCCATGCACACCAACGCACTCGCCACGGCGATGACACTGTATCGTAGTGGGACACTCACACTCTCGCAGGCGGCCGCTCGATCCGGCTACTCCGAAGACGACCTGCTCCTCGCGCTCCAGCGCCACGGTGTGCCCGTGCACGAAGACGACGCTCCGGCCGCGTCCCTCTCGGCGGACCGGCCGGCCAGCGCCGACTGATTCTGTTCCGTCGTTCGATTGTCTCCCGTCTCCCAGCGACTGCTCTGTCGGCTCCGTCGCTCTCGGCCCACGATTCGGAAAAACGTCGTCGCCGCGTTCCGCCTCTCCTCGTCTTCGCCTACTTACGCTTCGCCGTGCCCACTCACTCCTCGTCTTCGCTCTCGACGACTTCCTCGGGGAGGATGTGCAGTCCCGACTGGCTCTTGAGGACCGGCACCGTCGGCGCGTCGGGGTCGAAGTAGTCCGGCCGCGGGATGGTCTTCGCCTCGTACGTCTCGGGGTCGAGCACCTGCACGGCGTGTTCGTCCTCGACGGTGACGACGGTGGTCTCCGCCGCGTCCTCGACGGAGCCGAGGTCCTCCGCTTCGGGCCGCTCGCCCTCCTCGAACTCCGACTCGTAGGGGTCGCCGGAGGTGAGACGCGTCCCCTTGAGCCGACCGCGGTTGCTCCGCACGAGGACCGGCCCGTCGCCGTCTTCGGGGTCGATGATGTCGCCGGCGGTAAACCGCGGTAGGCGGGCGACGAACGTGACGCGGTAGACCTCGTTGCCGTCGCCGTCCTCCGTGACGAGCGTCG
This sequence comes from Haloferax marisrubri, assembly GCF_001469875.2. GTDB lineage: Archaea > Halobacteriota > Halobacteria > Halobacteriales > Haloferacaceae > Haloferax > Haloferax marisrubri. The sequence goes on along the minus strand of NZ_LOPW02000004.1, from coordinate 246,061 downwards.
GGTGTTCCTCGATGGTGCCGCCGAAGCGCTCGCGAATCTGCTTGGCGACGCCGCTTCCCATCTTGTTGGTCGAAATCTTGATGTTCGGCCCGTTGGGCGTCCGTTTGATACTCGAGATGAACGCGTCTCGGTCGCCTTTCTCCTCGCGCTCCGCGATGTAGGACTCGGCGATTTCGATGGCCGCCTCGGCCTCGTCAGTCGTCGGCGTCCGGTCGTCGGCGCGGACCTGCACGAGGCTGGCGAAGTAGCCGCCTGCGATGCGGCCGCAGCGCTGGCAGGTCTCGCGGGCGATGCTCACCGGGACGACGACGGACTCCTCCAGCGGCGTGCCGCGGACGACGCCCGAGAAGTGGCAGTGCATCCGGATGTTGTTCTCGTCGACCTGCTCGGGTTCGACGCCCCAGCGGACCTCCTCGGCGTTGAGGTGGACGCCGAGGGAGTTCGATACCTCCTCGATGGCGATGTCGGTGTAGTCGCGCGCGCCGACGTCGACCCACCGGTTACCACGGTGAATCGCGCCGCACTGCGCGCAGACGCGGACCTGCACCTCGTCGGGCGCGTCCACGAGGTCGAAGTCCTCGAAGTAACACGAGTCGCAGAGCACGTCGTCGCGCTCGCGCGGCATCCCGGGGAGCGGTTCCGGTCGCTCCGGAACCGGGTCGCCGCACCGAGGGCAGAAGTCGCGGGATTCGCTCATTGGCGGCTCTAGTCCGTTCGACCGCTTAAGTTCGGCGTCACGGCTCGCCGGCGAGCGCCGGCCGTCGGCGACTCGCTTCAGTCCCCGCTCGCCCCGTCGCCCAGATACGACGCGGCCTCCTCGTCGGACACCTGCGCGAAGTCGCGGTAGAACGCGCCAACGGCCCCGAACGCCTCCGGCGACTCGACCGCGACGACCGCGTCGCACTCGGCTTCGAGGTCCGAGAGGGTGTGCGGCGGGCCGACCGGGACCGCGAGGACGACGCGCTCAGCGCCGCCGGCGACGACTTGCCGCAGGCACGCTCGGGCAGTCGCGCCCGTGGCGACGCCGTCATCGACGACGACCACGCGCTTCCCGGCCACGTCGGGAAGCGGGTCGCCGCCGCGGTACAGCGAAACCTTCTCTCTCGCCGCCTCGGCCTCGCGCTCGCGCTCGCGGTCGAGATAGTCCTCGCCCACGTCGAGATACGAAAGCAGGTCGTCGTTCCACCACGCGCTCCCGTCGCCGGCGACCGCCCCTACGGCGAGTTCGGGGTTGTCCGGCGCGCCGACCTTGGAGGCGACCACCACGTCCAGCGGCGCTCTGAGGCGGTCTGCGACCTCCCTGCCGACGGGGAGGCCGCCCCGCGGGATGGCCAACACGAGGTCCGCCGTCTCTTCTCGCTCGTCGAGCAGGTCCGCCAGTCGGCGGCCCGCGTCTTCCCTATCGGCGAACATGTCACCCGGAACTACGCGCTCCCGCGGCAAAACGGTATATCCCGATTCTTCACGATTGGGGCGGTCGCGTGCGACACCTTCGCACTCCAACAGCGTTTATTAGCCGGATTACTAATCACGTGGTATGAACTGGAAACCGGACTGGGGACTTCGCGGGCGGATGGCGCTCACGATGTTCCTCCTGTTCGCCCTCTACATCGTCTTCGCGGGGGTGTTGTTCGCCTACTTCCAGAGCCTCGCCGTCATGGCCGGGTTCATGGGCGTCTTCCTCTTCGCGCAGTTCTTCTTCAGCGACAAAATCGCGCTGTACAGCATGGGCGCGAGCGTCGTCGACGAGGACGACGGCCCGCAGGCGCGGAAGCTCCACGCGATGGTCGGTCGCCTCTCTCAGCAGGCTGACCTCCCGAAGCCGAAGGTCGCTATCGCCGACACGCGCGTCCCGAACGCCTTCGCGACGGGTCGCTCCCAGAAGAGTTCGGCCGTCTGCGTCACGACCGGCCTGATGGACACCCTCGACGACGACGAGTTAGAGGGCGTCATCGCCCACGAGCTCGCGCACGTGAAGAACCGCGACGTGATGGTCATGACCATCGCGTCGTTCCTCTCCAGCATCGCCTTCCTCATCGTCCGCTGGGGCTGGTTCTTCGGCGGCGACGACAACCGCCAGAACGCCCCGGTCATCGTCGCCATCCTCGCGTCGCTCGTCGTCTGGATTATCTCGTATCTGCTGATTCGGGCGCTCTCGCGGTACCGCGAGTACGCCGCCGACCGCGGGGCCGCCGTCATCACCGGCCGCCCCTCGGCGCTGGCGTCCGCGCTCCTCAAGATTTCGGGCCGGATGGACAACGTCCCGAAGCGCGACATGCGCGACACCTCGGAGATGAACGCGTTCTTCATCATCCCAATCAAGTCGGACTTCATCGGTCGCCTGTTCAGCACCCACCCCTCCACCGAGAACCGCGTCGAGCGCCTCCGCGACATGGAGCGCGAGATGGAGACCGTCTAAGCGCCGATGGGGCTGTTCGATTCATTCCGCGCCATGCTCGGCATCAGCGCCGAGTCCGACGCGACCACCAAAGCGGACCCCGAGGACCTCTTCGGGATGAGCACGGCGTACCTCACGATGGAGGCCGACCTCCGGTTCGACTCGGCCGACGAGGCGGCGCTCTGTTTCTCCTCCGTCGATAGCACCGACTTCGCGGACACCGTCGACGCCGTGGAGGACATCCTCACCGCCGGGGGCGAGGAGACCGGCACCGAGTTCCGCCGCCACACCGACGGTCACGGCTACAACTGGGTCGTCCTCGCCGACGACGACCCCGAGGACCTCGTGACGAGCGTCCACTTCGCCGCCGACGAGTTCATCGAGCGCGGCTACGGGTCGCGCCTGCTCGCCGCCCTGTTCGGCTTCGAGCGCGACGGCGACCGCGCCTACTGGATTTACTCGTTCCGCCGCGGGGCGTACTACCCCTTCGCCCCGCAGGGCACCTCGTCGCGGAATCAGAGTTTGGAGTTCAAACTCGAATCCGTCCTCGACGGCGAACTGACGATAGAGGACGACGAGAGCTACTGGTACCCGCTGTGGCCGTCGACGCCGAACGGCCACCCGTGGGACTGACCGCGCGCTCCCGACGTTTCTGACTCGCTCGCGGTCGACTCCTCTGTCTTCTCTTTCGACTCGGTTTTACTTTCGCGCTAGCTTGGGCTCCGGCCCGTCTCGGAACCCGTCCCAGTTTTTCGACCGTTCGTCCCCGTTCCCGCGACATCGCCCTTGAACCTCCGCAACGACCCGATTACCGACCCCACCACGTCCCCCGTTTTCACTTTCACCTTGCTGTTAACGAGGGTTTATGAGGGTATAGGCGGAACGACTGGGTATGGCAGAAGACGACCTCGAAAGTCTCCCCGGCGTCGGCCCGGCGACAGCCGACAAACTCGTCGAAAGCGGTTACGACAGCTATCAGTCCATCGCGGTCGCCAGCCCCGGCGAACTGTCGAACAAGGCCGACATCGGCTCCAGCACGGCCTCCGACATCATCAACGCGGCCCGCGACGCGGCCGACGTGGGCGGCTTCGAGACCGGCTCGATGGTCCTCGAACGACGCCAGCAGATCGGCAAGTTGAGCTGGCAGATCGACGAAGTGGACGAACTCCTCGGCGGCGGCCTCGAAACGCAGTCCATCACCGAGGTGTACGGCGAGTTCGGTGCCGGGAAGTCCCAGATCACCCACCAGCTCGCGGTCAACGTCCAGCTCCCGCCGGAACTCGGCGGCCTCGGCGGCGGCTGCATCTTCATCGACTCCGAGGACACGTTCCGTCCCGAGCGTATCGACGACATGGTCCGCGGGCTCGAAGACGAGGCGCTCGAAGCGACGCTCGAAGACCGCGAGATGGAGGGCTCCATCGACGACGAGGAGACCATGAAGGCGCTCGTCGACGACTTCCTCGACAAGATTCACGTCGCGAAGGCGTTCAACTCCAACCACCAGATTCTCCTCGCCGAGAAGGCCAAGGAACTCGCCGGCGAGCACGAGGACACCGAGTGGCCGGTCCGCCTCCTCTGTGTGGACTCGCTCACCGCCCACTTCCGCGCCGAGTACGTCGGCCGCGGCGAACTCGCGGAGCGCCAGCAGAAGCTCAACAAGCACCTCCACGACCTGATGCGCATCGGCGACCTGTTCAACACGGGCATCCTCGTCACCAACCAGGTCGCGTCGAACCCCGACTCCTACTTCGGCGACCCGACCCAGCCCATCGGTGGCAACATCCTCGGCCACACCTCGACGTTCCGCATCTACCTCCGCAAGTCCAAGGGCGACAAGCGTATCGTCCGCCTCGTGGACGCGCCGAACCTCGCCGACGGCGAGGCCATCATGCGCGTGCAGGACGCCGGTCTCAAGCCCGAGTAAGCCGACGCTCGGCCGTTCGGCCGATTTCACGCGACTCCACAATCCCCGTCTCCCCACACCCTCCGTCTCACCCCACATTCTCCCCTTCCCCTCGTCTCCCGAGCGGCCGCGCCGTCGCTTGGTTCTCATAATGTTGGAAATAGCTTGCAATACTATCCCGTCGGCGGCCCACCGTTTAGGTAGGTGAACTCCATGACGAACCGAATCGTAGTCGTTGGCGGTGGCACGGGTGGGACGGTGGTTTCGAACCGTCTCGCCGAGGAACTCGCGTCGGAGATAGACGACGGCGACGTGGAGGTGTCGCTGGTCTCCGACGACACGAAACACGTCTACAAGCCGGTGTTCTTGTACGTTCCGTTCGGAGTCGCGGAGCCGGAGGACGGCGTCCGCGACCTGCGGGACCTCGTCGACGAGCGGGTGAACATCGTCACCAACCGCGTCCGTCGCGTCGACACCGACGAAAAGCGCCTCTACTGTCAGGACGGCGACGAGGTGCTCGACTACGACACGCTCGTCCTCGCGACCGGCGCGAAGCTCGACCCCGACGCAGTCCCCGGCTTCCGGGAGGGCGCACACCACTTCTACAGCGCCGAGGGGGCCGAACGGCTCCGCGACGCGCTCGCGGAGTTCGAGGGCGGTCGCCTCGTGTTGAGCGTCGTCGGGACGCCCCACATGTGCCCGGCCGCGCCGCTCGAATTCACGCTCATCGTGGACGACTGGCTCCGGAGCCGCGGTCTGCGTGAGGACACCGACCTCGTCTACACGTACCCGATGGAGCGGAGCCACGGGAAGCCCGAGGTCGCCGAGTGGGCCGACCCGATTCTGGCCGAACGGGGCGTCCGCGTCGAGACCGACTTCGTCGTCGACGCCGTCGACCCGGACGAACGGGTCGTCTCGGCGAAGAACGGTGCGGAAGTGGACTACGACCTACTGGTCGGTATCCCGCCGCACCGCGGCGACGAGTTAATCATCGACTCGGGTCTCGGCGACGCCGGTTGGGTCGACGTCGACCAGCGGACCCTCCGCGCGACCGCCGCCGAGGACGTGTACGCCATCGGCGACACGGCGGCGCTCCCCATCCCGAAAGCCGGGAGCGCGGCGCACTTCCAGGCGTTCACGGTCGCGGAGCGAATCGCCTCGGAGGTCCGGGGTCGCACGCCGACGAAGCGGTACGACGGCAAGACCGTCTGCTTCGTCGAGACCGGCCTCGACGAGGCGTCGTTCGTCTCGTTCGACTACGAGACGCCCGCGACGATGCGCCAGCCGTCGAAGCCCATCCACTGGGCGAAACACGCCTACAACGAATCGTACTGGCTGACCGCCAGGGGGATGCTCTGAGGTGAGACCAATGCAGGACCACGAATCAACCACGACGACCGAACAGCAGGTGCCCGACGAACTCGTCCGGGCCATCGAGAACAACCCCGAGGAGGTCGCGCTCCTCGTCGAGCGAATGGGTCTCGTCAACGACCTCATCGACGTGCTCGAACTCGGCGTCGGCGCGCTCGACGACGAGATGGTCCGGTCGCTCGCGCGGACCGGCACCTCGCTCGCAGAGGTCGCCGACGACGCCTCCGACCCCGACACCGTCGCCGGGATGAAGCGCCTGCTTCGCGCCGTCGGCGACGCGGAGGAGGCGGAGGCGTCGCCCGTGGGCGCGGTCGGCCTCCTGCGGGCCACCCGCGACCCCGAGGTCAAGGCGGGACTCGGCTACCTCGTCGCGCTGGCTGCGGCGCTCGGCGCGGGGACGGAAGCAGAATAGCTCGAATCGCGTTCGGCTCGGTGGGTCGCCGCCGGCCGAAGGCGGCTCAGTCGTCGCCGTCTTCGGTCTTCGTCTGCTCGATTTCTATCTCGCCGTCGTGAATCTTCGCGCCGTCCTGTGCGACCTGTCGCGCGAGGACGGCGCACTTGATGCGCATCGGCGAGATGTCGACGCCGAGCATCTCGGTGATGTCGTCGGTGTCCATCGCTTCCAGCTCCGAGAGCGTCGTGCCCGGCAGTCGCTGGGTGAGCATGCTCGCGGACGCCTGACTGATGGCGCAGCCATCGCCGGAGAACGCGACGCGCTCTATGGTCTCACCGTCGTCGGCGAGCTGCACGTCCATCGTAATCGTATCGCCGCAGGAGGGGTTCTCCCCGGTGTGGGTGAACGTCGGCGACTCCAGCCGACCGTGGTTCCGGGGGTTCTTGTAGTGGTCCATTATCTGCTGACGATACATGTCTGAGCCAATGCCCATTGGTGTTCGTCGGGGCTACGCCCGAGCGCCGTAAAAGGATTCCGGGGCCGGCGATTCGGCCGAATTCGCCGCTTACGTCGCGTCGGCCGCCGACGCGTCTTCGGGGGCGTCCACGTCGTACTTCGTCCACTTCTTTTCGACGTCGCGGTTGGCCACGACGACGGTGTCGCCCTCGTCGCTCTCGAATCGCGTTTTTCGGAGTTCGATGGAGCTGACCGTCCCCGTCACCGGGTCGGCTTTCACCCGGTCGCCGGGGTTGAAATCGGGGTCCCGAAGCAGGTAGACGCCCGCCACCGTGTCGGCTATCATGTTCGACAGCGCGTAGGAGACGCCCAGCGCGATGAAGCCGGTCGCGGTGCCGAGACTCGCCGCGACCTCGGTCATGCCGACGATGTTCAACAGCGCGAGCGCCGCGCCGAACCAGAGGAACACGCCCGCGACGGCGACGCCGAGTTCGACCACGAGGTCCTGTTCTTCGGGGTACAGCCCGTCGAGCACGCCCCGGACGACGAACAGTATCACTCTGATGCCGACGTAGGCGAGCGCGAGGAAGACGACCGCGGTGAGCACCTTCGGTGCGGCGTCCTGCACCGCGGTCCCGAACTCCGCGACGGTTTCGCGGAGCGTCTCGACGAGGAAGCCGGTCAGCGATTGGAGCATACGCTCCGACGACGTGTCAGCGGAACAAAGGCATTGGGGGGAGGGCGGTCGGTAAAAAGGGGAACGCGGCCGTACTCAGGCGAACAGTTCGCGAGCCGCGTCGATGGCGTCGATTAGCGCGTCGACTTCCTCTCTCGTGTTGTAGATGTAGAACGACGCTCGCGTCGAGGCCGCCGCGCCGAGTTTGTCGTGGAGCGGCTGGGTACAGTGGTCGCCGGCGCGGATGGCGACGCCCTGCTCGTTGAGGATGCTCGAGAGGTCGTGGGCGTGGACGCTGTCGAGGTTGAACGCGACGAGGCCGCCGCGGTCGTCGCCCGGCGGGCCGTAAATCTCGATGTCGTCGAACTCGCCGAGGCGGTCGTAGGCGTACTCCGCGAGCAGTTCCTCGTGGGCTTGGACGTTCTCCATGCCGATGTCGTCGAGGTAGTCCACGGCCGCGGCGAAGCCGACGCCCTGCGCGATGGGCGGCGTGCCGGCCTCGAACTTCCACGGGAGGTCCTCCCACGTGGAGTCCTCGTAGGTGACGCTCCGAATCATCTCGCCGCCGTAGAGGTACGGCTGCATCTCCTCGAGGATGTCGCGCTTGCCGTAGAGCGCGCCGATGCCGGTCGGCCCGCACATCTTGTGGCCCGAGAAGGCGAAGAAGTCGGCGTCGATGTCCTCCACGTCGACGGGACGGGTCGGGACCGACTGCGCGCCGTCGACGAAGGCGTAGGCTCCGACTTCGTGAGCCATATCGGCGAGTTCGGAGACCGGGTTGACGGTTCCGAGGGTGTTCGAGACGTGGACGACGGAGACCATCTTCGTGGAGTCGTCGATGAGTTCCTTCGCGTGCTCCATGTCGAGGCGGCCGTCGTCGTCGACGCGGATGTAGCGCACCTCCGCGCCGGTCTTCTTGGCGATTTGCTGCCACGTGACCAGCGAGGCGTGGTGTTCCATCTCGGTCATGACGACCGAGTCGCCCGGCCCGAGTTCGTCGAGGCCCCACGCGTAGGCGACGAGGTTCATCGACTCGGTGGTGTTCTTCGTGAAGACGACCTCCTCGCGGCCGCCGGACGCGCCGATGAACTCCGCGACGCGGTCGTGGGCGTTCTCGTAGGCGACCGAGGCCTCCTGACTCAGGTGGTGGATGCCGCGGTGGACGTTCGAGTTGTAGCCGTGGTAGTAGTCGATGATGGCGTCGACGACCTGCTCCGGCGTGTGGCTCGTCGCGGCGTTGTCGAGGTAGACGAGCGGCGTGTCGTCGTCGTCGTGCTCACCCGGCGTCGAGATGTCGCCGCCGACCTTCCGCTGGAGGATAGGGAAATCCGCGCGGATGGCGTCGACGTCGACGGGGTACGACTCCTGCACTCTCATTGGGTGTGAGTTACCCCCGTAGGCACAACACGTCTTCGGTCCGCACGCGGTGCTGCAACCGATTCCGGTTTCGTCAGCCGGCAACTGTGGCCGGTGACGGTGACGCGACGGTGACGCGACGGCGATGCGACGGTGACGCGATTACGACCGCGACGCGGCGGCGACGTGTCGGCCCCCCCACCCAAACGAATCAAGTAGCTCACGTTCGTCTAGGAGACAATGTCGAACGTCACCTCGTCCTCGCTCGCGTTTTCGAGCCTCGACGCGCTCCCGACGCAACTCGCGATTCTGGACGAGGAGGGCGTCATCGTCTACACCAACCGCGCGTGGCGGGAGTTCGGCAACGAAAACGACTATCAGGGCGACAGCAGTTCCATCGGTACGAACTACCTCGGCGTCTGCGACCTCAGCACCGACGCCGACGCGACGACGGCCAGCGAGGGAATCCGAGCCGTTATCGACGGCGACAGAGACGAGTTCTCCTTCGAGTATCCCTGTGAAACGCCGGAAGAGCACCTCTGGTTCACGATGCGCGCGACTCGCTTCACCGACGACGGCGACACCTACGTCCAGGTTGCGCACCTCGACATCACCGACCGAAAGCGCGCGGAACTGGAGGCCGAAGAGCGGGCCGAACGCCTCCAGAACCTCGCGCGGATGCTCTCGCACGACCTCCGAAACCCGCTTTCGGTCGCCGTGGGCTACGTCGAATCGCTCCTCGGCGAGGTGGTCGACGCCGACGGACTCGAACAGGTCGCCGGTGCGCTCGACCGGATGGACGACATCATCACCGACGCGCTGGTGTTGGCCCGACACGACACGGTCGAGGACCTCTCCACGGTCGACCTCGAAACGCGCGCGGCGGCCGCGTGGGAGCACGTCGACACCGGTTCGGCCGAACTCGCCGTCGCCGACTCCGCCGAGTTTCGGGCGGACCCGGGCCTGTTGGGACACGTGTTCGAGAACCTGTTTCGGAACTCGGTCGAGCACGGCGGGACCGACCATCTGACCGTGACGGTCGGCGTCCTCGACGGCGACAGCGACGCCGACGCTACGGGCTTCTACGTCGAGGACGACGGCGTCGGCATCCCCGCGGAGGAGCGCGACGAGGTGTTCGAGGCCGGCTACACCACGGGTGAGGAGGGGACCGGCCTCGGCCTGTCAATCGTCGCGCAGGCCGTTCACGCGCACGACTGGGACATCGTCGTCACCGAGGCCGAGGGCGGCGGCGCTCGCTTCGAAGTGACGGGCGTCGAGCGGTCGTCGTAGCGGCTCGACGGCCCGGAGAAACTGATTTTCGACGGCGGCTCAGCGGAGCCAGAGCAGTTGCGCGTGGAGCGTGCCGCCGACTTCGAGGACGGTTTCCTCGTCTACGAGGCCGGCGTCGATGGCCACCGAGACGGACTCCTCGCCAACGATGTTGGCGACGGTCGCGCGGGTGAGGCTGTCCACGACGGCGTCTTCGTCGGCGGTCTCGGCCTCGTCGCCGCCGTAGAAGTCCTCCGTCACGTCCAGCGAGACGCCGTCGTCGGTGTAGGTCTCGCCGATGCAGTCGGGGTCGCAGACCGAGACGAGGAGCCCTTCGGGGGTCTCCCGCTCGCGGAGGAGCATCCTAGTACTCCTCGACGAGTTCCGCTTCGGCCTGCTCGCGGAGGTCGTCGGCCTGCTGCTGGGCCTGTTCTGCTTCCTCGTCGCGCCCGAGTTCTTCGAGCGCACGCGCCTTCTCCTCGTGGACGCCGGGCGTGCGCATCCCGAGGCGGATGGCGTTGTCGAAGGCGTTGACGGCGTCCTCGTTGAGGCCGCGCTCGTGGAGGAAGAAGCCGCGGTTGTACCACGCCTGCGGGAAGCGCGGGTCGAGTTCGACGGCGCGCTCCGCGTGGTCGAGCGCGTCGGCCGTCTGGCCGGCCTCCCAGAGCGCGTACGCGAGGTTGGTGTGGGCCGTCGCGGCGTGCTCGCTGTCGTCGTCGAGTTTGAGCGCCTCCCGGTAGGAGCCGATGGCCTCGTCCCACTCTTCGAGTTGGCCGTGCGCCGCGCCCTTGTTCACCCACGCCTCCTGGGCGATGTCGTCGTCGTCGCCGGCGAACCGAGCGACGCGCTCGAACGCTTCTGTGGCCTCCTCGAAGCGGTTTATCTGCATGTACGAGAGCGCCACGTCGAGCAGTTTCTCGATGTCGACGTCCTCGGGGTCGATGTTCCGCTGGTCGAGGATGTCGGTCAGGACGCGCGAGTCGACCGGGTCGACCTTCGTCGGGTCCACCGAGAGTTCGGGCGGGTCGAGCGAGAAGTCGGAGTAGTCCTCGTCGAACCCCTGCCCTTCCGAGAAGCGGTGGGGTCGCTTGCCGTCGTCGGTCATATAGCCGCGCTTGGGCGTCACGGCGGTTAAACGCTGCGTCAGCGGGACGACACCGACCGCTTTTTAGCCTCCCGCGGGCGAGCGTCTCCGAATGTCCGCGCCCCCGACGACGGTCGTATCGTTCGTCCGGCACGCCCACTCTCCGTACGTTCCCGACGCCGAGCGCACCCGCGGGCTCTCACGTCGCGGTCGTCGCGACGCCGCACGCGTCACCGCCCGCCTCGCCGACCTCGCGGACGTGGTCGCCACCAGCCCCCACGAGCGGGCCCGAGCGACCGTCGAGGGCGTCGCCGACGCGGCGGACGCCCCGCTCATCGTCGACGAGGACCTCCGCGAACGCGAACTCGCGGGGTCGCACGTCGATGACTTCGAACAGGCTGTCGAACACCTCTGGGCGAACCCGAACGCCTCGCACCCCGGCGGCGAGTCCCACGCCGAGGCGCAGGCCCGCGGCGTCGCCGCCGTGGACCGACTCGTCGAGGCCTACCCCGACCGCCACGTCGTCGTCGGCACCCACGGCACGCTCATGGCGCTCGTGTTCAACGCCTACGACCCGCGCTACGGCCACGAGTTCTGGACGGGGCTGACGATGCCCGACGTGTACGAGGTGACGTTCGTGGACGGCGAGGCGTTCAGCATCGCCCGGACGTGGACGCCCGAGGAGGACGACCGCGCCGACGCCGACCGCGACCCGGCGGAACGTTAACGTCCGATTCGAGTCAACTAGCTGCCATGCGTTGCTTTCTCGCCGTCGACCTCCCCGACTCGCTCGCGGCGGGCGTCGCCGCGGTGCAGGACCGGCTTTCGGACGCGGACGGGCTTCGGTTTACCGACCCCGAGCAGGCGCACGTCACCGTGAAGTTCCTCGGCGAGGTGTCGTCGGACCGCGTCGGCGAAGTGGAGGACGCGGTCGAATCGGCCGTCGAGGCCGCGGGCGTCGGCCCCTTCGACGCCTCGGTCGGTGGCCTCGGCGTCTTCCCCTCGCTGGACTACATTCGAGTCGTCTGGGTCGGCATCGACGACGGCGCGGCCGAGTTGACGCGACTGCACGAAGCCATCGAGCGCGAGACGACGGCAATCGGCTTCGACCCCGAGGACCACGACTTCACGCCGCACGCCACGCTCGCCCGCATGGACGACGCCCGCGGGAAGGACCTCGTACGGCGCGTCGTCGAAGGCGAGTCGCCGACTATCGGGTCGTTTCGGGTGCGCGAGGTGCGCCTGAAGAAGAGCGAACTCGGCCCCGACGGCCCCGAGTACGAGACGGTGACGCGGTTCTCGCTGTAGACGCGTCAGTCGTCGGTCGGCCGCCGCCCGCGACGCCGGTCCACGATACGCCGGAGTTCGCCCCGAATCACGTCGCGCTTGAACAGCAGGAAGCCGGCGAAGATGAGCGCGAAACCGGCGACGGTGGCGCGCGTCGGCACGCGCCCGAGGACGGTCCAGTCGGCGAGCGCGGCGAAAAGCGGGATGACGTATTCGAGCAGGCTCACCTCGATTGGGCCGACCCGGTCGAGGAGCCAGAAGTACAGCAGGAAGCCGCCCGCGCCGGCGACGACGGCGAGGTAGCCGGTGGCGACGAGCGTCGTCTGGGTCCACGCCGCGTCGGCGGCGGCCTCCCACGGCAGGGCGACGCTCGTGACGTGGAGCGTGACCGCGCCGATGAGCATCATCCACGCCTGCACGGCGAGCAGCGACATCCCCGTCTCGCTGTCGTGGGTCAGCACCGCCCCGAGGGCGAAGGCGACGGCCGAGCCGAACACGAGCACCGCGCCGACGAGGTTCGACGACAGTAGATTTCCGGGGTCCGGGTTGGCGATGACGACGAGGCCGAGAAACCCGAGGACGAGCCCGACGATTCGGTGCGCCGAGAGCCGCTCGCGGGTGGCCGTCAGGCGGGTGAGCGTCGGCGTCGCGAGCGGGATGATGCCGAGGAGGACTGAGGCCACGGAGCCGGGGACGTACACCTGTCCGGAGAACAAGAGCGCGTGGTGCGCCCCGATGCTGAACACGCCGCCGGCGAGAATCGGCCGCCACTCGTCGCGGACGGCGGGGATGACCCGGTCGCCGCGGGCGAGGGCGACGGCGAACAACAGGAGTGCCGCCACGTCGAAGCGGACCGCGCCGAGGAACGCCGGCGGGACGGTCCGGAGGGCGATGTCGGTGGCGAGGAAGGCGCTCCCCCAGACGGCAGAGAGCGCGAGGAAGGCGACGGCGGTCTTGGCCCGACTCATTCGCGTCGGCTTTCGCGCCGACGGTACTGAATGAGTCGATTCGGCCGCCCGCCCAGCCGCGCCGCCGGCCCGGGGAGAACGCCGGGTTCTCGCCGATTCGGGCGTGCGGACGCCCCTCACACGCCTGAAACGCGAAGGAACAAGATTTTATGCGGAGGATGGAAAGTACAGCCCACTATGGGTAAGAAGTCGAAGTCTAAGAAGAAGCGTCTGGCGAAGCTCGAGCGCCAGAACAGTCGTGTCCCCGCGTGGGTCATGCTCAAGACGGACATGGAAGTCACGCGAAACCCCAAGCGTCGCAACTGGCGGCGGAGCAACACGGACGAGTAAGCAATGAGCGCAAACGACTTCGAGGAGCGCGTCGTCACCGTCCCGCTCCGAGACGTGCAGGCGGTTCCGGCACACGAACGCGCGGGTCGCTCGATGACGATCATCCGCGAGCACCTCGCCAAGCACTTCAAGGTCGACGCCGAGAACGTGCGTCTCGACACGCAGATCAACGAGGACATCTGGGCGCACGGTCGGCAGAGCCCGCCGAGCAAGTTCCGCGTCCGCGCCGCGCGTTTCGACGAGGACGGCGAGTCGGTCGTCGAAGCGGAACCGGCCGAGTAAACGGTGCTTCGCGCCTCCTTCGCCGGTTCGTCCTACATCGGCGTCTTCGCTCGCGCGACCGACGACGCGCTGTTGGTCCGCCCGGACGCCGACGACTCGCTCGCCGAGCAGATGGCCGAGGAACTCGACGTGCCGCTGGTCAAGACGACCGTCGGCGGGTCGGGAACGGTCGGTGCGTTAGCGACGGGTAACGAGAACGGACTTCTCGTGTCGAGCCGTGCGACGTCTCGCGAGAAGGAGGCCCTCACCGACGCCGTGGACCTCCCGGTCTACGAGCTTCCCGGTCGCATCAACGCCGCCGGCAACGTCGTTCTCGCGAACGACTACGGCGCGTACGTCCACGCGGACCTCTCCGACGAGGCCGTCTCGGCCGTCGAGGAGGCCCTGGAGGTCCCCGTCGAACGCGGCGACCTCGCCGACGTTCGAACCGTCGGGATGGCGGCCGTCGCCAACAACCGCGGCGTCCTCTGCCACCCGAAGTCGCGCGAACCCGAACTCGAAGCGCTCGAAGCGCTCCTCGACGTTCGCGCCGACATCGGCACCATCAACTACGGCGGACCGCTCGTCGGCTCCGGCCTCGTCGCTAACGAGGAAGGATACATCGTCGGCGAGGACACGACCGGCCCGGAACTGGGTCGCATCGAAGACGCCCTCGATTACATCGACTGAGGGCCTCGCGTCCCCCCGTTTCTCGCTTCAGTTTCGCTCCGAGTAGGAAGACCTTTCCCGCTCGCCACCCGACCGACGTGCATGAGCCAGTTCATTATCACGGGCAGCTTCACGAGCCGTGGCGTCGTCCACGAGTTCACGAAGACTGTCGAAGCACCGAACGAGAACGTCGCACAGGAACGCGCCTTTTCGCTCATCGGGAGCGAGCACGGAATCAAGCGCACGAAGGTCGAGCTTAACGAGGTGACCGCGGCATGATGGGTGGCGGTCAGCAGCAACTTCAGCAGCTCTCCCAGGAACTGCAGGCTATCGACGAGGAAATCGAATCCCTCGAAAGCGAGGTCTCCGACCTGAACACCGAGAAGGACGAAATCGACGAGGCCGTCGAAGCCATCGAGACGCTCGAAACGGGCTCGACGGTGCAGGTCCCCCTCGGCGGCGACGCGTATCTCCGCGCCGAAGTTCAGGACATCGACGAAATCGTCGTCTCCCTCGGTGCGAACTACGCCGCCGAGCAGGAACAGAGCACGGCCATCGAGACCCTGCGACGCAAGCAGGACGCGCTCGACGAGGAGATCGCGAGCGTTCGCGGCCAGATCGAGGAGCTCGAAGAGGAGAGCGACGAGATCGAAGAGCAGGCGATGCAGGCCCAACAGCAGATGCAGCAACAGCAGATGCAGCAGATGCAGCAGATGCAGGGCGAGGGCGGCGACGGCGACGACGAGTAAGGTAACCCCCACCTCCTACTATTCAGATGTTCGACGGACTGAAGAAGAAACTCAACCGCTTCCGTAACGACGTTGAAGAGACCGCCGAAGAGAAGGCCGAGGCGGCCGCCGACGAGGCCGAACCCGAGGCCGACGCGGAAGCGGAATCAGCACCAGCAGACGCGGCGGTCGAACCCGAGGCCGAACCCGCCGACTCCGACTCCGATTCGGAGTCGGACGCCGTCGGCGACGCGGACGCTGATTCCGAAGCCGACGCCGTCGGTGACGCTCCCGCGGACGCCGAGTCGGCGTCTGCGGCGGTCGAAGCCGAGTCCGAACCGGCGGCGACCCCGGAGCCGGATTCCGAGGCTGACGCCGACTCCGACACCGACGCGGAAGCGGTCGACGAACCGGCGGCCGACGAGGCCGAGCCGCGCGAGTCGCTCGCCTCCGACGCCGCGAAGGCGGCGCTGGCCGAGGAAGACGCCGACGACTCCTCCGGGCCGGGGCGGCTCCGCCGCGCCGCCGCGTTCGCCACGGGGAAGGTCGTCATCGAGGAGGAAGACCTCGAAGACCCCCTTTGGGAACTCGAGATGGCGCTCCTCCAGAGCGACGTCGAGATGCAGGTCGCAGAGGAGATTCTCGAGACCATCCGCGAGAAGCTCATCGGCGAGACGCGAAAGCAGGTCCAGAGCACGGGGCAACTCGTCTCCGAGGCGCTCCACGACGCGCTCTACGAGGTCATCAGCGTCGGGCAGTTCGACTTCGACCAGCGCATCGCCGAGGCGGACAAACCGGTCACGCTCATCTTCACCGGCATCAACGGCGTCGGGAAGACGACGACCATCGCCAAACTCGCGAAGTACTTCGAGAAGCAGGGCTACTCGACGGTGCTCGCCAACGGCGACACCTACCGCGCCGGCGCGAACGAGCAAATCCGCGAGCACGCGGAGGCGCTCGGCAAGAAGCTCATCGCCCACGAGCAGGGCGGCGACCCGGCGGCCGTCATCTACGACGGCGTCGAGTACGCCGAGGCCCACGACATCGACATCGTCCTCGGCGACACGGCGGGTCGGCTCCACACCTCGAACGACCTGATGGCGCAGTTGGAGAAGATAGACCGCGTCGTCGGCCCGGACCTCACCCTCTTCGTGGACGAGGCCGTCGCCGGACAGGACGCGGTCGAACGCGCCCGACAGTTCAACGACGCGGCCGCCATCGACGGCGCGATTCTGACGAAGGCGGACGCCGACTCCAACGGCGGCGCGGCCATCTCCATCGCGTACGTGACGGGCAAGCCCATCCTGTTCCTCGGCGTGGGACAGGGCTACGACCACATCGAGAAGTTCGACCCCGAACGGATGGTCGAGCGCCTGCTCGGCGAAGACGAGTAATCGTACTCGGTCCGTCGTCCTTTTCCTCCGGTCGCCTCACTCCAGTACGAGCACGACCCCGAGCAGCAGCATCGTCCCCGCGCCGACGTAGTTCAGCGCGCTCGCGACCCGCGTCTCCGCGAGTCTCGACCCGAGTCGGTTCGCGCCGAGCGCGACGGCAGAGAGGTACACCGCCGTGAGGAGGGCGTAGGTCGCGCCCAGACTCGCCATTCGGATTCCGGTTCCCGCGCCCTGTCCGGCGAAGCCGGGGAGGAACGCGAGGAAGAACAGCGCGACTTTCGGGTTGAGCGCGTTGACGAGGACGCCCCGACGAAAGCTTGCCCCGCCGTCGGTCTCGACCGAGGGGTCGAACTCGTCGTTCCGGAGGGCGGTGACGCCGAGGTACACGAGATACGCCGCGCCGACGTACTTGACCGCCGCGGCGGCCTCGGGAACGGTTCGAAAGAGCGCCGCCGCGCCGACCGTGGCGAGGAGCGTGTGAAAGAGGACGCCCGTGGCGATGCCGAACGCCGACCGGACGCCCGGTCCGCGACCGTCGAGGCCGCGGGCGAGGACGTACATCGTGTCGGGGCCGGGCGCGAGGATGAGCGCGACCGCCGCGCCGCAGAACGCGAGGTAGGTCGCGGCGTCGAGTCCGAACGCGAGCGTCGTCATCGCTCGGGCGTACGATTCGCCGCGGCAAGTACCTCAGGGGTTCGGGCTCGGAACGACCTGATTGCGGAGCGTTGGCGTTTCGCCGTCCGACGCCGACGCCAGTCGCTCGACGTTCTCCGCGAGGATGTCGGCGACGCGCGTCCAGTAGTGCGGCGTGTGGCCGGAGACGTGCGGGGTGATGTAGACGTTCTCGAAGCCCCAAAGCGGGTGGTCCTCGGGAAGCGGTTCGGGGTCGGTCACGTCGAGCGCGGCGGCGCGGAGGCGGTTGCTTCGGAGCGTCGAGACGAGCGCATCGGTGTCGACGACCCCGCCGCGTGCGACGTTGACGAGGACGGCGTGTGTGGGAAGCGCCTCCAGCGCCCGGCTGTCGATGAGTCCGCGCGTCTCGTCGGTCAGCGGGCACGCGACCACGAGGAAGTTGGTGCGGACGAGCGCCGATTCGAGGTCGTCGAACCCGAGCACTTCGTCGGTCGGGCCGCCCTTTTCGGGCGTGTAGCGGACGCCGATGGTCTCGACGCCGAACGCGTCGAGTCGCTCGACGACCGCCTGTCCGATGGCACCGAGGCCGACCACGGTGGCCGTCGAGCCGTGCAGCTCACCGTGCGACTGGAAGTGTCGCCACTCGCGGCGTCGCTGGCGGCGGAGCCCCTCGTCCAGTCGGCGGGTAATCATGAGGAGCCAGCCGATGACGTGTTCGGCGATGTTGGGGCCGTGGACGCCCGAGGCGTTGGTGACGCGGACGCCGCGCTCGCGGAGCGTTTCCAGCGGGAGGTGGTCGTAGCCTGCGGCCGCGCCGGCGAACAGTCGGAGGTCGTCGGCGGCGTCGAGCACCTCGTCGGGGAGCGACGTGCTGGTGATAATGGTCGCGTCGCGCGCGGCAGCAAGCGTTTCGGCGGTCGTCTTCGGGTGGCGCACGGTCGCGTCGGGGAGTCGCTCGCGGAGGGCCGAAGCGTACTCCGACGCCGGGATTCCGTGCGTGGGACGGTCGAGGACGAGAATCGTGGTCATCGAGTGCGCTGTCGGGGGCCGAGCCGATAGGTGTTGGCCCCGAACGCGACGGATAAAGCCTTTACCGACGCGACGGCGTAGGAAGGGACAATGGTACTCGACAATCTCGGGAGTTCCCTCCGCGGCAGTCTCGATAAGCTGCGCGGGAAGTCCCGCCTCGACGAGGACGACGTTCAGGAGATCGTCAAGGAGATTCAGCGCTCCTTGCTCTCCGCCGACGTCGACGTCAGCCTCGTCATGGACCTCTCGGACTCTATCAAGACCCGCGCGCTCGAAGAGGAGCCGCCGGGCGGCACGAACGCCCGCGACCACGTCCTGAAAATCGTCTACGAGGAACTCGTCGACCTCATCGGCGAGTCGACGGAGATCCCGCTCGAATCGCAGACCATCATGCTCGCCGGCCTCCAGGGGTCGGGGAAGACGACCACCTCCGCCAAGATGGCGTGGTGGTTCTCGAAGAAGGGCCTCCGCCCCGCGGTCATCCAGACCGACACCTTCCGTCCCGGCGCGTACGACCAGGCCAAGCAGATGTGCGAGCGCGCCGAGGTCGACTTCTACGGCGACCCCGACTGCGACGACCCGGTCCAAATCGCCCGCGACGGCCTCGAAGCCACCGATGACGCCGACGTGCACATCGTCGACACGGCCGGTCGCCACGCGCTCGAAGACGACCTCATCGACGAAATCGAGGAGATAGAGGGCGTCGTCCAGCCCGACCTGAACCTGCTCGTCCTCGACGCGGCAATCGGGCAAGGGGCGAAAGAACAGGCCCAGCAGTTCGACGAGTCCATCGGCATCGGCGGCGTCGTCATCACCAAACTCGACGGGACGGCGAAGGGTGGCGGCGCGCTGACCGCCGTCAACGAGACCGACTCGTCTATCGCCTTCCTCGGCATGGGCGAGACGGTCCAGGACATCGAGCGGTTCGAGCCGAACGGCTTCATCTCCCGCCTGCTCGGGATGGGCGACCTGAAACAACTCTCCGAGCGCGTCGAACGCGCCATGTCCGAGACCCAGGCCGAAGACGAGGACTGGGACCCCGAGGAGATGATGAAGGGGAACTTCACCCTCAAGGACATGCAAAAGCAGATGGAGGCGATGGACAAGATGGGGCCGCTCGACCAGGTGCTCGACATGATTCCGGGCTTCGGCGGCGGCATCAAAGACCAACTTCCGGACGACGCGATGGACGTGACGAAAGACCGGATGCGCTCGTTCGAGGTCATCATGGACTCGATGACCGAAGAGGAACTGGAGAACCCGCGAAAGGTCGGCGCGTCCCGCGTCAAGCGCATCGCGCAGGGGTCGGGACAGGACGAGGAGACGATACAGGAACTGCTCGAACAGCACCGCATGATGGAACAGACCATCAAGCAGTTCCAGAACATGGGCGACGGCGACATGCAGCGGATGATGAAGAAACTCCAGAACCAGGGCGGCGGCGGTGGCGGCATGGGCGGTCTCGGCGGCATGGGGCCGTTCTAACCCCGCGTTCCGTTCCCTTCCCTTCGATTCTTCGTTTTCTGCGGTTCTGGTTCTCCGATTCCGCGACCGCGCGGTTCTCGCGGCTCGCCGGGATACCGCCGACTTTTAACGCTCGGGTTCGTCGCACCCCACAATGACCGTGCGAGACGTGGCGGTCGAGGCCTACAAGGAAGCCTTGCCCGCGCTCGCGGCCAGCCTCGTCGGCGGCCTCGTCGCCGGCGTCGTCCTCGGGGGGATGCGGGCCGAACTCCGGGCCGTGCCGGGGCTTCTCGTCCTCGTTCCCGCGCTCCTGGCGACCCGCGGCAACGTCTACGGCTCGCTCGGCGCTCGCATCGCCACCGCGCTCCATCAGGGGCTCATCGAACCCCGCGTCACCGGCGGCGACGAGCGACTCCGGGCCGCCGCGACGGCCGCACTCGCCAACGGCGTGCTTACGAGCACGTTCGCCGCCGTCGTCGCGTTCTTCCTCCTCACGTTCCTCGGCAGTCGGGTCGCGCCGCTCCCGATTCTCGTCGGCGTCGCCATCGTCGCCGGTCTGCTGTCCGGCATCGTCCTGACCGTCGTCGTCGTCAGCGTCGTCTTCGCGGGCTACCGCCGCGGGCGCAACCCCGACACCATCGTCGGCCCGGTCGTGACGACCACCGGCGACGTGTTCGGCATCCTCTTTCTGCTCATCGCGGTCCGAACCGTCCTCGCCGTCGCGGGGGTGTTCTGAGTGCCGACGGAGTGGACCGTCCGCGCCATCACGCGGGCGATGCTCCCGGTGTTGCTCGTGCTCACGCTCGTCGAACTCGGAAGCGGCCTCGTTCTCGGGAGCTTCGAGGCACAGCTATTCCGCTACCCGTCGCTGCTCGTGCTCGTCCCCGTCACCATCGGGACCGCGGGGAACCTCGGGAGCGTCCTCGCGGCGCGTCTTTCCACCTCGTTCCACCTCGGGACGCTCTCGTTTTCGCCCCGCGACGACGAACTCGCGGGCAACGCCGTCGCCACGGTCGCCCTCGCGGTGACGGTCTTCCCCGTCATCGGCGTGGGCGCGTGGGTCGCCACGCTCCTCGTCTCCGGCGACACGTCGCTGGCCCTGCAGAAGGTCGTCCTCGTCGCCCTGTCGAGCGGGATTTCGCTGGCCGTCCTCGCGGTCGTCGTGACGTTTTCGGCGACCTACGTCGCCTATCGGTTCGGCCTCGACCCCGACGACGTGGTCATCCCCGTCGTCACCAACGTCTGCGACGTGCTCGGCGTCGTCGTCCTGTTCGGAGTCGCGCAGGCACTCGTCTGACCCGACGTTCGAACCGCCTCCCGCCGACCGACGCCGATTAGTTCGCTCGGCACCGACCGTCGGTCGTGCAGTCGTCGGCCGTCCTCCCGGTGCTGTTCGAGGTGCTCCCGCGAGTCGCGCGCATCGCCGCTTACATCGCCGTGGGCGTCTTCGCCGCGAATCTCGTCGTCGCCTTCGGCCTCGTCGAGCGCATCGCCGGCCTCTCGCGGTATCTGACGAGTCCCGCGAACCTCCCGGACGAGGTCGGGACGGCCATCGTCACCACCGCCGCCTCGACGACGGCGGGCTACGGGATGCTCGCGGAGTTCCGCGAGTCGGGCGTCCTCGACGACCGGGCGACCCTCGTCGCCGTCACCATCAACACGTTCTTCGGCTTCGTCCAGCACATCTTCACGTTCTACTGGCCGGTGCTCATCCCCATCCTCGGCCGCGAGGTCGGCTTCATGTACGTCGGCGCGCGGGCGGCCATCGCGCTGGCCATCACCGCGACCGGCGTCGTCGCCGGCGCGGTACTCCTTTCTGACCGCAACACGACCCCGGTCGCGGTCGCCGAGACCGACGGTTCGGGCGGTGCGGTTGACGCGGTCGAATCGGCCGCCGACGCGAGCGCCGACGACGCGGACGACACCGAGGACTCGCTCCGCGAGACGATAGAAGACGCCGCGCGGAGCACGTGGACGAAACTGCGGCGCATCGTCCCGAGACTGGCCGTCGTCTACGTGGCCGTCACGCTCCTCCTGCGGACGACCGACCTCGAATCGTTCGCGGCGCTCGCCAGTCCGCTGACGAACCTCGTCGGCCTGCCGGGCGCGGCCGTCCCCGTCGTCGTCGCGTTCGCGTTCGACACGACGGCCGGCGCGGCGGCCATCGCGCCGGCCGTCGGCGAGACGTTCACGCCGAAACAGGCCGTGGCGACGATGCTCATCGGCGGCATCATCTCCTTCGCCGTCTCGACGTTCAAGCGGTCGATTCCCTTCCAGTACGGCATCTGGGGCCCCGAGTTCGGGTCGAAGGTCATCGCCGTCAACACGGGGCTGAAAATCGTCTTTATCGCCGTCGCTGTGGCGCTGTTGGTCACCTGAGTAGACGGGAAAACGCCGTCTCAGTCTCCGGTCTCGCTCACGGTTTAGCGGTCGTTCGGGTCGACCGGTCGCCCGTCTTCGGTCGGCGGCGCGATGTAGTCGATGACCTCGTCGACGGAGGGGTCGCGGACGGTCACGTGGACGTCGATGTCGCCGAGTTCGTCGGGGTTGCCGACGGAGAAGTTGACGACGCCCTTGAACGCGGCCTGTTTTTTCAGCGCGAACGAGAAGCCGTCGTCGTCGCGGCGCTTGGCGAACTCGCGGCGGGCGGTGTCGAGGATGGCCTGCTCGTGGAGGCGCTCGGAGAACCGCTCCAGTTCGTGGGTCTCGCCGACGAGTTTCCCGGGTTCGTGGTCGAGTTCGACGCCGGGGAAGATGTTCTCGACGGCGTCGCCGACGCGGTCCGTGACCTCGGTGTCGCGGACGGGCGCTTCGATGCGGACGTCGACGCTGTAAATCATGCTCACGCGTCGGCCTCCGCGACCGCCTCGGGCCCCTCTTCGAACAACTTGGTGATGGTCTCGCGGTACTCCGCCAGCGTGCCGGTGTTCTGAATGACCACGTCGGCGCGGTCCATCGCGTCGCCCATCCCGAAGTCGAGTTCGCGGCGCTCGCGCTTTTTCAGCGCCTCAACGTCGGTGTCGCTGTCGTCGCGGTCGCGGTCGAGCAGGCGCTCGGCGCGCGTCTCGAACGGCGCTTCGACGCTCACGAGGACGAAGTCGTCGCCGAACGCCTCCCGAAAGCGGTCGAGTTCGACGCCCGACCGAAGGCCGTCGACGAGCACCACGTCGTTCGATTCGAGGTGCTGTTCGACCATCGGCAGGGACCGCGCGGCGATGGCGTCGTCGCCCTCCTCCTCGCGGAGCGCGGTCGCTATCTTCCCGTGGTCCGTCGCGGGGTCGAGGCCGCGCTTGCGACACTCCTCGCGGATGACGTCGCCCATCGTCACGACGGGCACGCCCGCTTCGCGGGCCACCTCGGCGAGTTCGCCCTTGCCGCTTCCCGGCAGGCCGACCGTCCCGATGACTCTCATAGCCGGTGTTACCGCGTTGGCGCTGTTAAAGCCTCCCTTCACGTCGCTCCGGGTGGCGGGTTTTCGCCGCTCTCCCGTCGCCGCCTCGGCGCTCCCGACTCACCCCGTCGCTTTTCGCCTCGGCCCGCGTACTACGCCCATGTCTCAGCGTTCGTTCGTGGTCCGCGCCATCTGGTTCGTCTTCGTCGGCTGGTGGGCGACCCCTGCCGTCGTCAACGTCGCGTGGTTCCTGAACGCGACGGTCATCGGCATCCCGCTCGGCGTCGCGCTCATCAACCTCGTGCCGACGGTGCTCTCGTTGAAGGAGCCGAAATCGCGGCTCGAACCCGACTCGTCTCGGGGGCAGCGGTCAATCATCGTTCGGGCCGTCTACTTCGTGTTCGTCGGCTGGTGGCTGAGTTGGGTCTGGGCGAACGTGGCGGTGCTGTTCACGCTCACCATCGTCGGCCTCCCGGTCGGCATCTGGATGCTCAACAGGCTCCCTGCGGTCACGTCGCTGTACCGCTTCGACGGGTAGGTCGTGTGACGGGTAGAACCCGATTCGTTTTTCTTGCAGGGCCGGTTTGTGGGCATCGAGGGCGCGTAGCTCAGTCGGACAGAGCGTCGGACTTCTAATCCGATGGTCGCGGGTTCGAATCCCGTCGCGCTCGCTCGGCCGGAGGCCTCGCTCGCGCGACGGACATCGCAAACGCTTCGCGTTTGCTCAATCCCGTCGCGCTCTTTTCGTTGTGGTTCTCAGACGACCGCCAACTCCCGACCGCAGTCGGGGCACTCGTCGTCGACGATAGTCACCGGCGCGTCGCAGTCCGGGCAGAACTCCCGGTAACACGCTCTCTCGCCCATGCCGCCAGCTCGTTCGGCGAGGAAAGTGAAGGTTGGGCGGCAATCCGGGTGCGCCCGTCACTCGTCGGCGACGTCTTTTCCCGGGTCGGCGAAGTTCGCGCCGACTTCGGCACCGTAGCGCCGGGCGTAGACGCCGGGGACCGCGAGGAGGTCGCTCGGCGCACCGGACTCGACCACGACGCCGCCGTCGGCGACGTGGACGCGGTCGGCGTCGCGGACGGCGGCCGCGCTATCGGTCGCCACGACGAGCGGGGCGTCCGGTCGCCGCATCGCGGCGAGGGCGGCGCGGAGGTTCGATGGCGAGGTGCTGTGTGGCGCGCGGACGAGCGGGCCGGAACCGGGGAGGAGCGTTCCCGCGAGCACCGCCGCCTCGGAGATTCGGGGCGCGACGACGGCCAGAAATAGCGGCCGATTCGCGGGCGTGGTCGCGTCCGAGGCGGCGGCGTCCGCCGAGGGCTCGGGAGAGGACATACACGCTGACAGAGGCTGTCACGGGAGATAAGTATAGAGACGAGTACCGGCGTTTCACGAACCGTCTCGGACGTTTTATAGAGATTCGTCAACTTCTGTTGCGAATCGGTTACCGATACGACCGCCGTCTCGCGGCGTCAGACGACGACGTGGCGCGGACGCTCGATTAACGGCGTCCCAACCGATACGCGAGCGGACAAAGCGGCGGCTAACGGGCGTGAATCCGCAAAAAACGTCGTGAATTCGGCCGAGCGATTCGAGTCGATGCGAAGTCAGGGTGTGGGTGTGAGTGGTGTAGGCCTATCTGGGGGTGCTCACATCGCACCGCCCATGCCGCCCATACCGCCCATGCCACCCATGCCGCCGCCCATGCCGCCGGGCGCGCCGCCGTCGTCGTCGTCACCGCCGGTCTGGCCACCGGAGAGGTCGCCAGCCGCGATGACGTCGTCGATGCGGAGGATCATGACTGCGGCTTCGGTCGCGGACTCGATAGCCTGGGTCTTGACGCGGAGGGGCTCCACGACGCCCTCTTCTTCCATGTCGATGACCTCGCCCGTGTAGGCGTCGAGGCCGGCTGCGAACTCGCCGCCGTCGTGGCGCGAGCGCAGGTCGACGAGGGAGTCGATGGGGTCGAGACCGGCGTTCTCGGCGAGGGTGCGCGGGATGATGTCCAGCGCCTCGGCGAACGCCTCGACGGCGAGTTGCTCGCGGCCGCCGACGGAGTCGGCGAACTCGCGGAGCTGCAGGGAGAGCTCCGTCTCGGGAGCGCCGCCGCCGGGGAGGACCTTCCCGTCTTCGAGCGTCGTGCGGACGACGCCGAGGGAGTCCTCGATGGCGCGCTCGAGCTCGTCAACGACGTGCTCCGTGCCGCCGCGGAGGATGAGCGTGACGGACTTCGCGTCTTCGACGTCCTCGACGAAGATGCGCTCGTCGCCGCCGACGTCCTTCTGTCCGACGGAGCCGGCGAAGCCGAGGTCGTCGGCCTCGATGTCGTCGAGGCTGCTGACGACGCGGCCGCCCGTCGCGCGGGCGAGACGCTTGAGGTCGGAGGACTTGGCGCGGCGGACCGCGAGGATACCCTCCTTCGCGAGGTAGTGCTGCGCCATGTCGTCGATGCCGTCACCGACGAACACGGCGTCGGCGCCGACGTCGACGAGCTTGTCGACCATCTCTTTCAGCTGCTTTTCTTCCTGGTCGAGGAACTGCTGAAGCTGGTCGGGGTCCGTGACGTTGACTTCCGCGTCGATTTCGGTCTCGCGGACTTCCAGCGCGTCGTCGAGGATGGCGATGTTCGCGTCCTCGACGGCGTAGGGCATGTTCTCGTCCACGCGCTCTTTGTCGACGATGACGCCCTCGACGAGTTCGGAGTTGTCGATGGTGCCGCCGACGACCTTCTCGATGGAGACGTTGTTCGTGTCGATGCCGTCTTCGTCTTTGACGGCCAGCACGGCGTCGACGACGAGTTCGGAGAGCAGGTCCTTCGCGGACTCCGCGCCCTTGCCGGTCATCGCCGTCGCGGCGATCTTCGTGAGGGTCTCGCGGTCGTCCTCCGTGACCTCGATGGCGTTGTCCTCGAGGACTTCCTTGGCCTTCTCGGCGGCCTGGCGGTAGCCCTGCGCGATGGTCGTCGCGTGAACGTCCGATTCGAGGAGCTCCTCGGCCTGGTCGAGGAGTTCGCCGGCGATGATGACGGCCGTCGTCGTACCGTCTCCGACCTCGTCCTCCTGGGTCTCGGAGACTTCGACGATCATGTTGGCCGCGGGGTGGTCGATGTCCATCTCCTTGAGGATGGTGACGCCGTCGTTCGTGACGACGACCTGCCCGCCGGAGTCGACGAGCATCTTGTCCATCCCTTTGGGGCCGAGCGTCGTGCGTACGGCCTCTGCGACGGCCTTCCCGGCCGTGATGTTCATCGACTGCGCATCCTGACCGGATGTGCGCTGCGAGTCCTCGCCCAGAATGATCATGGGCTGACCCTGCTGCATTCGCTGGCTCATAGTCATCGCCTGATTGTTTGTGATTCTATAAAAAAGCTTCGTTTATTGGTATGCCAAAACGCAACACGGTGGGGTGGTCGAGACCCGGTGACGGCGGTCGATTCTGCGGGTTTATCTATGGCTCTCGGCGGGTCGCCTCGCCAGTGTCGAATCGGGTGCGGTGAAAAGACGATGCGGGCGAGTGCCGTGTCGGCGGTGGACTCGTCGGCGGTGGCGTCTCGCGTCTCAGTTGTTCTGCCGGACGTTGAAGCCCTGGGTCAGTTCGTTGTGCTTCCGTTCGAGGAAGGAGTACACCGCGCCGTGGGGTGCCCCGTCGAGAATCATCTCGACGGCCCGACGGACGGCCTCGACCTCTTCGGGCTGGCCGATGATGCCGAGCGTCGAGCCGTAGATGACCACGTCGGCACCCGTCAACTCCTCCATGAGTTCGCGGGTGCGGCCGTTCTCGCCGATGAGGCGGCCCTTCTGCCGCCGCATGTCGTTTTTGTTTCGGGTGTGCCGGTCGATATCGATGAGTTCGAACATCATCATGTCGTCGTCGAGGAGCGCCATCGCGTCCTCAGGGGCGAAGCCGCGGCCGACCGCTCGAACCACGTCGGGAGCGACCATGCCGAGTACGGGGTCGCCGACGCTGTCGATGGCGACGCTGCCGTTTTCCGAGTCAACGTCGAGTCGGACTTCCGCGCGACTCTCTATCTCTCGGAGCGTCGAGCCACCTTCGCCGATGAGAACACCGATACGGTCCTGCGGCACCTTGACGTGCTGCATATCACCCGATACCCGTCGGAGTGGTTTAAGCGTTCGCTCGGCGGGTCGCCGCGTGTCTCGGTCGCACACCCGTCTCGCGGCGGGTCTGTGTTTCTACTCGTCTTCGTCCTCGTCGGCCGTGACGAACTCGTACAGCGAGTCGCCGTCGGCGTCAGCGCCCTGCCGGCGGAAGAAGTTGGCCACGTTGCGGCAGTCCCGCCGGAGGAACTCCTCGGCGTTGGGGTGGTGGACCGTGACGGCCTGTCCGAGGTCGATGACGACGAGTTCGCCCTCGTGGATGATGAGGTTGTACTCCGAGAGGTCGCCGTGGACGAGGCCGGCGCGGTGGAGTCGCCGCATGTACTCGCGGACCACCTCGTAGGCGGTCTGGGGGTTCTCGACGCGCACTTCCGAGAGCCGTCGCGCTCGGTCGTCCACGACGCCGACGAGTTCCATGACGAGGACGTTCCGCTGGACCGCGATGGGCTTCGGTACGCGCACGCCGGCGCGCTGGGCGCGTTCGAGGTTGGCGAACTCCTTTCTGACCCACGCGCGGACGACCTGCCCCTTGTCGTGGCCGATGTTCTCGAAGCGCGGGTCGCCTTCGAGGTAGTCGCGCATGTGCCGGAAGTCGGAGGCGTTGATGCGGTATATCTTGACCGCCACGTCCGAGTCGTCGCCGCCGAGCGCCTCGAAGACGTTGGCCTCCTTTCCGGTCGAAATCGGCCCGCCGAACGCGTCGATGTACCCGTCTTGGACGAGTTTGTAGATGGCGGCGAAGGTCGCGTCGTCGAACACCGACTGCTCGACTTTGAACTGGTCGGCGTCCTTCAACCGCATCCGGAACTCGTCGAAGTCGCGGTCCTTGCGGCGCGCGATGCGGTCCGCCTCGTCGTCGGAGACGTCTATCTCCTCCCACTCGTCGCCGAACGCCTCGCCCTCCTGGGGTTCGACCATGCCGAACTCGTCAGTCATTGGACTAGGGCTACGAGAGGCGAGATGAAAAGGGCACAGGCTCCGGCTTCGGTGTCACTCGGCGAACGGTCGCGCTGTCTCGAACGCGTTACTGGATGTGGCCTTCGCGGCGGAGCTGGTCGGCCTCGGACTTCTCGTAGCGCCAGCTCACGTCGGCCTTCTCGTCCTGCCAGTCCCACGGTTCGACGAGCACCACGTCGTCCTCTCGAATCCAGATTCGCTTCTGCATCCGTCCGGGAATGCGAGCGGTCCGCTCGACGCCGTCGGCACAGCGGACGCGAATACGATTGGCCCCGAGCATGTTCGTCACGACGGCGAACACTTCGTCGTCGTTCGGCATTCGAAGGTCTCGGCGGCTCTCGTTCTCGTCGTCGCTCATGCGCGAGCGTTCGACGTGGGCATGGTTAAATCCGCCGACGTTCGACCGGTAGGAAGCGTCGGACGGAACGACGCGTTTAGGGCGCTCCCGACCCGCCGTCGTCGTATGCTCGACAAACTCGGCACGAAGGGTATCGCCGGCGTCGTCTCGCTGCTCTTGGGTATCGGTATCGTCGCCTATCAGGCCCCCGTCGTCGCGGCGGGGCTCGCGTTCGTCGTCGCCGGTCTCGGGCTCGTCGCCAGCGGCCTCGCCGAGGGCGTCATGAAGATGTTCGGCATGGCCTGAGAGCCGCCGATATCCCCTGTCTCACAGCGCTTCACGGAGGAACGAGAACACCTGTTTTCGCACCGCGGGATAGTGGTACGACGAGTGCAAGAAGACGTGGTCGGCCGCGGCGACGGCGTCGTACTCGACTTCGTTTCCGGCCGCTTCGAGCGCGTCCGCCAACCGGGCGCTCTGGCCCGGTGCGACGACCGAGTCCTCGCTCCCGTGGAGCAACAGCGTCGGCGGCGCGTCGGCGTCGGCGTCGTCATCCACGTAGGTAATCGGTGAACACCGGCGCAACTCGGCGGCCGACGGCCGGCCATCGAACAGCGGCAGCGACTCGCCGGCGCGCTCGTGGTCGTCGGCTCGGAGGTCGTAGACGCCGGAGACCCCGACCGCGGCGTCGATGTCGGTCCGCCGCCCGAACTCGTCGTCCGAAAGCGCCGCCAGCAACGCGAGGTGCGCCCCCGCGGAGTGACCGACGACGGTGACGGCATCGGAATCGATGCCGAACTCGTCGGCGCGGTCGATCAGCCAGTCGATACCTTCGCACACGTCTTCGATTTGCGCGGGAAACGGCGCTTCGTGTCCGAGTCGGTACGACACCTCGGCCGCGACGAATCCCTCCTCGACGGCGTCGAGCGCCCAGCGGGCGAACTGGCCGGTCGAACCGGTCTCCCACGCACCGCCGTAGACGAAGACGACGAGGGGGCGGGCCACTTCGCTCGTCCCGGCCGAGTCGCCCGTCCCGGTCGGCGGGGAGTCGGGGCAGTACACGTCAGCGGTCAGCGTGCGCTCCTCGCGGTCGGCGATAGTGCGGCTTCGATGAACGAGAACGTCGGAAGAGCGGGGCATACCGACTCGTCGGTTCGGCGGGCCCCTATTGGTTTGGGCGGCGGCGAGCGACGGGTCGATGCAGCGCGGCCGTTACTCCGCTATCTTCGCGCGACCCGGTGCGATGAGTTCGTCGAGGTAGTCCGCGAGCGCGCCCTTCGCGTCGGCCGGGTGGAGTTCGCCGGATTCGAGGTCGGCCTCCAGCGTCTCGTAGTCGTCGTAGTCGAGGTTCCCGCCGTACTGTTCGGGGCGCTCGACGACGACCCGCTCGAAGCGCGGGAAGACGTGGTACTCGAAGATTTGGAGGACGGGGTTCTCGCGCTCGTCGCCCTCCTCGGTCGGGTCGGGGTCGGCCGTCGGCGGGCAGAACGCGCCGTTGACCTTGTCTTCAATGTCCTCGGTGGTGTCCTCCATCGAGATGGTGACGCCCTCGGAGGAGGACATCTTGCCGATGCCCGTCCCGAGGTCCGCGATGAGCGGCGTGTGCATGCAGGTCGGCGACTCCTCGCCGATGCTCGGGAGCGTGTCGCGGGCGAGCATGTGGACCTTGCGCTGTTCCATCCCGCCGATGGCGAGGTCCACGTCGAGGTAGACGATGTCGAGCGCCTGCATAATCGGGTAGACCGCCTGCGCGACGGTGACGCCGTCGCCGCTCTTGATTTCGGCCATGGCGCGCTCGGCGCGCGAGAGCGTCGTCTCCAGTTCGAGCGCGTGCAGGTCGAGGACGTAGCTCTCGTCGAGCTGGTACTCCGAGCCGAGGATGAACTCCGTCTGGCTCTCGTCGAGACCGTAGGCGATGAACTGCGCTTTCATCCGCTCGGCCGTCTCGCGAATCTCCTCGAAGGTGCCCTTGCCGTTGAGGTAGGCGTGTACGTCGGCCAGAAGCACGACTACCTCGAAGCCCGCCTCTTGGAGGTCGATGAGCTTGTTGGCGGTGAGCATGTGACCGATGTGGAGGACGCCGGAGGGCTCGTAGCCCACGTACGCTCGCTTGCCCTCGGGGTCGTCGGCCAGCGCGCGCACTTCGTCCTCCGTGACCACTTCGGAGGCGTTCCGAGTGATCAGGTCGTATGCGTCCATACGTGTCCGGTGTCGGGGACGTGGCATATGACTTCTGATAGGGATTATCGTGAACCGCCTCGGGGTCAAGCCCCGAGGCACTCGCCGTGCCTATCTGTAGACGCTTGCGTCCCACCGCGCGCGGGCGAAACGGACAACACGCACCGGTCCTAACTCCGGGTGATGTCCGACTCAGGAAACACGACGCGTGCGCCAGTTATCATCTTCGCCGCGCTCATCCTCGTCGTCTTCGGCCTGCTCGCGGTCATGTGGGCGTCGGTCCGCGGCGGCGACCTCCTCCCGTACATCCTCGGCTTCGCCGTCTACTTCCTCGGGGCCCACGTCTACCTCCCCTATCGAGTCCACAAGGACGCGACGTTCAAGGGCCGAAACGCGACGTTCTGGGCCGTCCTCGCCTTCTTCCTGCCGCTCGTCGGCGCGGCGCTGTACTTCGTTGCGGTCGTCGTCGTCGGCCACGACGCGACCGACTGAAAACCCGACTCGACGCTATCCGCGCCGGTTCTCGGCGCGGTGTTCGGAGATAATCTGGTCCACCATCTCCTTTTGCTGTTCCTTCTGTCGCTCCTCGGCGCGGTCCTCCCAGTCGCCGATGGCGGCTTCGACTTCGGACTCCTTCGCCACGGCGAGTTCGTCTATCTCCTGAATCGTCACGCCGTCGGCGGGCGCGACCGGAATCTCGGCTTCGAACAGCACCTCGTCGGCGACTTCCGAGAGGTTGCCCGATCGGAGGACGACCCGCGGGTCGAACTCGGCGAGTCGTTCGGCGGTCGTCCGCCCGGCCCCGCTGGCGTCGCGGAGGTAGACCACGTCGCCCGCGGCGATACCGTACTCCTCGACGGTGTGGTCGAGCGCGCCGTTGGTGAACTGCTCGACGATTTTGACGGGCACGAGACTCCCGTCGGTGTTCACGTCCGCGAAGTTCGAGTGGTCGAGCTTCCACAGCGACTTCAGTTGGTCGAGCTTGTCTGCGAGTTCCGCCTTGTCGGATTCGAGCGATTCGACTTTCCGCTCTAACCGGCCGTTCTCGCGTTCCAGCCGGGTGACCTCGCGGCGCTCGCGGGCCTCGCGGCGCTCCTCGCGGCGGGCGTCGGACAGTTCCTCTTTGTACTCCTCGATGGTCTCGTCTTTCTCCTCGATGGTCGATTTCAGGTCTTCGACGTGCGATTCGAGGCGCTCGACCCGCGACCGCAACTCCCGAATCTCGCGTTCTTCGGGCGTGAGTTCGGGCTCCTCGTGGGGTTCCTCGTCGGGGTCGTCGCCGCCGTCGTCGGGGTCGTCGTCCATCTCGCGGAGGACGGCCTCGACCGACTCCTCGCTGGCGAGGACGCGGGCGATGACCTCCTCTCTGTCCACGTCGGCGGGCACCTTCCGGGAGATGCGCTCGAACTGGTCTTCGTGGGCGTCGAAGGCGAACAGCGCCGCGGCGAGAGCGTCGCGCTCGTGGTCGTTGTCGTAGTCGATGTCGCGGGTCCGGTGGAGCTTCTCGTCCACGGGGATGTCGCTCGGCGGGGCCCACCCGGCGGCGTCGAAGCTCCGGCGGAACTTCTCGACCGTCTCGGGCATCGGCTGGACGTCGGCGGCGACGAGACTGGGTCGCCCGCGCTCGATGAGCCACTCGATGACCGCGGCGGTGTCGGCGGTGCGCGTCGAGTGCACGTCGAGGACGCGCCCGTCGAGGCCGACGACGGCGACGGCGGTGGTCGTGCCGGGGTCGATGCCGACGATGACGCGGTCGCGGCGCTTCACGAGCGGTTCGAACTCGATGCCGTCGCGGCGCTCGCGCTCGATTTCGACGCGGGTGTCGCCCGAGCGATGGGTGGACACGGGGATGTCCTCGGGCCGCGCTTCGACGGTAAACAGCGCCTGCGAGTAGCCGCCGTACTTCTCGGTCACGTCCCGCTCGTAGTCGAGGTTGGCCTCCTTCAGCGCGGATTCGACCTCGCGGGACTGCTGTTTGACCGACCCGTGGATGCGGCGCGTGTAGCGGTCCTGACTCCACCCGCCCTTGCCGGTCGAGCGGCCGCGAGAGACCTTCACGGTCGTCGTGTTCTCGAAGGCGGCGACCTTGTAGCCGACGTTGGCGAGGGCGAGCCGGGCCGCGGCCTCGGCCTCCTTCATCGGGTCTTTGCCGTAGGGGACGCCGTGACGCGAGGCGACCCGCGAGAGCGGTTCCGGCCGCTCCGCACCGGTCACTTGCACCAACTGCGTCCCGTGGGGGAGCCACCGCAGGAAGCGGACTAAATCGTCCTTGTCGGTCGCCAACTCGTACATGTTGTCCGTGGCGACGACGCGCGGTTCGTCGCGCTCGATGAGTCGGCGTAACTTTCGGAAGGAGACCACGTCTCGTTCGATTCGGACCTCGTCTGACTCGGTGTCTCGGGTGTCCAACACGACCAGCGCGTACGACGGCGAATCGCCGCGGATATCGCCGCTCTGGATGTCGACGCCGAAGACGACCGAGTCGAGCGCACTCGTCCGGTCGTTCACGACGGCGACTAGGGTCGCGCCGGATATATACTCCACGCCGGTCGCGGGTGCCGACTCGGTCGGGTGTCGCGTTTGCGCGACTCGGTCGCCGAGTCGGTGCTCGCCGGCGACAGTCGCCGCCACGACCCACGTTTGACACGAAACAAACAAGTCTCGGCTATTTGAAATCAGAGTGATGAGTTCTGATATCCCCGACCCGCCGTCGGTGACCTCCCGGTCGCTGACGCGCATCGCCCTCATCGGTGTCGTCGCCCTCCTCCTTATCGCCGCCCCCATCGCCGGGCTCCTCGCGTGGGAACCCGTCGAAGAGGGGAACGTCAAGGTCGTCAAGAAGTGGGGCGCGACCACCGGCACCGTCTTCGAACCCGGCGCGCACTTCGTCAATCCCGTCTCGCAGTCGACCTCGTCGCTGTCTGTGCGACCGCAGTCGTACACGATGTCGTCGTCGACGAGCGAAGGCGACAGGCGCGGCGACGACGCAATCACCGTCCTGACCGAAGACGGCCTCCGGACGGACATCGACGTGACCGTCCGCTACCGCATCGACGCCGCGCAGGCGGTCGAGTTCTACCGCAACTACCGGACGCTCGACACCGCCGAAGAGCGCCTGATTCGCCCGTCGATTCGCTCCGTGCTCCGGACCGAGGCCGGTCGGCTCCCCGTCACCGTCATCTACACCGGCGAGGGCCAGACCCAGTTGAAGGCCGCCGCCGAGCGTGAACTCGCCGAGGAGTTCGCCGACGACGGCCTCATCCTCGAAGCGGTGCAGGTCCGCAACGTCGAACTCCCCGCCGAGTACGCGCAGGCGGTCGAACAGAAGGAAATCACCGAACAGCGCCGCCAGCAGAAGCAGGACGAACTCGCCGTCGAGGAGCTGGAGGCCGAGCGCAAGCGCATCGAGGCACAGGGGCAGGCCGACGCCAACCGCATCATCGCCGAGTCGCTGTCCGACGAGGTGCTGGCCCAGAAGTACATCGAGAAACTCGACGAGACGGACACCGTCTACATCCCGGTCGGCGACGGCGGCTACCCGCAGTTCGTCCGGTCGCTCGATAGCGACAGTTCGTCCTCGTCGAGTTCGTCCGCCGGTTCGTCGTCGGACACTACCTCGGCGTCGTCGAGGTCGTCGTCCTCGTCCGGCTCCGAAAACGAGACGAGCAACTGACGCCGTCGATGCGTCTCCTCCGTGAACTGGCCGTCGCGGTCGTGTTACTCGTCATCGTCGGCGTCCTCGCGCGCTCCGGCGTCGGCCGGTTCGTCCTGCCGGTCGTCGGCCTCGCGGTCGCCGCGGCGCTCGTGGTGCTCCTCTCAAAACAGCCGGCGTACGCACGGACGACCGTCGGTCCGCGGACGAGAATCATCGAGTCGGCCGTCGAATCGGCCGACGCCGTCTGCGTCGAGTGCGGGTCGCCCGCGACGACGCGCCGGCGCTACGTCAGCGAGTGGGTCGTCCTCGGGGTCCCCGTCGTCCTTCTCGATGACGGTGAAAACCCGGTCTGCGACGACCACTGCGACTGAATCTCTTTTTTCGCGCGTTTCGCCGTCCGGCTACTCGCCGGTCTCGGCCCCGCCGCCGTCGCTGTCGGCGTACGGGACCTCCAGTTTCTGGCCGTCTTCGGCGACGAACGCCTCGCCGTCGTAGACCTCGCGGGCCTGTTCGAGAAGCGGGCTCGGGTCGGCGGCGTACCGGGCGGAGATGTGCGTCAGCGCGAACCGCCGAACGTCGGCGTCGCGGGCGATTCGGGCGGCCTCGCGGGCGGTCGAGTGCGCGGTCTGTTTCGCTCGCTCCGCCTCCTCGTCGGTGAACGTCGCGTCGTGGACGAGCAGGTCGGCGTCGCGGGCGACCTCGACGGTCGATTCGAGCGGGCGGGTGTCGCCGGTGTAGACGACGGTTCGCCCGGGTCGGGGGTCGCCGACGACCTGCTCGGAGCGCACGACGGTTCCGTCGTCGAGTTCCACGTCCTCGCCGGCGTGGAGGCGGCCGAACGCCGGGCCGACGGGGACGCCGAGTTCCTCGGCTTTCTCGCGGTCGAACCGGCCGGGGCGGTCGTCCTCGACGAGGGCGTAGCCGACCGAGGCGGTCCGGTGTTCGGTGTCGAACGCGCGGACCTCGTAGTCGTCGGCGCGGTAGGCGACGTTCCCGGGGCGGACCTCGTGGACGGAGACGTGGAAGCCGGGCTGGTAGCCGCCCGCGTGGACGAGCTTTTCGAGGTGACGCTTGCTCCCCGGCGGGCCGTGGATGGCCAGCGAGGCGTCGCGGTCGTTGAAGTCGAGCGTCTGAATCAGGCCGGGGATGCCGAGGATGTGGTCGCCGTGGAGGTGGGTGACGAACAGGTGGCTGACGCCGAACCCGGTCCCGTAGCGCATCATCTGGCGTTGGGTGCCCTCCCCGCAATCGAACAACAGGCGCTCGCCGTCGCGGTTCACGAGGAACGCGCTCGGCGCACGCGCCGTGGTGGGGACGGCCCCGCCGGTCCCGAGGAAGGTCGCGCGCATGGACATGCACCACAATGATAGCGGCGGGACTAAACGTGCGTCGAATCAGTCGCGGCCGCTCGCCGCCCCAGACGGTGCGGCCGCCCGACGCCCCGGACCGACCGATTCTTACCCGACCGTCTGCTACCGGAGTCCAATGGACGCGCCGCTGTGGACCGAGACGCACGCGCCGGGGCTCGAAGACCTCCCACAGCCGGAGGTCCGCGAACGCCTCCGACGCGCCGTGGACGAACCGATGAACCTCGTCGTGCAGGGGCCGCCGGGCGTCGGCAAGACCGCCGCCGTCCGGGCGCTGGCTCACGAGGCGCACGCGGACCCCGAAAACGACCTCATCGAACTCAACGTCGCGGACTTCTTCAACCGGACGAAAAAGCAGATTCGCGCCGACCCG
Source organism: Haloferax marisrubri (assembly GCF_001469875.2). Classification (GTDB taxonomy): domain Archaea; phylum Halobacteriota; class Halobacteria; order Halobacteriales; family Haloferacaceae; genus Haloferax; species Haloferax marisrubri. Next base: position 210,015 of record NZ_LOPW02000004.1, on the reverse strand, counting down.
CGGTTCGAGCAGTTCCTCGACGGCCGCAGTCGCATGGCGAAACGCGACATGATAAACCGCGTGCTCAAGGAGTCGGCCAGCTACGCCCCGATGTCCGGCGAGTACAAGACCATCGTCCTCGACAACGCCGAATCCATCCGCGAGGACTTCCAGCAGGCGCTTCGCCGCGTGATGGAACAGCACCACCGGACCACGCAGTTCGTCATCACCACGCGCCAGCCCTCGAAGCTCATCCCGCCGATTCGCTCGCGGTGCTTCCCGGTTCCCATGCCCGCGCCCGACGACGACACCCTCGAAGCCCTCCTCGCCGACATCCTCGACGCCGAGGGCGTCGACTACGACGACGGCGGCCTCCAGTTCCTCACCGACGCCTCCAACGGGAACGTCCGCAAGGCCATCCTTTCGGCCCAGCGGACGGCCACCGAGGCCGACGAAGTCACCATGTCCACGGTCCACGCCGCCCTCGGCGACGTGGGCTTCGACGACGAACTGAAGACGCTCCTCATCAACGCCCGCGAGGGCGACATCAAGGACGCCCGTAAGACCCTCACGACGCTCCTCGACGACGAGGGCTACGAGGGCCAGGAACTCCTCCGCGATATCCTCCGCGTCGCCGACTCGACCCCCGAGCGCTTCGCCGACGGCGAACTCGCCCGCCTTCACGAACTCGCGGGGCAGGTCGACCTCGACATCTCGACGGGCATCGACGACCGCCTGCACATCACCCACCTCCTCACGAGTTGGGGAGCCGAAGTCCGCGGCGAGGCATAGATGCAGTTCGCACCCGGCTACCGCCGATTCGCGCTCCCCGCCTTCGTCGGCGCGGCGGTCGCGGCGTTCGTCTTCCCGCCCCTCGGGGCCGTGCTCCTCGCCGCGGGCGCGTTCGTCCTCTGGTTCTTCCGGGACCCCGAGCGCTCGCCGCCCGACGAACCGGGGGTCGTCTCCCCCGCCGACGGGCACGTCTCCGTGATTCGCGTCGAGGACGGCCGCGTCCGCGTGGGCGTGTTCATGAACGTCACCGACGTGCACGTCAACCGCGCGCCGGTCTCCGGCGCGGTCCGAACCGTCACCCACCGCCCCGGCGCGCACAAACCGGCGTTCTCGAAGGACTCAGACCGCAACGAGCGCGTCGATATCGAACTCGACACCGACGAGGGCGACCACGAGGTGTCGCTCATCGCCGGCGCGTTCGCCCGCCGGATTCACTCGTACGTCGCGCCCGGCGACGAACTCGTTCGCGGGCAGAAACTCGGCCACATCGACTTCGGCTCCCGGGCCGACGTGCTGTTACCCCCGGAATACGGCTCCGAGGACGTTGTCGTCGAGAAGGGCGAGTCGGTGCGGGCGGGCGAGACGGTTCTGGCGCGGCGATAGGCCGGACAAGCGGCCCGGGCTCCCGCCGACACAAGACATTTGTTCTGACTGCGAAACTACATTTCATGCAGCGCAGACGGGTCCTCGCGTCGCTCGGTTCGCTCGCCCTCCTCTCCGGGTGTCTCGGTAGCCCTTCCGCATCCTCGTCTGAGACGACGACCGAGACGACAACCGCTCCCGACCCCAACACCACCGAATCCGGACAGACCGCGACCACCACGGACGAGTGTGGCTGGCCGCAGTTCTGCGAGGGGTCAGAGATGGTCGAAGTCACGGTCAGCGGCGGCTTCTCCGGCGAGGTCGTGTTGAAACCCGCGTGCCGCGAGAGTGATATCGAACTCTCGCCGGGCGAGACGGAGACGCTCACCCGGCAGGTCGACGCCGAGACCTGCGCCGTGGAACTCCTCGTCGACGGCGAGGTGGCCTACGACGAGCGGATTCAGGACTACGAGTTCGTGACGTTGCGCGTCGGCTCGGATGGCGAGGTCACCGTCGAAGGAGTCGAGTTGTAGCGGTCTCGTCCACCCCGACTACCGGAGCGTCTCGACGGCGAGCATCGCAACCGAGGCGACGAGCGAGAGGACCGCCACCACGAGACCGAACAGGTAGTACGGGTTCGACCCGGCCGGGTACGACAGGAGCGAAAACAGCAGAAACGACGACCCCATCGCGACGATGACCATCGCTCGTGGGTCGGGGTCGTACGCCTCCGCGAGAACCTTTCGAACCGTGCGCGACATGCCCTCGCTTCGACGCGCTGGAGGATAGTCCTATCGGGCGACTGAATGGTCGTTGTTGACTGCGACGACTCGTCGGCCGGCGATTCCGACTACCGATGCAGCAGATGCACGTACCGCACCAGCGACCGATGGACTCGGCGCTCGAACACCCGTTCGACCTCCCAACCGGCGTCCTCGGCCTCCTCTGTCCACGACCGGTCGGCGACCATCACGCACTCCGGGGCGACCCGGCGGACCTCTGCCAGCGCGCCGCCGACGAGGTCCGAAAGCGAGTGCCGGGCGATTTTCGACTGCCGGCCGTAGGGGGCGTCGAACACCGCGCCGTCCATCGAGTCGTCGCCGAGGGGGAGCGCGGTGGCGTCGCCGCGGATTACGTCGCCTGCGCCGACGTAGTGACGCAGGTTCTCCCGCGCGCCGCCGACCATCTTCGCTTGGGCGTCGACGCCGACCACGTCGGCACCGACGAGACCGGCTTCGAGGAGGACGCCGCCGGTGCCGCACATCGGGTCCAAAATTCGGGCACCGGGCTCCGCGCCGGCCATGTTGACGAAGGCGCGGGCGTCCACGGGGGCCATGCTCCCCGGCTGGAAGAACGGCCTGTCGGTCGGTTTCCGGTCGGCGAAGTCGCGGACGGCTTCGACGGCGGTCCAGCCGACGAGACAGGCGTCCTCGGAGAAGTAGACCCGAAGCTCGTGGTCGGGGTCGTCTAAATCGACGCCGAAGCCGCGCTCGACGAGCGCCGACCCGAGTTCGCGCTCGGCGTCGGTCGTGCTGACACCCGTGAGCCCTCGCACGTCGCGGGCGCGGACGGCGACGGTTCCCTCGCGGTCGAGGTTCGCGGCCGCGACGACGGCGCGGGCGGCCTCGATGTCGGGGTCGCAGCGCCCGACCAGTTCGACGACGCGACGGGTGTAAGCGAGTCGCCTCGCGCGCTCCGGGTCGACGCCGCGGGCGGTGGCGAGGCCGGGAGCGACGACCGTCACGCCCGTCGCGGCCGACTCGGCCTCGCGGGCGGCGAAGGCGTCTTCCTCGCCGGCGAGTTCCAATCCGTACACGCTCGGACCTGACGGGCCGCGGAAATGAGGGTATCGGTCGTCGTCGCTCCCGGGGGTGCTGGTCGGTCCGCTCCGGTCTAGTCTGGCCCGGTCCAACCCACTCGGCTCCGACCGTGACCCCGCCGAACGTGACAATCCGGCGACGGCGAGACTTATAGTGGCCGCTCCGAATCCACCCGCATGGCCTCTCTCGACGCCATCCTCTGGGGCTCGGCGGCGCTCGCCTACGGACTCGGCGACTACGTCACGACCGTCCTCGGGGTCAGGATGGCCGGCGTGCAGGAAGGAAACCCCATCGTGCGACTCGTCTCCGGCGGCGACCCCGGCCCCGGCTCGTTCGCGGTGTTGAAACTCGTCTCAGTCGCCCTGTTCTTCGCCGCCTACTGGATGCTCAGGCCGGCGTCCGCTCGGCTCGCAGTTCCAATTTCTCTGACATTACTCGGCGCGGTCGTCACCGCCCGGAACGTCCGGATTATCCGCCGTCGCGCGTAAGCTGTCAACCCCTTGCACCAATCTTTTTAACCCTTAAATACGTGACTTAAATCGTTGTATGACCGACCCCAAGGACACAATCAACATCGAAAACGTCGTCGCCTCCACGGGAATCGGCCAAGAGCTCGACCTCCAGAGCGTGGCGATGGACCTCGAGGGCGCCGACTACGACCCCGAACAGTTCCCGGGACTCGTCTACCGCACCCAGGACCCGAAATCCGCGGCACTCATCTTTCGGTCCGGGAAGATCGTCTGCACCGGCGCGAAGTCGACCGACGACGTACACGAGAGCCTCGAAATCGTCTTCGAGAAGCTTCGAGAGCTTCAGATTCCGGTCGACGACGACCCCGAAATTACCGTTCAGAACATCGTCACGAGCGCGGACCTCGGCGAGAATCTGAACCTCAACGCTATCGCCATCGGGCTCGGTCTCGAGAACATCGAGTACGAACCGGAGCAGTTCCCCGGTCTCGTCTACCGCCTCGACGAACCGAGCGTCGTCGCGCTCCTCTTCGGGTCGGGTAAGCTCGTCATCACGGGCGGCAAACAGCCGAAAGACGCCGAGGCGGCGGTCGACGTCATCATCTCGCGCCTCTCCGAACTGGGTCTCCTGAACGGGTCGTTCTAACGCCGTCGAGTCCCCGACCGCGCCGCGTAACCGGGACTCGAATCGGCCGAACCTAAGTCAGTCGCGTCCCTCGGGCCGGTATGGACGCGCTCACTTTGCAGACGGCCGCCGGTGCGCCGGTCACGGCCGTCGCCGGAACGTTCGCGCTGTTCGCGCTGTTCCTTTCTCTCACCGCCCACATCGCCGCGCGGAACGTCCTCGGCGACGTGGAACTCAAGAAGGCGTTCGCCGTCGGTCCGGTGCCCGCGGCTATCGCCGTCGTGTTCACCACCTTCGGCTGGAACTCCTTCGTCGCGCTCGCGCTCGCACTCGGCCTCGACTTCGGCTTCGTCAAGTACCTCTACGGCCGGTCGAACCGCCTGTCGGCGTACGTGGTGACAATCCACTTCGTCGTCTCGGTGCTCCTCGGCACCGTCCTGTTCGGCCTCGCCGTCATCCTGACGACAGCACCCTTCTGAGGTCGCGCTCGCCGTACCTTCTTGACCGAGGCCGCTGAACCCACCGTCGTGTCTCCCCGTCGCCTCCTCTGGAACGACATGGAACGCCGGCCCCGCGCTCCCGTTCGACTGCTCGCGACGCCCGTCGTCTTCGTGGTCGTCTCGCTCGTGGTCGCCGTCTCGCTCTCGGCCGCCCTCGGCGGTCTCGCCGAATCCAGTCGCCTCGCCGCACTCGTCGTCTCCCTCGTCTCAGTCGGGGCGAGCGGCCTCGCCGCACTCGTCGTCGCGCGGTACATCGACCGGCGGACTATCGCGGACCTCGGCCTCCGGTTCGACCGCGAGTGGGCGGTCGACCTCGGGTTCGGACTCGCGCTCGGAACGGGGCTGATGACCGTCGTCTTCGTCGTCGGCGTCGTCGCCGACTGGATTGCGGTCTCCCCCGCCCCGCTCGGCGTCGACCGACTGCTCGGCGTCGGCTCGCTCCTGGCGTTCTTCGTCGTCGTCGGCATCGCGGAGGAGCTCCTGCTCCGGGGAATCGTCCTCACCGACGTCGCCGAGGGACTTCGCTGGCGGTTCGGGCCGGACGCGGCGGTCGCCGGCGGCCTCGCCGTCTCGTCGGCGGTGTTCGGCGTCGCCCACTACGCCAACCCGAACGCGGGCCTGACGAGCACGGTCAGCATCACGCTCGCGGGCGTCATGCTCGGCCTCGGCTACGCGCTCACCGGCGACCTCGCCATCCCGACGGGAATCCACATCTCGTGGAACTTCGTGCAGGGCGGCGTCTTCGGCTTCGCGGTCAGCGGTCTCGACTTCGGCACGTCGCTCGTCGAGACGACGGAACGGGGGCCGGACCTCGTCACCGGCGGCGCGTTCGGCCCCGAGGCCGGTCTGCTCGGTCTCGGCGCGATAGTGCTCGGCGCGGTCTGCATCGCGGCCTACGTCCGGGCGCGTCGCGGCGACCTCGGGTTCGACCCGTCGGTCACGGTGCCGGACCTGCGCTGGAAGAAATAACACGCACGACGGGCACGCTGCCGCGCCGCTTACTCGACTAACCGCTCGATTTCGGTGACGAGAATGCCGCTCGCGCCGACGTTCTTCAGGTCGCTGACGACCTCGAACACGTCGCGCTCGTTCACGACGGCGTGGACGGCGACCGTCGAGTCGCCGGCGACGTCCATCACGGTCGGCCCGCCGAGGCCGGGGATGACCTCTTTCACCTCGTCGAGTTTCTCGCGCGGCGCGTTCATCATCAGGTAGCGCTTGCCCTCCGCGGAGCGGACGGATTCGAGCGCCATGAGCAACTGCTGGACCTTCGGGTCGTCGACCACGTCGGGTCGGGCGAACAGTCGGACCGACGACGACAGCACCTCGTCGACGACCGCGAGGCGGTTCACCCGCAGGGTCGTCCCGGTCGAGGTGATGTCGATGATGGCGTCGGCCATCTCGACGTGGGGCGTCAGTTCGGTCGCGCCCGTGACCTCGACGACTTCGGCGTCGATGCCCTCCTCTTCGAAGTAGGTCCGCGCGATGTGCGGGAACTCGGTGGCGACGACCTTGCCCGACACGTCCTCGACGGTCTCGATGTCGCCGTCTTCGGGCGCGGCGAGGACGAGCCGACACTTGCCGTACTCCAAATCGAGCAGGTCTTCGAGTTCGTGGCCCGACTCGCGGACCTGGTCGAGGCCCGTGATGCCGACCTCGGCGGCCCCGTCGCGGACGTACTCGGGGATGTCGGCGGCGCGGGCGAACAGCACGGTCACGTCGGGGTCGACGGTCCCGGCGTAGAGTTTGCGTTCGGCACCGTTGTCGAGGTGCAGTCCCGCACGCTCCAGGAGTTCTATCGTCGGTTCGTGCAGGCGGCCCTTGTTGGGCACGGCGATTCGCATACCTCTCCGTCACGTCCCGGAGGTAATTGACTTTCGCAAGCCGGAACGGTTTTTGACACATCTACGAAGTGTCATCTATGGCCCCCGTCACGTTCGCCGGCGCGCTCGTCGGCGTCTCCCTCCTCGGTGCCGGCTGGTCCCGGCTCAGCGCCGGCCGTCTCGAACGCCGAGACGCGTCGGTCCAGCGGTTCAGACAGCGAGTGCGAAGCAACTGGCTCTACGCCGCCATCCTGTTCGTCGGCATCGTCTGGTGGACGAACGCGGACCGGGCGCTCCTCGCGGCCGTCGGTCTCCCGACCGACTGGCCGTGGGCGGCTCTCGGCTGGGCGCTCATCGGCGTCGGTGCCGCGGTCGTGGCGACCGTCTCGTACATGGGCGCGTTCCCGGTGGCGAGGCGCGTGCGAGACGCCGATATGGGCGCGGGAGCGGCGGCCGCGAAGATGTTCCGCTATCAACTCTTCATCGCGGCGCTCGTCTTCTGCGTGGTGACCGTGTTACAAGTCGAATTCCGGGTCTTGGAGACCAGCGGCCTGCTCACCCTGCTCGCGTTCGCAGCCGCCGCATACGTCTTTTCGGCACCGCTCGTGGGCGTCTCGCAGACGACGACGGTCCCCGACGACGCGACGCGCGAGCGCCTCGACCGCCTGTGCGACCGCGCCGGTCTCTCGGTCGCTCGGGTTCGCCTCCTCGACGGCGGCGGTCACCGCTCGGACCACCTCGTCCGCGGCCCAATCGGTCGAAAAACGCTCTTTCTCACCGACTCGCTGCTCGACCGCTACGACGACGAGACGGTCTCGGCGCTCCTCGCGGTCGACGCCGGGCGAGTCGCTCGGTTCGTCTACGGGCTTCGGCTGTTCACCGTGACCGCGGTCGGCGCGTTCGTCTTCTGGGGCGTCGCGTGGCCGCCGTTCGGGTTCGCGCTGTCGTTCTTGACCTTCGCCGGAGTCGGCGTGGTACTGCTCGTGACTGGCGAGTACGCGAGCAAGCGGCTCATCTATCGGGCCGACGAGGCGGCGGCAGAACGGGTCGGACGCGCGGCCGTCGCCGACGCGCTCGACGCGACCGCCGACGAGGTCGACACCGGCCGCGCGGGGTCGCGTCTCTCGTTCGAGCCGTCGCTGGCGTCGCGCATCGAACGGCTCCGAGACGGCTCCGGGGCGGGCGAAACGGACGCGTAGGACTGCTCCGCGGACCCGCGACTAGCCTTCGACGAGGTGGTCGAGCAGGCGGTCGAACCGGTCGACGAACCGCTCGGGGAGTGACGGCGACACGTCGTCTAACAGTCGGGTCGTCCGCTCGGGGTGGGTGAGGACGAGCGTCACGCGGTTGTGCAGGTCGCGTTCCTTGCGGACCACGTCGCGCTCGACGAGGTGGTCGAGGTGCCACTCCAGCGTGCTGCGGGCGACGCCGATGTCGTCGGCCACGTCGTCGGGGCGGGCGTCGCCGTGTTCGAGGAGGTGGCCGAGGATGTCGCGGGCGGTCTCCCGGCGGACGAGCGCGAGCGCGCCGCGCTCCCACGCGTCGAACTCCGGGGGGAAGTAGTGCGTCCGCCCGTAGAACTCGGATCGGCGGACCGTCTCGTCGGAGAGCAGTCTGCGGACGTGGTGTTGTACCTGGCCGGGGGCGAGGTCGAGCGCGCGAACGAGCTCGTTGAAATGGACTCCCGGGTTGTGCTTGATGTGGTCGGCGACGCGGGTTCGTGTCTCACTCATGGGTCGTTGACCCCCGCCTCGCGCTCGATGCTCCGGGCGTAGTAGATGGCCGCGAGGACGAGGCCGGCCATCACGAGGTCCAAGAGGTGTTCGACGACGTGGTGGTCGAACTCGGAGAGGACGCCGCCGAGCGTCAGCGCCGCGACGGCCGCCCGCGACGCGAACGCCAAGAGCGCCAGCGCGACGAGCAGGTGCGACCGCGTCCGCCGCCGGAGGAAGACGGCGACGCCGAGCGCGGCCAGCGTGACCGACGAGACGCCCGCGAGGACGACGACCGCGGTCATCCACGGACTGCCTTGGACGTGCCCCGGAACGAGCGCGAGGTTCGACGGGGGCTCCATATCCCCCCATACTGGGGGTCCGACCCTAAGAGGGCGTGCTCGTTCTCGATTTTCGGGAATCGGACTACCGCCGGTATTCGGCCCGCTCAGCGCCGAAACGGGCGGTCGTCCCTCGCGGCCGCGAGACGGTGGATTCACCACCCCGCCGACCCGAACGAGCGACATGAACACGCTCCGAATCGCCGGCGGACAGGTACTCCGCCCCGACGCGACGGTCGAGGACGCGGACGTACTCGTGGACCGAGACGAGGGGACCATCCTCGACATCGGCGCGGACCTCGACGCCGAGGCCGACGAGACGCTCGACGCCGAGGGCTGTCTCGTCACGCCCGGACTGGTGAACGCCCACTGTCACGTGGCGATGACGCTCCTGCGCGGCTACGCCGACGACAAGCCGCTCGACGCGTGGCTCCGCGAGGACATCTGGCCCGCGGAGGGCGCGCTCACGCCCGAGGACGTGCGGGTCGGCGCGGAACTCGGCCTCGTGGAGATGATTAAGTCGGGGACCACCGCGTTCGCGGACATGTACTTCCACGTCCCCGAGGTCGCCGACGCGGTCGCGGAGGCCGGCCTCCGCGCCCGCCTCGGCCACGGCGTCGTCACGCTCGGGAAAGACGACGAGGACGCGCGGGCCGACATCGACGAGAGCCTCGACGTGGCCCGCGAGTTCGACGGCGCGGCCGACGGTCGGATTCGGACCGCCGCGATGCCGCACTCGCTGACGACGGTCGCGGAGGAGTACCTCCGCGAGTTCGTCGCCGACGCCCACGACGAGGGCATCCCGGTCCACTACCACGCCAACGAGACGACGGACGAGGTCGACCCCATCGTCGACGAGCGCGGCGAGCGCCCGCTGTCGTACGCGAAGGACCTCGGCATGCTCACCGACGACGACTTCCTCGCCCACGGCGTCCACGTCGACGACGCGGAAATCGACCTGCTCGCCGAGGCGGGCACCGGCGTCGTCCACTGCCCGGCGTCGAACATGAAACTCGCCTCCGGCATGGCTCCCGTCCAGAAACTGCTCGACGCGGGCGTCACGGTCGGCCTCGGCACCGACGGCGCGGCCTCGAACAACGACCTCGACATGTTCGACGAGATGCGCGACGCCGCGATGCTCGGCAAACTCGCCGCGGACGACGCCAGCGCCGTCGCCGCCCCCGACGTGGTGCGGATGGCGACCGCCGGCTCCGCCGACGCCATCGACCTCCCCGGCGGCGCGCTCGAAGTCGGCGGCGCGGCCGACCTCGCCGTCGTCGACCTCGACGCGCCGCACCTCACGCCCGCGAACGACCTCGTGAGCCACCTCGCGTACGCCGCCCGCGGCTCCGACGTTCGCCACACCGTCTGCGACGGGCGGGTGCTGATGCGGGACCGCGAGGTGCTGACGCTCGACGAGGACGCCGTGATGGCCCGCGCCCGCGAGGCGGTCGCGTCGCTCCGCGAGCGCGTCTGAATCGCCGTCTTCGACCCCGCCGCCTCCGACTCGCCGCGTTCGCCGCCACTACTGCCGCCGCTGCTGCCGCCACTTTCCGACCTCGCTACCCGGCCAGCTCGATGCGCAGTCCATCGTCGGTCACGCTGACCTCCATGCGCTCGAACGTCCGGTGGTACTGCGCGACGTGTCGCCCGTCGCTGTGGTCGACCATGATGGACTTCTCGAACAGCGACGCCTCGTGGAGCCGCTTGACCTCCCGGTAGGCCGTCGACAGCGGCACGTCGGCCCGGCAGCTCAGCTCCTTGACCGTCAGCGGCTCGTCGGCGACGCGGAGGAGGTCCGGAACCGCGGGGGCGCTCATCAGGGCGAACAACTCCTGCTCGGCGAGCGTCTTGCCGTTATCTATGACGAGCATCGGCCCTCGGCGGTACAATCTCTCCGTTGACACTTGTAGATTCGGGGGCGGCGACCGCCTTCGGTAGGGTTTTCGGACCCCTCTCCGAACCCACGGGTATGAGCGAACACTACGCTCCCGTCTCCGAGCACCTCGACGACGTCGAGGCCGCCCGGACGGAGGGACGACGCAAGATGGACTGGGCGCTCCAGCACATGCCCATCCTGCAGGAGCTCCGCGAGCAGTTCGCGGCCGAGAAGCCGCTCGACGGCGAGGTCGTCGGCATGGCGATGCACGTCGAGGCGAAGACGGCGAACCTCGTCGAACTGCTGGCGCTCGGCGGCGCGGAAGTCGCCATCACCGGCTGTAACCCGCTTTCGACCCACGACGACGTGTCGGCGGCGCTCGACGCCAACGACGACATCACCTCCTACGCCGTCCGCGGCGTCGACGACGAGGACTACTACGCGGCCATCGACGCCGTCATCGCCCACGAGCCGACCGTCACGGTCGACGACGGCATGGACATGGTGTTCACCATCCACGAGGAGTACCCGGAACTCATCGACACCATCGTCGGCGGGGCCGAAGAGACCACGACCGGCGTCCACCGCCTCCGCGCGATGGACGAAGACGGCGAACTGAACTACCCCGTCTTCGCCGTCAACGACACGCCGATGAAGCGCCTGTTCGACAACGTCCACGGCACGGGCGAGTCGTCGCTGGCCACTATCGCCATGACGACGAACCTCTCCTACGCCGGCAAGAACGTCGTCGTCGGCGGCTACGGCTACTGCGGCAAGGGCGTCGCCAAGAAGGCCGCCGGCCAGAACGCCGACGTCATCGTCACCGAGGTCGACCCCCGCCGCGCGCTCGAAGCCCACATGGAGGGCTACGACGTGATGCCGATGGAGGAGGCCGCGAAGGTCGGCGACGTGTTCATCACGACCACCGGCAACCGCGACGTCATCACCCGCGAGGACTTCGAGAACATGAAAGACGGCGTCTTGCTGGCCAACGCCGGCCACTTCGACATCGAAATCGACCTCGACGCGCTGTCGGACCTCGCCGTCGACGAGTACGAGGCCCGCGACGGCGTCGACGCCTACGAACTCGAAGACGGCCGCCGCCTGAACGTCCTCGCCGAGGGCCGCCTCGTCAACCTCGCGTCGCCCATCGCGCTCGGCCACCCGGTCGAGGTCATGGACCAGTCGTTCGGCGTGCAGGCCGTCGTCGTCCGCGAACTCGTCGAGAACGGCGACGACTACGACGCCGGCGTCCACGACGTGCCCGACGAACTGGACCGCGAGGTCGCCGAAATCAAACTCGAAGCCGAGGGCATCGAGTTCGACTCGATGACCGACGAACAGCGCGAGTACATGGGTAGCTGGGCCCACGGGACGTAAGCCGACCCGCGCTCTCTCTCGTTTCTCACAGCCGCCGCGCGTCAGCGACCGCGTTCGGTCCACTCGCCCGCTCGCCAGACGCACGCGACGCCGCCTATCCACGCCGCGAGTCGCATCACCTCGATGGCCGAGTCGGACGGCGCTTTCCACCCCCAACCGGTTGGGACGCGCTCGCTTTCGACCGGTTCGACGACGTAGTACCGACCCTCGAACGCGACGTAGTACGTCTCCGGTTCGTACAGTTCCGACTCGGTCACGGTGCTGCTGCCGTTTCGGACGGCCGCGCGGACGTACTGCGGTGACTCGTCGAGGCTCTCCGAGAGGTCGCGCTTGACCGTCTCGGTCGAAACCGGGCGGAGCGAGAGCGTGAGGGTGCGCCCGTCGAGGGTCGCGTTCGGTTCGAAGTAGCGGCCGTCGGTTCTGACGTAGTCGAACGACCAGAACTCGGGGTCGACGTCGCGCTCCGGGTCTAACTCGAGTTCGACCGGGTCGCCGCGGGCCATGTCGATGATGCCGGCGCACTCCGCCGACTGGAGGGGGTTCCAGCCGCACGATTTGACCCGGTAGAACGCGTCCGAAGTGTGCGGGAGGTAGTCAATCGCCGACGCCTCGTAGGTGTACGTCCGCTCGTAGGAGACGTCGTCGGGATAGAGGAAAAGTGGGTTCGCGAGGAGGGCGACCCCGAGAACGAGGAGGACGACGGCGCGCCAGTTCTCGCGGTTCATACGAGCAGTATCCGTCAGCCGATGGATAGCTCTGGTGGCGCGCTCCCGGTCGCCCCATTTATCACCGCCCGCGGCCGACTCCAGACCATGTCTTCGAACAGAAAGGGAGACCGACGCGAGCGCGAACTCGTCAACGCTCTCGACGAGGCCGGGTTCGCGGTCATGCGCGCGCCCGCCTCCGGGAGCGCGACGACGCGCGAACTCCCCGACGTGCTCGCGGGCAACGGCGAGGTGTTCTACGCTATCGAGGCGAAGTCCTCCAGCGGTCGCCCCATCTACCTGAGTGGCGAGGAGGTCGAAGCGCTCGTCTACTTCTCGCGGAACTTCGGCGCGAAGGCCCGCATCGCCGTCCGATTCGACCGCGAGGACTGGTACTTCTTCCACCCCGGCGACCTCTACGTGACCGACGGCGGGAACTACCGCGTGAAAAAGGAGACGGCGCTGGCGGAGGGCGAGGACTTCGAGTCGTTCACCGGCGGCCCGACCCAGACCAAACTCGGCGGCGACTGAGGCCGCGACGCGAGTTCCTTAATCCTCCGCGTTCGCTCACGCCCGAGCGAGTCGCTCGCCGAGCGTGCGAGCGCCGACGAACCCGCGCTCGACGCGGCTGAGCCGCGAAGCGGGGAACCGGTAGGCGTGCAGTTCGCCGAGGTCGGCGAGGCCGGCGTTCACCGGCAGCGAGTCCAGATACACGGCCTCGAAGGCCGGTTCGTGGTCACCGTAGTCGCGGTTGCTCTCGTACTCCGAGACGAGGCGTCCCGTCTCGGTCGGCGTCTCGTCGGCGCGGGTGCCGAGCGCCCGCGTGACGACGAGGAGGCTCCCGCTCTCGCGGTCGTGGACGAGGTCGCCGGCGCGGTGTTCGTGGTCGGGACAGAGCTGTGGCCCCGTCGCGTCCATCGGGACGAACGTCTCGTCGCCGCAGACGGCGCAGGTGGCGCTCCGGCGGCCCGGCGGCGGGACCTCGCCGCGGGTGATTTCGATGGCGACCCGGCGGAGGTGCTTACAGCGGGCGTGCCGGATGGCGTTGTCGGGGCAGGTGCAGGTGCGAGCCTCCACGTCGACGACGTAGGTGCCGCCGTCGGTTTCGACGACGTAGCGACCGTCGCGGAGCGGCCGGACGGCCATCGGTTCGACGCGGGCGCGGCGGGCGCGACCGGCCAGTCCGTCGGACGGGAGCGTCGTCTTGCGGCGCACCGGGCGGCGAGTCGACGCGGGTGTGTGTGCGATGTGCGTCATGGTGGTGCGGGATTCCGACCTTACCGGCGGCTGTTCGTGGTCGGTTTCCGTCACCTGAGAGTAGGTTCTCGAACGACCTAAACCCTCGTTTCGCGTGGAAAATCGGGCGTGTGAGTGGCTCTCGTCGGGCATCCGCCCATCGAAGACCTTTTAGAACGGCCGCGGATACGTCGTCGCATGGCTATCGAAGCGGAGATGCGGCGGAAGATTGCCGTCTCCATCGTCGCGGTCGGGGTGTTTATCGCCCTCATCGTCGGCATCGGTGCGACCTACAACCAGAGTGGACTCATCTCCACCGGCGGGTTCGCACTCGTCGGCGCTATCACGGCGTTCGTCCTCGTGATGGCTGGTATCGGCGTTTGGCTGTCGCGTTCTTCCTAATCCGGTCGGTCGGTTTCGGCGACTCGGTCGCCGTCACGCGGACGCTCGACGCGTAGCGGCGGCGCTCGACGGTCGGCTGACGGCCCGTAGACGGCTCGCAGAAACGTTCTTCGTGCCTCTCGTTAGTCGGCGACTTCGTCCGCGGCGGTCGCGTCCGCGTCGTTCGTCGCCGTCTCGAAGTACTTCATCGGGTGCTTGATGGTGTCACAGCGGTCGTCGCGGTTCACACAGAGGTCGTACGCCTGCATCGTCTCGCAGGTCGGCGGCGCGTACTGCGACCCGCTGGAGTCTGCGAGGACCGTCGCCCGCTTCTGCAACTCCTCGGCGTTCGCGTCGCCGACGACGCCCCCGACCGCCTCGGGTTCGAGGCCGACGCCGACGAGGAACGCCGCGAGCGCGAACGCCGCCTCGTTCGGGAGGGTCTCGCCGTCCTGCGCCCGCGCCAACAGTGCCTCGACGCAGGGCGGGAAGTGGTCGGGGTCCACCGAGTCGACGTAGACGACGTTGACCGCGCCGCGGTCCGAAAGCAGGTTCCGCAGGCGCTCGACGTGGGGTTTGAGCGCGTCGGCGAGTCGGTCGCCGGCGTCGCTCCCGCGGACGGCGAAGGGAAGCCCCTCGGCGACCCGGCGGCGGACCGCCTCGCGGAGCAGTTCCGAGAGCTCCTCGCGGGTGACGCGGACCGCGCCGTCGGCCAGCGAGCGGTTGACGAGCCGCCAGTCCGCGCCCCAGTCGGTGTCGGAGTAGGTGAGGTACGGTCCCACGTCGACCCAGTAGTGGTCGGGCGCGCGGCGGCTGTTCCGGTTCCGGTTCGATTCGGCCCGCACCGCGCCGTCGAGGTCGAACTCGCGGAGGAAGTCGTCGAGGTTCGCGCGGGCCTCGCCGTGGACGTCGTCGTCGCCGGCGTCGAAGTCGGCGAGCATGCGCTCGTAGGCCGTGTCGGCCTCGGCGCGGGCGTACTTGTCCACCGCCGCGGGCGTCTCGACGAGCGAGACGATGATGCGCGAGATGGGGTACGAGAGCAGTTCCGTCTGGGTGTCCCACCCGTAGGCCTCGTCGGGGTCGGGTTCGACCGTGCCCTCCATGAGGGCGCGTTCGACGCGCTCGACGCCACGCTCGACGGCCGGGGCGTCCTCGGCGACGAGCGTCGCAATGGCGACGTCGGCCGATTCGACCGCCTCTCTGGCCGCGGCGAAGAACGGGTATCGGGCGTGGAGCGGGCGCATCCGCATACCGCCACGTTCCGGGTGCCCACCGATAAACGCGACGGATTCGGCGGTGGTGCACGGGTCGCGTGAGCCCGTCACAGCCCCCGTCGCGACGACGGCGCATCACACAACCTATTACCGACCACTTCCTCAGGCTCTCACGTGCCGCACTTCGACTACCCGTGTCCGGACTGCCGCGCCACGACCAGTCTCCACGACGCCGACTGCCGCTTCGAGGGGACCCCGTGGGTCGAAGTCGAGCGCGCCTACGTCGATATCGTCTCCGTCCTCGCCGGCGGGCCGTGCGACGAGGAGACGCTCCGCCGCGAAGCGCCGGGCGAGTGGGGACCGCTCCAGCAGGCCGCGCTCCGCCGGCTCAAGCGCGACGAGCGGGTGTCGGAAGCGAACTCGGGCGTCCTCCGACTCCTCACCGCCGAGGAGTTCAGAGAGGAGGTCTCGGAGCCGACCCGGGAGCCGATGCGGACGCTCAACCAGTACGGGAGCGTCCCCGGCTGTCACGACAACGCCGTCTTCGCCATGATAGCGTGGTACGAGATGGTCGGCCTGTCGTGGCCCGAGACGCGCGAGAACGTCGTCAACTGGCTCCGCGACACCGGCGCGTGGGACCGCGGCGGGTTCGAGGAGGCGACGCCCGCCGAACTCGTCGAGAAGAAGCGCCACGTCTACGACGCGGGCTACGGCTGGAAGGAAAAGGCCGTCTCGGCCAAGCGCGTCATCGACCGCTACCGTTCCTGAGCGCCGACCCGGTTTACGCTTCGACCCGACGTTCCCTTCGATTCTCCCGCTAACTCGGCGCAACCGTTAGGCGCTTCTCGAACCTGTGTAGTGTCGTGAGTGCCCCCGAGTCCGCCGTCTCTTCCGACGCCGAGGTCCCCGAGGAGTCGCGGGGAACGCGACGCGCCCTCGCGGTCGTCATCGCCGTCGTCTTCATCGACCTCCTCGGGTTCGGGGTCGTCATCCCCATCCTACCGTTCTACGTCCGGAGCTTCGGCGTCAGCGACGTGTACATCGGTCTCTTGGCGGCGTCGTACTCGCTCATGCAGTTCCTCTTCGCGCCCGTCCTCGGTCGCATCTCCGACCAGCGTGGCCGTCGGCCGGTCATCATGCTGTCGCTCGTCGGGAGCGTCCTCGCGTGGACCGTCTTCGGCGTCGCCGGCGAAATCGACCTGCTGTTCGGCACGACGCTCGCGGTGGCGACGCTGTTCGCCTCGCGGATGCTCGCGGGCGCGATGGGCGGCAACATCGCCACGGCGCAGGCGTACATCGCCGACATCACGCCGCCGGCGCGCCGGGCCGGGGCGCTCGGCCTCGTCGGCGCGTCGTTCAGTCTCGGGTTCATCTTCGGCCCGGCAATCGGCGGGCTGATGGCGTCCGACCCGGTGGTCGCGCTCGCCCGCGACCTGCTCCCGTCGTTCGTGCCCGCGACGCGCTTTTCCCTGCCGAGTTTCACCGCGGCGGCGTTGAGCCTCGTGAGCCTCGGCTTCGCGTTCGTCTTCCTGCGCGAACCCGAGCGGACTCGCGCGCCGGCCGGCACGCCCGCGACGACGCTCGTCTCGCAGTTCCGCACCGCCCTCGCCGACGACGACCTCCGGGGACTCGTCGTCTCCTTTTTCGTCGTCTCGGTCGCCTTCTCGGGGATTCAGGTCATGTTCATCCCCTTCGCGGCCGACGTGTACGGCTACGGCGAGACGGAGACGGCGCTGTTTCTGACCTACATCGGCCTGCTCGGCACGCTGAATCAGGGGGTCGTCGTCGGCCGACTCGCCCGGCGGTACTCGGAGGCGAAACTGGCTGTCGTCGGCGCGGTCGGACTTCTGCTCTCGCTCGCGTTGCTCCCCTTTTCGCCCGACATCGGGGCGGTGCTTCCCGCGGTCGGCGGGCCGCCGTGGCTCACCCGCGAACTCGTGGCACTCCTCCTCGTCGGGGCGCTGCTGTCGTTCGGCAACGGGATGTTGAACGTCTCGCTGTCGACGCTCGTCTCCACGTCGGCGTCGGCCGACCAGCAGGGCAACGCCTTCGGCGTCACGCAGGGCGCGGGGAGCCTCGGCCGGACGCTCGGCCCGCCGTCGATGGCGGCGCTGTACGTCCTCGCGTACTGGTCGCCGTTCGTCGTCGGGGCCGCGCTCATCGTGCCCGTGGTCTACGTCCTCGCGTCCGTGGCGCGCCGGCCGCGGGCGGAAGCGGACGCGCCCTGAGTGCCCTGCGTGTCGCGGCCGCGACACGTCGCCCGCGACCGGGACGCGGAACCCCGCCTTCGAATTTCGCCGCGGCCCGCAAGTGTTACGACCGCCGAGTCTGAGGTCTACCCGTGCCTTCGGTCGTCGCCGTCTCGCCGTTGGTCGTCCTCTGCCTCGTCGCGGCGCTCGTCTCCGTCTCCATCGCGGTCGTCGCCTGGCGCGAGGGCACCGAACCCGGCTCGAAAGCGCTGTCGGTCCTCCTGTTTTCGGCGGCGCTGTGGGCCGGTTCCTACGGCGTCGCGCTCACGGTGTTCGACCCCGCGCTCCGGTTTTGGTTCCAAATCCCCATCGACGTCGCGCAGGCCGTCATCGCGCCCACGTGGTTCGCGTTCTCGCTTTCGTACACCGGGCGCGGCGAACTCCTCTCGCGGCGGCTCATCGCCGGACTCCTCGTGTTCCCGGCTATCACCGTCGTCGCGCTGGCGACGAACCCCAGCCACGGCTTGCTGTGGACGAACTACCACATCGACCCGGTGTTCGGCGCGGCCACGGTGCGGTTCGACCCGAACCTGTGGTACTACCTCCACGCGGTGTACGGCTACGTCATCATCGGCACCGGGCTCGTCCTCGTCATCGAGATGCTGGTCGAGCGGCTCTCGCACTACCGCGAGCAGGCGGTGACGCTCGCCATCGGCTCGACCGCACCGACGGTCGCCCACATCGCCCACACCTTCGGCGTCGGCCCGCTTCAGATGGTGAACTTCACGCCAATCGCGCTCGCCGTGACGGGCGCGACGTTCGGCCACGCGCTCTATCGATTCCAGCTGTTCGGTCTCTCGCCGGCGACGGGGCGACTCGGCCGCCGCGCCGCCATCGACGACGTGGCCGTCGGCGTTCTCGTCGTCGACCGCGAGCACCGCGTCGTCGACGCCAACGAGACCGCCTCGTCGCTCCTCGACATCGACCCGACCGCGGCGTTCGACCCGCTGTCGTCGGTACTTCCGGGCGTCGACCTCGACGAGGACCGACAGTTCGTGGACGTGACGGTCGACCGCCGCCGCCGGACCTACGAGGTGACGCTCTCGCCGGTCACGGACCAGCACGGCCGTCGCCTCGGCCGGACCGTCACCGTCTCCGACGTGACGGGACGCGTCCGCCGCCGCCAGCGCCTCGAAGTCCTCAACCGCGTCCTCCGGCACAACCTCCGGAACGACATGACGGTCGTCATCGGCTACGCCGACATGCTCGCAGACCGGCTTCCGCCGGACCAGCGCGGCCCGACGGACACGATACGCACCCGGTCGAACAAGCTCCTCTCGCTCGGCGAGAAGGCCCGGTCCGTCGAGCGCGTCATGGCCGGTATCGACGGCGGCAGGCGCTTCGACGTCGCCGCGACCGTCCGCGACTGCGTCGCCGAGGTCAGCGCGGAGTTCGACGCCGGGTCGGTCGAGGTGGACGCCCCCGAGTCGCTGTCCGTCTCCGGGAGCGAGTCGGCGGCGAAGCTCCTCGTCCGCGAACTCGTCGAGAACGCGCTCGAACACGGCGGCGACGACCCGACGGTCGCCGTGTCGGTCCGCGCGGTCGACGCCGACCTCGTCGTCGTCGTCGAAGACGACGGGCCGGGCGTCCCCGACTACGAGCGCTCCGTGGTCGAGACCGGGGGCGAGTCGCCGCTCCAACACGGGAGCGGCCTCGGCCTCTGGGCGGTCCGGTGGACGGTCGACGCGCTCGGCGGCCACCTCAACTTCGACGTGCGAGGCGAGCGGGACGAGGTCGGTGGGAGTGACGCGACCGCCGACTCAGCGGCCTCCGAGACCGGCACGACGGCGACGGTTCGACTGCCGTACTGGTGTCGGGAGGAGTCGTCGGACGACGCCGTCGCTGGCGAGTGAGAATCGAGAGAAGCGAGTGGGACGGCTCGGTGGTCGGTGAACGACGCGGTGGCCGAAACGTCCGCTCAGTCGCTCTGGATGCGCGGGGCGAGCATGTACGTGATGGTGCCCATCCCTTCTGCGATCTGGTAGTGAAGCTTGACCGGGAACTCCTCGCCGAGTTCGACGGTGACTTCGGCGTCGGTCGGAATCGCCTTGTTCATGTCCTTCAGGTAGTCGAGCGAGAACAGCGAGTCGGCCGCGCCGGGCGCGATGCTGATGAGGTCGGTCGGGGGAAGCGACAGGTCCACGTCGTCGGTGTCGCCTTCGGCTTCGATGTGGAACGTCTCTTCGGCGGCGTCGACGCGGAGGCGGATGTGGTCGGAGACCATGTCGGCCGCCTTGATACCGCGGTCGAGGTGCGTGCCTTCGAGGACGATGTCAGCGGCGAGGTCGAGGTCCGGGATGTCGGGTTCCTGGCGAATCGAGTCGGGGTCGATGAGCGCGAGCGTGTACGACAGCCCGTCGATGCGGATGTTGAGCTTGCGCGTCTCCTCGTCGAGCGTGAGGTGGATGAGGTCGCCCGAGCCCGCCATACCGGCGACCTCTTCGAGGCGCGAGAGGTTGACGCCGATGACGCCGCCGTCGGCTTCGTAGGACTCGAACGCCGCCGCGTCGAGCGTGAGGTCCACCATGCCGACGTTCGCGGGGTCGACGGCGCGGATGGAGAGACTCTCCTCGTTGAGTCGAATCTTACACTCGTCGACGAGGACGCTCACGGAGTCGAGCGCGTCCCGGAGCGTCGCGGCGCTCACGATGGCCTTGAACATATGTGCCGTCGTACGACAGCGGTCTTAAAAATACTCCTGATTTGGACTCACCGCAATATGATGTTCGCACGCTCTCCCGCGTGCGCGCTCCCGCGAGCACCCCACCGCTCCCGTCGGCTCCCCATGCGTGTTGTTGTCACTATCTTCGTACATAGCTAATCCACCGATTTCGGGCGTTTCGGGCTTCAAAGCACTCAAATAGCTGATTGTGTAACTCCTGGTCATGGGAAACGACGAGACGAAGCCAGCCGCCCGCCGACGAGGTGCCGAGAGATGAGCGACGCCGCCGACGCCGACGCGACTCCGACCCGCGTCGCCTTCGTCTGCGTCCAGAACGCCGGCCGGAGCCAGATGGCGACGGCCTTCGCCCGCCGGGAGCGCGACGAGCGCGGCGTCGGCGACCGAATCGAGGTCGTCACCGGCGGCACCGACCCCGCCGACCACGTCCACGACGAGGTCGTCGAGGTCATGGGTGAGGAGGGGTTCGACCTCGCCGACGAGACGCCCCGCGCAATCGGCCAAGACGAGATTATGGGCGTGGACATCGTCGTCACGATGGGGTGTTCGGCCGAGGGTATCTGCCCGATGACGTGGCGGGGCGACGCCCGCGACTGGGACCTCGACGACCCAGACGGACAGGACCTCGATGCGGTTCGGTCGATTCGCGACGACATCGAGGGACGGGTCTCGGCGCTGTTCGACGAACTCGTCGGCGACGACTGAGTTCGGCCGTCTTGACGCCCGTGGCTCCCGTGACGTGGCACGGTTCCGCACGATTCACGGCGCAAGCCGAAGCCGGTATACGGCCTGATACGCTACTGATGCCAAGACCATGGCGCGCAAGGACCACTACTACAACAAGGCCAAACAGGAGGGCTACCGCGCCCGCTCGGCCTACAAGCTGAAACAACTCGACGGGGACGCGGGCCTGTTCGGCCCCGGCAACACCGTCGTCGACCTCGGTGCCGCCCCCGGCGGGTGGCTGCAGGTCGCCTCCGAGGCGGTCGGCGACCACGGCAAGGTCGTCGGCGTCGACCTCCAGCGAATCCGCGGTATCGACCGCGACAACGTCCAGACGATTCGCGGCGACATGACCGAAGACGAGACGAAAGAAGAGCTAACGGCCGTCATCGGCGAGCGCGGGGCCGACGCCGTCGTCTCCGACATGGCGCCGAACATGACCGGCGAGTACTCGCTGGACCACGCCCGCTCTGTCTACCTCGCCCGACAGGCGTTCGAGGTCGCACAGGAACTGTTGGCGACCGGCGGCGACTTCGCCGTGAAGGTGTTCGACGGCCCGGACGTCGCGGACCTCCGCGCCGACATGGAACGGGAGTTCCAGTACGTCCGGTCGATGCGCCCCGACGCCTCGCGCGACAGCTCCTCCGAGCAGTACCTCGTCGGGAAGCACTTCCTCACCGCGCCGGTTCGGAAGGGCGACGAACTCGACGTGGAAATCGTCGACGTCGGAAGCGAGGGCGACGGCATCGCCAAGGTCGAGGACTTCACGCTGTTCGTCTCCGGTACTGAGGCGGGCGACACCCCGACGGTCCGCGTCACCGACGTGAAACCGCGGTTCGCCTTCGCCGAGCCAATCGACGACTGAGCGCGCCGGGTTCCCGCAGTTTCGACTCCCGCGTCACCGTGCCTCGTTCTCCGCGGAATTTGTGCCTAACTTCGGGCAAGCATTATTATCAGTTGACACGATGTTGTTGCTGAGTCCCCATGTCAGCAGACACCACGACCGCCGAGTCGCGACCGTTGTTCACCGGCCTTCCCTCGGGAATCGCTCCGTACGTCGCCATCGTCGGGGCGCTGGCCTCGACGTACGTCCACCTGTCGATGGCCCCGATGTTGCTCCAGTTCGACCAGACGCAGGCGATACTGTTCGTCCTCGCGGGCGTCGGTTTCCTCGCGGGCATCGCCGTCTACCTGAGCAGGTTCTGGCGGCGCGAGTTCTACCTCGTCGCCATCGCGTTCGCGCTCGCTCAAATCGTGGCGTGGGTCGTCATGAGCGGGCGGGTCAGCGAGATGGCGATGCTCTCGAAGGGCGGCGAGGCCGTCTTCGCCGTCGCGGCGGCGTACCTCTACCTGAACGACTCGTCGGACGCCGACGCGGTCGTCTGAGCCGCGTTGCCCGTCCGACCCGCCGTCTGTTCTCAGTCGTACACCACGAGGTCGAGTCGAAGCCCCGTCCGACACCCCTTCCACCCGCCGCGGCAGGCCCCGGTGGCGAGGATGTCGCCGAACGACGTGTAGGTCCCGCAGTTGGGACAGCGAACCCCCATCTCCATCGCGTCTCGCTCAGTGAGCCTGTGGCGGTGCTCGTCAGCCATACATCGTGTGGTATGCTACCAAAAGAGATAAGCCGTCCGTCGGTCCGGGCGGCGTTTCAGTCCGCGACCCAGCCGTCGGTCGAGGACTCGTCGTCGCGCAGGAGCGCGACGACCCCGTAGACGAACGGGGTGTCCACGACTGCGATGAGGAGTTTCAGGAGGTACTGGCCGATGGCGAGGCCGACGAGGACGTT
Source organism: Haloferax marisrubri (assembly GCF_001469875.2). Classification (GTDB taxonomy): domain Archaea; phylum Halobacteriota; class Halobacteria; order Halobacteriales; family Haloferacaceae; genus Haloferax; species Haloferax marisrubri. Next base: position 187,136 of record NZ_LOPW02000004.1, on the reverse strand, counting down.
CCACGGGAGCACGTCTCCGATGCCGAGGACCGTCGGCGCGACGTAGAACGCGACGCCGACGAAGATGACCGTGTCGATGGCCTGACTCGTCGCCGTCGAGACGATGTTGCGGAGCCAGAGGAACGAGCCGTCCGTCATGTCGCGGATGCCGTGGAAGACGATGACGTCCCAGTTCTGACTCACGAGGTACGCCAGCAGGCTCCCGGCGACGATGTTCGTCCCCGACGAGAGCACCGTGGCGAACTGCGCGGCGAACTCGGGGTTCGCGGCCGGCGCGGCGATGGTACTCCAGACGAGGCCGAGGAGGACGAAGTTCATGGCGAAGCCGACGTTCACCATAATCTGCGCCGCCCGGCGGCCGTACAGTTCGGAGTAGCAGTCGGACGCGAAGAAGGTGAGCGCGTACGCCAGCGCCGCCCCCGGCATGAGGATGGCCGCACCGACGAACGGGAGTTCGCCTATCGCGGCCGGCAGGGGAATCGACAGGAGCTTCGACGCCGTCAACTGCGCCGTCGTCAGCGCGGTGACGAACAGGCCGACGAGGGCGACCTGCCCGACGGCCGACCGCCCCTCACTCATCTTCGACGAGGCGGTTGTGTCGGTCGTCTATCTCGTCGAGGATGTCGAGCGTCTTCCGGATGGACGCCCGAACCGCATCGCTCCGGTTCACGAACTTCTTGTCGTCGCCGACGTGCTCGTCTAAGTCAGCGAGCAGTTCGTCGGGAATCTCGACGCTTATCTTGGCCATACCCTGCGATTCTCATGAGAATACTTAACGCCTTTTCAACGGTCTCAGCGGCGATATTTGGCGCGTCTTCCCGTCGGCGAGCCGTCTCTCGGTCGCGGGCGACCCGCGCTCACTCCGCCGCGCCGCGGGCGGGCGAGAGGTCGCGCCGGCCGCCGACCGTCAGCACGAACAGGATGCCGAGACCGACGCCGTAGGCGGCCATCAGGGGGAGCGTCACCATGAACATCGTCGTGATGCTCGCGGGGGTGAACACCGCCGAGATGGCGAGGATGAACACCGTGACCTCGCGCCAGCGCTTCCGCATCATCCGGTAGCTGATGCCGGCGGTGTTGAGAAGCACCATCAGGATGGGGATGTCGGCGAGGAGGCCGATACCCGCGGTGGTGAAGAAGATGAGCCAGAAGAAGTTGGTGATGCGGTAGGAGATTATCATGTTCGCCGCGATGGCGTCCTCGACGAGGAACGTGATGACCGTCGGCGCGACGTAGCTGTAGCCGAGCGCGAAGCCGCCGAGGAGACCGCCGGCGAGCGCGCCGGTCCACAGGAAGACGGTCCGGCGGCGCTTGCGGATGATGTTGCGCTCGCGGAGCGCGGGCCACGCGAAGTACGCGACGAGCGGAAGCGTCGCCAGCACGGCCAGAATCGTCGAGAACTTCACCTCGAAGATGAGCGCTTCCATCGGGTGAAGCGCGACGACGTTGAGCACTTCTTCGGGCGTCACCGCGGCGGGGAGTCGTCCGAGGAAGTCCTCGTACACGTCCCTGATGCCGCCCGTGTAGAGCCAGCCGAACGTCGACGCGAGGACGAGCATGAACCAGCCGACGACCCAGAACGCCCGCGAGGTGACGGAATCGACGATGAACGCGATGTCGGTGTAGTAGCCGCCGACGTCGTCCTCGTCGGTCTCGCCCCCGGTCAGTTCGGAGAAGAACGCGCCGCCCGCGCGGGTCGTCCGGTCTTCGAGTTCGCCCGGCTCGTCTTCGGCGTCGGCCGCCTCGGCCTCGCGGTCCGCTTCGGCCTCGTCGAACCGGTCGATGAGGGCCTGCGCTTTGGCCTTGTCGCCGTCGTCGATTGCGGCGGACGCGAGGCTCATAATCTCGTCTTCGTCGCGGTTGGCGAAGACCTCGGGCGGCGCGGCGCGGACGCCCCCCACGTCGAGCGCGGAAAGGTCGAGCTTCGAGGGGTCGCCGACGCCGATTTCGGTCCGTTCGAGCCGCTGGATGTCGCGGTAGACGAGGTAGGCGAGCCCGAGCGCGAGACCGACGACACCGCCGGCGACGACGAACGCGCCCAACACGAGTCCCGTGCCGGGGTCGAGGAACACGTAGTCGCTTCCGACCGCCGCGAGTCCGTCGTTGACGAGGTCGACGCCGCCGTACTCGTAGAAGGCGTAGACGAGGAGGCCGCCGACGACGGCGACGCCAGCGAGGAGGTTCCAGTGGTGAGTCGCCGTCGCCTTGATGTCCATCTTCTCGCTGCCGCGTTTGGCCGTGACGACCACGCGGGCGAGATAGAGGCTGAAGGCGTACAGCGTGATGACGGGCACCGCCCACATGATTTGGGTGAACGGGTCCGGCGGGGTGAACAGCGCGCCGAACGCGAAGATGCCGACGACGGCGTGGCGCCACTTGTCGCGGAACAGTTCGTAGGGGACGATTTCGGCGTAGGAGAGCGCGGTCATCGCGAGCGGAAGTTGGCTCGCGAGACCGAACGAGAGCGTGAGCAGGAAGATGAACTGCGCCCACTTCACGATGGAGTAACTCGGCGTGAAGCCGGCCGACAGCGCGTTCTGCGCGAGGAACGCGAACGTGAACGGGAAGAAGACGAAGTAGCCGTAGGCGACGCCCGCGGCGAACAGCACGACCATCGTCAGTCCGATGAGCGCGAGTTTCCACGGCGCGACGGGCGATTTCGGCCACGCGCCCCGGGCTTTCAGCGCGTCCCGCGAGACGTAGATGAACGGCGGGAGCGCGAAGAGAATCCCCACGACGAGACCGATTTTCGCCTGCAAGAGGATGACGTCGAACGGCGTCTGCGCGATGATGCTGACGTCGCCGGCGATGCTGGCGTCCATCTGTGCCTTGGTCACGCCCCGGAAGAACTCCCAGACGTAGAGTCGGAGCGCGTAGAACGTACCGAGGAACCCGACGAGGAAGACGATAAAGACCTTCTGGAGGTCTTTTTGCGCCGCTCGGAGCATCGCACCGGCGGTCTCGCGGCCTGCCGCGATGGTCTGTTGGGTGTCCTCGTCGAGGGCGCTGGACATACGTACGTGGCGAAAGCAGTCTGGCGGTTATCAATCTTTTTCACCGCGGGCGTGATTTCGGCCACTTCGGCGCGCCTCCTCGGCGCGATGCGAAAAGACCTATAACTGGCCGGAAGCGTAGGACACCTGAATGGCGGACGAGGAGCGCGACACAGGGCTCTCTGCGGTCGACGACGAGACGGACGCCTCGGACGACGCCGACCAGCGCTCGTCCGACGAGTCTGACGACGACGGGGCTTCGTCGTCCGACGGTCCGGTTTACGGTCGAGTCACTCCGCGAGACGAGACCGTTACCGACGGGTCTGCCGACGACGCTTCTGACGACGCTCCCGACGAGACGGGCGACGACAGCGACGACGCCGATACCGACGCGGCTCCCGACGACGCGGACGATTCGGATTCGGATTCCGACGACGATGCCGACAACTCCGACGACGAACCGCGCCTCATCGCCGACGACGAACACACGTCGCACGTTCCCGAGGGGACGTACGACGATTCGAGCGACGAGTCGGCCGACGACGCCGGACCGGACGCGGCGGCCGACGGCGCGAGCCCGGCGCTGACCGGCGAGGACGAGGTGGGCGGCGTGGCCCCGTCGTCCGTCTCCGTCGAGGACGCCGACTTCGACGACCCCGAGTTCGAGGGCGACGACTTCGACGACGAGGACGTCGGCGGACTCGTCGGCGAGGCACCCGAGAGCGACCAGGAGATGCCGCTGACCGCGCACATCGAGGAGATGATTCGCCGGTTGGCGGTCGTCCTCGGCGTCGCCGGCGCGATTACGCTCGTGCTCTTCCCCGGCGCGGACATCCTCAACGCGCTCGTGGACACGCAGGCCGCCTTCGGTATCCACATCCCGAGCGCGACCGACGTCATCAACTTCCTCTGGAACTCCCACATCCCCGGCGCGGACACCATCGTGGACCGCCGGCCGCGGCTCTACGGTCCGCTCGAACTCATCCTCACCAAACTGAAGGTCGCCGGTCTCGCCGGCACCGTCATCGGTCTTCCCGTGTTCGTCTACGAGACGTACCTGTTCATGCGCCCCGGCCTCTACCCGAAAGAGCGCAAGTACTACCTCGCGGCCGTGCCGACGAGCCTTATCCTCGCGCTCGTCGGCGTCCTCTTTGCGCACTTCGTGGTGCTCCCGGCCATCTTCGCGTACTTCACCTCCTACACCGAGGGGACCGCCGTCGTCGCGTTCGGCCTCAAAGAGACGTTCAACCTCATCCTCATCCTGATGGGCTACATGGCGGTCGTCTTCCAGATTCCGCTGTTCGTGGAACTGGCCATCATGATGAACCTCGTCACCCGGCAGTGGCTCGAAGACCGCCGCCTGCTGTTCTGGGGCGCGTTCCTCGGCCTCGCGTTCCTCGTCAGCCCCGACCCGACCGGGATGGCCCCCATCATCATCGGCGCGACGATGATTGTCCTGTTCGAGGGGACGCTCGCGGCCTTACGCTGGACCGGGAACTGACCGGATTCTCGCTTTTTCTCGTTTCTCCCTCGGCCGGGTCCCTCTCCCTCGTTTCCGCCGAGCGCGGACCGTTCAGAAGATCTATTTCAGAATAGTTAGAATATCTACACGATGGCCGACATCGTCGCCCTGTCGGTGGTCGCCCTCCCGCTCTGGTTCGCCGTGAGCGTCTGGGCCGGCATCGACGCGACCAGACACAGTTCGCACAACGCCTTCCTCTGGGGCCTCTCGGTGTTCGTCGGCGGGATTCTCGGATTGGCGCTGTACCTCAACCTCGGGCGCGACGAACCCGGAGTGAGTCGCCGCGCGGGTCAGTCGCGGTCGCCGAACGGCATTCCTTCGGCTCGTACCGAGACCGTCTCCTGTCCGAACTGCCACTCGCTGGAGGAAGCCGACCGGGACACCTGCCGTTTCTGCGGCGAGTCGCTGTAGCACGCCGAATCTCTCAGAGACCGCGAGGAATCACGCCGCGTCCGACGACTCCGCCGCCTCCCGCTTCTCGGCCGCGACCGCTCCCTCGACGCGCGTTTTCAGCCCCTCGTTCATGGCGACGAACCCCGCCCGGGTCTGCTCGCCGACGAACCGCAACAGGAGTCCGGCGAGGACGCCCGAGAACGTCTCGGCGTGCTCGAATCGGGTTCGTTCGCCGTCGAGCGGTTCGAGGCGGAACCGGTGTTCGCCGTCGAACAGCCCCGGGAAGACGAGGTGGCCGAGCCAGCGCAGTTCGCGGTGCTTCTCGCAGTGGACTACGTCGGGTTCGAACTCCGACTCGCGGCCGCCCGGCGGTCGCAGGTGGACGGTGAGCGTCGCGCCCTCGTTCGGTCGCCCGGCGATTCGCATGAAGGGATTCCACTCGGGATACCGGTCGAAATCGACGAGGGTCTCCCACACCCGCTCGGGCGGGGCGTCTATCTCGATGCTCGTGACGAGTTCGTGTGCCATACCTAACAGTTGGCGCGCTGAGACCGTGAATCTCGCGCGGAACGTTCATTGCCGGTGGGGAATGAGACGGACGTATGGCAACCCTCCTTCTCGCCAGACACGGCGAGACGACGTGGAACCGCGCCGGGCGCGTACAGGGGTGGGCCCCTGTGTCGCTCACCGAGCGCGGCCGCGAGCAGGCCGACGCCCTCGCACGCCACGTCGCGGACACGTACGAGATCGACCGCCTCGTCTCCTCTGACATCGAACGCGCCCAAGAAACCGCCCGTCCCGTCGCCCGTGAACTCGGCCTCGAACCGGTCCTCGACTCGGCGTGGCGCGAGCGCGACGTGGGCTCGCTGCAGGGACTGGAGTTCGACGAACTCACCGACCGGTATCCGCAGTACGCCCTCTCGGCGGTCGGCGCGCCCGCCGCCCGCGAGCGCCCCCCGAGCGGCGAGAGCCTCGTCGAGGTCCGCCGCCGCGTCCTCAACGCCCACGAGGGGCTGGCCGACTCGCTCGACGCCGACGAGACGGTGCTCGTCGTCAGCCACGGCGCGCCGATTCGGCTGTCGCTCGGCGAGGTGAAAGGTCTCGACATCGTCGAGACGATGCTGTCGCAACCGCTCGACAACGGCGGGCTGTGCGAGTTCGAAGTCGAACTGAGCGACGACGGCGACGAACCGTTACTCCACGTCGTCGCCGAGAACGAGACGCGATTTCTGACGACGTAGGCCGTTCTGCGGTCTGGTCCGAGTTTCTAACTGCGGTCTCTCAGTCACTTCCGCATCGGGTAGTCCTGCGCGAACACGTCGTCCACGAGGAGGTCGTCGTCGCCCGCGTCGGCGTCCGCCTCGGCCGCGGGGCTGACGCTCCCGGTCCGGTAGCCGTGGAGGTCGAGCGTGACGTGGTCGAAGCCGGCGTCCTTCAGGTGGTCGCGGGCGGCGCGGACGAAGTCTGGGTCGAGGGCGCGGTCGAGTTCCTCCGGCGCGACCTCGATGCGAGCGAGGCCGTCGTGGTCGCGGACGCGGAACTGCTCGAAGCCCCACGTCCGGAGAATCGTCTCCGCGCGTTCGACCCGCGAGAGCCGTTCCTCGGTGACTTCGAGGCCGGTCGGAATCCGCGAGGAGAGACAGGCCATGGAGGGCTTGTCGGCGACCGACAGGTCGTAGTCGTCGGCGATGGCGCGGACCTCCTCTTTCGTGATGTCGTGGGCGAGAAGCGGCGACAGCACCTCCAACTCCTCGACGGCGCGGAGGCCGGGGCGGTGGCCCTCGCCGGGGTCCGAGGCGTTGGTCCCGTCGCAGACGGCCTCGATGCCGCGGTTACGGGCTGCCTCGTACATCCGGCCGAGGCGCATCGTCCGACAGTGGTAACACCGGTCGTCGTCGTTGGCGACGAAGTCGGGGTTGTCCAACTCGGAGAACTCGACGGTCAGGTGTTCGATGCCGATCTCCTCGGCGACGCGCTTCGCGTCGTCTAACTCGGCGTCCGGGAGAGTCTCGCTTTTCGCGGTGCAGGCGACCGCGTTCTCGCCGAGCGCCTCGTAGGCGAGTGCGGCGACCACGCTGGAGTCCACGCCGCCCGAAAAGGCGATGAGGACGCTCTCGCGCTCCGCGAGCGCCTCACGTACTGCGTCGGCCTTCGCCGCGACGTCTCGCTCGCTCATGGACTCCCTTCCCGGCCGACGGTCAAAAGCCCCTCGCCCCCGGCGCGAACGACCGCGAAGGGCGCACGCGCCGCAAAACCGGCCGCGACAGACGCTCCCGCGTCGGCGCGACCCGCCCGTCGTCCCGGAGTCACCACCCCGCGACTTTTTGTCCTATGCCGCGATAGGTCCGGCCGAATGGACTTCGAGACCATCCCGGGCGTCGGCGAGAAGACCGCCGCCGCGCTCGCGGAACTCGACGACGCCGAGCGAGCGCTCACCGACGGCGACGTGGCGGCGCTCGCGCGGGCACCGGGGCTCACGGAGGGCAGGGCGGCGGCCATCGCCCGCGGGGCGATTCGCCGCGACCACGACGACCCCGGCGGCTTCCTCGCCACCGACCGCGCCTCGGAAATCTACCGCGACGCGCTGGGTCTCCTGCAGGCGCGGACGGTCACGACGTACGCCGAGAAGCGACTGGAGACGCTGTTTCCCACCGGGTCGGCCTCGCGCATCGAGGAGGTCCGGGCGTTCGCCGCGGACGCAACGGACCTCGACCCCGACCCGGACGTACTCGCGGCGCTGTCGGGCGTCGAACCCCTCGCGGACCCGAAGCCGCGTCGCGTCCGCGAGCGCTGTATCGCCACCGCCGACGCGGAGCGCTACGCCGCCGCCAAGGAGGCGTTTCCCGAACTCTCCATCGAGGTCGTCGAGGACGGCCGCGACATCGCCGAACTCGCGCGGTCGTACTCGACGGTGGTCGTCCTCGACGAGTCGTTCGCCGGCATCGACGTGGACGGTGACGTGCGCGTCCTCCCCGACGCCGCCGAGCGGACCGACGAGGTCGTCCCCGAGCGACTGCTCGCCTTCTTCGCCGCGAACCGCGAGGCCTTGGAGGCGGCCGCCGCGGTCCACGAAGCGGCCGAACTCGACCCGCCGTGTGACCTCGCCGCCCTCCGCGACGCCCTCTCTCGGCTGGCCGACGACGGGACCGTCCTCGGCGACGACGAACTCGAACGCCTCTCGAACGCGGTGGACGACCTCGACACCGCCGTCTCGACCGCCGAATCGGTCGCCAACGACCGCCTCCGCGACGTGATTCGCGAGCGCGACGTGACCATCGAGGGGACCGACTTCCTGTCGCTCGTCGAGCAGGGCGCGCGCGTCGATTCCCTGCTGTCGCGCGAACTCGAAGACGAGTTCGACGAGGCGCTTTCGGTCGCCCGCGACCACCTCGTGGAGTCGCTGTCACTCCGCCCCGGCGAGGCCGACCTGACGGAGCGCGTCTTCCCAGAGGACCCGTCGTTCCCGCTCGGTCACGACGAGGAGGCGGTCGGCCGCCTCCGAACCGAACTGAAGGCCGCCCGCGACCGCCGCGCCGCGAAGTTGAAAGCCGGTCTCGCCGCCGACCTCGGCGACCTGCGCGACCCCGTGGAGACGCTGGTCCGCGACGCGCTCGAACTCGACGTGCGCCTCGCCGTCTCTCGGTTCGCCCGCGACTTCGACTGCGTCTTCCCCGAGTTCACCGGCGCGGCCGGAGACGACGGTGCCGGCTCGTTCGCCATCGAGGCCGGCCGCTCGCCCCTCCTCGACGTGGACTTCGCGGACGTCGACCCCGTGGACTACGAGGTATCGGGCGTCACGCTCCTCTCGGGGGTCAACAGCGGGGGCAAGACCTCGACGCTCGACCTCGTGGGCCTCGTCGTCGTCCTCGCGCACATGGGGCTTCCCGTCCCCGCCGAGTCGGTTCGCCTCTCGCGGTTTTCCGAACTCCACTACTACGCCAAGTCGCAGGGCACTCTCGACGCCGGGGCCTTCGAGAGCACGCTCCGCGACTTCGCCGCGCTCACCGACGGCGCGGCCGACCGCCTCGTCCTCGTGGACGAACTGGAGAGCATCACCGAACCCGGCGCGTCGGCCAAAATCATCGCCGGCATCCTCGAAGAACTCGCCGAACAGGGCGCGGCGGCCGTGTTCGTCTCCCACCTCGCCGGCGGCATCCGCGAGGCGGCGGACGTGTCGGTCGCGGTCGACGGCATCGAGGCCGTCGGACTGGAAGACGGCGAACTCGTCGTCAACCGCTCGCCCGTGAAGGACCACCTCGCGCGGTCGACCCCGGAACTCATCGTGGAGAAACTGGCCGGCGAGAACGAGACCAGTTTCTACGGGCGACTGCTGGAGAAGTTCGACTGACGCCCTCGCCCGCGGCGACACACGATTTATTTAGCCTCTCCGACAACTTCGCCCGTGCCCTCCGACTCGCTCTCCCCCGAGGAACGACAGCAGTACGACCTCGTCTACCACGCCACGAAGAACGCCATCTGGGACGTGCTCGGGACCGCGGTGTACCTGGTGTTTCTGGTGTTCGGTGGGCTCCTCGTGCTGTCCGTCTTCGTGCTTCCGGCGCTGGCCGCGCTCTCGCGGACCGGCGGGACGCCGGTCGCCCTCGGTATCGGCGCGGTCGGACTGATTTTGATTGTCGCCATCGGCTACCGAATCGTTCGGCTCCTTCAGTAGGTGACGTATCGGCTCGCGACTTCCCACCGGACCGTGACGACGACGCCGACCGCGCCGAACAGTACGGCAACGAGCGAGCCGACCGTTGTCGGAGCGGTATAGTCGGTGCTCGCGTCGAACTCGAACGCGTGGTAGTTCCCGTCGCGCTCGACGAGTTCCGGGAGGTTTCCGGGGTCGTCTTCGAACCGAAGGACCTCGCCGGCGAGGGCGCGGTCAACGGCCCGTTGCTCCGACTGCGAGAGTTCGCTGTACAGCGGGGGAACCGTCTCCGGCGTTTCCGACAGTTGCTGCTCGTAGCGATAGCTGTAGTCCTCGTCGGCGGCGAAGCCGAACCCGAGCACGCCGCCCCCGACGAGTGCGAGCGAGACGAGCAGCGTGGCGAGCTGTGTGCGAGTTGCCATGACTCCGCATTTATTGTTGGGAAATTAACTATTGTGGCTCGGCTCCCGGAGGTTGGCGGTCGAGCGCGTCCGGGACGTGTCGAGACAACGCGTCCGCCCCCCGTCGGACGCCGCCGCGGTAAACGATTAAGTCCCCCGCGCGTGGTACTTCACTCGATGAGGGAGGACCCCGAAGAGGGGATGCTGTCGTGGGACGAGACCGTGTTCCGCGACGAACACGTCTTCGAAATCGACCACGTTCCGGAGACGTTCAACCACCGCGAGAGCCAACTGCGGAGCCTGAAGTACGCGCTTCGGCCCGCGGTCCGCGGCTCTCGCCCCCTGAACACGATGGTGCGTGGTCCGCCGGGGACGGGCAAGACCACCGCGGTCCAGAAACTGTTCGGCGAGTTGGGCACGCAGTCGGGCGTCCGGACTGTCCGGGTGAACTGCCAGGTCGATTCGACGCGATACGCGGTGTTCTCGCGCGTCTTCGAGCACATCTTCGAGTACGAACCCCCGTCGTCGGGCATCTCGTTCAAGAAACTGTTCGGCCAGATAACCGACCGCCTCGTCGAGGACGACGAGGTGCTCGTCGTCGCGCTCGACGACGTGAACTACCTGTTCTACGAGAACGAGGCCTCCGACACGCTCTACTCGCTGTTGCGCGCCCACGAGGCGCACTCCGGCGCGCGCATCGGCGTCATCATCATCTCGTCGGACCTCTCGCTCGACGTCATCGACGAACTCGACGGGCGCGTCCAGAGCGTCTTCCGGCCCGAGGAGGTGTTTTTCCCCCGCTACGACGTGGACGAAATCGTCGATATCCTCCGCGGGCGGTCGAAGCGCGGCTTCCACGAGGACGTCATCGGCGCGCCCGAACTCGACCAGGTCGCGGAGTTCACCGCCGACAGCGGCGACCTCCGGGTCGGCATCGACCTGCTCCGTCGCGCCGGTCTCCACGCCGAGATGCGCGCCTCCCGCACGGTCGACATGGAGGACGTGGAGGCGGCCTACGACAAGTCGAAGTACGTCCACCTCTCGCGGTGTCTGCAGGGGCTTTCGGACCCCGAGCGCGAACTCGTCCGGGTCGTCGCCGAGTACGACGGCGAGCGCGCCGGCGCGGTGTACGACGCGTTCAACGAGGAGACCGGCCTCGGCTACACGCGCTACTCCGAACTCGTGAACAAACTGGACCAACTGGGCGTCATCGAGGCCCGATACACCGAAATCGAGGGACGCGGCCGCACCCGCGCCATCTCGCTCGCCTACGACGCGGACGCGGTCTTAGACCGCCTCTGACGCCGCCGGTTTCGGGACCATTTTTACTCGCCGGCCGAGTCGGCTGAGCCATGAAGACTACCGGCGGAACCGACGCGCAGAAGCGCCGCGCCGCGGAGGCGGCGGTCGAAGCGGTCGAAGACGGAACCGTCGTCGGCCTCGGCACCGGCAGCACCACCGCCTTCGCCATCCGCGCCATCGGCGACCGCGTCGCCGACGGCCTCGACGTTCGGGGCGTCCCGACTTCCTTCGCGTCCCGCGAACTCGCCCGCGAGTGCGGCATCCCCGTCGCCGACCTCGACGAAGTGGACGCCATCGACCTCGCCATCGACGGGGCCGACCAGGTGGCGACGACCGACGGGGCGCTCGTCAAGGGCGGCGGCGCGGCCCACGCCCGCGAGAAAGTAGTTGACGCCTTCGCCGACCGATTTCTCGTCGTCGCCGACCCCTCGAAAACCGCAGAAACGCTCTCGAACGCCGTCCCCGTCGAGGTGCTCCCGTCGGCGCGGACGACCGTCGCGGCCGGCGTCGCCGACCTCGGGGGCGAGGCGACACTCCGCCGCGCCGAGCGCAAGGACGGCCCCGTCGTCACCGACAATGGGAACCTCGTCCTCGACTGCGAGTTCGGCGCGATTCTGAACCCCGAGTCGCTCGCGGCCGACCTCGCGTCGCTCCCCGGTGCAGTCGAACACGGCATCTTCGCCGGTCTCGCGGACGCGGTCTACGTCGGCACCGACGACGGCGTGGAAGTCACCGAATACTGAGTCGTTGGTCCGGCGCTCGAACGGACACCTTCGACCGCCTCGGCTCACGGAGAGACGACTTCCTTCGCGGGGATACAACCGGCGCTCTTCGGCCGGCGATAAAAGAACGAGAGGTCTAAAGACCGAATTTACAGGTCGCGGGGCTGGACCGTCTTACGGTCGTTCTGCTCAGCGCGGCGAGCAGCGTCTTCGAGAAGCTCCTTGACTTCCTCGTCGAGAGCGTCGTAGAAGTCCGAGGCCACGTTCTTGTCCTTGAGCGCTTCCTTGACGGCTGCCTTGACAATGAGGTCTGCCATACAGAATGTCCTACCGATTCTCCTTTAATAAACTTTCCTATATTGGACGTTAATACCGCCGGATTTGGGGGTTATGGCGCTTCTATGAGGACGGATTTACCGGGAACAATCTCCACTTATATATGCTTTGCCCCCGCGAGGGCGGAACGACGGGTATGAGTACGTCACAGGCCAACGTGCGGCCATGCGCGACATTTTGGAGGCGGTCGCGGACGGTTCGCTCTCGCCCGCCGAGGCCGAGGTACGACTCTCCGGGTACGCGACGACCGACGCCGGACGGTTCGACGCCGCCAGAGAGACGCGGCGCGGCGTCCCCGAAGCGATTCTCGCTGAGGGGAAAACGCCCGACGAGACGGCGACGCTGGCCGTCGCGGCGGTCGAAACGAGCGGTCGGGCGCTCGTCACTCGGGCCGATACCGCCCACGCGGAGGCCGTCGCCGACGCCCTCCCGGACGCCGACATCGACCGCGACGCTCGGGCGAAGACCATCGTCGCGGCCGCGCCGGACTTCGAGCGCCCCGACCTCGACGCGACCGTCGCTATCGCCACCGGCGGCACCTCCGACGCCGAGGCCGCGGGCGAGGCGGCCGCGGTCCTCCGCGAGATGGGCGTGGACGTCGAACGCATCGAGGACGTAGGGGTCGCCCACCTCGGTCGCGTGCTCGACAACCTCGACACGCTCCGCGAGGCCGACGTGGTCGTCGTCGCCGCCGGCCGCGAGGGGGCGCTGCCGACCGTCGTCGCCGGACTCGTCGACACGCCGGTAATCGGTCTGCCCGTCTCGACGGGGTACGGCCACGGCGGCGACGGCGAGGCGGCCGTTCTCGGGATGCTTCAGTCGTGTACCGTCCTCTCCGCGGTGAACGTCGATGCCGGCTACATCGCCGGCGCGCAGGCGGGACTCATCGCCCGCGCGGTCGCCGACGCCCGCGACGACGACGCCTGACCGGGCGTTAGTCTGTACCTCGTGGTCGTGCGCGATTTCGCGTGCGTACGCACACGCGCGAAGCCCTCATATGGGTGGGGTACTGTGTATCACACACCGGCTTGGTGGCTGCCGGACCGCAACAATGCCAGTCTGTGACCACTGCGGGTCACACGTCTCCGAGCGCTTCGCACGCGTGTTCGCCGACAAGGACGGTCAGGTTCTCGCCTGTCCCAACTGCTCGGCGAACGCGGGTATCGCGGAGGTCGCTCGACAGCGTGCCCGCACCGCATGACCACTGAAGCGACAAAAGACCACCACGCGAAGCCAACTCATCGTGCGCGAGGTCGGGCGTAGGGTTCATACCCGCGCCCCTGAACCATTCTCTCGTGCACTTCGTCTACGTCATCGAGTGTAGCGACGGCTCGCTGTACACCGGGTACACGACCGACGTGGAGCGACGCGTCGCCGAACACGACGCGGGCGAGGGCGCGAAGTACACCCGCGGCCGGACGCCGGTCGAACTCGTCCACGTCGAGGAGTTCGACTCGAAATCGGCCGCGATGTCGCGCGAGTACGAGATAAAACAGCTCCGTCGCCGGGAGAAACAGCGGCTCGTCGAGTCGTGAGCGAGTCGGGGTCCCGTTGGGGTTGCGCCGTAGCCAGCCGTGTCCCCGCCGGTCGCCGCGGCGCGCCCCGAACCCGTCGGCTCGTAACGTAGTTTTTTGCCCCGCCGCGGAGTGGTGCGCGTATGGACGAAATCTCATTCGGGACCGACGGGTGGCGCGCCACGCTGGACACGTTCACCGACGACCGCGTCCGCGTCGTCGGGCAGGCCGTCGCCGACTACCTCGCCGATGAAGGCTTCACCGCGCCGGTACTCGTTGGCTACGACGCCCGCGAGACCTCCCCCGGCTTCGCGGAGTCGCTCGCGGAGGTCGTCGCCGGAAACGGCTTCGACGTATTGCTCCCAGAGCGGGACTGCCCGACCCCCCTCGTCGCCTACGCCATCGCCGACCGCGGCCTCTCGGGGGCGCTCATGGTCACGGCCTCGCACAACCCGCCGGAGTACAACGGCGTGAAGTTCATCCCCTCGGACGGCGCGCCGGCGCTCCCCGACGTGACCGACGCGGTCGCCGAGCGCCTCGCCGAACCGGACCTCCTGCCCGAGTCCGAGCGCGGCACCATCGAGCGCGTGGACGTGGTCTCGCCGCACGCCGACCACGCGATGGACCTCGTCGGCGACGACCTCTCGGACCTCACGGTCGTCTACGACGCCATGCACGGCAGCGGCCGCGGCGTCACCGACGCGCTCCTCGAAGCCGCCGGCGCGGAGGTCGTTCGCCTGCGCTGTGAGCGCGACGCCGACTTCGGCGGTATCTCACCTGAGCCCTCGGCCGAGAACCTCGGCGGCCTCGCCGAGGCGATGGCCGAACACGACGCGGACCTCGGGGTCGCCAACGACGGCGACGCCGACCGCATCGGCATCGCCACGCCCGACCGCGGCGTCCTCGACGAGAACCTCTTTTTCGCCGCCGTCTACGACTACCTGCTCGAATCCGACTCCGGGCCGGCCATCCGGACCGTCTCGACCACGTTCCTCATCGACCGCATCGCCGAGGCCCACGGCGAAGAGGTGTTCGAGACCGCGGTCGGCTTCAAGTGGGTCGCCGACGGCATGCGCGAACACGACGCGCTCATGGGCGGCGAGGAGTCCGGCGGCTTCTCCGTCCGCGGGCACGTCCGCGAGAAGGACGGCGTCCTCATGGGCCTGCTCGCGGCCGCCGCGACCGCCGAGGAGGACTTCGACGCCCGCCTCGACCGCATCGAGGCCGAACACGGCGAAATCGTCGCCGACAAGATAAGCGTCGCCTGCCCCGATTCCGAGAAGGCGCGCGTCATCGACGAGTTGGAGGACGTGCTCCCCGAGACGGTCGCCGGCCGCGACATCGCCAAGGTCGTCACGCTCGACGGCTTCAAACTCCTCTTAGAAGACGGCTCGTGGCTCCTCGTCCGTCCCTCGGGGACGGAGCCGAAGATGCGCGTCTACGCGGAAGCCGGGAGCGAAGACGCGGTCTCGGCGCTCCTCGAAGCAGGCCACGAACTCGTCGAACCGCTCGTCTGAGCGGGCCGATATCAGGGCTCTCGCGGCTCTTCTTCGTCGCCGACCGGTCTGACGACCCCGCGGTACGACGGCGTGAAAAGCGGGAGCGTCTCCGCGTGCTCGGTCAGCGAGACGCCCTCTCCCGCGGCCTCGACGAGGTCCGCGGCCTGAAGCTTCGGCAGGTGGACGTGGACGATACCGACCTCGGCCTGCTCGACGACCTGCAGGTCCACCTCGTCGGGCGGGAGGTCGGTTGTCCGCACTGCGAGAGCGACCGCGAGGTCCCAGACCGACGCCGGCTCCGTCCGGTCGTGGAGATACTCCAACACGTAGCGGCGCGACGGGTCGGAGAGCGCGTCGAAAACGCGGTCCCAGTCGGTCAAGATACGGTCGCTCCGGTCTCGCTTTGCCATGGGCTTGACTCCCTAGCGCTTGACGACCAGCGGCTAAATCTGTGTCGGTTGGTAACATCCAACAATCACGGGAGGCCGCTACTCGTCCCGCAGGACGCCGCGAAATCGGTCGTCGCCCGCGCCGGTGTCTGCGACTGCTCCCGCGCCCTCATTCCTACTCCCACTCCGGTTCCGCTCCTCGATGTCGAATCCGAGCGACTCGTAGAACGGTCGGACGCCCCCGTCGAAGTCGGCGACGAGTCGCCCCCGACGGTCGAGCGCCGCCCGGACGAGCGCGGTTCCGACGCCCCGCCCGCGGCGACTCGGGGAGGCGGCCACGGCGTCGATGTAGTCGCCGTCGAGCACCAGCGCGCCGACGACCCGGCCGGACGCCTCGGCGACGAGGCAGTCGCCGGCGGCCAGTCGGTCGCGGACCTCGCCCGCGTCGGCTTCGAGCAGTCCGGCGTCGAGGACGCGCATCACGGCTACCAGTTCGTCGGGGTCGCCCTCGCGGACTGTGGTGGCGTCGCCGGCTCCGTCGGCCTCACGGTCGCTCTCGGCGTCTTCCATCCCGGCGATTACCCGCCCTTGATGAGGCGGAGCACCTTCACGCGGTCGACTTCGACGGGCTGGTCTTCGGGGACGGGGCGGCCGTCGACGAGGACGGTCACCTCGTGGGGGCTGAGGTCCACCGCCCGCACGAGGTCCGCGTAGGTCCCGCCGTCGCCGACGGCGACCTCGCTGGTCTCCTCGCCGACGACCTCGACGGTCACGTTCATGGTCGCTCGTGGGTCGGGCGCGGGTTTCAGTCCGTCGGCTTCGGCCGCCCCGACGGCCCCGCGACCCGGCGTTCGGCCCGCCGACGGGTCGGTGTCACGCCGGCTCTCCGTCTCGGACGGTTTATGTGCGGGGCGGCCAGTAGAACGGATATGAGCGAGGCCGCGGAGTCGGGCGACGCCCCGGCGGGTCGTGAAATCTGGATCGAGAAGTATCGACCGCAGACCTTCGACGACGTCTACGGACAGGACGACATCGTCGAGCGCCTGCGGAGCTACATCGAGCGCGACGACCTGCCGCACCTCCTGTTCGCGGGGCCGGCGGGCGTCGGCAAGACCACCTCCGCGACCGCCATCGCCCGCGCCATCTACGGCGACGACTGGCGCGGCAACTTCCTCGAACTCAACGCCTCCGACGAGCGCGGCATCGACGTGGTCCGCGACCGCATCAAGAACTTCGCGCGCTCGTCGTTCGGCGGCCACGACTACCGCGTCATCTTCCTCGACGAGGCCGACTCGCTGACGAACGACGCGCAGTCGGCGCTCCGCCGGACGATGGAGCAGTTCTCCGACAACACGCGCTTCATTCTCTCGTGTAACTACTCCTCGAAGATTATCGACCCCATCCAGTCGCGCTGCGCGGTGTTCCGCTTCTCCCCGCTCGGCGACGACGCCGTCGCGGAACAGGTCCGCGACATCGCCGCGGCCGAGGATATCGAGGTCACCGAGGACGGCCTCGACGCGCTGGTCTACGCCGCCGGCGGCGACATGCGCCGCGCCATCAACTCCCTGCAGGCCGCCGCGACGACCGGCGAAGTCGTCGACGAGGAGGCCGTCTACATGATTACCTCGACGGCCCGCCCCGAGGACATCGAGGAGATGGTCCGGGCCGCCATCGACGGCGAGTTCACGGCCGCGCGAAAGCAGTTAGAGACGCTCATCGTCGACACCGGCATGGCCGGCGGCGACATCATCGACCAACTTCACCGCTCCGTCTGGGAGTTCGACCTCGGCGAGCGCGAGGCCGTCCGCCTCATGGAGCGCATCGGCGAGGCCGACTACCGCATCTCCGAGGGCGCGAACGAGCAGGTCCAACTCGAAGCGCTCCTCGCGTCGCTCGCGCTCTCGCAGAACTGAACTGAACCGAGTCGAATCGGCCGCGCTGTCCCGGTTTCCGGCCTCTCTACTCACCTTCTCTTACGCCCGGAACTCGAAGCGCGCGCCGCCCGCCGTCCCCGAAGTCACGATGGCCGACCAGCCGTGGGCCTCGGCGATGGACTCGACGATTGCGAGGCCGTAGCCGATGCCGTCGTCGCCGGTCGTCTCGCCGGGTTCGAACACCTCGTCGCGGCGCTCGGCGTCGATGCCGGGGCCGTCGTCTTCGACGTAGAAGCCGCCGTCGACGCCGCCGACCTCGACGCACACGTCGGGTCCGGCGTGTTCGACCGCGTTCCGAAACAGGTTGGCGAGCAGTTCGGCGAGGCGGTCCTCGTCGGCGTCGACGACGACCGACTGGCAGGTGGCTAACTCGGCGTCGGCGGTGTCGGTGGTCGCCCACGCCTGCCGGGCGACCGCCGGGAGGTCGACCCGTTCGGTCTCGTCGACCAGTTGACCGCGGCGGGCGAGCGACAGCAGGTCGTCGATGAGTTCCTCCATCTGTTCGAGCGCCCGCTCGGCGGTGTCGAACCGCGTCTCGTCGCCGGTCTCGCGGGCGAGGTCGAGGTTCCCGCGGGCGACCGAAAGTGGGTTGCGAAGGTCGTGGCTCACGATGTTCGCGAACTCCTCCAACCGCTCGTTCTGTCGCTCTAACTCGCTTTCGCGGGTCTTCCGCTCCGTGATGTCGGTGTAGATGGCGTAGCCCGACCCGCGCTCCTCGCCGGGCGACAGCGGGACGACGTTCAGGATGAACTCGCGGACGCCGCCTTCGGTCCGGCGGCGGACCTCTCCGCGGTAGCTCTCGCCGGCGGCGACGAGGAGTTCGGGGATGGTCTCGTCGGCACCCGGTTCGGGCACCGGGTTCGGGTCGGGTTCCGGCGGGACGATTCGCCCGAGGAGGTCGCTTCCGACCACGTCGTCGGCGTCGTAGCCGAAGGCCGACTGGAACGCCCGGTTCACGTCGCGCACCGTGAGCGCGCCGGCTTCCACGTCGTAGGCGACGGCGGCGTCGGAGACGTGTTCGAACAGCGCCGTCGAGCGGTCGCGCTCCTCCCTGAGCCGCGACTCGGCGCGGATGCGCTCGGCCGTGACCGCGACGTGCGCCATGAGGAGTTCGGTCAGTTCGGCGTCTCGCTCGCCGAACGCGCCGGGGGTGAAGGTGGTCGCCTGAAAGACGCCGAGGTCCCCGATGGGGACGCTCAGGACCGCGCGGTACATCCGCTTGACCGGTCTGGCCTCGGGGTGGTCGCGCACGTCGTCGGTGATGTCGGTGTTCCCAGATAGGAACACTTCGGCCGCGATGCCGCCGTCGTCGAGGGGGACGCGCTCCGCGCCGTCGGCCGGCGCGTCCGACGAGATGGCCGCCGGAACGATGTAGCCGTCCTCGACGACGCCCACGTAGCTGATGTCGAACTCGAGGATGTCGTCGGTGATTTCGACGGTCTGTTCGAACAGTTCGTCGAGACTCGTCGCCGCGGCCAGTTCCGTGGCCCCTCGGTGGAGTCGCTCTATCTGCTCGCGGCTCTGTCGAAGGGCGGCTTCGGACTCGATGCGACTCCGCGTCTCGGAGACGTAGGACACGAGGAGTTCTGCCAGCGTGAGGTCGGTCTCGTCGTACGCGCCGACCTCGTTGGAGATGGCTTGGAACACGCCGTCGTCGCCCGCGGGGACGCTCACCGCCGAGCGATAGGCGGGGTCGTTGGGGTCGGCTTCCGGGTGGTCGCGCACGTCGTCCACGAGAAACGAGCGCTTGGCTCGGTGTGTCTCCCCGAGCAGGCCCATGTCGGTCGGTATCGGGCCCATTCCGGCCATGTCGTCGTTGTTGGCGACGACGTAGAAACTGTCGCCGTCGTGGAGGAAAAACGAGGTGTTGTCGAACTCGAGGATGTGCTCCGTGAGGCCGATAGCGCGCTCGTAGAGTTCCTCGACCGTCTCGGCCGCGATGAGGTCCGTCGTCCCCTCGTAGAGCCGTTTGAGCCGGTCCCACTCGGCGTCGTTTCGGGCTGTCGCCACCTCGCTTGCGTCCCGGTCGGCGGTCGATGCGAGCACCCAGCGGACCTGCGATTCGAGCGCGGAGCGGTCGCCGCGGCTGACGTAGGCGTCGAACCGGTCGGGTCGCTCGACGGCCTCGGGCGGCGCGTCGGTGTACAGAATCGTCGGCACGTCGTCGGGGACCGCCGCGTCGGGGTCCGTGACGACGGCGCACGCGGCGTCGGTCGGGTCGTTCTCGTCACTCGCTGACGCCACCGTGACCCCGTCGCCGAGGTCGATATCGTCGAAGTCGTCGTCCACGAAAACCGTTGGGTCCGTCGCGTGCACGGCAGTCTTCCTATCGAACGATAACGAGAACTATAATCGTTGCGGCATGTTTTCAATACCCAAGAACGCGCCGAGGTTGGCAGTACACGGCGTCGAGGCGGGAGTCGCCCGGTCGACTGCTCAGTTTAGCGACCAGAAGCCGTAGTTGAGCGCGGTGGCGAAGCACGTCCACAGGAGGTACGGGACGAGGAGGCCGGCCGCGCGCCGGTCGACGGCGGCGAACTCGCGCATCGTCGCCAGAATCGCCGCGAGGAGGACGACGATGACGGCGAGGCCGAGCGCGGGCGACTGCAGTCCGAAGAACGCCGCGGACCACGCGACGTTGACGACGAGGTGGCCGACGAAGACGGCGAGCGCCCGTTCGCGGCGGGGGTTGTCGCGCCGGGAGACGAGCCACGCGGCGACGCCCATCAGGGCGAACAGCGTCACCCAGACCGGGCCGAACACCCAGTTCGGCGGGGCGAACCACGGGCGGGTGAGCGTCGCGTACCACGACCCGATTGCGGTCACGGTGAAGACGCTCCCGAGCACGCCCGCGAGTTGCGCGAGGACGACCCACGCGAGCAGTTCGACCGCCGGCCGCCGTCGGAGCGAGGCGAGTTCCATACTCCTCGTTCGTTCGGGAGGGAAAAGAACGACGCGGCCCGTGCGGGCGAAATTGAGGGGAATCGGGCGTCTGCGTCCATTTCCCGGAACTGTTTTACCCGACGGTAGACCAGAGTTTGGCAATGAGCGAACTCGAAGCGGAGTACCGCCTCGACTACTTCGAGGAGGAGGGCTTCTACCGGAAGCAATGCCCCGTGACGGGCGTCCACTTCTGGACACGAGACCCCGACCGCGAGACCTGCGGTGAACCGCCCGCCGACGACTACACCTTCATCGACAACCCCGGCTTCGACGAGGAGTACACCCTCGAAGAGATGCGCGAGAAGTTCCTCTCTTTCTTCGAGGACCACGACCACGAGCGCATCGACCCCTACCCGGTCGCCGCGAACCGCTGGCGCGACGACGTGCTCTTGACGCAGGCATCTATCTATGACTTCCAGCCGCTCGTCACGTCCGGCGAGACGCCGCCGCCGGCCAACCCGCTGACCGTCTCTCAGCCCTGCATTCGGATGCAGGACATCGACAACGTGGGCAAGACCGGCCGCCACACGATGGCGTTCGAGATGATGGCCCACCACGCGTTCAACGCCCGCGAGGAGGCCGGCGACAAGTACGCCTACGAGGGCGAGGTCTACTGGAAGGACGAGACGGTCCGCCTCTGCGACGAGTTCTTCGAGTCGCTCGGCGCGGACATCTCCGAAATCACCTACATCGAGGACCCGTGGGTCGGCGGCGGCAACGCCGGTCCGGCTTTCGAAGTCCTCTACCGCGGTGCCGAACTCGCCACCCTCGTCTTCATGTCGATGAAGCAGGACCCGGAGGGCGACTACGAACTCAAGGACGGCAACACCTACTCGCCGATGGACACCTACATCGTCGACACCGGCTACGGACTCGAACGGTGGACGTGGGTGTCGCAGGGGACGCCGACGGTGTACGAGGCCGTCTACCCCGACATGATAGAGTTCCTGAAGGACAACGTCGGCATCGAGCACACCGACGAGGAGGAGGAACTCATCCACCGCGCGGCGAAGCTCTCTGGCCACCTCGACATCGACGAAATCGACGACCTCGCAACCGCGCGCGCCGAAGTCGCGGGCGAACTCGGCGTCGACGAGGCCGAACTCACCGCGCTGCTCCGCCCGCTCGAGGACATCTACGCCATCGCGGACCACTGCCGCACCCTCGCGTACATGTTCGGCGACGGCATCGTCCCCTCGAACGTCGGGACGGGCTACCTCGCCCGCATGGTCCTCCGGCGCACCAAGCGCCTCGTGGACAACCTCGGCGTGGACGCCCCGCTCGACGAGCTCGTGGACATGCAGGCCGAGCGCCTCGACTACCAGAACCGCGACACCATCCGCGACATCGTCCGCAGCGAGGAGCGCAAGTACAGAAAGACGCTCGAACGCGGCTCCCGCAAGGTCCAGCAGCTCGCCGACGAGTACGCCGGCAAGGACGAGCCCATCCCGCTCGACGAACTCATCGAGCTGTACGACTCCCACGGCATCCAGCCCGACATGGTGCAGGAAATCGCCGAGGAGCGCGGCGCGACCGTCGACATCCCCGACGACTTCTACTCGCTCGTCGCCGACCGTCACGAGCAGGTCGACGGCGAGGGCGAGGCCGCGGAGCGCGACGACCGTCTCGGCGACCTGCCGGCGACGGACAAGCTCTACTACGACGACCAGGAGCGCACCGAGTTCGAGGCCGTCGTCCTCGACGTGTTCGAACGCGAGGAGGGCTACGACGTGGTCCTCGACCAGACGATGTTCTACCCCGAAGGCGGCGGCCAGCCCGCCGACCACGGCTCGCTCGCCACCGACGACACGACGGTCGAGGTGACCGACGTGCAAATCGTGGGCGACGTGGTGCTCCACCGCACCGACGAGGACCCCGGTAAGGGCGAGTTCGTCCGCGGCCAACTCGACGCCGAGCGCCGCCGTCGGCTCATGCGCCACCACACGGCGACCCACGTCATCGGTCACGCCATCCGGACGGTCCTCGGTGACCACATCCGGCAGGCCGGCGCGTCGAAGGGCGTCGACCGCTCGCGGCTCGACGTGACCCACTACGAGCGCATCACCCGCGAGGAGGTCAAGCAGATAGAGCGCGTCGCCAACGAAATCGTGATGCGGAACATCCCGGTCAAACAGGAGTGGCCGGACCGCCGCGACGCCGAGAAGAAACACGGCTTCGACCTCTATCAGGGCGGCATCCCGCCGGGCGAGCAGATTCGCCTCATCCACGTCGGCACCGACGTGCAGGCCTGCGGCGGCACCCACGTCAAGCGCACCGGCGACATCGGGGCCATCAAGGTGCTGACCACGGAGCCCGTGCAGGACGGCGTCGAGCGCGTCGTCTTCGCGGCGGGCGACGCGGCCATCGAGGCCACCCAGCGCACCGAGGACGCGCTGTACGGCGCGGCCGACGTGCTCGACGTGAACCCCGCGGACGTGCCCGAGACGGCCGAGCGCTTCTTCACCGAGTGGAAGGAGCGCGGCAAGACCATCGACCGCCTGAAGACGGAACTCGCCGAGGCGCGCGCCGCGGCCGGGGCGGACGAAATCGACATCGACGGCACGCCCGCCGTCGTCCAGCACCTCGACGGCGACGCGGACGAACTCCGCGCGACCGCGAACGCGCTGGTCGAGGAGGGGAAGGTGGCCGTCCTCGGCTCCGCAGCGGGCGGGAGCGCCCAGTTCGTCGTCGGCGTCCCCGACGGCGTGGGCATCAACGCCGGGCAGGTCGTCGGCCAACTCGCCGGGAAGGTCGGCGGCGGCGGCGGCGGCCCCGCGGACTTCGCGCAGGGCGGCGGTCCCGACGTGGACGCGCTCGACGACGCGCTCGACGAGGCTCCCGACGTGCTTCGCGCGGTTCTGAACGCCTGACCCGGTCGCGCGACCGACCCGAGTTCGCGTTCGCGTTCCTTTTCGCTCGTTTCGCGTCCGCGAGACGGACGCCCTAAGTCGCTCGCCCGCCGAGCCTCCGGTATGCCCACGGCAGTCGCAGACGGGGTCGAACTGTACTACGACAGCGAGGGCGACGGCGAGACGGTCGCCTTCGTCGGCGACGCGGGCTACGGCGCGTGGCAGTGGGGCTGGCAGCACGCCGCCGTCGCCGGTCCCTACGAGAGCCTCGTGACCGACCTCCGCGGGGCCGGCCGCTCCGACGCGCCCGCGGGGCCGTACTCGGTCGAGACGCTCGTCTCCGACCTCGTGGCCGTCCTCGCGGACGCGAACGTTAGGAAGGCTCATCTCGTCGGGTTCGGCCTCGGCGGACTGGTCGCGCTGGAGGCCGCGCGGACGACGAACCGCGTTCGGAGCCTCGTCCTCGTCGGCACCGCCGCCTCGGGAGCGGAAATCGACCCCGAACCGCTCTCCGCCGCGCCCGACGACCCGGCCGCGCTCCGCGAGTCGCTCGCGCCGGCGCTCTCCGAGGAGTTCCGCGCGGAACAGCCGGACGTGGTCGAGCAACTCGTCTCGTGGCGCGGGCGCGAAGACGCCGACCCCGAGGCGTGGGCCGCACAGGCCGCCGCCGTCGCCGACTACGACGCCGGCCCGCTCTACGAGGTGACGGTCCCGACGCTCGTCCTCCACGGCGGCGACGACCCGGTCTGGCCGGTCGAAGGCGGCCGCGCGCTGGCCGAGGGACTCCCGCGCGGCGAGTTCGAGTCGTTCGCGGGCGCGCGCCACCTCGTCACCGTCGAGCGGTCGCGCCTCGTCAACGACGCGCTCGTCTCCTTCCTCGAATCGCTCGACGACGACTGAGCGGCGCTCGGGGGCGTTCTCCCCGCTGTCGCCGCCGACGCGCCCCGTCCCAGGAGCCGGCAGAGAGCGTTCCGGGCGCAACTTCTTTAGAGCCACACCGACTGTCTCTCCACGATGACTCGCCCGCGACTCGCGTTCTTGGACGCCTCCCACGGCGATTCGAGCACGTCACGAAACTTCAGGCGCGAACTCGACGCCGACCTCGTCGAGTTCGACGTCACCGACGGCCGTCTTCCCGACCACTTCGACTACGACGGCGTCGTCATTACCGGGTCGTCGTCGTCGGTCTACTGGGACGAGGCGTGGATTCGGAGCCTCGTGTCGTGGGTCGCCGACGCCGACGAGCGCGGTCTTCCCCTCTTGGGCGTCTGTTTCGGCCACCAGGTCGTCGCGGCGGCCCTCGGCGGTACCGTCGAGGACATGGGCGAGTTCGAACTCGGCTACAACGAAATCGAGCGGACCCGCCCGGACGACGGGAACGACATCCTCGCCGGCATCGGCGAGCGCTTCACCGTCTTCACCTCCCACGGCGACCGAGTGACCGAACTCCCGCCGGGCGCGGAACTCCTCGCGGAAAACGAGTTCGGCGTCCACGCGTTCCGCCGGAGCCACGCCTTCGGCGTCCAGTTCCACCCCGAGTACGACACCGACACCGCCGAGGCCATCGCGAGGCAGAAGGACTTCCTCCCCGACGAGCGGATTCGCTCGGTCATCGACGGCATCACGCCGGAGAACTACGCCGCCGCCTGCGAGGCCAAGCGCCTGTTCGACAACTTCATCACCTACGTGAACCGGACGAACGCGGGCTCGGTCGAATCGGCGGCCTGAGCGGTTCGACGGTCACGAGCCGTTTTCGAGTCGTAATCGAGCCGCTGCCGAGTCGCGTCTACCCCGCTTTCGTCTCCGACTTTTCGGGCTCCAATCCCCCGCGAATCTCGACCGAGCGAATCGCTTTTCACCGCGCCGGGCGCAGAGTCTATCATGCTCGATTATCTGGAATTGGAGGGCGACCTGACCGGCGAAGAGAAACTCGTCCGCGACGAGGCCCGCCGCTTCGTCGACGAGCAGGTCAAACCCGACATCGGCGAGCACTACGAGGCCGGGACGTTCCCGACCGAACTCATCCCGCAGATGGGCGAACTCGGTTTCTACGCGCCTAACCTCGACGGCTACGGTCTCCCCGGCCTCGGCGAGCGCGCCTACGGCCTCCTGATGCAGGAACTCGAAGCCGGCGACTCCGGCCTCCGGTCGATGGCGAGCGTGCAGGGGTCGCTCGTCATCTACCCCATCCACGCCTACGGCTCCGACGAGCAGAAGGAGCGATGGCTCCCGAAGCTCGGGTCGGGCGAGGCGGTCGGCTGTTTCGGCCTGACCGAACCGCAACACGGCTCCGACCCGTCGGGGATGGAGACCCGCGCCGAGCGCGACGCCGACGGCTACGTCCTCAACGGCTCGAAGACGTGGATTACGAACTCGCCCATCGCCGACGTGGCGGTCGTCTGGGCGCGCGACGTGTCGGCGGAGGGGTCGCCAGTTCGCGGCTTCCTCGTCGAGACCGACCGCGACGGGGTGACGACGAACAAAATCGAGGGGAAACTCTCGATGCGCGCGTCGGTCACGGGCGAAATCGGCCTCGACGACGTGCGAGTCCCCGAGGCGGACGTGCTCCCCGGCGTCGAGGGGATGAAGGGGCCGCTTTCGTGTCTCACGCAGGCGCGGTTCGGCATCGCGTGGGGCGTCGTCGGCGCGGCCCGCGACGCCTTCGAGGACGCCCGTCAGTACGCGAAGGACCGCGACCAGTTCGGCGGCCCCATCGCGCGGTTCCAACTCCAGCAGGGGAAACTCGCGGAGATGGCGACCCAAATCACGAACGCGCAGTTGATGGCCCACCGCCTCGCCGACCTCAAAGAGCGCGGCGACCTGCGACACCAGCAGGTGTCGATGGCGAAGCGGCACAACGTCCGCGTCGCCCGCGAGGTGACCCGAACCGCCCGCGAGATGCTCGGCGGCAACGGCATCACGACGGACTACTCGCCGATGCGCCACATGGAGAACATCGAGACCGTCTACACGTACGAGGGGACCGACGACATCCACACGCTCGTTCTTGGCGCTGACCTGACGGGAATCGAAGCATTCGAATAGACCTCGGGAGCGAACGCCCCGGCGGCTTTCGCTGTTGTGCGTGACGCATGACAACAGTACACATACATTTATATCTCCCCGCCCATAGGATACGATAGAGGCCCCACAATGACCACATCGGCCCAGGACCGTCCGACGGCGCTCGACCTCTCTCGCGAAGAGACGTGGGTCGTCCACGCCGCCTTGCTCGACGCCATCGAGCGGGCGGTCGATGCAGACGAAGAGCCGACACCGGCCCCCGGCCTGCTCGCGCGGGTCGAGGCCGGCGACGAAGATTTCGACAGCGCCGAACTCGACTATCTCGTAGACGCCCTCCGAACCTATCGGAAGCAGGCGCCCGCCCGGGACGACCACCACATCTCTCGCGTCCTCGAACACATCGAGGCCGCGCGGGTATAGTCGCCCGACCGACGCTCAGTTCGCTGATTTCCTTTCGATTCCGAGGCCCCGAGCGACTGGTTCGTGGCTCTCTCCCCTTCCGGACTGCGCGATATTGATTATCGTTTAACATTACGATATAGAAAATAACTTATTCGGGCTCTGAAAACTGGCGGGCGATGCGACCCTCCAATCGAAGCACACTCCTGACGACGACCTTCCTCGTCGCCGCCGTCCTCGCGGCGGCGGTGATGCCCGCGGCCGCCGCCTCGGGCCACTACGAGTTCACAGACGACGCGTACACGGCCGAACAGGGCGAAGTGGTCTCCATCACGCTCTCCGGCGCGTCGGATGCGAACAACACGTCCGCGGCGCTGGCCGGCGACAACAACACGGTCCCGCTCCGCATCGGCGGCGAGGACGTGAACTTCGCCGTCAACGCGACGGTGGTCGACGAGGACCGCGACGGCAACGTCACCCTCGAACTGAACACCTCGACGGCGGGACAGGCGAACGCCTCGTCGTACCTCGCCGCCGCCGGCAACGACTCGGTGAACGCGACGCAGACGACCGAGACCCTCCCGGCGACGCTCGACGCGGGCGACTACTCGCTCGCGCTCGGCCCGACGAACAACTCGACCGACACGGCGACGCTCTCGCTCCAGGCGGCGGAGACGACGACCGAACCGGCCGAGACGACCGAATCGACCGACACCGAGACGACCACGACGGCGGACGAGACGACTGAGACGACGACGAACGCGTCGGCCTCGGCGACGACCGAGACGACCGGTACTAGTGACACCGTCGTCCCCGGTTTCAGCGCCGTGCTCGCGGTCATCGCGCTCCTCGCGGCCGCCTTCCTCGCGGTTCGTCGCTGACGCCTCCGGTATCGGTCGGGATACCGACTCCGATTCCGACCTCGACCCGACTCCAAAACAACTCTCGACCCCGACACCGTCCCCGATTTTTGACGTCGCAGATGCGGACGTTTTAGTACGCGGTACGGCCAACGCCCGGCAATGGCTATCGACTCGAACTTCGACCAGAATCGGGAGCGAGCGGGCGAGGAAAACGGCGTCGCCGTCTGGGGGCCCGTCGAACCGCCGGAGAAACTCGGCATCCACGGCACCCACGTCGCCGTCGACTACGACATCTGTCTCGCGGACGGCGCGTGCCTCGAAAACTGCCCCGTGGACGTGTTCACGTGGGTCGACACGCCCGACCACCCGGTGAGCGAGCAGAAGGTCGAACCGACCAACGAAGACCAGTGTATCGACTGCATGCTCTGTGTCGATATCTGTCCCGTCGAGGCCATCGACGTGGACGCCTCGCGGCAGGCCTGACACGAAGACCAGACGTTATCTCTCCCCGCCGCGTCGCGTCGGCCATGGGTCTCATCCACACCGCCCTCGTCGTCTCGGACATCGACGCCACGCTCGACTTCTACGCCGACCTCGGCCTCGAACAGACCAACGAGTTCGAACTCGACGGCGTCCGGAACGTCTACGTCGGCAGCGACGACACCGACATGGAACTGCAGTTCAAGTACGACCCCACCTCGGCGGCGCGCGTCGAACCCGCCGGCATCGACCACGTCGCCGTCGAGGTCGCCGACGCCGACCGCGCCTTCGAGGACATCGTCGAGGCGCAGTCGCCCGAGGTCGTGAAGCCGCCGGTGGACATCGACCCGGTGAACGCCCGCGCGGCGTTCGTGAAGGACCCCGACGGCTACGTCGTCGAACTCGTCGCGCTCGAAGACTGAACTTCGCGCCGCCGACCCGTCTCGCACGCTGATTTTCGCCGACGCCGACGCCTCGGCCGGCCGCCCGCCTCGCCGCGGCGAACAGCTATTTGTTGCCAGAGCGTCAATACGAAGTCGCTATGTCTGAGGACGTAACCGCGCTGTTGAAGCGCGCCTATCAGGACGAGATCGAGACCGTGATGAACTACATGACGAACTCCATCGTCCTCGACGGCGTCCGGGCGGAGGAGATAAAAGAGTCCCTCCAGACTGACATTCAGGAGGAACTCACCCACGCCGAGCAGCTGGGCAACCGGCTGAAACAACTCGACGAGCAGCCGCCGGGCTCGGCGTCCTTCGAGGCGCGCCAGCACGACCTCCAGCCCCCGGAGGACAGCACGGACGTGCTCGCGGTCATCAACGGCGTCCTCACGGCCGAGGAGGACGCCATCGAGACCTACCGCGCGCTCATCGACGCCGCGGAGGAGGCCAACGACCCCGTCACCGAGGACCTCGCCGTGACCATCCTCGCCGACGAGGAGGCCCACCGGACCGAGTTCCGCGGCTTCAAGAAAGAGTACGACCGCGAATAGGCTCACCAGCCGCCGACCGACGAGCCACCGCACGCGGGGTCGACCGCTCTCCGTATTCACTATTTTCGAAAAATGTGTCATCATCGACCCGTATCTAACAAATTATAATCTGGTACAAAAGTAGTATTCCCAGTTCTCCGAAACGGAGCTCTGTTTTTATCAACCGCTCGGCCGAACGACGGGTATGAGCACTGAGCGCGGCAAAGGTACGGTCGCGGTGGTCGGCGGCGCCGGCGCAGTCGGGTCGAGCACGGCGTTCGCGCTGATGGAGAGCAGTCTCGTCGGCGAGATAATCCTCGTCGATATCGCCGAAGAGCGCGTCGAGGGCGAGGCGATGGACCTCAACCACGGCGCGTACTTCACGTCGCCGGTCCGCGTCCGGACGGGCGACTACGAGGACTGCTGGGACGCCGACGTGGTCATCGTCACCGCCGGAGCCAGCCAGAAGCCCGACGAGACGCGCCTCGACCTGATGGAGCGGAACGCCGACATCTTCGCCGACATGATTCCGCAGATTACCGAGGGGCTGAACGACGACGCCGTGATGCTCATCGTCACCAACCCCGTGGACGTGCTGTCGTACGTCACGTGGAAGGTGTCGGACCTGCCGGCCGAGCGCGTCATCGGCTCCGGCACCGTCCTCGACACGTCGCGGTTCCGCCACTCGCTCAGCCGCGAGTTCGACCTCGACCCGGCGAACGTCCACGCCTACGTCGTCGGCGAGCACGGCGACAGCGAGGTCCTCGTCTGGAGTTCGGCGAACCTCGGCGGCATCCCGTTCGAGTCGTACGCCACCAGCCACGGCGTCGACGACGTCGACGCGCTCAAAGCCCGCGTCGAAGAGGAGGTCCGCGAGGCCGCTTACGAAATCATCGAGCGCAAGGAGCGGACGAACTACGGCGTCGCGCGCTCCGTGGCCGCGACCACCGAGCGCATCCTCGGCGGCGACAACTCCATCCTCACCGTCTCGACGCTCGTCTCGGGCGAACACGGCGTCGACGACGTCTACATGAGCCTCCCGTGTACCGTCAACCAACGCGGCGTCCGCGACGTCCACGAGTTCGACCTCTCGGAGGCCGAGACGGCGGCGCTCCGGGAGTCGGCGGGCGTCATCCGCGAGTCCATCGACCGCTTGGACTTAGAATAGAATAGAATAGGATAGAACAGAACAGAACAGAACAGAACAGAACAGCCGCGCCGCCGACTCAGTCGGCCGACGCGGGCGTCGTGTCCGTCCCCGTCTCGGTCGTCGCGGCGGCCTTCGCGTCGAGCGCCTCCACGACGAGTTCGGAGATGTCCACGATGTCGATGTCTTCCTCGTAGTCGCCGGTCTTGCGGCCGTCTTCGTACATCGTCGCGCACATCGGGCAGGCGACGACGAACCGCTCGACGCCGCCGGTCGTGTCGTCGAGCGCCTCGCGCAGGCGCTCTTCGGACGGCTTCGACTCCTCTTCGTGGTCCATCCAGAGGCCGCCGCCGCCGCCGCCGCAACAGAACGACTGGTCGCGGTTGCGCGGCATCTCGGCGAGTTCGACGCCGGTCGCGCGGATGACCTCGCGGGGCGCTTCGTACTCGCCGTTGTACCGGCCGAGGTGACACGGGTCGTGGTACGTCACCGTCTGGGCGGCGAGTTCGTCGCCCGCGAGACCGAGGCGGTCGTCGCCGACGAGGCGCTCGACCAGTTGGGTGTAGTGGTACACCGGGTAGTCGAACGAGTCGTCCATCTCCGGGTACTCGTTTTTGAACGTGTTGTACGAGTGGGGGTCTGTGCAGACGATTTTGTCGAACTCGCAGTCGGCCATGGCGGCGACGTTGTCCTCGACGAGCATCTCGTAGAGACCCTCCTCGCCGACGCGGCGCACGTCGTTGCCGTCGTGCTGTTCGTCCTCGTAGAGGATGCCGTAGGAGACGCCCGCTTCCTCGAAGATACGGGCCATCGAGCGGGCGACGGCGCGATTGCGCTCGTCGTAGGAGGGGTAGTCGCCGACGTACCAGAGGAACTCGACCGACTCGTCGCGGGCGTCGGGCACCTCGAAGTCGAGGTCGTCGGTCCAGTCGGGCCGCTTGCGCTGTGGGTCGCCGAAGGCGTTGCCGTTCTGGAAGATGTTCATCATCGCCTCCTGGACCGGCTCTTGCTGTTGGCCCGTCTCGGTGAGCCGGCGGTTCATCTCGGTGAAGTGCGTCAGGTGCTCGATATCGACCGGGCAGGCGTCCATGCAGGCCATGCAGGCCATGCAGGACTCCATCGATTCGGCGTCGACGACGGAGGTGCCGCCGTCCGCGACGATGTCGATGGAGTCGCCGCCGGCGTCGACCGACTCGCGGTAGGTCTTCAGGTCGAGAATCACGTCCCGCGGGTCGAGGTTGCGGCCGGAGGCCTTCGCCGGGCAGGCGTCGGTACAGCGGCCGCACTTCGTGCAGGCGTCCATGTCGAGCATCGCCTTCCACGAGAAGTCGTCTTCGGAGACGTAGCCGATTTCGTCCGGCGGCGTGTCCGCGGGCACTTTCGGCAGGCGCGTGCCCGCCTTCTCGTCTGCGGTGACGATGTTGGCGAAGGAGGTGAGCATGTGCAGGGGCTTGGCGTAGGGGACGGCCGCGACGAACGCCAAGGCGAGGAGCGCGTGGGACCACCAGCCGAACCAGTAGAGCGTCTGCGCGAGGCCCTGGCTCATGCCTCCGGCGTCGAACACGAGGGCGACGAAGTAGCCGACGAAGCTCACCGTCTCGAACTCGGGGAACTCGGTGCCGACGATGCGGATACCTTCGAGGACGTAGCCGCCGACGCCGAGGAAAAAGAGCGTCCAGACGAACGCGGCGTCCTCGAAGCCGGTGTGTTTGCCCCACAGCCGCGGGTGTCGGACCCCGTAGCGCCGCCACAGCGCCATCCCGACGCCGACGACGAACAACAGCCCCATCAGGTCCATGACGAACGAGTACGAGAGGTAGAAGTCGCCGACGAAGAAGGAACTGCCCGTCACTCGCCGCCACACGTCGATGTCGATGGCGAGGATGGTCGTCCCGATGAGGAGCGTCAGGAAGCCCCACATGATGAACGCGTGCATCACGCCGGCGAACCGGTCGCGCTTGAACTGCTTTTCGTTGGAGAACACCACTTTCGCCGCCCGAACCGTCCGCCCCGGCAGGTCCGACAGCCGGTCGAACGGGTCCTCGCCGCCGCGCGCGTATCGCGCGAACCGCTCGTACACCCCGTAGAGGAACACGAGCGACGCGATGGCGGCGAGGCCGTAGAAGAGCGCCTCGCCGACCGGACTAATCGTCCAGAACGTCTCCCGGGTAACATCCGCCTGTGCCGCAAAGTCCATAATCAATCACCGGAGAACGGAGGGTTAAATCTTGCCACCCGAGGCGTGTCGGTCGGCGGATTACGAGCGCCCCGGGCGACCTCAGAACGCGAGGCTGGCGAGGAGCACGGCGGCGAGGACGAGTCCGGGCGCGTCGCGCCGGCCGAACCGAATCTCGGGGAGCGTCGGGTTCCACGCGAAACACCGCGCGCGGAGGGCGAGCGCGAGCGCGTCGGCCCGCGCGAACGACCGCCGGAGGCCGCCGGCGGCGACGAGTGAGAGCCGTTCGTCCAGTCGTCTTTCGCTCCCGAGGCGGGCCGCCTGCGCCTCGCGGACGCGGCGCAGGTCGCGGCGGACCAAGGGGAGAAACCGGAAGACGAGGGCGATACTGACGCCGAGCGCGACGCCGACGCGGCCCGGAACGAGCCGCTGAATCGCCGCGCGAGACTCGCGCACGGGCGTCGTCCTGACGTACGCCGCCGCGACGAAGAAGACGAGTAGCACGCGGACGCTGGCGAGCGCCGGTTCGACGGCCGCTTCGGGGTCGAACCACGGCGCGCCGAGGCGGGCAGCCTCGACCAGCGGGCCGAGCGCGAGGAACGGAATCGCGTACTTGAGGTCGCGGAGGGCCGCCACCGGCGACGCGTCGGCGGCGCGGAGACAGCCCGCGGCGACGACGCCGAGGGCGACGAGCCCGGTGGGCGTGGTATGCGCGAACCCGGCCGCCGCGAAGGCGACCTGCACCGCGAGTTTGGTCCGCGGGTCGAGTCGATGGGCGAGGCTGTCGCCCGGTTCGTAGGTCAACACGGCGGGCGAACGTCGAGGTCGGGGAGGCGGTCTGCGGCCTCGTCGGGCGCGGCGTCGAGGGCGACGTCGCCGTCGGCGAGGACGACCACGCGGTCCGCCAGTTCGGCCACGTCGCGCAGGTCGTGCGTGACGACGACGAGGCTCGTCCCCTCGGCGCGGAGGTCGCGGAGGCGCGCGAGCACGGAGCGACGGGCGGGTTCGTCGAGGCCGGTGAACGGTTCGTCCAAGACGAGGTGGTCGGGTCGCATCGCCAGCGCGCCGGCGATGGCGAGGCGTTCGACCTCGCCGCCGGAGAGGGAATCGACGCGCTCGTCTTCCCGGCCGTCGAGGTTGACCGCGGCGAGCGACTCGCGGACGCGGCGGTCGATTTCGTCGCGGTCGAGGCCGAGGTTCTCCGGGCCGAACGCCACGTCAGCGCCGACGGTCGCCGCGACCAGTTGGTCTTCGGGGTGCTGGAACACCATCGCCACCGCGGTCCGGGCGGCGACGAGGTGGTCGGTGACGGACCGGTCGTTGACGGAGACCGAGCCCTCGTCGGGGTCGAGCAGGCCGTTGAAGTGGCGAACGAGCGTGGTCTTGCCGGAGCCGTTCGCGCCCGCGACGATGACGCACTCGCCGTCGTCGATGGCGAGGTCCACGTCATCGACCGCGACCGTGTCGCCGTAGCGGTGGACGAGGCCGTCGACGCGAATCATCTACTGGGCGGCGATGGCGTCGGAGCGGACGATGCCGACCGCGGCGGCGATTTTGAACGCCTCGGCGGGGATGAACGCGGCGGAGGCCGTCCAGAAGGCGGACTCGAGGCCGACGCTCTGGACGTACGCGAAGCCGAGCGTCCCGAAGGCGTAGACGACGACGGTGCCGGCGACCATCGCGCCGACGAGTCGGGCGGTGCTTACGCGGTAGTCGCCGATGTCGACGCCGCCGTGAACGACGAGGCCGACGACGGCGGCCGCGACGGGGTACGACCAGAGGTAGCCGGCGGTCGGACCGACGAGCGGCGCAAGCCCGGCGGAGCCGCCGGCGAACACCGGCGCACCGAGGCCGCCAGCGGCGAGGTAGAGCGCGATGGAGCCGCCGCCCCAGACGGGACCGAGGAAGATGCCCGCGAGGAAGACGACGAGCACCTGCATCGTCACCGGAATCGGCGAGATGGGGTTCGGGAACGAGACGTAACTGCCCGCGCCCATGAGCGCCGCGAACAGGGCGGCGCGGGCGATGTTGCCGACGAGTTCGTCGCCGACGAGTTCGACTGACTCGTGTTCGGTTGCCATGCCCATCGCTGTCTCGTAAACCATGTTTAACTTATCGGTTTACAGAGTGTGTGTGCGGGGTCTGTCCTCGGTCTCGTCGGCCGATTCGAGTCGTCTCTCCGGTGCTCGGCGGCTCTCGGGTCAGCATCATTAAAGACGCTGGACGTGCCATTCTTCGGGTATGGACGAGAAGACCGCCGAACTCCGCGACATCTTCATCGAGGCGACCGGGTCGGACACCGTGACCGAACAGCAGTCCGAGTCGCGCGGGTCGCTCGCCGACGTGGACGACCCCGAAGCGGTCCGCGAGCGCGTCCGCGACACGGTGGTGACGATGCGCGAGCGCTACGCGTTCGACACCGAGTTCGACGACGACACGCTCGTCACGCTCGTCGTCGGCTACTTCGACGGCGACACGGACGCCGACCTCGCGGTCGAACTCGACGCGTCGCCCGAGGCGGTTCGCACCGCTCGGTTCGACCTCCACCTCGTCCGCGACGCCGACCGCGAGTTCCCGTTCGACGCCGACCGCTTCGACAACCTGCTCGTCGACGGCGCGGACGACGAGACCATCGCCGAGACGCTCGACGTGCCCGTCGAAGTCGTCGCCGAGTGCCGCCCCGTCGCCGAGGCGGACATCCGTTCGAGCCGGGCTAACTACCGCTTCCGCGACGAGTTCGCGGAGCTGTTGACCGACGACGACCTCTCGAACCGGATGGCCGAGGACGCCCGCCGCGACGGCCTCCGCGAGGCGACCGAGGACATCGAGACCGACGTGTCGCTGTAGCGGGCGGCCGCTGTGGTCCGTCGGGCCGCGCGAGTCCCGGCGCGCGACCGACCCGTCGGGACGACGGAGGGTCGGCCGAACGACGAAGGTTCTTAACCGATTGGGGACATACCCTTGTGCGATGGCGCAGGCCCCCCAGAACCGAGACCTGACGGAGCGGTTCATCGAGTTCTACCGCAACTACTATCGAGAGGAAATCGGAAAACTCGCACAGCAGTACCCGAAGGAAAAGCGGTCGCTGTACATCGATTACGACGACCTCTATCGGTTCGACGCGGAACTCGCAGACGACTATATCACGAAGCCCGGCCAGTTCCAGGAGTACGCGGAGGAGGCGCTGCGCCTGTTCGACCTCCCCGCGGACGTGAAACTCGGGCAGGCGCACGTCCGGATGCGCAACCTCCCCGAGACGGTCGACATTCGGAACATCCGGGTCAACGACGACCACATCGGGACGCTCATCTCCGTGCAGGGAATCGTCCGGAAGGCGACCGACGTGCGCCCGAAAATCACGGAGGCCGCCTTCGAGTGCCAGCGCTGCGGGACGATGAGCTACATCCCGCAGGGTGACGGCGGCTTCCAAGAGCCCCACGAGTGTCAGGGATGCGAGCGTCAGGGGCCGTTCC
The DNA here is from genome assembly GCF_001469875.2 of Haloferax marisrubri. Lineage (GTDB taxonomy): Archaea > Halobacteriota > Halobacteria > Halobacteriales > Haloferacaceae > Haloferax > Haloferax marisrubri. The sequence goes on along the minus strand of NZ_LOPW02000004.1, from coordinate 151,153 downwards.
GCATCGACTTCGACCAGTCGAACTTCGTCGACTCCCAGAAACTGCGCGTCCAGGAGTCCCCCGAGGGCCTGCGCGGGGGCGAGACGCCGCAGAGCATCGACATCAACCTCTCGGACGACGTGACCGGTAAAGTCACCGCCGGCGACCACGTCACCGCCGTCGGCGTCCTCCACATCGAACAGCAGACCTCGGGCAACGAGAAGACGCCCGTCTTCGACTACTACATGGAGGGCATCTCGCTCACCATCGAGGACGAGGAGTTCGAGGACATGGAGATATCCGACGAGGACGTGGCCGAAATCGTCGAACTCTCGAACGACCCGGCCATCTACGAGAAGATGGTGGAGTCCGTCGCGCCCGCCATCTACGGCTACGAACAAGAGAAGATGGCCATGATTCTCCAACTGTTCTCGGGCGTCACGAAGCACCTGCCCGATGGGTCGCGGATTCGCGGCGACCTGCATATGCTGTTGATAGGGGACCCCGGTACCGGGAAGTGTGTCGACGGTGACACGCGAGTTACGCTCGCCGACGGGCGCGATGTGCCGATTCGAGAGTTGGTCGAATCGAACCTCGACGACCCGAAACCCATCGACGACGGCGTCTGGGACACCGCGGACTTCACCGTCCCGTCGCTCGGCCCCGACGGAACGCTCACGCCGCGTCAGGCGACGAAAGTCTGGAAGCGAGAGGCCCCGGACCGAATGCTCCGTATCCAGACGAACACCGGCCGCGAAATCGAGGTCACTCCCTCCCATCCGCTGTTCACCCGGAGCGACGGGCTGACGACTGCGGTCAGGGCGGACGGCCTAACCGAAGGAGAGTTCCTCGCGGCACCGCACTCGCTTCCGGCGACGGGTCGGGACGAACTCGACGTCGACTTCCGCCGGTCGAAGTCGCACAACGCGATTCGACTCGAACTCCCAGACGAGTGGGAGCCCTGGCTCGCTCGGCTCGTCGGCTACATCGTCGCTGAGGGGTACGTCGAACAGCGCGACGATGCGACCGGGTACGTCTCCGTCACGAACAACGACCGCGAAGTGCTCGACGACGTGGCAGACGCATTCGACCGTCTCGGCGTCAACTACTTCGAGCGGTCCCCGCACGAAGGAAAGTGCGCACGTGAGGTCATCTGTGGGTCCGGCGAGCTCGTTAGCTTCCTCAAAAACCTCTCCCCGACGCTCTTGGCGGGCTCGGCCGAGCAACGAATCCCGGAACAGCTCATGTCGGCGAGTGCGAACACCGGCCGAGCGTTCCTCCGCGCGCTCATCGAAGGCGAAGGTCACGTCTCGGCGAGCCAACGAGAGATAACGGTCGCCTCGATGAGTCGCGGACTCCTCGAAGACGTTCGGACGCTCCTGCTCACCGCTGGTATCCGGTCGCAACTGCGCCCACGACACAACGGGAGCTACCGGCTCCGAATCAGCGGCGACGACTTCGAGACGTACGTCGACGAAATCGGATTCGTAACCGAACGGAAATCGCTCGCAACCGCCGAATTCGTGGGAACCAACGGGAACACGAACACCGACTTGATTCCCGCCGGCGGAGAGCTTCGGGAACTCCGCGAGGCGCTCGGGCTCACGCAGGCCGAGTGTGGCCTTCCGCGGTCGACGTACCAGCACTACGAGCGAGGCGACCGTAACCCGAGCCGCGGAAGCCTCTCCCGCGTCGTCTCGGCGTTCGAAGATGCACTACAGAGCCGAGACGGCGAAGAGGCACGAGCGGTCGCTGATGGGGGTCACTCGGTTGCAGACCGCGTCTCTGAGCTCCGGTCGCTCGTTGACGGCAACGTCGCTTGGGAGCGGATTCAGTCGATAGAGCGCGTCGAACCCGCCGAAGAGTGGGTGTACGACCTCGAAGTCGAAGGGACCCACAGCTACGTTTCCAACGGGCTCGTCTCGCACAACTCCCAGATGCTGTCGTACATCCGCCACATCGCGCCCCGCTCGGTCTACACGTCCGGTAAGGGTTCGTCCTCGGCGGGTCTCACCGCCGCCGCCGTCCGCGACGACTTCGGCGACGGCCAGCAGTGGACGCTCGAAGCCGGCGCGCTCGTCCTCGCGGACAAGGGTATCGCGGCGGTCGACGAGCTGGACAAGATGCGGCCCGAAGACCGCTCCGCGATGCACGAGGGGCTCGAACAACAGCAGATTTCGGTCTCCAAGGCCGGCATCAACGCGACGCTCAAGTCGCGGTGTTCGCTCCTCGGCGCGGCGAACCCGAAGTACGGCCGCTTCGACCAGTACGAGCCGATTGGCGAGCAGATAGACCTCGAACCCGCGCTCATCTCCCGGTTCGACCTCATCTTCACGGTCACGGACGACCCCGACCCCGACGAGGACTCCAAGCTCGCGGACCACATCCTCAAGACCAACTACGCGGGCGAGCTGAACACCCAGCGGACGAACGTCGCCAACTCCGAGTTCACGGAACAGCAGGTCGACGCCGTCACCGACGAGGTCGCGCCGACCATCGACGCGGACCTGTTGCGCAAGTACATCGCCTACTCGAAGCGCACCTGCTACCCGACGATGACCGACGAGGCGAAGCAGGTCATCCGCGACTTCTACGTGGACTTCCGCGCCCGCGGTGCCGACGAGGACGCGCCCGTCCCCGTCACCGCCCGGAAGCTCGAAGCGCTCGTCCGCCTCGGCGAGGCGTCCGCCCGCGTCCGCCTCTCGGACAAGGTGACCCGCGAGGACGCAGAGCGCGTCACGGGCATCGTCGAGTCCTGCCTGCGCGACATCGGTATGGACCCCGAGACCGGGGAGTTCGACGCCGACATCGTGGAGACGGGTCGCTCGAAGACCCAGCGCGACCGCATCAAGAACCTGCTCGAACTCATCCGCACCATGCAGGAGGAGTACGAGGAGGGCGCGCCCCACGACGAGGTCCTCGAACGCGCCAACAGCGAGCTGAACATGGACGAGAAGACGGTCAACGACCAGCTTGACAAGCTCAAGATGAAAGGCGACATCTACGAGCCCCGCGGCGACGTGTACCGCGCGACCTGAGCCGTCTCCCCGATTTTCCGACTGTCACGAACGCCGTACTGTCTCGAACTCTGTACTGTCACGACGAGCGGACGTTCTCGAACGCGTGTCGTTTATTTTCACCAACAGTCCTATGTAATCTGAGAGTCATGTAGTACGTATGAATCGTCGAGCGTATCTGGCGGCCGCGGGCGCACTCTTCGTCGCGGGGTGTTCGTCGGCGGACGGCGGGGAGACGACGACCGAGGAGCCGACGACCACGACCACGACGACTGCCACGCCGACGCCGACGGACACGCCGACCCCGACTGCAACCGAGGAGCCGACGACGACCGAACCCGCGACCGAGACGACGACGGAAGAGCCGGACAGAGTGGACCGCATCCTCGGACTCGCGGCGGAGGACCTCGACGCCGCGGTCGAGGAGTTCGCGTCCGCGGCGGGCGACGACGGCGGGTTCCACGACCTGAACGCCACGACGCAGTTCTCGTTCGAGGACGACGCGGCGTCGCTGTACCTCGCGCGCGGCCACTTCAACACGCTCGACCAACTCGACAAGACCGCCGCCCAGCGAGCGCGCCTCGGTCGTCTCCGACGGGCGTTCTGGTTCCTCTGGTGGACGGGCAAGACCCACGAGAACGCCAACCAGGCGTTCTACCGCACCAACAACGCGGTGTCCAGACTGTACGGTGAGGAGTTCAACCGCATCGACACGCAGGTCCAACAGATAGCGGAGGCGCTCGAACCCGTGCGAGACACGTTCGACAGTTTAACGAAGGAGTCCGACGCCGACTCGCTCGACGAACTCACCGCCCTCGAACCGGCGGACTACGGCCGGAAAGTGGATTTCTTCGAGCGGGAAATCGGGCAGTTCGACGCCTTCGCCGACGACATCGTCTCGTTCCGCGACGCCATCCGGCGGTTGCAGGACGGGTTCGACGAGTATCTCGGCGAGAGCTACGGCGACGCCACCGGGTCGTTCTTCCGGGCGATGAGCGCGTTCGAGGACGTGAACGCGCGGGTCTCGGAACGCGACCCCGTGGCGGCCATCGACGGCCACTCCGAGGAGTTCGCCTGCCTCACCGACGCGATGGCACGAGCCAGCGAGATTCTCGACGAGGCGGCGACGGCGGGCGACAACGACATCCCCGAAAAGCAGACCAGCCTCGAAAGCGAGGCCCGCGAGGCCTTCGCGGACTGCGACCTCGTGGCGGAACACTTCACCTTCGTCGCCGACTTCTTCGAGGAGTTACCGGACGAGCGGCCGTGAGACGGGTGCGTGACTCGTGATGCCGCTCGCGGTTCTCCCGCGCGGAACCGACGAACTTAGTGGAGCGTGCGGCGACGGAACAGACGACCGATGGACCGAATCTCCGCCATCCGTAACATCGAAGACGCCATCCGCGACCTCGAATCGGGCGACGCGGACCTCGCCAGCACCGAGCGGCGCGTCGTGACCGTCCTCCGGACGTTCGCGACGGAGTTCGAAGACGACGCCGGGGACGGGACGCTCGACGCGTGGACGGCCGTCGGCGACGACCGCGCGGAGGGACTCGTCGTCCTCGCCGCCGACGAGGCCGACGCGCAGAGTCGGGTCAGAGACCTGCTCGACGAGGCGACCGGTGACGCCGACGACGTGACGTTCTCGGTCGAGCGCGTCTGAACCGGACCGCGGGGAGATACGGATACGGATTCGGGCCGACGCCACGAACCCACCGTCGTCGCCCGCCGGTGACAGTCAGCTGACGCGAGAGCGCCGCTGTCGAACGATTTTTCTCCCGACTCCGTGACCGACCGTGCGTGCTGTTGGTCGTGACCTACTCGCAGGCGGCGCGGACGACGCTTCGGAACATCTGTCGGACCCACGACGAGGTCGTGGTCCGCCGACTGGGTCGCGCCGCGCTGTTCGACGAGACGGAGTTGGCCGCCTTCCTCGCGCTTCGGCTTCGGGAGAAACACGACGAGGCCGTGCAAATCGAGCGAACCGAACCGTTCAACGAGTTCGCGGCGGTCCCCGATGCGGTCCGCGAGGCCGCGGCCGCCTACGAGGACCGCGAGTCGCCGGCGACGCCGTACAGCAAGTTCGCTTCGGGAACCGACCACCCCTCGGCCGCGGAGATGAAGCGCCGCGAGCTATGAGGCTTCGACTCCCCGACGGTTCCGTCCACGAGGGGGCGGCTATCGACCTCGCCGGCGACTCGCTCGCGGTCGGCGTGGACGAGGTCGTCGCCGCGATACGGGCGGACGAGGAGGCCGACGCGACGGGCGCGCTCCGAATCGACTGCCCGCCGCCCGGCCCCGGCCACGACCGACTCAGTAGAGTTCCCGTCTCGAAGCCGACACCGTCCCGCGGCTGGCTTCTCGCGGCAGTCGGTCGGTCCCGCGGACTTCGCTCCCCCGTCGCCGACGACCTCGACCGACTCGAAGCGAGACTCGCCGAGCACCGCGACCGTGCGGCCGAGGAGTCGGCAGGAGACGAACGCGAGCGCGCCGACACGTCCGCGGCCGCGCTCCGCGAGGCCCGTCGCCGGGTCGCCGCCGCCGGGGCAGACGAATCCAGGCTCAGAGAGCGCGTCGCGACCCTCCGCGGACGGGTGAACGCCCACCGCGACGCCGGCGACGACGAGGCGACCGCGGCGGCGCGCGACGAACTCGTGGAGGTCGCGACCGAACTCTCCGAGGTCGAAACCGAACGCGTCGCGGCCGAACAGCGACTCTCGGCGCTCGAACGGGCGGCCCGAAGCGAGCGCGACAGCCGGGAGGCGCGACTCAAACTCGAAGACGCGGTCGAGAACCGCCGCCGCGAGGCGCGGGCGCAGTTCGCGGCCGAACTCGGCGCGGAGTTCGAGGCGGCGCTTCGGGACCTCGAATCGCTCCCGGCGGCGGCCGAATCGGCCGATTCTCCGGCCGGTTCCTCGTCGGAGTCGAGTGACCTCGAAGCCGACCCCGTCGCACGCGCGCTGGCCGCCGTCCGCCTCGCCGACTTGTCCGCGCCGGTCGTCCTCTCGTGCGGTTGGTTCTCGGACGCCGAGGCCGCGGCGAACTGGCTCGGCGTGCCGGTCGTTCGGTGCCGCCCGTCAGACGGTCGGGCGGACCACACCGGGCGTTGATTTATATACGAAGTGGCGGCCAACCCCGCCATGCACTCCGATATCGACGTGACCGCGGACGACGGCGTCGCCCTCGTCTCGGTCCGGGTCGACAACGACGCGCCGGTCGCCCGACGCGTCAGGCTTCGAAACCGCCTCGACGGGCCGGTGCTCCCACCGCGTCGCGCCGGCGTCCCCGAACCCGGGTGGGACGACGACGGGTTCGAAGGCGTCGTTCCCGCGGGTTCGACGGTCGCGCTCGGCTACGCCGTTCCCCTGTCGCCGCCGACCGTCGGGGACGCCGCGACGGACCGCGAGGATTCGACCGACTGCGACGGCGTGGCCGACGACTTCGACGCCCGCCCCGAACGCGCGGTCGACATCGACGTGCTCGGCCGCGCCCACGAGGCGGCGCAGTCAGCCAATTCGACGCCCGACGACGCGGTTCGGTCGCTCGGCTCGGCGCGGCCGCCGGCCGATGCGGTCCCCGTCTCTTCCGACTCGTCGCCGACGACAGTCGAGTCGGCGATGTCCGAGCCGATTTCCGACGCGACGAGCGACGCGTCCGATGAGGTGCGCCGCGCGCCGCACCCGGAGTCGGCACGCCCGACGCCCGCCGAACGCTCCGAACCGTCCAAACCGTCCGAACAGGCGACGGACGCCGACGTGTCCGCGGCGGTCAGAAGGCGCGAGGCGAGTGGTCACGAGACAGATGAGTCACTCGAAGCAGACCCGCTCGCGGCGTTCGAGCGTCGCATCGACCTCGCCGAGCGGTTGGACGGCGCGTCGGTCGCGGACGCCGCGGCGACGCTCTCGGAGGCCGCGGTCGGCGTCGAGGCGCTCGAATCGCTCGGTTCGGACCGGGCGCGGCTTCGCCGGCTGGCGGCGCGCGCGACGGCGCTCGCGGACCGCGCGGCCGACGCCGACCCCGACGCGGACGCGCTCCGGAGGCTCGCGTGATTCTCGCGGTCGTCTCCGGGAAAGGCGGCGTCGGGAAATCGACCCTGTCGTTCGAACTCGCGGCGGAACTGGGGGCGGTCGTCGTGGACGCCGACCTCGGGATGGCGAATCTCCCGTACGCGGCCGGTCCCGACCTCCACGACGTGCTCGCGGGGCGCGCCGACCCGCTCGAAGCCGTCCGCTCGGGCGGCCCGGTCTCTATTCTCCCGTGCGGGCGGACGCTCGCCGGTGCACGCGCGGCCGACGTGCGCCTCCTCGCCGACGCGCTTCACGCGGTCGAAGCGGCCTACGGCGACGTGGTCGTGGACTGCCCCGCAGGGATGCGCGCTGACGCCGGCGTCCCGCTCACCATCGCCGACGCCTGCGTCGTGGTCGCGTCGCCGAAGGGGTACGCGCTGGCCGACGCGGTTCGGACGCGGGAACTCGCGCGCGAACTCGGGTGCGGACTCGCCGCCGTCGCGGTCAACCGCGTCGTCGACGAGGTGCCGCTCGACGCCTTCGCCGACGTGCTCGGCGCACCGGCGACGGAGATTCCTGCGGACTCCCGACTGGCCGAGGCAGTCGAGCGGTTCGACCCGGTCGTCGCGTCGTCGCCTGAGAGCCTTCCCAGTACTCGGATTCGGGAACTCGCGGACGCGGTTCGCGTCTGCGGCCGGTAGAAACGTCGTCTCGTTTTCGGTCCGTTCGCGCGACAGCAGGTCAGTTCTCGCTTCGTCGCTTCGGCTTCGTTTTCGGTCAGCGAGCCGTCGCGGCCACAGTCTGCGGTGTCTGTCTCACTCGCGGAGCGCCACGTACGTCTTGCGGAGCGTCACGGGCGTCACGTCGGCCACGTCGGCGGCCTCGGCCTGCGTGCAGTCCTCGCCGCGGTCGCGAGCCGCGGTGTAGAGACACGCGGCGGCGACGCCGCAGGGGTTCTTGCCGCCCACGAGACCCTCGTCGCGGGCGTCGGCGACGTACTCGCGCGCCCGGCGCTCGGTGTCGCTGTCGAGGCCGAGTTTGGTCGCGAACCGCGGCAGGTACTCGGTCGGGTCGGCGGGCGCGACGGGCAGGCCGAGGTCGCGGTTGAGCGCGCCGTAGGCCGCTTGGTGCTCCGATTCCGTGGCCTTCGACACGTCGCAGACTTCCTCGACGCTCCGGGAGACGCCGGCGACGCGGCAGGCGGCGTAGACGCAGGCCGCGGCGAACCCTTCGAGCGAGCGACCGCGCAGGAGGTCCTCGTTCTGAGCGGACTCGAACAGCGAGCACGCCTGGTCGCGGATGTGGTTCGGGAGCGACAGCGCGCTCGTCACGCGGCGAATCTCGGTGAAGGCGTACACCTGATTGCGCTCGCGCTTGGTCGAGATGCGGGCGCGGTTGTGCTGGCGGCGCATGCGGGCGAACTGCCGGCGCTTGCGGCCCTTGATACGCGTCGAGCGGCCGATTTCGGTCGACAGGCCGCGGTCGTGGCGCGAGCGGGTGAGCGGCGCGCCGGTGCGGGCGGGGTTGCGGTCGTCGTCGGCGAAGGAGCGCCACTCGGGGCCGTGGTCGATGCGGTACTCCGAGACGACGAGGCCGCAGTCGGTACAGACCGTCTCGCCGGCTTCGAAACCGAGGTGTCCGTCGCATTCTGGGCAACCCTGGGGGGAACGTGCTTCACTCATCACAATTGAAAATTGGTCGCGAACGGGTATTTAAACACGGGACGAAACGGGGGTAAAACGCCGATTCCGACCGATAGAGCCTACCGGTAATCGGTAGGTTACAGACTCAAATTTGATATTGATTAGGAACGCTTTTACTCGATAGGTGCGGACCACCGAGCGATGGGGCTGTCGGATATCGCCGCCGCGTTAGAGACGACGACGACTGAACAGCGTTCGCGCTGTGTCCCGACTGTCGACGACACCGGTGTTTCCCTCCGCGAGCGCTTCGAGGCGCACGCAGACGCGCTCCCCTGTGCGCCTGCGGCCGCGGAGCGGGTTGTCGAAGCACACGGGTCGGGCACGTCAGTCGGCGAGAGCGCGCGCGACGCAGGCGTCGCTCCGGTCACGGCGGCGAAAGTCTTGCACCGTTGCGGCGAAGCGGGCGTGAATCCCCTCGCACCCGAGGCGCGACGCATCGTCCGCGATTGGATCGACGGACGAGTCTCGCGCGCCGACGCGCTCGCGCTCACCAGCGCCGAGCCGTCGGAGTTCGCACTCGCGACGTACGTCGAGACGCACGACCCCATCGACCCCCTCGTCGAAGCCGTCGAGGGCGCGCTGACCGACCGCACCGACGCGGCCGTCGCGAAGCGCGACTCGCTGGCCGAGACCATGAGCTCGGTCACCGACATGCAGTTCTGACACGGGACACGCCTCCCCACTTCCCGTTTTCACGCTCCCGAGCGGCGGCGCTCGCGAGCCGTCTGTCTCGCCGCTCGAAGCCCGGTCGGCTCCCGTCGCCGTTCAGCGACGGACGTACTCACCGACCGAGGTGAGCACCCCGCCCGCGGCCGTCACCGAGTCGAGTTCGACGTCGAGGAGAACCTCCGCGACCGCGGCGACGCTCGCCGCGAGGTCGGCGTCTTCGCGGCACGCCGGGGCGTCGGCGATGTCGCTCGCCTCGGTTTCGGGAACGACCACGTCCGCGTCGCCGAGCGCGCCGAACGTGGAGACGACCGCGTCGATGTCGGCACCGATGTCGGCGGCGCGCGCGCTGAGCCGACCGACGGCGTCGGCACCGCGGTCCGTGGCGGGCGCGACGAGCGCGACCTGGTCGCAGGCCGCCGCCGCGGCGACCGTCTGGTTCGACGCGAGGAGCGGCGCGTCGACGAGGACGTGGTCGAAGTTGTCGGCGGCCTCGGCGATGCGGCCCTCGAACGCCCGCGCGGCGTCGGGCGTCATCGCCCGCGCGAGTCGCTCGAAGGGGGCCGCGGCCGGGCAGACGGCGACGCGTCCCGCCGCGTCGGTCTCGAAGTCGACCAGTCCCGATTCGAGCGGCACGTCAGCGGCGTCGGTGACGAGCGCGGTCGCGTCGGGGTCGAGCGGCCCCGAGACGTAGTCGGAGAGGCCCTGCGTGGCGAACGCCGCGTCGAGGACGGCCACGTCGCGGCCGTCGGTCGCGAGCGCCGCCGCGAGTTCGAGGGTCAGTCGGGTCGTGCCCGCACCGCCGGTGGCACCGACGAGCGCGGTGGTGGTGGGAATCGACATACCGCGACTGGTCGGGTGCTCAGATTAATAGCTTCGGTCGCCCGGAGTTGGTGTCGCCGGAGGACACTATTCAGCTCGGAGAGATGATGTGAGCGCGGCGACCGACCTCGCGGCTACGCCGACCACTCGCCGTCCGTCTCCGGCCCCGCGCCCGGCGCGGCGTCCGTGCAGGCACGGTAGAAACAGACCTTGTACGTCCGGCTGACGAGCGTGGTGACCGTCGAGCCGACGGCCACGACGGCGATATCGACCGCGGACATCGGCGCTTGGACCGCCGTCACCGCGCCGGCGAGAGTGGTCGCCCCGTCGAGGGTGACGAGCCAGACGACCGGCAGGTCGACGACCGAGGTCACGGCGGTCGCCACGACCGCGTAGCCGACGACGTGCCGGAGATTGCCGAAGACGAAGTCGACGCTGCGGCTGAGCGACCCGCCCGCGGTCTTCCCGTCGAGGACGACGGCGGTGTCGAAGAAGGTGAAGACGTAGACGATGGCCATCAGGGCGACGCCGGCCACGCCGAGCGCACCGAGTTCGACGAGCGTGAGGCTCGCGGAGCCGTTCAGCACCGCGTTGAATCGGTCGAACCCGATGTAGCCGAGGACGCCGCCGCCGACGACCATCGCGACGACGACCACGACGAGCCCGGCGAGGAGCGTCGCACCGAGCAGGCTGACGTAGTAGCGCTGTGCCGCGGTCGTCGCGCGCAGGTCGGTGTCTGAACCGGGGCGCGCGCCGTCGGCGACGGTGTAGAACGCGCCGGTGAGCGCCGGCACGGCGAGGAGTTGAAGCAGCGAGCCGACGGCACCGGTCGGCCCGGAGGCGTTGTTCAACGCGCCGATGAGCCCGAACGCGAGGGCGAACGCGACGAGCACCGGCGTCTCGGTGACGATTCGGAGGGCCGTTCGAAACGATTGGAGGACTGTCACGACAGCTGGTACTCGCGGCGGCCCTATGTGTTTTTATATCGACACGTTTAGCGAAGAAGAAGGAGAGCCGGCTGGAGCGAGACCCGATTTAGCCCGAGATGGCCGCCTCGATATCGGCCAGTTCCTCGTCGGAGAGGTCGGGTCGCTCGCCCGCGACGGCGTGGATGGGACTGCCGCCGTCGCCCTCGAACCGCGGGACGATGTGGACGTGGACGTGGTCGACTTCCTGGCCGGCGGCGGGGCCGTTGTTGATGCCGACGTTCGTCGCGTCGGCGTCGACCGCCGCTTCGACGCGCGGGACGAGGTCGTTCACGGCGGCGAAGAGGTCGGCGGCCGCGTCGGCCGGGACTTCGTCGAGTCGGGCGTGGTGCTCCTTCGGAACGACGAGCGTGTGGCCGGGCGCGAGCGGGTTGGCGTCGAGGAACGCAAGCGTGTGCTCGGTCTCGTGGACGATTCGGCCGGGGATGTCGCCGTCGACGATGGCGCAGAAGATGCAGTCGGACATACGTGGCACGTCGATTGGCGAGGAAAAGAAAGTTCGGACCGGTCCGTGCGTACCGTCTCGTCTGCTAGTTGTCTCGTCTGTCTCGCTGTTGGCACAGGTGGAACGCGTCGCCCCAACGTCTCCCCGTCGATTGGCGGGGACTCGTCTGTGTGAGACACAATTGCACGCAATCGCAACTGCAATCGACTCTCGATTGCGCAATCGCCGGCGACTGTCCAGACAAATCACTTCAGATTGCGCGCAATTCCCTCCCGAATTGCGCAATATGTCTTCCGAATTGCGCAATAATATGTGTTTATATTCAACAAGCACGCCTATAAAATTGGACACATGAGCAACACAGACTCGCAACCGCGGAAAAAGGACGGCCAGTTTACCACCCGGATGAGTCTCGAAGACGTCCTCGCCGGAATGACTGTCTACGAACCGTATACTGCTAGTGAACTCGGGGACAAACTCGGCCTGCCACGTACGACGACGAATTACTATCTCAACCAACTCCACAACCAAGGCGAGGTCCAGAAAAAGAAGTTCCACGCGACTCGGGTCGTGTGGATGAAGACACCCTGACCAGACTACCGGTCGTCTCGCAGTAAACTATCGCTCGGTAAGTCCCGACGAAGCGTTCGATTAGGATGCCGACACTTGGTTGGCCTGATGCCTCTCGACTGACGTGCCAGTCTGACTCCGAGACGAGTTGCAACGCACTCCTAGTAGACGCCAACTACTGTCTGTCCCGGAGGGCTATCGCTCGGGCAACAGCGCCGCCAACGTTTCCAGATACTCGTCTAACTCGTAGCCGAGTCGGGAGAGCCACACGTCGCGGTAGGAAGGGTGCAAAAGCGGGACCACGGTGTAGCCGAACCGCTCGCTCTCGACGGGTTCGAGGACGGTATCGAGGAACCCGTCCAGCGAGGTGTCGTCGAGCGCGAGGACGCTTTCGGTCGCGTGGCGGCCGGTCGGGACCACCACGTCGGGGTCGACGGCTTCGAGTTCGGCGACGAGGTGGTCGCGGCAGTTCGCCTTCTCGGCGGCCGTGGGCGCGCGGTTCGACCCCTCGCCGTCCGAGGGGAAGCACTTGACCGCGTTCGTGTAGAAGACGCCCGACTCGTAGCCGACGGCGGCCATCGTCTCGCGGATGCGGCGGCCCGAGTGCCGGGCCGTGTAGGACATTCCGGTCCAGTTGCCGCCCCGCCAGCGGTCGGCGTCGGGGTTGCCCGCGCCCGGCGCTTCGCCGACGACCATCACGGTCGCGTCGTCGGGGCCGACGCCCCACGAGATTCGGTTTCGGCACTCGACGAGCGCCGGACAGCGCGCGCAGTCGGGTTCGAGGACGAGCGTCTCGTCGTCGTCGGGGAACCGCGGGTCGGCGTCGGCCATCTACTCCGTGAGCGGGAGCACGATGCCGAAGATAATCGGCGAGAACAGAACCAGCGCGATGCCGATCCACTCGGCGTCGAAAAACAGCGTGCGCTCCCAACCGGGGATGGAACCGCCGCTCATGGCGAGGGCGACTTTCGCGCCGACAGCGCCGAACAGGAACAGCGCGAGCCCCAGTCCGAGGCCGGTCTTAGTCATCCGCGGGTAATCGATGTCTCCGTAGCGTCCCATGTTACTCCGAGATACGGGGACTGGGAAAACCGTTTCGAGAGACTGTGTGGTCTGTTACCGTTCGAGTTCGTCGGCGAGGGCGGGCGCGACGGACACCTCGCTCACGTCGCGTTCGATGGTGTCGGTGCCGACGACGCGCTCGATACCGGCGCGTACGAGTTTCGTGCGGGCGTTGCGAGCGAGCAGCGGGTGGACGGTCGCACAGAAGACGCGCTTCGCGCCGCCGTCGGCGAGGACCCCGACCGCCTCGCTCATGGTCGACCCGGTGGCGATGATGTCGTCGGTGATGACCACGTCGCGGCCCGCGAAATCGGCGTCGCTCGGCGTGATTTCCACGTCGGTCCCGGAGTGGCGCACCTTCTCGAAGTAGTCGGTCTCGCCCTCGCCGTAGGCGTCGCGGACGGTCTCGGCGATGTCGATGGCCCCCGAGTCGGGTGACAGAAACAGCGGGTCGTCGAGTTCCGGGAGCGGTTCGGCGAGTCGCCCGGCGGCGTCGACGATATCGACGGGCACGTCGAAGAAGTCGGCGACGGCATCCTCGTGGGGGTTGACGAGCACGACGCGGTCGGTCGTCGTGCTGACGGCGCGGGCGACCGCGCGGGCCGAAATCGGGTGGCCGGCCTCGAACGCCTTGTCCTGTCGCGCGTAGCCCATGTACGGGATGACCGTCGTGACCGCGGACGCGCCGGCCTCGCGGACGGCGTCCTGCAGTTGGAGCAGTTCGACGTAGGCGTCGTTGCTGGCGGTGCTGGCGACGATGGTGGCGGCGTCGGCGTCGAAACCGGGGACCGCGGCCAGCGTCTCGCCGTCGGGGAAGCGGTCGTACTCGACGGCCGCGAGCGACTCGCCGAGTTCGGCGGCGAGCGCGGCCGCGAGTGCCTGGGAGGATGCGCCGGGTACGAGCATACCCGTTCGTCTCTCGTGGGGGGTAAAACCGCTTTTCGTTGTGTTCAGCCCCGTCGTGTGTCAGCGAACCGCGACGCCGACCGTGTCTAACCCGAGCACCTGCGTCCGCCAGTCGCCCCCGGTCAGCCGAACGCAGAAGCTCCCCGCGTCGGTGACGGCGTAGGCGGCCCGAGCGTCGTGAGCGAGCGCGACGACCGTCTCGTCCAGCGGAATCGGTGCGTCGTCCCACGCGCCCGCTTCGTCGTCGCGCGCGACGACGCCGTCAGGCCCGACCGCGTGGGCGCGGCCGTCCGGCATCGACGCGACCGCCGAAAACGACCCGTCGAGCGCGTCCATCCAGCCGTTGCCGAGCGCGTACAGTCCCGAGTCGGTCGCGGCGAGCGGGGTCCCCGAGTCGCCGCCGAGGCGGCCCGCGGGGTCGGACACGTCGTTCACGTCGTCCAGGCCGACGTGCGAGAGACCGTCGTCGCCGACGCGGTAGACGCCGTCTTCGGCCGCGACGAGGCTCCCGTCGAGGGCGCGGACCGACTCGACCTCGCCGAGGTCGGTCCACCCGGACTCGTCGAAGCGGGCGACGCGCCCCGCATCGTCGGCGGCGACGACGCGATTGCGGTGGAAGCCGACGGCCGTCGCGGGGCCGAAGTCGAGTTCGTGGTAGTCGTCGCTCTGCACGAGTAGCACGTCCTCGTCGGTAGCGACGGCGACTTCTCCGGGCGACCCGGCGGCGTCACGCGCGGTACACCGGTGGTCGACGCGGAAGCCGCCGACGAGGTCGTCGGACACGTCGACGGTCACGACCCCGACGCCGGCGGCGACGTACGCCGTCTGCTTGCCGGACTTGTCCGCGTACACCCGCTTTTCGTCGATAGAGAGGTCGAAATCAGCCATCCGTTGGCCCGAGGTTCGCGGCGGGGTTCGGAAAGGATTGTGGTCGTTCCCGCGGCGCGGCGACGGACCGAACGGGGGCGCGGCCGAGACGTGTGATTACAGAAATTCCCGCACGTCGGAGTACCACATGTCGTGGTGGTCGAGTTCGTCGAGCGCCTCGGCCACGTCGACCGCGAGGACGTGCCAGCAGCGCTCGCCCTCGTCGGGGTCGAGGTTGTACTGGGAGTCCTTGCAGGTACAGCCGCGGTCTTCGACCACGTACTCGTCGTCGTAGCCGACGACCACGTCGAAGTCGCGGTAGCGCTTCACCCGTCGCTCGGAGACGGCCTCGATGGCCGTGACGCCCCGGTCGCCGTGGGCGTCGACGATGGCCTGCACGATTTTCGGCGAGAGCCGCCCGGTCTCCGCGAGCGCCGCTCGCCAGTCGTCGGCCGGGTCCACGCCCCCGAGTTCGTCGGTGGCGGTGAAAACGCATTCGATGCCGCAGGGTGGACCGACCGCCGCAACCGCGTCGCGCAATCGCGTCGCAATCGCGTCGTACAACCGCATCGCACAATCGCATCGCAACCGGTTTCCGCCCGCGCGGGCGACTGCGGGTATGCACGTGAGCGAGGGAGGCGTCGAAATCGAGGTTCCCGACGCCCGCGACGGGGCGTCAGCGGGGACCGGCGACGATGTCTTCTACAACCCCACACAGGAGTTGAACCGGGACATCACCGCGGCCGTCCTCCGCGCCTTCCGCGAGCGCGAACCCCGCGCCGAGAGCTACCTCGACGCGATGGCCGCCTCGGGCATCCGGGGCGTCCGCGCCGCCGCCGAGGGCTACGACGTGACCTGCGCCGACCTCGACACCGACGCCGTCGAACTCGCCCAGTCGAACCTCGACCGCGCCGGCAACGGCGGCGAGGCGGTCCACCGAAACGCCAACGCCCTCATGTACGACTCCGTCTTCGACGTGGTCGACCTCGACCCCTTCGGCACGCCGATGCCCTTCGCGGACCCCGCCTTCGCCAACACCCGCGACCTCGTCTGCGTCACCGCCACCGACACCGCCCCGCTGTGCGGCGCACACCAGAAAAGCGGCATCCGGAAGTACGGCTGTCTCCCGCAGAACACCGACTACCACCCCGAGATGGGCCTTCGGACCCTCCTCGGCGCGATGGTCCGCACCGCCGCCCGCTACGACAAGGCCGCCGTCCCGATTCTCTCGCACGCGACGCGCCACTACGCGCGGGCGTATCTCGAACTCGACGAGCGGGCGACGAAGGCCGACGAACTCCTCGAATCGACCGGCTTCGTCTACCACTGCGAGGACTGCCTCCACCGCGAGGCCGAGCACTCGCTCATCGCCCACCCGCCCGAGGCGTGCGCCAACTGCGACTCGACCCGGATTCTCGAAGCCGGCCCCATCTGGCTCGGTCCCGTCTCCGAACCGGCGTTCGCCGAGGCTGTCCGCGACGAGGTGACAGAGGACTTCGGCACCGCGAAACGCGCTCGCAAACTCCTCGACACGCTCGCGGTCGAACTCGACACGCCGACCCACTTCGACCAGCACCGCCTCTGTAAGCTCTGGGGACGCTCGGCCTCGAAGATGGAGACGTTCCTCGAAACGCTCCGCGACGCCGGCTACGACGCCACCCCCGCGCACTACCACGGCACCGCGTTCAAGACCGACGCGACGGTCGCGGAGATTCGCGAGGCGACCGCCGCGCTCGACCCTGAATCCTGAGAACGACCCCTTGGCCCGAGCGGCCCGAACCCGAGCAACCGCCCCCCGGAACCGCCTCATGCCACCGCATCGGCGGGTAGCTTCTTTGTCTCCCGTGTCGTTTCGGTGATACGTGAGCGCCAAGATTCGAACCGTCGTCCCTCTCGCGCGGGCCGTCGTCGACACGATTCGGGAGAAGGAAATCTCGTTTCTCGCGGCCAGCATCTCGTACTACGCGCTCGTCTCGCTGATTCCGCTTCTCGTCCTCGGCGTCGTCGTCGCCACCGCGGTCGGCGGCGCGGAGTTGCAGGCGCAACTCCAGACGCTCGTCGAGCAGTACCTCGTCCCGACCGGACAGGACCTCGTCGAGGAGGCCCTCACGGACCGGACCGGACAGGGAAGCGTCGGGGCGGTGAGCCTCGCGTTGACGGTCTGGGGCGCGCTGAAGCTCTTTCGCGGCCTCGATATCGCCTTCTCGCGCATCTACGGTTCGGAGGCGGGCGGCCTCCTCGACCAGCTCCGAGACGGTACCATCGCCCTCGCCAGCATCGGCGTCGGCACCATCGGCGTCGCGGTGCTGACCGCGCTCCTCGGCCTCCTCGACGTGCCGTTCCTCCAACTGCTCTCGCCGCTCCTGTTGCTGCTCACGCTCTGTGCGGCGTTCTTCCCGCTGTACTACGTCTTCCCCGACGCCGACCTCTCGCCGCGGCAGGTCGTTCCGGGAACCATCTTCGCGGCCGTCGGTTGGACCGTCCTCGGTGTCGGCTTCGGTATCTACGCGTCTGTGGCCGGCGCGTCAGTCGCGGGCGCGCTCGGGACGCTCCTGTTGCTCGTGACGTGGTTCTACTTCTCGGGGCTCATCCTGCTTTCCGGCGCGGTCGTCAACGCGGTCCTCGCGGGGGTCGGCGGCGACGCGTCGCCCGGAGAACCGCGTGACCCGCCGGGGGGACCGCCCGGAGTGGACCGGCAGGTACAACATACGGGAGGCCGACATGACGCTCGTACGGATATGAGCGACGACCGAGGTGACACCGATGGGCCGCGGACGGAGGACACCGGCGACGCGGAGACCGGCGCGTCCGTCTCCCCGCGCGGCGCTCCCGACATCGAGGAGCTGGAATCGCAGGTCGAGGAACTCCGAGCCGACCTCGACGCGTTCGAGGACGACGTGACGGACCGGACGGTCGAAAAGCCCAAGCTCGAAGCCGAGCTGAAGCGCTACGTCCGCCGCCGGATGCGCCGCGGCAAGGCCCGCGGTTGGGGTCCCTACCTCGTGCTCGGCTACG
This sequence comes from Haloferax marisrubri, assembly GCF_001469875.2. GTDB lineage: Archaea > Halobacteriota > Halobacteria > Halobacteriales > Haloferacaceae > Haloferax > Haloferax marisrubri. The sequence continues at coordinate 133,108 of NZ_LOPW02000004.1, read as the reverse complement.
GCGTCGTCCTCACGCTCGGCGCGTTCTACTACCTCCAGTCGGACCTCATCGCGGTCGTCGCCATGCTCATCATCTTCCTGTCGACGCTCGGGCTCTACGTCCTGTTCGTCATCTTCGGCATCGGCCTGAACGCGCTCGGCCTCCCCGGCCGCGCCGTCGACGCGGTCCGCGAACGTCGAAGCTAACCGATGTACCTGCAGACCCGTGGCGTCGGTGAGACGGTGCTCGCGGACGCGCCCGACGCGCTCGTCTTCCTGTTCGGCCTCGTCACCCAACTCGGCGACCAGTGGTTTTTCTTCGTCGCGTTCACGTCGCTGTACTGGCTCTGTCGGCCTCGAATCACGGCGCGCCCGCGGCGGACCGCGGCCTCTTTCGTCGGCCTCGCGCTCGGGTCGCTGGCGCTCGTCACCGCGCTGAAAGTCGGCTTCGCCCTGCCGCGACCGCCGACCGCGGCCGTGGCCGACGCCCCTGCGTGGCCGTCGCCGCTTTCGGACCTGTTCGTCTCGTTCACGACCGACGACGGCTTCGGCTTCCCGAGCGGCCACGCCCTCGGGACGACCGTCGTCTACGGGGCCGCGGTCTCGCTTCTCGACCTGTGGGACCGTCGCCGCCGACTCGTCGCCGCGGCGGTCGTCGTCGGCACCGTCTCGCTCTCGCGGGTCGTCCTCGGCGTCCACTACGGCGTCGATATCGTCGTCGGCGTCCTCCTCGGCCTCGGCTTCCTGAAGGCGGTCTTTTCTGTCGCCGCCGCGGACGACCCCGACGCCGCCGGTCACCTCGACCCGGCGCGCCTGTTCGCCATCGCGGCCGGTCTGAGCGTTATCGCGCTCGCGGTGGTGACCATCACGGGTGTCCCCGGACACACAGAAAACGCCGCGGCGGCCCTCGGCGGGTCGGTCGGCGGTCTCGTCGGCTGGACGCGACTCGCCGACCACGAGTCGCTCTCGACGCTGTCGCCGCCGGTCGCGCTCGTCGCGTTCCTCGGTGCGGGCGGCCTCTGGGTCGGCGTCGACGTAATCGACGCCTCGGTCCCGGTGACGGTGCTCGCCACCGCGGCGGTGGTCGCGTTCATCCTCGTCGCGCCGAAGTTACAGGGCCGACTTGGGCTCGGAAACGGAGCAACCCAGCGCGCCGACTGATTGACTGACTGACTGACTGACTCGTTGGCCGTCACCGACGGCGCGACTGACACCTCTCTGTTCCGACTGCGACGATTCTGCCCGCTCACAACCCGGCGAGCTTTGCGAGTCCGACGGCGACGAAAATACCGCCGAGAAATCTGAAGGCGACGCCGCCGGTCTCGGACGACCGCGCCCCGTCCGTCACCGGGCCGAACCGCCGGGCGAACCGCATGTCCTCAGAGAAAACGAACAGGACGAGCCCGAACGCGACGAACGCGAGGTCAGAGACGAGCGACATTCGCGCGTCGCTACGGGACGGGGGCACGTAGACCCTCGGCCGCGAGTCGGTCGCGGTTCGGCTACTGCCGGAGGCGGATGACTCTCGTTTGGTCTCTGTGTGGCGCTGTCGTCGTCGCCGTTGCTCTCCGGCGAGCGAGCGCGAAAGAAAAATCGGTGTTAGGCGTGCGCGACGGTTAGAACGTCTCGAGGTACCGGTCGAGTTCCCACTGGGAGACGTCGACGAGGTAGTCCTTGAACTCGGAGCGCTTGGCTTCGACGAACTTCTCGAAGACGTGGTCGCCCAGGGCGTCCTGGATGACTTCGTCCTCTTCGAGGGCGTCGACTGCGCCGCCGAGGTCCTTCGGGAGCGTCTCGATGCCGTACTCTTCGCGCTTCTCCTCGTCGAACTCGTAGATGTTCTCGCGGACCGGGTCGGGGCAGTCGAGGTCCTTCTCGACGCCGTCGAGACCGGCGTGGATGAGCGCGGCGAACGCGAGGTACGGGTTACAGGACGGGTCGGGGAAGCGGGCCTCGATACGCGAGGCGGCCGGCGTGCGGGCGGCCGGCTTGCGGATGAGCGCCGAGCGGTTGCGGTCGGACCACGCGATGTAGACCGGCGCTTCGTAGCCGGGGACGAGGCGCTTGTAGGAGTTGACTGTCGGGTCGGCGACGGCCGTGATTGCGGGCGCGTGGTCGAGGATGCCCGCGACGAAGCTCTTGGCCGTGTCGCTCAGGTCGAACTCGTCGTCGCCGTCGTGGAACGCGTTCTCGCCGTCCTGGAACAGCGAGATGTGGGTGTGCATGCCGGAGCCGTTGATACGCGGGATGGGCTTGGGCATGAACGTCGCGTGGAGGTCGTGTTCGGCCGCGATGGCGCGGACGACGGACCGGAAGGTGGCGACGTTGTCGGCCGTCGAGAGGGCGTCGTCGTACGTGAAGTTAATCTCGTGCTGGCCCTCGGCGACCTCGTGGTGCGAGGCTTCGATGTCGAAGCCCATGCTTTCGAGACCGTAGATGATGTCGCGGCGCACGTCGGACGCGAGGTCCTTCGGGGCGAGGTCGAAGTAGCCGCCGGCGTCGTTCGTGACGGTCGTCGCGCGGCCGTCCTCGTCTTCTTCGAACAGGAAGAACTCCGGTTCGGGGGCGACGTTCACGTCATAGCCCATCTCCTCTGCGCGCTCGATGGCGCGCTTGAGGACGCCACGCGGGTCGCCGCTGAAGGGCTCGCCGGTGGACGTGTTGAACACGTCACAGATGAGGCGGCCTGCGGCGCTGTTTTCCTTCTTCCGCCACGGGAGGACGGCGAACGTCGACGGGTCGGGCTCGAGGCGCATGTCGGACTCCTGAATGCGCACGAAGCCGTCGATGGAGGAACCGTCGAAGTAGATACCCTCGGTGAACGCCTTCTCGGCCTGCGAGGCCGGGATGGAGACGTTTTTGACCGTTCCAAGAATGTCGGTGAACTGGAGTCGGAGGAAGTCGACATTCTTCTCTTCGATCTCGTCGATGACTGCCTGTGCCTCGTCGCTCAGGCCGCCGTCGGTGAGTGCGTTGTCTTCCGTCATTTTCCTGAACACGCGATTCGAACACCCGCACTATAAAGACCTTTCCGCTTAATGCAATTCCCCGCGGCTTGCCACAGAATTGGATATTCGTAAAATTCTAATGCCCCGGGACGGTGTGTAGATGTAATGACGTACGAAAACCTCGACGCGAAGCTCATCAACGCACTCCTCGGCGACGGTCGAGCGAGTCTGCGAAGCCTCGCCGAAGAACTCGACGTGTCGGTGACGACCGTCTCCAATCACCTCCGAGATCTCGAAGACGAAGGCGTCATCGAGGGCTACACACCCCGCGTCAACTACGACGCGCTCGGCTACGACGTAACCGCCGTCATTCAACTCAAAGTCGAGGGCTCTGCGCTCCCCGACATCACCGAGCGCCTCCGCGCCGAAAAGCAGATGATTTCGGTGTACGAGGTCACCGGCGACTACGACATCATCGCCATCGGCAAGTTCCGCGACACCGACGGCATGAACACGCAGATCAAGAAACTGCTCACCGACGCGGACATCCGCGAGTCCAACACCTCGGTCGTGCTCAACTCCGTCACCGAAAACGAGCAGTTCGAACTCGACCTCGACCAGTAACGCCGTCAGACGATTCGCGTTTTCACGTCTCGCATCTCCGACTTGCAGTAGGGGCACCGATACCTCGTGTCGAACCCGTCGGGTGTCGTCTTGGTGGTGGTCTCTATCTCGTGGACCGCCACGTCGCGTCCACACTCCCGGCACTGAACCGCTGGCATCGGTTCGTGTTCATCGACTATTCGAAATAAACCTACTGGGATGTGTGTATTGTTGTCACATGCCTGTCTATAGCTGGGAGGGCACCGCTTCGACTGGAGAATCTACGGTTTTCGGTCGATACGCTCCGTCCGAACCCCGCGTTTCCGTGTCGATTTCGGCGGCTGTTCGAAGGCTACTGTTTCGACTGGAAAACCCGATGACGTGGCGCGATTCCTCGATGGATAAACTGGAGACGAAATGTTGCGGGTTGTTCGCGAACGGGAGGGCGCGTCGCCGACCCGGTCAGAACCCGTCTTCGAAGACGAACGTGCCGTCCCGCTGGACGACCTCGCCGTCGACCTCGATGACCGAGTCCTCGGACATGTCGACGATCATGTCGACGTGCTCGGCGCTCTCGTTGATTTCGTTGTCCGCGCCGACCGTCTCGGGGTACGCCGAGCCGACGGCCATGTGGACGGTGTCGCCCATCTTCTCGTCGAACAGCATGTTGTAGGTGAACTGGTCGATGCTGCGGTTCATGCCGATGCCGAGTTCGCCGAGGTAGCGCGCGCCCTCGTCGGTGTCGAACACGCCGTCTAAGACCTCCTCGTTGCCCTCGGCGGAGTAGTCGACGACCTCGCCGTCCTCGAAGCGGACGCGGACGCCGGAGACCTCGCGGCCCTGCCGGTACAGCGGCAGGTCGAAGTAGACCTCGCCGTTCACGGAGTCCTTCACGGGCGCGGTGAACACTTCCCCGCCGGGGAGGTTGTGCTCGGCCGTGTCGTTGATGGCGGTGTTGCCGGCGATGCTCATCGTCACGTCGGTCTCGTCGCCCGATTTGATGCGGACCTCGTCGCCGTCGTTGAGGATGTCGACCAACTGCTGTTGGAGTTCGCCCTGCGCCTCCCAGTCGAGAGTGACGGCGTCGTAGACGAAGTTCTCGTAGGCCTCGGTGCTCATGCCCGCCAGTTGGGCGCTCCCCTTCGCGGGGTACTGGGTGAGACACCAGCGCTTCGAGAGCATCTCGCCCTGCACGGGTTTGTACGCGCGCTTGTACGCGGCGTTCGTCTCGGGCGGCACGTCGCTCTGTTCGGTGGCGTTCGTCTCGCCGCGGACGCGGATGATGACGTCCGTCTCCTCGTAGAGCGCCAGCACGTGCTCGGGCGTCTCGTAGTCGTCGTCGCCGGCGCGGAGGAACGCGCGGGTGAACCGCGGGTTCGCGTCCATCGCGACGACGTTCGCGCCGCGGTCGCCGAGCAGTTCGTGGATGGCCGTGACGAGGTCTTCGGCCACCGAGGGCGCGGAGACGACCACGTTGTCGCCGGCCTCGACGCTCGTGGAGTGGTCGACGATGGTCTGTGCGTGCTCGCGGATGCGCGGGTCCATACCGCGTCGTGTGTGTCCCCGGGGCAAACACCTTTCGAAGCGCAAATATTGCGACGCCCGACGGGAACGCCCCGCGGACCACCGTTTATTTCTCCGTCGGCGCGGTCTCTCCGCGCATGATCGACCTCCGAAGCGACACCGTCACGCTCCCGTCCGACGAGATGCGCGAGGCCGCCCGCGACGCCGCCGTCGGCGACGACGTGTACGGCGACGACCCGACCGTGAACGAACTCGAAGCGCGCGCCGCCGAACTGGTCGGCAAGGAGGCCGCGCTGTTCGTGCCGTCGGGGACGATGGGCAACCAAATCGCCGCCCGCGTTCACGCCGACCCCGGGCAGGAGGCGCTCGTGGATGCAAAGGCGCACGTCTACAAGTGGGAGGTCGGCGGCTTCGCCCAACTCTCGGGCCTGCAGGTCCGCGCGTACGACGCCGGCGAGCGCGCCGCGCCGACCCCCGAGCAGGTCCGCGACCACGCCCGCGAGGAGTCGCTTCACGTCGCCGGCACGGGCGTGCTGTGCCTCGAAAACACTCACAACGCCCGCGGCGGCGTCGCGATTCCGAAAGCCGATATCGACGCCGCGGCCGACGCCGCCAGCGACCTCGGGATTCCGGTCCACCTCGACGGCGCGCGCCTGTTCAACGCCTGCGTCGCCCTCGACGAGGACCCCGCCGCGATGGTCGAACACGTGGACACGGTGATGTTCTGTCTCTCGAAGGGACTCGGCGCGCCCGTCGGCTCGATGCTCGCCGGTCCCGAAGCGTTCATCGAGGAGGCCGTCCGCGTCAGAAAGCAGTTCGGCGGCGGTATGCGACAGGCCGGTCTCATCGCCGCGCCGGGACTCGTCGCGCTCGACAACGTCGACCGCCTCGCCGACGACCACGAGAACGCCCGCGTCCTCGCCGAGGGGCTCGACGCCGTCTCCGGCCTGTCGGTGCCGACGCCCGACACGAACATCGTCGTCGTCGATTCCGAGGGCGCTGGGCTGACGGCCGAGGAGTTCGTGAGTCTGTGCGACGACGCGGGCGTCCTCGGTGGCACGTTCGGCGAGTACCATACTCGCTTTACGACGAACCTGAACGTCTCGCGGGAGGACGTAGAGAACGCGGTCGAACTCGTCGCCGACGCGGTGGAATCGCGGTAATCGGAGAAATATTCAGTCGGCCGCTGGCGGCCCGCTCGGCTTACAGTTCGGGTTCGATATAGACGAAGTGGACCCGTTCGTCGGCCGCCTTGAGTTCGGCCTCGATTTCGCTGATGTGGTCGTCGAGTTCCTCGGTGTCGAGTTCGGGGTCGAAGCTCACATCGAGGGCGACGAGCAGTTTCTCGGGGCCGACGTAACTCGCGCGGAAGTGGTCGATGTGGACGACCCGCGGGTCGTTTTTGACGATGTTGCGGAGGGCCTGTTCTTCGTCCATGGGGACGCTCTCGCCGATGAGCAGGCGCTTGTTCTCCCACGCGAGCGCGATGGCGAAGCCCATGAGCAGTATCCCGATGAGGAGCGCCGCGCCGGCGTCGAACAGCTCGTTGCCCGTGAGTTCGGTGAGACCGATGCCGACGAGCGCGAGCATCGCGCCGACGAGGGCGACGGTGTCCTCTGTGAACGCCGTGAGCGTCGTCACGTCGCTCGTCTCCCGGAACGCCTCCACGAGACCGCTCCACTCGTACTCCTCCATCTGCCGGCGGAGTTCGGCGTTCGCCTTCAGGAAGGCGTAACTCTCGAAGGCGATTGCGCCGAGGAGGATGGCGACGTTGACCAACACGGGTTCGATTTCGAAGCCGAGCAGGAAGAGCGCCTCACCGCCCCCGCCGTGTCCGGGGTGCATCAGGGCGTCGTAGCCGTGTTTGGCCGACTCCCACCCGGCGATACCGAACAGCATCACGGAGACGAGAAACGAGTAGAAGAACTGTGATTTCCCGTAGCCGAAGGGGTGCGACTGCGTCTCGTCGCGCTTGCTGTCGCGGATGCCGATGAGGAGGAACACCTGGTTGCCGGTGTCGGAGATGGAGTGATACGTTTCGGAGAGCATGGAGGGGCTCCCGGTCGCGAGATAGCCGAGGAACTTGAGAATCGCAATCGCGCCGTTCGCGAAGAGCGCGGCGACGACGACGGACGTACTGCCTGCCATGTCGTGGGCCACTCCCCCCGCCGGGATAGAGCTACCGACGAAGAACCGGGACACCGCTCTTCGACCGAGGCGGGCCGACCGACCCACCGCGCAGTCGGTAGGTTTCAATCCCTCCGGGCCATAGCCCCGCGCATGCTCGTCGTCGTCTCAGACACCCACAGCACGGACGGTCATCGACTGACTAACCGAACTCTCGACGCGGTCCGCGAGGCCGACCTCGTCGTCCACGCGGGCGACTTCATGCGCGAGTCCGTCCTCGACGCGTTCATCGACGAGGCCGACACCTTCCTCGCGGTGTACGGCAACAACGACGGCTCCGAGATTCGCGACCGGATTCCCGCGGCGCGGAACGTCACCTACGGCGGCGTCGAGTTCGCGGTGACCCACACCCGCCGCGGCGGGAACACCGCGCTTTCGATGTTCGGCCGCGAACGCGGGGCCGACGCGGTCATCTTCGGGCACAGCCACCGGCCGGGCTTCGACGGTACCGGACCGATTCCGCTCCTCAACCCGGGGAGCCACGCCCAACCGCGGGGCAACCGCAAGGCGCACGCGGAACTGGAGGAACTGCCGGACGGCGGCCTCCGCGGGCGACTCGTCACGGTCGACGGCGAGACGTTCGAGACGTTCCGTATCACTCCCGAGCGGTAGCGTCGGAGTCCGGTGGAGGGCCGGAAGAATCAGCGGGAACAGGCCGGGGAAGCCTGTTGGGGACAGTCCGAGGCCGCGCGAGACGACGGGGTGAGGGGCAGGGGCACGGATGGCAGTCCCGTCGCCGTTGGGGGGCCACGCGCAACCTCGTACTCATCCCTACGGGTGACGGTATCAAATACGCACCGTAAGCTCAAACAGCCGTTTTAGTCACGCAGTACGCCCACCGCGACCCACGCCAGAAGCACGGTCAACCCGCCGAGGAAAAACAGCGTCCCCGGCGAGAGCGACCCGATGGTCCCGGCGAGTCCGCCCGACCCGCTCGTGAGTTGCGCCGCGGTCTCCGTGGCCGTCTGTGCGGCCGTCGTGTCCGGAACCGGCGTCGGTGTCGGCGTCGCGGTCGCGGTCTCCGTCACGGTTCGTGCGGCTTCCGTCACCGTTTGCGTCGATTCGGCCGCGGTCCGTGTCGCCTCGGCGGTCTGCGTCGTCGAGTCCGCCGTCGTGGTCGCCTCGGCGATGCTGAACCCGCCGCCGCCGTCGGTCGTCGTCGTCGCGGTTTCGGTCGCCGTCCGCGTCGCGGTCGGCGTCGTCTCGGCCGCGGTCGTGGTGGCTGAATCGCCCTGATAGGTCGCGTTGAGGTCGCCTCCCGACCCGCCGCTTTGGCCGGCTTCCGAACCGCCCGTACTACCGCCCGATGTGCTGAAACCGAACGGGAGCACCGACCCGGTTCGAGCGAGCCGGTTTACCACGGCCGCGCCGATACCGAGGACGCCGACCCCGCCGATGAGGCGCGTGAGCGCGCCCTTCAGTCCCTTCGTCTCGTCCTCGCGCCCGGCGACGACGACGAGCGCCCGGTCCGCGGGCGTGTACACCTTCATCTCGCGGCCCTTCTCGGAGTACCTCGTGTCCGCGACTTCGATGAGGCCCGCTTCCGAGAGGTTCCCGAGGTGGTACTGGACGTTCTGGAGGGACGTGTCGACCTCGGTGGCGAGGTCGGAGGGCGTCGCCGGCGACTCGTGGAGCGACGCGAGGACCGACCGGGCGGTCGACGAGGAGATGGCGCCGAGCAGGTCGTCCGCCTCGTCGCTGTCGAGGCCGACGACTCGCGGGTCTCGGTCGTCCCGGTCGTCGTCCGGGTCGCCCGGGCTGGAGGGGATGAGGTCGGCCATCGAATCGGCGTTACTCGCGTTTTCCCATGAGTGTTCGTATTCTTTCACGACGTGTCGCCGAAATTGCTATACCTCGTGCCCGCCGAACCCACCCACATGACCGACCCTTTGGTCGTAGACGGCCTCGTCGACTTTCTCGCGGGGAATCCCGTGTTCGTCGGGTTGCTCGCCGCGTTGTTACTCTTCGTCTTCTTCGGCTATCTCCTCGTCCGTCGGACGCTTCTCGGACTGAGCGAGGGATACGACGAGGCGCGCCGACGCTGACATGGACCGGACCTCAGCCGCCGACCGTCGAGGTGTGAGCCCGTGGTAGCCACCGCGACGCTCGTCACGTTCGTCGTCGCCGCCCTCGCCAGCCTGTTCATGGCGTGGGCCATCGGCGCGGGGTCGTCGGGGTCGACGCCCTTCGCGCCCGCCGTCGGAGCCAACGCCATCTCGGTGATGCGCGCGGGCTTCATCGTCGGCCTGCTCGGCTTCTCCGGGGCGTTCCTGCAGGGCGCGAACGTCACCAACGCGGTCGGGACGGAACTCATCGGCGGCGTCACGCTGACCGCGGGAGCCGCAGTCGTCGCGCTCCTCACCGCGGCGGTGCTCGTCGCGCTCGGCGTCTTCGCCGGCTATCCCATCGCCACCGCCTTCACCGTCACCGGCGCGGTCGTCGGCGTCGGCCTCGCCATGGGCGGCGACCCCGCGTGGGCGAAGTACCAACAAATCGTCTCGCTGTGGGTGCTCACCCCGTTCGTCGGCGGCGGCGCGTCGTACGCGACCGCCAGACTCCTCCGCGCCGACGGCGTCTCCGAGCAGTTGACCGTCCCCGCGCTCGCCGGCATCGTCGGCCTGCTCGTCGCCAACATGGAGTTCGCGGGGCTCGGCGGCGCGTCGGGTTCAGCCTCGATTGCTCGGGCCGCCGCGGTCGAACTGACCGGCGTCGGCGGCCTCGGCGAGACGGTCTGGTTCGTCGCCGCCTCCCTCCTCGTCGCCCTCGCCGCGGCCGCGGTGGTCGGCCGCTGGGTCACGACCGACGAGACCCGCGGCCAGCGGTGGTTTCTGCTCGTCCTCGGCGGCCTCGTCGCCTTCTCGGCCGGCGGCAGTCAGGTCGGCCTCGCCATCGGGCCGCTCGTCCCCCTCCTCGACGTGGTCGCGGTCCCGCTTCCGGCGCTCCTCGTCGGCGGCGGACTGGGCCTCCTCGCGGGGTCGTGGACCGGCGCGCCGCGCATGATTAAGGCGCTCGCGCAGGACTACTCCTCGCTCGGGCCGCGGCGCTCTATCGCGGCGATGATTCCCTCGTTCGCCATCGCCCAGACCGCCGTCGCCCTCGGCGTCCCCGTCTCGTTCAACGAGATTATCGTCAGCGCCATCATCGGCTCGGGTTACGCCGCCGGCGGGTCGGGCGTCTCCGGGCGGAAGATGCTGTACACCGTCCTCGCGTGGATCGGCTCGCTCGCCCTCGCGTTCGGACTGGGCTACGGCGTCTTTACGCTCGTGTCGAGCGTACCCGGTCTGTGAACGTTCGTGGCCTCCGCGTCGCGCTCGCCACTCTCGTCGCCGCGCTCTGGGCCGCCTTCGGCGTCTACCACGTCGCGATGGCGGTCGTGACCGGCATCTCGCTCCGCGGGTTCGCCTTCGGGACCGTCGGCCTCGGCGCGTTCGCGCTGGCGATTCGCTTCCGCGGGCGGGCGCGCCGCCTCGGCGACGGCACCGCCGACGCGAGCGGACTGGTGTTTCTGGCGCTGGCGTCGCTGGTGCTCGTGGTTCTCTCCTTTACGCTCCTCGGCTGAATCGCGGCGCACGACGGGTGGAAAACGAGTTCAGTCGGGTGTCGGGACGAATCGGGTTCGGACGTCGAGAGGAACGGGTTCGGTCGGGCCGGACCGGTCAGGTGTCGGGTTCGACTTCCGCTTCCTCGTCGTCGCCGTTCTCCTCGTCGTCGCCGTTGCCGTCGGCGGCTTCGATGCCCGCGTTGGTCCGGATGCGCGCTTTCATGATGCGCGTGTTGTCGACCTGCTCGATGCGGATGACGATGTCGTTGTAGCTGATCTCCTCGCCCTCCTCGACGAGGCGGCCGGCGCGGTTGAAGATGAAGCCGGCGAGCGTCTCGAACTCCTCGCCCTCGGGGAGTTCGATGTCGAGCATCTCGTTGACCTCGTCGATGTTGACCTCGCCGCGGACGAGGTAGGTGTTCTCGTCGACCGCCTCGAACGGCTCTTCCTCGTCGCCTTCGAGGATGTCGCCGACGATTTCCTCGACCATGTCTTCGAGGGTGATGAGCCCCTCCGTGGTCCCGAACTCGTCGATGACGACGACCATCTGCATCCGCGTGTCCTGCATCTCGGCCATGAGTTCGTCGACGTTCTTCGACTCGGGGACGTGGAGCGTCGGCGAGACGATGTCGGCGATGCCGACGCCGCGCTCGCCGTAGTACTGCTCGCGGACGAGGTTCCGGATGTTGACGATGCCGATGATGTTGTCGAGGTTGCCGTCGTACACGGGGACCCGCTCGTGGTCGGCCTGCACGCACGTCTCGATGGCCTCGTCGATGGTCGCGTCCTTCGGGACGGCGGTCATGTCGAGGCGGGGGGTCATGACCTCCTTGGCGATGGTCGAGTTAAACCGGAAGATGCGGTCGAGCATCTCGCGTTCTTCCTCCTCGATGACGCCCTCGCGCTCGCCCGTCTCGATGAGGTTCTGAATCTCGTCGCGGGTGACGTAGGTCGTTTCGATGGCGGTCTGACCGCCGGTGACCTTGTTGATGACGCGGGTCAGGTAGTCGAAGAAGACGACGAGCGGGAGCAACAGCAGCTCGGCGTACTTGAGGGGCCGCGCGATGCGGAGCGCCCAGGATTCGGTGTTTTCGACCGCGTAGGATTTCGGCGCGCTCTCGCCGAACAGCAGGACGACTGCCGTAATCCCGAACGTCGCGATTGCGACCGCCTCTCCCTGTTGGAAGCCGACGAAGACGAGCAGCCCGGTCGATATCGAGGACATCGCGATGTTCGCGATGTTGTTTCCGACCAGAATGGTCACGAGAAGCCGGTGCGGGTCGTCCTTGAGCGCTTTCACCCGCTCCGCGCCCGGCACACCGTCTTCGACCATCGAGTCGACGCGGTGTTTTGCGAGCGAGAACATTGCGATCTCTGACGAGGAGAAGAACGCCGAGAGACCGATCAGGACGATGATTCCGATTACGCCGAGGACCGTTATCGTCGTATCGTCCAGCGGAATGTTCGAGACCTGTGCGGCCGCGAGTGTCGTGGCTGGTGGTAACTGTAGCGGCGGCAAACCCATGTAACTACACAGTCTTGCGCGGGACCGGAATTAAGAGTTGCCCTCGAACCCGTCTCGGACGGCGTCTCGTCCGCCCTTACTGAGCCGGTCGACGAACCCGGAGGCCGACGATTTCGCGCGACGCCAGTCCGCCAGTTCCCCTGCTTCCTCGACCGACGCGCCCCTCGCCGAACCGATATTGCGGCGCGGATGCCCGCGAGCGAAGGGCTTAGGCGACGCTCTTCCTAACAGCCGCCCATGTCCGACGAGCAACCGGCGATTACGCTGTACCGACTGCAGGCGTGCCCGTACTGCGAGCGGGTCGTCCGCACGCTCGACGAGCAGGGTCTCGCCTACCAGTCGCGGTTCGTCGAGCCGATGCACTCCGACCGAAACGTCGTCAAGCGCGTCTCGGGTAAGCGCTCGGTTCCGGCCATCGTCGACGACAACACCGGCGTCACGATGTCCGAGTCGGCGAACATCGTCGAGTACCTCGAAAACACCTACGGGGAGGGAGCCTGATGCCCGACTTCGACGTCGTCTCCCTGCCCGACCACGACGCGCCGGCGGAGGGCGACACCGCCCCGGACTTCACTCGCCCGCTCGTCAACGCGGAGTTCTGGGAGGACGCCGCCCTCTCGGACCTCACCGACGACGGCCCCGTCCTCCTCGTGTTCCACACGATGGCGGGCGCGTTCCCCGCGACGTACGTCTGGAACGAACTCCGCGACCGCGGCGTCCCGGAGGACGTACAGACGGTCGGCGTCTCCATCTCGTCGCCCTACGAGCACAAGTCGTTCCTCGAAGAACGCGACGTGGACGCCCGCCTGTTTTCGGACCCCGCGGCCGACGTCGCGGCCGACTACGACCTCGAACACGACCTCGACGGGATGGCCGGCGTCACCGAACACCGTCCCGCCGTGTTCCTCCTCGACGAGGACCGGACGGTCCAGTACCGCTGGATCGCCGACGAGTGGCCGGACTTCCCGGACTACGAGGGCATCGCGGACGCCCTCGACGACCTGTAGGCCGCGCGCTCGATTCCCGCCGCGCCGTCCTGCGCCGCCCCGCGCGTCGGTCGCGCGGAATCGCCGTTTCGTCACGCTTTTTCGCCCGTTGCGCGTCAGTTCGCACATGAGCGACGACGACGTACAGCGTGCCGCCGCCGCCATCCGCCGCGGCGAGGCGGTCGTCTATCCGACCGAGACGGTCTACGGCATGGGCGCGGACGCGACGAACGCCGACGCGGTCGAACGCGTCTTCGACATCAAGGGCCGCGACCGAGACAAACCGCTCTCCGCCGGCTTCCCCGACGTGGACGCCGCGCTGGCGCACGTCGTCGCCGACGACCGCGAGGAGGCGTTCATGCGCCGGTTCCTCCCCGGTCCGGTGACGGTCGTCGTGGAGCGACGCGACAGCCTCCCGGACGCGCTCGTCGCCGGGAAGGACCGCGTCGGCGTCCGCGTTCCCGACCACGAACTCGCCTTGGACCTCTTCCGCGCGGCCGGGACGCCCGTCACGGCGACCAGTGCCAACCGCTCCGGCACCGGGAGCATCACCCATCCCTCACAGCTCTCCGACGAGATTCGTGACGCGGTCGCCGTCGTCCTCGACGGCGGGACGACCCCCGGCACCGAGAGCACCGTCGTCGACCCCGGTCGCGGCGTCGTCCACCGTCGCGGCGCGATGGCCGACGACATCGAGGCGTGGTTAGACGAACACGCCGCCGACGCGTAGCTCGACGGGCGCGCCGACTCGCCGACGCGGAATCACCGCGGCCGTCTCTCTCACCGACCGAGTAGCGACGACAGCGACCACGTTTTCACGCCGCAGCGCTCCCGGTAGGCGCACGACTCGCACTTCGCGGAGTCGCGGAGCCGCGACGGGACGAAATCGAGGTCGCGGGCGACGCGGAGCGCCCGCCGGTACGCCGCCTTGTTCCCGGTCGTGAGCCCCACCGTCCGGACGACGCCGACCGCCGGGTACTCGACTAGTGCCCGCGGTATCGGCGTTTCGCGCTCCCACGCGAGCGCCTTCGCCAGCGCGACGGCCCTGACGCGCTGGGGTTCCCAGACGCCGCGGTCGGGCGGTTCGCCCGGCGAGACGAGTGATGGAACCGGCGGTCGGTCGTCCTCGTCGCCGTCGGCGGGCGACCGCACGAGTTTGTGCGCGACGCCGCGGCAGTCTTTCCCCGCGAGGAGTACGTCACGGGCGACTGGGTCGGTGAGCGCGTCCCAGTCGCCGCGCTCGCGGAGTCGAGCGAGGTTCTCGCGGTACGCCGTCGGCGACACCGAAATCGGCTGGGCCGCGAGCGCGTCGTCAGCCCCGTCGAGCAGGGCGGGATACTCGAAGGCGAGCGCGCGAATCTCGCGGACCGCGGGCGGCGGCGCTCGGTCGTCGTCGCGGCGGGCGTAGTAGAGTTGTCGCGGGCAGTAGGCGGCGCGGGCGAGGTCGGACGCGGCGACGAGGGAGGACATGGGACGGGTTGGCTCCGTCATCAGATAAGAAGGTTCGCGCGAGCGGGTCGCGGAGGCGGCGGGTTCCGCACCGCGACCGCGTTCGCGTCGTCTGGTTCGCCGCCGTGCGTGAATTAATACGGCCGCGTCCCTTGGCTTACTGACATGGCATCGACGGCCTCCGGCTCGTGGCTTCGGATGACGCGGCCCGAACTCGCCGTGTTCGTCTCCGGAATCACGAGCATGGGCTTGGAGATTCTGGCCGGTCGCATGGTCGCCCCCGAGTTTGGCAGCAGCATCTACACGTGGGGGAGCATCATCGGCGTCTTCCTCGCGGCGCTGAGTCTCGGCTACCACCACGGCGGCCAGCGGGCCACGGAGGCGTCGAACAGCGCGCTCGTCCGCGTCTTCGTCGGCACGGCCGCCTACATCGCCGGCGTCATCCTCGTCGGGGATTTGTTCATCCAGTCGACCGCCGGGCTCCCCCTCCCGAGCCGGTTCGCATCGCTTCCGGCGATTACGCTCCTGTTCGGCCCGCCGACCTACTTCCTCGGCTTCATCAGCCCCTACGCGGCCGAACTCTCCGGCCGGTCCGACGTGGGCGCGGCCTCGGGCCACGTCTACGCCGTCGGAACCGTCGGCAGTATCATCGGCGCGTTCGCCACCACGTACTTCCTCATCCCCTCGCTGAGCGTCACCAACATCGGACTCGTCTTCGGCCTCATCTCGGTGGCGACCGCGCTCGCGCTCGCCCGGCCGAACATCGGCCGCGACGAGGCGGTCTGGAGCGTCGGCATCGCCGCCGTCCTCGTCCTCGCGTCGCTGACCGGCGGCGTCGGTCTCGACTCCCGCGGCACCACGGTGTACCACACGCAGACCGCCTATCAGGAGCTTCGCGTCGCCGACGCGGGCGGGACGCGGACGCTCTACCTCGACGGCCAACCCCACAGCGCGATGGACCTCGACGACCCGACGCGCCACGTCTTCGACTACACCTCGTACTTCCACGTCCCCTTCCTCCTGTCCGACGACATCGACCGGGTGCTGTTCGTCGGCGGCGGCGGATTCACCGGCCCGCGCGTGTTCTTGGAGCAGTATCCGAACGTGACCGTCGACGTGGTCGAACTCGACCCCGAGGTCGTCTCCGTCGCCGAGGAGTACTTCGGCGTCGAGGAGTCGCCCCGGCTCAACGTCCACACGATGGACGGCCGGCAGTACCTCAGGGAGACGAACCAAACGTACGACCTCATCGTCCTCGACGCCTACCGGAAGGACAAGGTCCCGTTCCAACTGACGACACAGGAGTTCATGCAGCTCACCTCGGACCGCCTCGACGAGGACGGAATCTTGTTCGCCAACGTCATCTCCGCGCCGAGCGGCCCGGCCTCGCAGTTCTACCGCGCGGAGTACAAAACGATGCGGTCGGTCTACCCGCAGGTGTATAGCTTCCCCACCGCGGGGAGCGTCGTCGTCCAGAACATCGAGGTCGTGGCGACGAAAGACGACACGCTCGTGACGGCCGAGGAGCTACAGGCGCGCAATCAGCGCCGCGACATCGGCATCGACCTCGCGGCCGAACTCACGTCCTACCGGAACGACGAACCCACCGATGACGTGCCGCTTCTCACCGACGACCGCGCCCCAGTCGACAGCCTCCTGGACCCGATGGTCGGCCAGCGCTACGTCATCCAGCGGACGAACGAGACCGAACAGAGCGAGGCCGACAGAAACGCAACCGCCCGAATCGCGGTCACCGAGGCCGAATTCGCGGCGTAGCGATGGTCCACGACAGAATCCACGCGAGGGAGCCGACTCACGACCGCGACCGCTGGACTGAGGGCGTCGTCGAGTCGGTCGCCGAACGCGACGGCCATTGGGTGGTCCGTGCCCGCCCGACCGGGGTCGACCAGACGGACGGCGAGACGGTCGAGCGCGGGGGCGACGACCCGGTCGAACTGGTCGTCACGTTCGCGGTCCGCGACCTGTTTCTCCGCCGGCTCGACATCGACGCCGGCGAATCCCCCGTCGGCTGTCGGTTCTGGTACCGGCGGAAACGACGGTAGCCCCCCGCTGTCGCCGACGGCGATGCTCACCTCTCGGCGGGGAGCGAAAGCCACAAGCGACCGCGACGACCTTCATTCGAACAATGCAACACAGCCCGGTGGCCGTCCGCCCGCGGCTCTCTCTCCGGAGGACAGCCGATGTCTGACGCGTGGGACACCGACTCCGACATCGAGGAGAACCGGCACAACTGGGCCGGTGAGCCGGAACACCGCCCGCCCCAGTCGGAGCGCGCACCCGACGACGACGCTCCGACGGTCATCGACCTGTTCTGCGGCCCCGGCGGCATCTCGCAGGGCCTCGAACAGGCGGGCTTCCGAACGGTCCTCGGCGTCGACATCCACGAGCCGTCGGTCGAGACGTTCCAGCGCAACCACCGCCACGCCCACGCGATTCTGGGCGACATCCGCCGCGTCAACAAGCGCGACGGCGACTCGCGGGACATCTTCGACGTCATCGACGACGACGATGTCGTCGAGGGGACGCTCCTCGAATCGGTCGCCGACGAGGCGCTCGGTGACGAGGGACTGTCGGTCCTGACCGGCGGCATCCCCTGTCAGGGCTTTTCCATCGCCAACCGGAAACAGCACGACGAAGACGAGCGCAACTACCTGTTCGAGGAGTTCATCAGGGCGGCGAAGATTCTCGACCCGACGTTCGTCCTCATCGAGAACGTCTCGACGATGAAGGCCGCCAAGGACGGCGAGTTCGTCGACGCAGTCGTCGAGTGTCTGGAGCGACTCGGCTACCGCGTCGACTACCGCGTGCTGAATGCCGCCGACTTCGGCGTCCCGCAGAAGCGCCAGCGGCTGTTCTTCGTCGGCGCGAAGGACGACCACCCGGTCGTCTGGCCGAAGCCGACCCACGAGGAGAACCACGTCTCCGTCTCCGAGGCGCTGTCCGACCTCCCGCCGCTCGGTCCCGGCGAGTCGGCGACCGAGTACCCCGCCGACGCCTCGCTTTCGGACTACGAGCGACTGATGCGCGAGACGGCGGTCGACGGGGAATCGAACGGGTGCCTGCCGAACCACGACGCGCCGAACCACCGGCAGACGACCGTCGACCGCGTCGAGGGGACCGAACCGGGCGAGCCGATGTACGACCGGTTCCGTCAGCGTATTCGCCTCCACCCTGACGACCCCGGGCCGACGATTATCGCCGGCGGCATCCGCCCGCAGTTCCAGTACGGCCACTACGAGCAGGGTCGGGGACTGACCGTCCGCGAGCGGGCGCGGATTCAGTCGTTCCCCGACGATTACGTCTTCGAGGGCGGAACCGTCCAAGGTCGCGTTCAGACCGGGATGGCGGTGCCACCGATACTGGGTCAGCACCTCGGCGAGGCACTCAAACGGAGCATGCGGACGAAAGCCCTCGTCGAGCGCGTCCGCGACTGGGAACCGTCCGCGTCCGGGTCGTCGACGGCCGCGGACGCGCCCCCGTGGCGCGCACCGGACGTCTCGCCCTACGAGGCGTTCGTCGGCCACCTGCTTCACCGGGGGAGCGACGCCGAGACGGTGGCCCCCGTCTATCGGGCGTTCGTCGAGCGGTATCCCGACCTGAGCGCGCTGAGTTCGGCGGGGAAGGCGGAGGTGGCGGACCTGCTTTCGCCCCTCGGCGACGCGGACGAGCGCGCCAAGGAACTCCGCGATATCACGAGCCAACTCGTGTTCTCCGGCGTCCCCGACACCGAGGCCGACCTGCTCGACCTCCCGCACGTCGACCGAGCGGTGGCGAACGCGACGCTCTGTTTCGGCTACGGCCGGCGTCGCCCGTTCGTCGACGACGCGGTCGCTCGACTGCTCGCGCGCGTGTTCGACCTCGAAGTCGGCGACGACCCGGCCGCGGACGACTACCTCTGGGACCTCGCCGAGTCGCTCCTGCCGGTCGAGGACCACACGGCGTTCACGCGCTCGCTCTTCGACTTCGCCGCGTCGGGGTGCGACGCCGACCCTGCCTGCGGCACCTGCCCGGTGTGTGAACTCACCGCGGCGCTGGACTGACCGGGCAATACTGGACTGGTAGCCCCGACTGCGTTGGTGGCGTGCCCGGTCTCAGAATCGAAACTCACGCGATATACGAGTCTCTCATCGCGAACAGCGGCCGTTCTCGGAGTCACCGGACTATCACAAACTATACCAGACTGTCGGACAACGGTATCGTAGATGGATTCGACGCTGGAAATCTTCTCCGACGAGGAAGTCGAGGCGCTCTGGTTCAAGGGGTTGGACGACCGCCTGCTCGAAGTCGACCACCGAATTATGAGCGGGTCGCTTCCGGACTACATCGAGGAACTCCTCGCGTACGACCGCCCGGACATCATCGTCGCCGTCGACGAGGAGCCGGTACTCGTCGTCGAAAAGAGCGGTGAGGTCCCGTCGGGACACAACATGGGCCAGCGGTTCGGTCGGATGGTCCGCGCGGCCGAACACGACGTGCCCTCTATCATGTTCTTCCCGTACCTGGCGATGAAACACGGCACCCACGCGGGGCTCTGCTACGCCAACGCCCGGTACTTCACGGCGATGTGGGAGGTCTCTCGCATCCACGACGCGCCGTTCTGGAGCGTCAACTGGCCCTGTGACGACGACGGCGAACTCGTCAACGACGGCACCGAGGACGAACTGCTCTCGCGGTTCGTGACGGAGTTCATCGACAACGGCTTCGAGGTCGAGGGCATGTCGGTCGCCGAGGAGGTCAAATCGGAGATGCAGTGGGGCTACGACCGGAGCGTCGACGGCCACCCGAAGTACGAGTCGCTCCCGCGGAGCGTGAAGATACGCGACACCGAGGCCGTCGTCGCCGAGTGGGAGGACGAACGCGGGTCGGTCGACCTCCCCGAGAAGTTCTTCGACCGCGACGAGACGCTGGTCTACAAGGTCGGGATGTCGCCCGAGAACTGCCGCCGCGAGGACCCCTACGCCGGGATGCAGTTCGTCTACGACTACGGCTGGTGCCGCGAGGGTCCCGACCCCTCCGAGAAGCACCGCAACCTCGTCATCAACGTCCCGAAAGTCACCCGCGAGACGTGGACCGAGAAGAACCCCAACGACCCCTCGCGGAAGAGTTCGCAGTGGTACGCCACCGCCGAGGCGTTCGCGCTCAAAGACGGCGTCATCTCCGACTTCTCCGCGCTGTAACCCCGCCGTTGTGCTCGCCCTCGGGCCCATCCGTCCGCGGCACCTGCCGCACTCGGCGCACCTGTGAACCCGCTGCCCCCGCTGAACCCGCCGAACCCGCCGCACCCGCCGCACCGAAACGGTAGACGTAAGGTGAATCTCCCGCGACTCCGACGACATGCCCGACCGACTCTCCGAGCCGGAGATTTACGTGTACAGCAAGCGGTTCCTCCGCGGTCGCGGGTGGACGCTCGTCGGCGGCGAGCCGCCCGGCGGGTCCGACGGCCTGCCGCGCATCGAGGCCAAACACCCCGACAAGGTCAAAAAGGGGAGTAAGGGCTCGAAGAAGGTCGATATCATCGCCTACCGCGACGGTCACCTGCTCCTCCTCGAACTCAAATCGCGGTTCGACGGCGACGACGTGGCCAAACTCGACGAACTCGCGGGCGACCCGCGCTGGCGGCGCTCCTTTCTCGACGCTTGCGAGGAGCGGAACGCCTTCTCGCGCGCCGGCCTCGTCGATTCGACCCTGCCAGCGCGCATCCGCTCCGGTGAGGCACTCGTCAAAGCCATCGGCGTCGGCCACGAGGCTCGGGTGCCGAGCGAGTACGCGCTGTTGACGCTCCGCTCGCCCACCGACATCGACGCGACCGTCGGCGGCGACTGCCCGCTCGACCCGACGGCGTTCGAGGCGAAGGCAGATTGAGGGTAGGGAAGGGGAGAGAAACTGCGGTTAGCTCGTCGTTTCGAGGGCTTTTTGATATACTCGTGGGCCGGCGACGGCGGCGGTTCCGAGCACCATGAGCAGGGCACCGATGCCGAGACGCTGGCCCGCGGCGACCGCGGCCGCGACCACGCCGGTCACGACCGCGAGGCCGGCGAGGAACATGACCCCGCCGAGGATATCGAGCGGCTGGATTGACATTTCAGTCGAGAGGTTTCCCGCTCGTCGCAAAAGTCTTCTCGCCGCCGTCTCGTGGTTCTCGTTTCAGGGGTTTCAACGGCTCCCGCCCGCACACGGCATGCAGTACTCACGTGTCAGGTCAGAGTCAAAATGGGACCGCCCGGATTTGAACCGGGGTCACGGGCACCCAAGGCCCGAAGTATACCAGGCTAACCCACGGTCCCGCACATACGTCTCTCCCCGTCGCGGAGTAAAGGGTTTCGTTCCGCCCCGTCAGGTCAGGGGGAAGAAGTACGCGACGCCGACGGTCGTCACCACGCCCAGAAGCAGTTGTAGCGGGCCGCCGACGCGGATGTAGTCCGTGAACTTGTAGCCGCCGGGACCGTAGACGAACAGGTTCGTCTGGTAGCCGACGGGAGTCATGAACGCCGTCGACGCCGCGAACATGACCGCGAGGACGAACGAGAACGGGTCGGCGCCGAGCGTCGTCGCGGCCTCGATGGCGACCGGAATCATGAGCACGACGCTCGCGTTGTTCGAGATGACGTTCGTCAGGAGCGCCGTCACGAAGTAGAACACCCCGAGGACGGCGATGAGAGGGAGGTAGTCGCCGGTCATCACGACCAGTTCGGCGAGGAGTTCGGCGGCCCCGGAGTTCTCCATCGCGATGCCGAGCGGGATGACGCCGGCGAGGAGGAAGATGACGTCCCACTGGACGGCGTCGTACAGTTCCGTCGGGCGGAGACACTTCGTGGCGACCATGGCGAGCGCGCCGAGGAGCGCGGCGACGACGATGGGCAGGAAGTTGAGTGCGGCGAGTGCGACGACGCCGGCGACGATGCCGACGGCGACGGGAATCTTCGACTCGCGGTAGTCGTGGCGCTCGATTTCCTGGGCCACGATGAAGTTGCGGTTGTTGTCGAGGCGCTCGATGCTCTCGACGGTCGCCTGTACGAGGAGCGTGTCGCCGACGCGGAGCGGGAGGTTGTCCATCCGGCGGCGGATGAGTTCGCCGCCACGGCGGAGCGCGAGCACGGTCGCGTCGTACCGCTGTCTGAAACTCGCCGAGGCGAGCGACTCGCCGACCAGCGCCGACCCCGGCGCGACGACGACTTCGACGAGGTTCTGGCCGCGGTCGGCGAGTTCGAGTTCGTCCTCGGTGACCGTCGCCGGCACGAGGTCGAGCCCCTCCACGTCGAGCAGTTCGACGAGCGTGTTGCGGTCGGTTCGGAGGGTAAACACGTCGCCCGGCTGAATCTCCTTCGGACCGAGCGGTTCGAGGAAGACGCTCTCGCCGCGGATGAGTTGGAGGAGGTCCACGTCGAACTCCGTCTCGACGAGCGCCCGCTGGACCTGCTGGCCGACGAGCGGGGAGTCCTCACGGACGACGACCTCGGTCAGGTACTCCGCCATCTCGAACTCCTCGGTGAGGTCGCGCCGGGGCTCGATTCGCGCCGGCGTGAGCCGCCGGCCGACGGTCATGAGGTAGACGACGCCGACGGCCATGACCACCGCGCCGAGCGCGGTGAACTCGAACATCGTAAAGGGCGCTTCGCCCGTGATGCGCGAGTAGACGTCGCTGGCGAGGATGTTGGTCGAGGTCCCAATGAGCGTCAGCATGCCGCCGAACATCGACGCGTACGACAGCGGCAAGAGGAGCTTCGAGGGCGACGTTCGCCCACGCTCGGCGAGGTCGGTCACCATCGGCAATAGGATGGCGACCGCGGCGGTGTTGTTGATGAACCCGGAGATGGGGCCGACGACGCCGACGGTCGCGCCGAGTTGCCGGAGTTCGCTGTCGCCGGTGAACGTCGATATCTTCGCGCCCAGAAGCTGGATGATACCGGTCCGCTGGACGCCCTCGCTGAGGATGAACATCGCGAGGACGGTCAGCGTCGCCGTGTTGGCGAACCCGGAGAGCGCGTCGCCGGGGTAAGAGTCGAAGAGAACGATGGGCGCGCCGAGCATCCCCGCCGAGGCGAGCGCCTCAGAGGCGGGCTGAATCGACATCAGCGAAACCATCACGCCGATGGCCGTCACGTCGACCGGGACGGGCTCGGTCGCGAAGAACGCCAACGCGACGAGGATGACGGCAAAGACGACGAGGATGGCCGGCGTTATCGCTACCACGCGGGCATCGACGCGTCGGCGGCCAAAAAGCGTGCGGGATTCGGAATGTCAGCCTCGGCCGAGCGCGTCGGTCGCTACCGACCTTCCTCGTCGAGTTCGAGGTCGGCGACGATTTCGTACGGCGACGACCCCTTTCGGATGCCGTCGAGGATGGCGAACGCCTCTCTCGGCGAGAGGAACTGCCGGGTCACGGCGAGGCCGAGCGGCGTCGGGTCGAGACCGTCGATGAAGCCCCACTCCAGGAGTTTCCCCACCGCGTGGGTCGTCGGCACCTCGCCGAGCATCCGGCTGTTGAGCGCCTTCGCCTTCTTGCCGGCGACGACGATGTTCGCCAGCGTCTCCTCGACCGCCGAGGACTGGTCGTACACCGTGCGAACCTCCTCCATCTCGCCTTTGAGGAGCTTGAACGCGACCTCGTCTTCGGTCATCTCCATCGTGTTGTGATAGCTGGCGTCGGGTTCGACGAGCAGATAGACGACGCCCTTGTCGTGGTAGTCGGGGCGGCCGGCGCGGCCGAGCATCTGGCTGAACTCCTGGACTGAGAGCCACTCGATGCCCATCGCCAGCGTGTCGAAGATGACCTGCGACGCCGGGAAGTCGACGCCGGCGGCGAGCGCGGCGGTCGTCACGACGGCCGCGAGGTCCTGATTGGCGAACTGTCGCTCCACGCGCTTTCGCTGGCCGTAGTCCAGTCCGGCGTGGTACGCCGCGGCGTTGTAGTCCATCTTCCGGGCGATTTCGTGACACCGTCGCCGGGAGTTGGTGAAGATGATGGTCTGGCCGCGGTAGCCCTTCGAGGACTTCGAGTCGAATGCCTGCCGAACGAGGCGGTTCTCGATGCGCGGCTTTTCTTGACCGTCGGCGAAGGTGACGTGGCGCTCGATGGGGACCGGGCGGTCTTCGTACTCGACGAGGTTCGCCCGGAGGTTCTGGGCGAGCCACTTCGGGTTGCCGACGGTCGCAGAGAGGTAAATCCACTGCGCGCCGCCGTAGCCCTCGCGGGATTCGGCGCGGGCCTCGCAGTAGTGTTTGAGGCGGGCTATCATCCCGTCGAGGCGGTGGCCGCGTTCCTCCTCTTTCAGGGTGTGAACCTCGTCGATGACGACCGTGCCGATGTCGCCGAGGTCTTTCCCCGTGCGGAGGGCGTGGTCGATGCCCTCGTAGGTGCCGACGATGACGTCGGCGTTCGGGTCGAAGCGGTTGCCGTCGTCGTTGATTCGGCTCGCGCCGACGCGGATAGTCACCTTGCCGAGGTGGCCGTAGCGCTCCTTGAAGTCCTCGTGCTTCTGGTTGGCGAGCGCGACCAGCGGGACGAGAAACAGCATCTTCCCGTCGTCGTTCAGCATCCGGTTGATGCCGGCGAGTTCGCCGACGAGCGTCTTCCCGGTCGCCGTCGCGCTCACGACGAGTTGGTCGTCGCCGTCGAGCAGTCCGTTGTCGATGGCGAGGCTCTGGACGGGGAGCAGGGTGTCGAAGCGCTCGGTCAGCATCGACTTCAGGTTCGGGTGGAGGTCGAGCGTGCTCGTCTCGACCAACTCCACGTCCTCCGTCGTCGCGCTGATGGTGTCGAACTTCGTCAGGTCGGGGTCTAACTCGCCCTGCAGTAAGTTCGTGATGCGGGTCAGGTCGCCCGTCTCGTAGAGCAGTTCCTCCAAGCGCTCTTGGGCCGCCTGCGTGAGCCCGCCCGCGAAGGAGAGTTCGCCCTCCAGTTCTTGGACGGCGCAGTCGCGACAGATGTGCTCGTGTTCGGCCTTGATGGCCGTATCGTCGGTGATTGGCGAGTACCGGCCGTTGACTGCACAGCGGCGGCAGGTCCGCACCGTCAGCGCCTCGAGCTGGTAGCCGTCGAGCATCTCTTTCAGCTCGTCGCGGCCGTCTTTCGGCGTCTGCTGAGAGATGCGGATGCGGGCGGCCGACCGGGCGAGTTCGACGAACTGGCTCGGGTCGCGCGGGGAGTCCTCGCCCTTCCGAGTCACCAGAAAGCGCAGGGGTCGTGGCCCCGCGTTCGTCTCTTTGAGTTCGAGCTTGCCGCGGAGCACCCGCTTTCCGTCCCGGCGGGCGACGACGAGGTAGTCGTCTCCCGTCTGGTGGAGAAAGAGCGTGTCGACGCGGGTGACCTGTTTAGACACGGTGCCTGCTACGGCGACGTGGTATTTCAGCGATTCGCCTGCGAACGCTCAGGTACGATAGCGACCCGCATACGGCTTCGTGGCTTGGTTCCGACGGTCACCGACGCCCAGCCTCGCTCAGGCGTCGGCGTCGTCGGCGAGTTCGATAGCGTCGTCGCCGTTGGGGACCGCACAGAGGAACGCCCCCTCGTCGTCGGACTCGTTTCGGTACCAGTGGACGACGCCGGCGGGAATCAAAAGCGAGTCGCCGGCTTCGACCTCGTACTCCTCGTCGCCGATGCCGACGACGTACCGGCCCGAGAGGACGTACTGCTCGTGTTCGACCTCGTTTGTGTGTTTCGGCACCGTCGCGCCGGGGTCGAGGACGAACCGCCGGATGGCGAAGTTCGGCGCGCCGTCGGCCTCGGAGACGAGGACGCCCTTCGACATTCCGTCGGCCGCGCCGACCGCCTCGTACTCGATGTCCGCGCTCCGCTTGACCACCGGCTCCGGTCGGGAATCGCTCATGTCTCCCCGTCGATTGCCCGCCCGCGTAAGCATTTCCCCGTCTCTTGGCCCTGACTGCTTAAGGCCCCTCCACGGCTACTACGGGGTATGCGAGGAATCCGCATCGGTAGCGCCTTCGGCATCCCGATAAAGTTGGACCTCACGTTCCTCATCGTTCTCCCGCTTTTCGCGTGGCTCATCGGCTCGGACGTGACGAATCTCGCGCTCGTCGTCAACGACCTCTTCGGCGCGAACATCGACGGCGCGGCCATCTCCGCGGGGTCGATGCAGTGGGTGCTCGGGAGCGCGGCCGCCATCGGCCTGTTCGCCGGCGTCCTGCTCCACGAGTTCGGCCACTCGCTGGTCGCCATGCGCTACGGCTACGAAATCGAGTCTATCACGCTTTGGCTCTTCGGCGGCGTCGCCCGGTTCAAGGAGATTCCCGAGGACTGGAAACAGGAGTTCACCATCGCCGTCGCCGGCCCGCTCGTCTCGGTCGCCATCGGCGTCGTCTCCTACGTCGGCTTCCTCTTGCTCCCCGAGTCGCAGGCTCCCGCGCAGTTCGTCCTCGGCTACCTCGCGCTGGTGAACGTCTCGCTCGCCGTGTTCAACATGCTCCCCGGCTTCCCGATGGACGGCGGGCGCGTCCTCCGGGCGCTCCTCGCGCGGAACCGCCCGCACGCGAAAGCGACGCAGATGGCCGCCGAGGTCGGCAAGGTGTTCGCGTTCCTGCTCGGCCTGTTCGGCCTCTTTTTCAACCTGTTTCTCGTCGCCCTCGCCTTCTTCATCTACATGGGCGCGTCCGGCGAGGCCCAACAGACCGTCCTCAAGGCGACGTTCCAAGACGTGGTCGTCCGCGACATCATGACCGGCCGCGAGAACCTCGACGTGGTCGACGAGAAGACCTCCGTCGCGGAGCTTCTCGAACGCATGTTCGTCGAGCGCCACACGGGCTACCCGGTTCTCAGGAACGGTGACCTCATCGGTATGGTCACCCTCGACGACGCCCGCGGCGTCAAAGAGGTCGAACGCGACGCCTTCCGCGTGGACGACATCATGAGCGACGAACTGGCGACCATCACCCCCGACGCCGACGCGATGGACGCCATCGCGCTCATGCAGGAGCGAAGCGTCGGTCGGCTCCCCGTCGTCGACGAGACGGGCGAACTGGTCGGTCTCGTCTCCCGCTCGGACCTCGTCACCGCCTTCAACATCATCCGCAGTCGCGGGTCGCTCGACGCCATGCCCCGCTCCGACGCCGGCCTCGCACAGCTCCGCTGACCGGCAGCTGACCAGCTACCGGCCGCCGGCAACCCGCCGCTCGCGGGCCGCTCGCCGGCCCGGTTACTCGCCGTCGCCCAACCGTCCGTCGTCGCGACCGATTTTATCCTCGCTTTCGCCGCCCGTCTTCTCCTCGCGCGCCGCCTCGACAGCCGCTTCGCTCTCGTAGAGGTCGACCGTCGCGTTCGCCCGGAACCACGCCATCGCTTCGTCGAGGACCGCCGGGTCGCCGCCGCTGAGTTTGATTCGCGTCGGCCCGCCGCTGTTGGGGTAGCTCCCGACGCCCACGCCGAACCGCTCGGCGACGACGCCGAGTTCGCGGGCGACGGCCCCCTCCGGCGCGTCGGCGTAACACTCTCGCGACTGCGCGTCGCCCGCGAACCGCTCGGCGATGGACTCGAACATCGGCTTCATCTCCGTGGGGATGCCCGGCAGGACGTAGACGTTCCCCGCCCGACAGCCGGGCGCGAGGCCCTCCTCGTTCGGGAGTACTTCGGCGTCGGCGGGCATCGACGCGTACCACTCCGGTTCGAGGTCGAAGTCGATGTCTGGCCGGCGTTCGAGAATCGCCGCGATGGTCGCTTCGACCTGCGTTTCGGCCTCGCCGTTGACGACGAACGCCCTGTCGAGACCGGCGGCAACGGCCTCCATGGTGATGTCGTCCGGCGTCCCGCCGAGGCCGCCGGTGACGAGGACCGCGTCGAAGGCGGCCGCCCAGTCGGCGACCGTCTCGGCGATGACCCCGTGGTCGTCGGGGACCGTCTGAATCCGCGCCACCGTCGCCCCGCCCTCGGTGAGCCGTCTGGCCAACCACGTCGCGTTCGTGTTCTCGATGTCCCCCGCGAGCAGTTCGTTGCCGACGGTGAGGATGGCGACCTGCATGGCCGGGTCGTAGGACCCCCGATAGAAAGACGTGCTCGTTTCCGGCGTTCCCATCGGGTTGTCGGCGACGGCCCCGCTATCGACGGGCCGAGACGGCTCTCGCTCGGTGGTTCGAGCGCGGAAAAGCGAGGTGGACCGACGGCGACGCTGCGGAGCGACCGGTTACCCCGTCGGAACTGTTGGGCCGACGGGTGCTTCGTTGTCCTCCGGGTCGCCGCGGTTGAGTATCGCGTCGCGGATGCGGTCGAACACCGAGTTGTCCGCGCGGAATTGGGTACTCATCCCACGTTGGATGTTAGTCCATGACATACTTGGTTCTGGTGGGAGTCTGAACCGGGCGTGTTGTCGGGCAGGTGTGAGAATTGAACGCCGTGAGGCTCCGCCTCGCGTACTCACGCTCGTTTCACTCGCGTGAACCTCGGTCGCTCTGCTCACTTCGTTCGCATCGCTCCCTGGTTCAATTCCCGCAGCCACACCTCACAGTACATTTCGAGAATGGGTTCGCGCACGCTACGCGGCGCTCACCGGTCGAAATGTAAAGAAGAGGTCCAGGTGCGAGAATTGAACCCGCGTCTCAGCCTCCACAAGGCTGAAGGATAGTCCACTACCCCAACCCGGACACGTTGCAACCCTTCCTAATCCGCTACGACTAAAATACGTTACGCTACGGTCCCGGAATGACAGTACGTAACAGAGCTCACCCGCGTCGACGACGATGCGCCGGCGAGCGGGACGCTTTTGCCGTGGTGGCCCGAAGTCGTGGGTAGCAGTGGCTATCACCGACAAGATTTCTCTCAAAAACCACCGCCAAATCGTCTCGCAACTGGATACGAACATCCCCAAGCGCGTCTTCAGCGGTGCGACCCTCGAAATCCTCTACTCCGGCGAGGGGCTCGCCAAGGTGGACGACGCCACCCGCGACCGCCTGCTCGACTTCGCGCAGGACTTCCTCGACTGCGAAAATTCGGACGACATCTACACCGGCTACCCCGAACGCCAGTTCATCGAGTATCTGCTCGAACTCCGCGCGCAGGGGCTCGGCCCCGACGCCATCGTGGACGTGATGAGCGACGACTACATGGTGTACGCCTACCCCGGCGACGTGCTCTCGTTTCTCGACGACGCGGTCCGGACGCTCGAATCGGTCGAGGCGCTCGCGGACGTGGAGGGCGACCGGGAGATGCAGGACGACGCGCGGCGGGCGAAGCAGGACCTCGTCGGTCCTCGCTGAAATCGGTGAGAGCGGACGACACAGAAGGCAGTACAGCGCTTAGCCGAGGCGGAACGACGGCTCGTCGCCCGTGTCGAGGTCCTCCAGTTGGATGACCTCTTCGACGTCGTCGTGGTCGCTTTCGACCTGCTCGCGCAGATAGTTCACGTAGCCTTTGTGCTCTTCGAGCTGCTCGCGGAGGTGTTCGGCCTCCAGTTCGAGGCGCTCGTGTTCGCGGATGAAGCTCTTTGGGACCTCCACGGTCGGGGGGAACGACTCGTCTTCGCCCTCGCGCAGCTTTTCGAGTTCGTGTTTGGGGACGACCTGCACCTGACCGTCGTGGGCAACTAACGTGTCCACGTAGTCGCGGAAGACGGCGGACAGGGAGATGTCCCGCTCCTCGGCTATCTCCCGAAGGGTCTCGAACGCGTCTTCGTTGACGCGAAACGAGATGGTCTTGTTCTTGTTGCCCATGATATTCGTCGGTCCGTGGTGAGGGCACTTAATGGTTCGTCAGACGAGGGGTCGGGGGCGTCGTGATTCGTCCGAAAAAGGGGCGTGTGACGGTGGAAATCGGCCGTCAGTCGGTGTTCGAGGGCGTTCGGTGGGTGCGGCGACCGGTTCGAACTCCACCGATGCGCCGGGTCGCGGGCGAGACGCTCGCTTACGCGCTCAGTTCGTCGGCCTGTTCGAGGCTTTCGAGCGCGGCGATGGCGGCGCGCTTGTACTCCTCGGGGTCGAGGTCGTAGTGCTCGCGGGCCATCCGCGCGTACTCGTTGCCCTCGTCGTCGAACGCCGCGATGCGGTCGAGCGTCTTGTCGGCGGTCTCGGTCACCCAGCGGTCGCGCGTGGCCGCGTCGACCTCGGTGATGGACTCGGGGCGGACGGAGACGTTGATGCTGCCGTCGTCGGTCTCGTAGGTCCGCGGCTTGCCGACGACCGCGACGTAGGCGGGCGCGTCGAGGTCGCGCAGCGCGCTGGCGGCCTCGGGCTGGTACTGGCCGGCGTAGACGAAGAACGTCCCCGTCGGGTCGACGATGCGACCGCGCCAGTACTCGTTGTCCTCGCCGACGTCTTCCTTCTCGGTCAGCGTGCCGACGAGGAAGACGCGGTTCGCGCTCTCTCCCGTCGGGAGCAGTAGGTAGACGGGCGCGCGCTCGTCGTCGGACTCTTTGAACGTGTAACCGGCGTCGTTGAACTCCTGTGCGAAGACGCGCCGGGCGACCTCTCGGGTGGGGATTTCGTTGGAACTCATTTACATCGACCTCGCTTTGATGAGCAGTTCTTCTGCGTCCGCCGGCTCGCTCAGCCGCTCGACTTCGTTGGCGAGCACGTACCGACCCAGCGTCGGGCCGGTGACGCGGTAGTAGAACCCCACGAGGTCACCGCGCATCTCCTCTTCGACGATGGTGGTGTCGAGGGCGTCCATGGCCATCTGCTTCGCTTCGTCCAGTTCGATACCGGTCAGCTCCTCCGTCATCTCGCGGTTGAAGATGACTTCGTGAACCTCGTCGCCGTCGTCGACGACGGCCTTGATGCGGAGGTCGAACTCGCCTTCGACGCTGCCGTGTTCGGAACAGCGCCCGTTCTGGAGGACGCGCGTACAGCCCTCCTCGGGACAGCGCTTGATGAGGCCGCTTCCGGACTGGATGTCCACGAGCGCGCCCTCGACGCTGGTCGAGTCGTCGCCGACTTCGATTTCTTCGTCGAGTTCGGTGATGCTCGTCGTCCGGTTGAGCTTCACGGAGAAGTTGCCCTGGTACTCGTCGGTGACGACGTTGCCGAGCGCGTACGACTTCCCCTCTTCGAGTTCGGGGAGTTCGGACGTGGTGAACGAGACGAACTTCATCCGCCCCGAGTCGTCGCCGAGCAGGCCGACCTGCGCGATGGACTCGCTCCGGGGTTCCCAGAGTTCGACGACCTTCGCGCGGACGTCGACCCACTGCTCGTCTTGGTCGATGTCGTTGAGCAGGGTCTGTTCGTTCCCGCCGGAGCCGCCGGCGAGCTCGTCGCGCTCGATGCCGGCCTCGTCGAGGTAACTGTTGACGACGCTCCGCCGCGCTTCGTCGACGGGGACGCGGTACTCGCTGACGAGGCTCTCTAATCGTTCTTCGACTTCGTCCGCGGACACGTCTAGGTGGTCCGAGAACTGGTCGGCTATCTCAGCCGCGTGGGTTCGCAAATCAGTCATGGTCTACCTCGCCTCCACCTTGGTTTCCATTGGGAGGCATACTGAGCTTGGATGCGTACTCATATAAAAAGTTGCAAACGGCATAGTGAAAGTGAACGTCAGCTCCGTGAGCGCGTCAGAACCGTCGCACCGAGCGAGGAATTGATAGCCTCGGAGACGCATTCGACAGCATGGACGACCGCCTCGAAAGCATCATCCGTAGTGCCGCTCGAAACGCCGGCAAGCGCTACGAGGAGGCCAAACGCGCCTATCGAGACGGTCGCGACTCCTCTCCGGCGCACTCGCTCCCGCGGGACGGCGAGGGCCGCGCCAAAATCGTCTGTCGCCGCCACGCCGAGCGCCGCGCCGTCGCCGTCGACGGGAAGGGCCGTCCCGCCTGCTTCGACCCCGACCACCCCGACTGCCAGGGCTGTGTCGAGGACATCCGCGAGGGGATGGTCGAGACGTGGTAGGCGAAATGGTCGGCGACGTGGAGTAGCGATATGGTTGGCGATGTGGTCGGTGACGTAGGTAGCGACGTGGTACGGTTTTGAGGCTGTAGCGCCACCGACCCGTATGGACCGCCCACTCGTCGCGCTCGTCCTCGCCGGCGGCACCGGCACCCGGCTGTACCCCGCGAGTCGGAGCGACCGGCCCAAACAGTTCCTCCCGCTCGGCGGCGACCGCTCCCTCCTCGCCGAGACCGTCGCCCGCGCCGACTTCGCCGACCACGTCGTCGTCTCGACGCGACCCGGGTTCGCGGACGACGTCGCCGACCACGCGCCCGACGCCGAGGTCGTAGTCGAACCTGCGGCCAAGGACACCGGCCCGGCGCTCGTCTACGCGACCCACCGCATCGCCGAGTCGTACGACGACCCGGTCGTCGTCGTCCTCCCGAGCGACCACCACGTCGGCGACGGCTTCGCCGAAGCGATGACCCGCGGCGCACGCGTCGCCGCCGACACCGACTCCCTCGTCGCGTTCGGCGTCGAACCGACCCGCCCGGACACCGGCTACGGCTACATCGAACCCGGCGCGGACCGCGGCGACTACCGCGACCTCGCCGCGTTCCACGAGAAGCCGGACGCCGAGACGGCCGCCCGCTACGTCGAGCAGGGCTATCTCTGGAACGCCGGGATGTTCGCGTGGACGCCCGACGCGCTGTTTTCCGCCGCGCGCGACTCGTCGCTCGCGCCCCTCCTCGACGCCCTCGACGACGGCGACACGGACGCCGGCTTCGAGGCGGTCGATGACGTCAGCATCGACTACGCGGTGATGGAGCGCGCCGCCGACGCGGCGGTCGTCCCGGTCCACTTCGAGTGGGACGACCTCGGCTCGTGGGACGCCCTCGAACGAATCATCGCCGCCGACGAGGACGGCAACGTCGCGCTCGGGGACGACCCGGTGTTCGTCGACGCCGCGGACAACGTGGTCGCCACCGACGGCGCGAACGTCTCGCTCGTCGGCGTCTCCGACCTCGCCGTCGTCGCGTGGGACGACCGCGTGCTCGTCGTCCCGAAAGAAAAGGCACAGCGGGTCCGCGACGTGGTCTCGCGGCTCAGAGAACGCGGCCAGTTTTAACGCGGCTCAGGCGCTCCGCAGTCGGCCGCCATCCACCGGCACACAGGCCCCGGTGACGAAGCTCGCGCGGTCGCTGGCGAGGAACGCGACCACGTCGCCGAGTTCGCGCGGGTCGCCGACGCGGCCCAGCGGAATCCCGTCGGACCACGAGTCGAGGCCCTCCTCGTAGGTGTCGTGGTCGCCGCGCTCGACGGCCGCCTCGACCAGTTCCTCGATGCGACTCGTCTCGTGTGCGCCCGGCAGCACCGCGTTCACCCGCACGCTCGGTGCGAGTTCGCGCGACAGCGACTTCACGAGGCCGATGACGCCGCGGCGGACCGCGTTCGAGAGGATGAGGTCGTCGATGACCTCCCTGACAGAGGTGGAGGTGATGCAGGTAATCGTACCCGCGTCGCTCGCTTCGAGGTGCGGCCGCGCCGCCCGGACGGTCCAGACGGCGCTCATGACGAGCATGTCGAACGCGCCGTACCACTCCTGTTCGGTCAGGTCGGCGAAGCCGCCCGGCGGCACGCCGCCGGCCGAGGTGACGACGTGGTCGACGCCGCCGAACTCCTCGACGGCCGCCTCGACCAGCGACTCGACGTCGCGCTTGCTCGTGATGTCGGTCTCGACGCCGAGCACGTCGCCGTCGAGGTCTCCCAGTTCCGATTCGGTCGCCGCGAGGCGCTCCGGGTCGCGCCCGCAGACGACGACGTTCGCTCCTTCGTCGGCCAGCGCCGCGGCGCTCGCGCGCCCGAGGCCGGCCGAACTCGCCGTGACGACGACCGTGTCGCCGTCGAGTCCGAGGTCCATGCGCGGGCCGACGAGCGCCGCGAGCAAAAGCGTGGGCCTCGCGGCACGACGTGGGGTGAACCGGGGGCGTCGGATACGAGGGCGGCACCGACACCGACGCCGTCCGACGCGGGCGCGGGCTCAGACCCCGTCGGCGTGCCGGCGGACCCGAACCCGGCCATCGCTCGTGACGCCGACGAAGAGCTGTTCTTTGATTTCTCGTCCCTCCACCGCGTCGCCGGCGGCGTCGGAGACGATTTTCATCAGGTCCGGCGCGGTCTGGTTCACTTTCACGCCCGCCTCGTCGCAGGCGTCGTACACCTGCTTGGGCACGTCGTAGAGGTCGCTTCCGGCGGGGACCTCGACGCGGACCGGCGCGGTGAGCGCGTCCACGAACGTCACCGTCTCGCGGGCCTTCTCGACGTTGGCGCGGGCGCTGGCTTCGATACTGGAGACGTTCGCCCGCGAGGTGCCGAGGGAGTCGGCGATAGTCGACTGGCGGACGTCCCGCTCGCGCAGCGCGAGCACCTCCGCCTGCCTCCGGGTGAGGACGCTCGTCTCCGGGTCGAACCCCGCCCTGTCGAGGAGTTGGTCTACGTCGGGGACCGTCTCGTCGTCGCGTCCGGCGTCGCTCATACCTCGGGGTAGGTCTCGGGGGTGAAAAAAGATACAGCAGGCTGACTGTCCACGGGACGCCGCCGACGACTCGGCGCTACTCGCCCCAGAAGTTGTCTCGGCTCCCGAGCGCCTCGGGGCGCTTCGGGCCGTCGCGACCGCTCTGCGTCTGCTCGGAGTCGGCTCCGGTCTTCTCGCCCGCGTCCGACTCGACGTCTTCGGCCTCGGGGTCGAGCGGCAGGCGCTCGACGATTTTCTTCGCGCGGGCGTGGCTCCCCTTCACCCGGTCGATGCGGACGACGGCGCGCGCGTCCGGCAGGAGCCCGTCCACGAAGACGATGAAGCCGTCTTCGGTCCGGCCGACTCCGGCACCGCTCTCGTGGATGTCCTCGACGGTGACGATGACCTCCTCGCCCGGCTTCACGGGCTGCTGTTTGAGCTCGTAGATGGGGCGCTCGTAGTGGTCGCACCACTCCGCGCCGCCGCGGTCGCCGTAGTACTGGCACCCCATGCCCGCGATTCGTTCTGAGAAGCTCGGGCAGTCGTCCGCGAGTGGACAGTCGGACATGCGGGGAGGTACACTAGGGGCACTCTAAACGCTTGCGGGTAGCCCGTCCGCCGCCGAAACGCTTTCCGTCGCTCGCTCGAACCCCGCGGTATGGCAGAACGCGTCCCTGAGTTCGCACTCCTCATCGGCGTCTTCCTCGGCCTGTCGGCGACCGTCTCCGCGGCGGTTCTCTCGGGGGCGCTGTTTCGCCCGCTCCTCTTCGGTGCCGTCGTCTGTTACCCCTTCGCCGCCTTCGGCGTCCTCCGGTCGGCCGACCCCTCGGAGGCGCTCCCGCCGCGGGTCGTCCTCGGCCTCGGCGCGGCAATCGGCCTGCTGACCGCGGCGACCGCCGTCCTCGAACGCGCGACGGTCGAACCGATCGACGGCCTGTTCGCCGCCGTGGTGGTGTCGCTTCCGCCCGTCGCCTACGCGGTCCGGTTCGGCGCGGACGTGAACCCGCTTTCTCCGGTCCAGTCACTCGTCTGTTGTGCGGTCGTCGGCGCGGCGTTCCTCGCGCTCGCGCCCCGACTCGGGACGGTGAGCGCGCTCCTCGGGTTCGTCCTCGGGCTGTCGGGGGCGCTCTACGCCGACGCCCGCGGGTTCCGGCCGACACATCGCCAACAGCGCGCCGGTATCGCCGCGGGCGTCCTCGTCGGCGTGTCGGTCGCGGTCATCGGCATCGCGATGCGGCTTCCGCTCGGGCCGACGACGGCCGCGGCCGTGGCGCTCGCGCTCACGCCGAGTCTGTTCGTCGCGCTCACGAGAAACCGGGCGCGTCACCACCACTTTCGGTCGTGACGCTCGCGCTCACGCTCACTCCGCAAAAATCTGGACCAAAAAGAACGTAGGACTCAGGCCAGCGGCGTCCGCTCGACGACCGTCCCAGTCCCACCTTTTTCCGGAGTTCGCTCACGCTCACTCCGCAAAAATCTGGACCAAAAAGAACGTAGAACTCAGGCCAGCGGCGTCCGCTCGACGACCGTCCCGTCGTAGGTCGGGTACTGCTCGACGATTTCGCCGTCGTCGACGTCGCCGTCTTCAATCATCTCTTCGAGGAGCCACCACGCGACCTCGACGTGGTTCGACTTGATGCTGTAGAACTCGTCGGGGACGCCGAGTTCGATGAAGCGCTCGGCGGGCGTGTAGGTCTTGCCGTAGACGAGCGTGCCGTCGTCCGTCACCTCGTCGAACGGGCGGCGGAGGTTGCGAGCCATGCGCTTCAGGCGGTTTCTGTGCTGGGCGGCGTCCTTGAACACGGAGGTACAGAAGTAGACGCGCTCGTGGTCGCCCATCTCGTCGAGGATGGCCTCCTTCGAGCCGTCGACCGCCGACATGTGGCCGTCCTGCAGTTCGTAGCCCTTCTCCTGCATCCGGCGGTAGTTGCCGTCGGACATCTCGAACTCGTTGATGTTGCAGAACTCCGCGGCCCCCTCGTCGAGGAAGTCGAGGAACTCCTGTTCCGCGCGGATGCCCGGAATCTCGAACGCCGGGGTGAGTCCCTCCTCGCGGGCGATGTAGAGGATGTCCTCCCACTCGGTGCCGTGCATGTCGCCCCAGAGTTCGAGCGGCGGATGGAAGCGAATCTCGTCGAGTCCGGCCTCGGCGAGGCGGCGCATGTTCTCGCGGCCGCCCGTGATACCGGTGTAGAGGTGGATGTGGTGGTCCTCGCCGAACTCGTCTTTGAGAAGCGAGATGTAGCGGCAGGTCTTGTCGAGCGCCTCCTGTGGCTCGCCGCCGGTGATGGACGACCCGAGTGCGTCCATGCGTTTCGCCTCCTCGATGACGTCGGCGTCGGACTCGACTTTCCGCTCGTTGGCGTACACGTCGGTGACGTTCTTGCGATTCTCGCCGAGCGGGCAGTAGAAACAATCGCGCTGGTCGCAGTACCCGTAGACGAACAGCACCATCTTCCCGCCCATGGCGCACTGTTCGCATCCCTTCGAGATCATTCGATTACGGAACTGTACTTGGCGCATCGTCAAAAGGCGTCCGACTTTGGTCGACGGACACCCCAATCTGCCGGTACGGTTATTGTTGTATGTGACTGACAGTACGGCATGTCTCTCGGACCAGTCGTCCACGCTGAGGGTCTGACTCGGGTCCTCCTCGTCGACGACGACCCCGAGACCTCCGCGGAGACGGTTTCGGCGCTCGACGGATGCGACAGCCTCGACGTCGCGGCGGTCGCCGACCCGCTCGCGGCGCTCGAAGCGCACGCCGAGTCGCCGTTCGACTGTATCGTCACCGAGTTGGAGTTCGACGGCACCGCCGGTTTCGACACGCTCCTCCGCGTCCGCGAGTCGCCGAACCCGCCGCCGGTGATTCTGTTCACTCGCCTCGACTCCGAGGACGTGGTCCGCGAGGCGTTCGCCGCCGGCGTCGCCGACGTGGTCGACAAGCGGCCGACCGACGTTCAGCTCACCGTGCTCGCCCACCGCATCTCGAACGCGGTCGTCGCGGCCCGCCAGTCGACCGAACTCGACGAACTGTACGCGTGGCTCCAGGTCATCGCCGAGCAGTCGCTCGTCGGCCTGTACGTGATACGCGACGGTCGAATCGAGTTCGTCAACGAGTACCTCTCGAATCTGCTCGGCTACGACACCGACGAGATTGTCGGTCGTCCCATCACCGACTTCATCGTCGAGGAGGACCGCGCTATCGTCGACGAGAGCCTGAGAAACAGGGACCACGGCAGCGTCGAATCGATGTCGTACACCGTCCGCGTCAGCGACCGCACCGGCGAGCTGACCACGCTGGAAATCACCGGCCAGCGGGCGGTTGTCGACGGCGAGCCGGTCGTCGTCGGCACCGCGATGGACGTCACGGCCCGGCTGGAGTCCGAACGGCTCCTCAGGCGCTCCGAGCGGCTCACCCGGCAGATAATCTCGTCGCTCCCGGACATGGTGTTCATCTCGGAGCCGACCGAGTTCGACGTCGTCTACATCAACGACCAGTTCGAGAACATCTGGAGACGGGACGTGTCGTACCTCTACGAGAACCCGCGGTCGTTCCTCGACCTCGTCCACGTCGACGACCGCGACCAACTGCGACGAGCCATCGACGAGATGTTCACCGACATCCGAGACGGTGTCGTCGACGAGCAGTACGAGTTCGAGTTCCGGTTCATCCCCGAGGGGAGCGAGAACATCCGCTGGGCGAACGCCCGCGCGGTCCCCCTCCTCGACGAGAACGGCGACGTGACGAACATCCTCGGCGTGATGTCCGACCTCACAGAACGTATCAGCCACGAGCGCGAACTCGCCCAGCAGAACGCCCGGCTCGACGCCTTCGCTCGCGTCCTCTCGCACGACATCCGCGGGCCGCTGGCGGTCGCACAGGGGCGGCTCGAACTCGCCCGTGAACTCGACGACGACAACCACCTCGACCACGTCGAGCGCGCCCACCGGCGCATCACCGACCTGGTCGAAGACGTGCTGTCTCTCGCCCGCGACGAGCGTTCCGTCCTCGACGCGGAGGAAGTTCCGCTGGCGGACGCCGCGGCCACCGCCTGGGAGATGTGCTCGTCGAACGCCGGCGACGTGTGCTGTGAAATCGGCGAGCTACCGGTGGTCGAAGCCGACGAGAGCCGGACGACGCGCCTCTTCGAGAACCTGTTTCGGAACGCGCTCCAGCACGCCCACCGTCCCCGAGGAGACGGCTCCGACGACGGCGGCGAGCCGAGGGACTCCCGAACACCGTCCGACCGCGAGGGCGACGGAGAACTCGTGATTCGGGTCGGAGCCCTCCCGTCGCACCGCGGCTTCTTCGTCGAGGACAACGGCCCCGGCATCCCGGCGTCGATTCGCGACCACATCTTCGACTCGGGATTCTCGACTAAGGACGGCGACGGAAACGGTCTCGGCCTCGGTATCGTCCGGCAGATTGTCGACTCTCACGGCTGGATTATCCGGGTCGCCGACAGCGCGTCCGGGGCGCGCTTCGAGGTGCTTTTCGACCCCGTCGGCGAAGCGGGCACGTCCGACTGACCGATGCGACTCGCGGGGGACCGATGCGACTCGCGGCGGCCGACCGCCCGCTCCGCGAGACCGACGGACTGCGCCACCGCGACCGCGCCCCCGAAAGCAGATATATCCCCGTGGCATAGGAGTCAACGATGCTCTTGGTCCTCTGTGTCGACCTCGACGACGACCTCGGCCGCAAGACGGGTCTCTCGACGCCCGTCGTCGGCCGACAGCGCGTCGAGGACGCCGCGGTGGCGCTGGCCACCGCGGACCCGGAGGACTCCGACGTGAACGTCCTCTTTCAGGGCATTCAGGTCCACGACGAACTCCTCGAATCGGAGGACGAGGAGGTCGAGGTCGCGGCGGTCACCGGGTTGGAGGGTAGCGACGTGAAGGCGAACCGAGCCATCGGCGACGAGATAGACACCGTCCTCGCGAGCCTCTCGACCGGCGAACCCGTCCACGCCATCGTCATCACCGACGGCGCGCAGGACGAGTCCGTTCTCCCGGTCATCCGCTCTCGCGTTCCCATCGACGGAGTCCGTCGCGTCGTCGTCCGGCAGGCCCAGAACCTCGAATCGATGTACTACACGATGAAGCAGGTGCTCGCCGACCCCGAGACTCGCGGGACCATCCTCGTCCCGCTGGGTATCCTGCTTCTCATCTACCCCTTCGTCACCATCGCCAGCTTCTTCGACGTGCCCGGTGCGGTCGTTCTCGGCCTCATCTCGGCGCTCCTCGGTCTGTACACGCTGTTCCGCGGGCTCGGCCTCGAATCGGCGGTCGACGAGGCGGCCAACCGCGCGCGGAACGTTCTCTACGCCGGTCGCGTCACCATCATCACCTACGTTGCCGCCGCGGCACTCCTCGTCGTCGGCGGCGTCCGCGGGGTCGAACTCCTCGAAACCGTCTCCGACAGCGTCGGCGGCGACCCCGCCGCGGGGCTCATCCTCGCGACGCTCGTCCACGGCGCAGTCGAGTGGTTCGCCGCCGCCGGCATCACGAGCAGTCTCGGACAGGTGACCGACGAGTACCTCCAAGACCGGTTCAAGTGGCGCTACCTCAACGCGCCGTTCTACGTGTTCGCCATCGCCATCGTGCTGTACGCGCTCTCCGGCTTCTTCCTCCCCGAGGGCGTCGCCGGGGTCCAGAAGTTCTACCTCCCCGGCCTCGCCGTCGCGCTCACGGTCGGCACGCTCCTCGGCGTGCTGAGCACACTCACGTTCGCGGTGGCGGAGTCGCGGTATCCGACCGGCTCGGACGGCGACGCCGAGCAACCGGCGTAATCAGTCGCCGGCGGTCGCTTCGCTCGGGGTGTTCTGTGGCGTCTTCCTCGCAGTCGGGACGACCCCGAACTCGCCTCGTCAGCTCTCGCGGACGATGACGAACTCCGCGAGGTCGCGGAGGTACTCAAGCGGCTCCGAGTCCTCGACGCCCGAGGAGTCGAGAGCCGAAAGCGCTTCGTTGGCCTGCTGGCGTGCCCGTCGATTCGCTTCCTCGGGGGTCAGGTCCGTCACCTGCACGAGCGACGGCCGTCCCATCTCGGCGTCCTGTCCAGTCGGCTTGCCGAGTTCCTCGGCGTCTGCCGTGGCGTCGAGCACGTCGTCGCGGATTTGGAAGGCGACGCCGACGCGGGCCGCGTAGTCGCCGAACGCCTCGACGACGTGGGCGTCGCCGCCGGCGGCGACCGCACCGAGTTCGGCGGCGGCGCGGAACAGCGCGCCCGTCTTGCGGTGGGCGAGCTGCATGTACTCCTCTTCGTTTGACGGGACCGCGACCAGTTCGGTCGCCTCTCCCTCGCCGAGTTCGACCATCGATTCGGCGACGATGCGGGTGGCGCGGTCGGACGACGAGAGGAGGGCGAACGCCTCGCCGAGCAGGCCGTCGGAGGCGATGATGGCCGGGCCGTAGCCGTACTCGGCCCACGCGCTCGGCGTGCCGCGGCGGATGTCGGACCGGTCGATGATGTCGTCGACGACGAGCGAGGCGTTGTGGACGAGTTCGACGCCGACCGCGAAGTCGACGGCGTCTTCGGGGGTGCCACCGACGGCCTCGCAGGCGAGGATGGTCACGGCGGGGCGGACGCGCTTGCCCCCCGCGAGAGCGACGTGGTCGAGTTGGTCGGCGAGTTCCGACGGCTCGACCGCCGAGACGACCTCCTCGAGGCGGTCGTTTACCATCGTGACCCGGCGCTCCAGGTATTCCATTGTCGGTTCGTAGGGTTGGGTAGGGAAGTACGTACCGGATTTGGAGAAACCGCGCGACTGGGGTGCGGCGGCGCTCGGAGAAACCGCGACCCGGGGACGTCGCTCACGAGTTCGCGTCCGCAAAAATCTGGACCAAAAACGGGTGGTCGCTTACTCGAACTGCTCGATGAGTTCCGGAACGACCTCGAAGAGGTCGCCGACGATACCGTAGTCGGCGATGTCGAAGATGGGCGCGTCGGGGTCGGTGTTGATGGCGACGATGTTCTCGGCACCCTTCATCCCGGCGACGTGCTGGACGGCCCCGGAGATGCCGATTGCGATGTAGAACTTCGGCGTGACGACCTTCCCGGACTGGCCGACCTGCCGGTCCTTCGGGAGCCAGCCGTTGTCGACGATGGGCCGCGACGACGACAGCGTCGCGCCGAGCGCGTCGGCGAGTTCCCGCACGAGTTCGATGTTCTCCTCTTCTTCGATGCCGCGGCCGACGGAGACGAGTACGTCGGCGTCGGCGATGTCCACGTCGCCGCTGCCGACTTCCTCGAAGCCGGTCACGCGCGAGCGCACGAGAGACTCGTTGAGGTCGAACGAGAAGGCCTCGACGGCGGGCTCGCCCGGCTCCTCGGCGGCGTCCCACTCGCCGGGACGGACGGTGACCGCGGCGCGGTCGGCGTCGACCTCGACGGTCGATTCGACCTTCGAGGCGTACATCTCGCGGGTGACGACGAGGCCGCCGTCGTTCTGGAGGCCGATGGCGTCGGTCACGAGCGGGAGGTCGAGGCGCTCTGCGACCGCGGGGGCGTAGTCGAGGCCGTTGACCGTGTTGCCCATGAGGACGTACGTGGGGTCGAGTTCCTCGGAGAGGGCCGCGACGGCCTGCACGGACACGTCGTGGTTGAACTCGTCGCCTTCGGCGACGGTGTGAATCGCGTCCACGCCGGCGAGCGAGAGTTCCTCGGCGAAGGCGTCCACGTCTCCGCCGATGACCGCGAGGTGGAGGTCGCCGCCGGTGTCGCCGACGAGGTCGGCACCGGCCGTCACGAGTTCGAACGACACGTCGCGGAGGCTTCCGCGGCGGTGCTCGACGACGGCGA
Organism: Haloferax marisrubri; assembly: GCF_001469875.2. Lineage (GTDB taxonomy): Archaea > Halobacteriota > Halobacteria > Halobacteriales > Haloferacaceae > Haloferax > Haloferax marisrubri. The sequence goes on along the minus strand of NZ_LOPW02000004.1, from coordinate 91,224 downwards.
GCACGTCGCTCATTGCGCGCCCACCCCCTTCTCGCGGAGGACGGTCGCAAGTTCGGCGGCCTGCTCCCCGGCGTCACCCTCGAAGTAGGTCGCGGCGGACTCGGTCTCCGGCTCGTACACGTCGGTCAGGACGAGGTCGGACTCGACCGCCGCGGCGTCGAGGCCGAGATCGGAGAGCGCGAGCGGCTTGATCTCCTTCGACTGGGCCTGCCGAATCCCGCGCAGGCTCGCGTAGCGGGGCTCGTTGATACCCGTCTGGATGGTGAGGACCGCGGGCAGGTCAACCTCGGTGAGTTCCTCCACGCCGCCTTCGAGTTCGCGGCGGACGTTCGCCACGCCGCCGTCGGCATCGAGGTCGAGCGCGTTCACGACCGCGGCCCACTCGAAGTCGATTGCCGAGGCGAGCGAGACGCCGGTCGCGCCGAAACTGTCGTCGTTCGCCTGCACGCCCGTCAGGACCAGGTCGGGGTCCTCGTCCTCGACGACCGCCGAGAGGAGGCGCGTCTTCGCGCCCACGTCGAGCAGGTCCACGCCGTCGAGCGCGTCGTCCCACACGCGGACCGCGCGGTCGACGCCCTTGGCGAGCGCCATGCGAATGGTCTCCTCGGACCGCTCGGGGCCGATGGTGACGGCGACGACCTCCACGTCGTCGTCGCTCTCCTCGGCGATTTGGACGGCTTCCTCGACCGCGTACTCGTCCCACTCGTTGAGGTCGTAGTCGAGGTACTGGTCCGCCACGCGGAGCCCGTCGAGCTCGAAGTCCTCTTCGACCTCGGCGACCTCCTTGACGGTTACGAGAACTTTCATCAACGTTCACTACCGACGGGGGAGAATAAACGTTTTCGCACCGCGGCCGTCGGCGACGCCGTCGCCCGATTACTCCTCGTCTTCGTCCTCGTCGGGGAGCGAGATGAGGTTCTCGCGGCCGAGACGCAGTTTCTCGACGCGTCCCTCGTCGGCCATCGCCGACAGCAGTTGCGAGACCTTGGCATCGGACCAGCCGGTCTCCTTGACGATGTTCGCCTGCTTCATCCGCCCGCCGCTCCGTTCCAACAGGAGTTCGACCCGCTCTTCGTCCGAGAGTAAGTCGAGGTCGATGTCGTCGTCGGAGTCCTCGTCGTCGCCGTCGTCCGGCGCTGGCTCGTCGGTCGGCTCCGGCGCGGGTTCCTGCCGCGGCTCGGAGGTCACCGACGCTCCGGTCGGTTCCGTCCCGCTCGGCCGACGCCGGGTGAACAGGACGACGCCCGCCACGAGCACCACGAGGACGACGGCACCGCCGCCGACGAGCGTCCACGGGATGGTCCCGTTCGGCCCCGTGGAGACGTAACTCACGCTCAACTGATCCGCCGACTCGAAGGTCCGCGGTCCCTCGGCGACGACGGCGTTGTTTTCGAGCGGGATGTCCGTGTCGCTGACGGCGTAGCCCGGCGGCGTCTGAATCGTGAGGTTCTGGTTCGACTGCAGGGAGGTGAACCACGTCTCGCCGTTGCCGGCCGAGAAGGCGTCACCGACGCGCAGTCCCTCGCTGGTCTGTTCCGCGAAGTCCGTCCACGTGAACGTCAACACGAGGACGCCGGTCTCGTTTTCGACGTACCCCGTCGTCGTCGCGTTCCGGACGGTCATCGACCGCCCGGTCTGGTCGGCGGCCGTCTGACTGACGCGCTGAAAGAAGGCGACGTCGGGGCCGACGTCGGTGGTCCCCTGTTCGTACTCCTGTGCGAACTCCTCGAACGCCGCGGTCTCGTTTCGCGTCTCGAGTTCGTAGCGCATCTCGATGCGCCAGTCCGCCGAGCGGTCGGCGCGTACGCGAATCGATATCTCCGTCTGCGGCGACCGTTCGAGACTCGACTGCTGGGCGACGAGCGGCGCGTGACCGAGGGCGGCGGTCGCGTCGGTAGGCGAGTCGAATCCGGAATCGCCGACTGTCGCGTCGACGCCGTGAGCGCTAACCGCAGTCATGTCTGTGGCCGCCGCCGGGACTGCGACGCCGGAGACGATGGTGAGGAGGGCAACGATGAGGGCGGCGCTCCGCATACGTAAATCCGTTTCATCGGGCGATGAAAACGCTTTCCATCGACTCAACAGCGTCATACGTCGCCGACGTGCGCTCTCGGCGCTTCCCCGCGCCGACGCCGCCAAGAGGGTCATTTTAGTACCGGCGACGTGTACCCTCACGGCGATGAAGGCCCTCCCGCTCGTCGTCGTCATGCTCCTCGTGGCGTCGCCGGTCCTCGGCGCGGTCGGTCCCGTCGACGGCTCGACCCAAGCGGCCGCGCTCGACCAGGCGGACCCCGCGCAGGTACAGTCGCCGTCCAACGGGACGATTCACGTCCTCGACATCCCGTCGTCGGAGCTGGTTCAGGCGACGGTCGAACCCCACCACGTCGACCTCGGCCCGTCTCTCGACTTCGCCGCCCTCCAGGCCGGCGGACAGATTCAGACGGGCGCGTCCATCGAGCGCATCGAGTCCGCCGCCGACGACAGCACCCGGCAACAGCTCATCCTCGACGAGATAAACAGCATCGAGCAGCGCGCGATTGCGCTCCAGAGCACGCAACGCACCGCCATCGAACAGTTCAACGCGGGCGAACTCACCGCACGCGAACTCCTCGTGAGACTCGCCCGCATCGACGCCGAGGCGCGGGGGCTCAACGAGCGTCGCGTCGCGCTCCACGAACTCGCGACGGAGACGCCGGACTTCTCGATTAACTCCGGTCGGCTCGCGGCGCTCGAACGCGAACTCGACACGTTCACCGGCCCCGTTCGGAGACACGTCGTCTCGGTCATGACCGGGCAGTCCGAGGCGGCCCGCTTTTCGGTGCGGACGAGCGAGTCCGGCGTCGTCCTCAGCGTCGTCGCCGACGGCGAGTACGTCCGCGAGTCGTTCCGCGCGGACCTGCGCGACCGCGACCAGAGCTCGGTCACCTACGAGGAGGCCCTCGACATCGTCGCGAACAACTACCCGATAATCTACTCGAGCCGCGCCGCGCAGAACGGCACCAACGTCATCAGCGCCGGCGACAGCCACCGCGTGCGAATCAACTACAACAACGGTCAGCTGACGGCCTACGTCGACGCCGGGAGCGGACAGGTGTTCAAGGAGTCCCAGTCGCGCCCGCTCGGGTCGATTTCGACCGGCACCGCGGCCACCGAAATCAAAGACGGTCTCAGGCTCACGGTCAACCGGACCTACCCCGGCGGACCGCTTCGAATCCAGCTGAACGAGACCGAGTCGGACGCGCCGGTGGACGCGAACGTCACCATCGGACTCGAAGCCAGCCAAGAGAGTACGCTCCTCGGTCACACCGGCGCTGACGGGACGCTCTGGACCGTCTCGCCGTCGTCGCCCTACACCATCACGGTCATCAGGGGCAACTCGGCGGTCGTGCTCACGACCTCGCCGACGCCGATACCCGACCTCGTGACGAACGCGACCGCGGAGAACGACACGTCCGCGATGGGAACGTCGACACCGACCGACTCGACTAGTTCCATCTCGGCGGTCGCGCAGGGCTCGCCCGCCGGCGCACCGGCAGTCGTCTGACCGGAGCTTCTTATCCGATGACGGGGCCACCCCGTCTCGATGCCTCGCCAGTTTCGCCGCGCGACCCGCGGCTCGTCCGTGCTCCTCGGGAGCGTGCTCCTCATCGGTCTCGTCGTCGTCGTCGCGGCCGCCGTCGGCGCGGCGGCGTTCGACGCGGCCGACTCCTCGCCGACGCCGACTCGGCCGACGGCCCTGTCGCTCGGGGTCTCGGGTGACACGCTGTCGCTGACTCACGAGGGCGGCGCGCCGCTCGACGTGGACTCGCTCGCGATTCGAATCTCCGTGGACGGGGAGCCGCTCGCGCACCAGCCGCCGGTCCCGTTCTTCTCGGCCAGCGGGTTCCGGCCGGGGCCGACCGGCCCGTTCAACGCCGCGGCCGACGCCCGCTGGACCGTCGGTGAGACGGCGACGCTCGAACTCGCGGGGACGAACGACCCCGACATCGAACCGGGCGCGACGGTGACCGTCCGCGTCTTCGACGGCGACACGCCGGTCGCGGCGCTCGAAGCGAAGGCGTCGTGAGTCGGCGGCGAAAACGAGCGTCCGAGTCGAACGCGCTGGTCGGGTGTGAGTCGAACGCGCCGGTTGAGTTTATTCCTCGGGTGCGCGCGCGATGGTCACGATGGCCCGCGGACTGCCGGGTTGGCGCTGGAGGATGTGGTGTTCGATGTCGACGAAGCCGGCGGCCTCGAACATCCGGTCGGCCTCCTCCTCGTCGTAGAACAGCATGATGGCGTCGGCCAGTTTCTGGAAAACGCCGGATTTCGGGTCGTCGGGGCCGACGACGAGCACCTTGCTCCCGGGCTTGACGACGCGGCGGAACTCCTCGAGCGCGGTGACCGGGTTCGGCCAGTACTCGATGGAGCCGGACGACCAGATGACGTCGAAGGAGTCGTCGGCGAAGGGGAGCCGCTCCGCGTCCCCGCGGTAGAACCGGACCTCGTCGTTCTTGCCGAACTTCTCCCACGCCTTCTGCATCTGGTGGATGCTCTGGTCGAGGCCGTGGACGTCGTCGGTGTAGCGGAGCAGTCCCTCGGTTCCGAAGCCGGTGCCACAGCCCACGTCGAGGACGCGGTCGCCCTGCTGGATGTCGAGCATCTCCAGCGCCTCGTCGCGCATCTCCTCGTTCCAGATGAACGGGTTCACCCGGTCGTACACCTTCGAGAGGTACTTGTAGAACAGGCGGGCCCGCGCTTTGTTTTCGAGGACTCCCATCGCGCCGGGATTAGGACTCACCGATGATAACGGTGCGGATTCGCCGCGCTGGTCGGCGTTCGAAGGGGGTTCGACCCCGTGTTTCGCGGGCGTCTGTCACAGACTTTCCGCAAACACCTTATACAGCGCTTGTGCAACGTTCCTGTGATACGAGTATGCCGAGACAAGAGGTTCTCGAACGAATCAAAACGGCCGAGCAGGAGGCCGACGACATCGTTGAAGAGGCCGAGGCCAAACGTGAGGAGCTCGTCGCGGAGGCGCGTCGCGAAGCCGATGAGATTCGCTCCGAGGCCGAAGAAGAGGCCGCAGAGCTCGAATCCGAGCGTCTACAGGAGGGACGCGCGGACATAGAGTCGGAGCGGGAACGCATCCTCGAAGAAGGCGAGGACGCCCGCGACGAATTGGTTGCCGAGGCGGAAGACCACATCGACGACGCGGTCGAATTCGCCATCGGCAAATTCGAGGAGGCGGTTGATGCTCAGACCTGAGCAGATGAGCAAGGTCTCGGTGACCGGTTCCAAGGGCGTCATGCCCGAGGTCATCGAGGCTGTCCACGACCTCCGACTGCTGCACGTCACCGAATACGACGGCTCGTGGCAGGAGGAGTTCGGATTCGAGACGGGGTCGCCCATCGAAGGCGCCGAGAGCGCGTCCGACAAGCTCGTCACCGTCCGCTCGCTCAAGAGCATCCTCGAGGTCGAAGACACCGACTCCGGCCGGCAGCGCATCGTCCCCGACGACGCGCTCGGCGAGCCCCTCGAAGAGATTCGAGCCGAAGTCAATGAACTGGACGACCGCCGCTCCGAGCTCGAAAACGAGCTCCGCGCGGTGGACGAAGAAATCGACGCGATGGAGCCGTTCGTCGACCTCGGACTCGACCTCGACCTGCTTTCGGGGTACGAGACCCTGCAGGTCGTCGTCGGACAGGGGAAGGTCGACCCCGTCGAGCGCGCTGTCGTCGACGCCGACGACATCAACGCCTACGAGATCTTCTCGGGCGAGCGCACGCACGCCATCTTCGGCCGGCCGGTCGACGGCGCGGACGAGATGGCGCTCGCCGACGCGCTGGTCGGTGTCGAGTTCGCCACGCTCGAAGTCCCGGACGCCTCGGGAAGCCCCGAAGAGCACATCCGCGACCTTGAACAGCAGAAGCGCGAAATCGAGTCGAAGCTCGATACCGTCGAGTCCGAGCTTCACGACATCGCCGTCGAGGAGGGCGAGTTCCTCCTCGCGGCCGAGGAGCGACTCGCAATCGACGTCCAGAAGACGGAAGCGCCGCTTTCGTTCGCGACGACGGAGAACGCCTTCGTCGCCGAGGGCTGGATTCCGACCGAGCGCTACAACACGTTCGCGAGCACGCTCAAAGACGAGGTCGGCGAGCACGTCGCCGTCGAAGAACTCGAACGCGCCGAGTTCTCGCGTGACGGGCACGACCACGCGCGCGAAGACGTCGCCGAGACCGGCGGCACGGCCGCCGCCACCGACGGCGGAACGGTCTCGATGTCCAGCGACGACCCGCCGGTCGTCCAGAAGAACAGCGGCGCAGTCAAGCCGTTCGAAATCCTCGTGCAGGCGGTCAACCGCCCGAGCTACTACGAGTTCGACCCGACCATCATCCTGTTCCTGACGTTCCCGACGTTCTTCGGGTTCATGATCGGTGACCTCGGGTACGGTGTCATCTACACCGCCATCGGCTTCTTCCTCTACTCGAAGTTCGACGACGGTGCGCTCAAGAGCATGGGTGGCGTCACCATCGCCGCGGGGCTGTTCACGACGTTGTTCGGCATCCTCTACGGCGAGATATTCGGCTTCCACCTCATCACCGAGTACTTCTGGGAAGGCGTGCTCGGGATGTCGCACCCGCCTATCGAGAAGGGACTGTCGCCGGCCACCTCTGAGTGGGCCCTCGGTTGGCTCACCGTGAGCGTCGCCGTCGGTATCTTCCACGTCAACGTGGGGTACATCCTCGACTTCTTCGAGAACTACGAACTCCACGGTGCGAAGGACGCAGTCCTCGAAAGCGGCTCGTGGATCCTCATGCTGAACGGCCTGTGGATCTGGATCTTCAGCGACGCGCTCGGTGGCGTGCCGCCGGAGTTCCTGTTCACCACGTTCGCGGCTGACGGACTCATCCCGCTCGGCTTCTCCGGCTTCTCGTTCACCGTCGGCTGGATCGGGTTCGGGATGTACATCCTCGGCGCGGTGCTCCTCGGGATGGCCGAACTGGCCGAACTCGTCGAGTTCGCCGCCCCGCTTTCGAACGTCCTGTCGTACACGCGTCTCGGCGCGGTCCTCATCGCGAAGGCGTCGATGGCGTTCGCCGTCAACCTGCTCGTCTTCGGCGTGTACGTCGACGACCACGGCGGCTGGCACTTCGGCCTCGGCGGGATGCCCGACGCCGCCGCCGTGTCGGCGCTCGGCGCGGGTGAAACGCTGAGCTACCACGGCTACGAAGTGACCGAAGTCCTGTTCGGCGGCATCTTCCACACGGGTGCCGCGGGCGTCGTGGGCGGACTGCTCGTCCTCGTCGTTGGTCACCTCGTCGTCCTCGCGCTCGGCGTCACGAGCGCCGGCCTGCAGGCCGTGCGTCTCGAGTACGTCGAGTTCTTCAACAAGTTCTTCGAGGGCGGCGGCCGCGAGTACAACCCGTTCGGGTACGACCGCGAGTTCACGACCGAAGACTAACCCTCACAATCGAATCTTTTTTGAGTTTTGTCCGCTGGGAGCGACTGCTTTTTGGAATGGCGACGATTCCGCCGTCGTAGATAGACCGCTCCAGACGTTTTGGGAACCTTTATGATACGGCTGACGCCACATGCAGACGTTCGGAGACGACAATCCGGTACTCAGGAACACACAATGATTGAAGCAATCGAACCCCTCATGACTGCACTGCAGAGTGAAGCCGCTTCCTCGCCCGCTATCACCGCCGACGCTGCGGCGGCCCTCTCCGTCGGTATCGCCGCCTTCGCCGCAGGCTACGCGGAGCGTGGCATCGGTTCCGCTGCGATGGGCGCCATCGCGGAAGACGAGGACCTCTTCGTTAACGGGCTGGTCCTTACGGTTCTCCCCGAGACCCTCGTTATCCTCGCACTGGTCGTTGTCTTCGCGGCCTAAGCACCCCCTCTCTTTCCCATTATGAGTTTGGACAACGTCGTTGAGGACATCCGAGACGAAGCCCGCGCACGCGCAGAGGACATCAGGCAGGACGGCCAGGAACAGGCAGACGAGATCGTCGCCGAGGCCGAGGCCGATGCCGAAGAGCTCCTCGAATCGCGGAAGGCGGACGTCGAGCAACAACTCGAACGAGAGCGCGAACAGGCGCTCTCCAGCGCGAAGCTCGAAGCCAAGCAGGCTCGACTCAGCGCCCGTCGTGACGTGCTCCAGCGCGTCCGCGAGCAGGTCGAAGGCGAACTCGCCGAGCTGGAAGGCGACCGTCGCGAAGAGCTCACCCGCTCGCTGCTCGACGCGGCGTCGGTCGAGTTCGAGGACGAAGACGAAGTCTCCGTCTACGGCCGCGCCGCCGACGAGGACCTGCTTTCGAGCATCCTCGAAGACTACGACGGCTACGAGTTCGCCGGCGAGCGCGACTGCCTCGGTGGCGTCGTGGTCGAGGGCTCGAACTCGCGCGTCCGGGTGAACAACACCTTCGACTCGGTCCTCGACACAGTCTGGGAGGACAACCTGAAGGAAGTGAGTGCGCGACTGTTCGACGACCAATGAGCACTACAGGCGGCTCGAATCCCGAATACGTCATCGCTCGCGTTCGAGCGCGACGTAGTGCCCTGTTCGGCGACGAGGAGTACCGCAAACTGGTCCGCATGGGACCGGCCGAAATCGCTCGGTTCATGGAGGAATCGGAGTACGAGACCGAGGTCAACGCGCTGGGCAGCCGTTTTTCCGGCGTCGACCTCATCGAGTACGCGCTGAACCAGAATCTGGCGAAGCAGTTCAACGATATCCTCGACTGGGCAGACGGCCGCCTCTACGACCTCATCGCGCGGTACCTCCGCAAGTTCGACGCGTGGAACGTGAAGACGATTATCCGCGGTATCTACTCCGGCGCATCCCGTGAGGAGGTCGAATCCGACCTCATCCGCGCCGGCGAGTTCGACGACCGACTCTTCTCGCGACTGCTCGACGCAGGCGAGATGGAAGAAGTCGTCAGTATCCTCTCCGGCACCATGTTCGGAGACGGCCTCGCGGCCGCCTACGAGGAGTACGAGGAAGTCGGTGTCCTCGTCCCGCTGGAGAACGCGGTCGACCGCGCCTTCTACGAGCAACTGCTCGAGGGCCTGGTCGTCGGCGAAGAGGCAAAGCAGTACCGCGAGTTCCTCGAAGCCGAAATCGACTTCCGAAACGCCCGCAACGCGCTCCGAATCGCACGGAGCGGCGCCGACCTCGACCCCGTCGACTACTTCATCGAGGGCGGCACGCTGTTCCGCGCGTCGGAACTCGCGTCGCTGGCGACCAGCCCGGACGAGCTGGTGTCGAAGATTCGTGACAGCCGGTACGGCGACCGCCTCTCGACGGCCCTTTCGGACCTCGAAGAGGCAGACAGCCTCATCGGCTTCGAGCGCGCCCTCGACGCGGCGCTCTTGGAGTACGCGGACACGCTCGGTTACGTGTTCCCGCTTTCTGTCACGCCAATCGTCTCGTACATCCTCGCCAAGGAGCGCGAGGTGGACAACATCCGGGCCATCGCCCGCGGCCGTGAAGCCGGGCTGGACCCCGATGCAATAGAAGAGGAGCTGGTCATCCTATGAGCCAGGAAATCGCAGTTATCGGCAGTCCGGACTTCACCACGGGCTTTCGACTTGCGGGTGTCCGCAAGTTCGAGAACGTCCCGGACGAAGCGAAGGACGACGAACTCGACGAGGCCGTGACGCGAACGCTGGAGGACGAGGACGTGGGCATCATCGTGATGCACGAAGACGACCTCGACCACCTCTCGCGTAACGCCCGGCAGTCGGTCGAGCGCAGCATCGAGCCGACGCTCGTGACGCTCGGCGGTTCCGGCGGCGCGAGTGGCCTCCGTGACCAGATCAAGAGAGCAATCGGTATCGATCTGATGGACGAATAACCAAACATGAGTCAGGCAACACAAGATTCCGTTCGCGAGGACGGTGTCATCGCAAGCGTGAGTGGTCCGGTCGTGACCGCCCGTGGCCTCGACGCCCGCATGAACGACGTCGTCTACGTCGGCGACGAAGGCCTAATGGGCGAGGTCATCGAAATCGAGGGCGACCTCACGACTATTCAGGTGTACGAAGAGACCTCCGGTGTCGGTCCCGGCGAACCCGTCGAGAGTACGGGCGAACCGCTGACCGTCGACCTCGGTCCGGGGATGATGGACGCCATCTACGACGGCGTTCAGCGTCCGCTGGACGTGCTGGAGTCGAAGATGGACTCGGCGTTCCTCGACCGCGGTGTCGACGCGCCGGGTATCGACCTCGACGAGAAGTGGGAGTTCGAACCCACCGTCTCCGAGGGCGACGAGGTCGCCCCCGGCGACGTCGTCGGGTCGGTTCCGGAGACCGTGACCATCGAACACAAGGTCATGGTCCCGCCGGACTTCGAGGGCGGCGAGGTCGTCGCCGTCGAGGAAGGCGAGTTCTCCGTCACCGAGACGGTCGTCGAACTCGACAACGGCGAGGAGATCACGATGCACCAGGAGTGGCCGGTGCGTCAGGCTCGCCCCGCCGCCGAGAAGAAGACCCCGCGCGAACCGCTCGTCTCTGGTCAGCGCATCCTCGACGGTCTGTTCCCCATCGCGAAGGGCGGAACGGCCGCGATTCCGGGTCCGTTCGGGTCCGGGAAGACGGTCACCCAGCACCAGCTCGCCAAGTGGGCTGACGCGGACATCGTCGTCTACGTCGGCTGTGGCGAGCGCGGTAACGAGATGACCGAGGTTATCGAGGACTTCCCGGAACTCGACGACCCGAAGACCGGGAACCCGCTCATGGCCCGGACGTGCCTCATCGCGAACACGTCCAACATGCCCGTGGCGGCCCGCGAGTCCTGTATCTACACCGGCATCACCATCGCGGAGTACTACCGCGACATGGGATACGACGTCGCGCTGATGGCCGACTCCACCTCCCGGTGGGCAGAGGCCATGCGCGAGATTTCCTCGCGTCTCGAAGAGATGCCCGGCGAAGAGGGGTACCCCGCGTACCTCGCCGCGCGTCTCTCCGAGTTCTACGAGCGCGCCGGCTACTTCACGACCGTCAACGGCGAGGAAGGTTCTGTCTCCGTCATCGGCGCGGTTTCGCCGCCGGGCGGCGACTTCTCCGAGCCGGTCACGCAGAACACCCTACGTATCGTGAAGACGTTCTGGGCGCTCGACGCGGACCTCGCAGAGCGCCGTCACTTCCCGGCGATTAACTGGAACGAGTCGTACTCGCTCTACCAAGAGCAGCTCGACCCGTGGTTCGTCGAGAACGTCGAGGACGACTGGGCAGATGAGCGCCAGTGGGCCGTCGACGTGCTCGACGAGGAGAACGAACTGCAGGAGATCGTTCAGCTCGTCGGTAAGGACGCCCTGCCGGAGGACCAGCAGCTGACCCTCGAAATCGCTCGCTACCTCCGCGAGGCGTACCTCCAGCAGAACGCGTTCCACCCGACGGACACGTACTGCTCCCCCGAGAAGACGTACGGTATCCTCACCGCCATCCACACGTTCAACGACGAGGCGTTCAAGGCGCTCGAAGCCGGCGTCCCCGTCGAAGAAATCCAGGCCATCGAGGCGGCTCCCCGGCTGAACCGCATCGGTGTCCAGGAGGACTGGGAGGCGTACATCGAGGACCTCAAGGCAGAGATCACCGAGCAACTCCGCGAGCTGTACTGAGACCATGAAGGAATACCAGACCATCACCGAAATCAGCGGCCCGCTGGTGTTCGCCGAGGTCGACGAGCCGATCGGTTACGACGAGATCGTCGAAATCGAGACGCCCCAAGGCGAAACCAAGCGCGGACAGGTTCTCGAATCCTCCGAGGGCCTCGTCGCGATTCAGGTGTTCGAAGGCACGACCGGTATCGACAGGAACGCGTCCGTCAGGTTCCTCGGCGAGACCCTCAAGATGCCCGTGACCGAGGATCTCCTCGGGCGCGTGCTCGACGGGTCCGGCCAGCCCATCGACGGCGGCCCCGAAATCGTCCCCGACGAGCGTCGGGACATCGTCGGCGCGGCAATCAACCCCTACTCCCGCGAGTACCCCGAGGAGTTCATCCAGACCGGCGTCTCCGCCATCGACGGAATGAACACCCTCGTCCGCGGCCAGAAGCTCCCCATCTTCTCCGCGTCGGGGCTTCCCCACAACAACCTCGCGCTCCAGATCGCCCGTCAGGCGACGGTGCCCGAGGACGAAGACAGCGGCGAAGAGTCCGAGTTCGCAGTTGTCTTCGGCGCGATGGGTATCACGCAGGAAGAGGCGAACGAGTTCATGGAGGACTTCGAGCGCACGGGCGCACTCGAGCGCTCCGTCGTCTTCACGAACCTCGCGGACGACCCCGCAGTCGAGCGGACGGTCACGCCGCGTCTCGCGCTGACGACCGCCGAGTACCTCGCGTTCGACAAGGACTACCACGTCCTCGTCATCCTGACCGACATGACCAACTACTGCGAGGCGCTCCGCGAAATCGGTGCGGCTCGTGAAGAGGTCCCCGGTCGCCGTGGCTACCCCGGTTACATGTACACCGACCTTGCACAGCTCTACGAGCGTGCGGGTCGCATCGAGGGCCGCGAAGGGTCTGTCACGCAGATTCCCATCCTCACGATGCCGGGTGACGACGACACGCACCCGATTCCGGACCTGACCGGCTACATCACCGAGGGTCAGATCTACATCGACCGCGACCTCAACTCGCAGGGCATCCGCCCGCCGATCAACCCGCTTCCGTCCCTGTCGCGTCTCATGGATGACGGTATCGGCGAGGGCCTCACCCGCGAGGACCACGCCGACGTGTCCGACCAGATGTACGCGGCGTACGCGGAGGGTGAAGACCTGCGCGACCTCGTGAACATCGTCGGTCGCGAGGCGCTGTCCGAGCGTGACAACAAGTACCTCGACTTCGCCGAGCGCTTCGAAGCCGAGTTCGTCAACCAGGGCTTCGACACGGACCGGTCCATCGAGGACACCCTCGACATCGGCTGGGACCTCCTGTCGATGCTCCCGAAGTCCGAGCTCAACCGTATCGACGAAGAGCTCATCGAGGACTACTACGAAGAAGACGCCGAGTCGGTCGAAGCGGAAGCCTAGACCGCGACGAACGCCGCGTTCGTCCCTCGGTTCGATTCTCCTCTTCTATTCGCGCCGCTCGTTCCCTGAGCCGCGCGGCCGCGCGCCGCCCGCGAGAACTTCCTTACGTCTCGCCCGCGACGACTCCACATGGACGCCACTTCGTCTCGCGCTCGCGTCCTCGCGGTCGTCGGTCCCGCCGTCGACCGGGAGCGACTGCTGGACGTACTCTCGCCGCTTTCGGTGTCGGTCGCCTCGTCGGTCGAGGCGGCGGGCCAGCGCGCCGAGGACGAACAGGTAGACTGCGTCGTGCTCGCGACCGACCGACTCGCGGACGTCGAAGCGGTCCACGGCGCGCTCTCGGTCCCGCTTGTCGCCGTCGTCCCGTCCGACGGCGACCTCTCGGCGGCGGCCGCCCGCGACGCCGGCGCGGCCGACGTGGTCCCGGTCGTCGATTCGAACCTCTTCGAGCGACTCCCCGAGCGCATCGAAAGCGTCGTCGCGTGGCGTCGCCGCGGTGCGGCGGCCGCGAGCAAGATAACGGAAGACCTGAAGGAACAGGCGATAGACGAGGCTCCGGTCGGTATCACCATCGCGGACTGCTCGTTGCCCGACCGGCCGCTCGTCTACGTCAACGAAGCGTTCGAGACGATGACCGGTTACTCGGCCGACGCGGCGCTGGGGCGGAACTGCCGGTACCTTCAGGGGCCGAACACCGACCCCGAGCGCGTCGCCGAACTCCGCCGCGCCATCGAGGCCGAGGAGGCGGCGTCGGTCGAACTGCTGAACTACCGCGCTGACGGCGAGACGTTCTGGAACCGGGTCGACGTTGCGCCGCTGAGCGGGCCGGACGGTGAGGTGACTCATTACGTCGGCTTCCAGACCGACATCACGGAGCGCGTGCGCGCCGAGGCGGCCGCCGAGCGGTACGCCGCCCGAGTCGACGAGGAGCGCGCGCGCCTCCAGACGCTCGTCGAGCACATCGAGGGGTTGTTGGAGGACGTGACGAGCGCGCTCGTCCGCGCGGAGAGCAGACAGGAACTCGAAGCCGCCGTCTGCGACCGAGTCACCGCCGCCGGCTCGTTCGACTGCGCGTGGGTCGGCCACTGCGACCTCTCGCCGGCGGTCATCGTCCCGAACGAGCGCGCGGGTACCGACACGGGATTCCTCGACGGCCTCGAAATCGACCGGTCGGACCCCGACGACCCCACGGCTCGCGCCGCGGAGACGCGGACCGTCCAGTCGGCGGACGTCGGCGACGGGAGCGTCTCCGCCGAGACGCTCGTCCCGTTCGGCTCCGTCATCGCGGTCCCGCTGGTCCACAGCGGGACGCTGTACGGCGTCCTGACGGTCTACACCGACGTCGCGGAACTCGACGACCAAGTCCGGGTGGTGTTCGGGACGCTCGGCAGGGCGGTCGGCGCGGCCATCGACGCCTTCGAGAGCCGGCGGTCCCTGCTGTCCGACGAGCGGCTCGAACTCGAACTCGAGGTGCGCGACGAGACCCTGCCGTTGGTCCGACTCGCCATCGCGGGCGACTGCGAACTCTCGTACCGCGGTTCGGCCCAACACGACGACGGGACCGTGAGTCTGTTCGTCTCGACGCGCCCCGCGACCGAGTTCGAGGAAGCCGACACCGACCTCGACGGTCTTCGGAGCGTCGACGTCCTCCCCCGCGGTGACGACGCCGAACTCTACGAACTCACCTTCGCCGACGGGTCGCTCTTCCACCTCGTCGCCGACGCGGGTGGACGGCTCGTCGACCTCGAAGTCGACCGCCTCGGCTGTCGGCTCACGGTCGTCGTCCCCGACCGCGTGGCGGGGCGGGCGCTCCTCGACGACCTGCAGGCGGCCGCGGCGAACGCCGAACTCCGCTCGGTCACGAACCGGTCGGAGCCGCCGGAAGCGCGCCGCGAGTTCGTCGCGAGCGTCAACGACGACTTCACCGACCGACAGCACTCGGCCCTCCAACTCGCGTACCTCGGCGGCTACTTCGAGTGGCCTCACGCCGTCACCGGCGAGGAACTCGCGGAGACGATGGGCGTCTCGCGGGCGACGTTCCACCAACATCTGCACGCGGCGGAGCGCAAACTCATCTCACGGTTTTTCGATAGAGACCCATACTAGTCGGGCATGTTCTGTTCTTTGACAGTTGTTCGATGTCTACCGGCCTCGGGACGCCGACATCAGCGCCCGTAGCGACCTGCGGACTGAATCTCGGCTCCGACCCACAGACGTGACATTCTCTAGCCACAACCGATTTCGGCCGGTCCGGCCGGCCAGACAGTAAAAGATTAACACCCCAGGCGAACAACCCCCGCCAACGATGGCCGAAGACGTCAAGCCGACCCGCAAGAACTTGATGGCGATCGAAGATCGCATCGAACTCTCCGAGCGGGGCCACGACACGCTCGAACAGAAGCGTGACGGGCTCATCATGGAGTTCATGGACATCCTCGACCAGGCCCAGGACGTGCGGGCCAACCTCAATCAGGATTACGAGCGCGCGCAGAACAAAATCAACATGGCCCGCGCCATGGAGGGCGACGTGGCGGTCCGCGGCGCGGCCGCCGCGCTGAAGGAGTACCCCGAAATCACGACGCAGTCGAAGAACATCATGGGCGTCGTCGTCCCTCAGATCGAGTCCTCGCGCGTGAAAAAGAGCCTCGACCAGCGTGGCTACGGGCTGCTCGGCTCCTCGGCCCGCATCGACGAGGCCGCGGACGCCTACGAGGAACTCCTCGAATCCATCATCCTCGCCGCGGAGGTCGAGACGGCGATGAAGAAGATGCTCGAAGAGATCGAGACGACGAAGCGCCGCGTCAACGCGCTCGAGTTCAAGCTCCTGCCCGAACTCTACGAGAACCAGGAGTACATCGAGCAGAAGCTCGAAGAACAGGAGCGCGAGGAGATTTTCCGCCTCAAGAAGATCAAGGCGAAGAAAGAAGAAGAAGAGAAAGAAGAGCGCGCCGCCGAGAAAGCGGCGGCCGAAGCGGAAGCGGCGACGGCCGACTGACCGGACTCACCCGTTCTCTCTCGATTCCGTTCTTCTCTCGGTCGACTCTCCGACCGTTTTTCATCGTATCGGCGCGTAGAGACCGCTATGTCCTGTCCCGACTGCGACGGCGAATTCGCCGTCTTCGCGGTGCCCGAACCGCTCGAACCACACGCGCCCGAGGCGGCGCTGACCGTCGGGTTGTGCGCCGACTGTCTCCGGCTTCATCCGACCGAGGAACCGCTCTCTGAGGGTGATTCGCGGCCGCTCGCGGACGCGCTCCCCGAGGGCGACGCGGGCGCGGCGGTCGCGCTTCTCGTCGGCATGCTCGACTCGCTCGCGCTCAACCGCGCCGGCATCGTCGACTGCGTCGAGTTCGCCGAGCAGTCGGGGACCGACGTGCATCTCACGCTCGACAGGCTCCAGCGGGCGGCGGCCGACCCGCACTTCGACGTTGCCCGTCGGCAGTCGCAGTTGGACGCGTTCCTCTGAGCGCGAGCGCCGCCGCTCGGGAGCCCGTCGGCCGGGTTCCGCTCGGAGCGCGGCGCGGCGTGTCGAGTTAGATGTCGTCGAAAACGCGGTCGAGAGACCGCAGAAACGCCGAGGAGGAGTCCGCTTAGACGCCGGTGGAGTACCGGAGGATGCCGGCGATGCCACCGAACGCGTCGTGGAGCTGTTCGCCTTTCTCGAAGTCGGTGCTGATGAACTTCGTCTCGGTGCCGCGCTGGTCGGCGAGGTCCATGAGCCACTCGATGACGTCCTCGCGCTCTTTCAGCTCGGCCTCCGAGCCGTCTTCGCACTCGTGGGTGGGCGTGTTGTGACGGTGGTCGACGAGTTCGTACTCCTCTTGCCCGTCGCAGTCGTAGACGGCGATGTCCTTCCGGAGGTCCTCGGAGATGAGGAGGCGGTCGACCGACCCCATCACGAGGTTCTTCCGGGTCGCTTCGAACCCGTAGGTGGACTCGTTGCCGCGGTGGAGCTTCTCGAAGAACTCCTCCATCTGCTTTTTGTCCTTGATGACCTCTTGGTCGGCCAGCGCGTCCTGTCCGGCGTCGACGAGGTCGTAGAGACCGGACTCGTCGGTGTAGGCCACGTCGAACTTCCCGACGACGAGGTCCTGCAGTTCGTGGTGGAGGTAGTCGCCGTCGAGGAACTCGTCTTTCGTCGGCGAGGGGCCGCCCACAAGGATGCCGTCCATATCGTGTCGCTTGGGGACGAACAGGTCGTTCGCCATGCCGGCGACCTCCTGGTAGAAGTTGTCGATGGCTTCGAGGCGGAGGCGGGCGAAACGCTGGGCGGACTGACCACCTTTGCGCTGCTTGCCGGGGACGAGCGACGAGGCGCTCTTGACAGGCTCGACGCGCTTGCCCTTGAGCCAGCCGACGTTGGCCTCGCGGCGGTCGAGGACGATGAGGCCGAACAGGCCCTTGTCCATGAGCATGTCCTCGAGCGGTCCGGTGAGGAAGTTCGAGTCGCAGTGGTACCGGAACGACTGAATCGGCTCCGGCGGGCTCTCCAGCACCTTCGTGACCATGTCCGTCTGGCCGCCGCCGGCGTCGACCGCGCCGGAGAACATCACGATGCCGTTGTCCGGCGGGAAGTTCCCGTAGTACCGGAGCCGGTCTTTGATGCTCGTCAGGGCGTCTTGGACGTTCGTGCGCGTCTGCTTCGATTTGATGTTAGACGCTTCGCTGTGCTCCGTGATGACGTGTTCAACCACGTCGGAAATCTGCTTGTCTTCGGGGATGTAGATGGTGACGAGCTGAGTTCCCGACCCTTCGAACTCTCGCAGGTCCTCGATGACCTTCTTGAATTCGTACTTTCGGCGGTCTTCGCTCGCCTCCTCGGCGTCGCTACTCATCACTCCACCTAGTCCGTCCAGCGGCTAAGTAACCTTTGACTGGGCACGTACCGCGGTATCCCGCCGCACGAGCGGCCCTACGCCCCGGCTTCGAGACGAGCGCGGTCGGAGAACATTTATGTGGCTGTCACGGGTGGACTTCGACGTTGGAATTATGGCCCGGGTGTACGCAGTTGCCAGCGCGAAAGGCGGGGTTGGAAAGACGACGACCACGGCCAACCTCGGGACGACGCTCGCGATGGCCGGTCACGACGTCGTCGTCGTCGACGGTGACCTCGGGATGCCGAACCTCGCCGGCGCGCTCGGCGTCGACCCGGACGGGGCGACGCTCCACGACGTGTTGACAGGCGAGGCGGCGGTCGAGGCGGCCGTCTACGAGGGACCGGCGGGACTCTCGGTGCTCCCCGGCTCGAACGCTCTCGAAGCGTTCGCGACGGCGAACGCCAAGGAACTCGAACCAGTCATCTCGGCGCTCGAAGCGAGCTACGACGTCGTCATCATCGACACCGGCGCGGGGCTGAGCGACGACACCTTCGTCCCGCTGAAGCTCGCCGACGAGGTCGTCTTGGTCTCGACGACCGAGCGCGAGGCGCTCGGCGACACCGAAAAGACCCGACAGCTCGGCGAGCGCATCGGTGCCGACGTGGTCGGCGTCGTCCTCACGCGCGTCAACCAGTCGAACCCGAACGCCGACGTGGTCGCCTCGCTCCTCGACGCGGGCGTCATCGCCGTGGTCCCCGAGGACCCGTCCATCCGCGAGGCGCTCAGCACGCAGGTCCCGGTCGTCGCCCGCTCGCCCGACAGCATCGCGGCCGCGGGCTACCGCGCGCTCGCCGAGGCGCTCACCGGCGAACCGGTCCCGATTCCGGACGGTGCGACCGAATCATCCGAGAGCGAAGCCGACGCGACGAACGAGGCGGACCAGACCGCCGACCCGACGGACGCCGCCGTCGCCGACTCCGACTCCGACCCCGATTTCGACGAGGACAGTAGTGACGACGCGACGGAGGTCGAAGCCGACACGCCGGAGACGGACGAACACACGTCGGTCGTCAACGTTGACGCCGCCCCCGCGGCGGCGTCCGAGTTGGACACGGAACCCGAACCGGCGTCGGAACCGGAAGCCGACCCCAGCGACGTCGCCGCCGCCGTCGCGGACGACGACGGAATCTCGGCAGACGCCGAATCGGAACCGGCATT
This sequence comes from Haloferax marisrubri, assembly GCF_001469875.2. Classification (GTDB taxonomy): domain Archaea; phylum Halobacteriota; class Halobacteria; order Halobacteriales; family Haloferacaceae; genus Haloferax; species Haloferax marisrubri. The sequence goes on along the minus strand of NZ_LOPW02000004.1, from coordinate 72,169 downwards.
CGAAGCCGAACCGGGGCCGGACGCTGACGCCACCGACGACGACCTCGCGTCGTCGATTCCGTTCTCCGGCGGTGCCGCCGAGGCGTCGGACGACCCCGTGGACCCCGACCCGGCCGCCGCCGAAGACGGAGACGACCCCGCAGTCGAAGCGGACGCGGTCGCCGACCCGATGGACGCCGACGCGCCCGTCGAACCCGACACCGAATCCGAGGCCGAAGACGCCGACGCGCCGGCCGACCCGCTGGCCGCCGACGCGCCCGACGACTCGGTGGTTGCCGACCCCGACTCGGTCGGCGACGAGGAACCCGACACCGACCCGCTGGCGGCGGACCTCGAAGCGGTCACCCGCGGGGCGTCGGCCGCCGACGAGGAGACGCTCGACGACGCCGACGACCCCGTCTCGGACGCCGCCGCCGGCGCGACGGGCGCGGACCCGCTGGCGGAAGACGCGGAAGACGATTCGCTCGCCGCCCCGGCTACCGAGTCGCCGCTGGAAGACTCCTCCGAGACGGTCGTCGAGGCGTCGCCTGACGACGCCGATTCGGGGTCTGACGTAGCCGAGGATTCCGAATCAGTAGACTCCGAACCGACAGACCTCGACCCCGCCGTCGAGGAGGTGGACGCGGCCGCGTCCGGCGCGGACGAACCACTCGTCGCCGAGGCCGAGCCGAGCGCTTCCGAGACTGATGCGGACGCCGACGCCGACGAGTCGCCCGAAGACGGCGGCGACGAGGAGGGTGTCTACACCACTTCGCTCGTCGAGGAGGTCGAGTCGTTCGACGACGACGAGCGCGACGAGAAGAAAAAGGGGTTCTTCAGTCGCTTCCTCGGCTAAACGGGAAGGTCTTTTACTCGCGTCTGCGGAATGCCCTCTATGGCAGACTCTGAGTCCGTTCCCTTCTGGTGGATAGTCCTGTTTCTCGTCCTCGCGCTCGGCAGCGGAGCCGCCGTCGTCTTCTCGGTCGGCGGGTCGCTCATCTCCGGGGCCGCGGCGCTCCCGCTTTTCTTCTGAACCGCTCGAAAAAAGCCGTCGCCGAAGAACTCGCTTAGCCCGCGGTCACATCGACTCGGGCGCTTCCACGCCCACGATTGAGAGCGCGTTCGCCACCGCGTTCCGCGAGGCCTCCACGAGCGCGAGGCGGGCCGCGCCGACCTCCTCGTCGGCGTCGAGCACGGGGCACTCGCGGTAGAAGGTGTTGAACACCTCGGCGAGTTCGCGGGCGAACGTCGCCACGGTGTGGGGTTCGAGGTCGTCGGCCGCGGTCTCGACGACCGCGGGGAACCGCGCGATGGTCGCCAGCAGGTCGCGCTCCGCGTCGGTCGTCAGCACGGCGGGGTCGACCTCGCTCGCGTCGAGGCCGGCGGCGGCCGCCTCGTCGGCGATGCCGCAACAGCGCGCGTGGACGTACTGGATGTACGGCGCGGACTGGGCCTCGAAGTTGAGCGCCTGGTCCCACTCGAAGGTGATGGTCTTCGTGGGCTGCTTGGAGACGATGTCGTAGCGGACCGCGCCGATGCCGACCTGCCGGGCGATGCGGTCGATGTCGGCGTCGTCGAGGTCGTCGTCGCGGGTGCGGCCTTCGAGGCGGGTCTCGACCTCGTCGCGGGCGCGGTCGATGGCCTCGTCGAGGAGGTCGTCGAGCATGACGCCCGTCCCCTTGCGGGTGGACATCGTCTCGCCGCCGGGGAGGTTGACCCACGAGTAGATGACGTTCTCCAGTTTGTCCACGTCGTTGCCGAGGATGTCGAGCGCGGCGCGGAGCTGGCCGGACTGGAGTTTGTGGTCCTCGCCGAGGACGGTCACGGCGCGGTCGTAGTTGTCGAACTTCCACTCGTGGTGGGCGAGGTCGCGCGTCGTGTACAGCGAGGTGTCGTCCGACCGGAGGAACACGAGGTTCTTCTCGAAGCCGTAGTCTTCGAGTTCGAGCTGCCACGCGTCTTCCTCGTAGACGGCGTGGTCGGTCTCCTTGAGACGCTCTGCGAGGTCGCGGGTGCTCCCGTCGAACATGAAGCGCGTCTCCTTGACGAACTCGTCGAACTCCGCGGGGAGGCGTTCGAGACACTCGCGCATGCCGCCGAGCACCTGGTCCACTACGGTCTCGACGCGGGCGTAGGTTTCCTCGTCGCCCTCCTCGATGCCCTGGAGAATCTCGGTGATTTCGGCTTCGGCCTGTTCGACGTCCTCGGGGTCGGCCTCTTCGAGGAAGGCGTTGCCCTTGCGGTAGTAGCGGACGAGGTCGTACTCGACGCGCTCCCGTGCGGGTTCGCTGTCGAGGTCATCCTCGTCGAACGTCTCGTAGGCCCACGTGAAGACGGCCATCTGGCGGCCGGCGTCGTTCACGTAGTAGTGGCGGTCGACGTCGTTGCCGGCGAAGTCGAGCAGGTTGGCGACGGCGTCGCCGATGACCGGGTTGCGGGTGCGGCCGACGTGGACCGGACCGGTCGGATTCGCGCTCGTGTGCTCGACGACGACGCTGTCGCCGGTCGCGGGCAGGCGACCGTACTCTTCGTCGGCCGCGGCGGATTCGAGGGTGTCGTCGTAGTAGGCGTCGGAGACGTGGAAGTTGACGTACGGCCCCTGCGTGTCGACCGCGGCGAGGTAGTCGTAGCCCTCGACGGAGAGTTCCTCGGCGATGTCGGCGGCGATTTTCGGCGGCGGCGCGCCGACGACCCCGGCGAGTCGGAAGGCGACGCTGGAGGCGAGCGTCGCGGGTACGTCCTCCGGCGGTTCCTCGACCCCGAGGTCGTCGGTGGGCAGGTCGAGCGACGAGAGCGCCGCAGAGAGCGCCGTCTCGACCTCCTCACGGAACTGTCTGAACATGTACGCGGATTCTCGATAGGCGGCTAAAGGCCTTTCCGAACCGCCCGAGCGACCCGCGGGTCCCGTCGGTTGAGGACCTTCGTTTCCCTCGGTTTTCGGGGTGGTCTTAGCGCCGCCCACGTCGGTACCTTACCAGTAAGGTAATAGTGGTATATCGTAAGGGGACGACATTCAAATCACGGGCGGCGACCCGCCGCTCTCACCACCCCACCCATGAGTCAATGCAACCACTGCGATGCGTTCGTGTCGAACAACTTCGTCCGCGTCTTCGGCGACGAGGACGGCAACGTCTACGCGTGTCCCAGTTGCTCGGCGAACGCGGGTATCTCACAGGTCAGCACCGAGCGGAGAGCGTCGTCTCTCTGAGGTCGCCGTTCGGTCGCCGGCCCCGACGGACCGAAACGCGCGGAATCGCACGTACGGTGTTACTCGTACGGTGTCACCCCGTCGCTCACCCCACAGCGGTCCCCCGGCGTACCCCTGCCGTCGCACGCGCCGCCGACCCGTTCCACTTTGCCCCAACTCGGCCCGACGTTCCCCGATTCGGTCCCGGTCTATCGCCCCCGACCGCGGACCGAATCCCCGGCCGTGAGACGCACCAGACCGATTTCAGCGGCTGACGCCCCGCTCGTCGAATCACGCGGTACGACCGCGCTCAACCCGGAATACCCTTCTCACCGCGGTAGACTGACCGACGGACTTACCCGTCCGTGATTGGAACTGTCGCGTATCCACGGCGGTCGCGTCCGTTCGACCGCTCCGTCACGCCATCTCATTTTTGGAACGTATCTCACTTACGATACGCTTATGGGGAGCGCGTTCGAAGCGGGAAGTATGTCAGAATCGGCAGTCGCCGCGGCGGTCGGGTACGACGAGTTGGCCACGCTCAAGCTCGTCGCGCTCGACGGCGGGCGCTCCGGCCCGGTCAAGCTCTCCTGTTCCGGCGTCGCGAATCGACTCGACGTGTCGAACCAGACGGCATCGCGCCGCCTCCAGCGCCTCGAAGAGGCCGACTTCATCGACCGCGAGGTCGTCGCCGACGGCCAGTGGATAACCATCACCGACGCGGGCGAGTCCGCGCTCAGAAAGGAGTACGCCGACTACCGGCGCATCTTCGAGACGCCCTCTATGGTCGTCCTCGACGGCGAGGTCACCGGGGGAATGGGCGAGGGCCGCCACTACATCTCGCTTTCGGGCTACATGGAGCAGTTCAAAGACCGACTCGGCTACGAGCCGTTCCCCGGCACGCTGAACGTCCGCCTCGACGACGACGCGGTCCGCGCCCGCGCCGGGATGACCGCCCTCGACGCGGTTCCCATCGACGGCTGGGAGGACGACGAGCGCACCTTCGGCCCGGCGACGTGTTACGCCGCCTCCGTCGCGGTCGGCGACGAATCCTACGAGCCGGTCCACATCATCGTCCCCGAGCGGACCCACCACGACGAGTCGCAACTGGAGATAATCGCGCCGGATAAGCTCCGCGACGAACTCGACCTCGACGACGGCGACGCGGTCACGGTCCGCGTCGAGGAGGCGGAGTACGAATGAGCCGAACTGCCGAGTCGGCCGGCGACTTCGACGCCGTCTCACGCGTTCTCGACGCCTTCCGCGCCGGCGAACCGGTGCTCATCCACGACTTCGACGACCGCGAGGGCGAGACCGACCTCGTCTACCCCGCGGGCGCGGTCGGCTCCGCCGACGTGGCCCGGATGCGCAACGACGCCGGCGGTCTCGTCTGCGTCGCCCTCCCGAACGACGTGTCCGAGTCCCTCGGCCTCCCGTTCATGGACGACGTGCTCGACCACCCGGCCGCGTCGTCTCACGACCTCGCGTACGACTCGCGGTCGTCGTTCTCTTTCACGGTGAACCACCGCGACTCCTTCACGGGCATCACCGACCGCGACCGCGCGATGACCATCTCTCGGCTCGCGCCCGTCGCCGAGGCCACCCGTGCCGGCGAGTACGACGCCGACGACTTCGGCGGCGAGTTCCGCGCGCCCGGCCACGTCCACCTGCTCCGCGGCGCGCCGGACCTGCTTTCGGACCGGCAGGGCCACACCGAACTCGGCCTCGCCTTGGCCGACGAGGCTGGTATCCCGCCCGCGGTCGTCGTCTGCGAGATGCTCGACGACGAGACCGGCGCGGCCCTCTCGAAGGACGCCGCCCGCGACTACGCCGACCGACACGGCTTCGCCTTCGTCGACGGCGACGGCCTCATCGACGAACTCGTCTGAGCGACCGAGTCGGTCGCCCCGATTTACCTTCTCACGCGCGCCCGTCGCGCCACGACCACGTCGGCTCCCACCCGAGCAGCCGCTCCGCCTTCTCGGTCGAGACGAGCGCTTCGTGGCCCGAAAGCGACCCTCTGGTCTCCGCGCCGGGGTAGACCTCGCGGGCGACTGTCGCTGACTCGACGGTCGTCGAGGTGTCGGCGGCCGCGGCCCAGAACACCTCGTGCCCCCCGAAGTCGGCTTCGAGCGCCCGGCGGACGAGCCTCGCGGCGTCCTCTCTGCCGAGGTACGAAAAGAGCGTGTTGCGCGCGGTGTGGAAGTGCCCGGCGTCCCGCAGTCCCGACAGCGAGCGGTCGGCCTCGGCGAACGTTTGTCTCGCCTCCTCCTCGCTCGGCATCCACGGGAACCGGAGGCTGGCGACCGTCTCCGGGGCGTCGTCGCGGCGGACGAACCCCGCGGCGGTCTGCTCGGCGACGTACTTCCCGAGGCCGTAGGGGTTCGAGGGCGTCGCGCGGTGGGTCTCGTCCACCGGGAGGAAGTCGATTCGAGCGGGGTCGGGTTCGAAGCTTCCGCCGATGGCGCTCATGCTGGAGGCGACGACCACGCGGTCGATGCCGAGCGCGGCGGCGACTTCGAGGACGACGTAGGTCGATTGGACGTTGCTCTCGAAGACGCGGTGGCCGGGGTCGTTCGTCGGCGTCGAGATGGTTCCGAGGTGGACGACTGCGTCGGCGTCGACATCGCTGAGCGCCGCGGTGAGGTCGCCCGGGTCGAGCGCGCTCACGCGGTAGTCGTGGTCCGCGAGCGACGACTCGCTGTGCCGCGAGAGATTCGTGACGGTGTAGCCGCTCGCGCGGAGGTGGGCGACGACGGTCGGGCCGAGGTTTCCGGTCCCGCCCGTGACCGCGACGGATTCGAGGCTCATACCCCGTCATGGCGGCCCGCGGACAAAACCGCCGGGGACGCGGTGGTCGGGTCGTCATGATTTTAGAGGGGGGCCGCCGAAGGCCACTACATGGGATTTGAAGAGATGGATGTCTCGACGATCTGGCAGAGTGGAGAGTACAAGGACTGGGAGGACGCGACGGTGCACGTCCTCACCCACGGTCTCCACTACGGGACGGGCGTCTTCGAGGGGGTTCGCGCCTACGACACCGACCGCGGCCCGGCTATCTTCCGCTGGGAGGAGCACCTCGAACGGCTCTATCAGTCCGCGAAGCCCTACGACATGGAGATTCCCTACACGCGCGAGGAACTCACCGAGGCGACGCTGGAAGTCATCCGGCGCAACGACCTCGACGGCGGCTACATCCGTCCCATCGCGTTCTACGGCTACGACTCGCTCGGCGTCAGCCCCAAGGACAACCCGACCGAGGTCGCTATCGCGGCGTGGCCGTGGGGAACCTACCTCGGCGAGGACGCCCTCGAAAACGGCGTCGACGTGATGGTCTCGTCGTGGCGCAAGCACGCCTCCAGCCAGATTCCGACGAACGCGAAGACGACCGGACTCTACGTGAACTCCATGCTCGCGGGCGAGGAAGCCCGCCGCAACGGCTACGTCGAAGCCATCGTCCTGAACAAGGAGGGCAACGTCGCCGAGGGTCCCGGCGAGAACATCTTCATGGTCCGCGACGGGAAGATTTACACCCCCGGTCTCTCCCAGAGCATCCTCGACGGCATCACCCGCGACACCGTCATCACGCTCGCCCGCGAGCGCGGCTACGAGGTCGACGACAGCGCGACCATCAGTCGCGGCGAACTCAACACGGCCGACGAGCTGTTCTTCACCGGCAGCGCCGCCGAAGTGACTCCCATCCGCAAGGTCGACAACGTCGTCATCGGCGAGGGCACCCGCGGCCCGGTCACGGAGGAACTCCAGTCCGCCTTCTTCGACCTCGTGGAGCGCCGCACCGACGACCACGAAGAGTGGTTCACCTACGTCGACGAGCAGTAACCCGAGACGCCCGCGAAAACGAGTTTTCTTTTTGTCGCGGTCCCGCCGCGAGTCGATAGCGACGCCCGCCGCTCGCCGGCGCGGGCGCGAGCCTTACTCGTCGGCGACGACTCGCCCGTCGCCGGACTCTTCGGTCACTTCGATGTCGAACTCGTCGACGTGGTCCTGCTCGGCGAACCCGGCCGAGAGAACGCGCGTGAGGGCCTCTTCGACCTTCTCGCCGGTCTCCTCGATATCTTCGGGGTCGACTTCCATCACGAACCCGGTGGTGATGTTCGGCGCGGTCGGCATGAAGATGATCTCCTTGCCGTCTTTGGTCGTCTTGCCCGTCTTGAACGCGGTCATGCGGATGCCCGGCCACGTCTCGAGACGGACCGGCTTCTGGAGGTCTTCGGTGCCAGTGAGCGCGGTTTCGACCGCGAGCTTAGAAGCGTTGTAGACGACGCGAACGAGCGGGACCTTGTTCATCGATGCGTCGAGGCCGGATTCGAGCAGGCGGCCGGCCGTCGTCCGCATCAGGTAGCCGACCGAGAGAATCAAAAGCAGGAAGATGACGATGGCGACGAAGAAGCCGAACACCTCCGAGAGGTAGGCGTACTGATCGGGGAACTCCAGGAGCGTCGCGACGTAGGGTATCCTGACGATAGCGTTGTAGAAGAGTGCGAGGATGTACAGAATGACGATGAGCGGGACGAGGACCACGAGGCCGCTGGCAAAATCGCGTCTCCACGAGGACATTGATATCGGGTACGTGAACCCGCGGGCATAAGGGGATTTCTAGTGTGGGACGAGAGACACGCGCCGCGTTCCAGCGCTCGCTCAGACGCCGACGACGGCCCGGAGCGCGAACAGGGCGTTTTCCTTGCGCTCGCGGACCCGGCGATAGAAGTACGAGAACCACTTGTCGCCGTAGGGCGCGTACTGCCACACCTCGACGCCGTCGGCGGCGAGTTCGCGCTGGGCGTCCTCGCGCACGCCCATGAGCATCTGCACCTCGTAGTCGCGGTCGTACTCCGCGCCGAGGTCCCGCGCGTAGGCTATCATCTCGGGGTCGTGGCTCCCGACGGCGATACCGCCGTCGTACTCCCGAAACAGGTACGCGAGGAGTTCCTTGTACGCCTCGTTGACCGCCGATTTCTGCTTGTGGGCGACCGCGGCGGGCTCGTCGTACGCGCCCTTGACGAGGCGAATCTTCCCCGGCACGTCGGCGAGGCGTTCGAGGTCCTCTGGCGTGCGCTTGAGGTTCGCCTGCACGCACAGCCCCATCCCGCCGTCGAACTCGCGGGCGAGTTCCTCGAAGGCGTCGAGGGTCACGTCGGTCGTCTCGTGGTCCTCCATGTCGCACCACAGGAAGACGCCGTGCTCGTCGGCCGCCTCGGCGATGCGCCGGTAGTTCTCCTCGAACACGTGGTCGCCCGCATCGAGGCCGATTTGTGAGGGTTTGACCGACACGCAGGCGTCGATGCCGGTCGAGGCGATGTCCTCGACGAGCCGGACGTAGGCCGCCGCGTCCTCGTCCGCGGGGGCGCGCTCGTCGTAGTGCTCCCCGAGGAGGTTGAGGATGACCGCCACGCCGTCGTCGTTCATCCGTCGGGCGTGGTCGAGCGCTCCCGCCGCGGACTCTCCCGCGACGAACCTGCTCGCGATGGGGGGAATCATAATAAACGATTGCGACCGTCAGCTATTGAGGGTTATCATCGATTCGGACACGAAATCGAACGACTCCGGCGACTCGCCCGGCGACGAACCGTCGGAACTTACATTCCTCGCCGCCGACGGGTCGGTATGGTCGTCTCTCTCGTCGCCACCGCCTTCTGGGCGATGTTGCCCGCGTACGTGCCGAACAACGCCGCCGTCCTCGCGGGCGGCGGTCGCCCCATCGACGGCGGGCGCACGTGGGGCGGCCGACGCGTCCTCGGGGACGGCAAGACGTGGCGCGGCACCGCCGCCGGGACGCTGGCCGGGACGCTCCTCGCCGTCGTCCTCAACGCCGTCGGGCCCGCGGTCTCGGGCGCGCTCGGCGTCTCGCTCCCGACGTTCCCCCTCGCCGCCGGGTTCGGCCTCGCGCTCGGCGCGATGCTCGGCGACATCGGCGCGTCGTTCCTCAAGCGCCGCTCGGGCCGCGAACGCGGTGCCGCCTTCCCCGGCCTCGACCAACTCGACTTCGTCGTCGGCGCGCTCGTCCTCGCGTTCGTCGCCGCGCCCGGTTGGTTCTCGGCGACGTTCACCCTGCCCGTGCTCGCGGTCGTGCTCGTGATGACGCCCGTGCTCCACGTCGTCACCAACGTCGGCGCGTACCTCCTCGGGCTGAAAAACGAGCCGTGGTGACCCACTTTTTTCTGCGTCGGGGTCGCCTCCGGCGACCCGCTCCTTGAAAAACCTGGAGGAAAAAAGGCGGCGAGACTCGGCCTTCGGCCTCGCTCGCAGTACAGTAACAGAACGATTGCTGAACCGGTTTAACCGGACCTCGCCACGTCAGTTCTCCACGAAATGTCGAATATCGTCGGCAACGTCACCTTCCTGTTTCTCAGGAACTCCTGCAAACCAGCTAAGCACCCGGTCTTCCTGTTTCTGTGTCTCCTCAATAACTACATCATCAGATACTGAAGCACGAAAGACCACGTTGTGCATCGTGGTGCGTCCGTCGTCCGCGTCCGCGGATTGAAACTCGATACAGCGGACGAACTCAACCTTCTCTAAGACGACTGAGGTATCGAGAAGTGACTCGGTTTTCTGTCGAGCCACAGCCAGCCAGTCTTTGCCGTGTTCCGCAGGTGGTCCGGATCGGAGAACGAGTTCACATATTCTCTCACAGGTTGGATGATATATCTCTCGGGTACAGCCGACTATTTGTGCCACCCACCCCGAACCAACCCGCTTAAGCGCCTCCCTGAACCCTCTCGAAACAAGATGGCGAACGCAGCACTCATCGAGGCGCTTCGAGCCGCTGACGCGGTCCAGTTCGGCGAGTTCGAACTCTCTCACGGCGGCACGTCGAGCTACTACGTGGACAAGTACCTCTTCGAGACCGATCCCCGGTGTCTGAAGCTCATCGCCGAAGCGTTCGCGGAGCGCGTCGCGGACGACGACAAGCTCGCGGGCGTCGCGCTCGGCGCGGTCCCGCTCGTGGCCGCGACCGCGGTCGAGACGAACAAGCCGTACGTCATCGCCCGGAAGAAAGCGAAGGAGTACGGGACGGCCAAGCGCATCGAGGGCGCGCTCGACGAGGGCGAGGAAGTCGTCGTCCTCGAAGACATCGCGACGACCGGCCAGAGCGCCGTCGACGCCGTGGAGGCGCTCCGCGAGGCCGGCGCGGTCGTCGACCGCGTCATCGTCGTCGTGGACCGACAGGAGGGCGCAGCGGAGCTGTTAGCCGAACACGACATCGAACTGGAGTCGCTTCTCACCGCCGAGGACCTGCTGGCTGACGCCGACGGCTAATACACGCTTGTGACTAATTCACTCGGAATCGGCAATCGAAGTATTCATTTTTGTGCAAGTGCGAAGGCGGAGGCATGAACAGAGCAGAGAAGGCCGCACTCCAGTTGCAGGCTGTCTCCGTGCTCCGGATGCTCAAAGAGACCCGGACGTACGACGAGTTGGCCGAACTCACGGGACTGCCGGCCGGCGACCTCAACCGCTACGTCAACGGGCACGTCCTGCCCGGGGTCGAACGCGCCCGCGAGGTCGTCGAGGGCGTCGGCCGCGACGCGCTCGCCGACGAACTCGAAGCCCGCGTCCGATTCGACGACGAGGGCTACGTCGACAACTCCGGCGTCGTCTTCGACCAGTCGTTCCTCGACCTCGTCGCGCCCGTCGCGGCGAACACGCTGAACCTCGAACGCCCCGACGTGATTCTGACCGCGGCGACCGACGGCATCACCCTCGGCGCGGCGATGGCGAGTTACTTCGGCGCGCGCCTCGCGTACGCGAAGAAGTCGAAAGAGACCGCCGTCGAGGATTTCATCGAGTCGCGCCAGCGCCTCGCGTCCGGCATCGAACTCACCTACTACCTCCCCGCCAGCGCCATCGACGACGGCGAGCGCGTCCTCGTCGTGGACGACCTCATCCGCTCGGGCGAGACGCAGGAACTCCTCTTGGATATCGCGCTGCAGGCCGACGCCAACATCGCCGGCGTCTTCGCGCTCATCGCCGTCGGCGACGAGGGGACGAACCGCGCCCGCGAACTCACCGACGCGCCGGTCGGCGCGCTGAGCAGTTTCGACTGACGCCTCACCACCGCGCCAATAAACGTCTCTAAACTAATTAGTTCAATTACATTTGGCGCGGAAATAGGCACTTCTGTGTCGTTAGTTCACGTCGAACGAGTCGTTTAATCCACGTTCGTGGGTAATTCTGCCCGCCCGGATGGTAATGCTTATGTGTGCAATCAGGGGTATGCTTAGTCGTGCATCATGGGGCTCTCTGAAACCCTCGCAAACTACTTCGACGTGCATAAACACGGGTCCACGGTCAGGACCGAGATTCTCGCGGGCATCACGACGTTCCTCACGATGTCGTACATCGTCGTCGTCAACCCGTCGCTTCTCACAGACCAACCGTACATCGAGGGCGTCGACGGCATCGCCATCGCTGGGTACACGCCGGGCGAGGTCCAGTCGATGCTCGCCGTCGTCACCATCCTCGCGGCCGCCATCGCGACCACGGTTATGGCGTTCTACGCCAATCGGCCCTTCGCGCAAGCGCCGGGCCTCGGCCTGAACGCCTTCTTCGCGTTCACCGTCGTCGGCGCGCTGGGCGTCCCGTGGCAGACGGCGCTCGCGGCCGTCTTCGTCGAGGGCATCATCTTCATCGCGCTCACCGCGGCCGGCGCGCGGGAAGCCATCATCAAGGTGTTCCCCGAACCGGTCAAAATGGCCGTCGGAACCGGTATCGGACTGTTCTTAGCGATTATCGGGTTACAAGCGATGGGCATCGTCGTCGACGACACCGCGACGCTCATCACGATGGGTGACCTCGCGTCGAACCCCGTCGCCATCATCTCCATCGTCGGCCTGTTCTTCACGTTCGCGCTCTACGCGGCGAACGTCCCCGGTTCCATCATCATCGGCATCGTCGGCACGTCGCTTCTCGGGTGGGGCCTCACCGTCTCGGGCGTCGTCTCGTCCGAGGCCGGTCTCGTCGCCGGTTCCTCGGCGGCCACCTACGACATCACGCCGCTGGCCGGCGCGTTCATCTCCGGCTTCGGCAACGTCGAGGCGTTCAGTTTCGCTCTCATCGTCATCACGTTCTTCTTCGTCGACTTCTTCGACACCGCCGGCACCCTCGTCGGCGTCGGTCAGGCCGGGGACTTCCTCGACGAGAACGGCGACCTCCCCGACATCGACAAGCCGCTCATGGCCGACGCGGTCGGCACCACCGCGGGCGCGATGCTCGGCACCTCGACGGTCACGACGTACATCGAGTCCGCCACCGGCGTCGAAGAGGGCGGCCGCACGGGCCTCACCGCGCTCGTCGTCGCCCTCTTGTTCCTCGGTTCGCTCGCCATCGTCCCGCTCGCGACGGCCATCCCGCAGTACGCCTCCCACATCGCGCTCGTCGTCATCGGCGTCGTGATGCTCCGCAACGTCGTCGACATCAAGTGGGACGACCTGACCTTTACCATCCCCGCCGGTATGACCATCCTCGTCATGCCCTTCACGTACTCCATCGCCTACGGCATCGCGGCGGGCATCGTCTCGTACCCGCTCGTGAAGGTCGCCGCCGGCGAGTACGACGACGTCAGCGCCGGTCAGTGGGCGCTCGCCGCCGCGTTCGTCCTCTACTTCGTCGTCCGCACCTCGGGCATGCTGCAGGCGCAGGTCTAATCCCGTTCGGACGACCCTCTCACCGCGCTGATTTTCTCACGGCCCGACGGGATTCATAAAGTATTGGGCAGTCACGGTTCTAACTCTCTCCGTATGAGTATCTCCAACGAGCGGCTCGCCCTCAGGGGAGTCGTGTTTCTCCTCATTATCGGCCTTCTCGCTCCCTCGGCGGTCTCCGCGTTGACGTACGACCCCTCCCAACAGACGAGTCTCGAACCAGGGACCGTCACCAGCCCCGCAAACGGCACGACGCTTGTGAGCGTCCAGGGATACACCTTCGACGGGAACACGAACCCCAAGAAGCCCGCGCGGGTCGTCTCGGTCGGCGAGCGCGGGACCCTCCAGTGGAAGTACAACGACTCCGTCAACGGGAGCGCGTGGTTCTTCGACGCCGACCCGCTTCCGAACGGGAACCTGCTCGTCTCGTCGCCGCGCGGGACCGACACCGTCGTGTTCGAACTCGACCCGGACACCCGCGAACGCGTCTGGGAACAGCGGTTCGACATGGAGGACACCCACGACGTGGACGCCTTCGGCGAGGACGAACTCCTCATCGCCAACATGCGCGAGTGGAACGACTCCGCCGGCGTCAGCGAGGACCGAATCGTCGTGTACAACCGAACGACCGACGAAATCACCTGGGAGTGGTACTTCAAGAACCACTTCCCCGCCGACACCGACGGCGGCTACAACGCCGACTGGAGCCACGTCAACGACGTTGACTACATCGGCGACGGTCGGCTCCTGCTGTCGCCGCGGAACTTCGACCAGGCAATCGTCGTCGACATGGAGTCGAAAGAAATCGTCGAACGGCTCGGCACCGACGACAACCACGACGTGCTCAACGAACAGCACAACCCGGACTGGCTGGTCAGCGAGAACGGCACGCCGACCATGCTCGTCGCCGACAGCGGGAACAACCGCATCGTCGAGTACGCGAAGGAAGACGGCGAGTGGGTCCGAACGTGGTCCGTCGGGTCGGACACGCTCAACTGGCCGCGCGACGCCGACCGCCTCCCCAACGGGAACACGCTCGTCGTCGACACGCTCAACCACCGCGTGATAGAAATCACGCCGACCGGCGAGGTCGTCTGGGAGTACTACGCGACGTGGGGCCCGTACGACGCAGAGCGCGTCGCCCACGGCGACGAGTCCTCTGGCCCGACGATTCGCGACCTGAACGCCAGCGGCTCCTACCGCATCACCGGGAGCGCGAACCTCACCGCGGGCGGCGACGGGAGCGTGGGCTTCGTCACGCGAGTCCAATCGACCTTCGCCGGGACACCGCTCGAAGAACCGATGAGCGGACTCTCGACGCGACTGTCGCACGTCCTGCCGTGGCTTCGCCCGGTGTGGATGACGCCGTGGGACCTGTTTTGGGCAGTGTGCGCCGTCGGCGTCGGCCTCACGGCGACCGGCGGGGAACTGTATCTGATGCGCGGGCGACTACTCGACGCGGTCCGCGGACTGTTCGAGAGATAGCCGACCCCGCGGCGCGCCTTTCGGGGTCGTGTGGTGCGGTTGCATAAGACCATGGCACTCATTAGCCGCGGCTCCATACGTCGGGTCGATGTCCGACCTCATCCTCTACGAACTGCAGGGCTGTCCGTACTGCGCGAAGGTGAAGAACAAGCTCGCCGAACTCGACCTCGAATACGAGTCGCAGATGGTTCCCAGCGCCCACGCCGAGCGCACGGAAGTCGAGGAGGTAAGCGGCCAGACCGGCGTCCCCGTCCTCGTCGACGAGGAACACGGCGTCGAGGGGATGTCCGAGAGCGACGATATCGTCGACTACCTCGAAGAGACCTACGGCTCGGCGGCGTAACTCCGTCCGCACCGTCCGGTCCGTCCCGCGGTGAGCGTCGTGCTCCCGCCTACTGTTCTCGCTTTCGACCGAGTGCCGCCTCGTAGCTCGCGCGGAGCGCGTCCGAGAGTTCCGGGACTCGACTGGGTTCGATGTCGACGGTCACCCACGACCCGACGACGCGACCGTTCGCCTCGAACGGCAGGACGCGGTGGCGCTCCGCAACCGCGGTTCTCGCCTCGGCCGGCAGCGACGTGAGCGACAGCCCCTGCGCGGAGACGACGGCGAAGAGCGTCCCGTTCGCCCGGAACGACGGACAGCCGAAAAGCACCGTCCGCTCGACTGCCGGCCACGAGGCGGCCTCGCGCCACACCGCGGCTGCGAGCGTTTCGACGGCGGCCCGCGACGCTTCGCTCACCCCGTCGTTCCCGTTCGGCCCTCGCACGTTCGACATAGCAGTCGCTACGCTGGCGACGACGATAACGATAGTACCAACCGCACGATAGCGTGCCGCGACCCCTGCGGTTAGCTCTCTGCGGGGTCGCGGGTCCGCTCGCGAATCAGGTCGCGAATCTCGTCGGGGTCGTCGATGGCGGCGAGTTCCTCACAGCTGACGATGCCGGTGCCGTCGACCGACTCGCGCTTCTGCTGTTCCTCGACGAAGTAGACGGAGCGCGTCCGCGTGATTTCGCCGAGCGAAGACATGATTTGGGCGCGCTTCTCAGCACTCCGAGTGAACGGCGAGTGACCCGTGAGGACGTTCGTCTCCTTCTTGCGCCCGGCGTCCTCGCTGACGGCCTTGAACGGTGCGCGGGCGGTCGGGTGGACGGTGAAGCCGGCGCGCGTCAACACCGACAGGACGTGTTCGTCGTCGGGGTCCACGTCGGGGTCGTCGGGCGTCGGCTCGGCGTCGCGCACGTCCTCCGCGCCCGTGAGCACGTCGACCGGGTTCGAGAACGGCCGGTCGAACAGCTCTTCGAGGTGAATCGCCACCTCGATGCTCGCGTTCATGCCGTTTTCGTACTTCGAGACGGTGCGCCGCGAGACGCCGAGTTCGGTCGCGAGCTGTCCGAGGCTCCACCCGCGTTCTTGCCGCTCTTCGGCGAGCACGTCGCCGTCGAGGCTCACGTACAGCCCGCCGGGGGCGGCGTAGATGAGCGGGGGAACCTCCTCGACGAACAGGTCCATGGCGGTGTCGGGGTTCAACACCGGCACGCCGTGGCGGAAGTAGACGACGCCGGGTTTGAGGTCCTCGTCTCGGGTCCGAAGCCCGACGACCAACGGCGTGGCGTCGAGGTACGAACCGAGGCGTCGCATCTCGGAGCCGGTGATGCCGTCGAACGCGTCGATGTTCCCCAGTATCTTGAGGAGCAACAGGTCCTCGCCCCTCCGAGCGGCGAGGTCGAAGCTCTTCGGCCGGATGGCGATGCGGTCGCTCACGACGAAGCCCGCGTCTTGGAGCATCGCGGCGACATTACCAACCAGCGCTGACCGGGACATAGGGGGCAATAAGCGATTCGGCCCATAAAGCGTTTTCCCCGATACCGCCGCCCTCGGCGTGGTATATCCGTTCTCGATGCCGCATTTATATAGTCGCGACAGACCCGAAAGGCGTTACTGCGCCCTCCGGCAATCTCCGCCGATGACCGTCATCGGCCTCGACGACACCGACTCCCGCACCCTCGGGATGTGTACGACCTATCTGGCGACGCTCGTCGCCGAGGCCGTCGAGGCCCGCGGGGGGACCGTCGAGCGACGACTCCTCGTCCGCCTGAACCCGGCGGTCGAACACAAGACCCGCGGGAACGCGGCGCTGGCGATTCACACCGACCTCCCCGCGGGCGCGGCGTTCGACCTGGCTCGCGAGGAACTCGACCGCTGGGCCGTCCTCGACGACGACCGAACCAGCCCGGGCATCGTCGTCGCGCCGGGGTCCGCCGACACGGTTTCGACCGCCGTCGCCGACTTCGCCCGCGACGCCGTCCGCGACTTCCACGACCTCGACGCCGCGGTCGACCTCGCCGAGCGCTCTGGCTTCCTGACCGAGGGTTGGCACGGCGGGCGGGGCCGCATCGGCGCGCTCGCGGCCGTCGGCGCGTGGGCCGCCTTCGACGAGTGGACCTACGAACACATCTCCTACCGCGAGTTCCACCGCTGCGGGACGCCCCGCGAGGTCGATTTCGACTCCGTCTTCGACGCCGCCGACGCGGCGTACCCCGACGCGTGGGACACCGTGGACCGCGAAGAGGGCGAGGCCGTCTGCGTGCCGAACGCCCCCGGCCCGATTCTCCACGGCATCCGCGGCGACGACGCCGACACCGTCCGCGAGGTCGCCGCCGCCATCGACTCAGAATCCGTCGACCGCTCGGCGACGTTTCTCACGAACCAGGGGACCGACGCGCACCTTCGAGACGGCGTCGTCTCGGACCTCCGCGACGGCCGCGCCTACCGCGTCGCCGGCACCGTCGCCTCCGACCCGGAGACGCGCGCCGGCGGCCACGTCTTTTTCGACCTCGAAGCCGACGGCTCGACGGTCCCCGTCGCCGCCTTCGAACCGACGAAGCGCTTCCGAAACCGGGTTCGGGCGCTCCGCGTCGGCGACGCGCTCACCGCCTGCGGCGAGGTCGGAGACGGGACGCTCAAACTGGAGAAGTTCGCGGTCCGCGACCTCGTGCGGACGGAACCCGCGACGCCCGTCTGCCCCGACTGCGGGCGGACGATGAAAAGCGCCGGGCGGAACCAGGGCTATCGGTGTCGCGACTGCGGGACCGATGCCCCCGGCAAAGTCGAGCGGGCGGTCGACCGCGACCTCGAATTCGGCTGGTACGAGGTGCCGCCCTGCGCCCGCCGACACATCGCCAAACCGCTCGTTCGCGGCGGGTTCGACGCGGCGACGCACCCCGAACGCTGAGGTTGCGACCCGCGGTTTCCGCGTTTCGGACTCCGGGAACCGCGCTCAGTCCTGAACGACGAGCACGTTCGTGTTCTCGCGGCGGTCGACGAACGAACTCCCCGCGGGCGGCTTCACGTCCACGACGAGCGTCCCGTCCTCGCGGTTCGCCCCGAGTTCGGCGTCGACGTGAACAGTCGCTGCCCCGCCGCCGCCGGTCTTTGCCGTCGCAACGCCGTCGATTTCCGCGGTACCGGATTTCACGATGACCGTCGCGCCCTCGACGGGGTCGCCCTCGTGGTCGACGACGGTGAAGTCGAGGTCCTGCGCGCCGGGGCCGACCACGTCGGGCGTCGGCTTCACGTCGAGTTCCGAGGTGGCGAGTCCCTGCACGCCGGAGAGCATGTTGAGCATGACGCTCATACTGGCGACGCCGACGACGAGAGCGACGACGAGACGGACGGGGAGCCCTTCGATGGCGCGCGTGTCTGACCGAAACGTATCGAGCATGGACCGTCTGGCCGCGGGTTCGCATATAAACCCTCGTCCCGGGGTTCAAGTCGCATCACGGGACCAACCCGTCCCATGCACACCATCGGTCGCGAGTCGGACGACGACGGCCCAGTCTGTCAGTTCGGGAACTACCGCGCCCGCGACGGGAGCGACGGGGCGGCCGTCGGACTCGACGTGAACCGTCCGCACGCGGCCGTCGTCGTCGGGAAGCGCGGAAGCGGGAAATCCCACACGCTCGGCGTCGTGGCCGAGGGGCTGGCACGCGCCGCGGGCGTCGCGCCAGTCGTCATCGACCCCATGGGCGTCTTCGATGGTCTGGAGGCGCCGCCGATAGCCGGGACGGTCCACGACTCGCCGAACGTCCGCGCCGACGCGCTCCCGCCGAGCGCGTGGCCGGACCTGCTCGGACTCGACCCGACCGCCCCCGCGGGGTCGCTCGTGTGGCGACTCGCGGCCGAGGAAGACTCGCTGTTGGCGATGCGCGGAGCGGTCGACGACGCCGACGCCGCGCCCGAGACGCGCAGAGCCGCGGCGAACCACCTCGCGCTCGCCGACTCGTGGGACGTGTTCCACCCCGACGGGCTCGACCCGCGGTCGCTCTGCGGTCCCGCACCCGACGTGCTCGACCTCTCGGGACTGGACGCGGTCCCCGCGAGCGCGGTCGTCCGCGTCGTCGCTCGCGGCCTCTACGACGCCCGCGTCGCCGACTCCGTCTCTCGCATTCCGTGGCTCCTTCTCGACGAGGCCCACGCGTTCGTCGGCGGGCTCGCGGACTCCGCGCTT
Source organism: Haloferax marisrubri (assembly GCF_001469875.2). GTDB lineage: Archaea > Halobacteriota > Halobacteria > Halobacteriales > Haloferacaceae > Haloferax > Haloferax marisrubri. The sequence goes on along the minus strand of NZ_LOPW02000004.1, from coordinate 53,345 downwards.
CGAACGCTTCTCACGCGCGGGCGAGCCCCCGGCGTCGGCGTCGTCCTCGCGACCCAACGCCCCTCGGCGCTCCCCGAGGTCGCCGTCTCGCAGGCCGACCTCCGGGTCGTCCACCGACTCACCGCCGGCCCCGACGTGTCGGCGATGGCCGCCGCCGACCCGACGTACTTCGACGAGTCGCTTCGGTCCCGACTCCCGCGGGAACGCGGGTGCGCGCTCGTCGTCGACGACACCACGGAAACGGTCCACGACGTGCGGGTGCGTCCCCGAGAGACGCCCGACGGCGGCGCGACGCCGCGGGCGGTTCCCGAGCGTGACCGTTCCGAAACCATGGAGTAGTCTCCCCGGAGAACTGCCGTATGGACCGCTCGGAACTGGCGCTGGTCGCCCTCGGCGGCTTCGCAGGGGCGATACTGCGCTACGGCGTCTCCGTCGCGATTCCCGGCGCGGGCGGCACGCTCGCGGTGAACGTCCTCGGAAGCTTCGCCCTCGGGACGTTCATCACGTCGGTCTCCTCCCGCCGAGCGCAGTTGTTCTTCGGGACCGGGTTGCTCTCGTCGTTCACGACGTACAGCACGTTCGCCGTCCAGACCGCGTCGCTGTCGCCGATGGGCGGCGCGCTCAACGTCGGCGCGAACTACGCGCTCGGCTTCGCCGCCGCCGCGCTCGGCCTCGCGTTCGGAGGGCGGCGGTGACTCCTTCCCTTCTCTCGGCCGTCCTCGTCGGCGTCGGCGGGATGGCCGGCGCGGTCGCCCGGCACACCGTCGACCAGCGAGTCGTCGGCAAGTGGAGCACCGTCACCGTCAACGTCCTCGGAAGCGTCGCGTTGGGATTCATCGCCACCGCGCCCGTCGGCGACGCGGCCGCGGCGCTCGCCGGAACCGGGTTTTGCGGGGCCTTCACGACGTTCTCCTCGTTCGCGGTCGGCGTCGCGGAACTCGCGGACACGGGCGACTACGACACGGCGGCCCGCTACGCCTTCGGGACGCTCGTGGCGGCGTTGGTCGGCGTGGCGATTGGCGGGGCAGTCGGCGGCCTCGTCGGTTGAGTCCGGCGCTCGCGCCCGTTATCGTCCGACTGATTCGGCAGTCGCCTCGCGCCCGTCGAGGAACTGTTCGGTTCCCCGCTTGACGATGAACGGGAACCGGCGGGCGAGGTACAGCCCGATTCTGGTCGTCAAGTCAGCGGTGATGACGAGGCGGGTAGATTCGATTTTGTCGGCGAACTTCCGCCCCACGTCTTCTGGGTCGCTCATCATCGACGACGGGAGCCCGAGCCGGGCCGCCGACCGGGTGTTGGTGTACGGCGGGTGCATCACGGAACAGGAGACGTTCTCGTGTTGCAGTTCCATCCGAAGCGACCGGGTGAACGCCTCGATTGCGCCCTTCGTCGACGCGTACCCCGACAGTCCCGGCGTGCCGACGAGTCCGACGCCGGAGCTCACGTTGTGGATGTGTCCGGATTTCCGGGCCCGCATGTGCGGTAGAACGGCCCGTATCATCCGGAGGTAGCCGAAGTAGTTCACCTCGAACTCCTCGCGCGTGTCGTCGAGCGTTCGGTCGTCGAACAGGCCGAAGTTGAATATCGCCGCGTTGTTGAGGAGGATGTCGATGTGCCCCCACTCGTCGAGGATTTCAGCCACCGCCACCTCCACGTCGTCGTCGTTCGTCACGTCGCACTCGTAGACGCGGACGCGGTCGGGAGACGCCTCCTGAAGCGGCCGGAGATTGTCCACGTTGACGTCGAGCCCGGCGACTCGGTAGCCCTTCTTCAGGAGCGCCACCAGCGTGTGGTGACCGATTCCCTCGTTCGCGCCGGTCACCACGACGACTCGCTCGCCCGTTGTGCTGTTCATGATACTGTACAGACGTCACGCGAGAATATGGCGGTAGTGACGCTCCTCCGGTGATCGGCGAGTAATTCATCGAAAAGTACGCACGAGGCGGGAGTTCACCTCACGCTGTTCGGTGAACTCAGGAACTCCCGTGAGTGAACGACGTGAACGAACGGGTGTGACGGGATTTGAATCTCGGTCGCTTTGCTCACTCCGTTCGCGTCGCTCCCTGATTCAAATCCCTCTGTCTGGCGGTTACAGCACATAGGGGTCGCGACGCGACAAGACGCGTCGCTTGGCTTGTAACGTTCGGAAAAGCGCCCGAGGCGGGAGTCCCGTGAGCTGTGCCGAACGGGACTCAGGAACACCAGCTTGCTGGTGTGACGTGATTTGAACCTCAGTCGCTCTGCTCGCTGACGCTCGCATCGCTCCTTGGTTCAATCCCTTTTTGGGTATTCACGAGAATTACGGCCGCGCCGAGACGAGACTCGGCGCTCAGCGAGTAATTCATCGAAAAGTACGCCCGAGGCGGGATTTGAACCCGCGTCACGACCGTGACAGGGTCGTATGATGGGCCACTACACCACCCGGGCTTACTGAAGTGAGTTTGCGGTACGGAGAGCGCCCGAGGCGGGATTTGAACCCGCGTCACGACCGTGACAGGGTCGTATGATGGGCCACTACACCACCCGGGCCCTCCGTCTGCACTCATTCGTAGCCGAGGTTTATAGATAAGACTTACCATCTGGGTTGCCCTTGGCCCGCGGTACCGCGATTCTTGCCCCGAAGACATTTATATCGGGATACCCCATGCCAACGTGTGACGATTCGCGCATCTCCGGTGCGTGACCTCCGATAGCGTCGCCTTTCTTCGAGGCAGTTGGCAAGTGTTAAATGGGTGCGTCCCAAAATCAGCCGTAGTATCCCGTGACAGCTTCTTCCAGCACCCAGCAGCACCATACATGGTAGACGTAAGCCAACACAAACTGGTTCCGGAACACACGAAACTCGACGACGAGGCCGTCGAGGACGTGTTACAGGAGTACAACGTCGAGAAGACGAACCTCCCGAAGATCAAGCTGAAGGACCCGGCGCTCCCCGAGGACGCAGAGCCCGGCGACGTCATCAAGATCGTTCGGAACTCTCGAACGACAGACAAAGCAGTCGTATACCGACTGGTGATTGAATGAACCGACAAGCGCGACGCGAGGTCTCTCGCAAGTACTTCTCCGAAGAACGGCTCGCTGAACACCACTTCCGCTCGTTTAACGCGTTCCTCGAACGCGGCATGATGGACGTCGTCGAAGAGAAGGCGACCATCGAGACCGACATCGGCGACAAGGAGGGCGAGGAACCCGTCTACGTCGAACTCGGTGGCGTCCGCGTGGAGACGCCCCGCGTCCGCGAGGCCGACGGCTCCGAGGAACTGCTCTTCCCGCAGGAAGCGCGCCTGCGCAACATCACCTACTCCGCCCCCGTGTTCATGGAGATGTCCATCGTTCGCGGCGGCGAGGAAGAAGAGGAAGTCGTCGTCGACACCGCGGAGACGAAGGTCGGCCGGATGCCCATCATGGTCGGCTCCTCGAAGTGTAACATCGCGGAACTCTCCGACGAGGACCTCGTCGAAATCGGCGAGGACCCCGTCGACCCCGGCGGCTACTTCATCGTCAACGGCTCCGAGCGCGTGCTCATGACCTCGGAGGACCTTGCGCCGAACAAGATTCTCGCCGAGTACGACACGAAGTACGGCGACGAGATTCAGGTCGCGAAGACGTTCAGCCAGCGCCGCGGCTACCGCGCGCTCGTGCTCTGTGAGCGCAACCGCGAGGGACTCCTCGAAGTGTCGTTCCCGTCCGTCTCCGGGAGCGTCAACTTCGTCACGCTCGTCCGCGCGCTCGGTCTCGAATCGGACGAGGAAATCGTCCACCGCGTCTCCGACGACCCGGAGATTGTGAAGTTCATGCTCGAGAACCTCGAGGAGGCCGAGGTGCAGACCCAAGAGCAGGCCATCGAGGCGCTCGGAAAGCGCGTCGCCGGCGGTCAGGGTAAGAACTACCAGCTCAAGCGCGCCAACTACGTCATCGACCGCTACCTGCTCCCGCACCTCCACGAGGAGGGCGCGGAAGAAGAGGAAGTGCGCATGAACAAGGCGTACTACCTCTGTCGCATGGCCGAGGCGTGTTTCGAACTCGCGCTGCAGCGCCGCGACTCCGACGACAAGGACCACTACGCCAACAAGCGCCTGAAGGTCTCCGGCGACCTCATGAAGGACCTCTTCCGGACGGCGCTCAACAAGCTGGCACGCGACGTGAAGTACCAGCTCGAACGCGCCAACATGCGGAACCGGAACCTGACGGTCAACACCGTCGTCCGGTCCGACGTGCTCACGGAGCGGCTCGAACACCCCATCGCGACGGGCAACTGGGTCGGCGGCCGCTCCGGCGTCTCCCAGCTCGTCGACCGCACCGACTACATGGGTGTGCTGTCGCACCTTCGCCGCCTTCGCAGTCCGCTGTCGCGGTCGCAGCCGCACTTCGAGGCGCGCGACCTGCACGCGACCCAGTGGGGTCGCATCTGTCCCTCCGAGACCCCCGAGGGACCGAACTGCGGTCTGGTGAAGAACTTCGCACAGGCGATGGAGCTCTCCCAGAACGTCGAGGACGAACAGTCGCTGAAACGAGAACTCGCGTCGATGGGTGTCGAGGGTATCCCCGGCATCGACAGCGTCGACGCCACACCCGCGGACGACTAACATGGCTCAGGCACAGCGAGAAGCGAAAGTATACGTCAACGGTAGTCTCGTCGGGACCCACCCGGACCCCAACCAACTCGCGGCACAGATTCGAGAGGCGCGCCGCCGCGGCGACGTGAGCCAGATGGTGAACGTCTCCGTCAAAGAGCGCACCCGCGAAGTCATCATCAACGCCGACGCGGGCCGCGCCCGCCGTCCGCTCATCGTCGTCGAAGACGGTGAGCCGCTCCTCGACGACGACCACGTCGAGGCCCTCGACAACAACGAACTCGACTTCGACGACCTCGTCGAGCGCGGGCTCGTCGAGTTCATTGACGCCGAGGAGGAAGAGGACATCTACGTCGCGGTCGACGAGGACGAACTCAACGAGGACCACACGCACCTCGAAATCGACCCACAGCTCATCTTCGGTATCGGTGCCGGGATGATTCCGTACCCGGAACACAACGCCTCGCCCCGCATTACGATGGGTGCAGGGATGATGAAGCAGTCCCTCGGGCTCCCCGCGGCGAACTACCGCATCCGCCCGGACACCCGTCAGCACCTCATGCACTACCCGCAGCTCTCGATGGTCAAAACGCAGACCACGGAGCAGATCGGGTTCGACGAGCGACCCGCGGCCCAGAACTTCGTCGTGGCCGTCATGTCCTACGAGGGCTTCAACATCGAGGACGCGCTCGTCATGAACAAGGGCTCCGTCGAACGCGCCCTCGCCCGCTCGCACTTCTTCCGCACCTACGAGGGCGAAGAGCGCCGCTACCCCGGCGGTCAGGAAGACCGCTTCGAGATTCCGTCGCAGGACGTGCGCGGCGCGCGCGGTGAAGACGCGTACTCGCACCTCGACGAGGACGGCCTCGTCAACCCCGAGACGGTCGTCGACGAGAACTCCGTGCTGCTCGGCAAGACCTCGCCGCCGCGGTTCCTCGAGGAACCCGACGACATGGCGGGGCTCTCGCCGCAGAAGCGCCGCGAGACCTCCGTCACGATGCGCTCGGGCGAATCCGGCGTCGTGGACACGGTCACGCTCATGGAGGGCGAAGACGGCTCGAAACTCGCCAAGGTGTCCGTCCGCGACCAGCGCGTTCCGGAACTCGGCGACAAGTTCGCGTCCCGTCACGGACAGAAGGGTGTCGTGGGCCACCTGGCTCCCCAGGAGGACATGCCCTTCACCGCCGACGGCGTCGTTCCCGACCTCGTCCTCAACCCGCACGCCCTGCCGTCGCGCATGACGGTCGGCCACGTGCTGGAGATGCTCGGCGGCAAGGTCGGCGCGCTCGAAGGCCGCCGCGTCGACGGCACCGCCTTCCAGGGCGAAAACGAAGAGGAACTCCGCTCGGCGCTCGAAGAGCGCGGGTTCATGTCCTCCGGTAAGGAGGTCATGTACTCCGGCGTCACCGGCGAGAAGATCGAGGCCGAAATCTTCGTCGGCATCATCTTCTACCACAAGCTGTACCACATGGTGAGCAACAAGCTGCACGCCCGCTCGCGCGGTCCCGTGCAGGTTCTCACCCGCCAGCCGACGGAAGGTCGCGCCCGCGAGGGTGGCCTCCGTCTCGGGGAGATGGAGCGCGACACCGTCATCGGACACGGTGCCGCGATGGTGCTCCAGGAGCGCCTGCTCGACTCCTCCGACAAGGAGAAGGTCTACATCTCCGCCGACACCGGCATGGTCGCCGTCGAGGACCGCGACCAGCGCCGCATCTACGACCCGGTCACCGGCGACGAAGACAACATCCACGAGATCGAGATCAGCTACGCGTTCAAGCTGCTCCTCGACGAGATGGTCGCGCTCGGCGTCCGCCCGCGAATCGAACTGAAGGACGCGGTCTAACCACTCATGTCAATGCAGACACCCAAAGAAATCGGCAGCATCCAGTTCGGGTTGATGGACCCGGAGACGTACCGAGACATGTCCGCGACGAAGGTCATCACCGCGGACACCTACGACGACGACGGCTACCCAATCGACATGGGTCTCATGGACCCGCGGCTGGGCGTCATCGACCCCGGGCTGCAGTGCCGCACCTGCGGCCAGCACTCCGGGTCGTGTAACGGGCACTTCGGCCACATCGAACTGGCCGCGCCCGTCATCCACGTCGGCTTCACGAAGCTCATCCGCCGCCTGCTCCGCTCGACGTGTCGCGAGTGCGGTCGCCTCTCGCTCACCCAGGAGGAGGCAGACGAGTACCGCGACAAGCTCGGTCGCACGAAGGAACTCGGCGACGACTGGAGCGACGTGATGAAGTCGGCAGTCCGGCAGGCCCGCAAGGCCCACCGCTGTCCCCACTGCGGCTCGCCGCAGCACGACATCAAACACGAGAAGCCGACGACCTACTACGAGGTCCAGAACGTGCTCGCCGGGGACTACTCCGAGCGCATCGCCGAAGCGATGCAGCCCGACCCCGACGACGAGGACGACGAGGGCGTCGACCCCGTCACCCTCGCCAACGAGACCGGACTCGACGCCGAGCGCGTCAACCAGGTGCTCGCCGGCGAGTTCCGACCGGTCGGCGACGACCGCAAGGCGCTCGAAAAGGCGCTCGACCTCGACCTCACCGAAGAGGACATGAACAAGCTGATGCCCTCGGACATCCGCGACTGGTTCGAGGACATCCCGGACGAGGACCTCATCACGCTCGGCATCGACCCCGACCGGTCGCGCCCCGAGTGGATGATTCTGACCGTTCTCCCCGTCCCGCCGGTCACGGCGCGTCCCTCCATCACGCTGGACAACGGCCAGCGCTCCGAGGACGACCTGACCCACAAGCTCGTGGACATCATCCGCATCAACCAGCGGTTCATGGAGAACCGCGAGGCGGGTGCCCCGCAGCTGATTATCGAGGACCTGTGGGAACTGCTCCAGTACCACGTCACCACGTTCATCGACAACGAGATTTCGGGCACGCCGCCGGCGCGCCACCGCTCCGGCCGCCCGCTGAAGACGCTCAGCCAGCGCCTGAAGGGCAAGGAGGGTCGCTTCCGCGGCTCCCTGTCCGGGAAGCGCGTCAACTTCTCGGCGCGTACCGTCATCTCGCCGGACCCGACGCTCTCGCTCAACGAGGTCGGCGTCCCGGACCGCGTCGCGTCCGAGATGACCCAGACGATGAACGTCACCGAGCGCAACATCGACGAGGCTCGTCAGTACGTCCGTAACGGACCCGAGAGCCACCCCGGCGCGAACTACGTCCGTCGCCCGGACGGTCGTCGCCTGAAGGTGACAGAGAAGAACTGCGAGGAACTCGCAGAGAAGGTCGAACTCGGCTGGGAGGTCAACCGCCACCTCGTCGACGGCGACATCGTCATCTTCAACCGACAGCCGTCGCTGCACCGGATGTCCATCATGGCGCACGAAGTCGTCGTGATGCCGTACAAGACGTTCCGCCTGAACACCGTCGTCTGTCCGCCGTACAACGCCGACTTCGACGGCGACGAGATGAACATGCACGCCCTCCAGAACGAGGAGGCCCGTGCCGAGGCGCGCGTCCTCATGCGCGTCCAAGAGCAGATTCTCTCGCCGCGCTTCGGTGAGAACATCATCGGCGCGATTCAGGACCACATCTCGGGTACCTACCTGCTCACTCACGACAACCCCGAGTTCGTCGAGACGCAGGCGCTCGACCTGCTCCGCGCGACGCGCGTGGACACGCTCCCCGAACCCGCGGGCGAGAACGAGGACGGCCAGCCCTACTGGACCGGCCAGCAGATCTTCTCCGAACTCCTGCCGGACGACCTGAACATGGAGTTCACCTCGAAGGTCGGCGACACGGTCACCATCGAGGACGGCCAACTCACGCGGGGCACCATCGACGAGGACGCCGTCGGCGCGTTCGGCGGCGAAATCGTCGACGCCCTCGCGAAGGACTACTCGAAGACGCGCTCGCGCATCTTCATCAACGAGATTGCCTCGCTGGCGATGCGCGCCATCATGCACTTCGGGCTGTCTATCGGTATCGACGACGAGTCCATCCCGGACGAGGCGACGGCGCAGGTCGACGAGGCCATCGACGCCGCCTACGACAAGATTCAGGAACTCATCGAAATCTACGAGGCGGGCGAACTCGAATCGCTGCCGGGTCGCTCCGTCGACGAGACGCTGGAGATGAAGATCATGCAGCGCCTCGGCAAGGCGCGTGACTCCGCCGGTGAAATCGCGGAGGACCACTTCGAGGAGGACAACCCCGCGGTCGTGATGTCGAAGTCCGGCGCGCGTGCGTCCATGCTCAACCTGACCCAGATGGCCGGCTGTGTCGGTCAGCAGGCAGTTCGGGGCGAGCGCATCAACCGCGGCTACGAGGGCCGCACCCTGAGCCACTACCAGAAAGGCGACCTCTCGGCCGAGGCCCACGGCTTCGTCGAGAACTCCTACCGCGCCGGCCTCACGCCGCGTGAGTTCTTCTTCCACGCGATGGGTGGCCGCGAAGGGCTGGTCGACACGGCAGTCCGGACCTCGAAGTCCGGGTACCTGCAGCGTCGGCTCATCAACGCCCTCTCCGAGCTCGAAGCGCAGTACGACGGCTCCGTCCGCGACACGTCGGGGACCATCGTCCAGTTCGAGTTCGGCGAAGACGGCACGAGCCCGGTGAAGGTCTCGTCCGACGACGAGACGCCGATCGACGTCGAGAACATCGCCGACCGCATCCTCACCTCGGAGTTCAGCTCCGACGAGGAGAAGGAACGCTTCCTCGGCGAGCGCGCACCGCCGACCAACCTCTCCGAGCACGCCGAACCGCGTGTCGACGCCCGTGCGGGGGTCGAATCCGATGACTGAACACGACGCAACCGCCGACTACGAGTTCGTCGACGACGCCATCGTCGACGTCGTCGAGTCCAAAGAGCTGTCTCGACGCCTGAAGGACCGCATCTACCAGACCATCGAAGACCGCGAGGGCGTCTCTCTCGACCAGGCCGGCGAAATCGCGCAGGCCGTCGAGGCGCGCTACCTCGACACCCGCGTCGACCCGCTCGACCCCGTCGGGACGGTCTCGGCGCAGTCCATCGGTGAGCCGGGAACGCAGATGACGATGAACACGTTCCACTACGCGGGCGTCGCCGAAATCGACGTCACGCAGGGACTGCCGCGCCTCATCGAACTGGTGGACGCGCGGAAGACCCCCGACACGCCGATGATGACGGTGTACCTCGAAGACGAGTACGCGAACAACCGCGAACTCGCCCACCAGGTCGTCTGGAACATCGAGTCCACGAAGATTCTGGCGCTCGGTGACATCTCGACGAACGTCGCCGACATGGTCGTCCAGATCGACCTCAACGACGAGACGCTCCTCGAGCGCTGGCCGACGTACGACGACGAGGGCGTCGTCGCGAGCGAAATCGCCGAGACCATCGAGGACGCGCTCGGCATCAAGACCCGCCGCGAGGGGACGCTCATCGAGTTCGGCCCCGAGAGCCCGAGCTACCGCCGGCTCCTCCAACTCGTCGAGGAGCTTCGCGACATCGTGTTCAAGGGCATCGAGGAGGTCTCCCGCGTCGTCATCCGCAAGGAGAACAACGAGGACACCGACGAAGAGGAGTTCGTCCTCTACACCGAGGGTTCGGCGTTCGGCGACGCGCTCGCCATCGAGGGCGTCGACGCCTCCCGGACCACCTCGAACAACATCCACGAGGTGCACAAGCAACTCGGCATCGAGGCCGCCCGCGAGGCCATCATCGACGAGACGATGAACACGCTGCGCGAGCAGGGTCTCGACGACGTGAACATCCGCCACCTGATGCTCGTCGCGGACATCATGACGAACGACGGGACTATCGAGTCCATCGGTCGCCACGGCATCTCCGGGTCGAAGGACTCCGTCCTCGCCCGCGCCGCGTTCGAGGTCACGGTCAACCACCTGCTCGACGCCGCCATCCACGGCGAGGAAGACGACCTCGACGGCGTCATCGAGAACGTCATCGTCGGCAAGCCGATCGCGATCGGCACCGGCGACGTGGACCTCCGCATGGGTTCGCTCGACGTCGAAGACGCGGACGCCAACGCGGCACCCGAACCGTCTGACGACTGACGATGAAAGTTACGCTGTCGGATACGGCCCGCCGCTTCATCGCCCTCTTCGAGGAGGAGACGGAGGCGACCGCTCACGACTGCCTCGTGTTCGATGACCGGGTCGTCTTCCTCGTCGCCGCGGGCGACATGGCGACGGCCATCGGCCCCGGCGGGCGGACCGTCCAGTCGGTCGAGCGGCAACTCGGTCGCTCGGTCGAACTGGTCGAGGACGCCGACACGCCGGAGGCGTTCGTCGCGAGCGCGCTCGCGCCGGCGGCCGTCCGACACGTGACTCTCTCGCGGCAGAACGACACCGTCGCGTACGTCGAAGTCGCCGAAGCCGACCGCGGCGTCGCCATCGGCGCGAGCGGGAAGACCATCGACACCGCGCGCGAACTGGCGCGTCGTCACTACGACATCGACGACATCCAGTTGACGTAGGGCGGCGGTCGGCTCGACCACACGTTTTTGTCTCCACCGGCCCGCGAGCTACGCATGTCGCCGATACGACAGTCTGTCGGAGTCGCGGTCGGACAACTCGACCCGACGCAGTTTTCGGAGTACGAGGAACTCGCGAGCGCGACCGCGGGGTTCGCCGCCGCGGCGGTCGTGGTCTACCTCGTCGGTCGACTCCTGTTGGTGCCCGGCGTGACGAGGCTCGTCAGCGCCCGAAACCGGAACAACCCGACGCTGGAGTCGGCGACGGAGACTTACGCCCACGTCTTCGTCATCGCGCTCGCGACGCTCGCGGGCGTCGTCGGCGCGGGCTACGCGTCGGTGCTGACCGACACCGCGCTCATCGTCGCGGCGCTGACGCTCGTCGTCGGCGTCGCCGGACAGGAGGTCATCGGCGCGCTCATCAGCGGTCTCTTTCTCGTGGCCGACCCGGACTTCAACGTCGGCGACTGGATATCGTGGCCCGGCGGCGAGGGGGTCGTCGAGGCGGTCGACTTCCGGGTCACGCGCGTGCGGACGGTGAACAACGAGACCATCTCCGTGCCGAACACGGAACTCACGACGAACGCGCTCACCCGCCCGTACGGCCGAGAGCGGTACCGAATCACAGAGCGCGTCGATATCGCGTACGCCGACGACGCGGAGCTGGCGCTCCGCGAACTCGTCGAGACGGCGCGGGAGGACGACCGCGTGCTCGCCGACCCGGAGCCGACCGCGCGCATCGTCGAGTTCGCCGGGAGTTCGATCGGCCTGCAGGCGGAGTTCTGGGTCGCCTCGCCGATGGACGTGAGCCTCGTCGACGTTCGCTCGCAGTACCGGCGGCGCGTCAAGCGACGGTTCGACGAGGAGGGGCTGACGCTCGGTCCGGCGTCGGGCCGCGAAGTCAGCGGCCGCCTCGACGTGGACCTCGTCGGCGAGCGCGGCGGCGAGTGACCCGGGCAGACGGGCGCGTCACCCTCGCGTGCGTGTTGTTCGCACGGTTGGCCGAAACGACACCATCTCCGGGCGGTTTAGTCCCTCTTCGCCGCGGAGGGACCGTCGTTCGAATCGACGAAACGACCTCAGATACCTCCTTAGGGGTCGCTAATCGCTCCTGAAGCCGTCTCGCCGGATTCGAAAAGGGAGGCTTAAGTAGCTCCATCTGGAACTGTTGTTCACTATGGCGAACGGCAAATACGCCGCGCGCAAGCTCAAGCAGGACCGGCAGAAGCGCCGCTGGTCCGACTCTGAGTACGCGCGCCGTGAGCGCGGTCTCGGCAAGAAGTCCGACCCGCTCGAGGGTGCCCCGCAGGGTCGTGGCATCGTCCTCGAGAAGGTCGGTATCGAAGCAAAGCAGCCGAACTCGGCGATTCGGAAATGCGTCCGTGTTCAGCTCATCAAGAACGGAAAGCAGGTCACCGCCTTCTGTCCCGGTGACGGCGCGATTTCGTTCATCGACGAACACGACGAAGTCACCATCGCCGGTATCGGCGGCGCGAAGGGTCGCGCGATGGGTGACCTTTCGGGTGTCAACTACAAGGTCGAGAAGGTCAACGGCGTCTCGATGATCGAACTCGTCCGCGGGAACGCTGAAAAGCCGGTGCGCTAACCATGTCGGAAAGCGACGCACCCGAGCCCGAGTCCCCCGCGAGTAGTGAAGAAGCGAAAGAGAACGCGCTTCTGTTCGGCGTCTGGGACGTCTCCGAGATGGAGTACACCGACCCCAGCATGAGCCGGTACATCAAGGCGACGCCCATCGCCCACACGATGGGTCGTCACGCCTCGAAGCAGTTCCAGAAGTCCGAAATCAGCATCGTCGAGCGGCTCATCAACCGCCTGATGCAGACCGAGGACAACACGGGACACAAGCAGAAGACGAGCAAGATCGTCAAGGATGCGTTCGAAATCGTCAACGAGCGCACCGAGGAGAACCCCGTGCAGGTGCTCATCCGCGCGGTCGAGAACGCCGGTCCCCGCGAGGAGACCGTCCGCCTCAAGTACGGTGGCATCTCGGTCCCGCAGGCCGTCGACGTCGCCCCGCAGCGCCGCGTCGACGAGGCGCTGAAGTTCATCGCGCAGGGCACGCTCAGCGGCTCCTACAAGACGACGACCACCGCCGCCGAGGCGCTCGCACAGCAGCTCATCGGCGCGGCCGACTACGACGTGCAGACGTACGCTATCTCCCAGAAAGAGGAGAAAGAGCGCGTCGCCGAAGCCGCCCGGTAATCTCTCCACTCTCTTTCGTTTTTCACCGTCCCGAGTGGCGATGCCGCACGCCGGGCTCGCGGCCCGTTCGCCCGCGTGCTCCCGGTCGGCGCGCGGCGCTCAGTCGGCGGCCATTCCCGGGTTGACGACGTAGTGTTTCACCACGTCGACGAGCGTCCGGCGGTACTCGCTTTTCGAGGGGTCGGCGGCGAGCGTCCGGAACTGTTCTTTGAACGTGTCGAGCGACACCGACGGCGCGTCGTCGCCCGCGGCGTGCGCGAGGTCGTACAGCCGGTGGTCCGACTCGACGAGGTCGTGTCGCTCCACGAGCGCGAGGGCGAACGCGGCGTTCACGGCCGTGATTTCGGGGTCTGAGCCGGCGGTGACGAGTTGAGACCCCGGCCGCCCGGATGCAGGCGGCCGGTCGGCGAGTGCCGCGGCCAGTTGCGACTCGAGGAACTGGACGAGTTTGTCCGCGGGCGCGACAGACAGCGTCAGGTCGTCGGCGTAGATGTCCTTGCAGTGGTTGGCGATCTGGTAGCAGTGCGCGAGCTTCCGGCGCTCGACGGTTCGACCCGCGAGCGCGAGAAAGACCGCCTCGCGCGTGGACTGGTAGTGCGAGACGTGACCCTCCTCGTTTCGGGCCATGTGCGATAGCTCGTGGAGCGCGAGCTCGCGGGCCATCGCACTGGTGGCGGCCTGTCGGGAGATGTTGAGGACGTGGTGGTCCTGATAGTGACCGGCCCACGTGCGGGAGTCGGGGTCGTCGCGCACGTGCACGAACACGGGGTACGAAAGCTCGAACTCGGTTTCGAACAGGTCGGCGGCGCTCAAGAACGGGTCTGCCGGTGCGCCCCCGACGACTCGGAGGTCCATTCATCTTGAGGAATGTTATCAACCAACATGACTCTTGCGCCGAGGGCGGCGACGAGATTCGCGTCCGGCGGACAGTCTCGCCTATCGTGACAAAAATGCTCATACCCCGGCGGTAGGACGGCTGAAAATGGGAAATCCGCTCGGCAAAAACACTACTCTTTTGACCCTCCTGCCGGTAGACCCCTGTATAATGGGCCGACGAAAGAAGATCGTCCAGGAATGTGAGAAACTGATGGACAAGCCGGAGCAGATCCGGAACATTGCCATCGCTGCTCACGTCGACCACGGTAAGACGACCCTCTCCGACAACCTCCTCGCAGGTGCGGGCATGATCTCCGACGAGACTGCCGGCCAGCAGCTCGCGATGGACACGAAGGAAGACGAACAGGAACGCGGCATCACCATCGACGCCGCAAACGTCTCGATGACCCACGAATGGGAAGGCGAGAACCACCTCATCAACCTCATCGACACGCCGGGCCACGTCGACTTCGGTGGCGACGTGACGCGCGCGATGCGCGCCGTCGACGGTGCGCTCGTCGTCGTCGACGCCGTCGAGGGTGCCATGCCGCAGACCGAGACGGTCCTGCGTCAGGCGCTCCGCGAGGGCGTCAAGCCGGCGCTTTTCATCAACAAGGTCGACCGCCTCATCAACGAACTGCAGGAAGGTCCCGAGGAGATGCAGAAGCGCCTCGTCGACGTCATCTCCGACGTCAACGAACTCATCCGCGGGATGACCGAGGAGAAGGACTACGACTGGACGGTCTCCGTCGAAGACGGGACCGTCGCCTTCGGGTCCGCCCTCTACAAGTGGGGTGTCTCCATGCCGTCGATGGAGGAGACCGGTATCTCCTTCGGCGACATCATGGAACTCGAGCGCGGTGGCGACCGTCAGGAACTCCACGAGCGCACGCCGCTTTCGGACGTCGTCCTCGACATGGTTGCGGAGCACTTCCCCAACCCGCTCGACGCCCAGCCCCGTCGTATCCCGACGGTCTGGCGCGGTGACTCCGAGTCCGACCTCGCGCGCCAGATGCGCGAAGTCGACGACGACGGCGAAGTCGTCTTCATGGCGACCGACATCTCGATGGACCCCCACGCGGGCGAAATCGCGACGGGTCGCCTGTTCTCCGGTACCATCCGCAAGGGTCAGGAGCTCTACGTCTCCGGGACCGCGGGCAAGAACCGCGTCCAGTCTGTCGGTGTCTTCATGGGTGGCGAACGCGAGGAACTCGACCGCGGCGTCCCCGCAGGGAACATCGCGGCCGTCACGGGTCTCCGTGACGCCATCGCCGGTTCTACCGTCTCCTCCGTCGAGATGACGCCGTTCGAGTCCATCGAGCACATCTCCGAGCCTGTCATCACGAAGTCCGTCGAGGCAGAGCGCATGGACGACCTGCCGAAGCTCATCCAGACGCTCCAGCAGGTCGCGAAGGAAGACCCGACCATCCGCATCGAGATTAACGAGGACACGGGCGAGCACCTCATCTCCGGTCAGGGCGAGCTCCACCTCGAAGTCATCACCCAGCGTATCCGCGACAACCAGGGCATCCCGGTCCGCACCGGTGAGCCGATTGTCGTCTACCGCGAGCAGGTTCAGGGCGAGTCCCACGAGGTCGAAGGTGTCTCCCCGAACCGCCACAACAAGTTCTACATCACGGCGGAACCCCTCTCGCAGGACATCGTCGACTCCATCAAGCTCGGCGAAATCTCGATGGACATGCCCGAACTGGAGCGCCGCGAGGCGCTGCAGGAAGCCGGCATGGACAAGGACACGTCCCAGAACGTCGAACACATCCACGGGACGAACATCCTCATCGACGACACGAAGGGTATCCAGCACCTCAACGAGACGATGGAACTCGTCATCGAGGGTCTCGAAGAGGCGCTCGACGACGGTCCGCTCGCAGCAGAGCCCGTCCAGGGGACGCTCCTGCGCCTCCACGACGCGCGGCTCCACGAGGACACCATCCACCGCGGTCCCGCCCAGGTCATCCCTGCGACGCGTGACGCGGTCCACCGCTCGCTCATCGCGGGTCAGGTGAAGCTCCTCGAACCCATCCAGAACGTCCGCATCGACGTCGCCTCCGAATACATGGGCTCGGCCTCCGGCGAGATTCAGGGTCGCCGCGGCCGCGTCGACGACATGTACCAGGAAGGTGACCTCATGGTCATCGAGGGCATCGCGCCCGTCGAAGAGATGATCGGCTTCTCGTCGGACATCCGTTCGGCCACGGAAGGCCGCGCCTCCTGGAACACGGAGAACGCCGGCTTCCGCGTGCTCTCGGACAACCTCCAGCGCGAGAAGATCATGGAGATCCGCGAGCGCAAGGGCATGAAGCTCGAGCTCTCGCAGGCTATCGACTACATCTAAGCGCGAGCCGTCGCGCCTTCTTTCGTTTTTTCACCCGGGCAGCGGTAGCCCCGGTCCGTCGGCCCGTCTTCGCGTCGCCGCCGGCCGGCTCCCGTGTCGCCGCCGGCGTCTTTCCCGTCTCGTCGCTCTGCGACCGACTCGCCGCTCCCCGTCACGCTCGCGGTCGGCCGCCGTCCGTGACACATGCCAGCACGCTCTCGGCGTCGGCAAACCGTGTCGGCTGCGAAGGCTTATACCGCGTGGCCGAATCACGGGTAGATATGCGTAAGGGCACGTCTCTCGACTCCTGGCGCGACGACGCGAAACCACGACCGAACCGCGCGTCGCGGACAACAGCGTCGGGACGGCCCACGGAGGTGGGGCGATGAGTGCACAGGACCTCGACGGCGGGAGCGACGCCGAGGCCGACGGGAGCGGCGAGCAGCCGAAACCGCACACGATTCGGCTCGAACTCGTCGACGAGCCCGGACAGCTTCTGGCGGCGCTCAAGCCTATCTCCGACAACGGCGGCAATCTGCTTTCTATCTTCCACGAGCGCGGGAGCCTGACGCCGCGCGGGCACATCCCCGTGGAGGTCGACCTCGAATGCCCGCCCGACCGCTTCGAGCGAATCGTCGAGGCGCTCCGCGACGCCGGCGTCAACGTCATCCGCGCCGGCGCGGAGCACTTCGGCGAAGAGGTGATGGTCATCCTCGTCGGCGACATCGTCGACTCCGACCTCTCGGACACGCTCCACCGAATCGAGTCGTCCGCGGACGCGACGCTACAGGACCTGTCGCTGTCGGCCCGCGAGGGGACCGACGAGGCGTCGAGCGCCCGGCTCCGACTCGCGGTCCGCTCCGGCCGCGTCGACGAGACGCTGTCGGTCGTCCGCGACCTCGCGGCCGAGAAGGAACTACACGTCGTCGAGCCGCTCGCGGAGGGGTCCCAATGAGCCTCAGACTCGCCGTGCTCGGCGCGGGCGCGGTCGGCGGCTCGGTCCTCGACCTCGCGGGCGACTACGGTCACGACGTCGTCGCGTTCGCTGACTCGTCTTCCTCCGCGGTCGACCCTGCCGGGCTCGACCCGAGCGCGGTTCACGACCGCAAGGAACGCGAGGGCGTAGTCGGTGACGCGGACCCCGAGGCGGTGTTCGACGCCGACTACGACGTGCTGGTGGAGGCGACGCCGACGACGCTCGGCGACGCCGAACCCGGCTTCTCGCACGTCGAGCGCGCGCTGGGTGACGACCGTCACGTCGTGCTCGCGAACAAGGGCCCGGTCGCGGAACGGTACGCCGACCTGCGCGCGCTCGAAGCCGAGAGCGCCGGAACCGTCCAGTTCGAGGCGGCCGTCGGCGGCGCGATTCCCGTCCTCTCGACCATCTCCGACCTCGGCGCGCCGCACGTGACGGCCGCGCGTGGCGTGCTGAACGGGACGGCGAACTTCATCCTCTCGCGGATGGCCGCCGAGGGCCTCGACTACGAGCACGTCCTCGCGGAGGCGCAGGACCTCGGCGTCGCCGAGGCCGACCCCACTTTCGACGTGGACGGCATCGACGCCGCGCTGAAGTTCGTCATCCTCGCGAACGTCCTCTCCGACGGCAAGACCGAGTACGCGCTCGACGACGCCGAGGTCGAGGGCATCCGCAACGTTCCGGGGACGGCGCTCGACCTCGCCGCCGAGGACGGCCGGACGGTCCGACTCATCGGCGAGGCGACCGCCGACGGGGTTCGCGTGGCTCCGCGGTTGGTTCCGCAGGGCTCCGCGCTGTCGGTCACGGGCACCCAGAACATCGTCCAGTTGGAGACCAAACACGCGGGGCAACTGAACATCAGCGGCCGTGGAGCGGGCGGCCCCGAGACGGCGACGGCCGTCCTGTCTGACGTTTCTCGCCTCGAATAGCCACAGAGACCGCTTGTACCCCTCGATTTCTTCGACAGTCGATTTCGACCGAGTGTTCCGTTTCGGAGACCGTGGTATGGTTCCGCAAATCGCAGTACGGCGGTTAGACGGCCCGTAGCGCGTATCGAAATCGTTTTAGGGGTTTCAGCAAAAACATTCCCCACAGAGCGCCTTAGCGCGTGAACACACCAATGAGCGACAAACCCCACCAGAACCTGGCCATTATCGGCCACGTCGACCACGGTAAGAGTACGCTCGTCGGCCGACTCCTGTTCGAGACCGGCTCCGTCCCGGAGCACGTCATCGAGCAGCACCGAGAGGAAGCCGAGGAGAAGGGCAAGGGCGGATTCGAATTCGCCTACGTCATGGACAACCTCGCCGAAGAGCGCGAGCGCGGTGTCACCATCGACATCGCCCACCAGGAGTTCGACACGGACGAGTTCTACTTCACCATCGTCGACTGTCCTGGCCACCGCGACTTCGTCAAGAACATGATCACCGGTGCCTCGCAGGCTGACAACGCGGTCCTCGTCGTCGCCGCCGACGACGGTGTCGCGCCTCAGACCCGCGAGCACGTCTTCCTCGCCCGCACCCTGGGCATCGGCGAACTCATCATCGCGGTCAACAAGATGGACGTCGTCGACTACAGCGAAGACAAGTACAAGGACGTCAAGGAGCAGGTCAACAAGCTCCTCAAGCAGGTCCGCTTCAACTCCGACGACGCGACCTATGTCCCGATTTCGGCCTTCGAGGGCGACAACATCGCCGAGCGCTCCGACAACACGTCGTGGTACGACGGCGACATCCTCCTCGAAGCACTCAACAGCCTGCCGGCACCGCAGCCGCCGACGGACGCGCCGCTGCGCCTGCCCATCCAGGACGTCTACACCATCTCCGGCATCGGTACGGTCCCGGTTGGCCGTATCGAGACGGGTACCCTCAACCCCGGCGACAACGTGAGCTTCCAGCCCTCTGACGTCGGCGGCGAGGTCAAGACCGTCGAGATGCACCACGAGGAAGTCGACCAGGCCGGTCCTGGCGACAACGTTGGTTTCAACGTTCGTGGCGTCGGCAAGGACGACATCCGCCGCGGCGACGTCTGTGGCCCGGCTGACGACCCGCCGAAGGTCGCCGAGACCTTCAAGGCGCAGGTCGTCGTCATGCAGCACCCCTCGGTCATCACCGCTGGCTACACGCCGGTCTTCCACGCCCACACGGCGCAGGTCGCGTGTACCATCGAGTCGATCGACCAGAAGCTCGACCCCGCGTCGGGCGAGGTTGCTGAGGAGAACCCGGACTTCATCAAGTCCGGCGACGCCGCTATCGTGACCGTCCGTCCGCAGAAGCCGCTCAGCATCGAGCCGTCCTCCGAGATTCCGGAGCTCGGCAGCTTCGCTGTCCGTGACATGGGTCAGACCATCGCGGCCGGCAAAGTGCTCGAAGTCAACGAGCGATAACGATGCAACAGGCACGCGTTCGGCTCGCCGGCACGAGTCCGGAAGACCTCGACGATATCTGCGACGACGTCCGCGAGATCGCAAACAAGACGGGCGTCAACCTCAGCGGGCCGATCCCGCTGCCCACGAAGACGCTCGAAGTCCCCGCCCGCAAATCGCCTGACGGCGAGGGGACGGCCACGTGGGAGCACTGGGAGATGCGCGTCCACAAGCGTCTCATCGACCTCGACGCTGACGAACGCGCTCTGCGCCAGCTGATGCGCGTTCAGGTTCCGAACGACGTCAGCATCGAGATCGTCCTCGAAGACTAACGACGGCGCTGTCCGGACTCCCGGACCGACCGTCACACTCGCGGCTGTCGAGGCGCGCGTCCGGAGGACTCTGCCTCCGAGCTGACCTTCAGCGCTAAGGCGCGTGTCATCTCACTTCCGTTCGACGCGCGAGCAGACGCCCGCAGAATCGCCCGACGGAACGGGATGCTATCGCATGCCCGACCGCGGACAAAACATAGGGTATAAGTGTATCCCACGACTCCGTGGGAATGAGGGCTCGTAGATCAGTGGCAGATCGCTTCCTTCGCAAGGAAGAGGCCCGGGGTTCAAATCCCCGCGAGTCCATCAAATTTTAACTCGCTTTCGAAGGTTCCAAAAACCGGAGCGACAGCTTTCGTAGCTCCATTTCTCGCGTTCGGGAAGCCGGAAGAAAGACCCCGCCTATCGAGAGTTCACGAGATTCGGTTAGTCGGGTCTCCGCTGTCTGTCGATAAATCGAGTGATTTCGGGGGTCAGCGATGAGACGGTTCTGCCCGACCTGTGGGTCCCGTCTCGCAACGACGACGAGTCGCGGCGGACTCCCTCGCCGTATCTGCCCCGAGTGCAACGGGGGTGGTGCGTAGTGCAGTATCTCGACTTCAAGCGCGAGCGTGACGAGTCGACGACCTCGTGGGAGCGAGGCGACCCCGTCGCCGCGCTGGTCGAGCGCACCGGCCCGACGACCTACCTCGTTACCCTGCCGGGTGGCGAGACGCACGCCGTCGAGTACGGCAAGGAGCGCGGTGCTCGTGTCGGCGGGTGCGACTGCAAGGGCTTCGAGTTCCGCGACGACGAGGACTCGCCGTGCGCCCACCTGTGCGTCCTGCGGAAAGCCGAGTGGTCACACAACCACTTCGGAGACGCCGCCGGGCGCGATGTCACCGACGACCCCATCACCGCCCACGACACCGCCGAGCACGTCGCACCGAACGCAACCGAACCCGAGCCCGACCTCGTCGCCGACGGTGGTGAGGATTTCCCGCGCCAGAACTGCCGTCGCTGCGGTGCCGTCTCGCCCGACGGAGAGGCCCCCCCGCCCGCCGAGTGCTCCGAGGGAACGACCGACGACCCTGAGCACGAGTGGACTGACGCGCCCGACCTCGTCGCCGACGGTGGCGACATCGTCGAGGAACCGACCACCGGACACGACGGACGAGTCTTCGGCCGCCCGGAGGACCAGCTATGACCTGCACCACCCACTCCCGAGCACCAGCACCACGAGTCGACCAGCCCCGGCGCTCACGCGGGCGCGCACACCCCCGCGCGAATAGGCCTCCTCGTACGACCACGGGGGGGCGTACTGCCATACTCCGTATCCCCGCCCCGTCTGCGTATTACGACTGTGAAACGCTGCAGTACAGAGGTGCCCTATGAGCCGAATGAAGACCGAGCGGACCGAGAGCACGACGGTGACCGTCCGCGTCGACGAGAACCTGAAGGACGACTACACCAGCGCCCTCGACGGGTCGATAAGCGACGACCTGCGGACGCACATGGAAGAGGTCGCGCGAACCGTGCGCGACGAGCCCGACGACGACAACCTCCCAGACGACGAGGCGCTTCGAGACGGCTACATGGCGCTCCGGCGGACCGCCGAGGCCTACGACCCGAGCGGTCGTCGCCTCGACGTTGGGACCGCTATCTCGAAGGTCGCCGAGCGAGCGGGTATCCCGAAAGACGCCGTCCGTCGTCGCGTCCTGAAGCCGCTCGAACAAGAGGGGTACATCGCACCGAAGTGGGGCGACATCATCGTCTACCGTCCTGAGGAGACTACAGAGTGACCGTCTGAGAATCATTTCGCAATCTCAGGTGCAGTAGGCGGCACAACTTCGCTAACCTAGTTTTAAGTATATTACTGAAATATGCTAACTCATGTCTGGAATCGAACCAGTTCTGTCGGATATGGGCGTGGGTGTTGCCTCGAGTGCGGTGTGGTCAACAATTCAGAAAGCGATTGCGAACGGAAAAACAGACCCAGAAGAAGTCTCAAAAGAACTCGCCAACGAGATTCCAGAGATAGATATTGAGGGTGCTCAAGTAATCTCTCAAGAGGCGATTCGATTCATCGCTGAAAACGGCCCTATTCGGATTAATAACTCACATTTAGATAGTGAGTCAAAAATCATAATGACTTCTGAGAAAGGAGGTGAATTTAGTTTGGAGGACTCCACCTCAGAAAACCAAACGACTGCCATTGTTGTTGAGGGTGATGCCGCCGTTCGGGGTTCGAACGGTGGCGAAATTGTACAAGATGAGGATGGAATTGAGTTCAGAGTATAGCGTTTTTATGAGCTGACTGAAGATACTGGAACCGGCACAGAAAATACCTAACTGGTAACTGCGGGCAAACTTCGTTCGAAACTATTCTGGGAGTGGCCCGACGCGTCACGCTGAGTCATCGCGGTCGCGTCGCCGCGCCCGCGCGTTCGTGAGCATCGTGGTCACGCGCTGGTAGCCAGCGAGGGTGAGGATGGCCCACAGCGGCATGTCAACCTCCGCCGACAGCCAGCCGAGGTCAGCGACCATCGTCGTCCTCCCGCCCGCCGTCGGCCAGGACTGCTCGGACTGCGTCGTCATCGACGGAGAGTGCGAGGTCTCGTGCAACCTGATGCGCGTCGACGTGTGGGTCCGCCTTCGCCAGCGCGACTAGAGCAGCCTCGACGCGACGGTCACGAAGCTCGCGCCGGGCGAGTGCGACCGCGACCGCGATGAACGTTGCCACGTCGGTCACGCTCCCGAGCCAGCCGACGTCGACGAACATCGCGAGCGCGTCACTCACCGCCGACCACCCCCGCGATGATTGCGAGCAGCGGACGGAGCAGATACAGGAGCACAAGCCCAACGACGACCGCGACGACAATCCACACCTTCGCGGCGAGTCCTGTCCCGCGCGTCGGGTTCGACGCCTGCCCGTCCTGCGGGTCCTCTATCCACGGCGTCCCGCCCGGACCAGCGGTGTTCCCGGCTTCGTCGTCGAACAACGAGACGAGCCCACCGACGCCCTCGTCGAAGTTGAGCGCGGCGGCATCGGCCGTGCCAGCTACCGTGTCGTACGGGTCGCGGACTGCCTGACCGGGGTCGCTGACGAAGTCGCCGATGCCGCCGAGCCAGTTGTTGCTGCCGTCGCCGAAGGTGCCGGGACCGTTGAGGTCGACCACGTCAGCCACCCCCGAAGACGACCGCGGCGACACCGACGACCGCGGCGACCGCGGCGGCGACCATCCCGGCGGAGAGCCCGGACGGAACCGGACGCGCGTCGCGGAACTTGTCGAGGACCGACTCGGTCGTCGACTCCCACGTCGAGGCGTCGAGGTCGTCGGTGACCCGGACGCTCTCGCCGCCGGCGCTCAGGCTCACCCACCGGTTCTGGAGCGGGCCGCGCGGGTCGCCCGAGTCGACCGAGACCGACGACACGATGTCGTCGCCGTAGCCGAGTCGACGGAGCGCCGACTGGATGTCGTCGGCGCGAGGCGCGCGGTCGAGCGAGATGTCAGTCTCCGACATCACGACCCTCCGAGCACGAGGGCGAGGCCGACGACGACCGCCGCCGCCCACACCCGCTTGTCCATCACGACCGACCACCCCGAACCGGAGACCGACGGGTTCTCGTCGGCCGGGAGGTCGGAGTCAGAGTCGGAGCCCTGAGCGGTGACCGTCAGCTCTCCCTCGGACCCCCACTCGGAGCCAATCACGAGTCGTCACCTCCGACGACTGCGGCGAGGCCGACACCGACGACCGCGACCGCGGCCGCGCCGATGGCGAGCAGCCGGCTGTCCGACGACTCGCCGTCGGCGTCGAGGCCGTCGGTCAGCAGCGAGGGCATCGCCTCAGAGATGTTCATCTCTGAGAGCACGTCGGAGACGGCCTGCGAGAACTCCAGCGGGTTCCCGCCGCTCTCGGCAATCTGTTCGGTGGTCCCGTCGGGACTGCCGGTGAAGCGGTCGATAGCGTCCCACATCCCCGCGCCGCCCGCGGGCGAGGAGTCGCTGGGGTCCGACGAGTCGTCGACATCGACCTCGTTGGAGTCGCGAGGGTCGCCGGTCTGCGACGTGCCGTCGTCGGTCGAGAGGTCCGTCCCGAGCGACCCGGAGCCGAGCGTCTGGTCGTCGGGGTCGAACGAGTCGTTCGACGAGGGCGAGTCGCCGGCGATGGTCGGGTCAGTCGTTGTGAGGTCGTGGTTGTTTCCGCCGCCGGGCGAGTCGTCGTCATCGCCACCGCCGCCCAACTGGTCGGCGAGTTCTTCGGCAGGAGTGCGCGGGTCGACGCGCTCGCCGGCAGAGGGAGAGTCACGAGATGGTGCGATGACCATCAGTCGCTACCTCCGTAGATAAGTGAGACAGACACCGAACCGTCCTCGTCGATGGATTTCTCTGTGACGGTCGCCGTGACTGACTCTCCGTGAGGTGCGTCGTAGAGATACGTTTTGTTCTCTTCTGCCTCCTGAGGTCCGGGGTATTGGTCCGGCATCAGTAGCTCACTTCCTCGATGAGGAATTCGATGGTTCGCTCGTTCGTCTGGTCCACGTCCAAATTGTTGTAGTATTCAACTCTGACTGGTTCATCTGCAGTTGCCATCGACCCGTAGAATGACTGGATAGCGGCCGACTCTTCGGCTGGCTCCATCGTTTGGTTCGCTGTGAAGAAGTGGCCGTTGTTCCACTTGACTTGCGCAGTATAGTCCGAGCGCCCGAGCAAGACCGCGACCTTGCCGAGCGACTCGACTTGGAAGAAGTGAGTCCCACCTGTCGCGCCCGACGGCGGTTTGGCGATAAGTGCCGCTCCCTTTACGGTGTAGACCGACCCGCTCGGCGCGTACAGTTCGACGGTCTCTGACTCTCCTGCTGTAAGCGTCGAGGTTTGTGTGAGGTCTTTACGAAGTACCTTCGGACGGTTGTTCACGGCGAGAGTCTCTCCACTCTCTTTTGTCCCAGCTTGTCCCCACGGCGCGCGCCCGGGCATCTAGAACACCCCTCCGATGACGCGCCGAATCCCGCCGAGATAATCAACGGTCGGGAGCGCGCGGAACCTGTAGCTGAAGTCGGTACTCGCGTTGTCGGCGATGATGACGATTTGGTCTCCTTCGTTCATCTCTGCGTTCACATGGTAGACATCGCCGTCGGGCTCGCCGGTGATGAACGCCTCACCGTCGTCGCTGTAGGTCGGGATGTCGGTGTCTTCGTGCGATTCTGGGTTGTCCGGGTCACCACGGACGCGTCGAATCTTCGGGTACAACTTCAGCGCGTCCTCGGAACCGGGGACGGCCCAGATTCGGAGCTTCTCGACGGTACAGTCGGCCGACGCGGTCCAAGTCGTCTCGAAGCCGGTCGTGTCCGCTGGTACCGGGTCCTGCAGGTGCGGCGTCTCGCGGCGCTCGTCGGTCGTGAGCTTCGATAAAATTCCCATGGTGGGACCTCTACAGCGAACTCCGGTACAGCATCACGTCGCTGTTAGCCGGGTCGATTTCCTTGCCGTCCGATGCGCTGTCGGCGTCGATGCGGAACTCGATGTACCGACCCGCCGTCGCGTACGGAGCGAGCGAGTACATCAGCGGGCGCTCGGTGGGCGACTCGCTGGCGTACTCGGAGAGAAGTTCGAGGTCTCCGAGCTTGCGCGTGAACATCGCACGGCCTTCGGAGTCGGTGATTGCGGCGTAGAGCGTGCCGCCGATGGTGTCGCCCGCGGTGCCCGACCCGTTGCCCGTGGCGACGATGTCCGCGTGCATGGGCGAGGAGTCCGCGCTTTCGCGGTCCTTCCCGCCCGCACCGAACCATAGGTCCTTGTCCTGCGGGACCTTCTCGCGGTAGACCGTGACCTCCGAGCCGGACTTGAGCGTGTCTTGGTCGAGGTCGCTGCCGCGGATGGGTCGCACGTCGCCGTCAAGTTCGGCGAGGTCTTCGTTGTAGGCGAGGGTATCTGGCATCGATTAGACCCCCGGAATGTTCACGTCGTCGTCGGTGACGCCGGCCTTCTGCCGTGCGGTGTTGTACAGATACGCTCCTGCTCCGACGACGGCCATCGTGAGGGTGACGCCGATAACCCCGAGACCGAGGTTCTGTGCGGATTCACCGGGGTCGTCAGTATCGACCTCGATGCCGAGTAGTTCAAGTGGTACTTTCGTCATTCCATTTCCGACAACGGGCGATTGTGAAAAAGTTGGAAGTGTAGTAGAATACGCTCAACAATTCAATTATTGAGCGTCGTACAGCACTCGTTATTTTACATTCACGGTCGCCTGACTGTTCGACACAGTATGATTGGCTACCCGACACTAGTTCTCGGCACGCTCGTGGCCTATCTCCGGGCTTCGGACGAGACGAGACCATTCGTGAAAGGAGCGTTCGGAATCGGCATCCTCGGCGAGTGTGGCGCACTCAGCGGTGCAGTACACTTCACTCAGTCGGGCGTCTCGATGCTCGGAGGGCTCATCGCATGAACGGCAGTAAAGAGCCTCAGAACCCCACGGACCAGCAATGCGAGCATTGCGGACTGTTCTACGCGGCGCAGGGAATCCACAACCACCGGCCGGGGTGTCCGCTTCGAGACTGGGACACGATGATTCAGCCCCTCGACGGCGCTGGTGAGCCAGCCGGCGAGCGCGGTTCAGTCCCCGATAGTGACCCGGCGAACCCGGCCGAATCGGGGGACATCGAAGTGTCGGACACTCAGAAGGCGATGACCGACGGCGGAAACCCCATCCACGGTGCGCCTGAACCCATCACGGACGGTGGCAAGGACACCGAGGAGGTCGACGGGTGCCCCGACTGCGGGTCGGACGACTACGTCGACGCCGACGCTGTTCTGCGCGCTCGCAACCCGTCCGCGAAGAACACGGCGGTTCTGACCCAGTACGACCGCGTCTGCATCGAGTGCGGGGAGGCGTACGATGCCTGAGGACGGCGAGACACCGTCCCCACCGTCGCCGGGCGACACGTTCGTCCGCAACGCCGGCGTTCCGAACGTGGGCGGTGCGGCGAACCACGCGGCCGCTGAGGGTGCGGAGGCTGACGCCGGGAAGAACGACGGGGACTCCTCGGGAGGTGTCTTCGCGGCGCTCTTCGATGCGGACGCGACGGGTCCGGCGGTCAGCCAGGTTCGGTCAGAGTACCCGGACCTCCCGCGAGGGTCGCACTACCTCCTGCGGATGCTCATCCGCGTGAGTGGTGGCGACGGCACGCCGCCCGTGGTCGACGGAGCCGTCGGAACGACTCTCCTCGGGCTCCAGTACCTCCCGTCGGAGACGGCGCAGGACGGGAACGGAGACGAGAACGACAGCGGTCAGAACGACGAGGACCTCGACGACGACCTCGCTCCGCTCGCGGGTGTCGGAGGTGCGTGACGATGCAGGCGTACCACACGGTCGTTACCGGCGACTCCGGCGGTGGGAAGACGACCCTGCTGCGCGAGATGCAAGCCGAGTTCCCCGGCCTGAGCATCTGGGTCAACTTCACCAACACCGACGGCATCACCGGGCGCGACCTCGACGACGCCGCGACGGTCCGCTCGGTCGGCGAAGCTCGCGCGTCGGACGCGACGCGACTGAACTGGGTGACCGACTCCCCGCTCGAAACGGCGCGGCAGGCGCGGACGGTCGCCCACGAGTACCACGAGGCGACCGGCTTCCCGACGCAGGTCATCTTCGACGAGGCGCAGAACGTCCTCCCCGACGGCGAGGTCGAGTCGGACAACCCGGTGAAGCGGATGCTCCACGAGGACCGCGACAAGGGGCTGAAGGTCGTCATCGCCACGCAGGACCCGTCTGACCTCGAATACACGCCCATCAAGCAATGCAAGTTCTGGGTGTGGGTCGGTGAGTGGGCCGTGTTCCACGACGGCTTTCTGCGGTACTTCTCGATTCCGCGCGACGACCTCCCGACCGAGCCGTATCAGTACGTCGTCTTCGACAAGCGGATGAACGTGCTGCACCGCGCGGAGACTCAGGAGGCGTACGCATGACGCGAATCGTCGAGGACGAGGTCCCGGGCGACGACCACGACTGGCGCTACTACCGGAAGCGACCCGTCGTGATTCAGGCCGCTCGCGTCCGCCAGCGGGTCGAGGTCGAGACGCGAGAGGGCACGGTCGTCGCTGAACCGGGTGACTACCTGCTCGTCGGCGTCGAGGGCGAGGTGTACCCGTGCGACGCGGACATCTTCGAGAAGACGTACGACCGGGTGGTCGAGACATGAGCGACGAACTCCTACTCGGATACTCTGAGCCGTCGCCATCGAGTCGGTTGCTCGGCATCGTCGGGGAGTTGGTCGGCCTCGCGGCCGCGGTCTACGTCGCGGCGCGCGCGGCTCGTCGAGGATGGAGGGACGGCCGGTGACCGCATCCGAGAAGTACGTCCTCTGGACGTGGTTCGTGTACGCGGTCGGCGTCCTCTCGGGGTGGCACTACCTGTGACGTTTCCCGATGTGACCCGCCGCGAGATGCGGCGAATCGACGAGCGCGCAGGCGACGAGAACGGCGAGTTCGCCGAGCGTCTGGTCGCTGCTCACTACGGCATCACGCACGCGAACGACCGCGCGGACTGGTACGACTGCGTTCACGAGGAGCGCGGGACGAAGTACGAGGTAAAGGCCACGCAGGTCCGCATCGACGGCCTCGACCCCGACTCCCGTGTCGAGGTCGGCGGCCGGTTCCGGCTCTGGGAGGGACAGACGCGGTCGCTCCTGAACTCTGACGCGCAGAACACCGCGTGGTTCGTCTTCGTCCTACTCGACGAGAACGGGTCGCCGGTCGACCACCGCCGGATGCGGCCGTCGACGGTGTGGTCGTTGGTTCGCGACGAGTTCGGCGGGTGGGACGACTCGGGTCATCGAGAGATGGGGCGTCAGCAGAAGTTGCCTATCGAGGCGGTGTTTTGACTCTCCGAAAAGACCTGAGAGTCGGAAAGAATCGGCTCGATTTCAGTCCTCGACACGGGGAAAAGACTAGGATACTGGCGCTATTCTTCCGAGATGTGAGGTAACCGGAAATGAAGATGCAGGACTACGAGAGCAAGGACGGGAAGAAGGTGTGGCTCAGTCGGAGCGAAGTCGATACGCTCCTCGACGTCGCCGACGGGACTGAACAGCGAGTCGCATTCGCCCTCGGTGCGCGATGTGGGCTCCGTGTCGCGGAGGTCGTAGAAGTCACGCCCGACGACGTAGTCGACACGGAGGTCGGGAAGTTCCTCCGGGTGTGGGAGGGGAAGGGTTCGAAGTACCGAGAGACGCCCATCCCGACCGACCTCGCGGCGACGATCGCGGCGGTCGGCGACTACCGCGACGACTCGAGCGACACGCCAGTCGTCGACCGGACGACTCGAACCGTACGGAACTGGGTCACCAAGGCCGGCGACCAGCTGGTCGAGGAGACCGAGGACGTTGGTTGGTCGTTCCTCGGTCCGCACGACCTCCGGCGGACGTGGGGGACGCTGCTGGTCGGCGCGGAGGTAGAACCCGGACTGGTGATGGAGTGGGGCGGTTGGGAGGACTGGGAGACGTTCAGAGAACACTACCTCGGCGCGTACAGTCTCGAAGCGCAGGCGAGGGGTATGGAGAAAATCGAATGGCTGTAATCAAGCAGTACTTTTGGCGACGAACGGAACGAGTCCCCTGACGAAGTTATATACTGTGTCGGGTTCTGTTGACTCCAGTTTCAAATCGACTTGAGCGTCCATCTGTGGTTTCTGGGGTAGAGTCTCTTCGACCTGATATTCCGCATCGATTCCTTCTTGCTCACAGAAATCGGCGAAATCACTCTCACTCCACGGCTCTTCTGTCTCGATAGAGTTCCCGTAGAGTGCTACCTCCACGACGACGTCTCCACGCGGGTACTCTCGAAGCAGATCGATGATTTTCCGGATGCCCGTCGACTCCGCCTTTCGAACACGTACTGTCTGAACTTCGAGGGCAACATCTTCGAAATGATAGTTTGAACCCTCCATCCGCCCGTTCAGCATCATCTCGATTTCGGAGGGATTCATTCGTCTCGTACGTAGGTAGGTGAGGAGTATGAAGATTAGGCTGATAACTCCCAAACCGACGTTCAGGTTTGTGGGTGTCAGTAGAGCTTGGACGTCCATTTGACCGAGACTATTCAGTCATTCAATAAGTATGTCGGGTTGCCAAGTAAACGAACCCGTGGGCACCATACGTCCTCAATCTACCCTACCACGGAGGAGCAGGTCGATTCGCTTCTTCAATCACTTCCATCTGTTCAACGAACTCACTACTCCGCCAGTCCGACCTCGGTTCAGAATACTTCCCGATTTTGTAAATCGGACCAGATTCCTCAACAGAAAACGCCACATCGTCTATTTCCCACCGTATCCCGTTTCTGTCTTCCAGAGTATCTCCAACCCAGAATTTGCATGACCGAGATAGCTCCTTCTTCAGGCGGTTTGAGTGCTCCCAGTTAAATTGTCTCACGTATCCTACACCTACGTTTAATCCTCATCTTCCTCGCCGGCAAGCAGAGACGGGTCCTCAATCGCCATCTTCATCAAACGGCGAATTGCCTCGCTTCGAGACATGTCCATGGGTAGCTCCCCGTTTAATTGACCTCTCTTTATCGCGCGGTCGAAGTCTTCGACGAAGTCGTCGCCCACTTTGAGAGAAATGTTCCGGGAACCGCTTCCGTCCGTATCGTAGGCGGTGCTCATACAATCAATTATTGATTCAATGATTGAATACCTTGGGAAGATACTACCTCGTTGATGTGGTCGATTAGGGAGTAAGTAATAAGTAACTCACTACTATACTACCAAGCGCAATGGCACTATCAGTCAACATGACTATCTCTGTTCCACCAGAGACGGTCGAGAAACTGAACGACAGAGCCCGTGAACACGGGATGTCGCGGTCGGCGTACGTCCGTCACCTCATCAACCAAGCTCCGGACTCGCCGTTCGAGACGCCCGAAGTCCAACTGACCGACGAACCGCCCGCAGAAGCATGAGGGGACCAGCCAAAGAGCCTGCCAGCTACTCCGCGGTCCCCGGTTCGGAGCAGTCGCGCGCGGCACGTAAGTCCAGCGTTGCGTACTGCGTCGAGGTGTTCTGACCGTGAGTGACGATTCGTTCGACGTGAAGCTCGTCGTCACCCGCGGCACCGGGTCGCAGGACAAGGAGAAGATGCAGGTCGAGGTCTCGGCCGACTCCCTCGAAGAACTCGACGAGAAGGTGAACGGTGCCCGCGAGCGACTGCGCGAGTGGGCCGACGACATCCGCACCATCCAGCCGGACGGTCGCCGTCGACACGACGACGCCCAGACAGAACTCGGAGGTGCCAGCGCGTGACCGACCTCGAACCGCTCTCCCCCGAGGAGGGCGTCACGCGCTTCCTGCGTCACCGCGAGCCGAGCGTCCGCGACTCGACCCTGCAGAACTCGCGCACTCGGCTGAACCACTTCCTCGACTGGTGCGAGGAGGTCGGAATCGAGAACCTGAACGACCTGTCCGGCCGCGACCTCGCCGACTTCGTCGCGTGGCGCCGAGGCGACATCGCGCCCATCACGCTCCAGAAGCAACTGAGCACCGTACGGGCGGCGCTCGGTTTCTGGGCCGACATCGAGGGCGTCGAGGACGGCCTTCGCGAGCGCGTTCACGCGCCGGAGCTCCCCGACGGAGCCGAGTCGCGCGACATCCACCTGTCGGCGGACCGCGCCGAATCGATTCTCGACTACCTCGACCGCTACCAGTACGCGAGCCGCGAGCACGTCATCATGGCGTTGCTCTGGCGGACCGGAATGCGTCGGGGTGCGCTTCGGGCGCTCGATGTCGGCGACCTGCACGCCGACGACCACGCCGTCGAGTTGGTCCACCGGCCGGAGACCGATACCGCTCTGAAGAACGGCACGAAGGGCGAGCGGTGGGTCTACCTCGGACCGGAGTGGTTCGAGGTCGTCGACGAGTACGCCGCGACGAACCGGCACGATGTCGTCGACGACCACGGCCGCCGCCCGCTGATAACGTCGAAGTACGGGCGTCCGACCGGCGATACTATCTACAAGTGGGTCGGGAAGCTGACGCGCCCCTGCGAATACGGCGACTGTCCGCACGACCGCGAGCGAGCGACGTGCGACGCGGTCGGGTCAGACGGCTATCCGAGTCGATGCCCGTCGTCGCGGTCGCCCCACGCCGTTCGTCGAGGACACATCACGGCCTACCTCAACCGCGAGGTCTCGCCGGAGACGATTTCGGAGCGGTCGGACGTGTCGCTCGACATCCTGTACCAGCACTACGACGCGCGGACCCCGCGCGAGAAGATGAACGTTCGAATCCAGAACCTGCCATGAGTCACAACAGTACCTGCCAGCCGCACAGCCCCGTGCGATTCCCGACCGGGACCTTCCCCGCGAGTCCATTTCCTTCGGTCGTTTCACTCCCTCAGTCAATGGACTCGCTTGCCCCCACTCGCTTCGCTCGTGGGGACCCCGCGAGTCCACTACTATCTGACGACACCGTCCGGAGAGACGTGAGTCCGTAGGACTCCGTCTCGACACCTCAGTGTCATCGAAATCGTGACTGTCTGAGCGGGGATTTGAATCACCAAGGTACCGGAACCGACTCCCCGTCAGTTCTGACACAAGACTTTCACTAATCCCGCGTCGAGAGTAACCAATGTTCGAGACACCGGCGTCAACCCAGGGATACGGTCCGGTCGTCGCAGTCTTTTGGGTCTATGTCCTCCTCGCACTCGGGGTTACGCTGGGTCTTCGTCAGTTTGGGCTCCCGGATGAAGCGACGCTGTACGTCTTTCTCGGAGTCGGACTCGTCCTCCTCAAACCGTTCGTCCCGCTGTTCAAGCGGTACTCTCCGTAGCGGCATCGACTACCGAGCGTTCACTTCCGCCGAATCCTACACTTTCACCCCGCTCATGGCGGACCCTCTTACCGTCTCGCTCCGAGGCCGTCGGTATGGAAACACGACGAGGCGAACCCCCGTCGGACCCGACGGCCCTCTTTCGAGCCATCGTCTCGAAACTCCGCGAGACGCGCCGCGGGGTCCACCAACACCGGATGGCGCAGGCGCTCCTCCAGAAGGACGCCAACGGGTCGCGGCTGGTCGGACTCGACGCGGACACCGAGCGGGCGGTCTTCTTCAACCCCGCGTCGCGGACGCTCGAACTGATACCCTTCGACCGGGAGGGAACTCACGAGGAGCGCGCGGAGGTGCTGTCGCGTCGGCTGAGCGACCCGTCGTCGTGGGTCGAAGCCAACGCGGCGAGGTTGTCGTGGGTCCACCCGCACTTCCGTTGGGCCTGCGGGTTGGACGACGCCGGGCGGTCGTGAGTCGATAATCGGACGTCGTGGCCGACCGTGACCGATGTCCGACCGTGAAGAATTATACGCACGCCGCGCGCACAACACGTCCATGAACGACGAGGAACTCGACGAACTCCGGTCGTCGCTCACGCCATACGAGTCCAGCGGTGGCGTCACCACCTACCAGAACACCGTCTCTATCGCCTGTCCGGCGTGCGAGAAACCGTTCGACGACTTGGTCGTCTGCGAGAACGACTACAACAGCCTCGAACTGAGCATGATGCTCGACCTCTGTGTGACCCAGCACGACGGCGACGTGCTGCTGTTCACGCACAAACAAGAGGAGTAAGGGCCGCGGCGGTGGGGACCAGCCCACCGTCTCGACGCCTTCGGTCAGTCGAACCCGTAGCTCCGCGTTCGTCTCGCGAGTAACGGCTGGCGGTTCCTGTCGAACTGAGCCGACCGAACCCGTTGGAACCAGTCGGTCGAAAACGAGCGGCCGAGAGAGAGCGAAGCGCGCCCGTCTCGGTTATTCGCGCGGCGGGAGGCCGTTTTCGTCGATGACCTCGCCGTCGTCGTCGACGGTGACGATGCCGCGGTTGTTGACCGCGTAGGGGTCCAAGCCGACCTCTTGGAGGAACTGCTTGTAGAGCCGCTCGGCCGTCTCGGCGTCCTTCTGACGGTCCGAGGCGCGGTCGCAGAGTTCGACGAGGTCCTCGGGCACGTCGTTTTCGTGGACGATCCAGTGGTTGATGAGGTCCGACAGCCGCCGGATAGGCGAGGTGAAGTGGCCGTAGATGTCGAAGTTGAGCGCGTAGTGGCCGCCGAAGGGGTCGTTCATGTACTTCGCGCGGGGCATGACCTTCAGCACGGCGCGCTGAATCTTGTTCAGCGTGCGGGAGTTCGCGCTCTCCAAGGCGTCGTTGACGGCCTTCCGCGGTTCGTCCCACGACGTGGACTTGATGCTCACGCCGTCGAGTTCGGTGATTTCGCGGAGCGCCTTGTCCCACTGGTCGGGAGTCGGCTGCGGGTGGACGCGGTACATCGCCTCGACGCCGCGGTTCCACATGAGTTCGTGCGTGACGGCCTTATTCGCCTTCAGCATGCACTCCTCGATGATGGTGTGGGCGCGGTCCCGGCTCGGGTTGAGGACCAGCGAGCCGTCTTCCTTGCGCTGTTCGTGGAGCTGGTCCGCGAGGTCGAAGACGAGGGAGTTCTCCTCGTGGAGGGGGAGGTCGGGGTCTTCCAGCCGGTTTTCACACTGCGTGTAGGTGAGCCGTTCGTTGGAGTGGATGACGGACTTGTAGATGTCGATAGACTCGAACGAGAGCGTGTCCTTCTTGATCTCCATCTCGACGGTGTGGGCGAGGCGGTCCTCCTCGGGGACGAGAGAACAGACCGTCTCGGCCAGCGCCGGCGGAAGCATGTGGATGGTGTAGGCGGGGAGGTAGACGGTGTTCCCGCGCTTGACGGCCTCGGCCCACATCTCCGAGCCGGGGTGGACGTAGTGGGTCACGTCGGCGATGTGGACCCACAGCGTGTACGTCTCCTCGTTCTCGCGGATGCTCAGGGCGTCGTCGAAGTCCTGGGCGTCGACGGGGTCGGTCGTCCACGTCGTGAGGTCTCGGAGGTCTTTGCGGTGTTCGAGTTCGTCTTCGATCTCCTCGTGGACGCCGTCGGTGCGCGCACGCGCCTCCGAGAGGACTTCCGGCGGGAACTTGTCTCGAATCTCGAACTCCTCGAACAGGTCCTCGCGCTTGTTCTGGAGGTGTCGCGCGAGTTCGGCGTCTATCTCCACCGGTCCTTGCCCTTCGGCGGTCCCGGCGTACGCCTGCGCGTCGTCTGACATAGCCCCGACTAGACGGGGCAGGGAGAAATGAGTGTCGGGCACGACCCGCGACGAGAAAGCAACGACGTCGCTCGCGACCGCGCGTTTCCACGGTCCGGCGACGGATTGGCGGACGCGACCTCAGC
This sequence comes from Haloferax marisrubri, assembly GCF_001469875.2. Classification (GTDB taxonomy): domain Archaea; phylum Halobacteriota; class Halobacteria; order Halobacteriales; family Haloferacaceae; genus Haloferax; species Haloferax marisrubri. Next base: position 17,992 of record NZ_LOPW02000004.1, on the reverse strand, counting down.
GGCCGCGCTCGCCGGGCGATTCGTACCGCTCTTTGACCGCGTCGAAGTAGCGAAGCAGGAACTCCTCGTTGGAGATGCCGTGTTCTTCGATGTCGACGAGGAGGCCTTCGAGCTCCTCGCGGGGCTGGTGGCAGAGTCCCCGATAACAGGCCTTACAGAGGTGTTCGAACCGCTTACCGTGCCGTTCCCAGCGGTTCCCCTCTTTGTCGTACTCGCGCGCCGCCGACCGGAGGACCGCGTCACCGCATGCGATGCACACGACACGCTTCCGGTCCCGGTTCGTCCGGGAGCGCCACATATGGTTGGAGTGGACCCAATCGTACTTAGCAGTTTATCCCGTCACAGTCTGACGCGCGTCGGACATCGACGGGGCAGGTCGGGTCGCGCCTGTCCGACCACGGGGCGGCGTCACCGGCCAGTCGATGCGGAGCGGTCGATTTATCGGCCGTGAGCGTCCACGACCCGGTATGAAGGTCAAGTCCCGCCACCACCTCCGAAGCGACGAAATCGACGCGCTGTGCGACTCCATCGAATCGTCCCTCGGCGTCGCCCTCGACGGCGACGCGTTCGAGGCGGTCGAGTTCGCCGACGCCGACTACGAGGTCGTCCTCGTCGACGGCGAGCCGGCGGTCATGTACGTCGACGACCAGCCGTTCCTCACGGTCAAGGGCGCGAACCAGTTCCCGCCGACGACGAACGTCGTCACGGTCGACGCGGGCGCGGTCTCGTTCGTCTCCAGCGGGGCCGACGTGATGCGCCCCGGCATCACCGAGGCCGACGACACCATCGAGGCGGGCGACCTGGTCGTCATCGCCGAGGAGACCCACGGCAAGGTGCTCGCCGTGGGGCGCGCGCTCGAAGACGGGGCGGACCTCGTCGGCGACTCCGGCAAGGTCGTCGAGTCCATCCACCACGTCGGCGACGACCTCTTCGAGTTCTCGGTCTGAGCCGACCCGCGCGGTCTCCGGCCCCGGCGCTCAGAACTCTCGTTACTCTTCTGCGTACTTCTCCAGCGCCGCCTCGTACCCCTCACGCGCCATCGAGAACGTCTCTCGAAGGTCGCGCAGCGGCGTCTCCGTCGCGTCCACGCGGAGGTCGTTGTAGTACGGCTCCATCTCGCGGTCCTCGGTCGAGGTCACGACGACGGCCGCGCTCTGGATGTCGAGGTCGTCGCGCTTGTCGCCGCCCGCGGCGTGTCCCGCGCCGAGCGCGTCGATGAGGCGCTTCGCGAGCGGTTCGTCGCCGTCGGCGTTCCGCTCGTACGCGTCGGCGGTGGCTTCGACGACTTCCGCGCCCGTGAGCAGGTTGCCCGCGACGGTGTAGTCGTCGCCCTCGCGGTGGCCCGCCCAGCCGAGGCAGTCGTCGCCGGTGAAGGCGAACGTCGTCTCGGAGCCGACGCCGTGGAGCTGTCGCTCCGCCCGCCCGTCGTCGGCGTTCAACAGCGCCTGCAGGGCGTCGTCGGCGGCGAGACCGTCTTCGAGGTAGTCCAGGCCCTTCTCCCCGAGTTCGACGTTCGTCAGCGCCTGTGTCGCCACCGCGCCGTGTTCACTTGCAAACGGACAGAGTGCGCCGACCCCCGGGAGGCGGGTCGTCACGGCGACGCCGAAGCGGTGCTGGTCGTCGCCGTCGGCGTCGACGTACGGCTCGCGGACGCAGATGCTGAAGGTCATCGTGTTCGTCTGCTCCCGCGCGCCGCGGGGTAAAAACACCCGGCGAAACGCCGCGCCCGGCGCGCGCGTCGGCCGTCAACGGGAATCGACGCCCCTCGCGACACCGTCCTCGTGTGGCGGTACTGCCGTCGATTCGTCGGGTCGCCGGGGCGAGAAGTGTCTGAAAACCGATAGTCGTCTGACGTAAGAACTAACCCCGTTGTGGCCTCTCTACGTCCTATGGGTATCATGAGTAAGATTCTCGGTGGTGGTGGTTCCCGAACGACCGAGGACTACGTCGAACTCGACCTCGACGACTTCGACACCGCTCGCGGCGACGCCGGACTCTCGGTTCACATCGCCGAAATCGGCGGCCAGCAGGACGTTATCGCCATCAAGGACGCCGTCTACGACGGCAATCTGGTCATCGCGGACATCACCCGCCACACGACCTCCGACAACACGATGGAACACATCATCGACGACCTCCGGCAGGTCGCGCGCGAGGTCGACGGCGACATCGTCCAGAAGGGCGACGACCAAATCGTCATCACGCCCACGGGCATCTCTATCTCGCGGCAGAAGCTCAACGGCTGACGGCGGCGGACGACACCCCGCTTACGCACCGGTTTCTCCCCGACTCGCAGACGCGAGCGATGCGGTTCAAACGGCCCGAACCGATGCCTATTCGGTCCTCTCGTTCCTAGAGTCGTCCGAATGAGCAAGGACTACATCGAGGTTCGCGGTGCCGAAGAGCACAACCTCAAGAACCTCGACGTTCGCATCCCCCGCGAGACGTTCACCGTCGTCACCGGCCTGTCGGGGTCAGGCAAGTCCTCCCTCGCGTTCGACACCGTCTACGCGGAGGGCCAGCGGCGGTACATCGAGTCGCTTTCGGCCTACGCGCGGAACTTCCTCGGCCAGATGGACAAGCCGAAAGTCGAGGCCGTCGAGGGCCTCTCGCCCGCCATCTCCATCGACCAGAAGAACGGGGCCAACAACCCCCGGTCGACCGTCGGGACCGTCACCGAACTCCACGACTACCTCCGCCTCCTGTACGCCCGCGTCGGCACCCAGTACGACCCCATCACGGGCGAGGAGGTCGGCGAGCAGTCCGCACAGGACATGGTCGACCAGATTCTCGAACTCCCCGAGGGCACCCGCGCGAAGGTCGTCGCGCCGGTCGTCCGCGACCAGAAAGGCGAGTTCAAGGACCTGTTTTCGGACCTCGTCTCCGAGGGCTACGCCCGCGTCGAGGTCGACGGCGAGGAGTTCGACCTCTCGTTCGAGACGCCCGAACTCGACAAGAACTACGACCACACCATCGACGTGGTCGTCGACCGCGTGAAGGTCGCGCCCGAGGCGCGCTCCCGCATCGCCGACTCCGTCGAGACCGCCCTCGAAGAGGCCGGCGGCGTCCTCAAACTCATCGTCCCCGACCCGCCCGAGGACCTCCCCTTCGCCTCCAACACCCGGTCGACCGGGTCGCTCGCGGGCGAGGGCGACGACCGCCTCGTCGTCGAGTTCTCCGAGGAACTCGGCAACCCGAACTCGTCGTTCCGCTTTTCGGAAATCGAGACGCGGTCGTTCTCGTTCAACAGCCCCCACGGGGCCTGTCCGGAGTGCGAGGGCCTCGGTAAGGCCAAGGAGGTCGACCCCGACCTCGTCGTCACCGAGCCGTCGAAGCCGCTCAAGCACGTCTTCGAGCCGTGGAGCTACAACCGGACGTACTACCGCCGCCAGCTCGACAACGTCGCCGACCACTTCGGCGTCAGCGTGGACACGCCGTTCGAGGAGCTTTCCGACGAGGTGCAGGACGCCTTCCTGTTCGGCACCACCGAGGACGTGGTGTTCGAGTGGACGACGAAAAACGGCACGCGCCACAAGGAACACCCCTTCGAGGGCGTCGTCGGCAACCTCGAACGCCGCCACGTCGAGACCGACTCCGACCGGACGCGCGACCACATCGAGGAGTTCATGGCCGTCACGACCTGCCCCGACTGCAACGGGTCGCGGCTCAAAGAGCAGTCGCGCCACGTCCGCGTCGGCGGCACGACGCTCCCCGAGGTCAACCGCATGACCATCGCGGGCGCGCTCGAACACTTCGAGGGCCTCGAAGCCGACCTCTCGGAGCGCGACCGGACCATCGCACAGGAGATTCTCAAGGAGATTCGCGCCCGCCTCGGCTTCATGACCGAAGTCGGCCTCGAATACCTCACCTTGGACCGCGAGGCCGCCACGCTCTCGGGCGGCGAGTCCCAGCGCATCCGCCTCGCCACGCAGGTCGGCTCCGGCCTCGTGGGCGTCCTCTACGTCCTCGACGAGCCGTCTATCGGCCTCCACCAGCGCGACAACGACAAACTGCTCAACACGCTCGAAGGCCTCCGCGACCTCGGCAACACGCTCATCGTCGTCGAACACGACGAGGAGACGATGCGCCGGGCCGACGAAATCATCGACATGGGTCCCGGCCCGGGCAAGCGCGGCGGCGAGGTCGTCGCGCAGGGCGACTTCGACGACATCGTCGCGGCCGACGACTCCATCACGGCCGACTACCTCTCGGGTCGCAAGGACATCGACGTACCCGAGAGCCGCCGCGAGGGCGACGGCGAACTCGTCGTCCGCGGCGCGCGCCAGCACAACCTCGACGACCTCGACGTGCCGATTCCCCTCGGGACGTTCACGGCCGTCACCGGCGTCTCGGGGTCGGGCAAGTCCACCCTGATGCACGAGATTCTCTACAAGGGGCTCGCCCGCCGGATGAACGACAACACCTCCGTCGACCCCGGCGAGCACGACGCCATCGAGGGCTACGACGAAATCGAGACGGTGCGGCTCATCGACCAGTCGCCCATCGGTCGCACCCCGCGGTCGAACCCGGCGACGTACACCGGCGTCTTCGACTACGTCCGCGAACTGTTCGCCGAGACGAAGCTCTCGAAACAGCGCGGCTACGAGAAGGGCCGGTTCTCCTTCAACGTCAAGGGCGGCCGCTGTGAGGCTTGCAAGGGACAGGGCAACGTCAAAATCGAGATGAACTTCCTCTCGGACGTGTACGTGCCCTGCGAGGAGTGTAACGGCGCGCGCTACAACGCCGAGACGCTCGACGTGACGTACAAGGACAAGACCATCGCCGACGTGCTCGACATGGAAGTCGACGAGGCGCTCGACTTTTTCGAGGCGAACTCGCAGATTCGCCGCCGCCTCCAACTGCTCCACGACGTGGGCCTCGGCTACATGCAACTCGGTCAGCCGTCGACCACCCTCTCCGGGGGCGAGGCCCAGCGCGTCAAACTCGCCGAGGAACTCGGCAAGAAGCAGACCGGCGACACGCTGTATCTCCTCGACGAGCCGACGACCGGCCTCCACAAGGAAGACGAGCGAAAGCTCATTGAGGTGCTCCAGCGCCTCGTCGACAACGGCAACACCGTCCTCGTGGTCGAACACGAACTCGACCTCGTGAAGAACGCCGACCACATCGTCGACCTCGGCCCCGAGGGCGGCGCGGGCGGCGGAACCATCGTCGCCAGCGGCACGCCCGAAGAAATCGCTGAAAACCCCGACTCCCACACGGGACGGTACCTCCGCGACTACCTCCCCGACGTGGACGAGGAGGGCCCGCGCTCGGACCGCCGCAAGCCCGCGAAAGTGGCGAACGACGACTGAGCCGGCCGTCGCCGCGGAGTTCCGTTTTCGACGTCCGTTTCGCGCCGACGGTCGCTCGCAGGCGGCTGGCTTTCGACAATCGAACTACTCTGGGGAAAGACATTTCTTATCGTTTCACGTCAGAATCATGTGTATGTCACGCATACTCAAAACGTCGGGGTTCCTCGGGCTCGCGACGATGATGGTGGTTGGGTTGTACCAGTACACGCTGCTGGAATCGGGAGGCGTGCCGTCGTGGCTGGTGGGCGGGCACGCGCACTTGGGCGTGCTCTCGATTCTCGCGGTCGTGATGGGGTTCGCGGTTGACGCGTTCGCGCTGACGGGGCGGCTCCGGGCCGCGGTGAGCGGACTGTTCGTCGTCGGCCAGTGGCTGTTGCCGCTCACTATCTGGGTCGGCGTCGGGTTCGGACTCATGTTCCTGATTCCGACGACGTTCCTGTGGGGGGTCTGTCTCATCGTCTCCATGCTCATCATGGCGTGGCAGGCGTGGGTGAGCGAGCCGACGACGCCCGGCGGGATGCCCGGTCCCGCGTCGCCGGCCGACGACTGAGCGCGCGCCGACTGTTTTTTCAGCGCCGACGGTACCACCAGTAGCCGACGCCCGCGAGCGCGAGGACCACGACGAGCGCCGGGAAGAGGGGGAACGTCGTCGCCGGTTCGACCACCTCGACGGCGACCCGCTGGGTGCCCGTCGAGAGCTGTCTGCCGGCGTCGTCCTCGTAGCTCACCTCGACGCCGACGACCTGCGTCTTCGGGACGGCGTCGCCGCTCACTTCGAGGTCGAACACGACGAGGCGCGTCTCGCCGGCGTCGAGCCGCGGGACGAACGCGACGGCGTCCTCGCTCGAAAGCGGCTCCTCGGCGACGAGTCTGACCGTCACGTCGGTCTGCGGCGTCGCCTCGGTGTTCGTCACCGCGAGGACGAGCCGACCGGTCGAGTCCACCTCGAACGTCGCGTTCCGCGGTTCGACCGCGACGGCGGGGTCGCCGGTGCTCACCGCCGCGAGCACGTCGGTCCGGTCGGCCGCGCGCAGTTCGTCGCCCGGCGGCCGGTACTCGACCACGAACGGGAGCCGACGCGTCCCCGGCGTCGTGCCCGCGGCGAGGCCGATGGCGTACTCGAACTCGGCGGCCTCGCCGGGCGCGAGCGTGCCGACGGTCACGTCGAGGTCCGTCGGCGTCAGCGCCGGGTCGTCGGTTTCGAGGCGGAGCACCACGTCGCGGGCCTCGCCCCCGCCGACGTTCTCGACGGTGCCGACGACGCGCCCGACGCCGCCGACTCTGAGCGTGCTCTCTTCGACCGTCACGGCGAACGCCGGCCCAGCGCCGGGGTCGAGGCCGGCGACGAGCGACTGGGTCTTCCGGTCGCCGTTGGGGTTGCGGAACGAGACGGCCACGTCGAGCGAGTAGGGCCGGTCGAGGGCGTCGTCGGCGACGCGGGCCCGGAAGCTCACCCGCCTCGTCTCGCCGGGTTCCCACGCGCCGACGTAGGCCTCCGCGGCGGGCGCGCCGGCTCCGAAGGTCACCTCGGAGTCGGCGGACGTCACGCCGACGGTCGTCGCCGCGGCGGTCGCGTCGCCGACGTTTACGAGTTCGAGCGTCAGCGTGCCGGTGTCGCCGACGGCGACCGCGGCGTCCACGTCCGCGAGTTCGAAGTCGGCCCCGCGGGTCGGTCGCACCCCGGCGACGACCGTCCGCGAGGTTCGGTCTTGGCCGTCTTCGTCGCGGTAGCTCACGGTCAACTCGACCGAGTAGTTGCGGACGATGGCGTCGTCGGCGACGCGGGCGCGGAAGCTCGCGCGCTCTGTCGCGCCCGCCTCCCACTCGCCGACGAAGGTCTCGGCGGAGGCGACGCCGCTCCCGAACGTTATCTCCGGGTCGGTCGAGGTGACGGTCACGGTCGCGTCCGCGGCCCCGACGGGGCCGACGTTCTCGATATCGATTGCGAGGGTGCCGCTGTCGCCGACCGCGAGGGCGGCGTCGACCGCCCGGACCTCGAACGCGGGCCGGCGCTCCACGACGACTTCGAGGTCCCGCGTGATGGTCCTGCTCCGGTGGGTCGTCCGGACCGTCTCGCCGTCCACGTACACCGAGGCGGTGTAGTCGTAGGTGAACTCGACGGGAACCTCGTAGGTGTCGGGTCGCGCGCCCTCGGCGACGCGGAGGCGGAGCGACGCCGGCCCGGAGACGCCCTCGGGGACGGTTCCGACGGGGACCTCGCCGCTGACGACGGTGATGGGGCCGTTCGACTCGCCGCGGATGGTCAGCGCGCGCGCCGTCTGGACGAGCGCCTCGTACTCCTCGGGGCCGTCGTCGGTGACCGTCCCGCTGTTGACGACGAACACCTCGACCGCGGTCTCGGTGCCGGCGACGAGTCGGTTCTCCGGCGCGATAATCGAGAGGTCGGGGCTCCCGGTCACCCGACTGGCGGCCGCGGCGCTCCCGGTTGCGCCGACGAGGGCGGACAGGACCAACAGCGTGGCGAGGAGCACCGCACTCGCCCGCCGGGGACGACGAGTCATGGTGAAGGGACCGGCGGGTGGCCCCGCTTCAGTCGCTCTAGATACGCGGTATGTAAGCTTAACAACACGCTCGGCTCTCGGTCGGCGGTAACGTCACGCAAGGGATACGTCCGGCGCGCGCCTACGTGTGAGTATGTCCGTCCCCGCTATCGACATCGACGGTCTGACCAAGTTCTACGGGGACGTTCGCGGCGTCGAGGAGCTGTCGCTTTCGGTCTCGGAGGGCGAACTGTTCGGCTTCCTCGGCCCCAACGGCGCGGGGAAGTCCACGACGATTCGCCTCCTCCTCGGCCTGCTCAAACCGACCGACGGCACGGCGAGCGTCCTCGGCGTGCCGGTGGACGACCGCGCGGCCTTTCTCGACGTGCTCGCCCGCGTCGGCCACATCCCCGGTGACCCGCGGTTCTACGACGACGTGACCGGCCGGAAGACCCTCGACTACTTCGCCGGACTCTCCGGCGACGCCCGCCGCGACGAACTCCTCGACCGATTTCCGGTGCCCCTCGACCGGCCGGTGCGGGCCTACTCGCGCGGGAACCGCCAGAAACTCGCCCTCGTGCAGGCGTTCATGCACGACCCGCGGGTGGTCGTGATGGACGAACCGACCTCGGGGCTGGACCCGCTCGTCCAACAGGAGTTCTACGAGTTCCTCCGCGAGGAGCGCGACCGCGGGGTGACGGTGTTCTTCTCGACGCACATCCTCGGCGAGGTCCGCGAGGTCTGCGACCGCGTCGCCATCATCCGAGACGGTCGCCTCGTCGCCGTCGAGGACATCGACGACCTGCTCGCCCGAAGCGGGAAGGTCGTCACGGTCCAGTCGCCGGATTCTATCGACCTCGCCGACTTCGACTTCCCGGAGACCATCGACGCCCGCATCGAACCGGACGGCTCGATGCGACTCGTCACCTCGGGCAACTACGACGCCCTCGTGGACGCGCTCGAAGGCTACCGAATCGACGACCTCGAAGTCCGCGAGACGGCCATCGAGGACGTGTTCATGCACTTCTACGACGAGGACGACGGCGAGGGCGGCGGCGACGAGGGAAGCGACACAGACGGCGACAGCGCCGTCACCGACGACGAGTCGGGCGAGGCCGAGGACACCGCGGAGCCGTCGCCCGCGGACGCGGAGGAGTCCGCGAATGCGTGAACTCGATATCGCGGCCTTCGAGTTCGCCCGGCGTCGGCGCGGTCTCGTCATCGTCAGCGTGCTCCTCGTGGCGACCGCGGGGCTCACCATCGCCGTCTACCCGTCGTTCGGCGAGTCCGACATCGACTTCGCCGAACTGCTGGAGTCGTATCCCGAGGAGTTTCAGGCGGCCTTCGTCGGGAGCGTCACCGACATCTCCTCGCTCGAGGGCTACCTCGTGGTCGAACTCTACCAACTCGTCTGGCTCCTCATCGTCGGGAGCTACTTCGCTTACGCCGCGGGGTCGCTCGTCGCCGGCGAGGTCGACCGCCAGTCGGTCGAACTCGTCCTCGTCAGGCCCGTCTCGCGCACCCGGTTCGTCGTCGGCAAGTTCCTCGCGATGCTCCCCGCGGTCGCCGTCGTGGACCTCGCGCTCCTCGCGGCCGTCGTCGTCGGCGCGGGCCTCATCGACGAGGAGATTCACCTCACTCGTCTTCTCGCGGTCCACGCCGTCGGCGGTCTCTACCTCGTCGCCTGCGTCGCCGTCGGCCTCCTCGCGTCGGCGTTTTTCGGGCGCGTCCGCCGGGCGCAGGGCGCGGCCATCGGCGTCGTCTTCGGGACGTTCCTCCTCGACTCCCTGACGATCGACACCGACTACGAGTTCCTCGGGGCCCTGTCGCTCACGCGCTATCTCGACCCCGGCGAACTCCTCGTCGCCGGCGACGTTGACTGGGGCGGCATCGCCGTCCTCGTCGCCGTGACGTGCGTCCTCGTCGTCCTCGCGGCCGAGGTGTTCGAGCGGCGGGACCTGTCGTAGCCGCCGTCTCTCGTCGCCGTCGTTCTCGACGTGGGCGGGCCGCCCGCCCGCCCATTCGGTCCACCACCCGCGCGAGTCGCTTTTTCACCGCTGAGCGCCTACGTCTCCCATGCATCTTTACGCCGCCGCCAACGGCGCGGTTCTCGCGGTCTCGGGGTCACCGGACGACTCGACCGCACGACGGCGACTCGGCGAGCACCGAATCGAGTGCGTCGCGGCCGACCGGCGCGCGCCGGACCGGGCGTTCTGCGGGACCTTCGACGCCGGCGTCTTCCGAACGACCGACGGCGGGGCGTCGTGGCACGCGGTCGGCACCGACGCGCTCCCCGAATCGGTGACGAGCCTCGCCGTCTCCCCGGCCGACCCCGAGGTGGTCTACGCCGGCACCGAACCCTCGGCCGTCTTCCGCTCCCGCGACGGCGGCGACACGTGGGCCGAACTCGCGCCGCTTTCGGACCTCGATTCGGCGTCGTCGTGGGCGTTCCCGCCCCGCCCGCACACTCACCACGTCCGCTGGATAGAGCCGGACCCGACCGACGCCGACCGGCTGTTCGTCGCGGTCGAAGCCGGGGCGTTCGTCCGCTCGCTCGACGGCGGCGACACGTGGCAAGACCGCGTGCCGGCGAGCAAGCGAGACACGCACTCGATGGCGACGCACCCCGACCGACCGGGCCGCGTCTGGGTCGCCGCGGGCGACGGCTACGCCGAGACCGACGACGCGGGCGAGACGTGGATGACGCCGACCGAGGGGCTCGGCCACGGCTACTGTTGGAGCGTCGTCGTCGACCCCGCGGACCCGGACTTGGTGCTCCTGACGGCCGCCTCGGGGCCGATGCGCGCCCACCGAGTTGAGTCGGCGGCGGCGTACCTCTACCGCCGGCGGGGCTCGCCGGGCGACGGCGACGACTCGTGGGAACGCCTCGACGAGACCGGACTGCCGACCGGGCCGGGCGCGACGCGGGCGGTCTTGGCCGCCGGACGAACCGACGGCGAGTGCTACGCCGCGAACGACCGCGGCCTCTACCGAACGGCCGACTTCGGCGACTCGTGGGACCGAATCGAGGTCCCGTGGGACGGGACGCGGCGAACCGCGTCGGGGCTGGCGGTCGTCGCGTAGTCGGGCGGTTTTCGGTCGGTTCGCGCCGTCGCCCGAAGCGAGAAGATTCATGGGTCGGCGCGGCAACGCCCAACCATGTACGATTTCGCCGTCGTCGGCGTCGGTCCCGCCGGCGCGCGGTTCGCCCGCCGCGCGGCCGACGCGGGCTACGACGTGCTCGCGCTGGAGAAAGGCGAGGTCGGGACGCCCCTCGCGTGCTCCGGCCACGTCAGCACCGACATCTGGGAGTACGTCCCCGACGAGGCGCGCGACCGCCTGTTTCAGAACCGCATCTACGGGGCGAACTTCCGCGTCGGCGGCCCGAACTCGAAAGCCTACCCGTTCTACAAGCAAAGCGAGGTCTCGAACGTCATCGACCGCGTCGAACTCGACCGCACCCTCGCCGACTGCGCCCGCGACGCCGGTGCCGACGTGCGCGAGGGCCACACCGTCACCGCCGTCGAGGAACTCGACGACCGGGTCCGACTGACCGTGAGCGTGGCCGGCGAGGCCGGCACCGTCCAGTTCGAGTCGAAGATGGTCGCCGGATGCGACGGCCCGACTTCGCGGGTCCGCCGAGCGCTCGACCTCCCCGAACCGTCGGAGACGCTCCACGGCGTCCTCGCGTTCGACCCCGACCCGGACGACGGCGACTTCGTGGACGTGCACCTCACGGTCCCGCGGTTCTTCGCGTGGCGCATCCCCCGCGGCGACGCCGGAGTCGAGTACGGCCTCGCGGCCCCGCCGGGCGCTGAGGTCAACGACATGTTCGACGCGCTCACGAACACCTACGACGTGGAGACGGAGCACTTCTGTTCGGGAGCCATCCCCATCGGCCCGCCGGACCGGACGACGACCCGGCGGGCGTTCCTCATCGGCGACGCGGCCGCTCAGACTAAGCCCTTCACCGGCGGCGGCATCCTCTACGGGATGACCGCGGCCGACATCGCCGCCGCGACCATCGACCCCGACGACCCAGAGACGCTGTCGGCCTACGAGGACGCGTGGCGGGACGAACTCTCACGGGAGATTCGGCTGGGGCACCTCGTGCGCCGGTGTTACTCCTTCCCCGAGTGGCTCCAGCGGGTCGGCCTCCGGTCGCTGTCGGGCGAAATCGGCGTCCACATGGACAAACCGAGTTCGTTCTTCTCGCGCGAACACCTGAAGAAACTGTTCTGAGGACTGCCCCCGGACGCCCCGCTCAGTTCTCGCCCGGATACGTCGGAATCCGCGCCGACACCGCGCTCCCCTCGACGAACGGGAGCGACTCGCGGGTCGCGCCGACGCGGTCGCCGTCGACGACGACTTCGAGGGCGTCGGCGTCGAGACCGTAGTCCACGAGCGCGAAGCCGATGGGCGATTCGAGCATTGGGCTCTCGACGGCGCGGGTGACGGTTCCGACCGGCTCGCCGTCCGTCGAGACCTCGGCACCCGAGTCGGGGAGGTCGTCGGCGCGGAAGCCAACGAGCCGGCGCGAGGGCCGCCCGCGGTTTTCTATCTTCGAGACGAGTTCCTGGCCGACGAAACAGCCCTTGTCGAAGTCGAGCGCGTTGCGGACGCCGACGACGTTCGGGACGTTACCGCGGAGTTCCGACTCGAAGAGCGGCGTGCCGGCCTCGGCGGTGAGGCTGTCCCACGTCTGGTAGCCGACGGGGACCGAGGGGTTGCCGTAGAACAGGAGCGCGTCGAGCACGTCTTCTGCGTCCTTCGCGCGGCAGATGACGTCGTAGCCCTCCTCGCCGGTCGGGTTGTCGGAGGCGACGACCGTGACGCCGAGTTCGCCGCCGATGGAGCCGCGGACGAAGGAGAGTTCCGGCTCCGGCGCGCCTGCCCCCGAGAGGATGCTCGCCACCTTCTCGGTCGACTGCGGGCCGTGGACGCCGAAGACGCCGAACTCGTCGGAGGCGTCGCGGATTTTCACGCGCTGGAGGAACGTCTTCGAACGCCACTCCTCGACGAGCGGTTCGGCGCGGTCACGCGGAGTGAAAATCAGCAGTCGTTCGCCCGCGTTGTAGACGTACATCTCCGTCTCGATGCGGCCGTCGGGGTCTAACAGCAGGGCGTAGACGCCCTCGCCGTCCTCGTCGGGAACGGTGTTCGTCACCGCGTTATCGACGTAGTCGACCCGGTCTTCGCCCTCGACGACGACCACGCCGTAGCCGTGTTCGATGACGCCGACGCCGTTTCTGACGGCGCGGTGGGTCCGTTCGGGGCGGCCGTAGTGGCTCACGACCTCGATTCCGCCGCGCGTCTCGAACGTCGCACCGTGTGCCTCGTGGATGTCGGCGACGAGTGTCATTACACCCCGTTTCGCCTTCGGCGCGTAAAACCCTCCCACTCCCGGACGACTCGCCCGGCTTTCGGCGCGGGGCCGACCCGGCGTCGGTCACCGACCGATGGACAGGTAGTCAAAACAGCCTGTGCTCCGCGTCGCCGCGCTCAGAGTCCGAACCGCTCGCGGAGTCTCTCGAACAGCGACGCGTCCTCTTCGACGGCTTCGCTCGGGTCCGGAACGACGCGCTCGTCGGCGTGGATGAGTACCCCCGTGTCGGCCTCCTCGACCACGATGAGGCTCTCGTCCTTCAGCGCCGACAGCGCCTCCTCGATGGTGTCGATGTCGGCGTCCACGGCAGCACGGAGTTCGAACACCGTCATCCCCTCGTCGTGGCGGTCGACGAGCGCGTCGAGTACCGCGACCTCGATGTCGCGGCGGTTCCGAAACTCCCGCCTCGCTCTCATAGCGGGTACATCGTTCGCCTCCTGTTTACTTGTACCGCCCGTCTGACGGGCGTCCGACAGGCAGGGGGTACCTTTTTGTTTCCGAACCCCGGAATCCTCGCGTAATGGGACTTACTTGCCGTCTTCTCGGGCACTCCTACGGAGACCCCGAGACGGAACGGGAGCGCGAGGAACGCGGCGACGAGGTGGTCGTCTCGATTCGAGAGATACAGGTCTGCTCGCGGTGCGGACACGAACAGGTCATCAGCGAGAACAAGGAGGTCACGGCCATCCGAACGCCCGAGGAGGTCGGGATGACGGAGGGCGAAGTCGAGACCGCGGCCGCCGGCTTCGAGCCGGCGAACCCGAAACCGGGCGTCTCCGACGCCGAGGACCCCGCCATCGAGACGGCTCCGGACGCGGAGACGCGGGCCGAAGTCGACGCCGCCACCGCCGACGCCGCCAGCGACGCTGGTGCGGGCGCGGACGCGGACGCTGACCCTGCGGCGCAACAGCCGAACGAAGCCGCGGGCGCGGCCGACGCCCAAACCGCTGACGAGTCGGCCGACGGCGACGACGCCGGGAGCGCCGACGCGCCGCCGGTGACCGACGACGGCATCATCCTCGACGACGACGAAGAGCAGTCGTCGACCACCCGCGACCGGACGCAGTGGCCCGACGAGGTCGACGAAGTCGAGACCGACGACCCGACGCCGCCGGCCGACGGTGACGACGCGGAGTTCATCGACGCGGACGCAGAGGCCGGCGCAGACGCCGAGGCGGAGTCCGAACAGAGTCAGACCCGCGAACGCGGGGCGTGGCCCGACGCGCCGGGCGACGACGAGGGTTGGAACGCCCAACCCGACGACGGCGAGCCGGTTTCGGTCTCGTTCGGCGGCGGCCTGACGCCCGAGGGAAGCGCCCAGCAGGGCCAGCAGGGCCAGCAGTCCAACGGCCAGTACATCGAGGCGGAGGACGAAGACGAGTTCGTCCGCGCCGACGAGTCGAACGTCGGAAACGAGGCCCCAGACGACGCCGTCGAGTACTACTGTCCGAACTGCGGGCACGCCCGCGGCGCGTCCTCGTCGTCGATGCGGGCCGGCGACATCTGCCCCGAGTGTAAAAAGGGCTACATCGCCGAGCGGGAATCCTGACCGCGGCACGCCCTCGCAGGCGTCGCAGAGTCGCGAAACAGGTAAACCATCCCCTGTCGAAAAGGCGTCCATGAAGGAGTACAAGATGCGTCGTGGGGAGACGCTCGAAGAGCGAATTCCGGACATGAAAGCGACGGTCGAGGACTACTTCGGCCCCATCACCGGCACCGAGGAGTTCAAAGGAAGCGACCTCTACGTCGTCGGCGAACCCAAGAACCCCGTGTTCACCCGCATCGTCGCCGGCGCGGTCAAGTACAGCGGCAAGAAGGACAAGCTCGCGGTCAACTTCGAGGAGGCCGACCCGGCCGACCTCGCTCCCGAGGACCTCGAAGCCGCTGGCGAGGCCGTCAGCGCGAAGAACGACTTCCTCCTCGAGGCGACGGGCCGCGACGCGAAGTCCCGTCGCGACTCGATGAAGCGTGCGGTCGAAGACGACGCGCCCGACGTCTGAGCCGTCCGACGCGGTTCGATTTTCTCGCGCACCCATTCGTTGAGCGGCTGCGACGCCGGCGAAACGTACATAGTGTTAGCACGTGACGCTCCGGCTGACAGCGACTTCGCCAGCCATGAACACGAATTTTTATTTCGATTGTGAGTAAAAATTCCCGGCACGGTTAAGTGATACCGGGACGAACCGGTTGGTATGGCTATCGAAACTATCCTGCTCGCGGTCGGCGCGGGCGACGCCGAGCGCATCGACAGACTCGCCGAGGAGACTATCGACGTGGCCGGGCCGACCGGCGCGACGGTCGTCATCGGACACGTCTTCACGAGAGACGAGTACGACGAGGCGCTCGACAACCTCGACTTCGACATCACGGCCGAGGAGGTTTCGGCGGACGACGTGGCCCGACGACACGCCATCGTCCGCGAACTCACGCGACGCTTCGACGAGGCTGACGTCGAGTACGTCGTCCACGGCCGGGTCGGCCACCACGGTGAGAAACTCGTCACTCTCGCGGAGGAGGTCGACGCCGACCGCCTCGTCGTCGGCGGTCGAAAGCGCTCGCCGGCCGGGAAGGCCGTCTTCGGGAGCGTCGCACAGGAGGTCATGCTCGAATCGCCGTGCCCCGTGACGTTCGTCCGCGCGGACACCAAGTGACGGGCCGCGGGCGGCGCGCCCGCCGGAGCGACGGCCGGGCGACCGGCTTCGCAGGCAACTACATATCTTAGCGTGCCGTCATCTCCCGCATGGACCACTCCATCGATTACCGCCCGTCGTTCGCCCTCCTCACCGTCTCGCTCGACGAGGGCGAGTCGCTCCGGTCGGAGGCCGGCGCGATGGTCAGCTACTCCGACGGCATCGACATCGAGACGAACGCGAAAGGCGGCCTCTTCGGGTCGCTCAAGCGGAGCGTCCTCGGCGGCGAGTCGTTCTTCCAGAACACGTTCAGCGCGCGGCAGGCGGGCGAGGTCTCCTTCGCGCCCCCGCTCCCGGGCGACATCGTCCACCACGGCCTCGAAGACGAGACGCTCTACGTGCAGTCCGGGTCGTACATCGCCTCGGACCCCGCGCTCGACCTCGACACCTCCTTCGGCGGGGCGAAGACCTTCTTCGGGAGCGAAGGGCTGTTCCTGCTCAAACTGACCGGCACCGGCGACAGTTTCCTGTCGAGCTACGGGGCCATCCACGAGGTCGAACTCGGCGAGGGCGAGCGCTACACGGTCGACACCGGCCACATCGTCGCCTTCGACGAGACGACGAGTTTCTCGGTCGAGCGCGTCGGCGGCCTGAAGTCCACCCTGTTCAGCGGCGAGGGACTCGTCTGTACGTTCACCGGGCCGGGAACCGTCTGGATACAGTCGCGCAGCATGGACTCGTTCCTCTCGTGGCTCATCCCCAAACTCCCGACCAACAACTCCGCGTGACCCCGACCCGGGACTTACATCGCCGCGAGTAAATCTACCGAAAATCCCGCTTAGTTAAGTGGTGGGCGCATCCCTATGGGAACGATGGCGTACTACGTGGGCGTCGACTTGGGGGCGACAAACGTCCGTTCCGTGGTGGGCGACGACGATGGAACGATCCTCGGAGAGGCCCGTGACAGCACTCCGCGCGGTCCGACCGGAATCGCGGTCACCGAGGCGGTTCTCGGCGTCGTCCGCGAGGCGTGTGCCGAGGCGGGCATCGACCCGAGCGACGCGGTCGCGGCCGGCATCGGTGCTATCGGCCCGCTCGACTTGGCCGAAGGCGCGGTCGAGAACCCGGCGAACCTGCCGGACACCATCGACCGCATCCCGCTGACCGGTCCCCTCTCGGTGCTCTTGGACACGGACGAGGTGTACCTGCACAACGACACGAACGCCGGCGTCATCGGCGAGCGGTTCCACTCGGACCGCAACCCCGACGACATGGTGTATCTCACCATCTCCTCCGGTATCGGCGCGGGCGTCTGCGTCGACGGGCACGTCCTCGCCGGGTGGGACGGCAACGCCGGCGAGGTCGGCCACCTGACGCTCGACCCGCACGGATTCATGACGTGCGGGTGCGGCCACAACGGTCACTGGGAGGGCTACTGCTCGGGGAACAACATCCCGAAGTACGCCCGCGAACTCCACGAGGAAGACCCCGTGGAAACCGCGCTTCCCGTCTCAGACCCCGACTTCTCCGCGGTCGACGTGTTCGAACACGCCGGCGAGGACGAGTTCGCCGACCACATCATCAGCCAACTGGGCCACTGGAACGCGATGGGCGTCGCCAACATCGTCCACGCGTACGCGCCGCTCATCATCTACGTCGGCGGCGCGGTCGCGCTCAACAACCCGGACCTCGTGTTAGAGCCCATCCGCGAGCAGATGAGCGAGATGGTCATGTCGAACATCCCCGAGATTCAACTGACGACGCTCGGCGACGAGGTCGTGGTCGAGGGGGCGTTGGCGAGCGCGATGACCGGCGGCACCGGTGACCGCTCGCGGCTGTGAGGCCGCGAGGATTCGCGGGTTTCGGCGCTGGTGGCACCGGTGACCGGTCTCGACTGTAACGCGGCGCTTCGCCTCTCCGCCGTCGAATTATCCCGATTGATACTCGGTGGAGCAGTCTTATAACCCCTGTCGGGAAACACGGTGATGTGCACCCGACGACGCCGAATCATTCGGCGCGCCGGTCGGCGCCTTCCCGTTCTCGTCGAACCGCACGGTGCACGGGCGTTCCACCGGAAGCCTAGAACGGGACCGGTCGACACCCCCACCACCATCGTCGACCGACTGACGCCGGCGGGGTATCCCACACCCACCCACCCAC
>NZ_LOPW02000003.1:31972-135309 GCF_001469875.2 Haloferax marisrubri | reverse complement strand
CATCCGAAATGCCTTGGACCACTTAAGGCCGTCGTATCGTGGCGACCCCCGGGAAGGTGTGTCATCCCGGTGAGCGCCAGACGACCTTGGGGTCGGGGCGTTCGGTGGAAGCCTTCGGGGGAGTGCCCCCGTGCGCTTCTTCGCATTAATCCGAATGCCGGGGATACATTTAACCCCGTTGATTTAGTGGCTCTGTGAGAAAAATAGACATGAGGCGTGCCATAACTTCACGCGCGGTCAGTTGTGACATCAATTCGGTCGAGCGAGAAATCAATGTATTAGTTTCGCGTGCGTGCGAAGGGCCAACAGAATCGACCCGTTGAAGTCGGTTTATAACGGGTCGCTTTATAAGGCCGGAGGTACGATTCACGTGCGAGCAATGAGTGGGCCGGCAGACTCCATCGAGATTCAGAACGTAGTCGCATCGACCGGGATCGGTCAGGAGCTCGACCTCGAAGCCCTCGCCGACGACCTCCCCGGTGCAGATTTCAACCCGGACAACTTCCCGGGCCTCGTCTATCGCACCCAGGACCCGAAAGCCGCTGCGCTCATCTTCCGCTCGGGGAAGATCGTGTGCACGGGCGCAAAGAGTATCGACGACGTGCACGACGCACTCGGTATCATCTTCGACAAGCTCCGCGAGCTGAAGATACCCGTCGACGACGAGCCAGAGATAACTGTCCAGAACATCGTCTCCAGCGCGGACCTCGGACACAACCTGAACCTGAACGCGCTGGCTATCGGTCTCGGCCTCGAAGACGTCGAGTACGAGCCCGAGCAGTTCCCCGGACTCGTCTACCGCATGGACGAGCCGAAAGTCGTCATCCTGCTTTTCGGCTCCGGGAAAATCGTCATCACCGGCGGGAAGCGGACCGACGACGCGGAAACCGCAGTCGAGGAAATCGTCGAGCGCATCGACGCCCTCGGACTCCTCGGATAAGCGCGTTCGAACCCCCGATTTTTCGCCGCGTCATAGACCTGAACACCCATAAGTGTGAAATGCAGAACAGTACAACGGAGAGACATGAGTGCGCGGGAGGACGTGGCGTTCCTCGTCGGATCGAAAAGTAGGGAGGCTATACTTCGGGCGTTGGCGGTCGAGCCGCGCCGACCGACTGAACTCGCAGACCTCTGTGACTGTGCTCGAGAGACGGCACAACGGACGCTTGCGGGATTCTGCGACCGCGGGTGGGTCAAGAAGGCCGACGGGAAATACCGTCTCACCGCGGGCGGAACGATGGTTCACGACCAGTACGAGGAGTTCGTCGGGACGGTCGAATGCGCCGACCGGATGAGCGAGTTCTTGGCGAACGCTACCGAGGTCTGCGAGGGCGTACCGCCCGGTGTCCTCAGCCAGATGAACATCACGACCGCCGCGGACAACGACCCGCACGCGCCGCTCAACAGGTATCTAACAATAGTCGGGAGCGAGCCAGTCGACCGCTTCCGCGGGGTCACGCCCATCGTGAGTCGCGTCTTCAACGAATCGGCCGCGAGCGTAATCGGACCGGACACGCGGATGGAACTCGTCGTCGACCGCGAGGTCCTCGAACGGTCGATAGACGCCTATTCGGAGTCGTTCGAGCGCGCTCAGGACCTCGAGCAGTTCGAACTGCGAATCACCGACGAGACGCTGGGTTTCGGCCTCTTACTGGTCGATGGCCACGGCGTCGTCTCCGCCTACGACGACCACAACAACCTGACGGCGCTCATCGACGGCGACGCGCCGGAGGTCGTCTCGTGGGTCGAAGACCTCTACGAGTCCGTCCGCTCGACCTCGGTCCCGCTCGACCGACTCGAATCGTGAACACGCGCCGGCACCCGAGCGTGACCGACCCAGTCACGCGTGATTATTCCAGTCACAAACCCCCGCAATAAAATATAAGAGGTCGCTCTACAGAGGTGTATCCGCAGCGGTGCAGCCATCCCCGCTACTCGGTTCGGCCCTCAGCGTGTCCGGTCGCCTGATTCCTCCATCAGGCCGTCAGGCGTCCGTGTTTTCGATGAGGACGTCTCTCACTACGTCCGGATCTTCGAGCAGTTGGTGCTTAGTGTAGCTTCCTTCCGCGCTCCCGCCGCTGTGTTTCGACTGTTCGATGATGTCCAGAAAGGCGTGTTCTTTCAGTAAGTCTCGAACCCGTCGGAGTGACAGGCTGTCCGAGCCCTGTTGTCGACAGATGTTCTCGTAGACCTCGTAGACGCGGCTCGTTCGGAAGCCGTCCTGCTGCTGGTTCGAAAGCGAGAGAATCGCGAGGGCCTGCAACACGTAGCGGGAGTGCGGCGTCGACCCGCGAATCAGTTCGCGGAATCGGTCGGTCTCCGCGCGCTGGCGCGCCTGCGTGACGAAGTTCTCCTTGACGGTACTCGCACCCATTGACTGTGCGATTTCTCCCGCGTACCGCAAGATGTCGATTGCCTTCCGGGCGTCCCCGTGTTCGCGGGCGGCGAGCGCCGCGGCCCGCGGAATCGTCGAGGGGTCCAACACGCCGTCGCGGAACGCGTCGCTCCGGGCGTCCATGATGTCGCGGAGCTGGTTCGCGTCGTACGGCGGGAAGACGAACTCGCGCTCGCAGAGGCTGGATTTCACCCGCTCGTCCATCCGGTCTTTGTACTGAATCTTGTTGCTGATACCGATGACTCCGAGCTTACAGCCGGCGATTTTCCCTGCCTCACCGGCCCGCGAGAGTTGCATGAGGATGTCGTCGTCGCTCAGTTTGTCGATCTCGTCGAGGATGATGAGCACGACGTCGTACAGCGAGTCGAGGATGCGCCACAGGCGCTTGTAGTACGTCGACGTCGAGAGTCCCTTGTCGGGGACTTTGATGCCGGTGACCGCGGTGTCGTTGACGCTGTCGGCGATAGTCTGGACGGCCTGCGTCTCGGTCGTGTCCTGCGCGCAGTCCACGTAGGCGAACGTCGCTTTCACTCCCTCTTCTTCGGCCGTGTCGACGAGGCGCTGGGAGACGTACTTCGCACAGAGCGACTTCCCCGTCCCCGTCTTCCCGTAGATGAGGACGTTGCTCGGGCTCTGTCCGAAGATGGCGGGGTTCACCGCGGTCGCGAGATCCGAGATCTCGTCGTCGCGACCGACGATGCGACCCTCCCCCGGGAGGTGGTTTATCTCCAACAACTCCTTGTTGGCGAAGATGGGGTCCTCCCGGGTGAAGAGGTCGTCGCTGGCGTTAGGCATGTTCGCAACACACCACGTTTCCGGTGAAAGGACTTACCATTCGACTCAGCACACACACACCACGTTTCCGGTGAACGGCCACGAACCCCGGTTTCCCGTCCACACGAAACGTAGGTATCGATTCACCGGAAACACGGTGTGGGGGAGTCTACCTGACCCCACGAGACCGACTGCACACGGCCCGCGACCCACTCGAAAGCGGAGAGAGAACGCGCGAAACTAACGAGTCACGCTGCGGGTAGACCGAGTAGACCCGCTGCCGCCGTGATAATTCACCGCGAGCGTTGGTTACGAGGGTCGACCTCACCGCGGTCTACGCGGACTCGGAAGAACGTGTGAAAAACCGCGAGAATCTCCAAGAGCCAACGAGAGCGACATCCCACGAGACTTCTCGAATCCTCGAATACACACGTCAGAGACGGTGTATTCAGGTCGAACAGTACTCGAGTTTCGAGTACATTCTCTTTTTCGCGAGTGTATCAATGGTCGGTAACACAAATAAACTATTTAATTGTTGTTATACGTGCTGTCCACATCTATCGACCAGCCCCGCGTCACTATTCGACCCCTGCTACTCAATCCGGACGACACTCTCACCGGAAATTCGGTGTCTCACACCGAGACAGCACCTCGGACGAATCACGCCGTCAAACACTCTAATACCTCCTATTTCACCGGAAACCCGGTGTGTTCGTAATAAGTGGACCGATTCGACCGGAACCGAGAACTGCGGATGGTCTACGAGTGGCTACACTCCCTCGTCGCCGCGTCTACCGCCGACAGACGCTCAGCTCAGTTCATCGGAAACGTGGTGTGCGCCTGACTTCGACCTCACCGTTGGCCGACCTCCCGGCGTCACCACCGGCCGGTGTTACAGCCGTGTCCCCTCACGCCGGTTTCACCGGAAACGTGGTGTCTGTCAGCGTTGCTACGTTCTCCGCCGACTCGACTCGTCGCAGCTGGTGGAGAGTCGGTGTTTCCCACCCGTTCGAACGGTTGTGGTCGAACGGGCGAGGCTAACGGTAGAGAGTTGACCGCGGAACAGTCCAGACCGTCGTGTTTCGCACCTACGTCGCGACTGGCTGGGCTGACTGACTGTCGTGTTCCGCACTCACGACCCGCGGTGCCCCGCTACTGGAACCTGATTTCCGAGTCGCGAACTTCGCACCAATTCACCGGAAACGTGGTGTCTCTGACCGTCTCACGCGGACTCGGGATTCACCGGAAGCGAGGTGTGGGAGACTCGGGGGCAACAGTTCGGTGAGACTTCGCCGGCGACCGACCGCCGACACCGACTTCCACGCGGGTCCCGAACCGAGCCTCGACCCTTCTCGTTCACCGGAAACGTGGTGTGCATGCGACTCACGTGCACCCTGTGCAACCACGTTCCGAGCACGTCAAGATACGACGCGTCTCGAAATGTTCTCTGCTGACGGACTGTGCTGTTCTCGTGGCGTCAATGCAATTACCCCGGGGAACGAATCGGTAACGTATGCGTGCGCTCAGTCGCGTGTGGGTGCGCCTCAACGAGGTCGTGTCGGGCCGCGGAGGCAACGGGGAGTGGTCCCTCGAACGCTCCCGCTCGACGGAGACGCGGTGGTCGCGCTCGGACGAGCGAGTCGAGTGCTTCCGGTTCGACGACGGCTACGTGACCACCGTCCACTACGAAGACCGCGAGGTCACCTGGCAGTTGACGCCCGGACAGGTCCCGCTCGCGAGCGCGCTCGCGATGGCGAAACTCTACCTCGAACACGAACTGACACCGCAGACCGACCCGGAGGGGCGGCCGTTCGTCGGCCTGTCCGAACGGGGTCCGGTTCAGGTCTTCGAGGAGATACCTCCCGAACCGGTCGAGTACGTCTACCTCGACGGCGTCCGGACCCTCGAGGAGTTCCCCGAGTTCCTCACCGTCGACGACGACTTTCGGGCCGTGTTCGACCGGATGGTTCCGGCGCGGTCGAGCACGTCTCAGTAACCTCGGTACGTCCCAGTAACCTCGCTTTTCCACCGTCGTTTCCCATCACGAACTCCCGGTGTCGCAAGCCGTTTCCCCGTCGCGACCGTACCCGCCTTCGATGACTGCCGAGGACGAGGACCGAAGTCCTCCCGACGGGGGCGGCGACGCCGACGAGACCGATGCGTCCCGAGACGTGCTCGACCGACTGGCCGACGCGACCGACGCGTCACCGGACGATGCAGACCGCCCGGGCGGCGCGGACGACGACGATGACGTCTCGCTCGCGTCGTTCTACGACGCGCTCGAATCCGAGGGTCGCCCCGTCGTGACCGCCCAGCAGGTCGCTCGTCGCCTCGGCGTCTCGCAGGCGGACGCGATGGACGGTCTCGACGCCCTCGCCGACGCCGGGCGAGTCCAGCGGGTGAACGTCGAGACCGACCCGACCGTCTGGTACCCGACGGAGTGGGGCGAACTCGCCTCGCGCGAGCGGGTCGTTCTCTTTCCGAAACGCCGCGAGATAGTCGTCGACAACCCGACTCAGTACACGCGGGCGAGGCTCTCGCAGTTCGCCCACCTCGCCGACACCACCGGCGACCGCGAGGGCCGAGGCCGCGGCTACCTCTACCGAATCCGGCAGGAAGACGTGTGGCAGGCCCCCTTCGACGAGGTCGAATCGCTCCTCTCGATGCTTCGGTCGGTCCTCCCCGAGCGGTCGCCGCACCTCGAAACGTGGGTCGAAGACCAATGGAAGCGCGCCCACCAGTTCCGTCTCTACTCTCACGAGGAGGGATACACCGTCCTCGAAGCCGCGACGGAGAGCCTCATGGGCAACGTCGCGCTCCAGAAACTCGACGACGACCACGTCTACGCCCCCATCTCGGACACCGAGGCGTGGGTCAGAGACGAGGAAATCGCGGCGATAAAGCGCATCCTCTACGACGCGGGCTACCCCGTCGAGGACGACCGCGACCTCGAAGAGGGCGAGGAACTCGACGTCACGCTCGGCGTCGACCTCCGCGACTACCAGCGAGACTGGGTCGACCGGTTCGTCGACCAGCGCGCCGGCGTCCTCGTCGGGCCGCCCGGCGCGGGGAAGACCATCGCCGGTATCGGCGCGCTCGCCGCGGTCGGCGGCGAGACGCTCGTTCTCGTCCCGAGTCGCGAACTCGCCCGCCAGTGGCGCGAGGAACTGCTCTCGACGACCGACCTCGACGCCGACCAAATCGGCGAGTACCACGGCGGTGCGAAGGAGATTCGTCCCGTCACCATCGCCACTTACCAGACCGCCGGGATGGACCGCCACCGGTCGCTTTTCGACTCGCGTCGCTGGGGGCTCATCATCTACGACGAGGCCCACCACATCCCGAGTCGCGTCTTCCAGCGGAGCGCCGACCTCCAGTCCAAACACCGCCTCGGCCTGTCGGCGACGCCCATCCGCGAGGACGACAAGGAAGCCGAGATTTTCACGCTCATCGGCCCGCCCATCGGCACCGACTGGGGGAAGCTCTTCGACGCCGGCTACGTCCAGGAACCCGAAGTCGAGATTCGTTACGTGGGTTGGGGCGACGACATGGCCAGAAACGAGTGGGCCTCCAGCGACGGCCGCGAGCGGCACATGCTCGCCGCGATGAACCCCGGGAAGATATTCGAGATTCGTCGGCTCCGCGCCCGACACGCCGACTCGAAGGCGCTCGTCTTCGTCGATTACCTCGACCAGGGCGAGGCGATTGCCGAGGCGCTCGACGTGCCGTTCGTCAGCGGCGAGACCCGGCACCACCGCCGCGAGGCGTATTTCGAGGCGTTCCGCGACGGCGACCTCGACACGCTCGTCATCTCCCGCATCGGCGACGAGGGTATCGACCTCCCGAACGCCGGCCTCGCAATCGTCGCCTCCGGCCTCGGCGGCTCTCGTCGGCAGGGCTCTCAACGCGCCGGCCGAACCATGCGCCCGACGGGGAGCGCGCTCGTCTACGTGCTCGCCACTCGTGGCACCAGCGAGGAGGACTTCGCCCAGCGCCAGATGCAACATCTCGCCGGGAAGGGAATCCGCGTCCGCGAGACGAGCGCCGACGACCTCGACGCCGAGTCGAACGATAGCGACACCGACGGTGAGGGCGACGAGTCGGACGGCACCGAGCCGGCGTCTGCGGACGGTTCCGAGTCGGCGACGACCGACGAGTAATCGCCCCGTCGTCTGGCGCTTCGCCGCCCGGAATGAGAATTCTTAAGTCTACCCGTAGATTGAGATTCTCTTGACCGCTCTTAGCTCAGCCTGGCAGAGCAGCCGACTGTAGATCGGCTTGTCCCCCGTTCAAATCGGGGAGAGCGGACTGAACTTCAACACCCGCGAGCGCAGCGAGCGGTGTTGAATGTGAAGGATTTCTCGACCCGATTTGAGCAGCGAGCAACGCGAAGCGTTGCGAGTGAGTTCAAATCGGGGAGAGCGGACTGTCTTCTCTCGTACTGGTCAGTTCACTCCTTAGTCTCGCCCCACAACACCCTCTACTCCCGCCCGCCCCACACTTCCTTCTCGACCAGTTCGACCGTCATCGACTCGTCGACGTGAATCTGACACGAGAGCCGTGGGTAGCCGAACCGCGCCGCGAGGTCGTCGTGCCAGTGGTCGGCCGTCGGCTCTCCCGACCGAACCCGGACGCCGCACGTCGCACAGAGGCCGCGCCCGCCGCAGTTCACTCGCTTCGTGAGCCGCGCGTACGGCGAAATACCCGCGTCGAGTAACGCGTCGCGGAGCACGGTCCCGCGTTCGACGCTGAGGTCGGTGACGCGGTCACCGTCGGTGTCGCGGACGCGGACCGTGACGGTCGAGTCGGTCGGGTCACTCTCGGGTCGAGAGTCGCGGTCGGTCATTCGTCGGTCGTTAGGCCCGCCCCGACATGGGTGTACCCCTGCCACCCTCTCGGTCGTGGCTCTCTCGTCTATGTAGAGTCCATACCCGAAGATATCAGTATTATAACGGCTTATGACGGGCGGATTCGTAGGTGAGCGTGATGGTGACCCTCGCGTCCGCGCCGGTGTTGGTGAACGTCCGCGTCGAGATGAACGACCACGAAACGATGACGGTCGAACTGCACGAGACGAACGAAACGCGCCACCTCGTGGCCTACGAGTCAGAGCGCATCCGCGACACGCTCGCGTCCCTCCCCGAGGGCGCTCGCGTCCCCGTCGAGATGGTCCGCGCCGGCTCGCGCTCGAACGTCTGGAAGGCCGTCGCGCTCCACGGCCGGCAGTCTACTGTCACGGACCAGTCCGCCCGGACGGCGAACTGAGCCGTCCCGTTTCCGTTTTCCTTTCACTCGTCTCTCCCCCATTTTTCTCGCTCGTCTCTCCGCCGTCTGCTCGCCCGCTTCACCGCCGTCTACTCGTTCGTTCCCCGCGTCTGTTCGGTCCCTGCTGTCGGTTCGTTCACCGGTCCCGCCGGAGACAAACCGTCGGTGCTATACTCCTCGCCCGTGTCGCGCACCGCAATGAGCTTCGTCGCCGAGGTGGAAGTCCGGTTCCGCGACCACGACTCGTTCGGACACGTGAACAACGCGGTCTACGCGACCTACTGCGAGCAGGCCCGCGTCCGCTTCTTCGAGGAGGTGATGGACACCCCGCTTTCCGACCCACACATCGTCGTCGCGCACCTCGAACTCGACTACCGCGCGCCCATCGAGGGCGTCGGCACCGTCGAGGTGGAAGTCGAGGCCGGCGAGCCCGGCGGAAAGAGCTTCCCCATCTACTACACGCTCTCCTACGAGGGCGAGGTCGTCGCCACCGGCGAGACGGTCCAAGTCGCCATGGACGACGAGGGCCGCCCGACCCGCGTCCCCGACCAGTGGCGCGAGGCAATCGCCGACCAGCCGTAGACCCGGCCGCGCCCAGCCACGTCCGCTTGCGTCTGTCCGCGTTCGCCGGCGTCTGTCCGCGTTCTGTCTCCGACTCGACTGTGACCGACAGGTCCCTCTATTCGACCGACAGGGCCGAGACAGGAGAATTATATACTCTCGTGATAATCTCCGAATATGCCTCGGGGAACACTAGAACACGCACGGTCGGCGGAAGCCGACGACGAGACCCCGCTGTCCCGAGCAGGCGAGCGCGTCCTCCACATCGGTCGCGACCGACCGATTCGCATCAGCGCCGGTCACCGCCTCCTCCACCACGACGGCAAGTGTAGCCGCCCGCACGGGCACAACTACGAGATTTCGGTCCGCGTCGTCGGCGACCTGACCGACGAGGGCTGGGTCGTCGACAAGGGCGTCGTCACCGACGTCATCGACGAGTGGGACCACCGCTTCCTCGTCGAGTCGGGCGACCCGCTGGTCGAGGCGTTCGAGCGCTCCGGCGACGCCGACGGAACGGTCGTCCTCGACGCGCCGCCGACGGCCGAGGTGATGGCCGTCGTGCTCGAGGAGAAACTGCTCGCGGCGCTCCCCGACACCGTCTCCGAGGTCTCGGTCTCGGTCAGCGAAACGTCGGAACTCTGCGCCGGATTCTGATGCCCGTCTCCGACACCGTCGCCCGCGACGACACCGACGCCGAGGGCGAGCGCCTCCCGATAAACGAGCTGTTCGCGTCGCTACAGGGCGAGGGCAAGCTCGCCGGCGTCCCGAGCACGTTCGTCCGCACCAGCGGCTGTAACCTCCGCTGTTGGTTCTGCGACTCCTTTCACACCTCGTGGGAGCCGACTCACGCGTGGATGAGCCTCGACGAAATCGTCGCCGAGGTCGAGTCGCGGTCTCCCGAGCACGTGGTCGTCACCGGCGGCGAACCCCTCGTCCACGACGAGACCGACGCGCTCCTGTCGGCGCTCGCCGACGACTACCACCTGACCGTCGAGACGAACGGGACGCTCGAAACCGACGCGCCGGTCGACCTCGCGAGCATCAGCCCGAAACTCGCGTCGTCGACGCCGACGCCCGACAACGCCCCGGCCGATGTTGACCCCGGCGTCTGGACCGAGCGACACGAGACCGCCCGCGTCGACCTCGACGCGCTCGCCTCGTTGGTCGAACACGCCGCGGACTTCCAACTGAAGTTCGTCGTCACCGGCCGCGACGACCTCGACGAAATCGAGTCGCTCGTCGCCGACGTGCGCGGCGTCACAGACCGCGAAATCAGCGACAGCGACGTGTTGCTCATGCCAGAGGGACAGACCCGCGAGCAACTCGCTCGGACCCGGACCGAGGTCGCCGACCTCGCCGCGGCGTTCGGCTACCGCTACACGCCGCGACTCCACGTCGACCTCTGGAACGACGCGCCCGAGACCTGAGCGACCGCCGAACGTACTCCGAACGTACCACGAACACACTTCGAACGAATCCCGTACGCACCCGAACGAATCCCGTACACACCCCGAACGAAGCCCGAACTATTCCACGACAACGATGACTTCCGACACCACTTCCGACGAGAAGCGCGCCGTCGTCCTCCTCTCCGGCGGCATGGACAGCGCGACGACCGCCTACGAGGCAAAGCAACGCGGCTACGAACTCTACGCGCTCCACACTTCTTACGGCCAGAAGACGGAGTCGAAGGAGTACGACTGCGCCCGCGCGCTCGCCGACGAACTCGACGCTCGCGACTTCCTTCACATCGAGACGAGCCACCTGAAGCAGATCGGCGCGTCGTCGCTCACCGACGACTCGATGGCCGTCGCCGACGCCGACATGGACGCCGACGAGATTCCGACCTCGTACGTCCCCTTCCGCAACGCCAACCTCCTGTCGATGGCCGTCTCGTACGCCGAGGCGAACGACTGCGACGCCGTCTTCGTCGGCGCGCACTCCGAGGACTACTCGGGCTACCCCGACTGCCGACCCGAGTTCTTCGACGCCTTCGAGGCCATGGTCGACGTCGGCACGAAACCCGACACGACCATCTCGCTGGAAGTGCCGTTCGTCCACGACTCGAAGACCGATATCGCCCGCCGCGGCCTCGAACTCGGCGTCCCCTTCGAACACACGTGGTCCTGCTACCGCGCCGAGGAACCGGCCTGCGGCACCTGCGACTCCTGTGCGTTCCGCCTGCAGGCGTTCCAGAACCTCGGCGAGCGCGACCCGATTCCGTACGCCGAGCGCCCCGACTACGTGGACGCTGACGCGGCGTAGCGTCCCGCTGCTCGCCGCCGACGCGGACAGTATCTCCCCCGGTCCCGATCTGTCTCCTCGCGCCCCTTTTTCACCGCCCTGCGCGAATCCCGCGTCATGAGCGACGAGAAACGCCGAACCGCCGCCCAGTTCGGGAGCGCCGCCGAGTCGTACTTCGACAGCGAGGTCCACCGCCTCGGCGAAGACCGCGAGACGCTCGCGTCGTGGTGTCGCGGCGCGACCCGCGCGCTCGACGTGGCGACCGGTGCCGGCCACACCGCGGGCGCGATAGCCGATGTCGGCGTCTCCTCGGTCGTCGCGGCCGACGCCGCCCCGGAGATGGTCGCCACCGCGGTCCGCGAGTACCCCGTCGCGGGCGTCGTCGCCGACGCGGAGCGTCTCCCGTTCGCGGACGACTCCTTCGACGCGGCCGCCTGCCGCATCGCCGCGCACCACTTCCCCGACCCCGAGGCGTTCGTCGCCGAGGTCGCGCGCGTTCTCGAACCCGGCGGCGTCTTCGCCTTCGAGGACAACGTCGCGCCCGAGGACGCTTCCCTCGCCGAGTTCCTCAACGGCGTCGAGGTCCTCCGCGACCCGACCCACGTCGAACTCCACCCGGTTTCGCGGTGGCGCGAGTGGTTCGAGGCCGCGGGCCTGTCGGTCGAGACGGTCGAGACCGCCGCGATACGCCTCGAATTCGACCCGTGGACCGAGCGGACGAGCGTCTCGCCCGAGGACCGAACTGAACTCGAACGTCGTTTCCGAGAGGCGCCGGAGGAGGCGAAATCCCTGTTCGACGTGGTGTTCGACGGCGACTCCGTCGTCTCGTTCGCCAACCCGAAGGCGCTGATTCGAGCGCGGAAGGAGTAGGTGAGCAGGCTCGTCGCTTCGGTCCTCGGGTCCCGCCGAGACCCACAAACGGTAAGCGGACCCCCCGCGACGTGGGGGTGTGTCAACGCCCGACTCCGACGCCCCCATCTCGCCGCTCGCGGGGCTCGGTATCGCCGTCCTCGCGGTTAGCACGAGCGCCATCCTCGTCCGCTGGAGCGCCGCACCGAGCCTCGTGAAGGCCTTTTACCGAGTCCTGTTCACCGTGGCTCTCCTCGCGCCGGTCGCGCTCGTCCGCCACCGCGACGCGCTGGCGACCATCTCGGGGCGGGACCTCCTCGCGGCCGGTGGGGCGGGCGTCGCGCTCGCGGCCCACTTCGCGTCGTGGTTCGAGAGCCTCAACCACACGACGGTCGCCGCGAGTGTCACGCTCGTACAGTCCCAACCGCTGTTCGTCGCCGTCGGCGCGTGGGCCGTCCTCGACGAGCGCGTGAGTCGCCGCACCGCCATCGGCATCGGCGTCGCGCTCGCGGGCATGGTGCTCATGTCCGTCTCCGACTTCCTCACCGCCAGCGGCGCGCCGCGGCCGCTTCTCGGAAACGGGCTGGCGGTCGTCGGAGCCGTGACGGCGGCCGCCTACGTCCTCACGGGCCGGAGCGTCCGTAGCCGGGTCTCGCTCGTCCCCTACGTGGTCGTCGTCTACTCGGTCTGCGCCGCCGCGCTCCTCGTCGTCGCGGTCGGTCGCGGCGACCCACTCACGGGCTATCCGCCCCGTGAGTGGCTCCTGTTTCTCGGGATGGCGGTCGGCCCGGGCGTCTTCGGTCACACCGTCATCAACTGGGCGCTCGCCCACCTCGAATCGAGCGTCGTCTCCGTCTCCCTCCTCGGCGAACCCGTCGGCAGCACGATTCTCGCCCTCTTTCTCCTCGGTGAGATTCCCACGCTCCCGACGGTCCTCGGCGGGGCCGTCGTCCTCGGCGGTATCTACGTCAGCGCGTCCTGACCCACTACGCTCGGGACGGACGGCTCCGACTCCGAACCTCGTCTTCCGAGTCGCTTCCGAGTCGCGGGCTCGGGCCCAGACGCCGAGTTCGTTATCGGCGCTGATAACCGCGTCACAACGCTCATTACGGTGAGCGGTCGCTACATCGTATGGACGACGGGTCGGGGGCAGACGTACGTGTCCTCCACGTCGATGACGAACCCAGTCTGACGGACCTCGTATCGATTTACCTCGAACGCGAGGCCGGCGACGTCGACCTCTCGGTATCGACGTCGAACTCGGGGGCCGACGCCCTCGAACGACTCCGACAGGAACAGCTCGACTGCGTCGTGTCGGACTACGACATGCCCGACATCGACGGGCTGGAGTTCCTCCGCGCGGTCCGTTCCGAACACCCCGACCTCCCTTTCATCCTCTTCACCGGCAAAGGCTCCGAGGAGGTCGCCCGCGACGCCTTCCGCGTCGGCGCGACCGACTACATGCAGAAAGACACCGGCACGGACCAGTACACGGTCCTCGCCAACCGCGTCGTCAACGCCGTCTCGCAGTACCGCGCGAAGGCGGCCTCCGAGCGCTACGGAACCGCCATCGAGGTGCTCGACAGCGGGGTCTACTCGCTCGACTCCTCGGGGTGCTTCACCTCCGCCGACGGCGTCTTCTGCGAACTCACCGGCTACGACCGCGAGGCCATCATCGGCCGGGAGTTCGCCGACCTCGCCGCGGAGGCCAACGACGAGATTCGCGCCGCCTTCGAGCGGGTCGTCGCCCCTGACGCCCCCGACACGGAGCGCTTCGAGACGGTCCTTTCGCCCGGTCCGGCGTACCCGCACGACGACGACCTCCTGTGCGAGGGCCACCTCGCGCTCCGCCCAACCGAAGACGACGAACCGGCCGTCATCGGGACGTTGCAGGACGTGACGGAGCGCCGCCGCCGCCGGAACCGACTCCGCTACGAGACGCGCCTGAAAGACGCCGTCTTGGACACGTCCACCTCGCTGATGAGCGCCGAGACCGACGAAATCGGCACGAAAATCGAGTGGACGCTCCAGTCCGTCGGCGAGGTGGCCGACCTCGACCGCTGTTCGGTCTACCTCTACGACGACGAGACGAACGTCGCCGCCCGGATGCACGACTGGCGCGGCGGCGACCCGCGCGAACACCCCGAACGCGTCGCCCTCGAAGACGCCCGCTGGCTGGTCGAACGACTCCACCGCTTCGAGAACGTCCGCCTCCACCGCGTCTCTGACCTCCCGCCGGAGGCGTCCGACACGAAGCGCGTGCTCACCGACGCCAAGACCGGCGGCTTCGTCGCCGTGCCGATGGTGTCGAAGTGGGCGCTCGTCGGCTTCGTCGTCTTCGACGTGGTCGAGACGAGCCGGTCGTGGACCGACACCGAGGTCGACCTCCTCCGTTCGGTCGCCAACAACGTCACCCACACGTTGGCGCGCCAGCGACGCGAGCGCGAACTCCAGCGCCAGAACGACCGCCTCGAGGAGTTCGCGTCGGTCGTCTCCCACGACCTGCGGAACCCCCTCAACGTCGCCAAGGGGTTCGTCGAACTCGCCCGCGAGGAAGAGGACGTGACCTACCTCGACCGCGCACTCGACGGCGTCACTCGGATGGACACGCTCCTCAACGACGTGCTCAAACTGGCCAGACAGGGCCGCAAAGTCGGCGAGACCCACTCGGTCGCCATCGAGAACGTCGCCGAGCGGGCGTGGAAGGCGGTCGACACCGGCGACGACGCGGTGCTCGTCGTCGAGGACGGCCTCGGGTCCACGCAGGCCGACCAAGGCCGGCTCCAGCAGGCGTTCGAGAACCTGTTTCGGAACGCCGTCGAGCACGGCACGTCCTGCACCGACTGCGGTAGTGACGCCGCTTCCGACGATACACCATCCGCGCCCATCGACGAGGCGTCCACCGACACCGCGTCGTCCGGGTCGTCGACGACGAGCGCGGCCGACGAACTGACCGTCCGCGTCGGCCCCACCGAGACCGGCTTCTACGTCGCCGACGACGGTCCCGGCATCCCGGCCGACGAGCGCGACACCGTCTTCGAACACGGTCACACCACCTCCGCGTCCGGCACGGGCTTCGGACTCTCTATCGTCGAGAGCATCGTGGAGGCCCACGGCTGGGACATCGAGGCGACCGCGCCCGAATCGGACCTCGGCGGCGCGCGCTTCGAGTTCGACATCGGCGGCGTCCGCTCCGAGGTCGAACCGCGGTTCTCGCTCAGCGACGACTGAGCCGTCGGCGCGTTGACTCGACTGCTGTTCCTACCGTTTACTGTTCTTCCAACAGCCGCTTCGTCTCGGCGTGGCGCCCGCGGAACATCCCCTCGAAACCGACGCCGCCGAAGACGCCCGCGAGGTCGCCGAGCGGGCCGAACGGGAGTTCGTACTCCACGCGGTCTTCGAGTATCGTCTCGTCGCCGTCGGCGACGAAGCGGTGGGTGTGGACCCACCGCGAGAAGGGGCCGCCGACCATGTCGTCGCGGAACCACGCCGTCGTCTCGCCCGCCTCGCGGTCGAGGATGCGCGAGGTCCACCGCTGGCGCGGGCCGACGCCGAACGGTCGCATCGACATCTCGATTTCCGTCCCGGCGACGAGTTCGTCGGGCGTTTCTTCGCCGTCGGGGCCGCGGACCGACTCGATTTCGAGGTGCATCCACGCCGGAGTGAGCGCCTCCAGTCCGGACACGTCGGAGTGGAACTCCCAGACGCGTTCGAGCGGGGCGGCGACGCGGGTTCGACGCTGGTAGACCGGCATACCCGACCGTTAGGCCGGAGACGGAAAAGCGGTGCCGGCGGAATGGGTCGAATGAAGAAACGAAAAAGTCAGTCGCCGACCGCGAGGCCGGGGTCGGCGGCCGGTCGGTCGCGCCGCCTCAGAGCGTGAAGCGCGAGACGGTCGTGCCGGCTTTCGTCAGGTCCTCGTGGGTCGCCGCGGCGACGGTCACCTGGTTCTCGCCGTACTCGATGGCGACTTCGACCTCGAACGCCTCGTCGTCGGGTTCGACGAGTCGGGTCTCGCCGGGCGTCTTGACGGCGACGACGGCGGCGTCGGTCTGCCCCGAGACGATGAGTTTGTCGCCCTTGAACCGCGTGCTCACGCGGAGCGACGGCCCGTTCGGGCGGTCGGACTCGACGTACCGCTCGCGGAGGAACGCGGGCGTCTCGACGGGTTCGCCGGCGTCGACGCCGTGGGCGAGGCGGACGTACTGGGCCATCGACCACGCGAGCGGGGTCGCGCTGCCGGTGCCCTCGCCGAACTCCCAGTTGTAGTCGGTCGCGTGTTCGCGGTCCCAGACCTGCTCTGCGAGCATCCGGCCGGAGTTGGCGAAGGCGGCCATCGTCCGCAGTAGGTTGTCCGGCGCGAGGTCGCCTTCCTCGGTTCCCGCGAGCAGTTCGTACTCGCCGCGCTCGCCGGTGAAGATGGGCCAGAGTCGGCCCTTCCCCTTGGCGTCGATGGACCACGGCGCGCCCTCTTCGTCGCGCTCGCGCTCGCCGTAGCCGTCGCCGTTGTACCGGTAGAACGCCGGTCCGTGGGGCGTGTCGACGCGGATGGTCTCGTCGACTTCCTTCACGGAGTTCCGGATAATCTCGTCGTCGGCGGGCTTGATGCCGAGGCGGGTGAGTTCGAGGAAACCGGCGTCGATGATTTCGCGCTCGTCGAGCGTCGGCCCGTTGTTCGCCAGCGTCCGCAGGTGTCCGGCGTCGGGTTCGCCGTCGCGGGTGATACGGACGTAGTACGGCGTGTGCGTGTTGCGGTCGGTGCCGGTCCGGGTCGCGGTCCAGTCGTCGACGCGCTCGGTCCAGTCGTCGGCCAGCGCCAGCCAGACGAGCGCGTCCTCGGTGTGGCCCTCGTCGAGCGCGATGGACGCCGCACAGCCGAGGCCGGCGATTTCGGCCGCGATGGACGACGGCGAGTAGCCGGCTTCCTCCTCCCAGCGCTCCTGTGCGGTCGGCGGCCCGTTCCGGGCGACGTAGTCCGCGGAGTACTTGACGTTCTCGTAGTCGTAGGCCACGTCGTCGAAGGTGACGCCGCGCTCGTAGAGCATGTACGCCATCACCTGCGGGAACGAGATGTTGTCCATCTGCTCGCCGCCCCAGCGGGTCCGCCCGTTGAGGTAGGTGTTCTGCGGGATGAAGCCGCGGTCGTCCTGCTGGTAGGTGTAGATGTACTCCAGCGCGTCGATGGCCGTTTCGACGTCGCCGACGGCCTCGAAGACGGTGAAGACCTGATAGAGGTCGCGCGACCAGACGAAGTTGTAGCCGTAGCCCTTCGCCTCCTCGGCGGGGACGGCCTCGCCCCACGGCACCGACGGCGAGGCGAGCCCCGCGCCGAGGTAGGTCTTGTCCTCGACCGCTCGGAGACTCATGAGCGCGGTCTTGTACTGCGCGGCGAGTTCGTCGTCGTCGGCGACCGAGCCGGGGAGTTCCTTGTCGGCGAGGAAGTCCGCCCACGAGTCGGTGTAGGCCGCCCGCGCCGTCTCGTAGCCGCGGGTGAGCGCGCCGGCCGCCTCACCCAGCGCGGCGGCGGTGTCGGCGTGTTCGGCGAAGCCGAGCGCCAGCGTCTCGGCGAGTTCGTCGCCCGTGCCGATGCGTCCGACGAGGACGACGTTCTCGTCGTCGATGCGCTCTTGGGCGCTCGGGAGTTCGCCCTTCGAGAAGAAGTCCGCGAGGTACCGCGAGCCGGCGACGCCGACGGTGGCCCACTCGAAGCGGCCGGCGGCGGTGAGCGCGATGGCGACGCTGTACTCCCTGCCGTCCTGGTCGATGAGGAGCGGTTCGTGGCCGTCGCCGGCGTCGAACGCGCCCGCGTCGCGGGCGACGAGGTGGTAGCTCCCGAGTTGGCCGAGTCGGATACCCCGGTCTTTCGTCCCGGTGTTCGCCAGCGCCGTGTCGGCGATGGTGTACAGTTCGTACTCGTCGCCGTCGATGGACTCGAACTGCACGTCCGCGAGCATCGCGTCGTGTTCGGGGTCGATGATGTACTCGACGGTGAGTTCCCACTCGTGGCCGCGGCCGTCGCCCGTCTCGGTGACGACGTGACGGAAGACGAGCGCGTCGTCGTCGACGATTTCGGCCCGGCGTTCGACCGTGTCGGCGTGGTCGTCCCGCCGGGTCTCGTTGTGAGTGCGCGCCGTGTACTCGTCGTCCGGGTCGGCGTCGACGACGAGGAAGTCGAGCGTCCGGAGGTTCATCAGGTCGACCCGCGGGAAGCGGACCTCGGTCAGCGCGCCCTCCGTCAGGGTGAACCAGACGCGCGAGGGGTCCTCGGCGTAGTGGTCGGCGACGGTGCCGATGCCGTACTTCTCGCCGGTCGTCCACCGCGGCCGGTTCTCCGGCCCGGTCGGTGCGGGCTTCGGCGCGGGGAGCGCGTCGATGTCGGCGAGGATGGCCGTCGTCTCCATGCGGATTGCGTGGGGCCAGCCGAGCGGCGTCGCGCTGTCGAAGCGCCCGTCGTCGAACACTTGCTCCGCGAGGTAGCCCGCGTCGGTCGTGAAGGGACCGTCCGGCTGGAGCAGTTCGTAGAGGTTCGTCGCGCGCTCGACGAAGCGGCGGCCGTCCTTGCCGATTCGGTCACAGAGGACGCCAAACTTCGCGGCGGCGTTCGCGCCCCACGCGGTCGAGACGGACCAGACTTTCTCGCCGTCCTGCCCGTCGGCGCGCCAGTAGTCGTCCTCGAACCGGACCAACCCGGCCACGTCGCCGCGGGGGTTCCGGTAGAGCCCCTTC
Organism: Haloferax marisrubri; assembly: GCF_001469875.2. GTDB lineage: Archaea > Halobacteriota > Halobacteria > Halobacteriales > Haloferacaceae > Haloferax > Haloferax marisrubri. The sequence goes on along the minus strand of NZ_LOPW02000003.1, from coordinate 116,495 downwards.
AGCGTCGCGGCCATGTGCTTGACGAGCCGATTGCCGGTCTTCGAATCGACCTCCTCGATGTCGGCGTAGGCGTCGATTGCGTCGACGAGAGCGAACGTGGCCGAGTCGAGGCGGTCGTCGAGGTCGCCGCTTCCGTCGATTCGGAGGGCGTAGACTTCGCGTTCTTCGGACCAGAGTTCGTCGAGTCCCTCGTACACCGCGGTCGCCTGCTCGGCGGCGTGGTCCCGGAGGTCGTCGTTCACGGGCGCGGTGGCGACCGTGGCGTACGCTTGGAGGAACGTCGCGGTCGTGTGCGTGAACCGGCCGCTCATGTTCTCCCACGCGTTCTGACACGGTTTCGGAAGCCCGTCGGGTTCGAGACTGCTGTCGAGTCCGGAGACGCCCGCCGCGATGGTCGAGCGGATGCGTCCGACGAGTTCGTCGTCGAGGTCGTCGCGGCGTTCGGCGAGGAGCGACGCGAGCGCGGCGACGACACTCGCGGTCTGGTCGGCCTGATACTCTCCGTCGCCCGTGCCCTCGACGCGCCCGTGGGCCCACCCGGGGGCGACGGTCCCGTCGACGGCCCAGACCCGGTGGGGCCAAGTGCCGTCTTCGAGTTGGGTTTTGCAGTAGAACTCGGCGCTCGTGGCGAGGCGGTCGCCGAGGTCGAGGCTGAAGGCGTCGTCGGCGTGCGCGAGCGCCTGCGTGACCTCGGCGTCGTCGCGGAACCACGTGTAGCCGTAGCCGCCGGAGTGGGCGTAGAAGGGGTCGAACTCGGGGCCGGCGATGCGCGCGCCGCTTGGCGCGGTCAGAAGCGACAGCGCCCGGAGGTCGGCGCGGACGATTCGCTCGCGGGGCGTCCCGTCGGGGACGAACACCTCTGCCTGCTCGCGGGCGGCCTCCCGGAGCGCGTCGGCGGTCGCGTGTTGGACCGAACAGTGGCGGAGGTCGGCGAGGGCGTCGGTCCGCGCCATCTCGTTGTGGTCCGAAAGTTGGGTGACGAGGGTGGTCCGCGCGGCGCGGCCCTCCTGTTCGAGCGGGGCGCTGACGACCACGTCGCCCGAGAGGTGGGTGTCCTCGTAGCGGTCGAGGACGGCCTCCCGCGGGAAGTCGAAACTGTCGTCGGAGAGAATCTCGTCGAACCGCTCCGGAATCTGGCCGCGAACGTCGGTGAGGCCGGTCGACGCGGTGACGTAGTCGTGTTCGTTTCGGTGGAACACCTCGACCGCTTGGGTGTCGTTGGGGCCGCCGGCCTCGTGGATGAGCCGACCGACCCGCGTCTCACGGCCCTCGGGGGCGAAGGTGAGAAACGCGGTCAGGTGGGCGTCGGTGGGAATCGCACCGCGAAGCTCGACGTGCGTCACGTGGGCGCGACCGAGCGTCAGGTCGTACTGGTGGACGGTGTACTCACCGGCGTCGTACTCGGTCTCGACGAGGCTCGTCTCCCGGTAGTAGTGCTGTCGCACGGATTCGAGCTCGTCGAACCAGTGCGTCTCACCGTCCGTCTCGATGCCGAACCGAGAGCGGTCGATGCCGTAGAGGCCCGAAAGAGAAGCGGAGTAGTCTCGGAGGGAGCCGTCGAGGCCGACGTAGACGAGTCGGTCCCCGTGACCCGAAAACGCGCCATCCGAGGTCTGACACTCCTCTGGGAAGCGTCCGCCCCGGTCGCGTTTGTATTCGTTTAACGCGGTCCGAAGTCGCATAGAGGTAGACGAGGGTCCCGAACCATAAGTATTGGCCGCCCGTTTACCATCATTTATCCCTGCAAACCGACGAATTCGGGAGACGCCAAGGGGACTCGGTAGAACCCGTCTCTCACCGGAACGCCAGTCTCTCCAGGGGTAAACTCAAAGTCACCCGGCACGTTGATTGTGAGTATGCAACACCCAGGACCGCCGCAGTTCATGGCTGTCGGCGAGTCAGTACAACTCGCACCTCGCGACCCAGACCCCGACGCAGACTACGCGTGGCGGGTTCGGAGCGCGCCGGTCGCCAGCAGTCTCGAACTCGACGCCGACACCGCAGTCGTGCAGTTCACGCCCGACGCGGCCGGCCAGTACGTCGTCGAACTCGACGCGCCCGACGCGACGCACACGCTCACCGTGCGCGTCTTCCCCGGTTCCTACCTGCCCGCCGGCTCCGTCAGGAGCGGCGCGAGCGGGATGAGCGGGATGAGCGGACAGAGCGGACAGAGCGGCTCCGCGCGCCCGACGGGCTTCAGCGGCGGCGCGTCCGGCTCCGGAAGCGGTGCCGGCGACGCCCAGCGGGGACAGGGAGGCCGTCCGCGCATCAGGCTCGACGCGACCGTCGAAGACGGCGTGGTCGTCGTCCGCGCCGACCCGCAACCGAACCCCGACAGCGACACCGTCCGCGACGACCTCGTGGTCGAGTTCGTCGTCGACGACCGCGACGAGGTCGACGACGCGGCCGTCGAGACCGACGGCTGGGAGCTCCGCGTCCCGCTTTCGGCGGTCGGCGACAGGCTCCGCGTCCACGCGGTCGCCCTCGACGAGACGTACAGCGTGCCCGACGCCGTGACCGTCGAGCGCGAGGCCGTCGCCGACGGCGGCTTCACCGAGGCCGAGACGGAATCGGTCCAGACCGACGTGGTTGGTCACGCAGACGGCTCCGGCGCGGGGAGCGCGTCCGTCTCCCGGCCAAACGACCCGCCGAAGTGGGCACAGGAGGTGACGCTGTACGAGATTTACGTCCGCGGCTACGCCTCGGACATCGAGGACGCCGACAACACCTTCGAGGCGCTCGAAACCCGACTCGACTACCTCGAATCGCTCGGCGTCGACTGCCTGTGGCTCACGCCCGTCCTCCAGAACGACCACGCGCCTCACGGCTACAACATCGTGGACTTCTACGACATCGCGGAGGACCTCGGCACCCGCGAGGACTACGAGCAGTTCGTCGAGGCCGCTCACGACCGCGGCATGAAGGTGCTTTTCGACCTCGTGCTCAACCACTCGGCCCGCGCCCACCCGTTCTTCGAGGACGCCTACAAGAACCCCGACTCCGAGTACTACGACTGGTACGAGTGGCAGGAAAACGGCGAGCCGGGCACCTACTTCGACTGGGAGTACATCGCCAACTTCGACCACCGGAACCTCGAAGTCCGCCGCTACCTGCTCGACGCGGTTGACATGTGGGCCGAGGTGGTCGACGGCTTTCGCTGCGACATGGCGTGGGCCGTCCCCGACACGTTCTGGCAGGAAATTCGCGACCGCGTGAAGGCGAAAGACCCCGAGTTCCTGCTTCTGGACGAGACCATCCCGTACATCGCCGACTTCCACGAGGGCATGTTCGACATGCACTTCGACACGACGCTGTACTTCACGCTCCGGCAGGTCGGCCGCGGCGACGAGCCCGCCGAACGAATCCTCGACGCCATCGAACAGCGCACGCAGGTCGGCTTCCCCGACCACGCGGCGTTCATGCTCTACCTCGAAAACCACGACGAGACGCGCTACATCGTCGAGTGCGGCGAGGACGAGGCGCTGGCCGCCGCGGGCGCGCTGTTCACGCTCCCCGGCGTGCCGATGGTCTACGGCGGGCAGGAAATCGGCCAGCGCGGCCGGCGCGACGCCCTCGCGTGGGACCACGCCCGCGACGACATCCGCGACCACTACGAGCGCCTCATCGAGGTCCGCGACGAGACGCCCGCGCTCCGCTACGACGGAACGTTCCGCCGCATCGACTACGAGGCCGACTCCGACCGCGCGGTCGCGTTCGTCCGCGACCACGACGACGGCTCGTACCTCTGCGCGCTCAACTTCGCGCCCGGCGCGACCACAATCGACGTCGGCGACCTCGCGGTCGACGCGACCGACGTCGTCTCCGGTGACTCCGTCGCCGCCGAGGGCGGCATCCGCGTCGACGACGTGGTCGTCTGCCCGCTCGCGTAACGCCCCGCGCGTCCCGTTTCCACGTTCGCGCGGTCTCCGATTTCGCTTCCACCTTCGATTTCACCTCCACCTCCGATTTCGCCGCCGTTCGACCCGACCAGCCCGATACACCATGAGCACGAACTCCCCCACCCCGACCCTGCACGCCGACCGTACCGACGACCTGGCCTCGTGGCACGAGTCGGTCGTCGAGAGCAACGACGACGACTTCTCGGCCGCCAAGTCGCTGACGACGAAACTCGGCGCGCACCGCCGCGACGGGGTCGTCGAGTTCGGCTTCTGGACGCCGGACCTCGTCGAGGCCGGCGTGTCCGAGGCCGCCGTCGAACTGGAACTGCTGACGCCGCCGGCCGACCTCGACCCCGGCGAGACGGACCATCGGCGCGTGACGTTCGACCGCCACCGCGTCCCGATGCGTCGGGTCGGCGAGTACCACTGGGCGGCCGTCGAGGGCGTCCGCGCCGGCACGCGCGACACTCTCGGCGCGCTCTACCGACTCGTCTACGAGGGCGACGACGGCGAGGAGCGAACCGTTCAGGACCCCGTGGCGTACTCGGTCCCGTTCGGGGCGTTCGCGCCCGCCGAGGTGTACGACCTCAATCGGTTGGACGAGACCCGGACCGACCGCGACTACTTCGAGGCGCTCGGCACCGACGACGAGCGGGTCGCAACCACCGACGACGGCGGCCTCCCGCGCATCGACCCCGCGACGAGCATGCTCGAAATCCACCCCGGAACCGCCACGGAGCGCGGGTCGCTCGCCGGACTCGCCGAGGTGTACGAGGGAATCGCCGCGAAACAGCGCGCCGGCGACGACCTCGCCCCGTGGGAGCGCGCTTTCGCCGGCTACGACGGGATTCAGCTGATGCCCGTCGAGCCGCTGACCGAGAACGAGGCGGAACACGACTTCTGGACCGTCGCCGACGACTCGGCCGCCGAGGTGACGGTCGAGGTCGCCCGCCCCGAACTGATTAACTGGGGCTACGACCTCGTCGTCAGCGCCTTCTCCGCGCCGAATCCGGCGGTCCTCGAAACCGGCCGCCCGGACGAACTCGTGGACTTCATCGCCGCCTGCCACGACCTCCCGCGACCGATAAAGGTCGTCTTCGACATCGCCCTCGGCCACGCCGACAACCGCGGCGCGGAACTCCTCTCGGACCGGTACGTCCTCGGCCCGGGGATGTACGGCAAGCACCTCGACTACACGGAGCCGACCGCGCGCGCCGTCTTCTTGGAGATGCAGCGGCGCAAGATGGACTTCGGTGCCGACGGCATCCGCGTCGACGGCGCGCAGGACTTCACCTCCTACGACCCCGAGACGGGCGAGATGTACCACGACGACGACTTCCTCGCGGAGATGGACCGCGTGACGCAGGAGGTCGCCGGCACGGAGTACCGGCCGTGGATGATTTACGAGGACGGCCGGCCGTGGCCGCGCGAGGACTGGGAACTCGCCTCGTCGTACCGCGCGCTCATCGAGCAACACCCCCACTCGTTCCAGTGGTCGCCCATCACCTTCGCCCACAACACCCCCGCGCTCCTCACCTTCTGGGCGACGAAGTGGTGGCGCGTCCGCGAAGTCGGCGAGTTCGGCGGCAACTGGCTGACGGGCGTCGCCAACCACGACACCGTCCGCCGCGGGACGCAAATCGACCCGACGGTCGAGTTCAACCAGTCGCCGGTCAACCCCTACCTCGGCGACGACTACCCCGAGACGCTGAACGAGGCGTACGACAACGCCGCGTCGTCGATGCTGTTTCACTGTTTCCTGCCGGGCGTCCCGATGGACTTCGTCCACGCCAACATGCGCGCGCCGTGGGGGTTCGTCCGCGACACCGACCCGACGTGGAACGTCAAGGTCGTCTCCGACGAGTCGAAGTTCTGCTACTGGCAGGTGCGCGACGAGGACTTCGCGGACGACCGCTTCTTCCGGCGCGTGAAGGACCTCGGCTTCGACTCCCGGGAGGAACTGTTGACCTTCATGAACGCCCTCTCGTCGGCGGTCGGCGCGACCGACTACGACCTCGACGTGATGGCGGCCATGCTCTCGGCGATGGACCAACCGCTCGGCGACGACCTCTCGGCCGCAGACCTCGAAGCCTACGGCTACGCGTGGATGCGCGACGTGCACGACTTCGCGAACCTCGGTCACTGGCGCGACGAACAGGACGACGAGCGGACCGCGTTCCGCCTCGAAACCCGCGAGTTCCGCCACGACCGCCCGTGGCTCATCGCCGACCTCGACGCCGACGACGACTACTTCACCTACCGCCACCCGACCGACGGGTCGGTCCTCTACTACGGCTTCCGAACCGCGCCGGACGAGGCTGGCGCGACCGACGCGCCCGGTTCGGCGGGCGGCGAGCAACTGCTCTTCGCTGCCAACATGGAGGGCGTCCCCGTCGAAGTGTCGCCCGCGACCCTCGCCGAAGACGCGGCCGAGGACGCGAACGCGCCGACCATCCCAACCGACGGCTGGGAACCGGCACTCGTCGCGCCCGGCGTCGAGGAACCCGACGGTCCGACCGCTTCTTCCGACCCGCTCGCGGTCGTACTCGCCAACGGGGCGGCGGTCGTCTGGCGACGCGACCCGTAGCAGACGGTGAAGAACTCACCACCAGATTCATATTCTCAGGGCGTTTTTGGACATATGTTCACAGCACAACTCGGTATATTATCCGATAATATCGGTAATATACTCCTTATTTGGTTCAATTCTCTAAACATTCGGTAAGTGTTTATGGAGCATTGTGGACAGCACTTTTCTATGATGTCTCTGTGCTATCCGCTACATGATGTCCAAACCAATACAGCAGAACGGTAAAATTGTACACGATTGTGCTACTCTGGCGGAGGTGGCTGTATGGGTCTCATAAAGATGACCAAGTGGCGGACGCTGCTTCTCGCCACTATCGGGTTCAACTTCTCGTTCCTCATCTGGTTCTCGTTCGCGCCCTTCACGGGGCCGATGGCCGAAGAGTTCGGCCTCTCGCTCGCCGAAATCGGTATCCTGGCGAGCGCGGCAATCTGGCTCGCGCCGTTCGGCCGCATCCTCACCGGCTGGCTCTCGGACAAGTTCGGTGCGCCGGTGGTGTTCGCCATCGTCCTCGGCTACGTCGGGGTGTTCTCGATGGCGAGCGCCTTCGCCGAGAGCTACACCGTGTTCTTCATCGAGCGCCTCATCGTCGCCACGGCGGGCATCACGTTCGTCATCGGCATCCAGCACGTCTCGGAGTGGTTCGAAGAGGAGAACCTCGGGATGGCCGAGGGAATCTACGCCGGCGTCGGGAACGCCGGGGCGGCCGGCGGCGCGCTCATCCTGCCCCGCGTGTTCGGGGCTGACTGGAGCGGACCTCTCTTCCAGAGCAACTGGCGCGCGGCGTTCTTCTACACCGGTATCGTCTCGATTCTGCTCGCGTTCGCCTACTACTTCCTCGGCGAGGCCGCGGCGACCGACGAGCGTCGGCAGGCGACCGCCGACAACGCGACGCTCAAGCAGTGGGTCCACACCGCAACCCGGTACGGGACCGTCGCGCTCGCACTCGCCTACGTCATGAGCTTCGGTCTCGAACTCTCGATGAACGGCTGGCTCGCCACCTACTACCGCGAGGCGTTCAACACGAACAACCTCGTGCTCGCGAGCACGTTCGCGGCCACGTTCTCCATCGCGGCCGGTCTGCTCCGGCCCATCGGCGGCTACGTCAGCGACGTGCTGGCGCGCAAGGAGATGGACATCCTGCCCATGTTCGAGGGCCGGTACCGCGAGCAGTGGACGTTCGTGTCGCTCTCGTTCATCGTCGTCGCCATGCTCGCCATGACGCTCGCCGGTCTCTCCGGGGCCGTCCTCATCGCGGTGGCCGCCGGCTTCATGGTCGGCATGGCCTGCGCGTTCGCGGAAGGCGCTATCTTCGCGCAGGTTCCGGCGATGTTCCCCAACAGCTCCGGGGCCGTCGCGGGCGTCGTCGGCGGCGTCGGTACCATCGGCGGCATCGCCTACCCGCTCGTCTACTCGTCGGTGCTCCTGCCGAACCTGCACGTCGGCTACGCGCTCGTCGCAGCGACGATGGTTCCCATCCTCCTGCTGAACGCGTGGGTCTACCGCCCGCACATCGCGAAGCGCGCGACCGTCGACGGCTTCCTCGGTTCGTCGGGCACGAGCGCCCCGGCCGACGACTGAACTGCCGACCACGACGTTTCATTTTTCGCCCGACTACTCGCCCGAGAGCCGCAGGCTCTCGCTCAGGCGACGCGCGCGTCGGTCTCGACCGAGACGCCGTCGAGGTAGTCACCGTCGGGACCGACCCATGCGCCTTCGGTCCCGCAGTCGGTGGTCAGCCGACAGACGCGGGTCTCCGGCGGCCAGACGACGCGCACCTCGCCGCCCGAGCGCTCGACCGTCACGGTCTGCCGATAGGTGACCGTCTCGCCGAAGTCGCCGACGTAGGTCACCGCGAGGTCGACCTCGCTCGCGCCCGGCGGAATCGACAGCCGTTCCGGACCGGCGGCCAACGGGCGGTTCGTCACGGCCACGCCGTCGGGCGAGAACGACAACTCGACGGTCAGGTTCTCGGCCATCGCCGCGTCGTAGCGGGCGTAGCCGTCGTCGGTCTCGATGCGGACCGACACCGTGTTCGTCCCCTCGGGCGCGCCGAGCGTCGTCGTCGCCTCGACCCGCTCGCCAGCGAGCACGTCGAGTCGGGTCAGTTCTGGTTCGACGGCGTCCACCGCTCCGGTCCACGTCCCCCGATAGGTGAACCGGTACGGGGTCCGATTCGTCGCGTCGAGGACCGCGAAGTCCTGTTCGGCCCCGTCGTCGATGGCGTACACCACCGGGCCGTCGAAGCCGGGGTCGTTGCGGAGCGCTTGGAAGGGATGGGCCGACCAGTCGCCGTAGGGGTCGGGGTGGAAGACGAGCGCCCTCGTCTCGTTGCCCGTCGCGGCCGAGTCGCCGCCGAGGCCGATGCCGCCGTCACCGCTCCCGAGACCGCCGGCATCGACGCCCGGAACCGACGGAGTCAGCGGCGGCTGTTCGAAGCCGGCGTCGAGGAGCGGTTCGTAGGTCGCCGCGAGGTTCTCGCTTCGGAGTCGGTTCTCGTCGTAGGGTTCCTCGACGGCCTCGACCGTCACGCCGCCGGCGATAAGCGCCGAGACGAGGAGCACCGAGAAGACGACGCCGCGGGCCTCCGAGGCCGAAAAGCGGCGGTGGGCCAGCCGTCGGATGAGGCGAGCGCCGGCGACGACCCCGGCCGCGCCGAACACCGCGAGCGGGACGAGCGCGTCGAAGTGGTAGAAGGGTCCGAGGAGGTCGATGAGGCCGTTTCGGAGGCCGTTGTGCGTCCCCCAGAAGGCGGCGTTGCCGACGAACACCGAGGCGAACACGCCCGCGACGACGCAGGCGAGGGCGTCGTCGGAGAGTTCGGCGAAGGCGCGGTCGCGGCCGCCGAGTCCGTGGTGGCGGCGTCTCGCGCTCCCGCGGAGGTTCCGACCGGTCTTGTGACCCCACCAGCGGCGGGCGGTGACGCCGAGGCCGAACACCGCGGCGACGGTGCCGAGCCAGCCCATCGGCCCCCAGCGCGTCGCGAGCAGGTCGAGCGCTTCGACGGCGGTCTTGACGCCTACCGCGGGCGTGTAGACGATTTCGTAGCCGAGGATGGCCCGCTCGCCGAAGCCGATGCCGTCCCGCGGGGCGAAGGCGATGTAGGGGAACGTGAGCGGGTCACCCGTCACGACGGCGTTGTAGGCGAGCGTCAGGCCGACGAACGCGAGGCCGGGGAGCGCGATGGCGACGTACCGTCGGAAGACGACCCAGCCGGTTCCCTCGCGGTGGGCGGTCGCGAGCGCCCACAGCGAGTGGGCGATGAAGGGCAGGGCGAACAGCACGGCGGTGTAGGGGCGGGCGAAGAACGCCGCGCCGACGAGCGCGCCGGCGACGACGGCGTAGCCCGAGGAGTCGCGGCGCGCCGCCCGGACGTAACAGACGGCGAAGCCGAGGTTGAGCATCGTCGTCGGCGCGTACGCGAGGAACGTCGCCGACGTGAGGAGAAACAACGGCGAGAGGCCGAGCAGGCCCGCCGCGACGACGCCGGTCGTCCGGTCGAACGCGTCGGCCGCGAGCGTGTAGACCAGCGCGGCGGACACCGCGGCGACGGCTCCCAACACGAGGTTCGGAAGCCCGACGGCGAGGCCGACCGCGAACAGCGCCGGCACGGCCGGCGAGTACTTCGAGTAGAGTTGGACGCCGCCGGGGGCGCTCGGCGTCTCTTGTACCACGAAAAACCACGGCCTGACGGCCTCCGTCAGTTGGCCGGGATAGAGGAACAGTTTGCCTTCGAGGAGCATCGCGGCCTGCGTGAGGTAGACGCCCTCGTCGTCGTTGACGGTGTGGTACGGAAAGAGATCGACCGCGAGCCACGTCACGACGAGTCCGACGAGAAGCGAGACACCGAGCGCGGCGAGTCGTCTTCGCGTCCGGGTCCGGTCGATGTCGATGGTAACGTCAAAATCGAACGTGAGCCCGCGGACTGCGGCTCGCACGCGGCCGCCGAGCGGGAGAGAGCCGTCCGTCTTCGAGTCTCGCCGACCCATCCTCAGTCCGAGTAGGGGCCGGTCTCGGGGCGCTGTTCGCGCGGGAACCACGCGAGTTCGTGGCCGGCGTCGAGCGTCACCTCGACGCAGCCGTCGGTCGGGACGGTCTCGTCGTGGTTGTGCATACACAGCAGACTGTCGCCGCCGTGGAGTTCGACCTCGTAGAGGATGGTCGGACCGAGATAGCGCTTCCCGACGACTTTGCCGTGACCCTCGCCGCCGTCGCCGCAGGGGTGCGCCGACACGTCGTCGGGGCGGACGAGGATGTCGATGTCCGTGTCGTCGTACTCGGGCGCGAGGCCGTGAATCTGGTCGCGGCCGACCGTCCCGAGTTCGGTCTCGACCACCTCGCCCGCGATGCGTCCCGGCAGGAACCCGGCGTAGCCGAGGAAGCCGGCGACGAAGCGGGACTCGGGGTGCTGGAACACCTGTTCGGGCTCGCCAATTTGTTCGAGGTCGCCGTCGTTCATCACGGCCACGCGGTCGGAGATGGACATCGCCTCCTCCTGGTCGTGGGTGACGGAGACGGCCGTCACGCCGGCCTCTTTGAGGATGCGGCGGACCTCTTCGCGCATCTGGACGCGGAGGTCCACGTCGAGGTTCGAGAAGGGCTCGTCGAGGAGCAGGATGGCCGGTTCGGGCGCGAGCGACCGGGCGAGGGCGACCCGCTGTTGCTGGCCGCCGGAGAGTTCGTCGGGGTAGCTCTCGCCTTGGGTCTCCAGTCCGACGAGGTCGAGGAGGTCGCGAACGCGCTCGTCGCGCTCGGCCTCGTCGAGGTCTTTCAGGCCGAAGGCGATGTTCTCGGCCGCGGTGAGGTGCGGGAACAGCGCGAACTCCTGGAAGACGACGCCGACGCCGCGCTCTTCGGGCGCGCGGAAGGTGTCCCCGCCGGAGACGACGTTCCCGTTCAGTCGGACCTCGCCGCCGTCGGGGCGGTCGAGTCCGGCGATGAGCCGGAGCGTCGTCGTCTTCCCACAGCCCGAGGGGCCGAGGAGCGTGAGGATTTCGCCTTCCTCGACGCTGAGCGAGAGGTCGGCGATGACCGACTCGGTGCCGTAGGACTTCGAGACGCCGTCGAGTTCGAGGACGCCGCCGGCGTCCTCGTCGTCGGCGTCGGAGCCGGTGGATTCCGTGCGGTTCGAGCGGTCGGTGGTCGAGAGTGTGCTATTTGACATCGTATCCCTCTTGGGTGATGATGACGAGCATCGAGAGCCCGGAGACGAAAAGTAGGATGAACGCGGGCACGACGGCCTGGCCGAAGTAGCCCTGCTCGTAGGCCGTCCAGATGTGCGTCACGAGCGTGCTGAACCCCGAGGGGCGCAGCAGGAGCGTCGCGGGCAGTTCCTTCATCGTCGTCAGGAAGACGAGCGCCGCGCCGCCGAACAGGCCGGGCGCGACGAGCGGGAGCGTCACGTGACGGAACGCCCCCGACGGGGTTTCACCGAGCGTCCGCGCCGCCTCCGGGAGCGCGGGGTCGACCCGGAGGAACGACGCCCGGAGCGACCCGATTGCCTGCGGGAGAAAACGGATGATGTAGGCGAACACGAGGAGGTAGAGCGTCTGGTAGATGGGCGTCGCGTAGGAGCTTCCGAAGTAGACGAGCGCCAGTCCGAGGACGACGCCCGGCACCGCGTAGCCGACGTAGGTCGCGCGCTCGAAGACGGAACTCAGCCGCGAGGGGTGCCGTGCGGCGAGGTAGGCGACGGGCAGGCCGGCGAGCGTCGCCGCGCCCGCCGTCGCGGCCGCGACGAGGACCGAGTTGAACGCGTACTCGGGCTGGAACGCGAGCGACTGACTCGTCGCGGCGACGCCCTGCGCGAGCCACGTAAAGAGGATGCCGAGCGGGACGAGAAGGGCGACGGTGGCGACGAGCGCCGCGAAGCCGAGCGCCGGGTACTTCCACCGACCGAGCGGCATCGGACTCCCCGAGCGCCCGCCGGTCGTCGTGCGCTCGTCGCCCCGAATCTTCGATTCGAGGGTCAAGATGAGGAGCGTCACGGCGATGAGTTGGAGCGACAGGAGCGTCGCGGTGTCGCGGCCGAACGTCCCGAACTCCACGTAGATGACGCGCGTGAACGCGTCGAACTTCATGATGGCCGGCGTGCCGAAGTCCGAGAGGACGTACAGCGCCGTCAGGAGCGACCCGGCGGCGACCGCGGGGCGTATCTGCGGGACCGTTACCCGCTTGAACGACTCCCAGCGGGTGTGGTTCAGGGTCCGCGCGGCGTCGATGAGCGTGGTGTCCATCGACTTCAGCGCGGCCCGGGTGGTGATGAACACGTACGGATACGTGTAGAGCGTCAGCACCAAAACGGCACCGGGTAACCCGTAAATTTCCGGGAGCGACTCGACCCCGAGCGGGGCCAACAGCCGCTGGAACGCGCCGCGCGGGCCGAACGCCGAGACGAACGCGAACGCGCCGATGTAGCTCGGAATAACGAGCGGCAGCGAGACGACGACGGTCCAAAAGCGTCTGAACGGCAGGTCGGTCCGGACGGTCAGATACGCCAGCGGGACGCCGAGCCCGATGCACGCGGCGGTGACGAGCGTGACGAGGACGGCGCTGTTCAGAAACACTTCGACGGTCGTCGGTCGGGTGACGAGCGACAGCGCCTCGGCGAACCCGACTTCGAGCGCGGTCTTGACGAGCCACAACAGCGGGACGACGACGGCGGCGGCGACGGCCCCGCTGGCGACGGTCAGGCCGAGCGGTTGCTCGTCGTCCCCCCCACCGGTCCCCGTCTGCTGTTCGGTCGCCATGAGTGAGCTACCTCAGAGAACGCCCACCTCACGCAAGAGTTCCACGGTTCCTTCGAGGTCCGAGAGTTGCGTCAGGTCGAGGCCCTCCGGCGGGCTGAGTTCGTCGATGCCCGGAAGCTCGCCGATGGGGTCGACGCCCGAGACGAGCGGGTACTCGAAGGTCGTCCGCGCGAAGTAGTCCTGCGCTTCGGCCGACAGCAGGTGGCGAACGAAGTTGCTCGCCAGTTCGGAGTCCTCGGCGGTGTCGAGGACGAGCGCGCCCGCGACGTTGAAAATCGAGCCGGCGTCGCCCGCGGTGAACGCGGTCGAAAGCGGCGCGTTCGACCGCCCGGCGAGGATGCGCTGGATGTAGTAGTGGTTGGCGAAGCCCGCGCCGATTTCGCCGTCGGCGACGGCCTGCGAGACGAGGAACTCGTCGTTGTACTCCGTGACGCCGAGGTCCTGCATCCCCTGCAGCCACTCTCTCGTGGCGTCTTCGCCCTCGAGGACGCGCATCGCCGTGATGAACGCCTGGAACGAGGAGTACGTCGGGGCCCAGCCGATGTTGTCGCGGAACGCCTCCGTGTCGGGGAAGGCCATGATGTCGTCGGGAATCTCCGACTCGTCGAACTGGTCCGTGTTGAACGGGACGGTCCGGGCGCGACCCGAGGTTCCGGTCCACTGTCCGTCGGGGTCGTGGAACTCGTCGCGGACGAGGTCGAGCACCTCGCTCGGGAGTTCCTGCGCGCGACCCGCGTCCTTCAACGCGCCGAGCGACCCGGCGTTGACCGAGAAGAACACGTCCGCGGGACTGTTCTGCCCCTCGGTCTGAATCTGGTTGACCAGTTCGGTCGCCGAGTTGTACCGCGGGCGGATGGTGAAGTCGTCGTAGTACTCCTCGAAAAAGGAGATGAGCTCGCCGACGAGCGCCTTGCCGCGGCCCGAGTAGAGCGTGAGTTCGCCCGAGAGGTCGGGCATCTCCGAGACGGACACGCCGCCGGTTATCTCGCGGTCGCCGAACGGCGAGCGACCGGAACCGATCTGTCCGACCCCCTCGCCGCTCTCGGACTCAGTCGTCGTTTCCGTCTCCTCGTCGCCGCCGGTACAGCCGGCGAGCGCGCCGACCCCGAGGGCCGCCGTCGTCGCGATGAACCGGCGACGACTGTGGCCGCGAAGCTCTCGGTCGCGTTCTTGCATACATGGATTTAGGTCTCCCTAAATCATTTATACCTACCGATTCGTCGGGCGAAGCGCCCGAATCGCGGGACAAAGAGACGACTGCCGGTCCGACGGCGCGCGTCGGCCGGTCAGCAGTCGACCGGTTGGTCAGCAGTCGTTTGGGTGGTCAGCTGTCGGCCAATCAGTCGTCGGCGGGCGCGGCGGCCCGCGGCGCTGCGAGGGCGTCGAGGCAGTCCAGCCAGTCGCGCATGTGCTCGCCGACGTAGTTGAAGAAGTCGCCGTTGCGGTAGTCAGACCAGTCGCCGTCGGCGAGGGCGTCGGCCATCGCCTCGAAGACGCCGGCGTAGCTGTCGGCGTCGTCGCCGACCGCGTCCACGACCTCCCAGAGGTGCTCGTTGAGCTCGAGCCCCGGGACCTCGTTGTTGAGGTCGTCGAACGTCGGGCGGGCGGCCTTGTTGTGCTCGCAGAGCGGGTAGCCGGTGAGCACGTCCTTGTCGAGCACGTCGGCGGCGCGCTTGAGGAACACGCCCGACCAGATGTCGTCGAAGCGGCCGACCTCCCACTCGTTGTCGTCCATCGGTAGCTGGTAGAACGCCGGGATGACCTCGCGCTCGAACGCGAGGTTCATCGAGCAGACGGTGAGGTACTGGCCCGGTTCGGCGACGAAGTCGCCGTCGAAGTCGTCGAAGTCGGTCCGGGTCTGCGCCTGCCCTTCGAGGTCGCCGTCCATCAGGATGCGGACCGCGTCGAGGTCGGGGACGTTCGTCCACAGCCCCTGCGAGGCGACCACGTCGCGGAGTTCCCGCGTCCCGGTTTCGACCGTCTCGTCCATCGCCGAGTAGGGGTATCCGCGGGGGTACAGCCCGTGCTCGTCGGCGTTCTGGTAGAGGACGTTCACCCAGCGCTCGTCGCTCGACACCGACTCCACCTCGTCGGTGCGGTCGAGGTTCGCCATGTGGCGGCCGAAGAAGTCCCACTCGTCGTGCGGGAGCGTGTCGTCGTCGATGAAGACGCCGTAGTCGAACTCGGGATGCGCCCACATGTACAGTAGGCCGAAACTCGTCTGGGCGTGACTCGCCGCCGGGACGAGGTGCGAGTACTCCGAGACGTCGTGTTCGTCGTACCACTCCTCGCGGGCGGCCTCGTCGAAGACCGCGCCCGCGACGCCCTCGTCGTCCAGCATCGACTCCATCCCCTCGGTGTCGCAGAAGTCCTCCGTGACGAGGAGGACGAAGAGCCGGTCGAGGTCGAAATCGTGTTCGCGCGCGTTGTCGAAGTACGACCGCATGCACTCGTACTCCCGAATAGTCGGGACGACCACGCAGATGTCCGCGTTCATTGCCTCCATAAATTTAGGCCTCCCAAAAATAGCTATTGGTTCGGAATAGCGGCCCTGAAATGGTGATTTAGTGATAATTAATTCGGCGAGTCGGCGAGGGCGGGCGATTCACGCCCGACCGCCCGCTTCAGGCCCGCGTCCCCGTCAGCGACTCCAACAGCAGGACCGCCGTGTCCTTCGCCAGCGGGTCGTTCGCGTTGCCACACTGCGGCGACTGCACGCATGAGGGACAGCCGTCCTCGCAGTCGCAGTCCGAAATCAGGTCGGCGGTCTGTCGCATCAGCCCCTCCACGATGTCGTAGCCGGCGCGCGTGATGCCGACTCCGCCGGGGTGGCCGTCGTAGATGAAGATGGTCGATTGGTCGGTGTGGGCGTGGTACGGCGTCGAGAGCCCGCCGATGTCGCCGCGGTCACAGAGCAGTCGGAGCGGAAACAGCGAAATCATCCCGTGTTCCGCGGCGTGGATGCCGCCGTTGAAGCCGTAGTCGCGGCCCTCCGGGCGGTCGCTCGATAGCTCGCGCATCTCCGATTCCACGTCGCCGGGCACGGTGAAGTACAGCGCCTTCGTCCGCAGACTCGTCTCCGGGAGGTCGAGCAGTTGCTGGCCGATGGTCGTCCCGCGCTTCGGGTCGCGGCGCTCGAAGCCCGTTATCTGCTTGCGCATCGTCACCTCGGCGAACCGGACCTCCACGTCGGACCGCGCCGACAGCGGTTTCGACAGGATGTCCCGCTCGACCGTGATGTGCTTGTCGTGGAGGACCCGCGTGTAGTAGTCCGCCCACGTCGGCTGGAGTCGGGCCACGTCGCGGTCTAAATCCAACTCGGCGACCTCGTACGTCTGGCCTTGGTGGTGGTAGACCGCGCCGGGGTGGGCGTCCCGAAGCGCGTCGTCGAACGCCAGCGTGGCGATGGTCTCGTCGTTCCGCGTGTCCATCAGTTGCACCTCGCGGTCGGTGATGGTCCGGAGGCTCATCGCGTGCTGCGGGCTCTCGCCCCCGTCGTGGGTCCACCGGAGGCCGTCGTCCGTCTCCCGGCGCGCCAGCGTCCCGTCGGCTTCGAGGTTGGAGACGACACCGGGGAACGACCCACCGAAGTACGACTCGTCTCCGGTCGAGAGCCAGTTTTCCGCGGCCGCGCAGGCGACGTGCGAGGGGAGCAAGTGGTCGTTTTCCGGGTCGGAGACGGCGCGTTCGGGGTCACCGTCGAAGAACTCGGTGGGGTGGTTCATCAGGTACTGGTCGAGTTGGTCCTCGCCGCCGACGAGGACGACGAGCGCGGGTCTGTCGCCGCGACCCGCCCGCCCGGCCTGTTGCCACGCGGACATCCGCGTGCCGGGGTAGCCGTCGATGAGCACCACGTCGAGGCCGCCCACGTCGACGCCGAGTTCGAGCGCGTTGGTGCTCCAGACGCCCGCGATGTCGCCGTCGTGGAGGCCGGCCTCTATCTCTCGCCGTCGGTCGTGGGTCAGCGAGGCCTGATACGCCGCCACCTCGCCGGCGAGTCCGTGCTCGCCGCGACTCCGGAGGTCGCTCGCGCTCTCGGAGGCGTACCGCTCGGCGGCCTGTCGAGCCCGGGTGAACGCCAGCGTTTGGTGACCGCGCGCGACGAGGTCGACAAAGAGGTTCTTGGTCTCGACGTGGCCCGAGCGCCGCCGCCCCGACCCGCCGGCGTCGGGGTTCTCGTACTCCGGCGGGTTCCAGAGGAGCCAGTTGGTCTCTCCCGTCCCGCTCGTGTCCTCGTCCACGAGGGCGAAGGAGTCCTCCCGCTCGCCCGTGATGCGCGCGGCGTGTTCGACGGGGTTGCCGATGGTGGCCGAACAGCAGACGAACTGCGGGTCGGCCCCGAACCGCTCGCAGACGCGCTTGAGCCGGCGGATGAGCAGGGCGACGTGGCTCCCGAACACCCCGCGGTAGCCGTGGACCTCGTCGATGACGACCGTCTCCAGCGAGGAGAAGAACCACTCCCACAGCCGGTGGGCGTGCGGGAGCAGCGCGTAGTGAACCATGTCGGGGTTCGAAAGCAAAACCGTCGGCATCCGCTTTCTCACCTCTCGCTTCTCGGATTTCGACAGCCGGCCGGTGTACTGGTCGACCGAGACGCGGCTGCCGAAGCCGAGGCCGCGCGCGAGGTCCGACAGCGTGTCGAGTTGGTCGGCGACGAGCGCGTTCTGCGGGCCGAGATAGAGCGTCCGGCCGCCGTGGTCCATCGCCCGCTCGAACGCCGGCACGGTGTACGCGAGGCTCTTGCCGCTCGCGGTCCGCGTCGCTAACACGACGTTCTCCCCGTCGCGGACCGCCTCGACCGCCTCGGCCTGATGCCGGTAGAGTCGGTCGATGCCGCGGTCTTCGAGCGCCGACGCCAATCGCGGTTCGAGGTCCACGTCGGCGAACGCCGGCTCGCAAGCCTCGAACCGGCGGTGAGACCGAATCTGCCCCTCGTAGTACGGTCTGGTCCGAAGCCACTCGATGAGGTCGTCCACACGCCTACTGCGGACGTGGTCGCCCTAACGCTGTCGCAGACTCGACGTGGTAACACGAGCCACGACCGCCGCGCTGTTTTTGTTCTCCGCGTCCCGACGGAAGCGTATGAACGAGTCCGCGGCCGCCGTGCTCATCTACGACGGCGAGTGCGCCTACTGCTCCGTCGCCGCGTCGGCGCTGAAGCGCCTCGACGACGTGGAAGCGATTTCGTGGTACGACGACGCCGCGCAGGCGTTCCTCGACGCCCAGTTCGCCGACGTGCCGTTCGCCATGGTCTTCGTCGACCGCCGGGAGGGGCGCGTGTACGCCGGCCGCGCCGCCGCCAAAGAACTCACCGAACGAGCCGGAATGCCCGGACTCCTCGGCAGTCTCGTCCGCGACAACTACGACAGAATCGCCAAGGTCGTCGGCGCCGCCAGCGGCCGCGGCCGCGACCCCGACGACGTCCACAGCGTCTACGACCTCGACGCCGACGCGGCCGGCCTGTTTTCGGACCTCCTCGACAACGCCGAACCGCGACCCGCCGAACTTTCGTAGTCGGGGCGACGTTCGTCACTCGATGAGCGACCCGAGGAACCCGGCCGGCGACGCCTCGTCAGTCCACTCGCTCGACCCCGCGGTCCTCGGGACCGACGACGACCCGCTGGCTCTCGATTCCCGGTCGCCCGTCGGGACCTACGCGCTGGTCTTCGACGCGCCCGAGGCGACTCTCGAGGTCGGCGCGCTGGGCGAACATCGCCTCTCGGACGGTGGCTACGTCTACGTCGGGAGCGCGTTCGGAACGGGCGGCTTACGCCGCGTCCTCCGCCATCGGCGCGTCGCGGCCGGCGACCACGACGCTCGCCACTGGCACGTGGACTACCTCGGCGGCCACCCGAACGTCGACCTCGCGCGGGTCGTCTGCGTCACCGACCGTGACGTAGAGTGTGCGGTCGCGACCGAACTCGCGTCGTCGCTCGGTTCGACCCCGGTCGATGGCTTCGGCTCTTCGGACTGTTCGTGCGACGCGCACCTCGCGCGCGGCGACTCGGTCGAGACGGCGACACCGCTCGTCGAAGAAGCGTTTCGAAGCAAAATGTGAAGGGGAATGTCTTCCCCTTCTGACGCCCGAACCGGACCGGGCACCCCGGTTCGGACGATAAGCCGGTTGTCAGAGGCACCCCGGCATACCCTCGTACTCCTGCTATACGCTTTACTTCACCCATCGCATCACTCGCTCACGGCGTGACTCGTAGTATATAAATGACTCGTTTGTTTATATGCTATTTGTCGGTTCTCCTGTTATTTAAGTAGTAACACGTTCATGCAGTTCGACATGGTTCGGTCCGAGGTTGACGAGGTGTTCGACGTGCTCGCGTCGCGTGCCGACGTGCTCGAAGCCGTCGTTCGCCGCCCTCGGACCACCGCGGAACTCACGAGCGGGCTCCCCGTGTCACGGTCGACCGTCGACCGCGGCCTCCGCGAGTTAGAGCGCGTCGGCTTCATCGAGACGACCGACGGCGTCCACCACCCGACGCTCGCCGGGCGGATTGCGCTCGACACCTACTCGCAGTTCGTCGAGTGCTTGGACGACATCGACGCCGCCGCCGCGGTGCTCGACTCGCTCGACTCGAACGCGCCGCTCGCGCCGGTGTTCCTCGACGGCTGTGAGGTCGTCGCCGTCGACGACGGCGGCCCCGGTCCCGCGCTCTCGAAGCTCACCTCCTTCGTCGAGGGTTCGACGTCGATACGCGGGTGCGTTCGCGGAGCCCTGCCCTCACAGGTCGACGCCTACTACCGCGCCGTCGTCGAGGACGGCACCCCGGTCGACCTCGTCGCCACCGACGACGTGGTCCAGCGACTCGTCACCGCGTACCGGCCACAGCTCGCCGAGGCGTGGTCGGTCAGCTCCTTTTCGCTCCGGTCGGTCGAGTCGCTCCCGTACAGCCTCGTCGTCTCCGACCTCCCTGACGGTCCCGTCGCCTTCCTGGTCGCGTACTCCGAGAGCGGTCTCGCGGGCGTCATCTACAACGAGTCGCCGTCGGCGGTGTCGTGGGCCAGCCAGCGCATCGAAAACTGTCGGGCCGACGCCTCGCCGCTCCCCCGGCCGCCGGTCGACGAACGCTGACTCCCCCGCCGCCCGCGGCCGATGTCCCCGAGACCCCAACGACTTACGGGAGCGACCGCGAAGGTGTCCCAATGACGACGACGTTTCCCGGAATCCCCTATCTGGAGTGGATTGTCGACCGGGCGGCAGAGGCCACCCACGACCTCGCGACGAGCGACCTCGGCTCGTCCCGGCGCGGCGACGACCTCGTCCCGCCGGTTCTCGCGGGGCGCTCGGACCCCGAAGACGCGACGCTCGCCGGTCAACTCGCGGCGCGCTACGACGTCCCCGAGTCGTCGGTCCTCGTCACCGCGGGCGCGACGAACGCGAACTTCCTCGCCGCCTGCGCCCTTCTCGACCTCGCGACCGATGACGACGAAGACGGCGACGACCCCGACGACCCGTGCCCGCAGGTGCTCGTGGAAAAGCCCGGCTACCAGCCGCTCGTGGCCACGTCGGAGGCGCTCGGCGCGCGCGTCGACCGCTTCGTCCGCCCGCCGGAGTACGACTACGAACTCGAACCGCACCGCCTCGACGGGGCCTCGACCGACGCGTTCGCCTACGCCATCGTCACCAATCGACACAACCCGTCGGGCAAACTCACGCCGCGCGCCGAACTCGCCGAAGTCGCGTCGGCCGCGGACGACGCCGGCGGCTACCTCCTCGTCGACGAGGTGTACGCGCCCTTCGTCGACCCCGCGGCCGACGGCCCCTTCGGCGGTATCACCGCCTCCGGTCTCGACAACACCGTCGTCACCGGGTCGCTGACGAAGTTCTACGGGCTCGGTGGGCTCCGCGTCGGCTGGATTATCGGCCCCGAGGAGGTCGTCGAGCGCGCCCGCTCGGCGTCGATGTACCTCCCCGCGGTCGCCGAGCCGAGCACCAAACTCGCCCGGCGCGCGCTCCACCACGGCGACGAGATAGAGGCCGCCGCCCGCGAACACCTCTCGGCGAACCACGACCTGCTGGCGACGTTCGTCGCCGAGCGCGACGAACTCGACGGTCGCATCCACGCCGGCGGCACGTTCGCCTTCCTCGACCACGCCTCGGCCGACGGCGACGCGGTCGCGGACGCCGCGTGGGACCGCGGCGTCCTCGTCGTCCCCGGTCGCTTCTTCGACGCGCCGGAGTCGTTCCGAATCTCCCTCGGCGGCGACCCCGAGGCGATGAGCGAGGCGCTGTCCGCGTTCGGCGACGCGCTCGACGACCTCGCCGGGTAACTCGGCTCACCGCCCCGACTCGCGTCTTCCGGCGTCGCTTCAGCCCTACTGCTCGGTCTTCTCGATGAGCGGGTGCTGGAGGTAGTCGTTGACCTCCACGTCCGCGAGCGATTGGAGGCCGCCGAGGCGGGCCATCCTGCGCAGGCCCAACTCGCCGACCTCCTCCGGCGAGACCGTGAGGACGTGCGCGAGCATCCGGTCGATGTCGAGCTGTTCCGCGGCCATCGCCCGGTGGTGGCCGTCCACGAGCAGCGTCTCGGGACCGTGGGAGACGACGATGAGCGGTTCCGCGAGCCCGTTTTGGAGTTCGTACTTGCGGCCTTCGAGTTCGTCGCCGTAGACCTCCCGCTGGGTCGGAATCAGCGAGTCGACCGTCACCTCGCGCTCGGTGACGCTGATCGACGCGTCGTGGGTCCGTTCGAGCATCTCGCGGGTGCTCTGGACCTTCGAGGGCGTCGTCCGCTCGATTTGGCTCCGCACCGCGTCGCCGTTCGAAAAGAGGCCGAGTAGTACTCGTTCGTCGTCGACGACGGGGAGGAACTGGTGGCCGGTGCGGAAGATGACGCGCGCGGCGTTCTTCACCGTCATCTCCGGGCGGACGACCACGAGGTCGCGGCTCATCACCGCCTCGACCCGCACGTCGCCGTTGACCTCCAAGAGGTCTATCGCGCCGACGAACCCAAGGAGGTGGTCCTCGTCGTCGACGACCGGGAGGCCGCCGTACTGCGGGCCGGCCTTGAGCCGGTCGACCACGTCTGTGACCCACGCGTCGGGGCCGACCGTCTCCACGCCGGTCGTCATGTACGCGTCGACGCGCACGTCATCGAGTTCCATCGGTGTCATGGCTGGGTCCCTCGCATCTCGGTGGTCCCGCGGTTGGCCGCGGAGCGCCCTAAACGTATCTGCGACGAAAAACGAGGCGAGACGGCGGCCGGCGGCGCGCCCGAATCTGTGGCTTCCGCCGACGCGGACGCTTACGCGTCGATGGCGCGCGCGAGCACCTCGACCGGGTGCGGCGGGTCGTCGGTCGCGCCGTCCATGTCTTCGAGTTGCGTCCGGCAGGACGCGCCGGGGGCGACGACCACGTCGCCGGGGCTCTCGGCCACCTGGCCTTCGAGGATGTTCCCGATTGCCTTCGACATGGAGTAGTGTTCGGCCTCGTAGCCGAACGACCCGGACATCCCGCAACACGTCGAATCCAGCGGGTCCACCTCGAAGCCGGCGCGGCGGAGGACGCCCACCGCGTGGTGGTCCTTCTTCGTGGACTTCTGGTGGCAGTGGCCGTGGTACGTCAGGGACTCGTCCTGCGGGAGGAACGACAGCGACTCGTCCAGCCGGAACGCGTCGACGTACTCCATGACGCCGTAGGCGTTGGCTGCGACGGTTTCCACGTCGTCGCCGGAGAGCAGGTCGAGGTAGTCCGACTGGAACATCACCGCGTCGGAGGGCTCACAGAGGACGATGTCCCAGCCCTCCTCGACGTAGGGCGCGAGCACCTCGACGTTCTGCTCGGCGTCGGCGCGGGCCTTGTCGAGGAAGCCCTTCGAGTGTGGCGGCCGGCCGGAGCCGGCGACGCCCTCCGGAATCCGGACGTGGACGTTCGCGGCCTCCAGCGCCTTCACGGCGGCCTTACCGACCTCGGGGTGGTTGTAGTTCGTGTACGTGTCGGGGAACAACAGCACCTTGCGGTCGGCCTGCGCCTCGGGGATGTCGGCCGACCCTCGACTTTCGAACCACTCCACGAAACTCGTCGCGTGGAATTTCGGGAGCGAGCGCTCCTTGGCGATGCCGACGGTCTTCTCCATGACCGTCCGCGCGCCCGGCACCTTGGTCGCCGCGTTGGCGAGGGGGGCGAACGCCGAGCCGAGTTTGGACAGCGAGTCGATGTTGGCAAAGAGCTTGTCGCGGAGGCTGGAGCCGTTGCGCTGGTGGTACTCGTGGACGACCTCGGCTTTCATCTTCGCCATGTCGACCTCGCTCGGGCAGTCCTTCGAACAGCCCTTACAGCCGACACAGAGGTCGAGCACCTCGTCGACGAACTCGTCGGTGAACATCTCGTCTTCCGGGAGCCCGCCGCTCATGGCCTGCCGGAGCATGTTGGCGCGGCCGCGAGTCGCCTGAATCTCCTCTTCGGCGGCGCGGAACGTCGGACACATGACGCCGCCGACCGTGGACTGCTGGCCGCGACAGCCGGCACAGCCGTGGCAGAGTTCGACCATGCCCTCGAACCCGTTGTCGTTGTCCCAGTTCAGCGCCGGTTCGAAGCCGGCGTCGAACTCGTAGTCGGGGGAAAAGCGGAGGTGCTCGGTCATATCGTAGTCGCCGCAGATGTTCCCCGGATTCAGGAGCCAGTCGGGGTCGAACGCGGTCTTGAGGTCGCGGAAGACGTTCCAGAGGTGGTCGCCGTACAGTTTGCGGTTCCACTGGGTCCGCGCGCGGCCGTCGCCGTGTTCGCCCGAGACGGAGCCGCCGTACTTGACGACAAGGTCCGTCACCTCGTCGGCGATGGCCTCGAACGTCTCGACGCCCTCGGCCGTCTTCGTGTTGACCAGCGGACGGATGTGCAGGACGCCCGGCCCCGCGTGGGCGTAGTACGAGGCGAAGGTGTCGTGTTCGTCGAGGATGTCCTGGAAGTCCGAGACGTACGCCGGGAGGTTCTCCGCCGGGATGGCGGTGTCCTCGATGTACGCGATGTGCTTCTCGTCGGTCGTCCGACCGAGGAGAATCGGGAGTCCCGACTTGCGCATCTTCCAGAACTTCGCGCGGGTGTCGGCGTCGTGGGCCTCCATGAAGTCGGTCGCGCGGCGCTCCTTCCCGGTCACCGAGGCCGAGCCCTCGTCGGGGTCGAACTCGGTGCCGTCGGGGTCGATGACGCGGTCTTCGATGAGGTTCGCCACCTTCTGTTTGCCGTCCTCGTCGGAGTCGGCGTAGAACTCCACGAGGAGCGTCGAGTCCGTGCCTTCGGGGAGCATCCCGACCACGTCGGCGAACTCGGCGGTGTCGCGCGCGAGGTCGAGCAGCACGTCGTCCATGACCTCGACGGCCGCGGGTTCGTGTTCGAGGATGGGCGCGACGTCGTGCATCGCGTCGATGACGTCGTCGTAGGTGAGAAGCGCCACCGACGCGGTGTTCGGAATCTCCTCCAGCGAGACGGTCGCCTTCGTCACGATGCCGAGGGTGCCCTCGCTCCCGGCGATGAGCCGACCGAGGTTGACGCGGCCGGCCTCCCAGTCCTCGTCGATGCCGGTATCGTCCGGCGTGCGGCGCTCGCCGCGCATCTCGTCGACGAGCAT
This sequence comes from Haloferax marisrubri, assembly GCF_001469875.2. Taxonomy (GTDB): domain Archaea; phylum Halobacteriota; class Halobacteria; order Halobacteriales; family Haloferacaceae; genus Haloferax; species Haloferax marisrubri. The sequence continues at coordinate 91,684 of NZ_LOPW02000003.1, read as the reverse complement.
GTCGAGGTTGTAGCCCGAGACGTTTCGCTTCAGGTCGGGGAAGCGCTCGGAGACCTCGTCGGCCTCCTCGTCGAGTATCCGCGCGACTTCCGCGTAGATTCGGGCTTCGAGGTCGCCGTCGGGGTCGCCGGACTCGCGGAGTTCGTCGACGCTCACTTCGCCGAACGTCGTCACCGTTCCGTCCGCGAGGACGAGTTCCAACTCCTCGATGTAGTAGTCGGTCTTGCCGTACTTCAGCGAGTGCGAACCCGTGGAGTTGTTGCCGATTGCGCCGCCCAGCGCGGAGCGGTCGCCCCACGCCGGGTCGGGTGCGAACTTCAGACCGTGGGGGGCGAGTTCCTCGTTGAGTTCGCCGAGGCGGACGCCCGCCTCGGCCGTGGCCGTCCGCGCCTCGGGGTCGATTTCCTCGACGCCGCCCATGTGGCGGACGAGGTCGAGGACGACGGCCTCGTTGACGGTCTGGCCGGCGAGGCTCGTGCCGCCGCCGCGGGGGAGGACGGGAATCTCGCGGTCGGCGCAGTACTCCATCACCGCCGCCACGTCGGCGGTCGAAGTCGGCATGACGACGCCGATGGGGACTTGCTCGTACGCCGACGCGTCGGTCGCGTACAGCGTTCTCGTGTAGGTGTCGAATCGCACGTCGCCCTCGACGAGGGACTCGAGGTCTTCGACCAGCCCCGGCCGCTCGACGTCGTCGCTGACGTAGTCGTAATCGCCAGCGAGCGCGGGGTCGGTGGCCGGTTCGTGCGTGTTGGATGCCATTGATTAGCTCTGTCGTATGTCGGTTTGCGTGAACGGATAAAGACACCCGGTGACGGGCGTCATTCCGGGTCGCGCGCGGTTGGTTTTCCGAGTCGATTCGCGACCCGAACCGAGTCGGGTCGGTCCGGGTCGGGAGTGCCGACGCCCCCTACGAGTCCCGCGGCCGTGATGTCCGGCGTGATGCTGTGGTCCTCCCCGCGCTCGTCCTCGTGATGAACACGACTCGCCTCTCCGAACACGCCCAACCCGGCTGGCAAGCGCGACGCGGCCGGCACGGTCGCCGACGCGGACGAGGCGGTCGGCCGGTTCTCCTGACTCCTATCCTTCATAATTAACCGACAGCGAGGTGTCTGAACCCGAAGAACGATTATGTAGAACGCGCTAGCTCAACGTATGTCAACCGGCACGGTTGCGACGTTCGAGGACTCTCTCGAACGACTCGAAGTAGGCTGGACACACGCGTCTTCCGACGGGTTGGCAGACGTGCTCGAAGGACTCTGTTCGGACCCGACTATCGGCGTTGACCTCCCGTACGACGGCGTCGACCTCCCCGACTGGGTGAACACCGACCCGACCCCCGCGGACCTCCGCGAGGCGAACGCCGGTGTCACGGCGGCTGGACTCGGCATCGCTGACTACGGCAGCGTCGTCGTGCAGGGCACGCCTGACGGCATCGAGCCGGTGAGTCTGTTCGGCGACCTCCACGTCGCCGTCCTCCGGCAGTCGGACATCGTCCCCGGCATGCCCGAGGCGTTCGACTGGCTGGGCGAGGAGTTCCGCACGGGACACTCCTCGGCCATCATCGCCACCGGTCCCAGCGCCACCGCCGACATGGGCGCGCTGGTGAAAGGAGCACACGGTCCGAAGGAAGTCCACGTGGTGATTCTCGATGAGTAAGGCGCGCGAGGCCAAGGCGGCGAAGATTCGACAGTTGATGGAGACCGAAGGCGACGCCGTCGGCACGAGCACCCGCGGGTTCAACGAGGGTCGCTACGAGTCGGTCCAGACGCTCGACGACTACGAGGGGCTGAAGTCGGAGGCGCGAGCCATCAAGGAAGACGCCATCGAGCGCCTCCCCGAACTCATCGACCAACTGCGCGAGACGGTCGAATCCAACGGCGGCACGCTCTACATCGCCGACGATGCGGCCGACGCGAACCAGTACATCCGCGAGGTCTGCGAGGACAAGGAGGCAGAGCGCGTCGTCAAGTCGAAGTCGATGACCTCCGAGGAGATAGAGGTCAACGAGGACCTCGAAGCCGCCGACATCGACGTGGTCGAGACCGACCTCGGCGAGTGGGTCCTGCAGGTCGCAGACGAGTCGCCGTCGCACATCGTCGCGCCCGCCATCCACAAGTCGCGGGAGGCCATCGCCGACCTGTTCAACGAGACGTTCGAACCCGACGAGCCCCTCGAAACCGCGGAGGAACTCACCATGTTCGCCCGCGAACAGCTCGGCGAACTCATCGAGGGCGCGGACGTGGGGATGACCGGCGCGAACTTCATCACCGCCGACACCGGGACGATGGCGCTCGTCACCTCCGAGGGTAACGCCCGGAAGACGGCCGTCGTGCCCGACACGCACGTCGCGGTCGCCGGCGTCGAGAAGGTCATTCCGACCGTCGAGGACCTCCGGCCCTTCGTCGAACTCATCGGCAAGTCGGGGACGGGACAGGACATCACCTCCTACATCTCGCTTCTGACCCCGCCGGTCGAGTCGCCGACCGTCGATTTCGACGCCCCCGACACGCCGCTTTCGGCGACCGAGACGGACCGCGACTTCCACCTCGTGCTCATCGACAACGGGCGGTTCGACATGCGCGAGGACGACCAACTGCGCGAGACGCTCTACTGCATCCGGTGTTCGGCGTGTTCCAACGTCTGCGCCAACTTCCAGCACGTCGGCGGCCACGCCTTCGGCGGCGAGACCTACTCCGGCGGCATCGGCACCGGCTGGGAAGCCGGCGTCGAGGGCCTCGACAGCGCCGCGGAGTTCAACGACCTCTGTACCGGCTGTAGCCGGTGTACCACCGCCTGCCCGGTCGAAATCGACATCCCGTGGATAAACACGGTCGTCCGCGACCGGGTCAACCGCGGCGAAGTCTCCGAACTCGACTGGCTCGTCGAGGGACTCACCCCCGACGAGGAACCCGGCGGCGTCAGCCTCCAGAAGCGCTTCTTCGGCAACTTCGAGACGGCCGCGAAGGTCGGGAGCTTCTTCGCGCCCGTCTCCAACTGGGCCGCCGGCCTCGGCGTCTCCCGCGACATCATGGAGCGGTTCCTCGGTATCGACGCCCGCCGCGAACTCCCCGCCTTCCAGCGCGAGACGCTGAAAGACTGGTTCGAGAGCCGCACCTCGCGGGTCGACGACCCGGTCCGGACCGCCGTGCTCTACCCCGACGTGTACACGAACCACGTGCAGGTCGAACGCGGGAAGGCGGCGGTCCGCGCTCTCGAAGCCCTCGGCGTCGACGTTATCGTCCCCGACGTTCGCTCGTCGGGCCGCGCCCCTCTCTCGCAGGGCATGATTGCGACCGCGGAGGACCACGCTCACGACGTGTACGCCGGCCTCGCGGAGCACATCGACGACGGCCGCGACATCGTCGTCATCGAGCCCTCGGACCTCGCGATGTTCCAAAGCGAGTACGAGAAGTTCCTCCCCGAGAAGTCCTTCGAGCGCATCTCCGAGGCCAGCTACGAGGTCATGGAGTACGTCTTCGGCCTGCTCGAACACGGCGCGGACGCCGGCGCGCTCTCGGCGGGTGCGGGCGAGGAAATCGCCTACCACAGCCACTGTCAACAGCGCACCCTCGGCCTCGAAGGCCACACCGAGGCCGTCCTCTCGGACCTCGGCTACGACGTCGCCACCTCCGACGTGGAGTGCTGCGGGATGGCCGGTTCGTTCGGCTACAAGTCCGAGTACTACGAACTCAGCGTCGACGTCGGCTCCGAGCTACAGGGGCAGTTCCAGACCGACGAGAACAGGGACCGCACCGTCGTCGCCAGCGGCACCTCCTGTCTCGAACAGCTCGATTCGCTCCTCAGCCGACCGACGCAACACCCGATTCAACTGGTCGCGCCGCGACGGTAACGCGCCCCCGTCTCGGTCCCCGCTTCGGCCGTCGCCCGCGACGCGAGCAACACCGTCTTCTCAACCGAGAGACACGTCTTTGTCCGGTGATTTCTCCCCGGCGTCGGACGCCCGTCTGCCGCGTGTCTGCGCCCCGACTCGCGGGCTACGAACAATTAAGACCCGGCATCCCATGTTGGCGGATATGGACGGGACGCCCGAAGAGATTACGACGCTCGTAGGCCGGGAGGTCTACTCGAACAACGGTGTGTTCGTCGGCGAGGTCGAAGACGTCCGCCTCGACCTGGACCACGAGACGGTCACCGGCCTCGCGTTGACGGCGCTGAACGACGAACTGTTCCGCAACCAAATCGAACCCGGAAAGGGCGTTCTCATCCCGTATCGGTGGGTCCGCGCCGTCGGTGACGTCATCCTCATCAACGACGTCATCGAGCGCCTGAAGAATCCCGAAGAAGACGAAGAGTCGCTCGTCGTCTGACGTTCTAGCTTCCGTTTCCGCTCTCGCCGCCCTCCACGCCCATCGCACGGAAGAGCTTGCGCTTTACCGCTTCTTCGGTGAGTTGGAGGAGCGTGTCGCGGTTGTCGTCGTTGGACTCGATGCCCGTGAAGATGCCGAGCGGAATCTCGACGGACCCCTGCGTGGAGTGGCCGCCGGCCTCACCGATTCCGGTGAAGGCGTCGCTCAGAATCTTCCCGATGTTCATGCGGATGTCCTTCGACCGCGCCGCGAGGTAGATGGTGTCGTCGGCGATGCCGAAGACGGCCGTCGTGGTGATTCCCTCCAGGTTGAGGAGGTGCTGGGCCGCCTGCGTCAGCGCGTCGCGGTCGCGGATGAACCCCGCGTTCGAGACGAGGTGCGACCCCTGTACGTCGCGGTTCTGGATGGCCTCGGCGAGCACGTCGAGCGTCTCCGGCGACATCGACGGCGACTCGACCTTTTCGAGCGTGTCGTGGTCGGCGAAGGGGTAGAGATACGCCGCGGCGGTCAGGTCCGCGGGCGTCGTATCGCGCTTGAAGTCGAGCGTCTCGGCGCGGATGCCGTAGAGAAGCGCCGTTGCCACCGCCTGCGATGGGCTGAGGTCGAACTCCTGAATGTACTTCGTGAGAATCGTCGAGGTCGAAGAGACGTTCGGCCGCACGTCGGTAAAGCGGGCATCGACGCCGTCGTCGGGTTCGAAGTGGTCGATGAACACCGTGATGTCGGCGTCGCCGAGGTCGGGCATCCCCGACTTCATGTGGTCGACGAGCGCGACCGCGCCGTACTCTTCGAGCGGTTTCGAGTCGCTCCGCGGGGTGAGTTCGATGCCGAGGATGTTCACGAACGCCCGGTTCTCCTGGTGGCCCATGTCGCCCGAGTAGAGGATGTCGGCCTCGACGTCGTACTCGCGGGCGATGGCTTGGAGGGCGACCGCCGAGGCGAGCGAGTCGGGGTCGGGGTTGTCGTGGGTGAGGATGGCCATCCCGTGGTCGGTGTCGCGCAGGAGGTCGGCCAGTTGGCGGGCCTTGTACTCGAGTTCGCCGGACTCGACGCTTCGGAGCGCGGAGTCGGCGATGACCTCGGAGGGGTTGATGACCACGTCGGCTCCCAGTTTCGTCAGTTCGTCCTCGGAGACGGGGTCCGAGGCGCGGACGACGATGAACTGGTCCTCGCCGCGGTCACGGATGGTCGAGACGGCGGCCTTGTTGGCTTCGACGTCCGACGAGAGAATGAGAATCACGTCGCGGCCGGTGACGGCGTCGGCGAGTTCCGGGTCGGCGATGTCCGTGGTCTGCGCGTTCAAATCCTGGTCGCGCAGGGCTTCGACGCGGCTTTCGTCCTTGTCGAGGATGAGGACATCTTTTCCCTCGTCTGTCAGTTCCTCGGCGACAGCGTGCCCGACGCTCCCACAACCGAGTATCGCGTACGTAGACATCGAGGAAATGCTGACCCCTGCACTCATCGTTGCCCGCTACTCCGGTCGGCCGCCACTTAACACCCACCGTTTGTTCGTTGTTTCGTGCGTGTGCGTCCCTGCCGTCGTCGTACAGAAAGGAAAGTCATTTTACCTACCGGCAGTTACGAGAGATTGCAAGGGCCGGTAGCTCAGTTAGGCAGAGCGTCTGACTCTTAATCAGACGGTCGCGTGTTCAAATCGCGTCCGGCCCATTCCTTCATCTCAGACTCACTCCGGTAGTCGGAACTCCGTCTCGACCGTTCGTGTCGGATAGTCGACTCGCTCGCACCTTCGGGTGTTTTATGCCCCGCTCCGAACGCTACCGAGTATGAACCAGAGCGACAGGACCGAACTGGTCCTCGTCTTCATCACGCTTCTCGTCGCCGTCGTCTTCGGGCTGGCCATGGGCGTCGGGGAGCACTTCGCCCCCGACCGGTTCGTCGCCGCGCTCACCCCGGATTTCGGAGTGCTGTTCGGGGCCGACGTCGTCGCGGGCGCGGTGCTCGTGGCGCTCTTCGGCGGCCTCGCGGTCGGCGCGAAACTCCTGTTCGACTCCTGAGTTCACCGACCGAGCGCGACCCACGAGTTCCCGCGGCCGGGCGACGGCGCGAGTCGAAGGGGGAACTCCGCGCCTTCCGTCGCCGAGGCGAGTCGCCCCCGCAGGTCCGAAGTCGCACACGCCACCACGGTGCGCAACTCTCCGGTCTCGACCACGCGGACGGTCATCGCCCCGTGGTCGTTCATCTCCCGCTCGATTCTGACGAGGCGCGTCTCCGCACCTCTCGCCGCCGCTTCTCCACCCACCAGTTCCATGCTAACATGTCTCTGGGCGTGAATGATAAAGCTCACCGCCGTTATCGGACGGGGCTTTAGGTCGCTCGCGGCGACGGCCGGTTCCGGAACTTCTTTTCGCCGGTTGGCCGCACACAGCCCATGGACCGCACCCGTCTCAGATTCTGGACGCTGTATCTCACTCGGTTCGCCGGCGGTTTCGGCTTCATCACGCTCGTCACCCTCCTCCCGAAGTACATCAACGAACTCGACCCGGGTGCGGTCGCCGTCCCCGAACTCGCGCTCGGCGGGCTCGCGCTCGGTGGCTTCTCCCTCTCTCGCGGGTTCGTCATCGGGATGTTCACCACCGGCTTCACGCTCGCTCAGACCGTCGCCGTCGTGCCGCTGTCGTGGGCCGGCGACCGCTACGACAAACGTCTCGTACTCGCGGGGACGGTCGGCCTCGGTGCGGTCGTCTACGCCGCGTTCCCGCTCGTCGACTCCAGTCTCTCGTTTATCCTCGTGCGGGCCGCGCAGGGCGTCGCCGTCACCGGCGCGGGGCTGATGTCGCTCGCGCTCGTCGGCGAACTCGCCCGCGAGGGGACGCGCGCGAACCACATCGGGAAGGCGAACGCCGCCCGCTTTGCGGCCTCAATCCTCGGGAGCATCAGCGCCGGCGTCCTCTACGACCTGTTCGGCTTCACGCCCATCTTCATCGTCATCACGATTCTCCTCACCATCGCCGTCGTCGCCATCTGGGTGTTCCTCCCGCCGGACGAGACCCGCGTCCACGGCTTTCCGTTCACGGACCTCGCGCTCAACGAGCGCATCCTGACGATGGCGACGTTCCGCGTCCAGTACGCCGTCGCCGTCACCCTCGTTCGGACGTGGGTGCCCATCTACGCCGGCGTGTCGGCGGCCTCCGGTGGCCTCGAATACGGCGGCATCGCCGTCGCCGCGACCGTCGTCGCCGAGAAGTTCACCAACATGCTCTGTCAGCCCTACACCGGGCGTATCTCCGATTCCTACGGCCGGGCGCGGTTCGTCTTCGTCGGCGGCGGCCTCTACGGCCTCATCGCGCTCGCCGTCCCCTTCTCGCCCGCGGTCGGCGAGGCGCTCGCGCTCCCCGCGGTGTTCCCCTTCCTCGGCCCGCTTTCGCCCGCCTTCCTCCCGCTCGTCGGCCTCGCGGGTCTGCTCGGCGTCGCCGACAGCCTCCGCGAACCGGCCAGCATGGCCCTGTTCGCCGACGAGGGCTCCGGCGGCGCGGGCGTCGCCAGTAGCTTCGGCATCCGCGAACTCCTCTGGCGGCCCGGCAGCGTCGTCGCGCCCCTCCTCGGCGGCTACCTCATGGCCGAAGTCGGCATGGAGTGGGTGTTCTTCGTCGGCGGCGCGTCGGCCATCACCGGCGTCCTCGCCTTCCTCGCGGCCCTGACGTGGTCCCACGGGACCGACGCGCTCACGACGTGGTAGGACTTCGCGCTTAATCTCTCGCGGCCCCTCTTTCTCTCATGTCCGACGACGCGCCGCCCGCGACGACCCGCGACCGACCGGAGACCGAAACGAGCTACGGCATCCCCGAGTCGGACGACGGACTTCTGGAGTGGCGCGTCGTCGAAACCGCGTTCGCCGACGACGAGGTGTTCTGGGTCACGACGACTCACCCCGACGGCCGACCGCACGCCCGCCCGGTCTGGGGCGTCTGGGTCGACGGCGCGTTCTACTGCGGCGGCGGCGAGCGAACCAGATGGGTCAGAAATCTCGCGCGCGACCCGCGCCTCGCGGTCCACACCGAAAGCGGGACCGACGTGGTCATCCTCGAAGGCGTCGCCGAGCGACTGGACGAGGGAACCGCCGACGAGGCCACCCTCGCTCGCATCGACGACGCCTACGAGGCGAAGTACGGGATTCGACACGGGACGCCGGTGTTTCGGATTCGACCCGAGCGCGTGCTGGCGTGGTCCGGCTTTCCGGCCGACGCGACGCGGTGGCGGTTCGATTCGGACTGAGCGCTATCGCCTCGGGTTCCTTCAAGTCCTGCTCCTCTTGCGGCGCGACTCGCGTTCCCTCACTCCTCGCGTTCGCGGAGGTACTCCCGGAGCAGGTCGTCGTCGAGTTCGTCGAGGACGACCGCGGTGTCGAGGTGTTGCAGGAGTCGCCGCTGTCCCGCTTCGGCGCGCCGTTCGGCCTCCGCCCGCGTCAGGTGACTCTCCTTGACGCCGGCGAGTTCCCGCTCGCGGACGCGCTCGACGCGCTCGGGGTCGAGGTCGGCCCCGGCGGGTCGGTTGTGGTCGTCGAACCGCTCGCGCCACGTCGCCTCGTCGTCCCACGCGTGGTCGAGCGCCTCCCGCTTTCGGAGCCAGTCGTAGTGGGACTTCGCCTCCTCCCAGTAGCCGTTCCCCTCGCGAACGTCGGCCAAGAGCGTCCGCGCAACCTCGGCCCCGTGGCCCGCCGCGATAACCGCCTGCTGGCCGCGGCCCGCCATCGCCCCCGCGAAGTAGAGTCCCGAGACGGGTGTCCGCCCGTCCGCGTCGGCGTACGACCAATCGACGACTTCCTCGGTCTCGCCGTGGTGCTCGCGGGTCGCGAACATCGCGTCGTCGCCGAGGGGGCGGAGGTAGTCGCCGTCGTAGGTCGTCGCGCACACCACCCGGCGCGCCGACAGCGCTCGCCCGTCCTGCGTCTCGACGCGAAATCCATCACCATCACCGTCGCCATCGCCGTCACCGTCTCGTTCCCCCTTTTGCGTCACGGAGACGACCATATCGCCGACGACGTCGGCCCCCGCCGCGCCGAGTTGGTCGTGGAGCAGGCGGTAGAACCGCGCGATATCGACGCCGTCGGGGAAGCCGGGGTAGTTCTCCAAATACGCGCAGCGCCGGAGCGACGAGTTCCCCCGGTCGAAGACGACCGTGTCGAGGCCGTACCGCGCGGCGAACACGCCGGCGGTCGCCCCCGCCGGCCCGCCGCCGACCACCACTACGTCGTACCTGTCCACATCGAACCGGTCCGCGTCGTCGGTCGCCATCAGAACTCGCCGTTGACGATGTCAGCCATCCGCTGTCGGTCGAAGAGTCGCTCGTCTTCGGGAACGTCGCCGACCCGGCCCGGCCACTCGCCGAACTCCTCGGGGTAGAGCTGTTTCGCGGTCGCCTCCGCCGAGAAGAGGTCGATAATCGGGCCCATGCGCTTGCCGCCCGTGCGCACGAAGTTCCCCTCTTGGACCGCCGTCAGCGTCCCGAGCGTCTCGTGGTTCTGCGCGGCTTCGATGACGCCCTGGAACTCCTCGTGGGATAGATACGAGAGGTCGCCGATACACCCGATGTAGTCGGGGTCGACTTCCAGGAGCTCCTCGTAGCCGATGGGGTTGTTCGGCACGTACTCGCCCTCGGGGAATGCGTCCTCGACGCCCAGTAACTGGAAACTCCGCGTGTCGTTCCGCGGCGCGTAGATGTTCGCGCCGTAGAACTGGCCGGACTCGGGCGTAAAGCGGAAGTTGAACGCCGCGACCGTCGGCGACTCGGCCGGCGTGCGCGACCGGATGTCCGCGTACACCTCGTCTTTGAACTCGACCCACGCCTCGTACTGCGCTCGGCGCTGGAATATCTCCGCGCCCTTCTCGAACGCCTCGTAGAGGGTGTAGTACGGGTTCTCGCCGCCGTACGGGAAGCGAATGAACGAGCCGAGAATCGGCGCGATGTTCGATTCGACCTCTTCGAGGTCGGCGTCGCTCCACCCGGAGTACCGAAGCAGGAGGCGGGGGTCCATGAGATGTACGTCCGCGTCCACCTCGTAGAGCACCTCCTTGTCGTAGTTCCCGCTCTCGCCGTCGGTACCGAACGTCAGCACGTCGTCGGCGTCGAACTCCACGCCGGGGAGCGCGTCGTAGTAGTCCAGCGAGATGCGGTTGAACGACGCCACCGCCTTCGGCGGGATGCCGAGGGCCATCGCGATGTCCATCCAGACGCCGGGGATGGTCGCGTAGGTCTCGGGCACCTCCTCGAACGTCCCGCTCCCGGACGGTTCGATAGAGACGGTGTACGGCTCCATCGATTCGGTCGTCTCGGTGGGGGAACTGGTCGCCGTCGTCTCGGTCGCCGTCGCGGTCTCGGTGGGCGCGTCGGAACCGCCCGCACAGCCCGCCAGCAACCCGCCGGCGATGAGCGCGCCGCCGCCCTTAATCGCGTCTCGTCTGGTCGGACTCTCGTGTTCGTCGGCCGTGTTTGCCATACAGTTTTAGGCCAACCTAAAAGTGATAAACTTTTCTATGGCTGTCGAATTAGCCACCGGGATTTCCACGATAGCCTCGGCTACGGTTCCGAATCGCGGTCGCTGAGGTACGACCGAATCCGCTCGTCGTCCACGGCGTCGAGCAGTACCTCGTCGTCGAGGTGGTCGGCGAGGCGGCGGTGACCGCGCTCGGCCCGCCGGTCGATTTCGTCGCGTTCGAGCCGACTCCGCTCGACGAACGCGAGTTCCCGCGCTTTCACGCGAGCGACGCGGTCGGGGTCGAGGTCGCGGTCGTCGGGCAGGCGGTGGTAGTCGAACCACTCGTCCCACGAGCGCTCTTCGTCCCAGTCGTCGGAGTCGTCGGGAATCCGACGGAGCCAGTCCATGTGCGGTGTCGCCTCCTCCCAGTAGCCGAACTCGCGGCGGGCGTCGTCGACGACGAGCCGACCGACGCGCATCCCGTCGGCCGCGGCCAAGAGGACGAGGTCTCCCCGGTCCGCGAGCCCGCCGGCGACGTAGAGGCCTTCGACCGGCGTCCGCCCGTCCGCGTCGGCGTACGACCCGTCGAACCGCTCGTGGGTGCCCTTCTTCCGCACGTGTCGCTCGAACATCGCGTCTTCGTCGCCGACCGGTCGGAGGTAGTTCCCGTCGAGCGTCGTGGCCGCGACGACCCGAGACGCGACGACCGTCGTTCCCGCCGACGTCTCGACGCGGAACCCGCCCGCGCCCGCCGTTCTGTCCTTCGTCTCGGTCTCGGATTCCGCCGCCACTTCTGTGACCGATTCGACCGTCTCGGTGACGAGCGTCGCGCCCGCCTCCCGAACCTGGTCGTGGAGCAGTCCGCGGAACGTTGCCACGTCGATGCCGCCGGGGAAGCCGGGGTAGTTCTCCAGAAACGCACAGCGGTCGAGCGAGGCGTCGCCGCCGTCGAAGACGACCGTGTCGAGGCCGTCTCTGGCGGTACAGAGCGCGGCCGCACACCCCGCGGGGCCGCCGCCGACGACGGCCACGTCGCACTCGCGTTCTCGCTCGGTTTCTCTGCCCATGTGTTTTAGGCTGGCCTAAAGAATTTGGCTGTTACGGTTCGTCCATCGGCCGACCCCGACCGTTCTCACGCTCCGACACGCGGGCCTAGGGTCATTATCGTGTCACTCGTATCACACGGCATGGACCACCTCGAAACCCCGGCGGTACACCGGCTGCTCACCTCGCCCGCCGGCCGACTTGTGACCTCGCGCCCGTTCGAGGCGTTCAAGACCCGCTCGCTCCCCCGCGAGTTCGCCGTCGTTCGCGCTCGCGCCGCGGCCGACGTGGCGCTCTCGGAGGGCCCGGAAGCGTACCTCCGAGAGGTCGGTGCGCCGCCCGCGCCGCACCTCCACGACCGAATCGAACGCGCCCTCGCGCGGTACGCGCGCCTCCGCGGCGCGTACGACGAGACGATGGAGCGCTGGGACAGCGTCTTCTGGGGGGACGACGAGTCCACCCCCGACGAGCGCGTCGCCGTCGAGCGCGAGCGCCGAGAAGTGTCGGAACGGCGGGCTAAACCGACCGATATCTTCGGGTTCCTCTCGAAGGAACACCTCGTGCCGCCGGTGAAGTTCGAGATACCCTCGCCCGAGGACGCGCGGACCCGCTGGCACCACGAACTCGCCGAACCGGAGCGTCTCTACGGCTTCGCCGAGTCGAGCGCGGCCGAGGAGTTCCCCCGCGTCGAACGTTCGGCGACCGTCCGCGGGCCGGGAACCGTCGAGTACCTGCTCCGCTTCCGGTCGCCCTCGCCGCACCTCAGCGACCGGGCGACTGCGCGGGTGTACGAACCCGTCGACGCCGCCGACGACCTGCCGACGCTCGTCTTCCACTCCGGGTGGGGGATGTTCGACGACCAACTCACCTACTGGCCCGAAGAGGAGTACGTCGCCCGCGCGCTCGCCCCCGAGGGCTACCGGGTCATCCTCCCCGACGCGCCGTGGCACGGCCGCCGCGAGCTACTCGGCCGATACAGCGGCGAGCCCTACATCGCCCGCGCGCCCGTCGGCCTGTTCACGCTCTACTCGGCGGCCGCGCTGGAGACCGCCGTCCTCATCGACTGGGCGCGGACCGAGGGCGCACCGGTCGTCGGCGTCGGCGGCGTCAGCCTCGGCGGCACCGTCGCGCTCCACGTCGGCGGTCGGTGCGGCGACTGGCCGGAGTCCATGCGCCCCGACCTGCTGTTTCCCGTGGGGATGCCCGGCGCAATCGACCAGACGCTCCTCTCGGGGGGACTCACGAGACTGCTCGACATCGACGACGCGCTCGACGCGGCCGGCTGGACCGGCGAGGCGCTCCACGAGTTCGCACCGCTGTTGAACCCGCCGAAAGACCCGTGTCTCGCGCCCGAACGCGTCTTCCCGTTCGTCGGGACCCGCGACGAGATGGCTCCCGCGTCCACGGCCCGCGCGCTCCTCGACGAGTGGGGCGTTCCGCGGCCGAACCGCCGCGAGTGGGACTGCGGACACTTCGGCGTGCTCGCACACCTCATCAGGGACGAATCGTTCCGAACGACGGTCCGGCGAGAGTTGGACGCGGCGGCGCGGAACCGCCGAAACAGAGAATCAGTTACCGCCTGACTGCCGGGCTCTTCACTCCTCGTCGGCGAGGAAGTCGGGTTCCGGGCGCTTTTTGTCGTATTCGCTGTGGAGGTGGTCGCGGAACGCCTCGACGCTCACGTCCTTGGCCTCCCGCTCCTTGCGGTCGCGGACGGAGATGGTTCCGGCTTCCTCCTCGTCGCCGCCGACGATGACCATGTACGGGACGCGGTCGGTCTGGGCCTCGCGAATCTTCCGGCCGAGCGTCCACGAGCGGTCCTCGATGTCGACGCGGAAGTCGCCGAGTTCGTACTGGAGCTTCTTCGCGTAGCCCATCTGGTCGTCCGAGATGGGCAGGATGCGGACCTGCTCGGGCGCGAGCCAGAACGGGAACTTGCCGTTGAAGTGCTCGATGAGGACCATGAAGAAGCGCTCGTAACTGCCGTAGAGCGCGCGGTGAATCATCACCGGCTGGTGGTCCTCGTTGTCCTCGCCCGTGTAGGTGAGGTCGAAGCGGTCGGGCATGTTGAAGTCGAGTTGGACCGTCGGGCCGTCCCACTTGCGACCGAGGGCGTCCTTGAACGCGAAGTCGATTTTCGGGCCGTAGAACGCGCCGTCGCCGGCCTCGATGCCGTAGTCGATGCCGCTGTCGTCGAGGACCGCGCGGAGTTGCGTCTCCGCCTGCTCCCAGATTTCGTCGCTGCCGACGGACTTCTCGGGGCGCGTGGCGAGCGCGACTTCGGCGTCAAGCCCGAACGTGTCGAACACGGTCAGGATGTTGTCGATGATGAGATTGATCTCGTCTTCGATTTGGTCGGGGCGGACGAACAGGTGGCCGTCGTCGATGGTAAAGGACCAGACGCGCGAGAGGCCCGACAGCTCGCCGCGCTGTTCCTTCCGGTAGACCTTCCCGTCCTCGAAGTAGCGCACCGGCAGGTCGCGGTACGACCACGACTGCTGGTCGAAGATGGTCGCGTGACCGGGGCAGTTCATCGGCTTCAGGCCGTACTCCTCGTCGTTCACGTCGAGGAGGAACATGTCGTCGACGTAGTTCTCGTAGTGGCCCGACTTCTTCCACAGCTCCGTCCGGAACAGGTGGGGCGTCTCGACGGGGTCGTAGCCGGCGTCGAGGTTGAGCTGTTTCGCGTAGTCCGCGAGTTCGTCGAGGATGCGCTTGCCGTTGGGCTGGTACAGCGGCAGGCCCGGTCCCGTCGTCTCGTCGATGGCGAACAGGTTCAGCTCCTGTCCGAGCTTCCGGTGGTCGCGCTCTTTGGCCTCCTCGCGCATGTCGAGGAACTCTTCGAGGTCGGACTCGGACTCGAACGCCGTCCCGTACACCCGCGTCAGCGTGTCGTTCTCCTCGTCGCCGCGCCAGTAGGCCGCGGAGATGTTCAGGAGCTTGACCGCGCCGATTTCGCCCGTCGATTCGACGTGCGGCCCCTTACAGAGGTCCTCGAACTCGCCCTGCTGGTAGAACGAAAGCTCGTCGTCGCCGGCGGCCTCCTCTTCGAGGATGTCGCGCTTGTAGGGGTTGTCGGCGTACTTTTCGAGGGCCTCCTCGCGGTCGACGAGGACGCGCTCGATGTCGAGGTCCTCCTCGATGATGTCGCGCATCTCGTCTTCGATGGCTTCGAGGTCCTCCTGTTCGAGGTCGACGCTCGTCACGTCGTAGTAGAAGCCGTCGTCCGTCCACGGGCCGATGGTCAGCTTGGCCTCGGGGTGGAGCCGCTGGAGGGCCTGCGCGAAGACGTGGGCCGCCGAGTGGCGGAGCACGTCCAGATACTCGTCGGACTGGTCGGTGACGATGACGAGGTCCGCGCCGTCGTGGAGCGGCGTCTCCTTGTCCACGAGTTCGCCATCGACGACGCCGGCGACGGTGTCCTTGCCGAGGCCGGGGCCGATTGCGAACGCGGCGTCTCGCACCGTCGCACCCTCCTCGACGGAGAGTTCCGTCCCGTCGGGGAGGATGACAGCGATATCACTCATACGCGCACGGAACGGACGGGGGAGAATAAGTGTTGTTGAGACGAGCGCGAGCGACGCCCGCTCGCGGCCGGTTTCGTGCTATTTGCTAGCATAACTATGGCGGCGTCGGCGGGGTGAGTCGAACCTCGCGCCCACGCTCGCGGTCTCCTCGTCGGCCCGCTGTTTCGACCCAAAGTACCAATTGGGTCGCACGCGGACCCTGTGAGTATGCGACTTTCTCGACAGAGCGGGGTGTTCATGCACGTCACCTCGGTCCCGGGGCCACACGGCATCGGCGACCTCGGCGACGGCGCGCGCGCCTTCGTGGACTTCCTCGCCGACGCCGAACAGTCGATGTGGCAGTTCTGTCCCCTCGGACCGACCGAGCCGGCCATGGCGAACTCGCCGTACCAATCGACCTCCTCGTTCGCCGGCAATCCGCTTCTCATCGACCTTACTGACCTCGTACAGCGCGGGTGGCTCACCGACGACGACCTCGAACCCGTCCCCGACTTCGACCCCCACGCGGTCGACTACGAGCGCGTCGGCGAGTACAAGCGCTCGCGGCTTCGCACCGCCTTCGACCGCTTCGAGGCCGAGGCCACCGAGGACGACCGCGCCGCCTTCGACGCCTTCCGCGAGCGCGAGGCCGGGTGGCTCGAGGACTACGCGCTGTTCGCCGCCCTGAAAGACGAGTTCCAGCGGGCGTGGATAGACTGGCCGACCGAGTTGAAGACCCGCGACCCCGACGCGCTCGCCGACGCCCGCGAGGCGCGCGCCGACGAGATTCGCTACCGCGAGTTCGTCCAGTTCTGCTTCGACGAACAGTGGCGCGCCCTCGCCGACTACGCCGACGAGAAGGGTGTCACCCTCGTCGGCGACCTCCCCATCTACGTCGCGCTCGACAGCGCCGACGTGTGGGCCGCCCCCGAGGCGTTCGACCTCACCGAGTCGAACGAACCCGCCGTCGTCGCCGGCGTCCCGCCGAACCCGAACGACTCCGGCCAGCGCTGGGGCAACCCGCTGTACGACTGGGAGACGCTCCGCGAGGACGACTACGGCTGGTGGCTCGACCGCCTCCGTCGCCTGTTCGACCTCGTGGACGTGACCCGCATCGACCACTTCAAAGGCTTCGACGAGTTCTGGGCCATCGACGCCGACTCCGACGACCCCGGCGACGGCGAGTGGCGCGACGCGCCCGGCCACGACTTCTTCGAGACGGTCGAGCGCGAACTGGGCGACCTCCCCTTCATCGTCGAGGACCTCGGCTTCCTCGACGCCTCGCTCGTCGACCTCCGCGACCGGTTCGCCTTCCCCGGCATGCGCGTCCCGCAGTACGCCGACTGGTGCAGCGAGGGCGACATGTACCAGCCGATGCACTACCCGGAGAACTCCGTCGCCTACACCTCGACCCACGACACCGACACGTTCGTCGGCTACTACCGCGACCTCGACGACCGCACCCGCGACTGCCTCCACTACAACATCGGCGCGGACGGCTCGGAGATTCACTGGTCTATCGTCGACGCCGTCTGGAACTCCGCGTCCGTCCTCGCGTTCACGACGACCCAAGACCTCCTCGGCCTCGGCTCCGACGCCCGCTTCAACACCCCCGGCACGCAGACCGGTAACTGGGAGTGGCGCGTCACCCGCGAGGGCCTCGACGACGGCGTCGCCGACCGTCTCGCGAACCTCACGGACCTCCACATCCGCAACTGAGGCCGCCGCCGACCCTCGCCTCGGTTCGACTACACCTTTTTCAATCGCCCACCCGACGGCAACGGTATGTCTCGCCGCCTCGGCCTCGGCGCGTTCGCCGCCGGGCTTCTCGCCGCGGTCCTCTCGGCGCTCGTCCGCGCGACGACCCCACTCTCGGAGCTCGCCGTCCCCAACGCCGACCTGCTCCTCTCGAAGGGGCTGTCGGCCGCCGCGGTCGCGCTCGTCGCCTACGGCGTCTACCGGTTTCTCGCCGCGTTCTTCGTCGGGCGCATCGCCGACCGCCGCCGGGCCCACGACGTTCGGAACGTCCTCCGACTCACCCTCGGCGGCGTCGCGCTGGTCGGCGTCCTCGGGGCGTTCACGGACCAGTGGCTCGGCGTGTTGGTCTCGTTCGGCGTCATCGGCTTCGCCGTCACCTTCGCGCTCCAACAGCCGATTCTCTCCTTCATCGGCTGGTTCTACATCCTCGTCAAGCGGCCGTACTCGGTCGGCGACCGCGTCAACATCGGCTCGGTCTCGGGAGACGTGGCCGAGGTCGACTTCCTCGTTACGACGCTCTGGGAGACCGGCGGCACCCTCGCGTCGAACCAGCCGTCCGGCCGGACCGTCACCGTCCCGAACTCGCTGGTTCTCTCCTCCGAGGTCGTCAACTACGGCGCGCTGTTCGACCGCGTCTGGACCGAGGTGCCGGTGCAGGTGTCCTACGAGACGGACCTCCCGTTCGTCCGCCAACTCCTCTTGGACGTGGCCGACGAGGAACTCGGCGACGATATGGACGCCGCGATGAAGCGCTACCGAGACAGGCTCCGCGAGTCGCCGCTGGACCTCGACGTGGCCGACGGCCCGACCGTCAACGTCGCACAGGAGGAGTCGTGGGTCGTCTTCCGACTCCGCGTGCTCGTCCCGCCGACCCGCGCCCAGCGCGTCAAAAACCGGCTGTACGAGCGCATCCTCGACCGACTGGGCGACCACCCGGACCGCGTTAGCTTCCCGGTTAGCCGCAACCGCTGAGCGCGACGCGACCCGACGCGGCCCGACGCGGCGCGCCTCGCTCGTCGTCGCCCCGATTCGTCGCCACCCCGATTCGTCGCCGCCCCGATTCGTCGCCGCCCCGCCTCGTCCGCCGGCATCGAAACCCGCAAATCCCCCGCGCCCAACGTCGAAGCGATGGAGACGGGTGTCATCGACCTCGCGAGCCTCGACGGAGCGTTCGACCTCCAATCGACGCTGGAGAGCGGCCAGTCGTACCTCTGGGACCGCCCCGACGGCCGGATGTACGAGCGCGACGCGGCCCACGGCGGCGACGCGTGGTACCAGACGGTCGTCCCGCCGCTCGACGGCGTCTCCGACGAGTCCGCCGTCGTCAGGGTCCGCCAGACCGACGGCGCGCTGGAGTGGGAGTCGAACCTCGACGCCGTCCCGCTTCTCACCCACCTGCTCCGCCTCGACGACGACCTCGATGCCATCGTCTCGGAGATGCCCGACGAACCGCTGGTCCGGCGGGCCTACGAGGCGTATCCGGGCATGCGACTCGTCCGCGACCCGCCGTTCGGCTGTCTCGTCTCGTTTATCTGCTCGGCGCAGATGCGCGTCTCCCGTATCTTCGGGATGCAGTCGCGGCTCAGAGAGACCTACGGCGAGCGCGTCGAGTTCGACGGCGAGACGTACTTCGCGTATCCGACGCCCGAGCGACTGGCCGAGGCCACGGAGGACGAACTGCGCGACCTCAGCCTCGGCTACCGCGCGCCCTACGTCCGGCGGACGGCCGAGATGGTCGCCACGAGCGAGGCGACGCCCGCCGAGGCCCGCGGCCGCGACTACGAGGACGCCCGCGACTTCCTGACGACGTTCGTCGGCGTCGGCGACAAGGTCGCGGACTGCGTCCTCCTGTTCTCGCTCGACTACCTCGAAGCCGTCCCGCTCGATACGTGGATTCGGTCAGCCATCGAGGAACACTACCCCGACTGCGACCGGGGGAACTACGCCGACACCTCGCGGGCCATCCGCGAGCGCCTCGGCGGTCGCTACGCCGGCTACACCCAGACGTACGTGTTTCACTACCTCCGCTCAGGCGGGGAGTGAGCGCCACGAGACGCGGTGGCAAGAAGGTTGATAGCCTTCGGCACACAACCTCATCGTAACCATGGACTGCAGAGTCGTCGTCGAGGCCGCGGTCCCGGTGTACGACGTGGAAACCGTAGACGAGGCGATTCGCATCGCCATCTCGAAGACCGGAGAGATGCTCAATCCCGACCTGAAGTACGTCGAGATTAGCATGGGCGCTCGAACCTCGCCCGAGGGCGAGGAACTCCCCCCCGCGTTCATCGCCGCGGACGAGGCGCTCGTCGCCCTCGAACTGGAGATGACCGTCTTCAACGTCGAACAGGAAGAACACGCCTCGCGCATCGCCCGCAAGGAGATCGGCCAACGTCTCGAAAACATCCCGCTGAAAGTGCTGTCGGTCGAACGGGTCGACGACGACTCGGTCGAGACGGACGGCGAGGGAGACACCCGAACCGAAACCGGCGCGTCGGACCCCGACGAAACGCTCGTCGACTTCGACGACCTCGTCGACGACCGCTGAGACCGTCGTCGCCGCATCGCCCCGTCGCCGCGTGTCGGTCTCGCGCCACCGCTTCTGGGCAGCCTACTGCTGTTGTTGCTCCCGTACGGAACTCATCCACTCACTCGGCACGGCAGTCGCTCGGAAGCGTCGTTACGCGAGAGAGAACGGCGCGGTCGCTCTCGGGTGTAGGGTCGTGTAGAGGAGAACGCGTTTCTTTTCTCGGTTCAGTCGGCTTGCGGTGCAAGCGGCTCTGGTTCGGCCTCGTGCATCGCTCCGGTGATACCCTTCGCCAGTTTAAACACGGCTGCTTTGTGGTCCGTCTTGGACTTGTGGATGGATGTCGGTCGTACGCCGAGTTCGTTGTACTCGACGAGACTGATTTCCTCGTCCTCCCAGGCCTCAATCTGGGTGTGGACTTCTGCGAGCAGACCGTGCAGGTGGATGAGTTCCTGCTTCTTCATGAGCAACCACGGCTTGAGACCGGAGGGATATAGTATTATCTTGAGTCACGTTAGCATCCGACTCCCTTAAACCGCCGATTATGGGGGTCTCAGGGGAAATTTCGTGTTCGACCGTTTTCAATTCGTTTGTTGTTTCGCCCCGACGATAGCGAGCGCCGGCCGAATATCACGAGTAGTTTATATAGCTATGTAGCCCGCGCGCCGAACGCCGGTCGCGCGCGCCGGGGGTCGTGAGAATTTTACCCCGGCGTGCGCGTACTGTCGCGCATGGACTACGACGACCAACTGGACCGCGCGCTCTCGGAGTCGCCGGACGTCGCGGAAGGCGGCGACCGCTTCAGCGTCCCGGAGCCGACGGTCCGCCAGGAGGGGAACGTCACGGTCTACGAGAACTTCGCGGCGACCCACGACCGGCTCGCGCGCGAGGCGACGCACGTCCTGAAGTTCTTCCAGACGGAACTGGGCACGAGCGCCCAAATCGACGACAGGGGTCGCGCGCGCTTCACCGGCGAGTTCCGCCAGCGCCGCATCGCCGACGCGCTCGACGAGTACGTCGAGTCGTTCGTGCTGTGCAGCGAGTGCGGGTCGCCGGACACGAAGTTCGTCACCCAACAGGGTGCCGACGTGCTGAAGTGCGACGCGTGCGGCGCGCTCTCGGCGATTCCCGACATCTAAAAAACGAACGTCCTGCGAGGCGGCCCCGTACCGGAAGCGGCCCCTCTCTTCTCGCTATTCGAACTGCTTGAGCGTCTGGAGGTCGCGCTCCGTCCGCATGAACTCGGCCGTGCGCCTCGTCGCACCGCATCCCTGACACGAGTAGTTGTCGCGGTGAGCGGGGAGGTCGGTCGGATTCGTCTCCCAGTCCTTTCCACATTCGGGGCACAAGAGCCGGACGAACGCTTCAACCATACCCCGTATATGCTCCGGGAATGCGGATAAATGTTGTTACGGTCTGGCACGGACGAGAAAAAGTACGGGTCACCGGGCGCACCGCGCCCACCGAGCGCTTACGCGAACAGCGTGCCGTCTTGGACTTCGAGCAGTTCCTTGTAGCGGTTGCGGATGGTGACCTCGGAGATGTCCGCGACCGTCGAGACCTCGCTTTGGGTCACCTTCTCGTTGGTGAGGAGGGCGGCGGCGTAGACGGCGGCGGCGGCGAGGCCGACCGGCGACTTGCCGGAGTGGATGCCCGTCTCCTTCGCGTCGCGGAGGAGCTGGCGGGCCTGCCGCTCGGCCTCGTCGGAGAGGCCGAGTTCGCTGGCGAACCGCGGGACGTACTGCTCGGGGTCGGCGGGCTTGATTTCGAGCTTCAGTTCGCGGACGATGTAGCGGTACGTCCGGGTGAGCTCCATCTTATCGACGCGGGAGACCTTCTCCAGTTCGTCGAGCGAGCGGGGAGTGCCCGCCATCCGAGCCGACGCGTACAGCGCCGAGGTGGCGACGCCCTCGATGGAGCGGCCGGGGAGGAGGTCGTCGTTGAGCGCGCGGCGGTAGATGACCGAGGCGGTCTCGCGGACGTTCTCCGGGAGACCGAGGGCCGAGGCCATGCGGTCGATTTCGCCGAGCGCCTGCTTGAGGTTGCGCTCTTTGGAGTCACGGGTGCGGAACCGCTCGTTCCACGTGCGGAGGCGCTGCATCTGCTCGCGCTGACGCGGCGAGAGGGACTTGCCGTAGGCGTCCTTGTTCTGCCAGCCGATGTTGGTCGACAGCCCCTTGTCGTGCATCATCTTCGTCGTCGGCGCGCCGACGCGGGACTTGCTGTCGCGCTCGGCGGAGTCGAACGCGCGCCATTCGGGGCCCCGGTCGACCACGGTTTCCTCGACGACGAGGCCGCACTCCTCGCAAATCGTCTCGCCGTGTTCCTCGTCGGTGACGAGGTGGCCGCTACACTCGGGGCAGACCTGCGCTTCGTCCTGCTGTTTTTCGTCTCGCTCCGACTCGCGGGGACGTACGTCCCGGGCCTTTGCGTCGGTACTGTAGGTTCGGGTGGTTGTGGTGTCGCTCATGGTGGGGTGGAAGGCGCGGATACGTCTCGGCCGGGAAAGACCACAGAAGACGAAAGAATAATCCGGCTTGGACTGGCCTTACCATCAGTAAGTCCGAAAAGTATATAAACGTTTCGCCGAAGTCGTGCGGGTCAATCGCATGATGTGGCCGCTTTGTCGTCATCGAGCCGACGAGAACCGAGCGCTCGGCGTGAACAATCGGGGAGTATATCTCTTTCGTCGCTCAGAGCCAGCTCTCTCGGCGGAAGTAGACGAGGAGGACCACGGAGACGAGCGCCATCCCGAGCATCGTCGCCGGGTAGCCGTAGGCCCACCCGAGTTCGGGCATGTTGAACGCCGACGCGCCGGGGTCGAAGTTCATGCCGTAGATGCCGACGACGAGCGTGAGCGGGAGGATGATGGTCGCCACGACGGTGAGCGTCTTCATCACCTCGTTCGTCGACTGCGAGAGGGTGTTGAGGTAGATGTCCCGCGCGCCGCGCGCGAGGTCGCGGTACGTCTCGGTCAGGTCGACTAACTCGACGAGGTGGTCGTACACGTCGCGGTAGTACTTCTCCGTCGCCTCGCGGACGTAGTCGGGGTCGCCGCGGGCGAGCACGCCGACGGCCTCCCGCGTCGGCCACACGGTCTTTCGGAACGACAGCAGGTCGCGCCGGACCGCGTTCAGCCCTTCGAGCACCTCGGGTTCGGGGCCCTCGAAGATGCTGTCCTCGATGAGTTCTATCTCCTCGCCGACCTCGTCCAACAGCCCGAAGTACTCGTCGACGATGCGGTCGATGACGCGGTAGGCCACGAAGTCCGGTCCGAACCGGAGCATCCGGGGCTCCTCCCGCTCGATGGCGTTCCAGACGTAGTTTATCGGCTCTAACTCCCGACGCGTCAGCGTCACGAGCCAGTCGTCGCCGAAGCAGAGCCCCACGGGTCTGGTCTGGACCTCCTCCTCGAACACCTGTTCGCCGGCGCGGAGCGTCGCCACCCGGACGACGACGAACGTGTACTCGTCGTACTCCTCGGCTTTCGGGCGGGCGTCGTTCCGCACGTCCTCGACCGAAAGCGAGTGGATGCCGAACGCCTCGGCGACGCGGTCGAACTCCTCCGCGGCGGTCGCGCGAACCCACGTGGTCCCGTCGGCGTCGCGCGCCGCGTCCAGCGCGGTCTCCTCGTAGGCCGACACGCCGTCGTCGCCGTAGACGAGCGCCGAAATCACCGCACGTCACCCCCGATGGCCCAGAGCGTGATGCCGACCATGACGGCCGTCACGGAGAACGCCCGCCCCGGATAGGCGACGAGCACCCCGACGCCGTAGCCGACGACGCCGAGCGCCGTCACCGCGATACCTGCGGTCCGCACGCGAGTCATGGAATCACCGACCCGCGGCGACGAGAAAAAGGCTCCCCCGAAGCGGCTTACGCTTCAGACGGATGTTCGACCGACCGAATCAGTTCGAGGACGTTCTCCTCCTCGCCGTCGAGCTGTTGGGGGTACAGCCCGATTGCGATGACGAAGTCCTCGTTGTGCTGGACCTTCGTCACGTGGACGTACACGTCGATTTCGTCCCCACCGAACCGCGCGGTGGCGCTGTACTTCGTGACGTTGGTCGTCTCGCCGAGCATCTGGACGTTGCGGGAACTGACCCGCTGGACGTCGCTGAGACCTTGGTACTGGTTGTCGACGAGGCGGATGAGGTCGTCGTTCGAGTAGTCACCGATGGGGTTCCGCGGCTGGCCCGCGACCTCGACCGCGGGCGTCGAGATGACGCTGAACGAGCCGAGTTTGGCCTCGCCGAAGAAGCCGAGGTCCAGCGACTTCTCGTACGTCGTGATGTGGTTGCTGGCGGCGATTTGGCGCTCCTGTCCGCCGAACGAGAGCGTGCGGTTCACCGCGAACGTCTCGGTCCCGTTCGTCTCGTAGCCGGCGTTCTCGGCGACGGTCGCGTCCGTCGTGGCCGGCTCCGATTCGAACGTCAGCGTCTCCTCGCCCGTCAGAAAGCCGATACAGCCGCTCGTGAGCACGAGCGCGGCGAGCGCGAGCACCGCGACTACGCGTCTGGTGGTCATTGCCCCGCAATTTCCCCTCGCCGGGCATAAGTTCGGTGGCCGGGCGACTCCGCGTCGCCGGCGCGGCCCCGCGGAGGAGTCCACCGTTTTACCCTCAGTCGTCGAGGTTCCGCGACTCGTTTTCGCGGCGAATCACGCGGCCGCTGTAGAGGTAGTAGGCGGGTGCGACGAACGGGAGCGTGAACGCCGCGCCGAACCAGAGGTGCCGCGACGCGCCCCAGTCGATGCCCTGCCCGCGGAGCGACTTGATGTCGGCGCGAATCAGTCCCGCGTAGAAGACGTGCGTGACGAGGTAGACCGCGAACGCCGGCTCCGGCCCGATGTACAGCGAGACGGCGGTGAACATGACGAAGCCGATGGCGTAGATGACCGGTAGTACCCCGCGGTAGCGGCCGCGCGCCGGGCGCTGTTTCTGCTGCCGCTCGCGCTCGACCGCCGTCCCGCGGCGGTACTCGTCGGTGCTCATGTCGCTACGGTGTGCCCCGCGGGGAAAAAGTGGTTCGCTCAACCGAGGTACTTGACTTCGACCTCGTGCGGGCCGTCGTCCGTCGGGAGCGCCACCGCGTCGCGGAGGTGGTCGCGGACCGCCGAGCGCCATGCCCGAACTGCCTTCGTGTGGCGCTCGTGGTGCGCTTCGACCTCGTAGGGCTCCGGCCGCGTCTCGTCGGGTTCGGGGTACGCGGGGGCGTCGTCGGCGACGAAAACCCGCGGGTCGAGGTGTATCGGCTCGGGGTCGGCATAGTCCGAGGCCTCGCCGCCGGTGCGGTGAATTCGCGCTCGCATCCGCCCGTAGAAGGGCGGGGTGACGCGGAGGACGACGGGGTCGTCACCCCGGCGGTTCGCCTCGAGGGCGGTCACGAGGTCGTCGGTCGTGACTGCGAGCGAGCGGACGGCGCTCGGGTCGGACGACCCGCGCGCGTCGTTCAATCTCCGGCGCGTCGGCGACTCGTTACCGACGTGGGCCGCAGTTCGCCGCTGCACTCGGGGCAGGTCGAACGGTACGATGCGGCGCTCACGGTCGTTTGACACTCACGACAGACGTACGAAGCGCGTTCCATCGAACATTCGTACGAGACATGGTGTGTTAAAACTTACCACAGAACGCGGAATCGCGCCCGCGGGTCCGTGTCCTTTTACCCGAACGGGGCGCAATCCGCCAGTATGACAGACGCATGGTTCGCCGGCGCGGACCCCGACGACCCCGAATCCGGGGCGACGCGAGTCCGAACGGGCCGCGCCCCCGCCCCCGCCGACTGGCCGGCCGAGGCCGTCGACGCCGGGTTCGCCGCCGACGAGACCGACTACTACGCCAAACTCCGCTCGGCGACGCTCGCCGCCGCCAGCGAGGCCGTCGCGGAGCGCGAGCGCGCCGACGACGTGCAACTCGCCCACGCCGTGCGCGCGATGGACGACGCCGAACGGACCGCGAACGAACTCGCCGAGCGGGTCGTCGAGTGGGCCGGCACGCTCTACGAGGAGGTCCCGCGCGGCCTCGACGGCGTCCGCGACATCGCCGAACGAGACCCAAAGACCGCCGCCGAAGAACGCGTCGTCTCCTACGCCACCCGCGCGGTGGACCTGCTCGACGAGCGCGACGACCTCCGGGCGTTCATCGAGGAGCGCGCGCCCACGACCGCGCCGAACCTCGCCGAGATGGCCGGGCCCGTCCTCGCGGCGCGACTCATCGCGCTGGCCGGTGGCCTCGAAAGCCTCGCCAAGAAGCCGAGCGGAACGGTCCAAGTGCTCGGGGCGGAAGACGCCCTGTTCGCGCACCTGAAGGGCCGCGCCACGTCGCCCAAACACGGCGTCATCTTCACCCACGAGTACGTCCGCGGAACGCGTCCGGGAGACCGCGGGTCAGCCGCCCGCGCGCTCGCCGGGAAGCTCTCTATCGCCGCTCGCGTGGACCACTACTCGGGGGACTACCGGCCGGACCTGCACGCCGAACTCGCCGACCGGATGGAGACGATTCGCGCCCGCGCCGACGAGGAGGCCGACGAATGAGCGACGACAGTTCAGCCGCCGACGCCGATGCTGACCTTCCCGAAGGCGTCGAACGCCGGCCGTTCGGCGGCCGCGAGCGCCTCTCGACGCGGGGCGCGCAGGTCTACGGCGAACCCGTCGATTCCGACGGCTGGCGCGCGTGGGACGCCGGGCGCTCGAAGCTCGGCGCGATGCTCGAACTCGGCATGGACACCGGCCTCGTCGGCGGCGAGTCGGTCCTCTACCTCGGGGCCGCCTCGGGGACGACCGTCTCGCACGTCGCCGACTTCGCCGGGCCGACCTACGCCGTGGAGTTCGCGCCGCGCCCCGTCCGTGACCTCCTCGGCGTCGCCGAGGACCGCGACAATCTCTTTCCGCTCCTGAAGGACGCGCGCGACCCCGAATCCTACGCGCACGTGGTCGAATCCGGCATCGATTGCCTCGTCATGGACGTGGCGACCCGCGGGCAGGCGACCGTCGCCGTCCGCAACCGACAGTTCCTCGCCGACGACGGCCGACTCCTGATGGCGGTCAAGGCGCGGAGCGAGGACGTGACCGCAGAGCCCGACGACGTGTTCGACGACGTGCTCGCCGAACTCGACTCGGCCTACGAACTCCTCGAAACCGCCCGTCTCGACCGCTTCCACGCGGACCACCTCGGTATCGTCGCCCGGCCGAAGTAGGCCGCCGCCGGCGGTTCCGTCATCGCTCCGTCCGACGACTGTTCGGACAGACCTGATTTTCGGTCGTCACTATCGCCCGATTCGCTTGCCCGCGGTCGTGCGACGCGTTCGCCGGCTCCCACGGTGTTTTTAATTCGGCGCAACTTACGCCGTTGCGATGGAACTAGGGTCGGCGGATGCCTTCGACCGAATGGGGACGCTCGGCGTCGAAGAGGAATTCTACATCGTCGATGCCGACGGCCGCCCCACCTCGGGTATCGACGACTTAGTCTACGGACCGGAACCTCCCGAACCGCTCGCCGGACGGCTCGACCACGAGCTGTTCAAATTCACTATCGAGACGCAGACGCCGCTCATCGAGGACCCCGACGAGGCCGGCGCGGCCGTCGAGACGGTCCGCGAGGCGCTCGTCGACCACGCCGCGGACCACGGCTACCGCATCGCCGCGGCCGGGCTCCACCCCGCCGCCAAGTGGCGCGAACTCGACCACGCGACCAAACCCCGGTATCAGGCGCAGCTCGACCGGATTCAGTACCCGCAACACCGGAACACGACCGCCGGCCTCCACGTCCACGTCGGCGTCGACGACGCGGACAAGGCCGTCTGGGTCGCCAACGAACTCCGCTGGTATCTCGCGCCCCTGCTCGCGCTCTCCGCGAACTCTCCCTTCTGGAACGGCTTCGACACCGGTCTCGCCTCCGCCCGCGCCAAGGTGTTCGAGAACCTCCCGAACACCGGCATGCCGACCGCCTTCGACGACTTCGAGGACTTCCAGCGCTTCGAGCGCCGGATGGTCGAGTACGGCTCGATAGACGACCGGGGCGAACTCTGGTACGACGTACGGCCCCACACCGGCCACGGGACGGTCGAAATCCGCACCCCCGACGCTCAGACCGACCCCGAACGCGTCGCCGACTTCGTCGAGTACGTCCACGCGCTCGTGTTGGACCTCGCCGACCGCTACGAGTCCGGCGAGTCGGGAACGCCGGTCCGCCGGGAACTCCTCGACGAGAACAAGTGGCGCGCCACCCGCTACGGGCGAGACACGGACTTCATCGCCCCAGACTCAGAGGGCGTCGTGACCCTCGAATCGTTCGTCGAAAGCGAGTCCGAGCGCCTCGGCGTCGACGGCCTCCGGTCGCTTTTCGACGCCGAATCCGGCACCGTCATCCAGCGACGGATTCACGAGGAATCCGGGCTCGACGCCCTGTGCGAACACTTGACGCTGGACTGAGTCGCACGCCGACGACCGACAGGAAACATTTTTTAGCGCCCCAGTTTTGACCTTTGCCGTAGCACAAATGTCTGCGGACCAGAGCACAGAGGGGAGCGCGGAGTCGACGGACGAAGACCACTCGGGCGGCGCGGCCGACTGCGCCGTCTCCGAGTTCGACGACGGGTTGGTTGACCTGCTCGCGTGGATTCTCGACACCGAGACGCGCGCGCGAATCTACGTCCACCTCCGACAGCACCCTCACTCGACGAGCGAGGAAGTCGCCGAGGGGACCGGCCTCTACCCCAGCACGGTGCGGGAGGCGCTGGCCGAACTCGCCGACGACGAGACGGTCGAGCGTCGCAAGCGGAAGAGTTCCGGGGCGGGCAACAACCCCTACGAGTACGTCGCCATCGCGCCGAGCGACCTCGTGAAGGGCGTCTCCGGCCAGGTGCAGGCGCAGTTGAACGCCGTGTTCAACCTCGACCGGCACCTCGGCACCGACCGCAGCGACGAGACCGAACCGGTCACGATTACGGTCCGCGAGGAGTAGCCCGCGGTCTGCCGGCTTCTGCGGCGATTCACCCGACTTCGTAGCTCCTCGCTCACCTCGGGCCGTGGTCCGTTAGGCTAACCCGACCCGCTTAAGTCGCGCCGCACCCACCGCGAGAGTATGCACGTCGCGCTGGGCGGGACGTTCGACCCTGTCCACGATGGACACCTCGCGCTGTTCGAGCGGGCGTTCGAGTTGGGTGATGTCACGGTCGGACTCACGAGTGACGAACTCGCGCCGAAGACGCGACACGTCGACCGCTACGTCCGGCCCTTCGACGACCGCAAGGCCGACCTCGAAGCCGAACTCCGGCCGCTCGCCGAGGAGTACGGCCGCGAGTTCGAGGTCCGGGAACTCGACAAACCGACCGGTATCGCGACCGAGGAGGGCTTCGACGTGCTCATCGTCTCGCCCGAGACGCGGGGCGGCGGCGAGCGCGTCAACGAGATTCGCGAAGAGAAAGGCCTCAAGCCCCTCCGTATCGAGGTCGTCGAGCACGTCCCCGCCGAGGACGGCAAGCGCATCTCCTCGACGCGCATCGTCTCCGGGGAGATAGACCGCCACGGCAACCTCACGCCCGACCGCGAGGGCCGCGGCCGGACGCCCCCGAGCGACGAATAGTTTTCACGGTCACGGTCGTATCGCCGCCCATGCGACACCCGTTGTTCGCCAGTTTCGCCGTCGGCGTCGTCGCCGCGGTGCTCGTCGGCATCGCCGTCACCGAGATGGCCGCTCGGTGGGTTTTCTTCTCGCTGTTCGTCGGTATTCCGGCCGGTATCGTCGCCGGCATCCTCGCCATCGCGGTGACCTACGCGGTCCTGACTCGTCGGATGGCTCCCGCGCGCTCCTCGGAGTGAGCGCCTACCAACTCGGGGGTCGAAAGCCTGCCTCCCGGAGGAGGTCCTTCCAGCGCTGTTGGATGCTGAGCCGCGACACGTCCATCGACTCGGCGACGGCGGTCTGCGAGCGTTCCTCGCCGGCGATGAGCGCGCCGGCGTAGAGGCTGGCGGCGGCGACGGCCCGCTTCGAACGCTCCTCGTCGGGCAACTGCGTGAGAAACATGTCCGAGGCGTACGAGCGGGCCTCGCTACCGAGTTCGAGGCCGTCGGCGGCGGCGTCGATGCGGGCCAGCCACTCCTGATTGTCTCGCTGGTCTCGGGCGCTGTACATGGTCGTCGTTACGGCCGGGGGAGCATAATCCCCGCGGCGGGGCCTCGTGACGTTTATATGTCGTTGCGGGAAATGTGCGGTCGAAGGGCGCGTGTCGCCCGATTGCGCGCGGGTAGCCAAGTGGCCAAAGGCGCAGCGCTTAGGACGCTGTGGTGTAGACCTTCGCAGGTTCGAACCCTGTCCCGCGCACTAAGCGAACGAAGTGAGCGAGGGAGCAGACAGGTTCGAACCCTACGAGACGAGCACCGCGAGTCTCGGCCCGGTTCGAACCCTGTCCCGCGCATACCGTCTCGAACACCGTGAGAGACGTGTATGCAAGCAGAACGGGTTCGAATCAGGGAGCAACGCGGAGCGTTGCGACCGCGGTTCGAACCCTGTCCCCGTGTTTCGCGTTTGCCTGTAGCGGCTAACTGCGTAGTGCTGACTTTCACCCTAATATCTAACATTCACCAGCTACTTCACAAAGTTGTATAATGGTTGACTCATTCATCCCCGGTGCTGACGACGCCAAAGATGCTCCAGAGACTGGAGAAAGCTGGCTCATTCCGATAGATACCGAAGAGCAACAGATGGCCCGTGTCAAAGTCATGGACGTGCTTGATGACGGGGTATATGTGCGGTTCGAGGAAGATGCAACAATCCGTGGTGCAGGGGTCGAAGTCGAGATGGAAGAGGGAGATATGGATAAATTCGGCCTCGCTGCGTTTGCGGACGGAAAGCCGCTGAGTCAGTAAGCGGCCGAACAGGTAGTTCCGAACCGCACGGAGTCAAAATAGAGCCTCAACTCTGACTCCCATCTCGACCCCGACCCACGCTTAAACACCCCGAATACGTTCGGAGGAAACCTTACGCCCGCGCCGTTCAACTTCCCGACGAATGCCTGCGCAGTCACTCTACGCTCGCCTCGGCGGCCGCGACGCCGTCGAAGCAGTCGTCTCGGACTTCTACGACCGCGTCCTCGCCGACGACTCGGTCGCGCACTACTTCGACGACGTCGACATGGTCGAACAGCGCGCTCATCAGGTCAAGTTCATCAGCGCCGTCGCGGGCGGGCCCGTCGAGTACGACGGGGCCGACATGCGGGAGGCGCACGAGCACCTCGACCTCTCGGGCGAGGACTTCGACGCCATCGCTGAGCACCTCGCGGCCGCGCTCGACGAAAACGGCGTCGCCCCGGAGGACGCCGACGCGGTGCTCGACGAGGTCGCCGCGCTCAGAGCGCCGATTCTGGGCGAGTAACGGCCTCTCGGTCGCTTTCGGCCCGCTCGACCGCCGGTTCCGACCGGCCGAATCGCGTACGCCACGCGTCAGACGCGACACAACCCTTTTTCTCACCCGGTGTCTCTCTCCACCAATGGCGGCGTTATCCGAATTATTGGGCGACCTCGTGGCGGACGTCGATGGGCTCTTTCTGTTCACGCCGAGCCACTCCCACTACGAGCAGTTCGCCGAGACGGACGTTCCGACGGTGGTCATCGCGCCGGAGAACACGGTCGAAGCCGAGACGTTCGTGGAACTGCCGCTGCAGTTCCAGAACGTCAAGGACCGCATCCGCTTCGGCGTCGAGGGCGCGATGGAACAGAGCATCGTCGAAGCCGGCGATACCATCGCCTGCAACGTCGGAATCTTCGGCGGCGACCCCGACTCGCTCGTCCGCGTCCGCGTCGAGGAGAACATGCGCTCGGGCATCTACGACCTCTTTGCGAACTCCCGGGCGGACCCCGGCGTCATCCGCGACGTGTTCGAGGTGGCCATCGAACTGGGCAAGAAAGGACAGAAGGGCGAACCCGTCGGCGCGCTGTTCATCGTCGGCGACGCGGGGAAGGTGATGAACAAGTCGCGGCCGCTCTCGTACAACCCCTTCGAGAAGTCCCACGTCTACGTCGGCGACCCCATCGTCAACGTGATGCTCAAGGAGTTCTCGCGGCTCGACGGCGCGTTCGTCATCTCCGACTCGGGGAAAATCGTCTCGGCGTACCGCTACCTCGAACCCTCGGCGGAGGGCGTCGACATCCCGAAGGGGCTGGGGGCGCGCCACATGGCCGGCGGAGCCATCACCCGCGACACCAACGCCACGGCCATCGTCCTCTCGGAGTCCGACGGCCTCGTCCGGGCGTTCAAAGGCGGCAAGATGATTCTCGAAATCGACCCGGAGGCGTACTGAGATGCCGGGGTTCGCTTCGGCGTCCCTCATCCACTCGTCACTCGGTCCCGCGTCAGCGTCCACAGCCACGTCTGCATCCGTATTCACGTCCACGTCCCTCGCCCCGCTCCAGACGGTCGGCGGCGTCGTCGGCGACATCGTCCGATTCGCCGGCATCCGGTTTCTCGGCGTACTCGCCATCCTCCTTCTCGGGTTGGTGCTCGCGTACGTCGCGGGGACGCTCGTCCATCGTCTCCTCGTCAGCGTCGGCGTCCCGGAGGCAATCGAGGGGACCGCGTTCGAGCGGACCGCCCGCGATTTCGACACTTCGACGGTCGAAATCCTGTCGTGGTTGACGCGGTATTTCGTCCTCGGCATCAGCATCTTCGCCACCCTCTCGTTCGCCGGCGTCAACTACGCCGACCGGTTCTGGGGGCTCGTCATCGCCATCCTGCCGCAACTGTTCATCGCCATTCTGGTCCTCATCATCGGGGTCGTCGTCGGCGACAAGGTCGAACTCCTCGTCGCCGAGCGACTCCGCGCGGTCAAACTCCCGCAGGTGAGCGTCCTGCCGGCGCTCGCCAAGTACACGGTCTTCTTTCTCGCCGCGCTCGTCGCGCTCTCGCAGGTCCGCGTCGCCACGCTCGCGCTCATCGTCCTCCTCGCGTCGTACCTGCTGGGACTCATCGTGTTCGGCGTCGTCGCGTTCCGCGACCTCCTTCGCTCGGGGGCGGCGGGGACGTACCTCCTTTTCACCCAGCCGTACAGCATCGGCGACGAAATCGTCGTCGGCGAGGTCCGCGGCGTCGTTCAGGAGTTCGACATGTTCGTCACACACGTCGAAGCCGACGATACGGAGTTCGTCATCCCGAACGCGCGCGTCCTCGACAAGGGCGTCGGTCGCGTCCGATAAGTAAACCCTCTCGGTGACTGGTGTTTACGGAAATTTTGTCATACTGTTACCATAACAGTTTAGAAGTGGTCCGAAGATTGTCTCATATCGACTCGCCCTGAAGACGATGACGGAGAACCTCCCCACCCTCGATATTTCTGCCCCCACCACCCGAGCGTTCGAGGTTGCAGAGACGCTGCTTCGGGGGTTTTACTTTCAGGACATGCGGGAGACGTACCTCCTCAACTGCGATTTCGACGCCGCGTTGACCGCCGCGGAGCGGGCAGAACATCATATGTCTGAGGCGTTCGTCGCCGAGTTTCCCGACGTTCCGAACGAGTGCGCCGAACGCGCCGGCGAACTGTTCATGCGCGCGCTGTTCCTCCAAGACGAAATCGAGAACCGAGACGCCTTCGACGCCTGTTTCGAACACGACGTGCCTCCCGAGGCGTTCGTCTCCGCTGTCCCCGACCGCTCCGAGTCGGCCGGCGTCAACGACGACCCGCGGTGGCAGGACGTCCGAGAACTCCTCGGTACCGTCTGTGCCGAACTCGACATAAACCCGGAGTACGCGACGCTCCACACCCGGTTTTGGCGACTCCACGGACAGGAAGTCGACGGGTGGGAAACCGTCGCCCGCCGCGCTCACCGCATCAAAGTCTCGCGGATGGCCCCCTCAGCCGACGACGAGACCGTCGACAACCTCGCGCAGTATTTCGTCGTCGGCGTAACCCGCCACGACGAGTGGGTCCGAGAGAGCCCCGAACGGGATGTTTCTTCCGCCATCGATATTGTCGCACACTATTACCAGCGGCTGTTCGACCTCAGAGACGAGTAATAAAGGGGCCATAAAGCGGACATAAATGAAGGTCGTTAATGAAATTCATCTGATGCTTTTTCGATGGGTAAACGACCGCCGAAAATAAGTATTGGTGGTAGAATTGTATCTTCAGAGCGAACATGGAGGATCCCGACCCGGAACTGTATCGTGAGGCTTTCCGAAGTGCGGATATCCCCATGTTGATTGCGGATACGAATTTCGCTTTTCGTGACATTAACGACGCCGGGTTGGAGTTCCTCGGCTACGACTACGACGACATCGTCGGCGAGTCGGTCGGACTCATCGCCGCCGACGAGGAGATATACTACGAAATCGTCGAGCAGATGATCGCCGGCGAGACGTGGTCCGGGGAGTTCATGGCGCGGCGGAAAGACCAGCAGGTCGTCTACGGACAGGGGTTCGCCAGCCCGATGGTCGTCGACGGCGACGTGGAGGGCTTTCTCGCCTTCTTCGTCGACACGACCAAACAGCGCCGCTACGAGAACGCCTCGGAGGTGCTCAACCGCCTCCTCCGCCACGACCTCCGGAACGAGCTCAACGTCGTCTACGGCTACACCCAGCAGGTCGCCAGCCGAATCGACGACGAGCAGGCGCTGGAGGAACTCGACCTCGTCCAGGAGAAGGTCCTCGAAATCGTCCACAAGTCCGAGCGCGCCCGCGACCTCCGCGAGCACCTCGAACGCTCCCACGACGTCTCCAACCACCCGGTCCGCCTCGACGTGGTGTTGAACAACAAAATCGTCGACGCCATGATTGAGTTCCCGGACGCCGAGTTCCAGTTCGGGTCGTTCCCCGAGGTCGAGGTCATCGGCGACGACCTCCTCGGCGAGGCCATCGAGTGTCTGCTCGAAAACGCGGTCATGCACAACGACAAGGAGACGCCGCGCGTCGAGGTCTCGGCCGACCGCGACGGCGGCTTCGTCATCGTCCGCGTCGCCGACAACGGACCGGGCGTCCCCGAGGAGCACCGCGACCTCATCTTCGGCCGCGAGGAGTACGACCAACTGCACCACGGCACGGGTATCAGCCTCTTTTTCGCCGACAACGTCGTCTCGTCGTACAACGGCACCATCTGGGTCGAAGACCGAGAGGACGGCGACGGCGCGGTCTTCTGCGTCCGCCTGCAGGAACAGTCCACGGTCGACGACTGACGACTGACGCGGCCCGCGGCCCGCGACGACGACCGATTACGCTCCGTCAGTCTCGTCGCCGGACATGGGTCTCGCGGGCACGCCGGCCACCGTCTCTCCCGCGGGCACGTCGCGCGTGACGAGCGAGTTCGCCGCGACCTGCGCCCCCTCGCCGATGCGGACGCCCGGGAGGATGGTGGCCTTCGCGCCAATCATGGCGCGCTCGCCGACGACGACCTCACCGGTCCGGTACTCGTCTTGCAGGAACTCGTGACAGAGAATGACCGAGTCGTAGCCGATGATGGCGTCGTCCTCGATGGTGACGAGTTCCGGCCAGAACACGTCGGGCGTCGCTTCGAGCCCCCACGAGACGCCCGCCCCGACGGTGACGCCGATGCGTCTGAGCGCCCAGTTTCGAAGTTTGAGCGACGGCGCGATGCGCGCCACGAGGACGAACACGTAGTTGAGCATCACGCGCCAGACGGGCTTGGCGTCGGTCCAGTACTGCAGCGAGTTCCGCGGGCCGGGCGTCGGGTGGTGCTGGATTCGGTCGTGTCGGCGGGCGTCGCCGTCCGCCGGTGCGGCATCGTCGTCGGTCACGTCCGTCGATTGGGCCGCGGGGGTAAAAGCGCCCTCGGCGCGGGGGCGACGAGAGAAATAGAAACGCGGGGCCGCGGGGTCGGGTACTGCTTATTCGCCGCGGAGTTCGTCCATGTGGTCGATGCGGCGCTGGACGAGCGCCGCCGTGCCGATGTCGTGGCGGATGTGGAAGCCCTCGCCGGCGTCGGCGAGCGCGTCCTCCGCGAGTTCCTCCGCCTCGGCGATGCTGTCGGCGACGCCGACCACGGCGAACGACCGGGAGGTCGTCGTGTACAGACCGTCCTCGCGGTCGTCGACGTTCGCGTAGAACAGCAGCGCGCCGGCGTCCTCGTCCACTTCGACCGTGATTTCCGCGCCGGCCTCGGGGTCCGTCGGGTAGCCCTCGGGGACGGCGTACTTACAGACCGTGGCGGCCTCGGCGAAGTCGAGTTCGGGCAGGGACTCGCCCTCGCGGGCGGCCGTGAGCACGTCGATGAAGGGCGTTTCGAGGACCGGAAGCGTGTTCATCGCCTCGGGGTCGCCGAAGCGGGCGTTGAACTCGATAACCTTCGGACCCTCGGTCGTGAGCATGAACTGGCCGTAGAGGATGCCCTTGTAGTCCGGCAGCGCCTCGACGACGGCCTCGATGACCTCGACGGCGGCCTCGTAGTCGCCGTCGGCCATGAACGGCAGGGAGGGGGACACGTCGGTGTAGCTCCCCATGCCGCCGGTGTTCGGTCCCTCGTCGCCCTCGTAGGCGCGCTTGTGGTCCTGCACGGCGGGGCTGACGCGGAACTCGCCGTTGGCGACGAACGCCTGAATCGTGAACTCCTCGCCGATGAGGCGCTCTTCGAGGACGACGCGCTCGTAGTCCGAGTCGCGGAGGTACGCCTTCGCCTCCTCGGGCGTCACCTGGTCGCCGATGACCTTCACGCCCTTGCCGCCGGTGAGGCCCGCGGGCTTGACCGCGAGGTCGCCGTCGTAGTCGTCGATGTAGTCGCAGGCGGCCTCCATGTCGTCGAAGGTGGCGAAGTCGGGGTTGCCCGGAATCGCCTCGTCGCGCATGAACTGCCGCTGGAACGCCTTGTCCGTCTCGATGCGCGCCTCGGCCGCCTGCGGGCCGAACGTGTAGACGCCGGCGTCGTCGAGGGCGTCGGAGACGCCGGCCGCGAGGCCGGACTCCGGGCCGACGATTGCGAGCGTCGCGCCGACTGACTCGGCGTAGGCGACGATGTCCTCGGCGGCGGTCTCCGAAATCGTCTCGAAGCCCTCGGCGAGGGCGGCGATGCCGGGGTTTCGGTTGCTGGCGCAGGCGTACAGGTCGCAGTCGGGGGCCAGCGCGCGGGCAATCGCGTGCTCGCGGCCGCCGCCGCCGACGAGAAGGACGGTCTCGCTCATGGTCGCATACCCTGCGCACGGGAGTGTAAAGATTGCTCTTTATCGGCGACGAAATAGGCACGATTGTGGTTATTCTCGGTCACCAGCGAGGGGGACCCGCTGTCCGACCCACACCCCGCGCCGGCCACGACGGCCGTCTCCACGCCGCTTTAGTTCCCGGAGCGCCGACTCCGACGCATGTCCGACCCGGTGGGACGCAACCGACTCGACGACGAGCAGAGCCCGTACCTCCGCCAGCACGCCGACAACCCGGTCAACTGGCAACCCTGGGACGAGACGGCGCTCGACGCCGCCCGCGAGGCGGACAAGCCCATCTTCCTCTCGGTCGGCTACTCGGCGTGCCACTGGTGTCACGTCATGGCCGACGAGAGCTTCTCGGACCCCGACATCGCCGAGGTGCTCAACGAGCACTTCGTCCCGGTGAAGGTCGACCGCGAGGAGCGTCCCGACCTCGACCGCATCTACCAGACCATCTGCCAGCAGGTCACCGGCGGCGGCGGCTGGCCGCTTTCGGTCTGGCTCACCCCCGAGGGCAAGCCCTTCTTCGTCGGCACGTACTTCCCACCCGAACCGCGCCGCGGCGCGCCCGGCTTCCGCGACATCGTCGAGAGCTTCGCCGAGTCGTGGCGGACCGACCGCGAGGAGATAGAAAACCGCGCCGAGCAGTGGACGAGCGCCATCACCGACCGACTGGAGGAAACGCCCGACGTTCCCGGCGAAGCCCCCGGTTCGGAGGTCCTCGACACCACCGTGCAGGCCGCGCTCCGCGGGGCTGACCGCGACCACGGCGGCTTCGGCGGCGACGGGCCGAAATTCCCCCAACCCGGCCGCATCGACGCCCTGCTCCGCGGCTACGCCGTCTCCGGCCGCCGCGAGGCGCTCGACGTGGCGCGACAGAGCCTCGACGCGATGGCCAACGGCGGCCTCCGCGACCACCTCGGCGGCGGCTTCCACCGCTACTGCGTCGACCGCGAGTGGACCGTCCCGCACTTCGAGAAGATGCTGTACGACCAGGCCGGCCTCGCCTCGCGGTATCTCGACGCCGCCCGACTCACCGGCAACGACTCCTACGCGACCGTCGCCGCCGAGACGTTCGAGTTCGTCCGCCGCGAACTCAGCCACGACGACGGCGGCTTCTTCGCCACCCTCGACGCCCAATCCGGCGGCGAGGAGGGCACCTTCTACGTCTGGACGCCCGACGACGTGCGCGACCTCCTCCCCGAACTCGACGCCGACCTCTTTTGCGACCGCTACGGCGTCACGCCCGGCGGCAACTTCGAGCGCAAGACGACCGTCCTGAACGTCTCGGCGACGACCGCCGAACTCGCCGACGAGTACGACCTCGACGAGTCCGAGGTGGAAGACCGACTCGAAAAGGCCCGGAAAGCGCTGTTCGCCGCCCGCGAGGGACGCGAACGGCCCGCCCGCGACGAGAAGGTGCTCGCCGGCTGGAACGGCCTGATGATTTCGGGGTTCGCGCAGGGGTCGGTCGTCCTCGAAGACGACTCGCTCGCTGACGACGCCCGTCGCGCCCTCGACTTCGTGCGCGAGCGCCTCTGGGACGACGAGACCGAGACGCTCTCGCGGCGCGTGATGAACGGCGAGGTGAAAGGCGACGGCTACCTCGAAGACTACGCCTTCCTCGCGCGCGGCGCGTTCGACCTCTATCAGGCGACCGGCGACCTCGCGCCGCTCTCGTTCGCGCTCGACCTCGCGCGGGCGACCCGCCGCGAGTTCTACGACGCCGACGCGGGCACGCTCTACTTCACCCCCGAGAGCGGCGAGTCGCTCGTCACCCGACCGCAGGAGCCGACCGACCAGTCCACGCCGTCGAGCCTCGGCGTCGCCACGTCGCTGTTCTTGGACCTCGAACAGTTCGCGCCGAACGCCGACTTCGGCGAGGTCGCGGACGCGGTCCTCGGCTCGTTCGCCAACCGCGTCCGCGGCAGTCCGCTCGAACACGTCTCGCTCGCGCTCGCCGCCGAGAAGGCCGCCAGCGGCGTCCCCGAACTCACCGTCGCCGCCGACGAGGTTCCCGACGAGTGGCGCGCGACGCTCGCCTCGCGGTACTTCCCCGGTCTCGTCGTCTCCCGTCGCCCCGGCACCGACGAGGAACTCGACGCGTGGCTGGACGAACTCGGACTCGACGAGGCCCCGCCAATCTGGGCCGGCCGCGAGGCGGCCGACGGGGAGCCGACCGTCTACGCCTGCGAGAACTTCACCTGCTCCGCGCCGACCCACGACCTCGACGAGGCGCTGGCGTGGTTCACGGCGGGCGAAGGTGCGTAACGGCGGGAGCGACTGCGAGAAAAGCGGCGTCGGCGCTCAGTTCGAGAGCCGCTCTGCGAGATAGACCGCAATCGGAACGTCCTCTTCTTCCACGAATCGAGCGACCTCCTCGCCGTCGAGTTCGACGACGACCGTCGGGATGAGTTCGATGTCGTACTCCTCGACGAGCGGGCCGACCTTCGAGCCGTCGTCGGCCTTCTCGACGGGGTAGTGGTCGATTCGCTCGGCGGGGACGCCGGCGGCGTCGAGCGCCGCCGCGAAGTCGGGGAGCTGTCCGCGGCAGTCGCCGCACCAGTCGCCGCCCCAGACCTTGAACGTGTAGTCTGCGGCCGCGAGGGTGTCGACCACGTCGGGGTAGGACGCCGCGTCCCACGCGGGGTTCGGTTGCATCGTTTCGAGCGTCTCGGCTTCGGCCATGCGCCGGTGTACCGGCCGAGCGGATTTAACGGGTGCGCTCGCGGCGGGGCTCGCCGCCCGCGCTCGTCGCCGTTCGCCCCCGAGACGGTGGCCGTATCGTCCGCCTCCGCCAGTCGTTTAGTGTCGCGCCGTCTACGGAGGGTCGATGGACGACAGTATCCTCGACGCTATCGGGTCGCCGCTGGTCCGCGCCGACTCCCCCGAGGGGTCGACGGTCGCGGCGAAGATAGAGTCGAAGAACCCGGGCGGGTCGGCGAAGGACCGCCCCGCGTTGGCGATGGTCGAGGCGGCCGAGGAGGCCGGTGACATCTCGCCGGGCGACCACCTCGTCGAACCCACGTCCGGGAACACCGGTATCGGACTCGCCGTCGTCGCGGCGGCGAAGGGCTACGACCTGACTATCGTCATGCCGGACTCGATGTCGCCCGAGCGCCGCGAAATCATGCGCGCCTACGGGGCGACCATCGAACTCGTCGAGGGCGATATCTCCGCCGCGAAAGACCGCGCGGACGAACTCGAAGCCGAGGGCATGTACCAGCTCCGGCAGTTCGAGAACCCGGCGAACCCGGAGGCGCACTACCGGACGACCGCCGAGGAGATTCTCGAACAGGTGGGCGACCGCCGCATCGACGCCTTCGTCGCCGGCATCGGTACCGGCGGCACGATTTCGGGCAACGGCCGCCGCCTCGTCGAGGAGTTCCCCTCGATGCGCGTCGTCGGCGTCGAACCCGCCGAGAGCGCCGTCCTCTCGGGCCACGAGGTCGGAAACAACGACTTCCAGGGGATGGGGCCGGGCTTCGTCAGCCCCAACCTCGACACCGACCTCATCGACGACGTGGAAATCGTCGAACTCGCCGACGCCGAGGCCGAGTGTCGCCGCCTCGCCCGCGAGGAGGGCATCCTCGTCGGCCAGTCGTCCGGCGCGTCGCTCCTCGCTGCCAAGCGCGTCGCCGAGCGACTCGCCGACCCCGACGCGGACGACGGAGACCAGCCGCTCGTGGTGACGGTCTTCTGGGACTCCGGCGAGCGCTACATGTCCACCGGGATGTTCGACGCCGACGAATAGCGGTCGCTCGACGCCCTGTTTTCACCGACCGAACTCGTCTTCCGCGACTCTGACGACGAGCGTTCGCTCCACGTCTCTGAGGTCGTAGTCGGGGACCGAGCCGTCGACGCGCGTCACGTACATCGGCTCGACGAGGCGGCCGTCTTCGACGCCGTAGATTGCGAGGTGGTCGCCGGTGTCTTCGGGCTGGACCTTCCCGTCTCGAATCTGCCGGGCGAGGTCGCGGGAGAGCCACTCGTCGGTCGAGACGGAGGGCTCGCGGACCAACGAGAAGTCGGCGAACCGGACGAGATACCAGTTGAGGTCGTT
Organism: Haloferax marisrubri; assembly: GCF_001469875.2. Lineage (GTDB taxonomy): Archaea > Halobacteriota > Halobacteria > Halobacteriales > Haloferacaceae > Haloferax > Haloferax marisrubri. The sequence continues at coordinate 50,895 of NZ_LOPW02000003.1, read as the reverse complement.
GAGAAGCGAGACGGCCGCGCCGAGACTCACCGTGTCGACCGAAAGCGAGTTGTCGAACGGTTCCGAGATGTCGTAGGTCGAAAGCGCCGCGCGCGCGGTGTCGCGCGACAGCAGTTCGTACTGGAGGTGGACCTCCTCCGCGCCGACGATACAGACCTGCGTCACGTCGAGAGGGAGGGTCCGGACTCGGTAAAGCGGTTCCGGTACTCAGGCGGTCGATTCCCACTCGGCGGCGCAGGACTCGTCGCAGAAGACGACGCGCTCGCGCTCGAGGGTTATCTTACCGGGCTTGTCGATGTCCCGCTCGAGGAGGACCTGATAGTGCGCTTCGCTCATGTCGACGCGGGCGCGGCACGCCGCGCACCGCTCGACGGTGTCGCTCCAGTCGGTCCGCGACGCCCGGTGGCTGACGCGCCACTCGGGGCCGGGGTGTCCGTGACCGGGATGCGATGTTTTCGACATGGGAGAACTCTAGCGCCCACGGTAAATAAAGCCATTTTTGTGCAATTGTTCATTCGAAACGAATCTAAACGTTTGAAGAATCGTGACTATGGTGGTGGTTTGCACGGTTCGTGTGTGCGTCGGTACCGCACCTCGGAGGGGTCGCTCCGGCGTTCTTTCTCGCAGTCGGCCGTCGTCTCGTGCCCCCGTTCCCGCGCTCACTCACTCACTCACTCACTCACTCACTCACTCACTCGCCGTCGGGCGAGACGACCACCCGCTCGCGGGCGGCCTCAACCGCGAGGTCGAACAGGTCGTCGGGTTCCGCGGCCTCGACGGCCGACAGCGAGGCGTTCGTCTCGGGGAAACTCGGCGCGACGCGCTCGCACCCGACGGGGAGCGTCGAGTCGTCGTAGGTGCCGAGGTCGCGGGCGGCCGCGACGATATCGGTCTTGTCGCGGGTCAAAAGCGGGCGGTGGACGGGGTAGTCGACCGCGGCCTCGGTGACGGCGAGGTTCTCGCCGGTCTGACTCGACTTCTGGCCGAGCGACTCCCCGGTCACGATTGAGTGGGCGTGCTCGTCGGTGGCCACCTCGGCGGCGATGGCGAGCATGGCGCGCCGAAGCGAGAGCATTCGGGTGTCCTCGACGGACTCCATCAGTCGCTCGACCACGTCACCGGCCGGGACGACGTGTACTCGCATGTCCGCGTTCGGGGCGCGGCGGGCGATGGTCCGAACCGTCTCGATGGCCCGCGCGCGGTGGTCCGCGCCGCCGTAGTCGCCCAAGTCGACGTAGACGGGGACGATTTCACAGCCGCGGCGCATCAGCTCCCACGTCGCCACCGGCGAGTCGATGCCGCCGGAGACGAGCGAGACGGCCCGTCCCTGCGTTCCGAGCGGGAGGCCGCCAGGGCCGTCGAACCGCCGCACGGAGAGATACGCCGTCTCCTCGCGGCACTCGATTCGGTAGGTCCGGTCGGGGTCGTCGAGGTCCACGGGCGCGCCGGTCGCCTCGACGACGGCGCTCCCGGCCTCGCGTTCGAGGTCGGAACTCGTGAACTCGTGTTGGTCGGCGTCGCCGATGCGGTCGGCGTCGATGGCGAACGCCGCCCCATCGGAGTGGTCGGACGCGAGGCCGCGACAGACCGTGACGATGTCGTCGAGGACGGGGTCGCAGGTGACGCAGGGGCGCGCCCAGACGACGCCCGGAACCTCGGCGTAGGCGGCCGCGACGGCGTCGGCGTCGGCCACGTCGCGGACGAGCAGGCGGGACCACTCCCGCTCGACGCGGCCCGAGAGCGAGCGGTCGTCGAGAACCGCCTGGAGGTTCGTCCGCAGTCTGGCCTCCATCTTCGCCCGGACGCTCGAACTCTTCGTGCCCACCTCGCCGTAGCCGACGAGGACGACGTGCGCCGTCTGATTCACGGTCGACGTTCTCCGCCGGCACCCTTCAGCGTCTCGTTTCGCGGGACGTTCGCATCCGGCTCGGCACGCCGCTCTCTCTCTCACTATTAGTGTTATATATCTGTAAATAGTACAATTTACTGAACCGTAGACAGACGGCGAAACAATATAAACCACTTAATAGATTTCACGCCGTTTCTGATTCGTACAACCACCGAACGATTCGCCGTCGCGCTCGACGCCCGCCCGACGTTCGCCCGACCATTTGCCGCTCACCTGACGCCCACCTGACGCCCACTCGATGCCAATGACCGACGAGTTGCCAACCGACATCGACCTCACAGACCCCCAGTACTATCTCAATCGCGAGCTGAGCGAACTGGAGTTCCAGTCTCGCGTGCTCAACGAAGCCCTCGACGACCGGAACCCGCTTCTCGAACGGGTCCGCTTTCTCTCCATCTTCACGAAGAACTTAGACGAGTTCTTCATGAAGCGCGTCGGCGGGCTGAAACAGCAGATAGACGCCGGCGTGACGGAGCGGACGACCGACGGCCGGACGCCCCGCGAGCAGTGGGAGGAGGCCATCGACAAGGCCCGACCCATGTTCGAGCGACAGGCCGCGTGCTACCGCGAGGAGATTCGCCCGGCGCTCGCCGAGGCGGGAATCCGCATCTGCGACTACGACGACCTGACGCCCGACCAGCGGGCGGAGATGCGCGACTACTTCGAACTCTCGGTGCTGCCGACGCTCACACCCCTGTCGTTCGACCCGGCGCACCCGTTCCCGTTCATCTCGAACCTCTCGCTGTCGCTCGCGGTCGTCACCCGCGACGACGACGGCGACCAGACGTTCACCCGCGTGAAGATTCCGCAGAACCGCCCGCGACTCGTGGAGGTCGAGACCGACGGCGACGAGGTCCGATACGTCCTCTTGGAGGAGGTCATCCGCGCCAACCTCGACCTGCTGTTCCCGAACGTCGAGGTCGTCGACACCGCGGTGTTCAAACTGACGCGGAACGCCGAGGTCCGCCGCAACGAGGAGGTCGCGGAGGACCTCATCGACATGATAGAGGAGGTGCTCGAACAGCGCCGCTTCGCCACCGTCGTCCGCCTCGAAATCGAGGCCGACGCGCCCGAGGCCGCGCGGGACCTCCTCGTCGAGCAGTTGGACCTCGACGACCGCGAGGTGTTCGAACTCCGCGGGCCGCTCGACTACCGCGAACTGATGGACCTCACGGAACTCGACCGCCCGGACCTCTCGCTGGAGTCGTGGACGCCCCAGCCGCACCCGCGGTTTTCGGACCTCGACGCGACGGACGCGGGAATCGGTCCGGGCGCGTCGGCCAGCGAGGCGGCCGCCGAAGACGGCGACACCATCTTCGACGAGATTCGCCGCAAGGACGTGCTGTTGCACCACCCGTACCACTCGTTCGGCGACACCGTCCAGGAGTTCCTCGACGAGGCCGCCAACGACCCCAACGTGTTGGCCATCAAGGCCGCAATCTACCGGACGGCCTCGGACTCGAAAATCATCGAGGCGCTCATCGACGCCGCCGACAACGGCAAGCAGGTCGCGGCGATGGTCGAACTCAAAGCGCGGTTCGACGAGCAGAACAACCTCGAATGGGTCCGTCGCCTCGAAGAAGAGGGCATCCACGTCGCCTACGGCACCATCGGTCTCAAGACGCACACGAAGACCGCGCTCGTCGTCCGCGAGGAGGAAGACGGCGTCCGCCTCTACTCCCACGTCGCCACCGGGAACTACCACTCCGGGACAGCGAAGGGCTACGTCGACCTCGGCGTCCTCACCGCCGATCGCGACATCGGCCAGGACCTCGTGAAGGTGTTCAACTTCTTCACCGGCCCCTCCTTGGACGAGGAGTTCCGGAAGCTCCTCATCGCGCCCGTGACGATGCGAAACGAGTTCACGAAGTGCATCCGCCGGGAGGCCGAACACGCCCGCGCCGGCCGCGACGCCCGCATCGTCGCCAAGATGAACGCCCTCGAAGACCCGGGCATCGTCGAGGAACTGTACGAGGCCTCGATGGCCGGGGTCGACATCGACCTGCTCGTCCGCGACATCTGTCGGCTCCGCCCCGGACTGGAGGGCATCTCGGAGACCGTCACGGTCCGGAGCGTCGTTGACCGCTTCCTCGAACACTCCCGCATCTTCTACTTCGAGAACGCGGGCGACCCGGACTACTACATCGGCTCCGCCGACTGGATGACCCGCAACCTCGACAAGCGCGTGGAGGCCATCGCGCCCGTCGAGGACCCCGACATCCGCGAGCAGTTGCGGTTCATCCTCGAACTCGGCTTCGCGGACAACCGGAAGGCGTGGGAGATGCACGCCGACGGCACCTACGACCAGCGCGACCCGGGCGACGGCCACGAGATTAGCATGCAGAAGATTCTGATGGAGCAGACGCTCGCGGCGTCGAACACGCCCGGCGTCCACCGCGGCATCTCGGCGTCCCACCCCGACGTGCCCGAGACGCTCCTCGTGGAGTCCCACCCGTCCGTGATGGCTCCCCGAGACGGCGCGGCGACTGCGGACGATGTCGAGGACGACGGGGCTATAGATGCGGGTGAAGCCGAGGAGGAGGACGGCACCGACCCCGCCACCGAACCCACCGTCGATGCGGCCGCGGGCGCACCGAAGAACGGCGACCCGCAGCACGTCCTCGACGACTTCCCCGAGAAGTGGTACGTGCCGAGCAGTCGGCACTACGAGTACGCGGTTCGGACGCCGGACGGCGACCGCGACTACCGGAAGACGGCCGAGGCGGCCGCGCGACTGGTCGAAAAGTACTACGTCGAGCAGTCGGAGTAATCGCAATCGCCCTCGCGGGCGACGCGGCGTTCGGTGTCCTGTTTTCGAGACGCTCCGAGGCGACGCCTCAGAACGTGCTGAGTTCGCCTTCGATGGTCCGACGGGTGATGTCGGTCACGTTGGCGAGTTCGCGGTCGATGATGGCGACGACTTCGTCTTCGATGTCGGCGACGGTGACGCCCTCGTCCGTGATGACCTTCGCGTCGGCGACGTGCGGTTCGTCGATGGGGCGACCGATCTGCGAGAGCAGGCGGACCTGCAGGTCGCGGATGCCGTCGACCTCGGCGACGACTGTCTCGGCGATGTGGGTCGAAAGCAGGTTGTAAATCTTCCCGATGTGGTTGACGGGGTTCTTGCCGGAGGTCGCTTCCATGCTCATCGGGCGGTTCGGCGTGATGAGACCGTTGGCGCGGTTACCGCGGCCGACGGAGCCGTCGTCGCCCTGCTCGGCGGACGTGCCGGTCGTCGTGAGGTAGATGGAGCCCTCCTCGTAGTCGTCGGCGGTGTTGACCTCGACGTTGACCTCGCGGTCGGTGTAGTCGGTGGCGAGGTCGGTGACGAACTCGCGGACGTCGTCGACGGCGGCGACGTAGTCGTCGATGTCCTCGATGTACTGGTCGACCATCGCGGCGGCGACGGTCACGTCGATGACGTCGCCCTCGCGCTTGCCCATGAGCTTGATGTCCTGTCCGAGCTCGGGGTGGTCGTCGCCGTAGGCCGCGCCGTTGAGGGCGCGCTCGGCTTCGAGGACGATGCGCTCCGTCTCGGTCAGGGGGGCGTGGCCGACACCGAAACTCGTGTCGTTGGCCATCGGGACCTGCTGGGTCTCCTCGCCGAACACGTCTTGGAGGTCGCCGGAGCCCTCGCCGAGTTTCACGTCGACGATGATGTCCGTTCCCACGTCGAGTCCGGGGATGTTCTCGTTGAGGTACTCGCGGGCGGCCCGGAGCGCCGTCGAATCGACGGGAATCTTCTCGCCGTCGTACTCCTTCGTGGCGCGGCCGACGATGAGGAGATAGATGGGTTCGATGACCTCGCCGCCGCCGAAGGCGGGCGCGGCCGTACCGGCGACGAGTTGCGTCTCGTCGGTGTTGTAGTGAAGCACCTTGCCGACGCGGTCCAGATAGAGGTTCGAGAGGGCGCGGGAGACGCTCTCGGCGATGCCGTCGGAGATGGAGTCAGGGTGACCGATTCCCTTTCGCTCGACGATTTCGACCTCCTGGTCCTCGACCGCGCGCTTGTCGGCGGATTCGAGGCGGATATTTCGGTCGCTCATTGGCGGGACGTACCCGGCGGGCGGTTCTATAACTTGCGGAAACCTTTGGCCACCCTCGTATTACCTGAGAGTATGCTCGGGCAGTATCTGCCGAGAGAACGGACGCCTGCGAGGGGCGATAGGCCGGCTATTCCTCGGGCGACCCGAGGAGCATCCCGAGGTAGGAGGTCCGAATCTGGTCGTCGGGGTCGAGACCGAGGTCCCGGAGGACGGCGAACGCCCCCTCGCGGGCGTCGTCGACGCCGGACTCGACCTCGACTTCGACCTCCACGAACTCGCCGAGGCCCGACACCGAGTCGAGCGAGACGGTGTAGCCGTCGAGGGCGAACCGCTCGCGGTCTTTCTCGACGGTCGCGGCGGGTTCGAACCCGACCGCTTCGCAGATATCGTCCATCGTCTCGCCGTCTTCGACGCCCGTCTCGTACTCCCGGCGGGTCTTCGACGACTCGTCCACGAGCGGTCCCTTGTAGGTGACGACGGTCTCCTCGTCGGCGAGTTCGCCGCCCTCGTAGCGCGACTCGCGCCGGAGTCTGAGCGCCTCGTCGGTCTCGGCGAAGTCCCTGTGCGGGGCGTCGTAGTAGGTGTCCGTCTGGGCGACGCGGTTGACCTGTTCGGCTTCGGCCGCGTCGAGTCGCTCGCGAACCGCGTCGTGGTCCGCGCGGACCTTGACCTCGACTTCGTACATGCTTCGACGGGCGCGTTCGGAGGGCAAAAACGTCGGTGTCTCGCGCCGGCGACCCCTCAGTATCGGGGTATTTGTTACCTTTTATCATGCAAGACTGCGTAGTACGACGAGAGTATGAGCCAAGAGACGCCGAACCCGGCCACCGCGGTAGAACAGCAAGTCGGCGAGGCCGCCGACTACGAAATCACGGGTAACGTCATCCTCACCGCGATGGCGAGCGGGTTCGTCGGGACGGTGTTGATGCTGCCCGTTCTCGTCGGTATTCCCGAACTCCTCGGTCTCTTCACGACCGAGCCGATTACCCGGTTCGCCGGGATGGCGGCGTTCTTCGGCTACGAACCGACGCTCGCCCTCGGGGCGTTCCTCTTCGGTATCGGCGGGGTCGTCGTCCTCCCGGTGACGTTCGTCGTCGTCGGGGCGTTCCTCCCGCCGGAGTCGCCGAAGTACCTCCGGGGCGTGTCGTTCGCGACGCTCTACTGGGTGGGGTTCGTCCCGGCGTTTTGGCCGCAGGCCGACGCGTTCGTCATCCTCTCGTTCCTCGTGTTCTCGCTTCTGGCCCACTGGGTGTACGGCCTGTCGCTCGGCTACCTGCTCGACCTGTTCGCGGACATCCCGCAACACGAGGTCTGACCGGGCGTCGCCGCCGGTCGGGTCGCCGTCTGTCGTCGTCCACCGCCGCCGTCTGTCGCCGTCCGCGACCCCGACCGCCGCCCGTTTCGTTCTCCCCGACGTTCGCCGTGAGCGACCGAAACCGCGCGTCTGACGCCGCCCGCCCTCGATTTCTCCGAAACAATAATCATCACGAACGTTAATTATCTTATTTGGGTGGTGTTATCAATGGTCACGGAACTCGTACTGACGGCCGCGTTCCCGCTCCAGTCGGGGTTGGTCCCGCGAGGGACGCGCGCGTTCGTCTTCGAAAGCATCTTCGAGGTGTTCCTGCTCTTGGGGACGCTCGTGGGTGTCGTCGTCGTGGGGTACATGCTCTACAACGCGTACAAGTATCGCTCCGGCTCCGGAAACGGTCACATCGACGACGGGGACCGCCTCGTCCTCGGCGAACTCCCGTCGGGAAGCGGCGGGGGCCGGAAGTTGTTCACCTCGTTTTTCATGAGCATGGTCATCGTCGTCTCGCTGGTCTCGTGGACGTATCTGACGCTCCTGTACGTCGAGGAGGGGCCCGCGGACGACGAGTCGCTCGACGTGGACGTCGAAGGCTACCAGTTCGGCTGGCGCTTTACCTACCCGAACGGCCACACCACAGACGGCGTGCTTCGAGTCCCCGCTGACCGGCCCGTCCAACTGACGATTACCACCGCGGACGTGTTCCATAACTTCGGGGTCACCGAGTTACGCGTCAAGTCCGACGCCATCCCCGGCCAGGAGACGGAGACGTGGTTCACCGCCGACGAACCGGGGACGTACACCGCGCAGTGTTACGAACTCTGCGGGGCGGGCCACTCCTACATGTCCGCCGAGGTCATCGTGATGCCGCCCGACGAGTACGAGGCGTGGTACGCGAACACGACCGCGGATAGCGAAACCGCGGACAGCGCGACCGCGAACGAGTCGAGCCTCCGGCCGGCGGTGGTACCATGACCGACGCGTCTCCCGAGCGGGACGCCGCGGCCGACGGCGGCCACGAGGTCGCACACGACGACCACGGCCACGACTTCCCCGGCACGGGGAGCATCAAGCGCTGGTTCGTCACGACGAACCACAAGGACGTCGGCATCCTCTACATCGTCACGTCGCTTTTCTTCCTCGTGCTCGGCGGCGTCCTCGCGTGGCTGATGCGCATCCAACTGTTCGCACCGCGCGGCCTCGGCGAGGGGATTCTCGCGCCCGTCGCGTACAACCAGGCCGTCTCGGCCCACGGGCTGTTGATGGTGTTTTGGTTCCTCTCGCCGTTCGCGTTCGGCTTCGCCAACTACGTCGTCCCGCTCCAACTCGGCGCGAAGGACCTCGCGTTCCCGCGGCTCAACGCGCTGTCGTACTGGCTCTATCTATTCTCCGGCATCCTGTTCGGCGTCTCGTTCTTCCAAGGGGGGACGTTCTCCGGCGGGTGGACGATGTACGCCCCGCTGAACGTCCCGACGTTCACGCCGGACGTGGGGGCGTCGACGGCCGTCTTGGCGCTCGTGTTGTTCGTCGCCTCGGTCACCGTCTCGTCGGTCAACTTCCTGACGACGATGCATCGGATGCGCGCCGAGGGGCTGACGCTCCGGAATCTCCCGCTGTTCAGTTGGACGATTCTCCTGACCGCGTGGATGATGCTGTTCGCCTTCGCGGCGCTTCTGGCGGCGCTTCTGGTGCTCTCGTCGGACCGCCTGCTCGGGACGACCTACTTCGCCATGGAGTCGCCGGCGGGGGCGCTCCTGTGGACGCACCTGTTTTGGTTCTTCGGCCATCCCGAGGTGTACATCGTCTTCTTCCCGGCGCTCGGCGTCATGGCGGAGGTGTTCCAGACGTTCACCGGCCGCCGTATCGTCGGCCGCAAGTGGTTCATTCTCGCGATGGTGCTCGTCGCCATCCAGAGCTTCGCCGTCTGGATGCACCACATGTTCCTGACGAGCATCAACCTGCAGGTGAAGACCCTGTTTATGATTACCACTATCGGCATCTCGCTGCCGTTCGACCTGATGGTGTTCGCGCTCATCTACACGATGCTGAAGGGGAAGATACGCTTCACGACGCCCTTCCTGTTCGTCTTCGGGGCGCTCCTGTTGTTCATCATCGGCGGCATCACCGGCGTCTTCCTCGGCGCGGTCGTCCTCGACTACGAGTTCCGCGGCACCTACTGGGTCGTCGCCCACTTCCACTACGTGATGGTCGGCGGGGTGACGGCGCTCGTCGGCGGCCTCTACTACTGGTTCCCGAAGATGACCGGCCGGATGTACGACGAGTTCCTCGGCAAACTCCACTTCGCCGTCTACTTCGTCGGCTTCAACCTGCTGTACTTCCCGCTTTTCGTCGCGTGGGAGACGCCCCGACGCGTGTTCGACTACGCGCCCGAACTCGCCCCGTGGCACCAACTCGCCACCGTCGGCGGGTTCGTCCTCGGGCTGTCGTTCCTCATCATGTTCTACAACCTGTTCAAGAGCGCCTTCGTCGGCGACCCCGCGCCCGACAACCCGTGGGAGTACGCGACGACGGCCGAGTGGGCCGTCTCGTCGCCGCCGCCGCTGGAGAACTTCGACGGGACGCCGACCTACCGAAACGGACACCTCGAATTCCTCGATACCGGCGAAGTCGCGCCGACCGAGGGCCGGTCTGACGGGCCGACCGGCGCGGCAGTCTCAGACGGCGGCGTCACCGCATCGGCGACGACGGCGGTCACGGCGGACGCGGAACTGCCGACCGCCGAAGTGACCGAAGTCGAGGGGCCGAGCCACGCGAGCATCTGGCCGTTCGTCCTCTCCGCTGGCGCGTTCCTCGTCCTCCTCGGCCTCTCGCCGCTTCAGGACGCCGCGTTCCCCGAGGGGATGGTCGGGGCCGCCTACGCGACCACGACCGTCGCGGGCGGCGTCGTCACCCTCGGGTCGCTCGTCGCCATGGGGCTCGAACCGTTCCACGGGCCGGTCTTCGAGGAGGGCGAGGCGTGGCCCTTCGCCGGCATCGACAACGGCAAGGTCGGGATGTGGATATTCCTCGCGTCCGACGTGGTGCTGTTCGGCGGCTTCCTCGGGGCCTACGTGTTCACCCGGGTCGCCTTCGGTTGGACCGGCTGGGAGCCGATTCCGTCCGACCCGATTCCGGGGCTCGTGAACACCTACATCCTGCTGACGAGCAGTTTCACGGTCGTACTCGCGCTCGTCGCGGCCGAGAAGAAACACAAGTGGGGCCTCGTGACGAGCCTCGGCGCGACGTTCGTCCTCGGCATCGGCTTCCTCGTCAACAAGGGGTTAGAGTGGCAGCACCTGTTCCACGAGGGGCTGTGGCTCTCGACGAACGTCCGCGCCTCGACGTTCTTCCTCACGACCGGCCTGCACGCCGCCCACGTCATCGCGGGGCTCGTCATCGCGCTGTACCTGACCGCGCGCGCCTGGCGGGGCGCGTATCTCGAAGACAGCCGCTCGGTGGAGTACTTCGGCCTCTACTGGCACTTCGTCGACATCGTCTGGCTGTTCCTGTTCCCGCTGTTCTACATCCTGTGAGGTGACAGAAATGGTATCAACGAAACTCTATACGGCGATTTACGTGGTGTTGTTCGTCTCGGCGACCGTCCAAGTGCTGGTCGAGTTCGCCGGACTGAGTTACTGGCTGGCCTTCGGCGTCATCATGGTCCTGTCGGCCGCGAAGGCGGTGCTGGTCGCGGCGTACTTCCAGCACCTCCGGTTCGAGCCGCGGTCGCTGACGTATCTGGTCGGCATCGGCCTCGTGGCCGCGCTGGCGCTCACGCTCGCGGCGTCGTACTCGCTCCTCTGACCGTGCGAGCCGACTCTCATCCCCGCTGGCGCTCCCGCGAAACCCTCGTCGCGGTCGGCTACGCGCTCCTGTTTTCGGTCCCCGTCGGCGTCGGCGTGACTGTCATGATGACCCGCGTCGCCCCCGGCAGGCTCACCGACCCGCTCGTCGTCGGCCCCGGTCTCGTCCTCGCGGTGGCCGTCTTCGCGCTCGTCGTCGCCGCTGCGACGACCGGCGAGAACGCGGCCTAACTGGACGTTGCTTCCCTTCTTGTGGCTCTATCGAACTTCTTAGAAACTGACAGAAACCGTGTGACACAGACAGAGGGTGAGCTCAGCAAACTCCCGTTACACTAGTAGGGGCGGTAGCAAACTTTACCCAGTAGTATGTTCTACTAGCTAGCATGGCCACGTCGGTAAAGATGGACGACGACACAAAATCCCGTCTCGAACGGTTACAGGCCGAGATTCGGCTCAAGACGGGGAGGCGAGTGACGCAACAGGAAATCTTGGCACGGCTCGTCGAGCATGCCATCGAGTCCAAAGCAGATCTCATCGACTCGTTCCGTGAGAAACGTGTCCCTCTTGCAGAGTCCGAGCGCGAGAAGTTCCACGAAGGGATGATTTCGTCCGGAGCCACGACGACCGAAGAAGACATCGACGACGTGCTGTACGGATGAGTGTCTTCGTCGATACTGGCGTGTTTTTTGCGCATCACGATACGGATGCTGACCGGCACGACCAAGCTGTCAGTGCATTCGACGAACTGTTCGATGGGGAGTACGGACAACCGTACACGAATAACTACGTTTTCGACGAGACTGTAACGCTCACACGTGCTCGAACAGGTTCGTTCGAGGCTGCAGATACTGTCGCCAGTCGCATTCTTGGCGAAGAACCGTTTCCGCAAGTTTTCGAGATGATTCACGTCGAACCAGACGATGTTCGGGCGTCGCTAGAGACGTTTCGTCGATACCAGGACCACGAACTCAGCTTTACTGATGCGACGATAGTCTCTCTGTGTGAGTCACGTGGTATCGACGCCGTGTTGAGCTTCGACACGGATTTCGATGGACTCGTTGACCGCATCGAACCGGGATACTAAGGATGTCTCACCCGGAGTGCCCGATCCAAATCAGACAGACGGTGCGTGCTGAAATTAGCGGGTGTGGCCAGCATACGATTTCGGTGTGGTCTCGAAACCGTACCCTTCCGATTTTCGGGAGATTCCCCGGGAATTGCGGCCGCGAACGAGACAAGTTAAACCGCCGACAATACAGGCTACTATATCTGTCTAACTGCCGTACTGTACGTACCGATGGTCCCCTCAGAGAAAGAACTTCACGAGATTCGTGACAGGATGTCGCCATCCAGAAAGACGGCATTCAGGGTGCTTCAACGAATGACCGATGAAGGTCGCGTTCCGGCATCTGTCTATGCCGGATTCTTCAATCCTGATTTAGCTGTTGGTAGTGTTGAGTTGCTACTCGGAAATGTGTTAGTAGCTAGAAAATGGTTCGCTGAGAGTGCCCTCGCCATGGTAATGTCGTTTTCACTCATTCAACAGCATCACGAGGAGATCGGAAAAGGGGCTTATTTAGATCTACCCATCTACGCAGAGCGTGCCCTTCGCAGCGCGTTTCTTTCAGCAGACCCGCGCGTCGTTGGTAGAGTAACCGACGAGATTCTCACTCTCGACGAGACATACGTTACTCGATATTACGGTGAAATGACTCGGTTCTATCACGTTAGTGGTCTCGCGTACCTCCTTCGGGGAAACCAAAATCAGGCAGAGGCTGCAGTATTCAATCTCGAAAAGGCTGTTGATCGGAGTGACCAATATCTTGCGACTGAACTAGCAAAAGCGTACGCAGATGCACTCAACGGACTCATCGATGACGATAAACAATTAGTCCAAAACGGCGTGGACTCGATGGCTGCTTACCATCGGCGATACCACACAGGAGATGGGTTCAAAGATATTGTCGACCATCGTACGTGTTCCTATCTCGTGCTCGCCCACCATCGGGGGATGAACGTTCACGTCGACAACGAGTACGTGCCAGCGGAACTCTACGATCTCGAATGGGGGTCAGTCGAACTCCCCGAGGATACACCAGATGCCTTGTGGGACCTGTACGAGAATGCCGATGCGGTAGCGTAGCAATGGACGATTGCCGTCGTAACTCTAATTGGCTGTGACCGACTCGCGCTCTGTATTCAGCACGGCCGCAGAAAACTATCAGTAACTGAGGACTCCAACAGCGTCTCTTTACCTCCGCCGCCTTGCACGTACCTTCTTTGACTTCGGTGTGTTAATGGTACACATGAATCGGACTACTGTCGCACTCGTGGCCGCCTTCGGGGCCGTCGTTCTCGGTCTCGCGGTCCTCCTCGCCTCGGAGGCCGTCGGCGCGAGCGAATCGTTCGTCGTGGTGGGCGGCGTCGTCGCGCTGGCCGGCGTCGGCGTCCTCACCGGCGTCGTGATGCGCCTGCCGGACCCCGGCGAAGGCGAACACGGCGGCGACCACGCCTGACCGCGCCGCCCGCGCTCCTCTCACAGGCTGAAACCGACCACCGCGAGCAGGAACAGCGCCGTGAACACCACGCCGAGCGCGCCCGCGACCTTCAGGTGATAGACGAACAGGTCTTCGGCCTCGGCCTCGACCGCCGCCTCGTACGCCGCGATTTCGGCGTCACTCAACCCCCCGTGGGCGTCGCCGACGTGGAGGTCTCGGAGTCGTTCCCGTCGGAACGGGCGGCCGCAGTAGGGACACGTCGCCGCCGCGGTCTCGCCGTCGGGGACGGCGGTTTCGGGGACGACGACCGATTCTTCCCGGCTCACCCCGCGACTCGCTTTGCGACTCACCCCGCGACACCTCCGACCGTCGGTTGGGCGACGACCCACAGGCTCGCCATCGTGTAGCAGACCGTGACGGCGACGAAGGGGTACTCGGTCCGGAGCGGTTGCAGGCGACCCGGAAAGAGGTCGAACGCGCGGGCGTGGGCCACCCACACCGAAAGCAGGTGGCCGAGGACGACGAACGCCAACTGGAGGCCGCCGAACCACGCCGGAACGACCAGCACCGAGGGGTTCGCGGGCGGCGACAGCGGCGAGGCCGCGACCGCGACCAGCGCGGGCGCGAGTCCGACGACGTAGCCGAGGAAGTGCGCGAGGTGGTAGCCGGCGGCGATGGGGACCAACGCGGGCGCGAACCAGCCGGCGACGAAGCCGACGGTCACGTACGTGTCCGCGGTTCGGCGGGCGACTCGCGCCGCCAGCCGGTAGCCACCGAGGAAGACGAGGAAGCCCGCGACGATGCCGGCGAGGTTCACGAGCCACGCGGGGGCCGGGCCCGCGGCGTCGAGGACGCGACCCCACGCGACGGTGACCACGAGGCCGTCGAACGTCGTCACCCAGAGGAGCGCGACGACGAACGCCACGTCGTCGGCTCCCAGTCGTTCGCGGGTACGCGCCAGCCCCGCGCCGGGAACCGAAATCGAGAGGCCGCCGTCGTCGCCCCGCTGGACTGGGGCGAGGAGGCCGTACAGCCGGAACACCCGAGCGACGGGGTCGGCCCGGCGGAACCACGCGTCACCGTAGACGACCGCGCCGCCGACAGTGGCGAGGCTGTACGCGACGACCACGGCCGCGAGCGCCCGCGGGTCCGCCGCGAGCGGGCTGACGACCTCCAGCCAGACGAGTCCGAGCAGACCGGCGACGCTCGGCCACGACCCGAGCCGGTCGGGGTAGGGCCGCGACAGCCTCTCTGCCCCCGCGAACCGCCCCCGAAGCGCCGCGCCGAGCGTCCGCCACGGGTTCACAAGCGGCCACGCGTTCCCGACGAGGTAGGTGACCATCGTGAATCCGGCCCACCAGCCGACCCAGACGAGCAGGACGCCGAGGTTGACGATGCCGACGGGCGGCCCGAACAGCCCGAAGGCGACGACGAGGACGAGCGCGGCGACGCCGAGTAGCTTGAGCGCGGCTTCGGCGGTCGCGACGCCCCCGGCGAGTCCTCCGATTCGGACGCCCGCGCGCCCGAAGGCGTCGAGCGTCTCGTCGTCCGTGACGAACGCCGACAGCAGGAACGAGACGCAGACGACGCCGCCGCCGGAGACGACGACGAGCCAGAACGGGGCCGGGACCGAGCGGAGCGACCCGGCCAGCGAGCCGGCGTGCGCGAGCGCCGGAGTGGAAAAAGCGACCGAGGCGACCGCGAACGCGGCGAACCGGACTGCACCGCGACGAACGGCGGCGCGAACGTTCCCCTCGGCGCGCCGGCTCATCGCCGCGCCCGCTCCGCCAGCGACGGTCCGAACGCGAGCAGGGCCACGGCGGCGACGAACACGAGCGTCGAGATATCGACCGAGAGCGCCCGGAGCGCGCTCACGACGCCGGTGCCGCCGGCCGCGCCCGCGGCGAGGCCGCCGACGAGCGGGAAGGTACAGCCGACGCACGAGACGAGTCCGAGCGCCCCCGAGAGCGCGCGCTTCGCGGCGTCGAGGACGGCGGCGTAGACGAGGTACGCGAGCGCGAGGTAGCCGGCGACGCGGTACGGGACGAACGTCGCCGAAACGACTTCGCCGGCGTAGCCGACCCGCGGCCCCCACCCCGGCGCGGCGAGCGAGAACTGCCAGCCGGTCGAGTGGTACGCGACGGCGTGCCCGTTGCTCCCGCCGAGAAGCCCGGCGAGGTCAACGGCCACCAATCCGGCCAGCGACGCGAGGACGAAGAAGTACGCGCCGGCGACCGCGCCGGCGACGAGTCGCGCCCGACCGCTCGCCTGCGGCGGGTCGGTCCAGAGGACGGCCGCCGCGCCGACGGTTATCCAGACGAACGGGTAGAACAGGTACCGGACGCTCTCGACGCGCTCCGGCGCGGCGGAGAGGTACGCCCCGACGGCGAGCGCCTCGACCCAGCAGAGCGCCGCGAGCCACCACAGTCGCGGCGCGTGCCGGGGGTCGAGTCGCCCCGCGTACGAGGTCGCCATCTCAGAGGAGGCCCACCAACCTGAGCGCGACGCCGACGACGAACAGCAGGCCGAGCACCCACGACCCGAGGAGCGCCGCCTGCGACCGTTCCAGCCCGCGCCCCCGCGCGGCGTGGTACGTCCCGTAGAAGAGGTACGCCACGACGACGGTGAGCGTCCCGGCGACGAGCACCGGCCCCGCGGCGCTCGTCACGCCCTCGGGGATGGTGCTGCCGCCGACGAACAGCACCGCCACCGCGCCGAAGCCGAGCGCCGCGAGCAGGAACACGAGCGACAGGACCGTCGGGTCGTCGGCCCACCGACGGGCGGCGCTGTCGCTCGCGCCGCCCGCCGACCCGCCGCCGGTCGGCGTCGGAACGCTCGTGACGGTGTAGTGTCGCCAGCCGCGACCGGTCAGAAACACGGTGAGCGCCAGCAGTACGACGCCGAGGACGAACCCGAGGAACAAGCCAGTCTGTGCCATGTGAACACGCCTCGTTTTCTATAACTATTGACAATGATATAAGCGATTCGACCCCACAGCGGCCCTCGGGGTCGAGTTCCCGGGTGTCGGCCGCCTCGAACACGTCGCGGCAGCGAAACGTGATTCTTAAGGGTCGCACGAGTCACGTAGCGTGTATGAGCGACGAACAGCAGGCGGAGGCCGAGCAGGTCGATGAAGAGGTCGAGTCCGGTATTCAGGACGGCGACTTCGTCCGCCTCGCGTACACGGTGCGAACGATCGAGGACGGCGACGTCGTCGACACGACGGACAAAGAAGTGGCCGAAGAGGCCGAGATCGACGTCGAGGGCTACGAGTTCGAGCCCCGCGTCGTCATCGTCGGTGCCGGTCACGTCTTCCCCGAGGTCGACGAGGCCCTCATCGGTGCCGAGGCTGGCGACGAGGGTACCGTCGAGATTCCGGCGGTCGACGCCTTCGGCGAGTACGACGAGGACGAGGTGCGCACGGTCAGCGCCAACAAGATCGACGAGGACGACCGCTACCCCGGCGCACAGGTCACCATCGACGGCGACCAGGGTCGTCTGGAGACCATCATCGGCGGTCGCGCCCGCGTCAACTTCAACCACCCCCTCGCCGGCGAGGACCTCGAATACGAGTACGAAGTGCTCGAACTCGTCGACGACCGCGAGGAGCAGGCCTCCGGCCTCCTCGGCATGTACCTCCAGCAGGCCCCCGAAGTCTGGATTCAGACGGACGAGGTCGAAGAGGAGCAGGTCGTCGAGTCCGACGACGACGAGGATGAAGACGCCGAGCCCGAGACGGAGACCGTCACCGTCGAGAAGGACACGCTCTACATCGAGGCGACGCCCCAGATGACGATGAACCAGCAGTGGATGTTCTCCAAGCAGCAGATTGCGCAGGACATCATGCAGCGGCTGGACATCGACCGCGTCATCGCGCAGGAGACCATCGAGGGCGGCATGGGCGGCATGGGCGGCCTCGGCGGCATGATGGGCGGCGCGGGCGGCGCTGACATCGAAGAGGCCATCGAGGACGTCGACATCGACGCCGACGAACTCGCCGCGGAACTCGACGCCGACGAAGAGTAAGCGAGTCCGCCGCCCTCGCCGTCCCGGCGAATCGGCGGCTTCTTGATACTCGCCTTCCGACCGCCTCGTAGCTATGGCTTCGTCAGACGACGCCGCGACGGCCGAGTTCCGCGACCTCACAGACGTGAAAGTCGCGCTCGTCGCCGGGCTCTGCACCGTCGCATTGACGCTCTCGCTCAAGTACGGCGCCGGTATCGAGGTGCCGTTCGTCTACCGACTCTCCCCGCTCGCACCGTACTTCGCCTACGTCTTTTCCCGCGGCGCGGCGCTGTCCGCCCGGACGTGGATGGCGCTCATCGCGGCCGTCACGCTCGGCACGTTCGGCTTCTTCGCGTTCTGAGCGTCGCCCGTCGCCCGCCCGTCGCCGCCGCGCTCAGGCGATGTCGCGGCTGGTGTCGACGGTGACACGCTCCGCGAGCCGGAGCTTGATGGTCTCGTCGAGCGCCCGTCCGCCGCGGAACTTGGGGACCGCGAGCCGATTGACGATTTCCGAGCCGTCTATCTTCGTGTCGAGGTCAAACACCACGTCGGCCATGTGCTCGGTCAGGTCGCGGTTGTCCGGAACGGTCTCGCCTTTCAGCCCGTGGAGCACGGTCAGTCCGCGGGTGTTGACCATGTGCGTCTGGAGGTCGTTGAGGAACTTCCGATAGCGAGCGCCCTCGCTCCGTTCGAGTACGTCAACCACGTCGATGACGAGGTTCGCGCCCTCTGGGAGGTCGCGGACCAGACTGCTCGCCGTGTCGAGCGGCGCGTCGCCGCCCACGTCGCGGACGGTGGGGCTCCCGGTCGGGCCGGGATTCCGTTCCAGCGCGTCGGTGACGGCCTGTTCCGAGCGAATCGTCGTCAGCCACAGCGTCCCTCGGGTGGTCGTGAGCTCGTGTAAGAACAGCTCCGACTGGCTGGCCGGGTCGGCGGCGAGGAGGACGATGCTCCCCGCGGGAATGCCCCCGCCGAGTTGGCGGTCGAGCACGTCGATTCCCGTCGCCAGTCGAGACATGCTCGTGTGTTAGGGGGTCGCTCATATTACTTCTTCCCCGGTATCTTGTCGGCGATTCGACGGTACGCGGCCCGAACTGTCGGACGAGTGAGGACTGGCGACGACTCCTCCGGAACGGTCCCGAGCACCGGCGCGCCCACGAGGTCGGACACCGCCTCGGGGGCCATTCGTGAACGTGAGATGATACATCCGACGACCGGAGTACCGAGCGCCCGCGCCATCGCGGCCGTCTTGGCGGCGTCGCGGAGCGCCGGGGCGCACAGCGGCGACACGACGACCACGGCGTCGGCGACGCGGAGCGGGACGGCGGCATCGGGCCCAGCGCCCGCGGGGCA
>NZ_LOPW02000003.1:0-31849 GCF_001469875.2 Haloferax marisrubri | reverse complement strand
CCGGCGGGTGCCGGAAGCACGGAGACGGTCGGGTCGGTCGGATGCGCTCGGACCGACGGCTCGCCCGCGGGACCGTCCGCGGCGGCGTCGCCCGGGCGTTCCACGCCGGCCATCGCGTGGAGGTTCGGCATGTCCCTGTCGGCGTCGACGGCGAGCACCGGGCCGTCGAGCGCGCTCGCCAGTCCGAGGGTCGTGGTGGTCTTGCCGCTGCCGCCCTTGCCGCCCGCGATTGCCAACATAGCCGGGGTTGCCCCCGGCCTGGTACTTGAACCTGCGGCGAAAACGAGTCGCGTCGAGCCGAGCTCAGTCGTTACAGCAACCGCCGGCCTCGCCGCCGAAGTCGACCGAAAGCGGCTCCGAGATGGCCTCGTTAATCTTCTCTAACTCACCGACGAGTTCGGCCTGCGCGAGGAGATACTCCTCCATGACGGGTTCGGAGTGAAGCTCCTCCTGTGCCGCCTGGACTTTCTGGAGCCCTTCTTGGGTCGCTTCGCCCATCTGACGGGCCACGTTGAACTCCTCGCGGAGCTGGTTGAACTCCGTGATGAGTTCCTGCACGTCGTCGTCGGCTTCGACGGCGGCCTTCGCCTCCTCGTAGGCTTCGTACTTCGGATGGTCGGCGATGGCTTCGCCGAGTTCGCGCCCGAGTTCTTCGAGCCGCGTCGTCTGCGTGCTCATAGCCGCGCGTTGGGGTGCGAGCGGTTTCAACCTGCCGAACGGGGAAGGAGAGACGTCGAGCGGTCGCCCCCGCTGAGGGTTCAGACGCGGGCTTCGACGAACGCGACCACGTCCTGCAGTTCGTCCGGGCTGACGCCGTGGGGCGCGCCGTAGAGATTTGCGGTCACGTCAGCGCCGAGGTCGCGGAGGCGCTCGGCGGCGCGTTCGACCCGCGAGGACGGGATGATTTGGTCCATCGACCCGCCGCCGACGAACACCGGCTTGCCGGCGATGCCGTCGGGGTCGAGGTCGGCGTGGGAGTCCGCGAGGTAGCCGTGGAGCGCGACGACCCACGCGTAGTCGTCGGGGTCGTCGAGGAGGAGCGACAGGCTGGTAATCGCGCCCTGACTGAAGCCGAGGAGGCCGATTCGGTCGGGGTCGATGTCGTACGCCTCGACTGCGCCGGCGACGGCCTCGCGGACGAGGTTCCGCGAGCGCTCGAACTGCTCCGCGTGGGGCTGGCTCTGATGGAGGCCGCCCTCCGAGAGGTCGAGTTCGTACCACGTGTAGCCGCCCTGCAGGCGGTCGGGCGCGCGGAGGCTCACGACGTGGACGTGGTCGGGGAACTCCTGTGCGATAGACAGGAGGTCCTGTTCGTTCGAGCCGCGGCCGTGGAGCAGCACGACGGCGGGAGCCGGTCCGTCGCCCGGTTCCGACGGTTCGACGTGGACGTGTTCGAGGGGGATGTCGGACATGGACAGCGGTAAGCCGCCGCGAGTCTTGAATCCCCGAGTGACGAGAGGGTAACCGGGTGACGCCGTCGCCGACTCCGAACCCCGTTCCGTGTGCGTGCGGGTGTGTGACGCCCATTCGTGGGGAAGCGCGGTGGTTAAACGGCTCCGTCCGTAACGATGGGGCAATGAGCCAGGACGCCTCCTCGGAGGGAGACCTTCGAAACACCGGGATGTCGCTGAAGCACGACCGGGAGTGGGACTACGAACTCGAACGAATCGTCGAAGCCGTCAACGAGCGCGACGCCAAGCGCGTCGGCCTCCAGTTCCCCGAGGGGCTGAAGCGCCGCGGCCCGGCCGTCGCCGACGACCTCCGACAGCTCTGCGACGACGACGTGACGTTCATGCTCTCCGGTCAGCCGTGTTACGGCGCGTGCGACCTCGACACCTATCTCATGCGGCGGACCGACGTGTTCGTCCACTTCGGCCACTCGCCGATGAAGGAGTCGGACAAAATCATCTACGTCCCGCTGTTCTCCAACGTCGACCCGTTCCCCATCATGGAGGACGCGCTCGACGACATCGAGGGCGACGAGGTCGGCCTCGTCACCACCGCCCAGCACATGAACCGCTTCGAGGACATGTGCGACTGGCTCGAAGAGCGCGGCTACACCGTCCAGACCCGCAAGGGCGACGACCGCCTCACGTACGAGGGACAGGTCCTCGGCTGTAACTACGCCTCCGCGGACATCCCGGCGGACGACGTGCTCTACGTCGGCGGCGGCAAGTTCCACCCGCTCGGCCTCGCGATGGAACACCCCGACAAGAACGTCGTCATCGCCGACCCCGTCAACAACGTCGTCACCATCGCCGACACGCGGAAGTTCATGAAACAGCGCTACGCGTCGGTCCACAAGGCGATGGACGCCGAGAAGTGGGGCGTCATCTTCTGTACGAAAATCGGGCAGGGTCGCATGGAAATCGCCGAGAAGATTCTGGAGGACAACGACAACGCCTACCTCCTCACGATGGACGAGGTGACGCCGGACCGCCTCCGCAACTTCGACATGGACGCGTTCGTCAACACCGGCTGTCCGCGCATCACGACCGACGACGGCCCGCGGTTCCACAAGCCGATGCTGACGCCCCAGGAGTACCGCATCGCCGTCGGCGACGAGCCTCTCGACTCCCTCGAGTTCGACACGTTCCACGGCACCTGGTAACCCGAGACGCTCCACGACAGCCGGTCCCCCGAGACTCCCGGTGAGCGACCCGGCGCATCGTCCGCGCGACGCCGCCGCGGGTCGCGTCCTGTTTCGGTTCTCTCGTCTCGACCGCACCGATTCGTCCGATTTCCTGACAGTTCATCCAGAATACCTATACGAGTCGCCATTCGACGGACACGTATGGTCCCTCCACGAACACGAACCGCTCTCCTGAGCCTGCTCGGCGTCCTCGCGCTCGCGGGCACCGCCGCCGCGCAGAACTTCGAATCCGCACAGCAACTCTCGCCGGTGTTCCGCGCCGGCGTGAGCTTCTTGGTCGACCTCGTCGTCGGCGGCATCCTCGTCGCCGCGGCCCCGGCGTACACCAGAGACGCCATCGCCGAGATTCGGGACGACCCCGGCGGGTCGTTCCTCTGGGGTCTCGGCGTCGGCATCGGCGGCCTCATCGTCCTCGTTCTTCTCGCAATCACCATCATCGGCCTCCTCGTGGCGATTCCGGGGTTCCTCGCATTCATCCTCCTCGGCATCGTCGGCGGCGCGGTTTCGACGGTCCTCCTCGGCTCGCTCGTGACTGGCACCGCCTCCAGCGGGCCGCCCCCGCTCGGCGTCTCGGTTGCGGTCGGCGCGCTCATCGCGGCGGTCCTGTCGCTCGTCCCCATCCTCGGCGGCGTCATCCTGTTCGTCGTCGACACGCTCGGACTCGGTGTCATCGGGCGCAACCTCATCCGCTCGTGGACCTGACGCCGCGCCGGCGCTTCTGACAGGCGGCTCTCAGGTGCCACCACAACATTCAGGGTACCGGTAGCGAATGGGTCAGACAGATGCCGACGACCCACCTCTCCGTCCTCGGACTCGACGTGCAGCGGGTCGTCACCCCGCTCGAAGCAGGCGACATCGACGCCGACCGGGTTCGTCTGGTCCGCGACGAGGCCGACCCCGAGCAGGGTCGCGACCCGGACGACTGCGCGCCCGGCGCGCCGCGAGCGAGCGCCCACGCCGCGAAAGCCGTGGCCGAACGGCTCGCGGGCCGGGGGACGCTCGACGAAGCACGGCTCCCCTTCACCGCCTCCTTCGAGGAACTGTACGCCGCGACGACCGACCTGCTCCGCGAGGCCGCCGCGGACGGCGACGTGCGGGTGAATCTCGCCGGCGCGCCGCCGCAGGTCGCCGCCGCCTTCTACGCCGCGCGAACCGCCCTCGTCGACGGCGGCGAACTCGACCGCGGGACCGTCTCGCTCCTCACCATTCCCGCGACCGACCGACCCGACCTCGCCGCCATCGACGACCTCCGGACGCTCGTCGCCGACGTCGAGGCGGCGTCCGACGCGTTCGCCGAATTCCGCCGCATCGCCGACGGCTCCGCGGCCGCGGCCGTCGCCCGCCCGCTCCGTATCGCCCTGTCGGACCTGCGCGACGCGCTCGCCGAGGCCAGCGGCGAATCACGTTCGTCCCGGCCGAACTCGCGCGTCGGGCGCACCCCGGGCGCTCGCGGGGCGCGCTCCGGCGGCGACTCGCCGCTCGGCGCGATGAGTTCCTACGTCGGCCGCGCCCGCGAACAGCTCGCGGACCTCGTCGAGTCCGAGGCTCCCCGCCCGGACCCGGCGGACACGCGCGACCCGAACGCGGTCCTCGACGCGCTCGACGCGTGGCTCGACGACGAGAGCCGCCTGCTCGCGTCGGTCGAGGAAGACCCCCACGAACTGGTCGACCGCTTCCGAACGAGCTGTGAGGCGCGCTTCGGGAAGTTCGAAGACCGGGCGACCATCGAACTGTTCGCGTCGCTCGACCGCTTCGAGGCGTATCTCGACGCCTATCTCGACGCCCGGTCGCAACTCTCGGCCGCCGCCGGCCCGGTCGCCGAGCGGACGACTGAACTCACGGACCGAGCCGCCGCGGCCGCGACGAGCCTCTCCGAACTCGACGAGGCCGGCTCCGCGACGGGCGACTCGGCCCTCGAACTCGACGGGCACGCGCTCTCGCCGCTGGGCGACCTCGAAGCGGCGGTGCTGTCGGTCCTCGCCACGGGGCCGCCGCGCTCTCGCCCGCGGACGCGCCGCGCCGTCGCCGCCGAACTCCGCGAGCGCGCCGAACACCACGGCATCGTCGCCGGCGCGCGCGACGAGGAGACGTGGTCGGACTTCGACTCGTTCTGCGTGGGCGTCGCTCGCGACAGCGTGGCGGGCGACCGATTCGAAAAGCGACTCTCGAACGCGCTCGCCCCGCGGCTCGACGTGGCCGTCGAGGGACTCACCGCGAACGGGTTCGTCACGACGCGCGAGCGCGAACGCGGCCGCGACGCGCTCGAACCCACGGACGCGGGTCGGCTCTGGGCCTCCACGACCGACTGGGAGTCGTTCCGCGAGACCGTCGTCGACGACCTGCTCCGCGACTGCGTCGAACGCGACGACGGCGTCGCGGACGCGTAGCGCGGCCCGACCGCCTTTTCAGACCGCGTCTTCGATGAACGCGACCGCGGCTTCCGGCGAGTCACACGGTTCGAATCCGTCGAGCGAGCCGGCCTGTTGCGTTCTGATTCCGGCCGTCGGGCGGTCGAAGACGTTCGCGTAGCCGATTTCTGAGAGCGTCCCGCCGCCGCCGTCGATGGCGATGACGGCGTCGCCGTTCATCACGACGAGCGCGTTTCTCGCGTGGCCGAGTCCGGTGGCGACGGCGATATCGAC
Source organism: Haloferax marisrubri (assembly GCF_001469875.2). Taxonomy (GTDB): domain Archaea; phylum Halobacteriota; class Halobacteria; order Halobacteriales; family Haloferacaceae; genus Haloferax; species Haloferax marisrubri. Next base: position 26,554 of record NZ_LOPW02000003.1, on the reverse strand, counting down.
GTAGGGGTTCGCGTCCTCGCGGTCCTCGCCCGGGAGGACGCCGATGGTCGTGCCGCCGGCGTCTTTCGCGCCGCGGCAGGCGGCCTCCATGACGCCGCCGAGGCCGCCGCAGACGACCTCGTGGCCGCGTTGTGCGAGGAGGCGACCCACGTCTTCGGCGATGGCTTCGACCGTCTCGGGGACGACGCTCCCGCCGACGACGCTCACGCGCACGGCGGGGCCTCTGTTCGGCGTTCGTCGGTGTCGGCCCGACGTTCACCGAGGTCGTGACTGTTGGCTGTGCTCATGAGGTATCGGACCGCGTCGAAGAAGATAAGTGCGGGGCCGCGTCGCCCAATCGGGCCGACAGCGGAGTGTTCGGTCGCGTCAGAACTCGTCTGTTCGCCGTGAGTCGTCGTCCAGCGGGGAAACCGCTTCCCACGCTCCACACGCGCGCATCGTCCGAGCCATCGACGAGAAGTTCGCCGTTTGTTTGTGAGAGCCTGACATGGTAATTGATGCCATGTGTGCCTACACTAAATATCTTGTCGAGGTAATACCTTATACACCACATACACCACCCAATTCTATTGCGTTCTATGGTATTTTCACGCATATTACGAGAAATCACTCCGAATTCCGGGACGCGACGGTGGTAGTGTCACGGAACGCGAGGTGGCTCTCGCGGCGCGGCGGACGCGAGAGAGCGCAACGCTTAGTCCCCCCGCGCGAGGACACGTGTCTATGACAGTCAGCGACTGGAGCGACTGGCTCCCGCGCGCGGTCGAGGCGGCCGACCCCGAGACGGTGGCCATCTGGTATCTGGGTTGCAACGGGTTCGTCATCAAGGGCAGCGAGGGGACGACGGTGTTCGTCGACCCGTACGTCGGCATCGGCGACCCGCCGCGGACGGTCCGCATGATTCCCGTCCCGTTCGACCCCGAGGACGTGACCGAGGCCGACGCGGTCCTCGCCACGCACGAGCACACGGACCACGTCCACGGCCCGAGTCAGGCCCCCATCCTCGAGAACACGGGCGCGACGTTCGTCGCCCCCGACGACTCGCTCGCGGTCGCCTACGACGACGGGGCGTGGTTCGACGACTACGACCTCTCCGACGACCAGTTCGAGGAGGTCACGGAGGGCGACACCGTCGAAATCGGCGAGTTCACGGTCCACGTCGAACCCGTCTACGACCCCGACGCGTCCCACCCGGTCGCCTACGTCTTCGAACACGAGTCGGGCACGTTCATCCACGCCGGCGACACCAAGCCCGCCGAGGAGTTCGCCGACATCGGCGAGCGCTACGACCTCGACCTCGGTATCCTCGCGTTCGGGACCATCGGCAACATCCCCGACAAGGAGACGAGCGAACCGGTCCGCACGAAGTGGTACAACGACGAGAACCAGATTATCGAGGCCGCGAGCGACCTCGACCTCGACCGCCTCGTCCCGACCCACTGGGACATGTGGAAGGGCATGACCGCCGACCCGAAGGTGCTGCACCACCACGTCAAGAGCTTCGAGGCCCCGCGCTCGCTCGAACTCGTCGAAATCGGCGACCGCGTCGACCTCTGAGGTCGCGTCCGACCTGATTTTCGCGCGGCGGCCGCCCCCGCGACGGTCGCCGCCACCGGACAGTCACCGAGTCGAAACCGTCGAATCGAGAGACTGCGGCGGGGCGGACCCGTCGCCCCCGGTTGTTTTATAATGGATGTCGGGAAAGTGGCGGCCATGAGCCGCGAGTCCGAAGGGGTTACATCGGTTTCCGACGGCGAGGTCACGGTCGAAAAGACCTTCGCCGCCGACGAGTTTCCCGTTCCCGCTATCAAGTTCGTCATCAGTTCGACGCGAGACGAGGCGACCCGAATCCGGGTCATCGACCGCATCCCGGAGTCGTTCCCGATGGAGAGCGTCGGGTTCCACCCCGAGTTCGAGAGCGACAACTGGACGGCCTACAAGGACCACCGCGTCGAGTACGAGCGGACGCTCGACCCCGGCGAGGAACTCGTAACGGTCTACGGTATCCGCATCACCGACGGCCACGACCAGACGGATTTCCTCGAAGAGCCGACGCTCGAACGCATCCCGGTCGACGGCGGCATCGACCCCGACGACATCGACGACATCCTCGGCGAGGACCGCAGTCAACTCGTTCGGGACGTACTCGCGGGGAACCGCGAACCGCTCCACGACGACGAGGAAGAAGAGGCCGACGCGGACGGAGAGGACGAAGGGGAAGTCGTCCTCGAAGAACCCGCCGCCGAATCCGACGACGCCGTGGAGGCCGAAGCGGCCGTCGAAGCCGAGGCGGCCCCCGGGGCGTCCGACGGCGCGGAAGTCCTCGACGACGAGCCGACCGACGACGACCTCGCGGCCGCCTTCGAGGGCGGAGACGGCGAGGAAGACGAGACCGACGAGACCGACGTGGCCGACGAGGTCAGCCAAGCCGACGACGACGTTCTCGACGCCGACGCGGAAGCCGACGACACCGCCGAGCCGACCGGCCCGCGCGCGGTCGCCACCGACACCGCGCCGGCCGTGACCGCGCACCTCGAACAGCCAGATGTCGATGCCGGGGTCGAGGCTGAAGTCACCGAAGACGCCGACGCCGATGCCGAAGCGGACGCCGAACCGCCGGCCGGCGCGTCGGCTGAGGACGCCGACGTCGCCGCGACCGGAAGCGCACCCGCACCTGACGCGGACAGCCTCGTCGGGGCGCTCGCCGCCGAGGTTCGGTCCGGCGCGGCCGACGAGGAGGACATCGAAGTCCTGCGCGAGGCGGTCGACGCCGAGACGCGCCGGAGCACCGACGTTCGCATCCGCCGCCTCCAGTCGCAGATGGAGGACCTCGCGGCGTACTCCGACGCGCTCGCCGAGTTCATCGACGAGGAGGGGACCGGAAGCGAACTCGTCTCCGAGTTCCGCGCCGAGATGACCGCGTTCCGCGAGGACCTCGACGCCCTCGACTCGATGGTCGACGGCGCGGTCGAGTCGGTCGACGACGCGACCTCTCGGCTCGACGCGGCCGAGGAGACCATCGCCGCGGTTGACGAGCGCTCCGACCGCGTCGCCACGCGGGTCGCGGACGCCGAGGGTCGGCTGGACGACCACGATGGCCGGCTCGAAGGCCTCGCGTCCGACCTCGAAACCGCGGACGACACGCTCGACGACTACCACGGCTGGCTCGAATCCCACAACGAGCAGTTCGAGGCCGTCGAGGGCCGACTGGACGACCACGACGGTCAGTTCGAGAACCACGACGAGCGGCTCGAAACTGCCTCTCGGAACATCGACGCCGGCTCCGCCCGCCTCGACAGCGTCGAGGAGACGCTCGCCAAGCGCGAGGAGGAACTCGTGACGGTCCGCGAGCGCCTCGACGACATCGCCGGTCGGTTAGACGAGACGGTCGACCGACTCGAAGGGGCCGAAAACAGCGCCGCCGAAGCGACCGAGCAGGCGTCGACGCTCCACGCCGAAGTCGGCGACATCCGCGAGGACATCGCCGAACTCGACGGGGACATCGTGGAGACGCGCGAGTCTCTCGACGACCGCCTCGCGGACGTTCAGTCGCGGGTCGAAGACGCCGCGGCCGACGAGGAAATCGACGCCCTGCGCGACGACATTCAGGAGCTGAACGACACCGTGGCCGAACTCGAAACCTTCCGCGAGCGCCTCGCGGGGGCCTTCGGAACCGGCATGGGCGGCGGCCCGGCCGCCGGCGACGACGACGGCGAGGCGGAGTAACCCGACCGAGCGCGCTCCCGAGAGACGCTTTCCCGAAGCGCAACCTGTTTAGCGGGCCGCCCCGACGTTCCGATGATGACAGAGACGGTGCGCGTCGCTGTTCCGCGAAAGGGTCGCCCCCTCGAAGCGGTGCTCGAACGGTTCGCCACGACCGAGAGCATCGCCGAGGTGGCGGACGAAATCACCTCGACACTCCGATACGAGAAGTCGGTCACGAAGGGCCATACCCATCCGGAACATGACGTGTACGAGCGACTCGCGGACTACAGCGACCTCTCGGACCCGGCCGCGCCGGAGTACACGCTCCTGCGCGACGACCGAGACGGCATGCCGCGGCGCATCGTCTTCGACAGCGTCGTCCTCGAAATCGACGGGGTGGATATCCATCTCGTCGGGCGCGAGGAGCCGTTCCGCGCCCTCCGGACCCACGAGTTCGGCCTCGGCTTCGACAGCGCCGACCTCGTCCTCGAAGAGGTCGTCAAGCTCCGCCCCGAGGGCCTCGGGAGCATCGAGGACGTGAACGCCCGCATCGACCCGATGGACACCGACGTGCGGGTCGTCTCCGGCCTCGGCGACACGGTCTACCACACGCTCATGGCCGACCCCGAACTCCTCCCGCCGGGCTCCGAACTCGACCGCGACTTCGTCGCCGACTACGCGGGCGACCTGTGTATCTCGCCGCGCTACGAGCGCCTCGTGGAGGCGGTCCTCGGCACGCGGTGTCTCGACGACGTGACGTTCGCGTACCCGGACGACGCGCCCGAAGAAGAGGCCGCAATCGCGGAGACCGGCCTCGGCGTCTACCTCACGATGACCGGTTCGACCGCGCGCGAACACGGCCTCGTCCTCGGCGAACACCTGTTCCCGAGCGAGACAGTCCTGATGGAGAACGTCGCCGAGGCGACGCCGGCCGCCGAAACCGTCAAGCAGGTCATCGCGTCGCCCGAGTTAGAGACCGAACTGAAGGTCTGACCGCTGACCTACGCCGACGACTCGTTTTTCGCGTCCGCGTCGCCACAGAACATCAGCGTCGAGAGCGCCCGCGCCTCGAAGCCGCCGTCGTCGGTGAGCGAGACGGTCGTGTTCGACGCGTTGCAGTCGAACTGCGATTCTTCGACGGTGACTGCCTCAGACACCTCGTCGCCCGAGTCGCTCCGGCGAGCGACGCGAAGCGTGACCTCGCGGACCTCGGTTAGCGACGCCTCGACCCGCGCGCCGGGTTCGAGGCGGTATGCGCCGCCGAAGGCGACCGCGCCCGCGGGCGTCTCGTAGGCGAACTCGACGACTTCGGCCGCATCGGTCGGGTTCGCGACGGCGAGGCTGTGGGGCTTGGTAGCCTCGGTGGGGAGCGACCCGTCGCCGAGCGCGACCGTGACCGCGTCGTCGGCCGCGACCACCCGGGGTCCGCAAGCCATCCGGGTGGACGCCCCGGAGACCGAGACACCGCCGTCACCGGGAGAGAACGCGGTCCACGAGCGGTTACAGTCGAAGTCCTCGGGACCGACCGATTCGGTCGCTGCGGCGTCCGAGTCGATGTCAGTAACCGTCACCTCGTAGTCAGCGGGGACGCGGAGCGAGACGTTCACCATCGCGTCGCGGGCGAGTTCGTAGGTCTCCGCGTGGCCTGAACCGAGTGGGCGCGAAACGTCGATACGGGCGGTCCACGGCTCGTCGGTCGGATTTTCGAGGCGGACGTGGTGCGGTTTCAGCGCCCCGTCGTCGCTGGCGGGGCCGTCGCCGACGACGGTCGTGAGGCGCTCGCCGGTCGCGACCGAGACGGCTTCGACCGGTTCGGGCGTCGGCGTCGGGTCGGGGGTCGATTCGGTCGTCGAGTTTCCGTCGTCAGCGTCGTCAGCGCCGTCGCCGGCACTCGCGATACAGCCCGTCAGCGCCGCCGCGAGGCCGGTTCCGGCCGCGGCGAGGAGGGTTCGTCGTTGCACATCTACCCCAACGCGTAGGGGTCACTTCCCCCTGTGTGTGGCTCAAACGCGCCTTTGAGTCCAGACCGTCCCGAGGCTCACGAGGACGGCGAGGACGACGCCGACGAGGAGAACGAGTCCGCCGGGACCAGCGAGGAAGGAAGCGACGAACTCCGCGACGCCCGGTTCGGGTGCGGCCCGCGCGGGCGCGGCGTACTGGACCTGCGGCCGTCGCGCGGTCCACAGCGCCTGCACGGCGACGCTTCCGACCAGCGTGACGCCCACGCCGGTGACGAGCGTCCGAAGCCCCGAGGAGAGCTTCGATTCGGTCCGTTCCGCGCCCGCGAACAGGACGACTGCGGAGCGGGTCGGGCCGTAGACGGCCATCTCACGGCCTTGTGCGGAGACCCACGTCGTCACGGGCTCTATCAACTCGGCGTCGACCAGTCGCTCGACGTGGTAGCCGACGGTCTGGAGCGTCGTGTCGAGCGCGTCGGCCAGTTCGGAGGCGGGGCGCGGGTCGTCGTAGACGGCGGCGAGGAGTCGCCTCGCGGTGGCCGACGAGAGCGCCGACAGGACCTCGTCCGCGTCGTCGTCGTCCAGTCCGACGAGAAGCGGCGTCAGGGCTCGGTCTCGAACCGATGCGGCGGCAGGTTTCAACGGGAGCAACGAACTCACGGTCTCGCCCGTCGTTCTCGCTCCGCCGATAAAGAGGCCGGTATGAGTCAAGCGTCCATTTGACCCTCTCGTCCCCCGCGTGAGAGCGTCTCTCTTGGAGTTAGTACATGCTAGCGATACGTCGATGGCCGTCGGTGGGGTAGTACGACCGTGAACCAGATTCGAACGAATCCCACGGAGGAACAGGTATGAACGGCGATGCGGTCCGGTACGAGAGCGACCACTTCAAGGCGACCGCCGGCTACGGCGCCCGAAAGCGGAGCCTGCAACTCGTCTTCTTCGACGCGCAGTATCCCGAACCGGAACAGACGGCGGACGGCCTCCAGTCGGTCGAGAGTCAGACGATGAGCGCGCTCGAACGCGTCGAAGCGGCCGTCGAACGCTCTGGAATCGACCTAGACGACGTGCTTCGAACCACGGTGTACACGACTGACCTCGACCGAATCGACGCCATCGAGTCGGCCTACGACGCCTATTTCGACGCTCGACGGCCGGCGATGACCGTCGTCGGCGTCTCAGAACTCCCGAACGACGCCGCCGTCCAAATCGAGGCGACGGGTGTCAAACGATAGGTCGCGCACCCACAAATTCAATATAGCGAGATACAGTTTATGAGTCGCGTTTCGAACAGCGATTACGCTCCTCAGCGGAGCGAGTAAATGTTCGATTCGTACGTTTCACGCACTCTATCGCCCCAGTTGTGGGTGTACGTGTCGATGATGTCGCCGGCCACGTCGCCGCGGAGGTACTTGACGATACCGCGGTCGCCGGTGCGGTCCCGGAGGTGAGTCGTGAAGAAGTGCCGGAAGTAGTGCGGCGTGACGTTCTCCTCGCGGTCGCCGCCCGACCGGTACCACCCGGCGTCGGCGGCGTGAGAGGTGACGACGTGGTGGACGGCGTCGGGGTCCAGTCGCCGGCCCCAGCCCGAGGCGGTACCGACGAAAAGCGGGTCGGCCGGTGACGGCGAATCCGGGCGAATCGCTAGCCAACGCAGGAGGACGGCCTCCAACTCGTCGTCGACGGGGACGACCGTCGACCGTTTTCGCTTGTTCGAGGCGGTTCGCTCCTCGCCGTTGGTGACGCTCCCGACGCTCGGGTCGGCGGCGACGTAAATCGACGGCCCGCGACCGTCGAGCGCGGCGCGGGTCGATACACCGGCCAATGGTGTATCCGTCGCCAGCGACACGTCCCGAAGGTCGAGGTTGCACAGTTCGCCGACGCGCATCCCGGTCTTGAGGAGGGTGACCACCAGCGCGTGGTCCAGCGGATGGGCGATTCCGCGGACGAACGCCCGCATCTGCGGGACCGAAAGCTCCCGTCGGGCGGGGTTGGTGTCGATGCGCTCGTCCATCTCCTCCATCACGAGGCTCATCGGGTTGGAGTCGAACGCGCCGACCTGCGCCATGTAGGCGTAAAACCGGTGGAGGTAGGAGGCGTACGTCGCCACCGTGCTCGGCGCGACGTCGCGGTTTCGCAGGGTGTGTATCCACGCCATGCAGTCGCGATGGGTCGCGTCGTCGACCGACCGAGCGCTCCCGGAGGGGTTCCGCGAGGGGTCGCCGAGGAACGACTCGAACGCCCGGAGGACGCGCTCGTAGGCGGCGCGGGTCCGGTCGGTCTTCCCGTGATAGGTCATATCCTGCAGGAAGTAGCCGACCGGGTCCTCCGTGTCGGCGGGTCGCTCAGCGGCCATCGCGCTCCGCCAGCGTATAACCGCCGTGTCGCCCGCTGTACACGACTCGGCCGCTCGATTGCAACTCCTGCAGGGTCGATTCGAGGCGGTCTTCGATGTCGTCGGTCAGCGCCGCGACGAGGTCGTCCCACGACCGATGCGAATCGGCCGCGAGCGCCTCGACGATTCGGGCCTCGAACTGGTCGTTATTTTCACCCGAATCTTCCTGATTTGAATCGTCGTTCTGGAGCCCCGTTTTCACCCCTTCAACCCCGGGGGTTGTGGCCGCTTCATCGCCCCTCGACGGAACGTCGAAATCGCGCCGTCCGGCCTGTACCATCGTCCTGACAAACTCGCTCTGACTCATCCCGAGTCGGTCCGCGTGGTCCTTCCAGATGGCCTTCTGGTGGGCCGGGAGGTAGGTTTGCACCGTCGCGCGGTCGGCCTCGTCGCTCATGCACGGGTCGACACGGGGGTCGATATTCAATCTACCGGCACAGTCCAGAATAAGAGAAGTTATCCTGAGCAGTACATGCGGATTTTTGGCGGCGAAACTAAGTTATCCTGAATACTGCAATCGTATTTTCGGCGGTTTGCATGCAGTATTCGGAATATTAGAATTCCTCGGAGAACGACGATTTCGGACGTTTCGAGCGAATCTGAGACTCGACCGATTTTCCGTTGCTTCCAATAGGTCGAATTTTGCACAATTGCTTCTCACTTCTGTGATGGAAACTGATTTTTAGATGGCATTCCTTGCACCGTTCACCCCCGGAGTAACACATGGAAGAACCACTTACACGAGTTTCGTTATTTCACTTCTTATTTTACTGAATTATTATAGAAACGGATACTGCTGGTTTAGATTCTCTTTTATTTCTCTGTATTAATCTGTGAACTTTTTTGACATAATTTCTGACTATCTTCTCGGAAATATATTTGCGAGACGACGCACCATCTGTGTTCTCTCGAACGGATATATTTCGACCAGAGATGACTCGATATTTTCCCGATTATATCCGTCATCGAACGCTGAATATATGTCGTCGGACGGGTCTTCGTTTCGGGACAAATTCGACTGTGATTATGCTGGAGTCACTACGCAGATTTCTCCCGGAGTGTTGTCTGATTCGAACACGCAACCACCGGGGTGACGCCGTTCCGAATTCGCTCGAAGACGAACCCAACCGAGGTCTTTGCCGGCCCGATTCGTTCTCTTTTGACGCCTTCACAGCCCTCGTCTTCGCGGTGAGAACAGTAACTCGGGACGTGCTCCCCATCTACGTGAAGCGGCGCTCGACCGTACTGTGGCCGTTCTGACGGACTCGCGTGAATCCGGGGCTTGGTGGCTTGCTTTCGGTCGGATTCGACGAACCACTCGCTCGGCGACGACGACCGTTCGAGCGAACCACCTCCCCTACCGCCGACTCGTCGAGCTGACCGTCTCGAATTTCGAATGCGACGCCGCACTCCGTCTGCACGACCGGACTCGCGGCCGCGTCCCCGCAACCGCTGTACTTCCGACTGCGATACGAACCACCCGAGCCGCGAGCGCGACGCGGCTGTCGCTCTGTGATACTGACGTAGATCTCAGCACTATCGACTCTTGGAACTCAGACGTTCCGCGTCAGCGTCCTCAGCCATCAACTCTCTCGATATCTCGGTCTCTCTGTCGAGTCGTCGCTTGTCCGATCCGAGACTCGTATATCGCATCTCGCTATACACAATACCGGTTCGCGGGCTCGACCGAGTTTCGGAACATTCGAGGTTCTGTCGAACCCAGCCGATTCGCGTCGAAGTGCCCGAGACGGCCGGAGGCCGACGATTTCACCCGGCGCGCTACGCTTCGACTCGCTCTATCAGTTCGGGGCCGTCGTTGGCGGGGCTGTTCACCCGCGTCGAGACGGGATACGCCGTGAGTTCGTCGTCGGGGTAGGTGTCGAGGAGCGCCGCCGCCTCGTCGGGGTCGCCGTGGAGCCACGTCTCCTCTTCCTCGGGGGCGAGGACGACCGCCATCCGGTGGTGTAACTCCGAGATGAGGTCGTTCGGCTCGGTCGTGACGACGGTGAACGTCTCCAGCGGTTCCTGGTCGCGCGAGGGCCCGCCGCCCCCGAAGTCGCCGAGGCCGGTCTGTTTGGTCGAGGGGGTCCACCGCTCCCAGAGGCCGGCCATGGCGAACGGGCGGTCGTCCTCGAAGGCGACGCGGTAGGGCTGTTTGTCCCCGCCGCGGTCGACCCACTCGTAGAAGCCGTCAGAGGGGACGAGACACCGGCGGGCCTCGTAGGCGTCGGCGAAACTCCGCTTCTCGCGGACGGTCTCCGCGCGGGCGTTGATTCGGTCGTTGCCGACGCTGGCGCTGTCTGCCCACGAGGGGACCAGCCCCCACTTCAGGAAGCGGAACTCCTCGGGCGCGTCGTTGGTCACGACCGGGAGTTCCTGGCCGGGCGCGCAGTTGTACCGCGCCGAAAGCGGGCGCGTCGGCGTCGCGTCGAACCGCGTTTCGAGTTCTTCGGGTGAAGTAAACAGCGTGTAGCGGCCGCACATACCTCCGGCTTCGCGCTCTGCGGGTAAAACGCCCGCGGCGGGGAAGTGCGGAAGCGTTCTGAGAGCGTGGCGGCCGGTCCACGACGACGCATTTAGGGTCGCCGACGCCCCCCTGTCGGACATGCGAATCGAGAACAGCTTCATCCCCGTCCGCGGCGTGGGCGAGCGGACGGAGCGGAACCTCTGGCGGGCCGGGTCGACCCACTGGGACGAGTTCGACGCCTCGCTCGTCGGCGCGAAGACGGGCGACAGAATCGAGACGTTCATCGCCGACGCCGCCGCCCACCTCGACGACGGCAACTCGCGGTTCTTCGACGACTGTTTCCCCTCGGGCGAGCGCTGGCGACTCTACGAGAACTTCCGCGACGAGACGTGCTTTTTCGACATCGAGACGACCGGCCTCTCGCCCGAGCGCGACTCGGTGACGACCGTCTCGTTCTATCAGGACGGCGAGACCACGACGCTCGTCAACGGAGAGGACCTGACTACTGACGCCCTCCGAGAGCAGTTCGCCGACGCGAAACTCATCGCGACGTTCAACGGCGCGCGCTTCGACGTGCCCTTCCTCGAGACCTCGTTCGACGTCTCCATCGACGTGCCGCACGTCGATTTGATGTATCCGTGCCGGACGCTCGACCTCACCGGCGGGCTGAAGCAAATCGAGAAGGACGTCGGTATCGACCGCGACCGCCCGGACATCTCCGGGCGCGACGCCGTCCGCCTCTGGCGCGAGTACGAGCGCGGCGACCAGTCGTCGCTCGACACGCTCGTCTCGTACAACCGCGAGGACGCGGTCAACCTCGAACGCCTCATGGAGACGGTCACCGGCCGCCTCCACGACCGCGCCTGCGAGGGACTCGACACCGAACTCGCCTGAATCGGTCGCCGGGCCGTGTTCGCGGCCGCATTCGGGCGAGCGCCGCCGACCCGAGCGAGCGTGCCGGAACCCCGCGCTTTTTTCATCCCCCGAAGCGACGCGCCGCACATGACCGACGACCCCGACGCCGACCCCGAGGCGGACGAACCCGCCGATTCGACACCACCGTCCGACGACGCGACCGAACCGTCCGACGGCGATGAGCCGGCCGACGCCGCCGCGACCGTCGAAGCGGCGGACGGCGGTACCGACGAGCGCGACAACGGGAACGGCAACGGCGACGAGACCGTCCCGCACGTCGAACTCGACCTTTACGAACTCTCCGTCCGCGTCAGCGGCCAGTCCAGCGACGAACTCGACGACGTGGAGGCGTCGGCGACCCGACTCATGGACTACCTCGTCGACCACGCGAAAGAGCTGGAAGACCAGCCCGACACCCGCGGATTGAGCTAACACCGCCCTCGCACTCCTCGGTTTTGGTAAACCTAAAAGTTCAAGAGCGACCGTCAATAACCCCGTCCAATGACCGAGTACACCTTCGACGACCTCGCGGTCGTGATGGGGACGTACAACGAAGAACAGGCCATCGGGTCCGTGTTGGCCGATATCGACCGGATTACCGACGGGCGCGCCGAGGTCGTCTGCGTGGACGGCTCTGACGACCGAACGCCCGAAATCGCCCGGAAGATGGGCGCGCGCGTCATCGAACAGGAACCGCAGGGGTACGGCGTCGCGGTCGAGGCCGCGGTGCTCGCGCCCGACCGCCCGGTCGTCGTCACCACCGACTGCGACGACACCTATCCGATGGAGTATCTGCCGAAGTTCCTCGACCTCATCAACGACGGCTACGACGTGGTCTCCGGGGACCGAATCACGAAGGGCGCTGAGACGATGCCCCGACTCAACCGCGCGGGGAACATCGCGTTCGCCCGCCTCGCGAGCTTCCTCATGGGCGCGACCGTCCACGACACGACCACCGGGATGCGGGCGTACCGCCGCGAACTCCTCCACGACATCGAGTGGACGGAGAACACCGGACTGTCGGCCGAACTCCTCATCCGCCCCGCGATGCGCGGCTACAAAATCGCCGAGGTTCCCATCCCCTACCGCGAGCGCGCCGGCGAGACGAAACTCGACCCCTTCGCCGGCGGCGCGGCCATCGGGAAGTCCATCGTCAAAGTCTGTCTGGAAGAACGGCTCCGGCTCTGAGCGGGGCGTTCTCGCTCGTTTTTTCGTTTTCTCGTTTTCTCATCCCGTCAGCCGCTCATCTGCGCCGGCTCCTCTCTGAGGTGGCTCCCGACGGTCGTGCGCATCGATACCAAACCGCACATCGCTCATAGGCGGCTCGGTCGAATATCCGGCATGGCCTCGACCACGAACCGCCGTCGGTTCCTCGCGCTCGGCGTCGGTGCCGCCTTGGCCGGCTGTCTCGGGAGCGACCCGCCGGTCGCGGACGACGACGCGGGAGCCGACGACGCGGCCGAGTCCGCCGAACCCACCGAGTCCACCGCGGGCGAGTACTCGGGTCCGTTCGAGCTTCCGGTCCCCGAGGACGAACTGCGCCGAGGCGCGCCGAGAGACGCGATTCCGGCCATCACCGCCCCCGTCTTCGCCGACGACTGGACTGGCTTCGAAGCGGTTGATGCGACGCTCGACGACGGCGACGAGGTAGTCGGTGTCGAACTCGACGGTGTCGCCCGTGCCTACCCGCTTGCAATCCTGAACTGGCACGAAATCGTCAACGACGACTTCGACGGCCGGCCCGTGGTCGTGACCTACTGCCCGCTGTGCGGGAGCGCCGTCGTCGCCGACAGGCTCGCCGGCGGCGAACCGACGTACTTCGGCGTCTCGGGCCTGCTCTGGATGTCCGACCTCGTGATGTACGACGACCGGACGAACTCGCTGTGGAGTCAGGTGCTCGCGACCGCGATTCGCGGGGAACTGACCGGCGAGACGCTGTCGCTCCTCCCCTCGACGATCTCCACGTGGGGCGAGTGGCGGGCGGCCCACCCCGAGACCGAGGTGCTCGTTCCGCCGCCCGTCTCGGGGACGATTCGCGGGCGGCAGACCCGCCGGTACGACGTGAATCCCTACACGAGCTATCAGCAGTCGAGCGACATCGGTATCGGCTTCAACGACGCGGCGGACGACCGACTCCATCCGAAAACGTCGGTCGTCGGCGTCGCCGCCGACGGAGTCGCTCGCGCCTACCCGCTCGACGCGGTCGAACGCGCGGGCGTCGTCAACGACACCGTGGGCGACTTCCCGGTCGTCGTTGCGGCCTCCGCCGAGGGGAGTCTCGTCGCTTACGTCCGCCGGGTCGACAGCGAGACCGTCGCGTTCGACCGCGACGGGTCAGCGCTCGTCGCCGCCGGGTCGCGCTGGAACCTCCTCACCGGCCGAGCGCTCGACGGCCCCCACGAGGGCGCGGTCCTGACCCGAGCAAACGACCGTTCGCCGATGTTCTGGTTCGCGTGGGCCGACTTCAACCCGGAGACGGAGATATACGGGGCAGAGAACGCGACTGGCGAGCAGGAATAGTCGTTCGCGCGGCGAGCGCGCGTGATTCGAGGGCGATACGCGGAGCAACGGAGCTTCGGTCGTTCAGGCGGCGGTTACGACGAGTTCAGGATGTCGCGGACGCGCCGGGGTTCGCCGGAGAGGGCGGGCTCCTTCTCGACGATTTTCAGCACCTCGTGGTCGGTCACGTCGGGGTAGGATTTCCCGATGGCCTCCTCGATGAGGGCCTTTTCGAGGCGGAACTCCGTTCCCTCGTAGACCACGTCTACGCCGTCGTCGTCGAAAGAGAGAATCGTCATACCTCCCCTTGTTTCCCGCGAGTAGTTAAATACACGTCGTCACCGGGAAACCGACTGCCCCCGTCGTGTCTGACGGTTGTCTTGCGGACGGTTTATTACGGCACGGGTGTTGGTTCGGAGCGTGTCACTGGGTACGGACCCGCTCGATGCGCTCGAAATCCCCGACGGGACGACGGTCGAGGAACACGACCTCGTCACCGACGGCGACGTCGTCGTCGGCGGGCAGAGTACCGTCGAGTTCGGCGTCCGCGGGCGGAACGTTCTCGCGGGTGAGCGCGTCACCTTCGGCGGCGACATCGAGGCCGAGGCCGACTGCCGACTCGACATGCTCGACGACGTGGCCGGCAACGTCCTCGTCGGCAACGACGCCTACCTCGGCGAGCGCGTCCACATCGCCGGCCGCCTGATGGTCTCGGGCGACCTCGACATCGGCGACGACGTCGACATCGAAGAGGGGTTCGAGGCCAACGGCTGGATCGTCATCCGCAACCCGATTCCGACGCTCGTGTTCTACTTCATTGTCCTCTCGCAACTCCTTCGACTCGGCGAGGACGAGGCGGCAGACGAACTCGCCGAGACGCTCTCGGGCGAGTCGCCGCACGACCCGCTCGTGATTCCCCGGAACGCCACCGTCTCCGACGACGCGTGGCGCGTCTCGACGCCCGCGCACGTCGGCTCCGACTGCCGCATCCACGGCAACATCCGCGCGAAGTCCATCGACCTCGCCGAGGACAACAACGTCTTCGGGAGCCTCCGCGCCCGCGACGACATCGTCGTCGGGAGCGGGACGCGCATCCACGGCGACGTCACCACCCGAAACGGCGAGGTCCGCATCCACGAGGACGCGCGCGTCCTCGGCGACGTGTCCTGTAACGACCTCGTGCTCGAAGCCGGCGCGCACGTCGACGGCACGATGCGCGCCCGCGGCGAGATGCGCATCCACCGCGACAACCTCCCGCGCGAGGCCGAATAACCGAATCCGACCGAGCGACTGCGACCCCCGTGCGCCGCGATAGCAACAGTCGCCGTTTGTGCTTACCCAACGATTAATCCCTCAGGTGGTAAGTGTCGTCTATGGACAATCGACTGAAACTTCTCTCGGTCGCCCTCCTCGTCCTCCTCGCCGGGTGTACCGGCGGCGCGGCGGACGGCGGTGCCGGTGGAGCGGAGAGCGTCTCGCTCACCGCCGATACCGGTGGCTCCGCCGAGGCCGAACAGGCAGGCGGCGACGACCTCCCGCAGGTCCAGCGACGGGCGGTCATCAAGAACGGCCGGATAGAGCTGACCGTCGACGAGTTCAACGAGTCCCGCGACGCGGTCGAATCGACCGCCGAATCCTACGGCGGCTACGTCAGCGACTCCAACGAGTACGTCAACCGCCGGAGCGGCGGCACCTACCGCTCGGGCCAACTCGTCGTGCGCGTCCCCTCCGAGGACTTCTCGGCGTTCATGACCGACATGAAGGGCCTCGGCGAGGTCGAGCGCGTCGAGACGAACTCCGAGGACGTGACCGACCAACTGGTCGATATCGAAGCGCGGTTGGGCAACCTCCGCGCCCAGCGCGACCGCCTTCGGGAACTCTACGAGTCGGCTAACACGACCGAGGACGTGCTCGCGGTCGAAGAGCGCCTGACCGAGGTCCAGACGGAAATCGAGCGGCTCGAAGCCCAGAAACAGTCGCTCGAAGACCGCGTCGCGCTCTCGACCGTCCGCGTCTCGCTGTCCGAGCGACCGCCCGGCCCGGCGCAGTGGTACGACACGCCGGTCTTACAGGCGTTCTCCGAGTCGGTCAACGGCGCGTTCGTCGCCCTCCGGGCGCTCGTCGTCGCCGTCGCCTACGCGGTCCCGTACCTCGTCGTCTTCGGCGGCCTCCTCGCGATTCTCGGGAGCGGGGTGGTGCTCGCCGGCCGCGCCGCCTTCAGGCGACTGACCGACTGACTCCCCCGGTCTCGCTCGCCGCTCGCGTCCCCTCGCACGCGAGCGTTTTTCCGCGTCCGTCACCATCGTCAAGCCATGCTCTCTCTCGCGTTAGCCGGTAAGCCGAACGCCGGCAAATCGACGTTCTACACGGCCTCGACGCTCGCCGAGGTCGACGTGGCGAACTACCCCTTCACGACTATCGACGCGAACCGCGGCGTCACGCACGCTCGCACCCGCTGTCCCTGTCTCGACCGCGACGAGCGCTGCGGCAACTGCGAGGACGGCATCCGTTACGTCGCCGTCGAACTCGTGGACGTGGCGGGGCTCGTTCCCGGCGCGCACGAGGGTCGCGGCCTCGGCAACCAGTTCCTCGACGAACTGACGAACGCCGACGCCATCGTCAACGTCGTGGACGCCTCCGGGGGGACGAACGCCGAGGGCGAACCCGTCGAGGTGGGGAGTTTCGACCCCGTAGAGGAGGTCGACTTCATCGAGGAGGAACTCGAACAGTGGCTCGCGGGCATCGTCCACAAGAACTGGGAGTCCGTGGTCCGCAAGTCGCGGTCGCCCGACTTCGACATGGACGACGCTCTCTCGGACCTCCTGACGGGCGTCGGCGCGAGCGAGTACGACATCGCCGCCGTCCTGCGGGGCCTCGACTACTCGCCGAATCCCCAAGACTGGGACGACGAGGACCGCGTCGAACTCGCCCGCGCGATTCGCCAGCGGACCAAGCCAATCGTCCTCGTCGCCAACAAGGTCGACATCGCGCCCCCGGAGAACCTCGAACGACTCGCTGACACCGGAAAGCCCGTCATCGCCGCGACCGCGGACGGCGAACTCGCCCTTCGACGGGCCCGCGAGGCGGGCATCATCGACTACCATCCCGGCGACGACGACTTCGAACTCGTCGGCGACGTGAGCGGCGCACAGGAGAAGGGCCTCGAACGCATCCGCGACCTGATGGGCGAACACGGCGGCACCGGCACGCAGGAGGCCATCGACACCGCGGTCTACGACGTGCTCGACCGAATCACGGTCTACCCGGTCCAAAACGAGTCCAAGTGGACCGACGGCACGGGGAACGTCCTCCCCGACGCCTTCCTCCTCCCGCGGGGGTCGACGCCGCGGGACCTCGCGTACGCGGTCCACTCCGACATCGGCGACGGCTACCTCCACGCGGTCGACGCGCGAGCGAAGCGCCGCATCGCCGAGGACCACGAACTCGAAGAGGGCGACGTCATCAAAATCGTCTCGACGGCGAAGTAACTGTCAGCAAATCGTCTTTTCCGCCGGATTTCGTTGTTTCTCATAGGTCAGAAATTCGTCTGCCACGCCACACGTAAACTGAATTTCGCTATACAGAATTGGGGTGTGGGCGCAAGTCGTGGGTTCACCGAGAGAGTGCCGATCACAGGAGTCGGAGCCGTCGCTATCGACGCGGCCGGCACGAACGCTGATACGCTTTGCCCGCGTACGAGAGGCATGACAATCAGTTCACAGGTCTCCGAGGCCGACGCTCGTCGGCTCCCGCTGTCGGAGACGCGGGTGCTTCTCGGCGTCGGACTGGCGATCGCCCTCGTCGCCGGACTCGTCTTCCGCGTCGTCGGCCAACTCGTGTTAGTGCCCTCCCGGCCGTTTGTCACGGCCGCGGTGTTCGCGCTGACGGTGCCCGTCATGTGGGCGCTCGCGGTCGGCATCTTCCGGTGGCGCGGGCTCTCCGGCGGCGCGAAACGCGAGGCCGCGGCGTTGCTCGTCGTCCCCGGCATGCTCGTCGACGCGGTTTCGACGGCGCTGTTCTCGGTCGTCTACCCGAACATGGGCCTCGAAGCCGCGGGGCTCTTCGGCGGACTGTTGCTCTTGGCGTACGCGACGGTGCTGGTCGCGGGGTTCGTCGGTCGGTGACCCATTCGGGCTGACGCTTCCATCGTCGAACCGCCGCTCGGCGACGGTGCGGCTCTCCTTTCTTCTCTCCTCCTCAGCTACGCGCGACGACGCGAAAAATAGGGCGCGAAGCGGCGGTCCGATTCCGACTCGTCAGTCGGAGTCCGACGAGGAACCGAAGGCGGTCGGGACGCTCACGTCGGCGTGTTGCGAGAGGTAGTACGCGAGCGCGAACAGCGCGACGACGCCGACGCCGAGGAGCGCCAGCGAGCCTACGCCGTAGCCGCTGGCGAGGAACAGCCCCGTCGCGACGGCGCCGCAGAGGACGGCGTACGGAATCTGCGTGTTCACGTGGTCGACGTGGTCCGCGCCGGCGAACATCGACGAGAGGACGGTCGTGTCGCTGATGGGCGAACAGTGGTCACCGAACAGCGAGCCGGTGAGAATCGCCCCGATGGCACCGGGAAGCGGCGCGCCGAGCTGGTAGGCCAGCGGCACCGCGACGGGGAACATTATTCCCATCGTTCCCCACGACGTGCCGATGGAGAACGAGATGATGGCAGCGGCGAGGAAGACCACCGCGGGCAGGAGTTCGGGCGTGATGACGCCCTGTGCAACGCTGACGACGAACGGACCGACGCCGAGCGCCTCGCTGACGCTCCCGATGGTCCACGCCAGCGAGAGGACGGCCACGGGGAACATGACCATCTTGAACCCCTCGAAGATGGCGTCGCTGACGGCTTCGAGTTCGACGCGGGCGTGGCCGACGAGGACGGCGAGCAGCAGCGCGCACGCCGAGAAGACGCCCCAGAGGATGGCGTCGGCCGTGGCCGCGTCCTTCAGCGCCTCGACGGGTACCTGCCCGGGCCAGCCGCCGGAGTACAGCAGGCCGAAGCCGGTGACGGCGACGAGCGTGACGATGGGCGCGGCGAAGTACCACCAGCGCGAATCGACGTGGTCGGGCGTGACGATGTCCTCCTCGCGCGTCTCGATGAGGGGGTCGGCGTCGTCGCCGAGGACCTTCCCCTCTTGTTTCGCGCGGCGCTCGGCGCGCTTCATCGGTCCGAAGTCCCAGTCCATCACGACGAGGATGAACACGAGGACGACCGCGAGCAGGCTGTAGAAGCGGAACGGAATGCTCTGGAGGAACACCACGAAGGCGCTCTGGTCGATGCCGAGCGAGGCGAACTGCTCGCGGATGAGGCCGACCTCGAAGCCGACCCACGTCGAGACGACGGCGACGCTCACCACGGGCGAGGTGGTCGAATCGAGCAGGTACGCGAGCTTCTCGCGGCTGATGTCGAACTTGTCGGTGATGGGCCGCATCACCGACCCCGTAATCATCGTGCTCGCGTAGGAGTCGACGAAGATGAGCATCCCGAGGACGCTCGTCCCCAACGCGGCCTGTTTCCGGGTCTTGATGCGGGCGATGATGCGCTGTGCGAGCGCGTTCATCCCGCCCGAGAGGAATATCATCCCGAGCATCGCGCCCGAGAGGAACGTAAACAGGAGGAGTTTGCTGTTGAACGACTCGGTCACGTTGTTGATGACCAACTGGAGGGAGTACGCCACCCCGCCGATGGGGTTCCATCCAACCAAGATGGTCGCACCGATCCAGATGCCGGTGAAAAGCGAGAGGAGCACCTGCCGGCTGACCAGCGTCAGCACGATTGCGAAGAGCGCCGGCAGCAGGCTGATGACTCCCTGCGTCTCTGCGGGCATGACAAACGTTTCGTCACCGGCTTTCGAGTTTAAGGGTTTTCAACTCGAACGCCGAGAATACGACATCTCGGATGTCGCCCGTTGCCGTGGTTCGGTCGCCGAATCGAACGCTGGCGGGCGTGTGAGAACCTCAGACGACCGCGTCGTACGCCTCGCCCATTATCTCGATGGCCTCGCGGAGCGACTCGGTGTCGGTCGCGTACGACAGGCGGGCGTAGCCGTGGCCGTGTTCGCCGAACGCCTCGCCGGGGACGATAATCACGCCGCGGTCGATGCACTCGTCGACGAAGCCCTCGGGCACCTCGGGCATGACGTAGAACGCGCCGCCCGGCGACGGGACGGTGAGGCCGATGTCCTCCAGCCCCTCGACCACGAGGTCGCGGCGCTCGCGGAACGTCTCGGTCATCTCCTCGATGCGGTCCTGCGGGCCGCTGAGCGCGGCCTCGGCCGCAAACTGCGCCGGCGCGGAGGCGCACGCCTGCACGTACTGGTGGACGCGGAGCATGCGCTCGACCCGGCGGGTGGAGCCGTACACCCACCCGAGCCGCCAGCCGGTCATCGAAAAGAGCTTCGAGGCCGAGTTGACGACGACGACGTTGTCGGTCTCGGCGAACTCGATGGGCGAGCGGTGTTCGCCCTCGAAGACGGTGTACTCGTACACCTCGTCGGAGATGCAGAGCACGTCGTGTTCGTCGGCGATGCGGGCGAACTCGGCGATGTCGTCGGGCGGCGACACCGCGCCCGTCGGGTTACCGGGGCTGTTGACGACGAACGCCGCGGTGTCCTCGGTGATGGCCTCTTCGACCGCCGCGGGGTCGAGCGTCAGGTCGTCGCGGAGCGGGACCGGTACCGGTTCGCCGCCGGCGAGTTTGGTGAGCGCGTCGTAGGAGACGAAGCCGGGGTCGGGGATGATGACCTCGTCGCCCTCGTTCACGTGCGCCTCGATGGCGATGTGGAGCGCCTCGCTCCCCCCGGCCGTGGCGATGACGTCGTCGGGGTCGAGGTCGACGCCCTGGTCGCGGCGGTGCTTCTCGGCGATGGCCTCGCGCAGGCTCGGGAGTCCCTTGTTCCCCGTGTAACCGTCGGCCTCGCCGGCCTCGATGGCCTCGACGGCCGCCCGTCGGGCGTGGTCCGGGGCCGGGAAGTCAGGCTGGCCCAGTCCGAGGTTGATAGCGTCTTCGCCAGCCGCCTCGAACACCTTGCGAATGCCGCTGATGGAGATGCGCTCCACCCGGTCGGAGAAGTGCGTCATATCCTATCCCGCGTCGCCGTTCGGGATAGTTCTTCCCACGCACGGTCGCGACCCACCCGTTGAATCCGTGACGTGAACGCCGGCGTTTCCCGGGTTTTTCTGCCGCTATCTGGGAGAGAGAAATTCAGGAAAACCGACCGTCCAACCTCCGGTTACGGCCATAGAACGGGAATCGACCAGTTTCACCGCGTCATCTACCGCGTCTATCGTTACCGGGTACGCGCCCGGAATAAGGCGCTGATTCGTAACGAGGGCAATGACAGAGGCACCACGCTCGACTTCGATTAGCCGTAGACGATTCCTGCAGGGCTCCGGCCTCGCCGCGACCGCCGGCCTCGCGGGTTGTCTCGGCGGGTCCGGCGGGAGCGGGCTGGACGAACTCAACGTCGCCTACATGCCCATCTACCCGGACATGCAGTACTTCGTGATGGAAGAAGAGGGGCTGTTCGACGAGCTTTCGGTCTCGGTCTCGGGCAAGAAGTTCTCCGACGGCCCGAGCATCGTGCAGGCGTCGGCGACGGGCGACTTCGACGTGATGATGTTCGGCATCGTCCCGGCGATGATTGTCATGGACAAGGGCATCCCCGCGAAGATTACCGCGGCGAACATCAAGAACGCGATGCAGATTCTCGCCACCGACGACTTCGCCGCCCTGTGGGAGGAACACGGCAAAGACGCCTTCGCCGAGTTCGAGGCCCAAGAGGGCCGCAAGTTCACCTTCGGAACCTTCCCGCCGGGGTCGGTCCCGGACATCCTGCTCCGCTACTGGATTCAGAACACGCTCGGCCTCGACCCCGAGGAGGACGTGAACATCAAGGGCCTCGGCGGCGCGGCCGCCGTCCAGCAGGCGCTCCTCTCGAACAACGTCGACGGCACGAGCATCATGGAGCCCGTGCCGACGGTCATCGATGCCAACGACGCGCCGTTCCAGTCCATCGCGTGGGCGGGCGACTTCATGCCCGGCCAGCCCGCGGCGGTCACGCTCATGCACGACCGCCTCCGGCAGGACAACCGCGACCTCGCCACGGAGTTCGTCGAACTCCACCGGCAGGCGACGAACTTCGTCGCCGACAACCCCGACACGGCCGCCCAGCACGCGAGTTCGGTCATCGGCGAGAGCGCGCTCCCGGTCGAGACCGCCCGCGCGGCGCTCGACTCGCCCGCGTCGGACTTCATCACCGACCCCCACGACATCGAAGGCGGCGCTGAAATCTTCGCCGACTACGCCCAGACGCTCGGGAAGACCGAAGCGCAGTTGACCGTCGACGAGATGTTCGACTACGGCATCTACGACTCGCTATGAGCAACGACGAAGTCGGCACCGGCGTCACCCTCTCGGAGACCGAGGCGGACGAGCGACTGCTCGACCGACTCGCGGGCTTCTCGTCGGAACAGACGTGGCTCGCGGTCGCCGGCTTCGCGGGCTTTCTCGCCGTCTGGTACGTCGCCGCGCTGTTCCAGCCGACGTATCTCCTCCCCTCGCCCGTCGAGGTACTGGCGGCGTTCGTCGTCGAACTCACCGCCCCGGCCTCGCTGTCGATTCCCTTCACCGGCGCAGAACTCCCGGCGACGAGGCTCCTCGTCAAATTAGTCCAGAGCCTCTACCACTACGTGCCGGGCCTGCTCATCGGGACGTCGCTCGGCGTTTTCGCGGGCGTCGCCATGGGCTGGAACACTCGTGTCGACAGCGTCTTCACGCCCGTCTCGCGCCTGCTCCGGCCGATTCCGCCGCTGGCGTGGATTGGCTTCGCCGTCATCTGGCTCGGCGTCAACCATCAGGGCGCGACGTTCATCGTCGCCATCGGTTCCTTCTGGATTAACTTCTACAGCGCCTACGGCGGCGTCGAGGGCGTCTCGGAGGACCTCAAGGAGGTCGCCGCGACCCTCGGCGTCGACGACGACTGGACGATGATTCGGAAGGTCGTCATTCCGGCGGCCAGCCCCTCCATCATGACCGGCATCCGGACGAGCATCGGCCAGTGTTGGATGATTGTCGTCGCCGCCGAACTCATCGTCGGCGTCGGCGTCGGCTACGAGATTCTCAACACGGCGCAGAACCTCGCGATGGACGTGTCGGTCGCCTACATGCTCGTCATCAGCATCGTCTTCCTCGTGAGTGACGGCCTGTTCCGCCGGGTCGAACGGCGGGTTCTGGAGTGGAGAGCATGAGCGGCGACGCGAACGCGGGCGCGGGAACGACCTCGGCCGCGACCGATTCCGACGACACCGCGAAGGTCAGCGTCGATTCGCTCGGCAAGACCTACGCGTCCGACCGGCGGACGGTCGAGGCGCTGTCGGACGTGGAGTTCGCCGTCGAGGACGGCGAGTTCGTCTGTATCGTCGGCCCGTCGGGGTGCGGCAAGACGACGCTGTTCCGCATCATCGCCGGTCTCGAAGACGCCACGTCGGGCGCGGTCACCCTCGACGGCTCGCCTGTCACCGGCCCCGGCACCGACCGGGGGATGGTGTTCCAAGAGTACGGGCTGTTCCCGTGGCGGACCGTCAGGGAGAACGTCGCCTTCGGGCTCGAAGAACAGGGCGTCGAGGGGCCGGCGCGCTCGGAACGCGTGACGGAGATGCTCGAACTCGTCGGCCTCGACGGCTTCGCCGACGCCTATCCCAAAGAGCTGTCCGGCGGGATGAAACAGCGCGTCGGCATCGCTCGCGCGCTCGCTGTCGACCCCGAACTCCTCCTCATGGACGAACCGTTCGGCGCGGTCGACGCGCAGACCCGCGACATGCTCCACGGCGAACTGCTCGACATCTGGACGGAGACGGACAAGACGGTGCTCTTCGTCACCCACGACGTGGAGGAGGCGGTCACGCTCGCAGACCGCGTGGTCGTCATGGCCGCCAATCCGGGTCGCGTCCGCGAAATCGTCTCGGTCGATATCGACCGCCCGCGCGAGCGGACCGAAAGCGAGTTCGCGGCGTACGTCGAGCGGATTCGCGGGCTCATCGGGGAGTAATCCGGCTTCTACGCGCCCGATTCTCGCGTCTCTACTCCCGCGCCTCTCGCAACTCGTCGATGTGCGCGTCGATGACCGACAGCGTCGCGTCGGCGTCGACGTAGCCCTTCTCGTACTCCTTCATCGCGCTGTTGTAGTCGCTGAGGAACTGTGCGACCGCGTCGTCGAGGTCGTCGCTCATACACGTCCGTAGCCCCGCCATCGGATTTGAACCTTCGGCCCGCGGACGGCGGGACCGGAACCCCGCGGCACTCCGGCCCCGCCGTCCAGCGGGACCGTCGATTTATCACCGCGCCCCGCCAACGCGCCGGTAGTGACGACCCTCCGATTCGAGGACGGCACCGTTCACGTCGGCACCGACGACTCTGACACCGACGCCGACGTTCGGGCCGCCCTCGCCGACGTGGCGAGCGTCGAGGCCGACCCCCGAAGCGGCGGCTATCGCGCCCCCGCGATGCGATACGCCGCGATTCGGGACGCGCTTAACTCGGCCGGCGTCGGCTACGACGACCGGGTCGCGGCCGCTCTCGACGCTTCCCTCTCGCTTTCGACGACCTACGACCTCCGCGACTACCAGCGCGCCGCCCTCGACGCGTGGCTCGACGCGGGCGGTCGCGGCGTCGTGGAGCTACCGACCGGCGCGGGCAAGACGGTGCTCGCCGTCGCCGCGATGGTCGCCCGCTCGGTGCCGACGCTCGTCGTCGTGCCGACCATCGATTTACAGGACCAGTGGATACGCGAACTCGAAACCGAGTTCGACGTGCCGGTCGGCCGATTCGGCGGCGGCGAGCAGACGCAGGAGGCCATCACGGTCTCGACGTACGACTCGGCGTACCTCCGCGCCGACGACGTGGGCGGCGACTTCGGCCTCGCCGTCTTCGACGAGGTGCACCACCTCGGCGGCGAGGGATACCAGGACATCCCCAGATTCCTCGCCGCGCCCGCTCGCCTCGGCCTGACGGCGACGTTCGAGCGCCCCGACGGCGCACACGAGCGCGTCGAGGAACTCGTCGGCCCGCGGGCGTACCGCCTCGACGTGGACGACTTGGCGGGCGACCACCTCGCCGACTACGAGGTCCGCCGAATCGAGGTGGAACTGACGGCCGACGAGCGCGAGACGTACGACGAGGCACAGGAGACGTTCGTGAACTACCTGCGCACCTCGGGGCTGTCGATGCAGTCGGGCAGCGACTACCAGAAACTCGTGATGCGCTCGGGGAACGACCCGAGAGCGCGGGAGGCGCTCCTCGCCAAACAGCGCGCTCGCGACGTGATGATGAACTCCGAGGCGAAGGTGGACAAACTGGCGCGACTGCTCGCGCGACACCGCGAGGACCGCGTCATCGTCTTCACCGCCTCGACCGACCTCGTCTACCGCATCTCGCGGCGCTTCCTCGTCCCGCCGATAACCAACGAAACCGGGACGAAAGAGCGCCGCGAAATCCTCGACCGCTTCCGCGACGGCACTTACGACACCGTCGTCGCGGCCAACGTGCTCGACGAGGGCGTGGACGTGCCCGACGCGAACGTCGGCATCCTCCTCTCCGGGTCGGGGTCGGAACGCGAGTTCACCCAGCGACTCGGCCGCATCCTCCGGCCGAAAGCCGACGGCTCGACCGCGACGCTCTACGAACTCGTGAGCGTCGAGACGGCGGAAGAACGGGTGGCGGCCCGGCGTCGCTGACGCGGGACGGTGTCGGCGAGCGAGGCCGTGAGGCGGCGAGGCGACCGCCTTCGACCTCAGACCAGCGAGACGTTCAAGTCGCCGTTGTTGAGGAAGGCGTCGTACTCGAAGTCGAACTCGATTGCGAAATCGGCGCTTCCGGCGGCCGGAACAGCGAGTTCCTGCGACCGCGTCGACTCCTCGCCGCGGACGGCGACGCGGGCCTCGACCGTGGCGATTCGCTCGGCACCGCTGTCGTTGACGACCGTCCCGAAGACGCGGAGACGGCCGTCGTCGGTCGCCTCGAAGTCGACCTCGGAGATGCGGACCGGGGGCACCTCGGTGGTCTCGCGCGGCTCCCCCGCCGGTGCCTCGGGCGGGTTTCGCGGCCCCGTCGCGCCCGGTAGCGACCCGAGACAGCCGGACGACAGGCCGACCGCGACCAGTCCGAGGAGGCGTCGTCGCTCCATACGGTGGCGTCCGCCGCGGGCGCAATGAACCTTGTCGTCCGCGTCGTCTCCGGCTCTCGGTTTCCGGTCGCCCGACTGCCGCCCCCCGATACCTCCGTTGCCTCCGCCGCCCGAGTCGTTTTTGTCCCGCGGCCACCTCGTGGCGAGCGTGCTGACGAAGGACCTGCTTCGCGTGTCGCGGGCGGGCGGCGGCTACCATCCGCAGTTCGCCGACCGGGGGGACCGCCCGCTGGCCGCGAAGGCAATCGGCGTCTTCCGGCGACACGTCGGCGACGCGCGGGCCGACCTCGACGACGCCCTCGCCGACCTCGAAGCCGAGGCCGACGACTTCAAACTCGCCCGTGGCTTCGCGTCGCTCCTCGACCGCGAGGCGGTCTTCGAGACGGCGGCCCCCCTGCCGCCGGCCCGCGCCCGCCGCGCCGCGTTCGAGGCCGCGATG
>NZ_LOPW02000002.1 GCF_001469875.2 Haloferax marisrubri | reverse complement strand
GAACTCGTCATTCGTCCCACCCGTCGAGCGTGGCCTGGCGGTCTGTGTCCCCCCAGTCGTCGCTCAAGAGACGCTCCTTGAGTTCCATCGGGTCAAGCCGGCCATCGCGAACGCCGTCGAACTGCTTGACGGTCATCCGGTATAGCATCAGCGTGTACCCTTTGTCACCGCGTCCTGTCTTCCGTCCGTGCGGGGGCCGTGGCTCGTCGTTCGAGGCTGATTGCGTGGTTTTCGCGGACATGGATGTGTCTCAAAGCCACGTTTTGCGTTTCGCCAGCCCCCCTGGACGGGGCATTTAACCGCCCTCAGGTTGAAGCAGAAGGCGTAGTGACCTTCTAGGCTGGCAGGACAGGACGCGAGGTGGGGTCGTGGATAACCAGACCCCGCGTCCCCTGTCGTCTCTTGTACCCGTGACCGCCTGGTCTACCAGGCGGGGGCTTTGTCTCAGTCTTGTGTACCTGAATGTACCATCCCGCCACACTTATAGTTTCGGCATAGTGGCCCCTCGGACCTATTTCTTCCACTCGTGCCGAAACAAACATGGTGGTGGCTGTCAAATGGTAGTATATGCCCGAAGAGACCCGTGGGCGTCCCGAGGCCGTGACTGCACACCGACTGTACAATCATCTGAGAGTGAGCCGCGAACCCTGCACCGTTCAAGACTTCGCAGAGCGTTTTGGCGTATCGACGCGAACGGTACGAAAACGGCTCGGAGAACTTGAGGAGTACGACGGTGTTCGGTCGAAAAGGGCGGGACAAGCACACATTTACTGGTATTCCGATTGGCACCGGGAAGAGGACCGTTTCGTCGACGTCACTGAGGCGTTCCCCACGATGCGTGTGAGACACGACTTAAAATCCGAGATAATGAGTTCTCGTGGGAAGTGGCTCGGGCGTCGCGAGAAGGTGGTACGCAACCGAGCGGCGGCGGCTGAAGAGACGCCGAACGGCATTTATCACCGCGTCGATCTATGGTCAGCTCTTGCTCAGTACGTGGACGAAGTAACTACACGACTCCCGGCCGCGCTAGAGGACACATACGACGAACGGTACCTGGATTCTTCACCGGAAGATCGCCTAATCGAACTGGATGATTTTCCGGTGACTGAGGAGGAGTTCGAACACTACACGAAGGAGGTCGCGTTATTCGGTGTCGGCTCTGGCCTACTCGAACTCCCCATAGCTCTTGACGACAACAGTGAGGCACTCTCTCGTGTGTTTTCCGCTCATGAAGGGGAAGAGATACCGACTGAAGAGTTTGACGACGTTTTGCCAGAGTTCGAACAGATGTTACAGTGGGGCGATACTTTCGACGAGTTCGTCTGTAAGATGGTCGACTTCCGGTGGTAACAATGTCAGACTACGAATTTAATAACGAAGAGAAAAACGAGAAGGTACTGCTGCAGGCAGAGACGACTGAAGCGTTCGTCGAGCGGCGTCGGTTTCAAGATCTATTCGATGCCCGTTCAGAGGCCCTCGAACCGCTTCGCAAGTGGCCAGCCCTACGGAACGAGGTCCGAGACCAGCGCCAGCTCCGTGAGGAGACTCACGCGGCCGTCCGTACGTATCTGACCGAATCTGGGCAGCTGTTCCGTGCAACTGATTTCGGTCGTGAGTTGTGGACAGAGCGCGTTCTGGGTCCGGTTTCCCTCTCCGAATCAATCCCCAACCTCGATCAGGAGCAGATAGTCGCTGTCGATGGAAGGAAGCTTCCAGACGGTATCCAAATGAGGGGAGAAAAGCTACTTTTCAAAGGTCTCAGAGCATATCACGGGCTCTCAGATGCATTCGTCGATGTCGAGTATGAGAAACGGGTTATAAGCGCCAATCCGAATGCGACCAAACCAGAGGGCGGAACGGTCCCACTTGTCCCTCCGAAGAAGATCGCCGAAGAGGCGTTCGAAGCGACTGACGAACTCCTTGGCGAGCTCGGTGTGCTCGGACAACTAACCGGGGACGATTACGATCCTTCGGAGCCAGGACTGTGAGCGTAACTACACCAACCCCTCCAGAACCACTCCGGCGTGATACCGTTGAGGCACGACTAATCCGCCAGAAGGTGTGGCGAGCGTGCAACATCGAGAACCAGCACTTCATGGCTGCGATTGTTGGGCGTGAGGGAAGTGGGAAGTCTCTCACGGGATTAAAGATCGCAGAGAGCGCAGACCCGACGTTCAACGCCTCTCGAGTGATGTTTGAACCGAAGGCGTTCCTGGAACGACTTCGCGAGTGGAAAGCCGCGGGCGAGACGAAGGGAAAACTCGTCGTCGCAGACGAGGCGGGTGTCGGTCTTGGCGTCCGGACCTGGTACCAGAAAGATCAAATCCTGTTTAATCAGGTTTTGCAGGTCATTCGAGACGAGAATATGGGTATCATCTTCACCCTTCCTCGGTTGTCCGAGTTAGACAGTCAGGCACGTGGGCGTCTACACGCGTTTCTGGAGATGAAAGACAAAGAGGACGGCGAGTGGGCAGATGTGAAGTGGTTGAACTGGGATCCAACGCGAGACGAGCGCGACAAAGTCTACCGCCACTACCCGGAGATGAAAATCAACGGCTACACGCGGAAGGTGAAGGCGCTTCGACTGACGCCGCCGTCAGAGGATCTAGTCAAGAACTACGAGAAACGGAAGGAGGCGTTCCAAGACCAACTCTATCAAGATGCAATTGACGAGATGGACGAAAATGAAGAGCAAACGATGTCCCCTTCCGAAGTAGCCGACGACATTGCCGAGTCGGGTGTGAAGGACTACGTTAGCATCCACGGCGGAAACAAGACGAAGTACATTGACGCCGAGCTGATCGAGATGGACTACGACCTGTCGGCACGGAACGCGAAGAAGGTGAAAAAACTCCTCGACAGAGATGATGACATTAGTCTCTGACCCATTCCGGCACAGACACAACGGACACACCCAGAGACAATTCAACCTAGTATAATTAACGTGCGAGGCCAGCGGTCGGCAGCCCATTCTACCCGGTCTGAGAATTTATAGCCCTTCTATCGTCTGATATTGGTAGTTTACGGATAATGAGTCGTGGCCTTGCCTGCCTCGTAGCAGACTACCCGGCCAGTCCCTCCATTGTGACGGATGCAGTCGTCTCACCACTCCATTGCTTCCGAGATGTCCTCGGTTACTCCGGCGGGAGTCAGTACGTCCTGTGCCATGGCTCCCTAGGCTGACACAGGACACGCCGCACGTGTGTCAGGCCGGCCAGACGCCGTCGGCTTCGAGTTCGTCGGCGAGCAGGCGAGCATCGTCGAGGCCGTCGTCCCGGTCGAGATCCTCCGGTGCGTCCTCCAGGGCGGGAACATCGTCCCACGAGATCGTGCGGACTGAGTGGCGGAAGCTAGTCCGGTGAGGGTCGATACCCACCATGCCACAGTTGTGGAAGAGGCCCCTACTCGCACGTGCAGAACTCATTGTTCGTCACCAACTACGTCGAGCAGTTCAGTCGCGAGGAGACGCGCTTGTTCGTCCGACAGCGCAACAGTAACGTTCCCGAATATCGTTCCGAGTTCGAGTTCTGCGGCCACTCTGTCACCGCTGTCAAACGTCTGAATGTCGAGAGACGCACGTTCGTCCCACACGTCGACGTCGTATCCTGCCGAGATACATCGTTTACTTTCGGTACGTCCTTCCGTGAGGTTCTTGCCCCGTGCTGGGGTAGATTCGTGTGCGGTCATGGTTGACCGACCGTCGAGGGAGTCCTAAGCTCCCGTCGGCGCTTCTGCCGAACTCCGGTCGTTACTGCTTAGTCTATACTGGCGGTGCATAAATGTATGCAATTGCTAAAGGTTATGCACCATGCAGACAGATATGAATGTGTAAAGGCTATGCAGACAGGCCCGAAAGGTGGCGGTATGGAATACACGTCGATTCGTGTGACCGAATCGCTTGCCGACGAACTACACGAACGGAAGAACAGAGGAGACAGTTACGAGGATGTCATTTGGCGGCTGATAGACGTACCCGGAGAATACCGCGTCGACTGTGGGGAGTGTGGGTTCGACGGCGGTACGTACGACTACATGGAGGGAGACGCCCCTGCCTACTGTCCTCGCTGCGGCACGGCCGTCGAGGAGAGTGACAAGATCACTGTCGCGCCAGGGCCGGACGAACCGACGGCACTCAGTTGGAGACATGACCAGTAACCGCGCGGAAGGGCGTCTTCTCACACGAACCCATGGGGATACGTCAGGATTGAGTGAGCAACCCGGATTGATGTATTTCTCGCCTGTTTGCGAGGAACGGGCCGGAGGTGAGGTACATCAAAACTCCCAACTCACACCTGAGACCCACGGGTCCAAACACGCCCGCGAGTGTGGGTATATAAAGAACAGCCAATTGAGTAACCGCTCTCAGACGGTTTCACCCGGTTTCTGAGTACCACTACATCAAAATGAGTCACTACAGCTATCCGCTGAACGACGAACGCGAACGACTGTTAGACAAGCTCGACGCCGAGACTGAATCGAACACACGCGCGGATGCGATTGACGTCGCGATCAGACATTACCTCGAAGACAAGAAGAACCGAGAAGAACACTGGGAGAAGTTCACGCCGGAGCAGCTCCGACTGCTCAACACGTCGGAGCTGAAGGTATCGTACTACCCGAAGGTACGATAATGGCGAGCAGCAACGACATCGTGCTGACGAAAAAAGGAAGCGACCGCAAATACCACGAGATGGGACTGAGCGGAAAGCCCCTGTGCGGCCGGCGTCAGGGCCCGTATCGGCGAGCACCGCGCGAAAGTATCCAGGTGACTCGCGACCGGTGTGAGGAGTGTGCGTTTGCGGACACCACGGACGAGGTTCCCGGTTTTCCGAAGGGAGAACATCACCGGATCGCGGGTCGCCGGTCACCGGTCGACGAGCAAATCGAGAGAGCGGTTCGTCGGGAAGGCCCACCAGAGAACGTCGCGGTACCCCCCAAATCGAGAGTCTATCACCGCCACCCCAAAAGCGGAGATGCGTGTTCCCACCTCTCGGATGAGTTTGAGACTGTTCCCTTCGAGAAGGCGACAAATTGGTTTGGCCCGTGTCAGCTCTGTTTCTGAGCGGTGACTTTGCGGTCGTAAACACCACTTCTGGGGGGAACACCCCGGGGGTTCGTACGGGTCGAACGCCCCCTTAGATATCGAAGTTGTCGAGTGCGCCGTCGACGCGCCCGAAGACACCATCTGTCCCACGACGGCTGAGTTCGTCAAGCGATTGCACTACGCCGGTGTCGAACGTCTTGCTGAACACATCGAAGCTCCTCTCACCGAATGAGTCGTCGTCCCGGCCGCGGTCGAACTCGTCAAGCCGTGGCCGCCGCCCGCCGCCACCGAGAGCGGTAGGAATACTTCCTGGTAGAGGTGCGTTCCCGGACGGAGAGATACTGCCGCCGGTCGGTGGAAAGCTAGACGACGATGGGGTGCCACCTGGCGACCCTCGAGAAGACGACGGATCACTAAACGGATCGGTGTCGCTCCCGTTCCCACTACCACCAGAAGACGGGAAGCCAAACTGAGAGATGTCGAACGGTGACGGGGAAGAGGAAGGCGAGGAGCGGGGTGTACTCGACGGTGCGCCACGGCTACTGTCGAGTGGGTCATTTCCACGGCCACTGCTGCCGATGCCAAACATGGGGAGCGCGTTGTCGGTGGATTGCTGGACACGCTCAGTTACGTCCCGATCAATCTCGTCGAACGACACACCGCGGTCGCTGTCTCGGCTGAGAGCATCATCCAGCCCGTCGAAGACATTGTCAGCGCTCCCCACATCGACATCAGAGTTTCCGAACGTCCGAATGGGGACTCGGCGACCGCCGATCTCCGTGTAGAACTCGGCACGCCCGCCGTCGACATCAGCGAATCGCGCGCCCGGTGGCACCACCGCCTCGATCTCGCCCGGATTGACATCTGACGATGGCTTGGCGATTGCGACGTCATCGCCCGCTCGGTCAAGGAGTTCCTGATTAAATCCATCAAGGTCATCCGCCGCACTGTTTTCGACGTCTGCTCGGACGACTGCAGCTGTTGGGCGGCCAGAGAGGTCCGGAAAACCTGGCCGGAGAGAGACCGACGACTCGGTGTCACCCACTCGGAGGAAATTTGGCGACAACTCTGGTCCGACGAACGACCCTGGACTCTCGTACGCATCGGCCACATCATCCGGCACACCGAACGAATCGCCGCCTTCAGGGTCTTCAATCGGCCGGTCGAGCGCTTTCTTGAGGTCCGCTTCTCCGCGTGCATTCGCTTCGTCAAGGCGGCGGCCAATGCTGTCCGGTGTGTTGGCGTTTGACTGGTCGATCACGGCACTTGCTGGATCAGAGCGGTACTGACCGGGGTCGTCAGCACCGGGGAAGCGTGTCTCACCGCTCAGGACGTCGTCCGACGTGAGTTCGCTGGCCTCAACGCGTGTCGCGCCTGCGGTTCGTTTCCGATCTATCGCTGCTCGACCGACAGTACCGGCAACTTTGCTGGCCCCAGCGCCGAGTACGACTTCACCGGCCACACTACCTGCGAACCGGAAAGGGTCGTTGACAGCGCTCTCTGCCGCACCTACTGCGCTGTCCCGTGCGATTGCGACGCCGGTCTCTGCGACCGTATCGGAGTCGAACTCGTCGGCCACCTTGTCAGCATTGTCAATCGTCTCAAGCGCCGTCTCAACGCCTAAAGCTGCATTCGGAAGCTCAGTCGCCGTGGTGATCAAACCCTCTATAGCTGCCTCTCCGGGCGTGTCTTGCGGGTCTTCTGACGTCGAACTTCCCACCTGTGCCCCCTGGTTGAGCCCAGAAGAAAGCGGGTCCGCGGGCGATGAGAACGTCGCACCCGCGTCGATATCCCGGCCGAAATCGGAGACATCCGTTGCCACGTCGCGGGCACGCGATTCGCTGACGTCAATGCCGGCTACGCGTCCGGGTATGAGGCCGTCATTCGAGTTCGCATCCGCGGAAAGCACACCACCGCTACCAGTCGCAGTCTCGACAACGTCAGGGTTTGTATCCGCCTGAGCGACTTGCTCGTCGGTGTTTCCGAGCGCTCGGTCGAAGGTGTCACGGATGGTGTCTAAGATGCCACCACCGCTCGTCGATTCACCCGTACCATTACTCTGACCACCCGTGGAAGACGAGACAGAGCTTCCTCCCGAGGACTGGTTCGTTCGCTTGTCCGTCCGTCGATCGTCGTTGAACGACGGTGTTGGGTCGTCATTAACGGCGTCCGTGTCGGCTCCAGTCCGGTCAGCATTGAGCTGATCTTTGCGCTTCCGGACGACTTCCCGATCTCGGTCACGGCTAGAGTCATCATCGTCGTCGCGGTCGTCAGACTGGGCTGGGCCCGCCGAAGACTGGTTCGTCCGCTTATTTGTCCGACGGTCGTCGCTGAACGACGGTATTGGGTCATCATCGTCGTCGCGGTTATCAGACCGGTCTGCAACGTCTTTCTCGTACTCGCGGCCGGCGTCTGTATTGCCGAGACCGCCAGGTAATGGTAGCATGAATGATAGTACGTCTATATCGGCCCTAAAGGCGGCGAGCAGGGTGGTTTTAGGCCACCAAGAGAGACGATGAGGTGATGACAGAGTACATCGACTACATTGCTGACAACAGCAAGCGGCCGTGGATTGTTGCGAACGCAGACGGCGAGCACACGCGCGAAGATGCTCCAGTCACGGCTCCTGAGTGTGTTACCCCAATCACGATTGAAGAATTGGAGAAGATGGCACTCGACCTTGACGACGAGCCGCTAGCAATCTTTGCACATCAAGACAACAACGACTTGTTACTGTGGGTATGGAATGCCATTCACGGGATCATCGTCGAATACCAAGCCGAGCCCGGGTTCTCGATTCCATATTGGACCTCGCAAAAAAACCTCCGTGACGTTCTCGAGCATGCAGTCAACGAGTACCGCTGGGAGCTTTCAAACGTCCCTGAGAGGGCTCAAGAAGCAATGATTGATGCAGTTGTCGAGACAGCAGAGGAAAGCAACCAGTAATCCAGACTGACGGAAGAGCCAATTCAGTTCCCCAATCTCCTGGCGTATGCTTTTTGTGCATCACCTTGAATCATCATGCATCATGGGCCGGATCACAGTCAACGTACCCGATCCCGTTGAGGAGTGGTTAGAGGCCGAAAGCGAACGTCTTGGGTGGTCTAAGTCGAAGACTGGGGGCGAGTGCATCAAACTGATTCACTCTGAATCAAACCACATCACACCGCACCAGACTGCTTCAGAGCCAGATCAAGACATACAGCAACGCCTCAGGGAATTGGAGCGCCGCGTCGACGAACTCGAAGATGCATCTTCGGGGCCTAAGCCCCAGACTCAGCAGGTCGAAAAGAGGCACCCAGACCAACAGACCGCCGTCTCGAGAGAGCCTGATGAAACGATCCGCGAGGTTGTCGACGACAGCAATGTCTACCCACGGGCTGGGGTCTCTCAAGGGCAGCGCCAGCAACGGCTTAACGCTGGACTTGCTGCCGTCGAGCTGCTGCGCGAGAGCGAACACGGGGTCGTTCGAGCCGAGTTCGAAGAATTGTGGGAGGACTACCCTGTTGATAGCCAGAAACCACCGAGCGAGTCCGACACCTACTGGCGCAAGTCGCTGCGGCCGGCGCTGCAGGCTGTCCAGTCAGCCGACTACGCTTACCAGTCCGAAGGGAGTTGGGAGTGGTACTGGACTGGTTTCGAAGAGTGATACTAATTTGATGTCCAAAAACACAAACTCCCATGCCAGACAGCCCCCCAGAGTGGCAAGTGAGGCGCTCGCTGTACTGTGATTTTGGTCTAAAGGCCCAAGGGTTATTTATTACGACAGTTTAGGTAGCGGCACGCCACTCCGGGAAACTGGGTGTGCGGAGACCCACTGTCAACTTCGTAGGGTCCTCCCGCGTCTAGGTCACGCGCGAGACCCCGAGGCTCAGTGGGCACCGAGCCCATGAAAAGGAAACAACTTCGGCGGGCAATTGCTCGCCTACGACAGTGGGCCTCGGACAAGAACAACGGGCGCCTCCCACATCCGTGGGATAAAATGGCATACGCAGTCGTGCTCCTGAAGCTCCTTTACTGGGGTGGAAAGGTCATGCTGCTACTCCACGGCGTTCCGCTACCTTAACCGAGGCCTCGGGTGTATCGAGCGGGAATCACTGGGGGCTACCCCAGACACCCCCGAATAGGGGGTTTTTCAGAAGGAATAGTCCCTGTTTGAGTATCAACAAACCGGCCAGATGTGTCTCCGAAGGAAGAAAAAGGAAGGACACCAACTGGGGGTCCTCCCGCGTCTAGGTCAATCTCTAGTAGAGGGGGATTTTGCTTAAAGTTTTCCTTCGGAGACCTTTTTCTCAGTAGCGGTGCATATCGCACCTCCCCTTTCCTTTGGACGATTTCGGCGGTATTCATCGGCCTCTCACGGACTTAGACGCTTCGAGAGCCGGGTCGGGCTCATTTGAGCGCGTTACAATGTGCTCGACGAGATTCCGACTCGACGGCTATTTAGAGAAATTGCTCGACGAGGGGGTGAGCCGTCTGGTTTCGGGGAGCTGTGAATACCGGTTAGTCCATCAGGCGATCCTGTATTCACCGCCCCCTGACTCAACGATGCTTCCCTGAGAGACTGCCTTCTTGATCGCGGCCTTTCCGTCGTCTGGGCCAATGTCGTACCGTTTCGCTAGTCTACTGCAAATTGCTCCCTGTGTAAGCCGCTCCCCGGTCGCCAGTATCTTGACGACACGTTCGGCACGCCACTGCGGGCCTTTGTCGTCACCGCCGTCTGCGGCCGCCTGTTGCGTTTCCTGTTCGGCTGTGGCAGCCGGTCCGTTTCCACCGTCGTCGTCGCTGCCTGCAGTCTCTTCGGCCTCTTTATCCTCTTCTGCGTTTCCACGCCCGAACGCCCGAAGGTCGAACCCACTACCGAGCACTTCGCCCGTGCGGTGTGGGTCAATCACGACACACTTCGTCCGGCCGCCGTCGAGACGTGCGGTGTGGTTCACGGCTTTGATGTGTGAGCTGCTACGCTCCGACTTGTCGCGGAACGCCGAGAGGTAATCGTTCTTCCCGACGAGTGTGTATTCGTCGTCGAGATTGTAGTCGCGAACGTAGCGCCGAACTGCAGCGTTCGCCGTCGGCATATGGAACGCCAGCACTTCCGAGCCGAACTTCTGAGAGTCCATAAACCGGAAATCAACATCGCGTTCGAGATAGCCGTTCGAAGCAGCCTGCGCGAAGAGTTCGAGGAACCCGTCGTCGTAGCCCATACGCTTGCCGTCTTTGCCGATGTTCGAAGCGTAGTGCTCGAAGGCATCGCCGATCTCCTCGCGCGTCGGCAGAGCCGACATATCCGCGCCGACGCTTTCAGCAAACGAACGGAACACTTGAATGCCGAACAGAACTGTCTGCGCCGCTTGGAACTCGGTGTTTTGGAACGTGAGACCCCGCGACGACAGTATCTCGGCAGCTTCCTGGCGGCTTGCTTTCCATGCTTCATGGAGTTCGTCTGCCGACAGGCCGAGAATGAACCTGTAATACGCGCGTGCATGGTCCATTAGGTCGTACCCCTTCGGGTACTGTGCAACGCCGTTCTCGTCCTCGTAGGCGGTTCCTGTGAGTTCTGAGAACGCACGTGCGTATTCGCTCCCGTTGTTCGTCGCGGCGTCCGAGAGCGTCGTCATAAGCGCACGTCGACGTACTGCAGGCACGTTCTGGGAGAACCGCTGTTCGCCAGAGACGACAACCGGTGCTTTCAGTTTGAACAGCACTTCGCCTAGGTCCGGCTTGCCCTTCGAAACCGCTCCGCCCTTCGTCACTTCGCGCAGGCGGCGGTGAAGCTTGTCGAGAGACCGATTATCAATATCGGCCGGTTTGTATTCGTCTATCCAGACCGGTACACCGCTCGACGAAGACATGTGTTTCGTCAGGGTGAACACCGTATCCGACGCCGAGAATGGGTCTGGATCCATACCGAAGGCTTCCCAGAACATTTCTAACGTCGATGTCTTCCCGGTCCCAGTCGAACCGACGACTTGTAACAGGTTGAATTCCCCTTCCCAGTCATGGATTAGCGGCCGGAGTGGTGCTGCGTAGAACCACCCGAGGATTGACAATCCGCGTTCCGGGCGTCGGGTCTGTGGGAGGAGTTCGACAATTCGGGCAACGTCCTCTTTGTCGTAGTCTTTCAACGTCTCCGGGTCGAGCTTCCACTTTCGGGCGAGAGACCCGCCCTTACTCTCACTCGAACCACCTTTCGCGTAGTATCTGTGGTCCGGGTCATCGGTCGAACCGTCGGCGGTGAGTGTGCCAAGTGGCGACACCCACTCGTTGTATTCGTCGCCCGCGAGACCAATGTGTTCGACGCCGACGCGTTCGGGGACCATTTGCGTCCCGACCGTCTCGCGAAGGTCGTTGAGTGCCGTCTGATTACGCTTCCCCGGTTCGTACCGAGTAGTTCGCCCGCGCACGATCTCCTCTTTGAACTTCCGTGTCTCGTTGAATACCGTCGGGTGCACGTCGACGTCGTACTCGTCTTCCATCGGGTGTGCCGGGTGTACTCGGATTTTGAGCAAGTCGCCTTCGTCGGTCTGTAGGTGTTCGAGCGTTTCGAGAGTGAAGTTCGTGACCGCATTGAACTCTTTCTCAACAATCTGGCCGTCTTCGTCCCGCTTCTCCCACCAATACCCGTAATGGCCGTTCCGGTGCTCCATCTCGCCGGCCGGGTTGGTCGGTGAGCACTCTACGGCTAACAGCGTCTCTCCTCGCTTAACCTCTTCTTCGTCGTAAGTGGGTGCGCGTTCTTTGGCGGTACTGTCCGGGTCAAAGAACTCACCTTCTTTCCGCTGTTCGTCGACGGCTTCGAGAATGCTGTCTCGGTAACTGTCGTCGGTCCGTTCCGCCCACTTTTCGGCACCGGAACGATCCATTGCCCGACGAACCGCCTGTTTGTCACCCTGCAGCCACCACGACAGTTTGTACGCAAGTGCAGATTCGGCTTCGCTTCTATCACCGTCGTAGTCCGAACAGTCACCGCGCCAGAGACGCTGCAGTTTGCCGTCGTTGCTTTCGTTGAGTGCGTAGCCCAATACGTCCTCTTCGTCGTCAACGCGCGTCACGGGCGCGTCTGTGCGTTCTGTGTCTTCGCCAGGTGCGTAGTTTGGGTCTTGCGACAGAACCTCTACGAACTCCTCGGCCGAGACCGTCGCGATAGGTCTGTCACCGTCTGCAGTAAGTTCGTACCGACCGCCATCTTCTTTCGAGCACTCGTCGCATTCGCCTTTGTCGCACCCGTCGAGCTGGCTACCTGCAGCGACGACGTACTGATTTGCGACACGCACCTCTCCCCAGGATGGATTCGGATTCTTCTTTCCGAACTCGTCTTCAAACACCGCCGCGATAGTCCGACCGTCGTCGGTCATTGGAACGACAAAGAAGCGATGTGTGCCGCCGTGTGGCGTCTTCTCCTCTAGCGTCGGTGGGAGTTCCATCAACGCCGACAGACCGCTCTTGTCGTTGAGACCTTTGTAGTCGTCAACGTCGATTATCACGAGTTCGTCTTTCGCGGTCGCACGCACACCGTAGTTGCCCGACACATCGGGCGGTGATAGGTGCGTGTGGTCCGTGCACTTCTTTTCCCCGTCGTGCACGTCGACGAGTCGGTCTGCACCGACGCCGGCCTCCTCGAGGCGCTCTGCTATTGTCTCTTTGCTCATGCCGCCACCCCCGGCGAGACGACGGAAGTGAACGCGCACGTCTCGTTCACTTCGTTCACAACCCGGAAGTGAACAGGTTGATCGACAGACGGAGGCGGGTTGACCCCCCTTCGTTCACTTCGTTCACCTCGTTCTGAGGGTAGGGTAAGGTCGGAGAGCGCGGGCGGGCGAGCGGGCGGGCGCACACACATACCTCCCTCCTCCCAAAACGAAGTGAACGAAGTGAACGAGAGGGGTTCACCACCCCCCCGTCTGTCGATTAACTCGTTCACTTCCGTAGAAATCGGAGAAGTGAACAAAGTGAACGAACCTCCCCGAACGGCGGTCGTTTCACTATCGATACGTCGCGAGTTCGAGATCGTGGTATCCTGCATTTCTTGAGTCGTCGAGACGCCCGACGCCCGGAGGGCGTCAGCTCGGCAAAACATGCACTCCCCGCTGTGGAGAGCAACGCTTTTGCCGATGCCGCGAGAAGAACCTGATACTGGATCACTCCCAGAGGTTCGCGCCAGTTGGTACCTGACGCCCCCGTTAAGGGTGCTCTGGGAGTGGGGTTCTTCCCGAAGGCTATTGTTCGTTCGAGAGCCTTCCGTGTCGTTCTGTTTTGCATGAACGCCCGCGTCGCTGATATAGCTATGGGAGTTCATGTCGTCGCACACCCTTCCCGAGAGTCCGGAAGGCAAGGCTGTTCAACGCGGTGTGCAACGCTCATGTCGTCTCCTCCACTGGGGTGAACCCCTGAGCTTCCATCAGGGCCAGCAGGCCGCTCGGAACGTCGTCGAGTGTGGCATCGTCGTTGAGCTCGCCGATACGCTCAGACACCTGCTGAGAGACGCGCACACGGCGCACGTGTTGGAGGGCACACACACGGTCGTCGGTCACAACACGGAACAGCGCGCGGTTTACGACACCGTCTGTGTGCCAGACGAGCTGGTAGCGGTGGCCGTCAGCGGTTGG
Source organism: Haloferax marisrubri (assembly GCF_001469875.2). Classification (GTDB taxonomy): domain Archaea; phylum Halobacteriota; class Halobacteria; order Halobacteriales; family Haloferacaceae; genus Haloferax; species Haloferax marisrubri. Next base: position 378 of record NZ_LOPW02000002.1, on the reverse strand, counting down.
TCCTCCGCGCCCTCGTGGGACATCGAACTCCGGGCCGAGCAGGTGGTCGTCGGTGGGGCGGATATCGGCGCTCATTCGAAACACCGCTTGCATGGAACAAACCCGGTCCGGATTGCGGACTCAAATTCGACAGTTGCGTACTCAGGAGGCTCTCCGGCACACACCCCTTCAACGCGGTGGTATCGCTCACCACGGACCACGATGACGACGTGCTCCGGGGGGCCATTCTGTTTCAGTCGGCGTTCGATCTGTGCTCGGCACCAATCCTTCAACCGGTTGTCGGCTGTCTTGCCGGACTGTGAACTCGTCATTCGTCCCACCCGTCGAGCGTGGCCTGGCGGTCTGTGTCCCCCCAGTCGTCGCTCAAGAGACGCTCCT
>NZ_LOPW02000001.1:214395-277433 GCF_001469875.2 Haloferax marisrubri | reverse complement strand
CCGCCCCCGCCGCCCCCGCCCCCGCCGCCCGCGACCCGTGCGGTCTTTGTCTCACCGCCTCGACCGACCGGCATGGACGGAGACGAACCCCGAGACGGGGTCCGCGAGACGTACGACCGCATCGCGTCGCACTTCGCGTCGACCCGCGAGTACCCGTGGCCCGAAGTCGAATCGTTCGTCGCCGATTCGACCGAGTCGGGGCCGGCGGCCCGCGCGCTCGACCTCGGCTGCGGCAACGGTCGGCACGTGGAACTCCTCTCCGCGCACGCCGACGAGGTCGTCGGCCTCGACGTGAGTCGCGGCCTGCTCGACGAGGCGGTCGCGCGGTCGGCGGAACGCGGCTTCGACGCCGGACTCGTGCAGGGCGACGCCTCGCGGCTCCCCCTCGCCGACGACGCCTTCGACCTCGCGGTGTACGTGGCGACGATTCACCACCTCGCGCCGCGGGCGGCCCGCGTGGCGAGCCTGAACGAACTCGCGCGCGTGCTCGACGCCGACGGCCGCGCGGTCGTCAGCGCGTGGAGCACCGCCCACGACACGTTCGACCGCGAGGACGGGTTCGACACGACGGTCGATTGGACGCTCCCCGGCGGCGAGACGGTCCCCCGATTTTACCACATCTACGCGCCCGACGAGTTCGACGCCGACCTCGACGCGAGCGACCTCGCGGTCGTCGAATCGACGGTGTCCAGCGGGAACTGCTACGCTGTCGTCGCGGGCGCTGAGCCTCGCGGGCGCTGAGCCTCGCGGACGGTTTCGGGCGTCACGTGCGGTTTCGGGCGTCGGGAAAATCGTGTTGGTTGCTAACTCGTTTCGGGTGGATGCTGGCCGCGCACAGGTGATGTGGGCTTAAGAGCGCCGCGACGAATTCCCGTGTATGACCGAAACCGACGAACCACGGGAGTACGAGGTTGTCGTCGTGGGCGGCGGCCCCGCGGGCCTCCAGACCGCGCTCTACACGACGCGACTGGGACACGACACCGCGCTCGTGGACCGCGGCGGCGGCCGCGCGGCCATGATGCTCGACACGCACAACGTCATCGGCGTCACCGAGGACGTCTCCGGCAACGAGTTCCTCGAAACCGCGCGCGGGCAACTCGAAGACTACGGGACCGACATCCACCGCGACTTCGTGACCGACGCGGAGCAGTTGGACGACGGCCGGTTCCGCCTCGTCGGCAACGAGGGCGAGTTCGTCGCCGACCGCGTCGTCCTCGGCGTCGGCTTCAACGACGAGCGCCCCGACCCGCCGCTTCCCCGCACCGGAAAGGGCCTGCACTACTGTCTCCACTGCGACGCCTACATGTTCGTCGACGAGTCGGTGTACGTGATGGGCCACTCGGACTCGGCGGCCTACGTCGCCATGATAATGCTCAACTTCACCGACGAGGTGGACCTGCTGCTCCGCGGCGACGAGCCGACGTGGTCCGACGAGACGGACGAACTCGTCCGCGCGCACCCCGTCGACATCGTCGAGGAGGAGATTTCGGGCATGACGAAGCGCGACGACGGCTGGCTGGAGAGCTTCGAGTTCGAAGACGGCACCGTCCGCGAGTACAAAGGCGGCTTCGCGATGTACGGCTCGAACTACAACACGACGCTGTTCGAGGCGCTCGACGTGGACCTCGACGACGACGGGACGGTCCCGGTGGACGACCACGGCCGGACCAGCGTCGACGGCGTGTTCGCCGTCGGCGACATCACCCCCGGTCACAACCAGATTCCGGTGGCGATGGGCAAGGGCGCGAAAGCCGGCATCGCCATCCACATGGAACTCCGCGAGTTCCCCAAGAGCCTCGACGAGATTCGCGCCGAGGGCGCGGTGAGCGCCGACGACGTGCCCGGCATCTCGCCCGGTCTGCTCGACAAGGCGAAGCGGTTCAACGAGTCCCACGCGGACGACTGAGACCGTAATTCGGCGAAATTCGGTGAAAACCGAGGCGTACGAACACCCTTCTAAAGTTCTCTCGGCCAGTACGGTCTGCTACGATGAAACGTACTGGACTTGCGACTGTCCTGCTCGCACTCATGGTCGTACTGGCCGGCTGTGCGGGCGGGGCCGGCACGATGACCGAGACGCAGACCGACGGGACCGCCGACGCGACGACGACCGCGTCGTCCGACGGCGGCGACGCCGCCCAGACGGGGACGGTGAACTTCTACGTGAGCGACGAGCAGAACGCCATCGCGGACTTCGAACACCTCAACGTCACCATCGAGCGCGTGACGCTCGTCCGCGCGAGCGGCGACGCGGAGGCCGAAGCCGAGGCCGAAGTCGCCGAAAACGAGTCCGAAAACGACACCGAAACCGACGCGGAGGCCGAATCCGAGGCCGAAGTCGCCGAAAACGAGTCCGAAAACGACACCGAAACCGACGCGGAGGCGAACGCGAGCGCCGAGGTCGAACTCGACGCCAACGCGACGGCGAACGCGACGAACACGTCCGTCTCGACCAACGGGTCGGTCGACGCCGACGCCGATGCCGACGCGGACGTCGAATCGGCCGACGTGAACGACACCGACGTGGCCGAAGGCGAGTCGAGAGTCGCCTACGAGGTCGACAACGTGACCGTCGACCTGACCGAACTGCAGGGCGACAACGCGAGCCTCGTCGGCGAGTACGGCGTTCCCGAAGGGAACTACACGAAGGTCTTCGTGCACGTGAGCGACGTGAACGGGACGCTGAAGACCGGCGAACAGGTCAACGTGAAGCTCCCCAGTAACAAGCTTCAGCTCAACACGGACTTCGAAGTCGGCAACGGCGAGTCCGTGGACTTCGTCTTCGACATCACGGCGTTCAAGGCCGGCAACAGCGGGAAGTACATCCTCAAGCCCGTCGTGAGCGAGTCGGGAACGGACGTGCCGATTACGAAGGTCGGCGCGGAGAAGAAGGCCGAGGCGGAAGCCGAAGCCGAGGCCGAGGCTGACGCGAACGCCGAGGTCGAAGCCGGCGAAAACGAGACCGACGACGGCGAGCGCGCCGAAACCGACGCCGAGGGCAACCTCACCGTGAGCTTCGACGGGAACGTCTCCGCCGGCGAGAACGTGACGGTGGTCGTCACGCGGAACGGGACGCCCGTGGAGAACGCGACGGTGACGATAAACGACGAGACCGCCGGTACAACCGACGCCGACGGCGAGTTAGGCGTCGCCATCCCCGACGAGCGGGACGTGACGGTGGTCGTCGTCGACGGGGAGACCGAGTCCGAGACGGAGTTCGAGTTCGAGTTCCTCGGGAGCGCCCCCGACAACCCCGCCGAGGGCGGCGAATCGACCTCCCTCGTCGCCTGACCGAAAAGGTAACATCCTTATTGGGGCGTCGAGAATGAAGGGATAGACGCGACGTTCGCGCGCATCGGTGTCTCGGCCGAGCGAAGCGAGGCCGAGGCTCGGTGCGAGCGAGTGAAGCGAGCGAGCACCGGTGTTGAGACGGACGGAGTCCGTCGATGCACGGTGCGAATGAAATGAGCACCGGTGGTCTAATGGTAAGACATTGGCCTTCCAAGCCAATTATCTGGGTTCGATTCCCAGCCGGTGCATCTTCTCCGAACCGCTTCCCGTCGAGCCACGGCTCCGACGCTCGCCCGCGTTGTCCCGAGCGAACGCCTACGAGTCCCGAAACACGCGGACTGCGGCGACTTCGGGTCGCAATCCCGGACCGTCTCTCTTATCTTCCCCCCGAACGTAACCGAACGTAATGCTGGATTCCATTCCGCTGTTCCCCGGACTCCCGGGCGGCCCAGAACTGCTCATCGTCCTGCTCATCATCGTCCTCCTGTTCGGCGCGAACAAACTCCCCCAACTGGCCCGGTCGTCGGGCCAGGCGATGGGCGAGTTCCGCCGCGGCCGCGAGGAGATCGAAGACGAACTGAAGAAGGGCGCAGAGGAGGGCGGGAGCGACGACGACGAGGAAGAAGACGAGGCCGAGGCTGAGGCCGAAGCGACCGAGACGGAAGCCGAGAACAAGCAGTAACCGTCTCTCCGGGGAAACAGACCCCTTTGTGCGGTATTTCACATTCGCCGAGTGCCGACAGTCACCGGTCGCTCACGCGGTAAGTGACGACGGGCGAAACAGGAAGTGGACGCGTCGAATCGTCGAGTTAACGGCCGAGAGACCGGCCAGTCTGCGAGTGATTTCGATGAGGTATGAATGGGTGGACAGCGAGGTTGCCCGGCGTTCCGACGTGGGGAATCCCGGTTGCCTCCTCCACCCCGCGATCCCTCGAGCGACGCACGTCCGATGGTCCGCTGCTCGCTTCCGCGCCTGGCGGGGTACCACCGATGAACCGCGCGAACTCTTCCCTGCGGAAGGGGTACGCGGAGCCGCTGTCCCCGAAGGACGAGGTTTCTACGTTGGCTTCCGGGGCCCGCGCCGGTCTGACCGGACGCGCCCGTGTTCGGTCCCCGCTAAAGACCTATTTCGCGGGTAGAGAGCAGGGCCTAACTGCCCGACCTAGTCCACTCCCTCATTGTCCACCGACTGTTAAGGGCCTTTCGACTCGGATGCGGGAAGATCGGGGGACACCGTCGGGGTGATTCGACGCGGGGGTCGGGAGCGCGGCGCGAGAAAACGAGCCAGAACCGGCCCCTCCGACGCCGGCTTACAACACGTCGCTGGCGTACCACGCGCCGCCGACGAACGTGACGAACGCGGCGGCCACGACGGACCAGCGGTGGTACGTGAGCCACGAGTACTGCTGGTCGAAACTGAACAGGAGCGTCGGGTCGATGGAGAACGACCACAGCGCGGCGATGCCGAGCATCGAAAGCGAGAGGACAAAGGCGAGTCCGGCGGCCGTCGCCGGGTCGGTCCGCTCCTGTCTGCCCGAGAGGAAGACGATGGTTTCGAGGAGCGCGAGCATCCCGACGAACGAGATGCCGACCGGGCCCGCGGCGTAGTAGGCGGCCACCTGTCCGTCCCCGCCCTCGATGGTGACGGCGGGAATCGCGACGGCGATTGCGAGGAGCAGCGCGCCGACGATTCCGACCATCGGCGCGAGGCGTTCGGCGTCCATGGCCGGTCGTTCGGGCGACCGACTGATAAACGGTTTGAGACGTGCCGGCGAGGGATTGCCCGGTTTTAAATCGCGGTGCGACGACGTGCGCGTATGGACCGCGTAGCGATTATCGGTGCATCGATGACCCAGTTCGGGCAGCGAGACGCGTGGATTCGCGAACTGCTCGCGGAGGCGGGGCAGGCCGCGCTCGCGGACGCCGACGTCTCGCCCGACGAAATCGAGCACCTCTACGTCTCGAACATGGCGAGCGGCGAGTTCGAGGGCCAGACGGGCGTCCCGAACGCCCTCGCCCACGACCTCGCGGCGATGCCCGCCTACACCGCCCGAATCGACCAGACCTCCTCGTCCGGCGGCGCGGGCGTCTACGCCGCGTGGCAGTCGGTCGCTTCCGGCGCGTCCGACATGACGATGCTCGTCGGCGGCGAGAAGATGACCCACCGCTCGACCGCCGAGTCGACGGACGTCATCGCCTCGCTGACGCACCCGGTGGAGTACAAACACGGCGTGACGCTCCCCTCCTTCGCGGGGCTGACCGCTCGGCTCTACCTCGACACCTACGACGCCCCGCGGGAGTCGCTCGGAAAGGTCGCCGTCAAGAACCACAAAAACGGCGTGGACAACCCTCACGCCCAGTTCCGCAAGGAGGTCGACCTCGACACCGTCCTCGACTCGCCGGTCGTCGCCGACCCGCTTCGCCTCTACGACTTCTGTCCCATCACCGACGGCTCGGCGGCGCTCGTCTTCTGCCCCGAGTCGGTCGCCCGCGAGTACACCGACGACTACGCCGTCATCTCCGGCATCGGCGGCGCGACCGACACCCACGTCGTCCACGAGCGCGCCGACCCGACCACGATGGGCGGCGTCGTCAACTCCTCCGAAATCGCCTACGAGATGGCCGACCTCGAACCCGACGACATCGAGGTGGCCGAGCTCCACGACATGTTCACCATCCTCGAGTTCCTCCAGTCGGAGGACCTCGGCTTCTTCGAGAAGGGCGAGGGCTGGAAGGCGGTCGAGGAGGGCGTCACCGACCGCGACGGCGACCTCCCCATCAACACGTCCGGCGGCCTGAAGTCGAAGGGCCACCCCCTCGGGGCCTCGGGCGTCGCGCAGGTGTACGAGATTTACAAACAGCTCATCGGTGACGCAGGCAAGCGGCAGGTCGACGCCGACGTGGGCCTCGCGTGCAACGTCGGCGGCTTCGGCAACTGCGTGACCACGACCATCATGGAGTCCCGATAATGTCCGACGAACAACCCGCGATGGAGGCGTACCGCTACCCCGACGGGAGCATCACCTACCCCGGCCACCCGGTCGGCCCCGACGGCGAGGAGCCGGTCGGCACGGTCGACCTCAGCGACTACACGGCGACGGTGCTGACGTGGACCACCTCCACGGCGACGCCGCCGGGCGTCCGCCAGCCCAACACGCTCGCCATCGTCGAGTTCGACGTGGACGGCGAGCCCGTCCGCGCAATCGGGCAGGTCACCGGCGAGGACGAGGTCGACATCGGCGACGAGGTCCGCCCGGTCTACTGCGAGGAACTCCGCGAACCCGGCGCGGGCATCCGCGAGCCCGCGAGTCAGGAGTGGGACGGCTACCGCTTCGAACCGCTCTGAGCGGGCGAGTGTTGATATAACTACACCTTCTATCTCGCGTATGAACCGCACCAGCGGCGTCTCCTTCGCGCGCGACGCGGCGGTCGCCACGGCGGTACTGGCCGGGCTGTACGGCCTCGGCTACGGCGTTCAGTTCCAACCGTTCCAACTGCCGACCTACCTGCTCGTCGTCGGCTTCGACGCCATCGAAGCCGCAGTCGGCTCCGCGGGCGCGTGGTACGACCTGCTTTTCGCCGCCTATTTCGTCGGCCTCGGCATCGTCGCCGCGGGCGTCTCCCGTGTCGTCCGCGGGAAGTCGAAGACGACCGGCCTCGCGTGGTGGCGACTCGGCGCGGCGGCGGCGCTGGCGCTCGTCGGTATCATCTCCCTTCTGTTCGCGCTGTTGGTCCTCGCCAACGGTGTGCAGTTCACGCCCGTCCTCGTGGCCGGCGGCGCGGGGGTCGCGCTCCTCGCGCTTTCGGCGTGGGTCGGCGACGTGGTCCGCGTGGACGTGCGACCGGCGCGCTGAGTCGAAGCAAAACTCCGCGTGTACCGCCGCTCAGTAGTCGCTCGGTTCGTCGCCCGCGTCAGCGTCCGCGTCGCTTCCGTCGTCTTCGCCGTCGCCTTTCACTTCGCGCTTAATCGACTCCAGTTCGGCGTCGACGTCGACCTGCGGTTCGTCGCTCCCGTCGTCGCCGCCGTCTGGCTCGGTTCCCTCCTCGGTCACGTCGATTCGGACCGGTCCCGTGCCGACCGGTTCGGCGTTGCTGGAGCCCCGATTCTCGCCGGGGGAGCGCCCGCTCTCGTCACGCCGTTGCCACTCGGATTCGAACGTGCGTTCGTCCTCGCGCCAGCGACGCTCTCGGGTCGTTCGCTCGCGCTCGGCCTCGGTGATTCGCGCGTCGAGTTCGTCGGCCAGAGAGCGGGCGCGGTCCATCACGTCCCGAGCCTCGGGGTTCGAGGGTAAGTCGGCCTCCGAGAGCGCGTTTCTGAGTTCGTCGAGGGCGCGGTCGACGCCGGAGACGGCGCTCTTCGGGACGTTCCGCATCCGGGACTCCGTCTCGCTTCTGGCGTCTTCCATCGCGCGACCGGGGTCGGAAAGCCGCATGAGGCGGCGGAGGAGTTCGAGGGAGGCGATGGTCGCTTCGAGGACGGCGATGACCGTCGGGATGGTGTACGACTCGGTGAACCGCAGGGCCTCGCCGAACGTCGGCGGACGCGGGGGCTGGAAGCGGTCGTCGCCGGTGACGCGTCGGCCGCGGCCGCGGTTTCGGTCGCGCTCCTCGCGGAGTTCCGCGCCGAGTTCGTCGAGTGTGTCCCCGAGTTCGTCGAGTAAGTCGAGGATGTCGTCGTCGCGTCGTCGGTCGCTCATGGTCCACGATTGGACCGCCGCGGGGATAAGCGTTCGAGGGGTGGCGAACCCGCGCGGGTCGAGGTCGGCCCCCTACCGGCGCGGAACGGCGCGCTGGTACTGCGGCGGCCACGACGCGTCGGCGTCGAGGTCCTCGGCGGCGTGGAGCGCGAAGTACGGGTCGCGGAGGTGCTCGCGCCCGACGATGGCGAGGTCGGCCCGCCCGTTGCTGACGACCTCGTCGGCGTGGCGCGCGGTTCGGATGCCGCCGACCGCACCGACCATCGCGTCGGTCTCCTCGCGGATGACTTCCGCGAAGGGGACCTGATAGCCGGGGCCGGTGTTCGGAATCCGCTGGTCGGGGTGGATGCCGCCGGCGCTCACGTCGATGAGGTCGACACCGAGGTCGTCGAGGTCGGCCGCGAGGCGGACCGACTGCTCGATGTCCCACGACTCGCGGTCGTCCAGCCAGTCGGTCGCGGAGATGCGGACGAAGACGGGCTTGTCGTCGGGCCAGACCTCGCGGACGGCTTCCGTGACCTCGCGGAGGAGTCGCGTGCGGTTCTCGAACGAGCCGCCGTACTCGTCGTCGCGGTGGTTCGTGACCGGCGAGAGGAACTCGTGGAGGAGGTAGCCGTGGGCCGCGTGGACCTCGGCGATTTCGAAGCCTGCGTCGAGGGCGCGCTCGGCCGCCGCGCGGAAGTCGTCGACGACGCCTTCGATTCCGTCGGCCGAGAGCTTTCGGAGCGGCGGGGCCTCGCCCTCGTAGGGCCACGGCACGTCGCTCGGGGCGACGGTCGTCCACCCGCCGTCTTCGGGCGCGACCGGCTCGCTCCCCTCCCACGGCCGGGACTTGCTGGCCTTCCGGCCCGCGTGGGCGAGTTGGATGGCGGGCGTGCTCCCCATCGAGGAGACGAACGAGGTAATCTGTCGGAGCTTCTCGACGTGGTCGTCCGACCAGATACCGAGGTCGTTCGGCGAGATGCGTCCCTCGGGGGAGACGGCCGTTGCCTCGGACATCACGATGCCCGCGCCGCCGACGGCGCGGCTCCCGAGATGGACCAGATGCCAGTCCTCGGCGAACCCGTCGGTCGAGGAGTACTGGCACATCGGCGAGACCATGATTCGGTTCCGAACCTCGGTGTCGCGGAGCGAAAGCGGCGTAAAGAGCGAGTCCGTCATCGACCCCGATTGGGCGGGGTCGGAAAAACCCCCCTCGGTTCCGGTGATGCAGTCCGGTTTCGGCTACTCGACCGAGCCGACGAACGCGCGCTGTTCGGCGAGCAGGTCGCGGTCGAGCGTCCAGACGAGGTCGCGCTCGCCGCGGTTCAGCGCCGCCGCGACGACGCCGTCGGGCCTGACGACGAGCGAGCGACCCGCGTACTCCGAGCCCGCGGAGTCGGAGACCGTTCCGCTCCCCGTCCGATTCGCGCCGACGAGCCACCGAACCCCGTCGAGGGCGCGGGCGCGACAGAGCAGCCGCCAGTTCGTCGAGTGGGCGGCGGGCCACGCGCCGACGACGAACAGGGCGTCGATTCGCTCGTCGGTCAGCGCGGCGCTGTCGCCGACGAAGTTCAGGTCGTAGCAGGTGAGGATTCCCGTCCGTCCCGCGGGCGTGTCCGCGACGACGAGTTCGTCGCCCGGCGTGACGACCTCGGACTCCCCGCCCCAGAGATGTCGCTTGCGGTAGACGGTCGCCGAGCCGTCGGGTCGGACGTAGGCGGCCGCGTTGTAGAGCGCCTCGCCGTCGCGTTCGAGGTAGCCCGCGAGCACGTCGAACTCGTTTTCCGTGGCGACCGAGGCGAGGAAGTCGGTCGCGCGCGCCCGCGAGATTGCGCCGCTGAAGGCGCGGTTGTCGGCGACGAACCCCGTGAGCGCGTACTCGGAGAACAGCGCGATATCGACCGCCTCGGGGAGGTCGGCGGCGCGGGCGCGCACGTCTGCCTCGTTTCGCGCCGGGTCGAGGTCGAACGCCGCGCGCTGTGGCACGGCGATGGTTGGACCGGTCACGCTCGGAGGGACGGACGGGTCGCGAAAAAGTGACCCGGATGGAATCGGTGGTCGGTCCCGGTCCGAGACGCGAAGCGAAGGGAAACGCTCTTTTTACAGTCGAACGGACTTCCGGCATATGAGTGACGGGGACGACGATACGACAGAACTCTCGCCCGAGAGCTTCGACGAGCGCCTGACCGAGGCCGAGGAGGCTCTCGACGCGGCCGAGACCGAAGCCGACCTCGACGAGGTCGAGGCCACGCTCGACGACATCGAGGCCGACGTGGAGGCCGCGGACCTGCCCGAACCGGACGACGAAGACGAAGAGGACCCCGCCGAGGAGCTCGAATCGCGCCTGTCCGACCTGCGCGACGACCTCGAATCCCAGCGCGGACCCTACGCCGAAGACGCCGTCGAGACGCTCGAAGAAGCCAAATCCACGATTACGGACACCCGGTGGACCGAGCAGGGCGAAGGCGAAATCGTCGCCGCGGTCGAGACGTTCGCCGACGAGTTCAACGGCGTGCTCGACGCGAGCGTCTCGGTCGATGGCGACGACGAAGACGCGCTCACCGCCGCCGTCGACGACGCCGTCTCGGCCGTCGAAGCGGCCGACCTCGACGCCGACGAGGACGCAGAGACCATCGCGGACCTCATCGAGGTCGCCGACGGCCTCGCGGACGGCCTCGACGACGCTCAGGAGTGGGACGACCTCGAAACCCGCGAGAAGCTCCAAGTGCAGGGCTTCTACGACGTGCTCGGCCACTACAAGGACTACCCGCCGGAGCTGTCGGCGCTGAAGGAACACGAAAAGCGCGGCAACGTCGAGATGATTGCCCTCGCGTTCGAGAGCTTCCAGTCCGACTTCATGCAGGAGTACTGCATCGAGGCGTTCACGCGGATGAACGACGACAGCGCCTACGAGACCATCGAGGGGCAGGCCAAGCGCCGCGATAAGGGCGTCATCAAGGCCATCGGGAAGATGGCCGCCGAGGAGGGCGTCGAGATGCTCGTCGACTACGTCGACACCGACAGCGACCCCGCGCTCCAGAAGGTCGTGTTCAAGGCGCTCGGCGAAATCGGCTCCGAGGAGGCGACCCAGCCCATCGCGAACAAACTCGTCACCGAGAACGACAACGTCCGCTCGGCCGCCGCTCGCGCGCTCGGCCTCATCGGCGACACCCGCGCCGTCGAACCGCTCTCGGACGTCGTCGCCGACGACGACGTGGACTCCGTCCGCGCCAGCGCCGCGTGGGCGCTCCGACAGATCGGCACGGAAGACGCGCTCGAAGCGGCCGCCGGCTACACCGACGACCGCTCGTTCCTCGTCCAGCGCGAGGCCGAACTCGCCGCCGAGTTCCTCGGCGACGACGTCGAGGCCGAAGCGACCGTCTGAGGCCGCACGACGACGCGGCACCCCGCAGTTCTGCGGTTCTCCGCCCTTTCTCTCGCAGTCGCCCGCGTGAGCCACCGCTCGCGAACGTTTTTGTAGGGAAACGCGACCACCGCGGGGTGTGTCCCGTCGCGCTCTCGCCGCCGCGTTCGCCGTCTCGCTCGTGGTCCTCATCGCGGCCGCGGCCGTCGTCCCCGCGTCGATAGCGGCCGCGCCGGGCGCGACGAACGCGACGAACGCGACGAACGAACCCGAATCAGTCACCGCTACCGACCCCTCGGCATCGGGCGAAGCGCGCATCGTCGCCGCCCTGCCCGACCCGGCGACGCCCGACGACCGCGGGGAGTTCGTCGCCGTCGCCGCGCCCGCGGGAACCGAACTCTCGCTGTCCGACGGCGAAGACACCGTCTCGTTCGTCGCGTCCGGCGGCACAGTCGCCGTCGCCGCCGACCAGGACGCGGCGGCGAACCTGACCGACCTCCCAGTCGTCACGCCCGGCCTCGACCTCGCGAACGGCGGCGAGACGGTCACGCTCCGCGTCGTCGGTGGTGACGGCGATGCGGCCGGAAACGGCGTCGTCGCGGACCGCCTCGGCTACGACCGCAGCCGCGAGGGTGCGCTCCTCGAACGGCGGGACGGCGCGTGGTCGTGGTGGTCGCGGGCGCTTCCCCGCCGGAACGTCACGACCCACGGCCCCGCGAACGCGACGCTGTTCGTCCTCCCCGACTCGCCGGGTCGCCCGATTTCGGCGCTCCGGTCGGCTGACGAGCGGATTCTGCTCGCCGGCTACGTCGTCTCCTCCGCACGCGTCGCCGACGAACTCATCGCCGCTCGCGAGCGCGGCGTCGCCGTCTCGGTACTGGTCGAAGACAGCCCGGTGGGCGGCTTCCCGCGGCGGTCGGCGCGCGTCCTCGACCGCCTCACCGACGCGGGCGTGTCGGTCCGCGTTGTCGGCGACCCCCACTCGTTTCACCACCCGAAGTACGCCGTCGTCGACGACGCGGCGCTCGTGATGACGGAAAATTGGAAGCCGGCGGGGACCGGCGGGCGAAAGAGCCGCGGGTGGGGCGTCGTCGCGCGCTCCCCGAGCGTCGCGGCCGACCTCGCGGCCACGTTCGAAGCCGACGCGACGCTCCCGGAGACCACCTCGTGGGAGACGTACCGAGTCGGCCGGTCGTTCGTTCGCACCGAGTCGGCGAACGGTTCGTACCCCTCACGCATCGCGCCCGAGTCGGTTCGGGTCGACCGCGTCGCCGTCATCCGCGCGCCCGACAACGCCGAATCGGCGGTCGTCTCCCGACTCGACGCCGCCGACAGCCGAATCGACGTGCTACAGCCGTCCGTCGAGGCCGACGGCCCGTTCGTCCGCGCGCTCAAGCGCGCCGCCGGCCGCGGCGTCCGGGTCCGACTCCTCCTCGGGAGCGCGTGGTACGTCGAGGAGGAAAACCGCGCGCTCGCGGAGCGGTTGAACGAATGGGCCGACAGGACCGGGAGCCCGCTCTCGGCTCGGCTCGCGCGCCCCGGCGGGCGGTTCGGCGCGATTCACGCGAAAGGCGTCGTCGCCGACGACACCGCCCTCGTCGGCAGTCTCAACTGGAATCAGCACTCGGCCCGCGAGAACCGCGAAGTCGTCCTCGCGCTGTCGGACCCGGCCGCGGCGGCGTACTTCCGCGAGGCGTTCGCGGCGGACTGGCGGGCGAGCGGGCGCGGGGCGGAGTCGAAGCCGGGACTCGTCGCCGCGGCCGCCCTCGCGGTGGTCGTGGGACTCGCGGCGCTCAGGCGACTGGAGTTCGAAGAATGAGGTTCGGTGTGAGCCGCGACTACGACCTTACGCCGTCGTCGACAGCTCTTCGTCGATGTCGGCTTCGGCCATCTTCTCGACGAGGCTGTCGATGACCTCCTCGCGCATGCCGCTGACGAACTTGATGGAGCCGACGACGAGGTGGCCGCCGCCGGAGACGCCGCCGCCGACGACTTCCTCGTTCAGTTCGGCGACCATCCGCGGGATGTCGAGGCGGACGCCGTCGGAGCGGAGGACGGCGAAGTCGGGACCGTAGCCGATGGTGATGACCGGCTCGCCCGTCTCCTGGACCTTGCGGTCGTGGAGCTTGCCCGTGGTCTTGCCCGGCGCGGGGTAGGTAAAGCGGTGGGCCCACTTGTCGAGGTCGATGCGGTAGAGGTTGGCCCCGCTGTCGAGGCGCTCGTGTTCGAGGTGCGGCTCGGCCGCTTCGAGCTGGCGGTCCACGTCGCGCTCGGCGCGCGTCGAGAGGAACTCGACGAGTTCGCGGTGGCGCTCCTCGTCGTCACAGCCGACGTTGAGCACGTCGTTGACGATGGATGCGCCGTCGTTGTAGCGCAGCCAGTGGGCGGCGTAGTCGAGCGCCTCGCCAACGTCGAGGAGCTGTTCGCGGTCGTAGCCCTCGTCCTCGGCGAGCGCGATGTAGTTGTCCATGACCTCCGCCTTCGAGCGGTCCGACAGCCCGGCGACGGCGGGGACGTGACGCAGTTCGTCGGTCACGTCGGGGTGAATCATCCGCGCGAGTTCGACGCACATCATGCCGGTCGTGATGCGGTAGTCCTCGTCGTGGAGGTACGGGTTGACGTGCGCGTCGAGGAGCGGGTCGACCGCCTCGGGGTCGGGGTGGTGGTGGTCGACGACCGCGATGGGCACATCGTAGTGCGCGAGGTTCTCGTAGGCGGGCACGTCCTCCTCGGTCGACCCGTTGTCGAGCATGAGCAGGAAGGGGAGCCGCTGGCCGTGGCGGGCGCGACCTTCGAGCGCGAAGTTCAGGTCGCGGGTCACGTCCTCCATCTCGTAGAACGGGGCCTTGCTCGGCAGGCGCTTGAACAGGTGTCGCGGCGCGTCGGGGTCGTCGTGGACCTCCGTGATGAGCCGTTCGAGGGCCAGTTGGACCGGGACGGACGCGCACATGCCGTCGCCGTCGGCGTGGTGGCGGACGCGAATCGGGCGGCCTTCGAGGACCGTCCGGCGGAGCAGGCGCGCCACGTCTTCGAGGTCGTCGCGGAGCTTCTCGAACGCCGACCACTCCACGAGCGGTTCGACGGGTTCGGGCTCGGCGCGCTCGTCGAGCGCGGCGTCGATGCGCTGGCGGGCGTCGGCCGCGGCCTCGTCGTCGAGGACGGTGAGGCCGTCGACTTCGAGCTGACGGGTTCCCTCGTGGTCTTCGACGGTGCCGGCCATGCGGACCACGTCGTCGAGGTCCACTTCGGGGAACGCGCGGACGCCGGCCTCTTCGAAGGCGGCGGCGGCGACGATGCCGGAGTCGTCGGCGATGCGGAAGACGGTCGGGCCGCCGGTCTGCTTGATCTGCGTGACGACGCCCTCGACCGTGACCGACTCGCCGACCGAGAGACTGGAGATAGGCGTGATGGTCGGTTCGTGGTCGACGGTCAGGGTGCGGTAGTCGTCGGGCGTGTCCTCGGCGAACGCGATGTCGCCGTTCTCGCGGACGGATTCGAGGCGGACGACCAGTCGGTCGCCGACCTCGTAGTCGGCCGAGAGGTTGGACTCGTGGATGAGACCGGAGACGGAATCGGAGACGTCGACGAAGATGCCGTACTCCACGACGCCGTTGACGACGGCGTGGTAGTACGCGCCGGTCTCGACGTCGTCGGCGGTACAGTTCGGTGCGAGATCATAGACGATAGGTCGTGCGTCCGAATTCGGACCCGAGTCGTCGCCGGAATCCCCGGCGTGCTCGTCGCTCATAGTCCCGCTAGGTCAGGGGGTAGTGTTAAGCTTTACAAAAGCATCTCGCGTGCGCGACCGGTTCTCACGGCTCGATTCGGCTCGAAGCTCGCCTTCGCGGGCGGTCAGTAGCCGAGTTCGTCCAGCGCGTCTTCGACAGACGGGACGTAGTCGGCCCCGAAGACGCGGACGTGTTCGAGGAGCGGGAACAGCGCGTAGACGGGCGAGCGGTCCTCGAAGAAGCCGTCGGCGATGGGTCGAGACTCGTCGTAGGCGTCGAAGAAGGCGTCGCCAGCGGCGTCGAACCAGTCGATGTAGGCCAGTTCGACCTCGGGGTGGCCGTAGTAACACGCCGGGTCGAGAAAGGCGACGACGCGGTCGTCGCGGACGCGGAGGTTCGCGCCCCACACGTCGCCGTGGACGAGTCGCGGGGCCGCCGGTTCGACGAGGAGGGCGTCGAGGTCAGCCGCGACCGACTCGATTCGCTCGGCTGTCGCGTCCGGGAGCCCCGAATCGAGCGCCGCCTCGGCCCACGGCAGGAGGCGCTGGTCGCGGAAGAACTCGACCCACGAGTCGGTCCACGGATTCGGCTGTCGGTACGGCCCCGAGAGCGTGTCGTAGGGGAAGCCGAACGCCGGCGCGGTCGTCTCGTGGAGCGCGGCGAGGTGGGCGGCGAGGTCGCGCTCGGCGGTGGGGGTCAGGTCGGACGTGCCCGCGACGTAGTCGAGGACGAGCAGGTCGGCGTCGGCGTGGTGGACCGCCGGAACCGGAAGCCCGGCCGCGCCGAGCGAGTCGAGCATCGCGGCCTCCACGTCGAGCGGCGTGTCGCCCACCTTCGCGACGACGGGGTCGCGCCCGTCGAAGTCGAGGCGATAGACGCGCCCGACGTTCCCGCCGTCGAGTTCGGTCGTCGCGGTCGGCGGCGCGTCGGCGGCGAGCGCGCTCGTCACGCGAGCGACGAGGTCGGAATCGAGCGTCACACCCGAGTTCGGGCGACCGCCGACCTCAGTATGGCGGTTCCGTTCCGGCGACCGACTCGGCGTTCCGGAACCCTTAGATGGAGCGCCCGCGGACGGTTCGGTATGCGACTCTTCCGGTCGCGGGAGGTCGTCGGCATCGCCGCCGACGCCCTCGACTTCGCGCTCGAAGCCTCTGCGGAGACGCATCCGAACGAGTACATGGGACTCCTCCGCGGCGAGGAGGCCCGACGGGTCGGCGTCGACCGCGACGGCTACGTCGTGACGGACGTGCTCATCATTCCGGGGACCGTCTCGGACCCCTACAGCGCGACCGTCAGGAACGACCTCGTGCCGAACGACTTCCGCGCCGTCGGGTCGATTCACTCGCACCCGAACGGCGTCCTCCGCCCGAGCGACGCCGACCTCGACACCTTCGGGAGCGGCCGAGTCCACATCATCATCGGCTCGCCCTACGGCCCCGACGACTGGGAGGCGTTCGACCAGTCCGGCGAGGTCCGCGACCTCGACGTGCTCGACGTCGACCTCCCCGACCCCGAATCGTTCTTCGACTTCACGCAGGACGACATCGACGCGGAGTTGGACCGATGAGACGGGTCATCGCGCAGGGCACCTTCGACATCCTCCACCCCGGCCACGTCCACTACCTCTCGGACGCCGCGTCGCTCGGCGACGAACTCCACGTCATCATCGCCCGCGGCGAGAACGTGACCCACAAGCCGAAGCCGATACTCGACGACCGCCAGCGCCGCGACATGGTCGCCGCGCTCGACGTGGTCGACGAGGCGCACCTCGGCCACGCCGAGGACATCTTCGTCCCCATCGAGGAGATTGACCCCGACGTCATCGTCCTCGGCTACGACCAGCACCACGACGAGGACGGAATCAAAGCCGCCCTCGACGCCCGCGGCATCGACTGCGAGGTCACGCGCGCGACACCGCGCGAGCAGCGCCACGACGACGAACTGCTCTCGACGGGTCGCATCATCGACCGCATCGTCGAGCGACGCTGCTGAGTTTCTGTCCGCGTCCGGAACGTCTCCGACTGCGGCCCGCGACGAGTTCTCCGACGACCGACCGAACGAGCGCGAGCGTCGTCACTCGGCGGGGAGCGTCGAAAGAGAAGGGAGGATGCGTTACTGCGTGGAGTTCGTCGCGGTGGCGTTCGAGTCGCCGGACGACTCGCTGTTGGCCGACTGCTGCTCGTCGAGCCAGTTCTGGTACTCTTCCTGCGAGACGACTTCGACGGTGAAGTACATCTGGGAGTGCGCGACGCCGCAGTACTCAGTACAGTAGCCCTGGTAGGTGCCTTCCTCGTAGGCGACCGTCTTGATGGTGTTCGTCGAACCCGGCATCGCGTCCTGCTTGAGGCCGAGTTCGGGGACGTGGAATCCATGTATCACGTCCGTTGCAGTCACCTGGAAGTAGACGGGGCGGTCGGCGGGGATGACAATCTCGTTGCCCGACGAGAAGTTACCCTCTTCGGGGTAGTACATGTTCCAGCCCCACTGGTAGGCCTCGGCCGTGACGACGACCGGGTCGTCGTCCATAGCGATGTCGTTGCCCTGGTGCGTGACGTTCTCGTTGGCCAGCACGCCGTAGGAGGCGACGCCGACGAAAAGCAGGATAATCGCTGTCGCGATGGTCCACGTGATTTCGAGCCGGCGGTTCTCCTTGGTCGGCAGTGCGCGCTCGTTGTTGCGGAACTTGATGACCGTATAGAGGAGGATGACCTCCACCAGCACGGTAATCGGGATAGCGACGTACAGCAGCTTCCCGTTGAGCTGATTGATAAGTTCCGACGTGGCGGACGCCTGCGCGGCGGCGGGGGTGGCAACGAGCGCCATCACGACCGTCGCGAGCAGGGACGCGAGCGCGAAACGCGTCTTTCTCATGCTGAGCGAGACTTAGGAACAACCGCATAAATGCGTACCGACTCTCGGCCCGCCGTTTATCAACCCGCCCCCGCCATATCGCGGGGAGCGGCACCCGAACGCGAGGCGGAAAAGCGCGGGTCCTAAATACGGGACGGCCCAACACGTCCGTAGGTGAATTTCGTGGCCACGAATCGCGATTCGAACACGTTCCACGGCCTGCTCGCCGCGACCGCGATGGGCGTCTATCTCCTGCTCATCGTCGGCGCGACGACCGCGCTCACGGACGCGACCGCCGCGTGTAGCGCGTGGCCCGCGTGCGGAGACGGCTTTTCGCTCCCCGCGACGCTCGACGGCTGGGTCGCCCTCGGCCACCGCGTCGCGGCCGTCCTCGTCGGCCTCCTGACGCTCGCCACGCTCGTCTCGGCGTGGCGGACCGACACGTCTCGCCGGGTGAGAGCCACCGTCACCGCGTCGGCGGTGCTCTACCCCGCGCAGGCCGGTCTCGGCGCGGTCGTCGCCACCGTCGGCGTCGGTGCCGCGCTCTCGACGCTCCACTTGGTCATCGGGATGGCTATCTTCGGCGGCCTCCTCGCCGCCCTCGCGTGGACCCTCGAAGCGGACACCGGCGACCCCGACGACGCACCGGTGGGAACGCCGTCGATGAGTCCCCCGGCCGACGACGGCGAGCGGCCGCCCGTCCCGACCGAACCAGTCGCCCGCGCGAAGGCGACGGTCAACGCGTACTTCCGGCTGATGAAGCCGCGGCTGATGTGGCTCCTCTGTCTCGTCGCGTCGGCGGCGATGGCGCTCGCCGGCACCGTCTCGCCCGGCCTCACGCCCGAGGTCATCGCGGCGACCCTCGGCGGCGGCGTCCTCTCTATCGGCGCGTCCGGCACGTTCAACCACGTCCTCGAACGCGACGTGGACCGCCGGATGCAGCGGACCAGCGACCGGCCGCTCGCGGTCGACCTCGTCCCCGTCCGCAACGCCGTCGCGTTCGGCCTGCTCCTGACGGTCGCGTCGGTGGCGCTGTTCGCGTCCGTCAACTGGCTCGCCGCCGTTCTCGGCGTCGTCGCCATCGCCTTCTACAGCGTGGTCTACACGCTCATCCTGAAGCCCAACACGGTCCAGAACACCGTCATCGGCGGCGCGGCCGGCGCGCTCCCGGCGCTCATCGGCTGGGTCGCCGTCACCGGCGACGTCGGTCTCGGCGGCATCGTCCTCGCCGTGGTCATCTTCATGTGGACGCCCGCGCACTTCTACAACCTCGCGTTGGCCTACAAGGACGACTACGCCCGCGGCGGCTTCCCGATGATGCCCGTCGTCCGCGGCGAGACCGAGACGCGAAAGCACATCCTCTGGTGGCTCGGCGCGACGCTCGTCTCGGCGGCCGGCCTCGCGGTCATGGACGCCCTCGGAGTCGTCTACCTCGTGACGAGCATCCTGTTCGGCGGCGCGTTCCTCTACTTCGTCGTGCGCCTGCACTACGAGCGCGACGACACCGCCGCGTTCCGGGCGTTCCACGCGTCGAACGCCTACCTCGGCATGCTGCTCCTCGCCATCGTCGTCGACACCCTCGCGCTCTGAGACCCGACCTATCCACCCACACATGGCAACCGCATCCGCACTTCCCCGCCCCTCGCGTGCCAGTCTGCTCCGCGCCGCCTTCGCCGTGAACACGACGCTGATTCTGGCGTTCGTCTACCTGCTTTTCACCGAGGCGAGCGTCGGCGCGCCGCGCTACGCCGTCTACGGCGTCGCGTGGGTCATCGTCGGCCTCTGGGTCATGTTCGACACCGACGTGGCACCGGCCCCGGCGGCGACGAAGCGCAAGGCGGCCGCCGTCGCGGTCGGCTACTTCGCGCTCTTGGCGGTCGCCGGCGGCCTCGTCACCTCGCCCGTTCCGGGCGGCACTAACGGACTTCGCGTCGCCTTCCTCCCGCCCGGATGGGGGCCGGCGCTCGTCTACGGCGGCGACCTGTTCAACCTCGTCCTCATGCCGGCGCGCGTGGTCGGCTACGCGGCGCTCGCGTTCCTCGTCTACGACACGGTCGTCGAGGCGGCGGGCGCGGCCGTCTCCGGCGTCGTCGGCCTGTTCTCTTGTGTCTCGTGTTCGTGGCCCATCCTCGCGTCGGTCGCCACGAGCGTCTTCGGCGGCGGGACGGCCATCGCGGCGACCGTGACGACGCTCTCGTACGACCTCTCGACGCTGGTCTTCCTCGTCACCGTGGTCCTGCTCCGGTGGCGTCCCGGCTTCGGGAAGTCGAAGTAGCGTCCCGGGAGTCTCGCGGCCGCCCCCTCGCTTTTACCCGCTCGCCGTGAACGTCCGTCCATGACCGAGGTCGAAATCGAATACTGCGTCCCCTGCGGCTTCCTCGACCGCGCCGAGGCGCTCCAGCACGCGCTGCTCGAACAGTTCGGCGACCGACTCGACCGCGTGGCGCTCGTCACGGGCGACCACGGCGTCCTCACCGTCACCGTCGACGGCGAGCGCGTCTGGGACAAGTCGGAAGACGAGTTCGACCCGGACCTCGTGCTCCGGCGGGTCCGCCCGCACGTCGGCTGACCGGGCGACCCGTGAAATCACTCGAACACGCCGTCGTCGGGGCGGTCGCCGGGGCGGCCGCCGCAGTCGCCGTGGACCCGCCGGGGAGCCTGCCGCTTCTCGTCGCCGGCGCGGTCTTCGTGAGCGTCTTCGTCGACCTCGACCACTTCGTCATCGCCCGCGTTCAGCGCGGCGACTGGGCGAACCTGCGGCTCGCGGTAACGAACCCGCGGGTCGGTCTGCTCGACCAAGAGCGGGTGTTCGAGGAGTTCGACACCGAGTTCGACCGGAAGCGCCTCCTGAGCCACCACCTCGTCGGCGGCGTCGCGGTCGGCGCGCTCGCGTTCTCGGGGGTCGGGTCGCTCGCGGCGTTCCTCGCGGTCGTGCTCTACGTGCACGTCGTCTGCGACTTCTTTCGGGACCTCGGCATCGCGTGAAAAGAGTCGAAAGCCGCGGAAGTCAGTCCAGCTGCCGGTCGCTCGCGGTCGCTTAGTGGCCCCAGCGCCGACCGTCTTCGTCGTAGCGGGCGTTCATGATGCGCTCCCACTGGTCGGTCGAGATGTCCACGTCGGCCGCGCCGACGTTCTCGTCGAGTTGGTCGGTCGTCCGCGCGCCGACGATGGGAACGACGGTCGCCTCGGGGTAGTCCATCAGCCAGCGGAGCGCGACCTGCGCCGGACTGGCGTCGACCTCGTCGGCGACCGCGCGAATCTCGTCGAGCACCTTCCAGCCGCGCTCGGAGACGTAGAACCGGTCGAAGCGCTCGTCGAACGACCCGCGCGCGCCGTCGGGCGCGACGTACTCGGTCGGGTCGTCGGGGTCGGCGCGCTCGTACTTGCCCGTGAGGAAGCCGCCCGCGAGCGGCGAGTACGGACAAATCGCGATGTCTTGGTCGCCGCACACGTCGAGGTAGTCTTTCACGTCCTCGTAGTAACCCGCGTGGAACAGCGGCTGGGTCACGTCGAAGCGGGCGTAATCGTTGACGTCCGACTTCCACAGCGCCTTCGTGAGCTGCCAGGAGGCCATCGTGGACGCGCCGAGGTAGTTGACTTTCCCCTCCTCGACGAGACCGTTGAGCGTCTGGAGCGTCTCCTCGATGGGCGTCTCCTCGTCCCAGCGGTGGATGTAGTAGAGGTCGAGGTAGTCGGTGTCGAGGCGGTCGAGCGTGCCCTCGATTTGGTTGCGGATGTGGGTCCGCGAGAGGCCGCGCCCGTTGGGGTTGTCCTCGTCGAACGGGAAGTACACCTTCGAGGCGAGCACGTAGTCCTCGCGGTCGCGCTCGGCCAGCCAGTTGCCGATGTACTCCTCGGAGGTCCCGTTCGGATTCCCGTAGACGTTGGCGGTGTCGATGAAGTTCCCGCCGCGCTCTTCGAACGCGTCGAGGAGTTCGTGGGCCTCCTCCTCGTCGGTCTCCAGGACGCCGCTGCTCTTTCGACCGAATCGCCACGTACCGAAGCACAGTTCCGAGACGCGGGTGCCGGTCGACCCGAGTCGTCGATAGTCGAGGCTCATGGTCGATGTCACGACGGCCGGCGACTAAAGGGTGCGAGTAGCGGCGAGAGGTTCAGCTTTGTCCGTCGGCGTCGGGCGATTCGGAGTCGGGCGGTTCGGCGCGGGTCGTCTCCCGCTCGGCTTCGGTACGGTTCGCGTCCCCCTCGAACAGTTCGCGTGTGAGCGGCGCGCCGCCGAGCGCGAGCGCGAGGAGGAGAACCCCGAACCCGATGGTGAGGAACCCCTGCGACGGGTTCTCGGCGAGGGCCGCGAGGTGAAGGGCCACACCGACCAACGCGAGCACGACGGCGAACCGCTGGAGGACTGCGTCGTCCATGGCCGGACCACACGAGCCATCCGGGAATCCCTTGCGACTCGCCCGCACGCTTTTGCGGCTTCCGCGCGACTGGTACGGCATGTTCAGAGTCGCAGGTATCGGACTCGGAAGCCTCGGCGTGCTGGAGTGTCGCCTCCTCAACGAACTGGAGGGCGTGCGCGTCGTCGCCGGCGTCGACCCCGCAGACGAGGTGCGCGAGCAGTTCGGCGACGAGTTCGACGTGCCGACCTACGAGACGACCGAGGAACTGCTGGACGCCGAGTTCCTCGACGCGGTGACCATCGCCTCGCCGCACACGAAGCACTTCGACCAGGCGCTCGCGGCGCTCGACGCCGACCTCCACGTCCACCTCGAAAAGCCGATGGTGACCAACCTCGGCGGCGCGCGGGCGCTCATCGACCGCGCCGAGGAGCGCGGCCTCACACTCGCAGTCGGCTATCAGCGCCACTTCGACCCGCGGTTCCACGAGCTGCGACGCGTCATCGACAGCGGCCGCATCGGCGACCCGCACATGGTGGTCTGCCACCTCGAACAGGAGTGGATTCGCTGGACGAAAGACGAGTGGCGCGGCGACCCGTCGCTGTCGGGCGGCGGCCAACTGTACGACTCGGGGTCGCACCTCCTCGACGCGATGCTCTGGGTGACGCGCTCGACGCCGGTGACCGTCGCCGCGGCGGTCGACCACCGCGGCCACGACGTGGACGTGAACTCGGCGCTCGCGGTCGTCCTCGACCGCGACGGCGACCGCCTCACCGCGAGCGTCGGCGTCTCCGGCGACGGACAGAGCGTGCCGGAACCCGGCGAGTCGCTCCGCGTCATCGGCACCGAGGGGATGGTCGCCTTCGACGGCGAGACCATCGAGGTGACGGAGGACGGAACCACCTACACCGCGACGCCGCCGACGCCCGACTTCGAGGAGTTGACCCGGAAGAAACTCCGGAACTTCGTGGACGCCGCGCGCGACGAAGCCGACCTCGCCATCCCGGCCGAAGACGCCCTCCACGTGACCGCGCTGACCGAGGCGGCCTACGAGTCGTCGACGACGGGCAGGCGGGTCAACGTCGACGGCGACGCCTAACGCCCCGGTCCAGACCCCGAGTTCGGGCGGGTTACGGTGCGACCCTCAGACGCCGGTCAGCCGGTTCAGCGCGCCCGACGACCCGGTGACAATCGGCCGGTCGCTGGTGCAGACGTACAGTTCACCGTCGGGGGCGCGGCCGAACGCGAGGACGTTCGCTCCGCCGTCGTCGCGGTCCGCCACGGGAATCTCCGCGATGTCCCACGGACGCGACTCGCTCGGGCGGGCGGCGAACAGTCTCCCCTCTGACTGCCAGTCGGCGAAGACGTACGCGCCCGAGAGGTCCGGAATCGACTCGCCGCGGTAGACGTGGCCACCGATGACGGCCACTCCGGACGGTCCGTCACCGCTGTGGGGGTACTCCAGTACCGGGTCGATGAGCGGCGCGCCGTCGGGCGTCTCGGTCGGGCAGTCGCCCGCGCGGAAGCAGTGTGCGCCCTCGCGGACGTTCCAGCCGTAGTTGCCGCCGCGCTCCAAGAGGTTCACCTCCTCCCACGCGCCCTGTCCCACGTCGGCGACGTAGCAGTCCTCGCCGTCGAACGAGAGCCGCCACGGGTTTCTGAGCCCCCACGCGTACTGCTCGTCGAGGCCGTCGGTGCCGACGAGCGGGTTGTCTTCGGGAATCCCGTAGGGCCGGTCGTCGTCGCCGGAGACGCCGCCGGTCGCGTCCACGTCGATTCGGAGGACGCTCCCGAGGAGGTTCTCGGTCACGTCCTGCCCGTTGCCGCCCGGAACGGCGTCGTACCAGTCGTCGGCGTGACCTCGCCCCTCGTCGTTCGCGCCGCCGCCGTCGCCCGTGGCGACGTAGAGATAGCCGTCCGGGCCGAACGCGACGGCCCCGGCGTTGTGGTTCGACTGCGGTTGTGGAAGTTCGAGCAGCGTCCGCTCGGAGTCGGCCGAGACGGTCGTCGCCTCGGGGTCGACCGTCAGTTCGCTCAGGACGAACGTGTGGCTGTAGTTCGAGGGCGTCTCGGAGCGTCGCGGGGCGCTGTACCGGAGGTAGAGTCGCCCGTTGTCGGCGAACTCCGGGTGGAAGGCGACGCCGAGGAAGCCGCGTTCGTCGTAGCCGTTGAGGTCGACGACGCGGTCGGTGATGTCGAGATAGGGCTCGCTCTGTAGTCCCGAGTCGTCGTGCAACCAGATTCGACCGGGCTGGTCCACGACGAACCGGCGGCTCCCGCCGAACGCCTCGGGAATGGCCACGTCGACCGGCGAGGCGAACCCGGTCGCCAGCGTCTCGTAGGCGACTTCGAGGCCCGAGAGGGAGCCGTCGCCCCCGGTGTCCGTGGTCGCGGTCGAGCCGTCGGTGTCGTCGGATGTCGCGTCGCTGTCGGTCGTTCCGCCAGCGCCGTCGTCGGTCGGCGCGCTCGCACAACCCGCGAGGCCGCCGATGAGGGTCGCGCCGGTCGCGGCGAGGAAGTGGCGTCGGGAACCGTTCATGTCAACGTAGAACGGCGCGACCGGAGTAAGGCTTGCTACGGTCGGGCCGGCGAGGCCTCCTCGTTCGCCCCGCCCCGCGACTCGAATCGAGCGGCGATTCCGAATCTCTTACCACCCGATGGTGACGACGGGTACGACATGGACGAGGTACTCGCCGCCGACGGCCTCAAGAAGTCCTACGGCGACGTGGAGGCGCTCTCGGGCGTCTCCCTGTCGGTCGCCGAGGGGGAGGTCTTCGGCCTCATCGGTCCGAACGGCGCGGGGAAGACGACGTTAGTTCGCGCCCTCACGGGCACGACCGCGGTGGACTCGGGGTCGGCGGCCATCCTCGGGCGCGACCCGACCGAGGTGGACCGCCAGCGCCTCGGCGTCCTCCCGCAGGAGTTCCGGCCCGCGGGTCGGCTCTCCGCCCGCGAACTCGTGGCCTACTACGCGGGGCTCTACGACGACGCCCGCGACCCCGACGCGGTGCTCGACGAGGTCGGCCTCGCCGACGCCGCCGACACGTGGTACGAGAACCTCTCGGGCGGCCAACAGCGCCGCGCCTGCATCGCGCTGACGCTCGTCAACGACCCCGACGTGCTGTTCTTGGACGAGCCGACCACCGGTATCGACCCGGCGGGCCGCCGGTCGCTGTGGGGGCTCGTCGAGGACCTCGCCGCCGGCGGGACGACGGTGTTTCTCACCAGCCACTCCATGGAGGAGATAGAGCGCCTCGCCGACCGCGTGGGCCTGCTCAACGCGGGCGAACTCGTCACGGTCGGCCAGCCGGACGACCTCGTCGCCGACTACGGCGGCGAGAGCCGCCTCGTCGTCCGGACCGACGGCGACGCCGACGCGGCCCTCGGGTCGGTGTCGCTCCCGGCCGCGCTCGACGCGACGGTGTCGGGAGACGGTATCACCGTCCACGGCGTCGGCCCGCGCGACATCGGCGACGTGGTCGCCGCCTTCGACGACGCGGGCGTCGTCTACGAGTCGCTCGTCTGGAAACAGCCCGGTCTCGAAGAGGTCTATCTCTCTCTGACCGGCGAGCAGTTCGAGGCGGCCCGGCCCGCCGCGGCCGCCGCGGTCGGGGGTGACAGATGAGCCTCGCCGCCCGCGTCCGCTCGGAGTTCGTCGCCTCGTGGCACTCGTTCCTCCGGCGGCGGACGGCGGTCTTCTTCACGTTCTTCTTCCCCGCCATCATCGTCGTCATCTTCGGGGCGCTCGTGCAGACCCAACCGACCGGCGGCGGCCTGTTCGCCGAGCCGAAGGAGTACTACATCGCCGGCTATCTCGCGGTCGTCGTGCTGTTCACCCCGCTGTCGCGGGTCGGCAGCACCATCGCCCGCCACCGCGAGGGAAGCCGCTTCGAGAAGTTGGCGACGACGCCGCTGTCCCGCGCCGAGTGGCTCCTCGCGCACTCGCTCGTCAACGTCGTCGTCATCGGCCTCGCGGCGCTGTTGCTCCTCGCGCTGTCGGCGCTCGTGACGGGCGCTTCGATTCCGCTGACGCCCGCGACGCTCACCATCGTCCCCTTCGTCGCGCTCGGCGTGACGCTCTTCTGCGGCCTCGGGGCCGTCATCGGGAGCGTCGCCGACTCGCAGGACGGCGTCATCGCCGCGAGCAACGCCATCGCGCTTCCCCTGTTGTTCCTCTCCGAGACGTTCGTGACGCCCGACCTGCTCCCGGCGTGGTTCGTGCCGGCGCTGAACCTCTCGCCGCTCACGTACTTCGCCCGCGGCGTCCGGGCGCTCACCTACGGCGGCGGCGACTGGGTCACCAACCTCGCGGTGCTCGCGGCCCTCGCGGTCGCCTTCTTCGCGGCGGGGACGATGGCGATTCCGCGGACCGACTGAGGAGACGAGGAGGCGCGCTCCGCCCGACTGCGGCGCTCGGGGGCGCTCGCGCGGGACCCCGACGCGCCCGCAAACTCAAGCCTTAACCCGCGGCCGACCCCACGTGGTGGCATGGTCGAAACTGAGACGTACACCATCGAGGGACCGAACGGAGACACCGAAGCGCTCGAACTTCCCGCGGGCCTCGTCGACATCTTCTCGGAGCAGGGCGAAGACCCGACCGACGTCGTCGCCGACGTCGTCGTGCAGGCGTTCGCACAGCAGGCCCACGTCGTCGCCCACCACAGCGAAGGCGGCGCGCCGGCCGACATCGCCGAAATCAACGAGACGATGGAAGAACTGTTCGAAGACCGCTTCGGCGTCCCGCTGTCGGACGCGCTCGGTCACTCGCACTAAGCGGCAGTCGCACCCGAATTTTCTCGGATTACGACAGGTAGCCGCGCCTGTCGAGGGAGAGCCCAGCCACGACGACGACGAGCACGATGCCCAGCGCCACGGGCATGAAGTACGGACTAGATATCGTCCCTCGCGTGAGTTGCCACGAGCAGAGAATCCCGAGAACTCCGCCGAGCGTGACGAGCGCCCAGAGGAGCCCTAACTCGGAGAGAACCCGCGTCAGCACGGACATCGTTCGCTCACCGGGACGCGCGGCGGTTCACTCGGCCCCGACATCACAACGAGCGCGGGGAAACGCCGTTCGAATCCGGTCATCACGGCTGTTCTGACAACCCGCAGAACGATATGTATTTCGGCGGGTGCGCTCAGATAAACGCCAGCGGGACCATGATGGTGAACCCGGCGACGAGTCCGGCGAGCAGTTCGACCCGCCCGCCGCGCGGGAGGCGTTCGCCGAGTTCGAGCGCCTCGGGGATGAACTCCGTGAGGACGAGAAACACCATCGCGCCCGCGGCGAAGCCGAAGCCGAACGGGAGGAACTCCCGGGCGATGCGGACGAAGTAGAAGGCGATGACCGCGCCGATGGGCTGGGGCAGACTGGAGAAGATGGCCCACCAGACGAGCTTCCAGTTCGAGACGTTCATCGACCGAAGCGGGATGGAGATGGCCAGCCCCTCGGGGACGTTGTGAATCGAGATGGCAATCGTCATGAACACCGCCAGCAGCGGGACGACGAAACCGAACAGTTGGAAGCCGCCGTCGAGGCCGAGGTCGGCGAACGAGACGCCGACGGCGACGCCCTCGGGGAAGCTGTGGACGGTGAGGATGCCGAGAATCAAAAGCAGTTTGCGGAAGTCGGCCTCCTCGTACTGCTTGGGGTTGACGTCCGCGCCCTCGATGACGCGGTGGGCGACGAGGACGAGCGCGACGCCCGCGAGCATCCCGATACCGAGTTGGAGCGGCGTCCCGTTTGCGAGCCCCTCGAAGACGAGGCCGAACAGCGACGCCGACACCATGATGCCCGAGGCGATGCCCCACAGCGCCACGTTCCAGCGGTCGCTCACGTCCGAGACGAAGAAGAACGGAATCGCGCCGAGACCGGTGGCGATGGCCGTGACGAGCCCGGCGAGAAAGACGAACGTGAGAGCAGCAAACTGGTCCATACCGAACGTAGCCACCCGGTGCCGATAAGTATTATCATATTCCAGATATTTTTGGCTGGCCTAAAAACTCGAATGTCGGTTAGAGAGCTTCAGATGGTTTAGACTGGCCAAAAACTCCGATTCAGACATATAATAGATATTCTGATATATGTCGATGCGAGCGGCGGCTCAGCGGCGGTAGTCGGCGAAGAAAGGTGTCGGTTCCGTGGCGCGCTCGTACCGGGCGTACTGGATGCACCGGGCGGAGCGTGCCTAGTCGTCTGCCGGCGACGCGCCCTCGGGCGAGTCGCTGTCGCCACCCATGGGCGAGACGGGGGTTGCCGCGACGGAGCGAGCCGACCCCATCCAGCGCTCGACGTTGGCCGAGACGTAGTCGCGCGCGCCGAAGGCCACCGCGCCGCCGACGCCGATGGCGAGGGCCGCGGCGATGCCCCACGCGAACGCCTGCGCGATGGTGAACAGGATGGCCACGTCGATGCCCATCGTGCTCAGACCGATGACGACGGCGGTGAAGTAGAGGAACATCCGGGTGCCGACCGCGAAGATGCTCGTGTACGGCGTCTCGGTCGCCGCGCGGGTCCGGGTGATGGCGTCACCGATGAAGTCGGCGACGACGAACCCGAGGACGATGACGAGCAGCCCGGCCACGAACGACGGCGCGTACGACGCCGCGGTCGAGACCCATTCGGAGAACAGGTCGACCGCGAGCACGTCGGCGGCCGCGAGGACGGCGATGGCGTAGACGAACCACTTGCCGAGCGTCCCGAACGCGCTCGATACCGCCTTTTCGGTCCCGCCGAGAATCTTCCCGACCGGCGTCGCCAGCACGGCCTTATCGACCTCGATGCGGTCGGCGACTCGCGTGATGAGTCGGGCGGCGATACTGCCGATGAACCAGCCGACGATGAGGATTAAGAGCGCGCCCACGAGCCGCGGGACGAACGCGAGCACGGCGTTAGTCAACTCCGCGATGGACTCGGTCAACGTGACTTGTAACGGGTACATTGTTGCGGGTGGAACATCGCGCGCCCGACAGTTAGTTAAGAATAGTAGAACCGTGAATAAAATCATCTCGTAATCGGAACCCTCCGATTTCTCCGATACTCGGCGAAAACGGACGATGCGCCGACTGACGGGGCGATGGCCCAACGGTCGGTTCGACCGTCCGGCGAGCGAGACGGTCTTCGGTTCGGTCGCGTCGGCCGCGGTTTAATCCCTGCTTGATTCGTCGCCGCGGTCGGTGGAATCGGCTCGCTCGTCGGCGAGACGGCCGAGCTGTGTCGCAATTTCTTCCATGGCGACGACGAGTCTGGCGGCGTACCAGAGGACGACGGCGACGACGAGCAGAAACACCCACGCGAGAATCTGCTGGGCGACGAAGAGCGCGTAGACGAGCGTCAGCGCGAGGAAGACCGCGACGGCGACTTTCGCGCCGGCGGTCCGGTGGAGAGGCACGTCGTCGGAGGGGGTCGACATACCCCATCGTTTTCGGGGGATGTCATTATGTGTTTGGCCGCCACGGGCCGGCGGCGATGCCCCCCCACTTGACGAGCGTATTCGGCCCAATTCTGTGGTATAAATCACGAACCATACCGATTAATTGCGCTACTGTAGCGTGCCACCAAAGGCCGTGAGACCGCCCACACCACCGAGTTTATCAGTCAATGACGGGAAGCAACAGGTAATGGGAGAGCTATCCGAATTGTTCGCGCCGAACCGAATCGCGGTGGTCGGTGCGACCGAGCGCGAAGGAGCAATCGGGCGGGCAATCATGGACAACCTCATCGACGAGTTCGACGGTGAGGTCGTTCCGGTCAACCCCAAGTACGACGAACTGTTCGGCCTGCAGTGCTACGGCGACGTCGGCGAGACGAACGCCGACCTCGCGGTCATCGTCGTTCCCCCGAAGGTCGTCCTGCCGGCGATGAAGTCCGCCGGGGAAGCGGGTATCCAGAACGTGGTCGTCATCACCGCCGGCTTCGGCGAGACGGGCAGCGAAGGTGCCGCCCGCGAGCAGGAACTCCGCGACATCGCCGAGGAGTACGACCTCAACGTCGTCGGCCCGAACAGTCTGGGCATCATGAACACGGACGTCGGCATGAACGCGACGTTCGGCCCCGACATGGCCCTCGACGGCAACATGTCCTTCATGAGCCAGTCGGGCGCGTTCATCACGGCCGTCATCGACTGGGCCAACGACGAGGACATCGGCTTCAAGGACATCGTCTCGCTGGGTAACAAGGCCGTCCTCGACGAGGCCGACTTCATCGAGGCGTGGAACGACGACCCCGACACAGAGGTCATCATCGGCTACCTCGAAGGCATCTCGGCGGGCCGCGAGTTCATCGACTCCGCCCGCGACGTGACGAAGGACACGCCCATCGTCCTCGTCAAGTCCGGGAAGACCGACGCCGGCGCGCAGGCCGCCTCCTCGCACACCGGCACCATCGCCGGCTCCGACGCGGCCTACGAGGCCGGCCTCGAACAGGCGGGCGTCATCCGCGCGGACTCCGTCCAGCACCTGTTCGACACCGCCCGCGTGCTGGGCGACCAGCCGCTCCCCGAGAACAAGGACGTGGCCGTCATCACGAACGCCGGCGGCCCCGGCGTCATGACGACCGACGCCATCGGCGAGTCGGAACTGCAGATGGCCGACTTCACCGACGAGACGCTCGAAGCCTTCTCCGAGTCGCTCCCCGCCGAGGGGAACATCTACAACCCGGTCGACATCGTCGGCGACGCCGACAACGACCGGTTCAAGGAGGCCCTCGACGTGGCGCTCGCCGACGAC
The DNA here is from genome assembly GCF_001469875.2 of Haloferax marisrubri. Lineage (GTDB taxonomy): Archaea > Halobacteriota > Halobacteria > Halobacteriales > Haloferacaceae > Haloferax > Haloferax marisrubri. The sequence goes on along the minus strand of NZ_LOPW02000001.1, from coordinate 246,439 downwards.
AACGTCGGCATGGCGCTCGTCTTGACCTGCCCGACGGCCGTCCTCGACTACAACCAGCTCGCCGCCGACACCGTCGAACTCCAACAGAAGTACGACAAGCCCGTCGCCGCCTGTTTCATGGGCGGCGAGCGCGTCGACGCCGCCTCCGACGTGATGAAGGACGCCGGCATCCCGAACTACTTCGACCCCTCGCGCGCCGTCGACGGCCTCGAAGCGCTCTCGAAGTACGCCGACATCCGCCAGCGCGAGTACGACGCCCCCACCGAATTCGACGTGGACCGCGAGCGCGCCCGCGAAATCCTCGAAACGGTCAAGGACCGCGACGAGACCCGCCTCGGCGTCGAGGCGATGGAACTGCTCGACGCCTACGGCATCGAGACGCCAACGGGAGACATCGTCGACGACCCCGCCGACGCGCTCGAAGTCGCGGAGAACATCGACGGCAACGTCGTGATGAAAATCGTCAGCCCGGACATCCTCCACAAGTCCGACATCGGCGGCGTCAAGGTCGGCGTCGAAAACGAGGACGTCTACGACGCCTACGAGGACCTCATCACCCGCGCGAAGAACTACCAGCCCGACGCCAACATCCTCGGCGTGCAGGTTCAGGAGATGGTGAACCTCGACGACGGCGTCGAGACCATCGTCGGCATGAACCGCGACCCGCAGTTCGGCCCGCTCATGATGTTCGGTCTCGGCGGCATCTTCGTGGAAATCCTCGAGGACACGACGTTCCGCGTCGCGCCCGTCTCCGAGGTGGAAGCCGAGGACATGACGAAGGAAATCGACGCCGCACCGATGCTCCGCGGCGCCCGCGGTAACGACCCGGTGGACATCGGCGGCATCACGGAGACCATCCAGCGGCTCTCCCAACTCGTCACCGACTTCCCGGCCATCCTCGAACTCGACATCAACCCGCTCGTCGCGCTGCCGGACGGCGTGAAGGCCGTCGACGTTCGACTCACCGTGGACCCGGACGAACTTTAAACACTTCACCACCCTACCATTCAACAATGAACACGGTACTCGTCACCTCGACCGGAGAAAGCACCGGGAAGACCGCAATCACGCTCGCACTCGGCGTCCTCGCCAAGGAGCGCGGACTGGACGTGGGCTACATGAAGCCCAAGGGCACCCGCCTGCAGTCCAGCACCGGCAAGACCCTCGACGAGGACCCGATGCTCGCCCGCGAACTGCTCGACATCGACGCCGAGATGCACCAGCTCGAACCCGTCGTCTACTCCCCGACGTTCATCCAGGGCGCGGTCCGCGGCAAGGAGAACGCCGAGGAGCTTTCGGAGGTCATCTCCCACCACTTCGAGGACATCTCGGCCGGCAAGGACCTGATGCTCGTCGAAGGCGGCGGCTCCTACCGCACCGGCGGCATCGTGGACCTCACCGACGGCGACGTGGCGAACCTCCTCGACGCCGAGGTCGTCCTCGTCGCCGACTACCAGCACCCGAGCGACCTCGACGACGTGGTCGCGGCGGTCGAAGACATCGGCCCCGACCGCCTCGCCGGCGTCGTGTTCAACCGCGTGAGCGACGCCTCCTACGACGAACTCGAAACCGAGGTCGCGCCGTTCCTCGAAGCCCGCGGCGTCCCCGTCCTCGGCGTCGTCCCGACCGAGAAGGACCTCGCGGGCGTCACCGTCGAGGAACTCGCGAACGAACTCGGCGCGGACTTCGCGACCGACGCGCCGACCGACGCCTTCGTCGAGCGCTTCCTCGTCGGCGCGATGGGCGGCGACGCGGCGCTCCGCTACTTCCGGCGCACGAAGAACGCCGCGGTCATCACCGGCGGCGACCGCGCGAACATCCAGCGCGCCGCGCTCGAAGCCCCCGGCGTCAAGTGTATCATCCTCACCGGCGGCCACCGACCCGTCGGGGCCGTCATCGGCAAGGCCGAAGAGAAGGGCGTTCCGGTGCTCCTCGTCAACGGCGACACCCTCTCGGTGACCGACCGCGCCGAGGACATCGTCAGCACGGGGCGCACCCGCGACGAGCGCACGGTCAACCGGATGCGCGACCTGCTGTACGAACACGCCGACATCGACGCCATCATCGGGAACATCAAGCCGTCCGGTGACGGCGGTGCGGCCGACGACGACGAGTAACGACCGACGCGTCGGCACCACCGACTGCGTTGCTTTTTTCAGACTTCTGACTCAGACCTCGGCTTCGTCGCGCTCGCGGCTATCGAGAGACTAGACGCCCGCAACGTCGGTCAGCGAGGTACCAGTTCCCGGTCAGCAGCGCCAGCCGCGGTCGGTGTCGTTCAGGAGTTCCGCGCCGTCGTCGGTGACGACGACGAGGTCCTCGATTCGGACGCCGAACTCGTCGGGGAGGTAGACGCCCGGTTCGACGCTGAAGACGTTCCCGACCTCGAGTTCGCGGTCGTTCCCGGCGACGATGTAGGGCTCTTCGTGCACGTCGAGGCCGACGCCGTGGCCGGTTCGGTGGATGAAGCGGTCGCCGTAGCCCGCCTCCTCGATGACCTCACGGGCCGCGCGGTCGACGTCGCCGGCGGTGACACCCGGTTCGACGGTCTCGACGGCGGCGGTCCGGGCGGCCTGCACGACGCCGTGGACCTCGGCGAACTCCGCGGGGGGTTCGCCGGCGAAGACGACGGTCCGCGTCTGGTCGCTCGGGTAGTGGTCGACGACCGTGCCGAAGTCGAGGACGACCGGGTCGCCCGACTCGATGACGCGGTCGCCGTGGCTGTGGTGGGGCATCGCGCCGTTCGGGCCGGACCCGACGAGCGGGCCGAAGGGAATCCCCTCGCCGCCCTCGTCGGCGAGGAGGCGCTCGATTTCCGCGGCGAGTTCGTTTTCGGTCATGCCGACGGCGTCCGCGCCCATGTCGCGGACGCGCTCGACCGCGCGGTCGACGGTCGCCCCGGCGCGGCGGAGCGCGTCGAGCTCGGCGTCGTCCTTCTGCGCGCGGAGCGGGGCGACGACCTCGCTCGCGAGGCCGAAGTCGGCGTCGGGGAGCGCCGCCCGGAGGTCCTGCGAGAACCGGGCCCACATCGTGTCGTCGACGAGGACGCGCCCGCCGGCGAGGTCGAGGTCGGAGACCACGCCGTCGAGGGCGTCCCGCGGGTCGTCGTCGTCGCTCCACGTGCGCACGTCCGCGACCCACGACTCCGCGCGGACCTGCGTCTCGTAGAGGTCGGGGACGAGGAACACCGGCGCGCCCTCGCGGGGGACGAAAAACAGCAGGTGGCGCTCTGCGGGTTCCTCGTCGAAGCCGGAGAGGTACAGCAGGTTTCGGCTGGGGAACAACACGGTCGCGTCGGCGTCCGCGTCGGCCAGTCGCTCCTGACAGGCGCGGGTCCGTCGTTCGAAGGGCGTCATGCGAGTCGATACGGGCGGCGGGAGAAAAGCGTGGGCGGTCCGCGAGCGCGTGTCGGGTCACCCCCACGGGCGTCCTACGCCCCGAGGTCGAGCGGGTCGTAGAGTTGGCCGGTGATTGACTCGAAGGCGTCGGAGGCGGTCACGAGGCCGACCACGGAGCCGCTTTCGGGGTCGCGGACCATGGCGAGTTCCTGATTCTCCGCTTGGAGGCGGTCGATGAGGTCGCTCACGGGGAGGTCCGACGGGACCGAAAGCGGGGGCACGGCGATGTCGTCGAGGCGGCGGTCGCCCGACTGGAGGCGGTCGATGTTCGAGAGGACCGTCGGCGCGTAGACCACGCCTCGAACGTCGTCCAGCGAGTCGCCGACGAGCGGGAACCGCGAGTGCTGGGGGTTCGCCCGAATTCGTTCGAGGCTCTCGTCGGTGCTCGCGTCGACCGAGAGCGCGACGACGTGGTCCGCGGGGACCATCACGTCGCGGACGGGCAACTCGCCGATTCGAAGCGCGTTCAGGACCTCCTCGCGGCGGTCCTCGGGGAGCGAGCCCTGCGCGAGGATGTCACCCATCTGGCTTCGGACCTCGCCACGGCTGAGGCGGGTGCCCTCGCCCGCGGAGCCGTCGCCTCCCTCCTCGTCGTCGATTTCGGCTTCCTGCCACGACCGGGTTATCTCGACGCCGACGAGCGACAGCAGGCGTTTCGCCAGCCAGTCGGCGACGACGATGACCGGGTACATGAGCTTCGTCCAGCCGTACAGCACGGGCGCGGTGTACTTCGCCACCGTGCGAGAGCGCTCGACGCCGAGGTACGTCGGCACCTGCTCGCCGAGGACGACGTGCGAGAGGTTGATGACGACGAGCGCCAGACCGACCGACAGCGACGTGTGAGAACCCGCCGCCCCGCCGCCGCCGAGGACCGCGTTGAAGGTGGCCGCGACGGCCGGTTCGGCGACGACGCCGAGGCCGACGCTGGCGATGGTAATCCCGACCTGACAGCCCGAGAGGTACACCTCAAGCCGCTCGGTCATCTCCCACGCGAGTTCGAGGCCGCGAGACCCCTCGAAGGCGGACTCGTCGAACTGCGGGACGCGCGTCATCGCGAACTCCGAGACGACGAAGAACGCGTTCGCGAACAACAGCACGAGGCCGCCACCGAGCCGAAGCGCGGTTTCGACACCTACCATGTGAGCCGAGCGTTCGAACCCGACCCCCCTGAGCGTGTCGGCTCCGGTACGACGTTGTGGTTTTTCGAGGAATTATTTTAAACTCGAAAATGTGCCGTAACAACTATGTTTTCGACGGTCGCGGTGTGCGGTATGCGTCAGCAACACAGGCGGACGTTCCTGAAGCTGAGTGGCTCCCTCCTCGGCGGCGTCGCCGCCGGATCGACTGTCGTCGCGGCCGAGCGGACCGACCGGTTCATCGTCGACCTCGGTGGCAACGACGCGTCGGCGGCGGCGAGCGCCGACGTGGAGGTCGTCTACGACCTCTCGCCGGCGGGTGTGGCCGTCGTCGAGGGAGACGAGTCGGCCGTTTCCGCGCTGAACGCGGCCTACGCGCCCGACGTGGAGATAGAACTCGACGGGCCGGCGGTCGGCGACGTGGCCCCGGCGGACGCGGTCGACGAACCCGGCTACGACGCGCAGTGGGACAAACAGAGCCAGCGGATTCCCGCGGTCCACGACGTGACCCGCGGCGAGGGCGCGCGCGTCGCCGTCATCGACACCGGCGTCGCCGCCGACCACCCGGACCTCGAACACGCGGTCAACACGTCGCTGTCGCGGAACTTCACCGGCGACGGCTTCGGCGCGGGCGTCCCCGCCGGCGGCGACCACGGCACCCACGTCGCGGGCATCGTCGCCGCGAACGACGGAAACGAGACGGGCGTCGTCGGCTCCGCGCCGGGTGCCGAACTCGTGGACTGCCGCGTGTTCTCGCCGAACTCGCTCGCTTCGTTCGCCGACATCCTCGCGGCCGTCGTCTACAGCGCCGAAGTCGGTTGCGACGCCGCGAATCTCAGCCTCGGTTCCTACCCGGTCCCGCGACAGGGCGAAGGGAAGTTCTACGGCAAAGTGCTGAACAAGACGCTGACCCACGCCAACCGCTCGAGGACCGTCGTCGTCGTCGCCGCCGGCAACGACAGCGCCGACCTCCAGCACGACGGCGGCCTCATTAGCCTCCCCAACGAGGGGGCACAGGCGCTCAGCGTCAGCGCGACCGGCCCGAAGGGAATCGCCTTCGACGCGGGCGACGCCGAGGAGGGACCGAAGACCCCGGCGTTCTACACGAACTACGGGACCAACGCCGTCGGCGTGGCCGCGCCGGGCGGCGACGCCCTCCTCTCCGCGCAGGAGACGCATCCCGACACATGGTTCTACGACCTCGTCTACAACACCGCCTCGACGCCCGCCTACGACGACGACGGGAACTACGTCGGTTCGACGCACGGCTACGACTGGAAGGCCGGAACCTCGATGGCCGCGCCGCAGGTGGCCGCCGCCGTCGCGCTCGTCCGGTCGGTCGAACCGGGCCTGAACGCGAATCAGGTCGCGTCGAAACTCGGGCGCACCGCGACCGTCCCCGAGGGGTCCGACAAGGCGTACTACGGGGCCGGCTATCTCGACCCGCTGGCCGCCGTCTCCGAGTAGCGACCCCGTCGAGACGACTCTCAGCCCCCGAGAGAGTCGCCGAGCGACGTGACACCTTAGCTCTCGAACACCTTTATCTCGCGAGGCGTCGCATTGTCACTCATGAGTTGGAAAGCAATCGACGCCCTCGACGACGCCCGTGACGCCACGGCGTCGCTCCTCCTCCCGTTCGACGCGGGCCGATGGGCGCGCCTCGCACTCATCGCCCTCTTCGTCGGCGGCCTCGGCGGGAGCGGCGGTGCCGGAAGCAACACCGGAACCACCGCCCCCACCGGAGGCGGCTCGACCGACATCCCGGTCGATTCGCTGCCCGGGTTCGTGACGCCCGAAAACGTCTTCGCCGCCGTCGTCGCGCTCGCGGCGGTCGCCGTCGTCCTCGCCATCGTCTGGTCGTTCGTCGGCTCCGTGATGCAGTTCGTCCTCGTTGACGCCGTCGTCACGAAGGACGTGCGCATCCGCAAGCCGTTCCGCGAGCGATTCTGGCTCGGCGTCAGGCTGTTCGCGTTCCAAGTGGGGCTGGCCGTCGCCGTCCTCGCGGTCATCGTGGTCCCGGTCGCGGCGGTGCTCCTCGGTTCCGTCGCGGTCACGCCCGCGGCGGCCCTCCTCGCCATCCCGCTCGTACTGCTCGCCATCTTGCTGGCGTTCGTGCTCGCGGTCGTCATGCAGTTGACGACGGACTTCGTCGTCCCGACGATGATAGCCGAAGACCGCACCCTGCTGTCGTCGTGGGGGCGGGTCGTGCCGGTGTTCCGCGCCGAGTTCTCCGAGTTCGGGCTGTACGTCATCGTCCGGTTCGTCCTCGGCATCCTCGCGAGCATCGGTATCGGCATCGCGGCCCTCCTCGCCCTGCTCGTCGTCGCCGTCCCCTTCGCCATCGTCGGCGGCGCGGCGTTCCTCGCGCTCAACGCCGCCAACGTCGCGCTGGGCTCGGCGGTCGGGCTGGTCGTCTTCGGCGCGCTCGGACTGCTGTTCGTCCTCGCGGCCATCGCGGTCGGCGCGCTCGTCCAGATGCCCGTCGTGACGTACTTCCGGTACTACTCGCTGTTCTTGCTCGGAAGCGCCGACGACTCGCTCGACCTCGTCTCGCAGTTCCGGTCCGACGACGACTCGTCGGCCCCGGAAGGCCCAACCCCCGCGTAAGGTTCGACGACTCGTTTTCGCCGTCTCGCGTCTTTTTTCACGCCGTCGCCGACGTGACCGCCTCGCGGTCCAGCCGCCCGAGGAGGACGAGAATCGGAATCATCAGCACGCCGCCGACGACGAACGGTGCCCAGAACGCGATACCGGTGTAGAGCCCGCCGGCCAGCGCCGGGCCGAACGTTCGGGCGAGGCTCCCGGCGCTCTGGGTGAGGCCGAACGCGCCGCCCTGCTCGTCGTCCGTCGCCGAGCGGGAGACGAGCGTGTTCAACGAGACGTTCGTGAGGGCGTTACCGAACGACAGCGGCGTCATCACGACGAGCAGCGCGAGCACGCCCGCCGGGAGGACGGGACCGACCGGCAAGAGCGCTCCAAGGTCGGGGACGAACGCGCCCAGTTGGGGCGAAAAGGGGACGGCCGCGAGCGTGAGCACCTGAATCGCCGCGCCGCCGACCGCGAGCCGGTACTCGCCGAAGCGGTCGGTGAGCGGGCCGACGAGGCCGCCCTGAACGACCGCGAGAACGACGCCGACGTAGGTGAGGATGATGGCGTTCTCGGTCGCGCCGTAGCCGTACTGGTCGTTGGTGAGGAAGATGAACTGGCTTTCGAGCGCCGAGAACGCAAAGGAGACGAGGAAGAAGGAGGCGACGAGCGTGCCCAGTCCGGGCGACCGGAGCGCGGACAGGAGCTGTTGGACGCGGGATTCGCGGTCCTCTGTCGGCGTCCCGCGCGCCTCTGGCGGCCGCGACTCGGGGAGGACGAAGAACGCGACGACGAGGTTCGTCCCGGTGATGAGCGCGGCGGCGAAGCTCGGAAGCGAGAACTCGGAGACGGGGACGACCGCGGGCAGGAGGTCCCGCGCGGCCGCGACGACCGGTTCGCTGGCGAAGAAGCCGCCGAGCGCGGGGCCGAACACGAAGCCGAGGCCGAACGCGGCCCCGAGGAGGCCGAGCCCCTTCGCCCGGTCGTCCGCCGCGGTGATGTCGGCGATGTAAGCCTGTGCGGTGGCGATGTTGCCGCCCATCGCGCCCGCGAGCATTCGGGCGGCGAAAAGCACCGCGAGCGACCCGGCGACGCCGAACAGGAGCCACGCCAGAACGCTCCCCGTGAGCGACAGGAGGAGCACGGGCCGCCGACCGCGGGAGTCCGAGAGGCGACCGAGGAAGGGCGCGGCGAGGAACTGCATCGCCGAGTAGGAGGCGATGAGGAGGCTCCCGACGAACTCCGTCGCCCCGAACGAGAGGGCGTACAGCGGAATCACCGGGATGAGGATACCGAAGCCGAGGAGGTCGACGAAGACGATGAAAAAGACCACCCCGAGCGCCCGACGCGGGTTCTCGACTGTCATCGTCTCCCCGTTGGTGGGGAGTCGAATAACCGCACCGATACCCCCCGTCCCGGGCGGTAAGCGGTGATTAATTAATACGTTGACAATCCTGAGTGTCAGTATGTCCTTCGAATGGGTCTCGTACTTCACGTGCGAGGAGTGTGGGCTGGAGCGCCCGTCGCCGGAGGTCCCCTACGACCGCCTCGGGTACGCGGTCTGCCCCGGGTGCGGCGCGGAGACGCGCCCGGCGGCCGCGGCGACGGCCGACGCCTCGACGCCGGTGGATGGGTAGACACTTCGGGCTCCGCCGCCATCCCCCGGTATGAGCTGGACGGAAGTCCGTCGGGACGACCGCATCGTGGAGTGGGAGCGAAGCGACGGTCACGCGACCATTCGGCTCCGACACGGGCCGAACGCGTGGCACGTCAGAGTCGACCGACTCTATCAGTCCGCCGAGGGCCGCGGCTACGAGGGCGAGCGGTTCGAGTCGGAAGCGGCGGCCCGCGAGGCCGTCGACGCGTGGAAAGCCGAGTACGACGTCGCCGAGTGAGAAAGCCGAGTTACTGGAGTCGGCGCGTCGTCTCGACCAGCGGGTGTCGGGCGTAATCGACGATATCGATGTCCGAGATGGACTTGAGCCCCTCTTTTTCCGCGGTCCGCTGCATCCCGAGTTCGACGGGGTCGTCGATGACGATGACGTAGGCGTCCATCTCCTCGATGCCGATTCGGTCGGCCGCGAGGACGCGGTGGTGACCGTCGGCGAGGAGGAGCGTCCCGTTGTTGTCGATGACGACGAGCGGCTCCGCGAGGCCGCGTTCGAGTTCGTACCGGCGACCGTCGAGTTCGTCGGCGTAGACGCGGGCCTGCGTGGGAATGAGGTTCGAAAGCGCAACGGTCCGGCGCTCTTGGTGGACCGTGATACCGTGAATCTGTTCGAGCGTCCGCATGAGTTTGCCCACCTTCTCGGGGGTCGCGCGCTCGATTTGGCTCCGGATGACATCGGTGTTCGAGATGATGCCGACGAGGTTGCCCGCGTCGTCGACGACCGGGAGCTTCTGGATGCCCGACCGGAGGATGACGCGGGCGGCGTCGTTCACGTCCATCTCGGGGTGGGCGACGACGAGGTCCGTCGCCATCACCGTCTCGATGGGGGCGTCGTCGTCCGCGAGGAGGATGTCGCGGGCCGTGACGAACCCCTCCGCCTTGCGACCGTCACAGACGGGAAACCCGTTGTGGCCGTCGCTCTCGGCGATTCGTTGGGCGACGTCCGCGACCGTGTCGGTCGGAGAGACGGTCTGGACCTCGCGCGTCATGTACTCCTTGACGGTCGCTTTAGTACTCATCTCCCACGTCATAGGGCCACCGTCGGCAAAAACGTGTGGGCGTTCATTCATCGAGCGGGTACTCGAAGGCCACGTCGGTATCCAGACTCGGCGTCGGCGTCGCGTGCTCCAGCGTCTCGAACATCCGCCCGGCGACGATGTCCGTGACGATGGTCGCAAGCGACTCCCGGGAGTCGTCGCTCACGTCGTCGAGGATGCCCAGCGGAATCTGTGCGCCCGCCATGTCCGCGTGGCCGCCGGCGCTCCCGATAGAGCCGAGAGCGTCGCGGAACGTCTCGCCGAGGTCGATTTTCGCCCCGCGGGCGCGCCCGGAGACGTAGACCGTCCCGTCCATCAGTCCGTAGACGACGGTCACCTCGACGCCCTCCATCCCGAGGAGGTGGTCGGCGGCCTGCGCGAGGGCGTCCCGCTCGCGGATGTCGCCGACGTTCGTCGTGAGGATGTTCCCACGCACGTCGCGGTTCGAGATGGCGCGGGCGAGCGTCTCCATCGTCTTGGAGGTCAGACTCGGCGTCTCGACCCGTTCGAGCAGGTCCACGTCCACGTGGGGGATGAGGAAGGCGGCGGCCTCGAAGTCGGCGGTCGAGACCTCCCGCGTGAAGTCGTTGGTGTCGACTTGAATCCCGAACAACAGGGCCGTCGCCACCGTCGTGTCGGGGACGATACCGAGCCGTTCGAGGTACTCCGCGAGGAGCGTGCTCGTCGCGCCGACGCCGCGTCTGAGGTCCACGTACGCCGCCTCGACCGGCGCGCGCGGCGGGTGGTGGTCGATGACGATGTCGATGGTCGTCTCCGGCGGCAGGCGGTCGTTGACGCCCGGCCGGGAGTGGTCGACGAGCGCGAAGCCGTCGTACTCGTCGTCCGCGGGCACCTCGTCGAGGACGCGGAGGTCCAAATCGAGGAGGTTCACGAGCGCGCGGTTCTCCTGATGAGAGATATCTCCGAAGTAACACACGTCGGCGTCGACGCCCGCCCGCTCGGCGATGGCCTGCAACGCCAGCGCCGCGGCGATGGCGTCGGGGTCCGGGTTGTCGTGCATCACGACCGCGAGCCTACCGTCGAGGTTTCGGAGGACCCGCATCAGTCGGTTCAGCCGCTCCGTGTGCGACGTGCCGACGGCGTCGAGGATCCGGTCCGTGATGATTCGACGCGGGTCGATGACCTCGTCGGCCAACGCGTCGATATCGGCGCGGACCGACGGGTCGGCGTCGCCGCCGAGGTAGACGACGAGCGGCGCGTCCGGGAACCGGTCGTGGGCCGCCCGCGCCGCGTCGAGGTTCGAAGCCGAAGACTGCCCGCCGACGACGACGAGGTCGGCCGCGTCGGGGTAGTTCGACGGGTCGGCCGGGTCGCCCTCTCTCGCGGTGATGCCGTCCGAGCGGAGGTCGTCGGCGCGGCCCTTGCGGTCCGTGACGACCGTCACCGTCCCGCCGCGGTCGGCGAGTTGCCCGACGAGGCCCCCGCCGAGCGACCCGCAACCGAGAACCAGGCGGCGTACCATACACGGAGGGTCGGACTCCGGCCGCAAAACCCTACCGTCCTCCCATCCGGCGATGATATTATGTCATGCCACCACATGACACACATACGATGGAACTCGAGACGCAACTGCTCCCCGAGTCGCGAGCCGAGTCGTTCGTCCGAACCTGTCGAACCGTCGTCGGCGACGATCTCAGGAGCGTGACGTACTTCACGCACGACCGGTGCGACCAGATATATCTCCGAAGCGACCTCGAAGCCGACGCAGACCTCACCGGATTCGTCGAACACGAGACCGACGGGTTTCAGGCGCGGACCGCCTATCGCGGCTCCGAACTCGGGAACTACCGGTACACAGTCCGCGCGTTCGACCACGGCTACCTGACGCGGGTGACGGCCGACGACAAGGGCGTGTTCGTCACCACCGACGGCCTGACGCTCAGGCGGTCCGAGGAGTTGGCGTCGGCGCTCGGTGAGTTACTGCGGGAATAAAAGAAACCGAATCGAACCGAATCGCCGAGACGCTCAGAAGAGCGCCGCGGCGACGGTCTGGGCCGTCTCGATGACGGGTTGGAAGCCGGGCAGGAGCAGGACCGTCCCGACCGCGGCGAAGATGACCGCCACGTAGAGACCGACCGGCTGGCTGCCGATTTCGAGGGGCTTCGACGGCTCCTCGATCCACATCGCCTTCACGACGCGGCTGTAGTAGAACAGCGACAGCGCGCTGTTGACCGCGCCGACCGCGGCGAGCCACCAGAAGCCGGACTCGATGGCCGAGTAGAACAGCGCGTACTTCGAGACGAAGCCGCCGAACGGCGGCAGGCCAGCGAGCGAGAACATGAAGACGGTCATCGCCGTCGCGGCGATGGGCGCCTTCGACGCGATGCCGTTGTAGTCCTCGAACGTGCGGCCGAGGCCCCACTTTTCGACCATGGCGATGAACAGGAACGCGCCCGTGTTCATGAAGCCGTAGACGAGCAGGTGGGCCATGCTCGCGCCGAGCACGTCGCCGTTCGCGGCACCACCGTCGACGGTGATGGCCGCGAGACCGATGAGCGCGTAGCCGGCGTGTCCGATAGAGGAGTACGCCAGCATGCGCTTGACGTTCTCTTGGGTCGCCGCCGCGAAGTTACCGAGCGTCATCGTGACGACGGCGAGCAGCGCGAACAGAAGCGACCAGTCGACGCTCCCGCCGCCGATTGCGGTGACGGTCTCGAGGGGGAACGCGACGGTGAAGACGCGGAAGGCGACGGCGAAACCGGCCGCCTTCGACGCCGACGAGAGGAACGCGCTCACGGGTGCGGGCGCGCCCTCGTAGGCCTCCGGCGCCCAGAAGTGGAACGGGACGGAGGCGGTCTTGAACGCGAAGCCGCCGGCGATCATCAGCACGCCGAGACCGAGGACGCCGACGAGTTCGGTGCCCTCAGCGAGCGTCGCGGCGACTTCCGGGAGCACCAGCGAGCCGGTGACGGCGAACACGAGGCTGATACCGAACGCGAACACCGCCGACGACAGCGCGCCGATGAGGAAGTACTTCAGGCCCGCCTCGATGCTGCCGCGGTCCTTCTTGAGGAACGCGACGAGCGCGTACGACGGCAGGGACGCGAGTTCGAGGCTGACGAAGACGGTCGCCAGCGAGTTCGACATCCCCATGAGCGTCATACCAGTCGCGGCGAATATGACGAGCGAGTAGAACTCACCCTGGTACTCCTCGTCCGCGAGGTAGTCGTAGGAGGCGACGGTCACCATCGCGGTGACGCTGGTGAAGATGAGCGTGAAGAACAGGCTCATCCCGTCGACGACGAGCGCGTCGCCGTACAGCGAAATCGCGCCGCCGGTGGACTCCATGCCGGTTCCACCGATGAGGAACCAAGCGGCGATGCCGCCGGCGGCGAGCGCGCCGAGCGTCGCCGTGCCGGCCAGCAGGCCGTTGTTCGTGGAGTCCGGGTCGATGGTGTCGATGAGCAGCAGCGCGAGTCCCGTCAGCGCGAGCACGATGGCGGGAGCCGTCGCCGCCCACTCGGGGAGCGTCTGGAGGGGCGTCATCTAGAACGCACCTCCCAGTTCGAGAATCGGATTAACCGCGTCCTGAATCATCGTGAAGAAGATGTCCGGAGAGACACCGAGCACGATGGTGAGAAGCAGCAGCACCGCGAGGGGTGCGACGTCGTGGAACGGCGCTTCCGTGACATCGTAGTCGCCGTCGAACCGGAAGGGTCCGAACAGCGTCCGCTGCATCGCGAACAGCAGGTAACCGGCGACGATGACGATACCGAACATCGCGGCGCCGGTGAACAGCGGCATGGCCTCCATCACCGTGGACTCGAACGCGCCCTTGAAGATGAAGAACTCCGCGGCGAAGCCGGCCATGAGCGGCAGGCCCATGTAGCCGAACGCGCCGGCGACGAAGATGCCCGCCGTGACGGGCATCCGGTCGGCGATGCCGGACATGTCCGACACCATGCGCGTGTGGGTCGTGTTGTAGATGACGCCGACGGCCATGAACATCAGACCGGAGATGAGGCCGTGGGCGACCATCTGGAAGGTCGCACCGCCGACGCCGTAGGTGGTGTAGGCGATGAGACCGAGGATGACGTACCCCATCGACGAGACGGAGGAGTACGCGACGATGCGCTTGAGGTCCTGCTGTGCCAGCGCGAGGAGCGCGCCGTAGATGACGCTCGCGACGGCGAGCAGGGCGATGGGCAGCGCGAAGGCGCGCGCCGTCTCCGGCAGCATCGTGAAGTTGAACCGGAGCAGGGCGTACGTACCCATCTTCAGGAGGACCCCCGCCAGCATAACCGACACCGGTGTGGGAGCCTCAACGTGTGCGTCCGGCAGCCACGTGTGAAGCGGGGCGACCGGGACCTTGACCGCGAACCCGAAGAACATCGCGATGAACGCGACCGACGCGAGCGCGCCGGCCGACAGTCCCGCGAAGCTTCCGAGCTGCCCGGCCTGCAACGCTTGGGCAATCTCGGGTAACCGCAGCGACGTAATCGAGTCGCCGAGGCCGAACACCAGCGAGATGAACCCGATGAACATCACGAGCGACGCGATGTTCGTGTAGACGAAGAACTTAATCGCCGCGTACTTGCGTCGGGGACCGCCCCAGACGCCGATGAGGAAGTACATCGGGACGAGGACGGCCTCCCAGAAGACGAACCAGACGAAGAAGTCGAGCGCCGTGAAGACGCCGAGCAGGTTCGCCTCCATCAGGAGCATCAGGCCGAAGAACTGGGACTGACGCTCCGCGATTGGCGTCCACGCGCTGACGATAGCGAGCGTGGTGAGGATGGTCGTGAGGACGACGAGCGGCATGCTGATGCCGTCGACGCCGACCATCCAGTGGAGGTCGTACTGGCCGAGTTGCAGCCAGACGACGTCTGTCTCGAACGCGATGTTCCCGCCGAGTAAGGCGTTCCCGCTCGCGTCGTACTGTTGCCACATGTAGAGGCTCCCGATGACAGGAGCCAGACTCAGCGCGAAGGCCGCCTTGCCGGCGTACCGGTCCGGCAGGACGAAGGTGACCAGCGCGGCGAGGAACGTGACTGCGATGAGCGCTTCGATTATCATGCGAACCAACCTCCGAGCAGGCCGAGACCGAGAAGCAGCGCGGTCAGACCGAGCGTGAGGAGCGCCGCGTAGTTGCTCACCACACCGGTCTGAATGCGCTTGACGCGACCGCCAGCGAACAGGCTCACGCTGGAGATACCGTTGACGACGCCGTCGACGATACCCTGGTCGAACTTATCGAGGACGCGCGAGATGGGCTGGACGACGCCGGTCGCGATCCAGACCTGGTACTCGTCCTGGTAGTAGTTGTTGTACAGTACGGTCTTGATGCTCCCGAGCTTGTCCGTGTGTTCGACGGGCTCGGGGACGTTGTACAGCACGTGCGCGAGCGCGGCACCGCCGAGCGCGAAGCCGAGCGAGACGGCCGCACCGATAGCAACCGTTCCGGCCTCGCCGCCGATGTAGCCCGAACTGTACGGGATGAGTTCGGCGTAGTGGTGCGCGTTCAGCGAACTGAAGCTCCCGTCGAGGAACTGGTGTAGGAAGTCGATTCCCTCGATGCCGAAGAGCTTCTCGACCGGGACCATGTTGACGAGCCCGGTCGTCGCGGCGAGCACGCCGAGGACGGCGAGCGGACCCTTGACGTTCCAGCGAACGCCGTGGGGGTCACGCGCCGTTCCGGACCGTGGCTCGCCGTGGAAGGTGAGGAACACCATCCGGAAGGTGTAGAATCCCGTGAAGAACACGGCGAGCAGGCCCATCGCGTACGCGGCGAGCAGAATCGGACTTCCGCCGAGGCCGTGAATGAGCGTCTCGTAGAGGACCTCGTCTTTCGACCAGAACCCTGCGAACGGGACGATGCCCGCGAGGGCGAGCGACCCGGAGAGGAACGCGTAGTAGGTCACGGGCATCTTGTCTTTCAGACCGCCCATGTCCCACATGTTCTCGTTGTGGTGCATCGCGATGATGACCGAACCGGCACCGAGGAAGAGCAGCGCCTTGAAGAAGGCGTGCGTCATGAGGTGGAACGTCGCCGCGACGTAGCCACCGGCACCGAGGCCGAGCATCATGTAGCCGTACTGGCTGATGGTCGAGTACGCGAGCACCTGCTTGATCTCTTTCTTGACGACGCCCATCGTCGCCGCAAAGAGGGCGGTGAAGCCGCCGATGAGGGCGATGATGGCGAGCGTCGTCGGCGTCAGCACGTAGAACCCGTACATCCGAGCGACGAGGTAGACGCCGGCCGCGACCATCGTCGCTGCGTGGATGAGCGCGGAGACGGGCGTCGGACCTTCCATCGCGTCCGGGAGCCACGTGTGCAGGGGGAACTGCGCGGACTTCCCGACGACGCCCCCGAGAACGAGGAGGCCGACGACGGTGAACCACGCCTGTTCGCCCATACCGAGGAACGTGTTGACCGAGTGTTCGCCGTTGAGCGCCTCCTCGGCGAGGACCGGGAAGGCGTCCGGGCCGGCGAAGGCGGCGGAGCCGAACGTCGCGAACACCGCGACGACGCCGATGAGGAAGAAGTAGTCACCGAAGCGGGTGACGAGGAACGCCTTCTTCGCGGCACTCGGCGGGCCGTCCTGCCGGAAGTGGAAGCCGATGAGCAGGTAGGAACACAGGCCCACCAGCTCGAAGAACATGAACGCCATGAGCAGGTTGTCGGCGACGACGAACCCGAGCATGGAGGCGGTGAACAGGCCGAGCCCGGCGTAGTAGCGCGGGAGACCCGTCTCGCCCTCGTCGTTCATGTATCCGAGGCTGAAGACGTGGACGAGGAGCGCGACGAGCGTCACGATGACGAGCATCATCGACGAAAGCGGGTCGATGAGTAGACCGAACGTCAGGTTGATGGCGTCGAGGCCCTCCGCCCACGTGTAAATCGTTTGGTTGTAGGTCTGTCCGCCGCTGACGGCGAAGAACGTCGCGATGGACAGGACGAACGAGCCTGCCGTCGCGCCGATACCCGCCAGCGCGCCTCCCTTCGGCATGTACCGTCCCGCCCCGAGCGCGATCAGGAACGAGAGGAACGGGAGGAGGACGATGGCCGGAGCGAAATCTAAGATACCTGCCATATATTACCACCTCATCGTGGTCGCGTTGGTCACGTCCACGCCGTCGAAGTTACGGTACAGTACGAGGATGATACCGAGACCCACTGCGACCTCCGCGGCCGCGAGCGCCAGCGTGAACAGGGTGAACGTCTGGCCCGTCACGTTGCCCCAGTAGTAGGAGAACGCGACGAGGTTGATGTTCGCGGCGTTCAGCATCAGTTCGACCGACATCAGGAACAACAGCGCGTTCCGTCGAGTCAAGAGGCCGAAGATGCCGATACAGAACACGGCTGCCGACAGCAGCAGATAGTATTGCGGGGGAACCATCAGTGGTCTCCCTCCTCATCGTCGCTGTCGAGCAACGTTCGCTTGAGCTCGCGGCCGCCGTCGGTCAGGATGGTCCGCATCTGACCGCTCTCTTCGCGCCTCGCGAGGTGGATGGCACCGTCAAGAGCGACGTCGAGCGTTACCGCGATGACGATGAACGCGACGAGGAAGCTCTCCCCGGTGACGTCCCCGAAGTCGAGGTTGAACATCGAATAGCCGATGCTCGCGGTGATGTTTGCTCCCTCTGCGAACCCCTGTGGGTTCGGGAACGACGCACCGACGAACACGACCGCCATCACGACGAACAGCGCGACGGCAGCGAGTCCGGGCACGAGGTGCGAACCGAGTTTCAGCTGCGGTTTGGTTGTCATGTACTACTCACCTCCGGATTGATACGCGTCAGCATCACGGCGAACGTGATGAGAATCAGTACCCCGCCGACGTAGACGAGGACTTGCATGGCGGCGAGGAACTCCGCCTGCAACATCACGTAATGCACCGCGACGCTCAAGAGCGCGCCCCCGAGCAGGAGTGCGGAATGCCAGATGTCCCGCACGAGGACGACGCCCAGGCTGCAGCCCACGGTGATGAGGGCGAACAGCGCGAACGCGATGGTTTCATAAACCATTGTGTATGTCTCCTTGAGATATCCCTTTGAACATTTCGAGAACGTCCTCAGCGTCCGGTAGCGGACGCGGGCTGACTGGACTCGAACGATTCACTCGCAGTCATGTTACTGGTAGTCGACCTCTCCTTCGCCCTCGCCGATCCACGCGTTGCGGTCGGGGTTGCGGGAGTTGAGCGGGTCGATGTCCTTGTACCACGGGACGTTCTTGAGCTGTTCTTTGTTGTAGACGAAGTCGTTCTTCGTGTCCGCCGTGAACTCGAAGTTCTGCGTGAGTAGGATGGCGTCGACGGGACAGACCTCCTCGCACAGCCGGCAGTAGATACACTGGCCGATGTGGAGGTTGTACTGCTCGCCGTTGCGCTGGTCGTCCTGAACGATCTGAATCGTGTCGTTCGGACAGACGTTCTCACACTGACGGCACCAGATACACCGCTCTTGGCTGAACTTGTGGACGCCGCGGAAACGCGGGCTCACTTCGGGCGCGGTCTCGGGGTACTCGACCGTGAACGTCTGCCCGTCGAGCGCGTGCTTCAGCGTCACTGCCATGCCTTTGAGGATTCCGATCATGCAATCACCCCCACGATGATGGCCGTGAGAACCAGGTTGGCGAAGGAGAGCACGAGCATCCCCTTCCAACCGATTTCGAGGAACTGATCGACGCGAAGGCGCGGAACCGCGGAGCGCGCCCACTGGGTGAACAGGAAGAACGCCCAGATTTTGATGGTGAACCAGACGAATCCGGGCAGGACCGGGCCCGCCGGACCGCCGAGGAACAGGGTCGCCGCGATAGCGCCGCCGAGGAAGATGTGGATGAACTCACCGAGGTAGATGAGCACGAAGTAGACCGAGGAGTACTCGGTCTGGTACCCGGCGACAATCTCGGTCGGCGCTTCGGGGATGTCGAACGGGTTGCGGCCGACCTCCGCGAGGTTCGCGATGATGAACAGCGCGAACGCGAAGGGGTTCACGAACGCGAACCACGTCGGAAGCGTCACGCCCGCGACCGTCAGAAGCGGCTCGGCCTGCACGGCGACGATTTCGCTCATGCGGAGCGACCCGGCAAAGATGACGACCGAGGCCGCCGTGATGACGAGCGGAATCTCGTAGGCGATGTTCGCCGCGACGGCGCGGAGCGCGCCGATGAGCGAGAACTTGTTGTTCGATGCGTAGCCGGTCATGACGATGCCCAGCGAGGCGATAGACGCCGCGGCGAAGGCGAACGCGAGACCGGTCTCGGGGTCCGCGAGCTGGATACCGTTACCCATCGGGATGACGGCGAATCCGAGCAGCGCGGAGAAGGGAATGACCATCGGCGCGAGGTCCCACGCGGGACGGTCGACGCCCTCGGGGACGATGAGTTCCTTCGACAGCAGTCGGACCGCGTCCGTGACGATGGTCAGGAGACCGAACGGACCGATTCGGTTGACCGCGATACGGTCACCGAAGGCGGCCGTAATCTTCCGTTTGGCCCACGGCCCGGCGAACGCCGTCATGATGAGCATGATGTTGGCGACGAGGAACGCGCCGACGAGTCCGCCGACGATGTCTCCGAGGACGCCTTCGAGGCCGAGGAGGCCGCTGATCGTGTCCGGAAGGACGGCTTGCAGGCTCATCACCGGTCCACCTCTCCGAGAACGATGTCGAGACTGCCGAGCGAGGCAATCATGTCCGGGATGTACTCACCCTCGGACATCTCGGGGAGCGTCTGCAGGTTCGAGAAACACGGGCTCCGAATCTTGAAGCGGGCCGGCTTGTCGGTGCCGTCGGCGCGGATGTAGATGCCGAGTTCGCCCTTCGCGCCTTCGACGGCGCGGTAGATTTCCGTGTCCTCTTCGGGCTTCAGGGTGCGCGGAACGTTCGCCTGGATGTTCCGCTCGTCTTCGGGCCAGTCTTCGAGCAGGTCGACACACTGCTGGATGATCTTGGCCGACTCCTCGACTTCGCGCATACGCACGAGCAGGCGCGAGAAGTTGTCGCAACCGTCCTCGACGACGACGTCCCAGTCGAGTTCGTCGTAGTAGCCGTAGGGGTCGTCGCGGCGGAGGTCGTAGTCGATGCCGGAGCCGCGAGCGACCGGTCCGGTCGCGCCGTAGCTCTTTGCGACTTCCGGCGGCAGGACGCCCGTACCGACCGTACGGGCCTGCAGAATCTCGTTCGAGGTAATCATGTCGTGGTACTCCTCGAGGGCCTGCGGAAGCCCGTCGAGGAAGTCACGAATCTTCTCGAAGAACTCTTCGCGGGGTTCGGGGAGGTCCCAGACGACTCCGCCGAGCCGGAAGTAGTTGAACATCATGCGCTGACCGGTGAGGTCTTCGAGGATGTTCTGGACGATTTCACGGTCCCGCATGGCGTACATGAAGATGGCCGTGAAGTCGCCGTACACGTCCAGCGCGAACGTGCCGAGCGCGATCATGTGCGACGCGATGCGGCACAGTTCCGCGCTCATCGTCCGGATGATCTGCGCGTACTCGGGGACTTCGATGTCCGCGAGGTCCTCCGCGGTGCGGGCGTAAGCCCACTCGTTCAGCAGTCCGGCCGAGATGTAGTCCCAGCGGTCGGGGTACGGCATAATCTGGTGCCGGTAGGTCCCCTGCTGACACATCTGCTCCTCGCAGCGGTGGAGGTAGCCGATGTCGGCGTCGAGGTCGACGACCTGTTCGCCGTCGACGACCGTCTCGACGTGCAGCACGCCGTGGGTCGCCGGGTGGTGGGGACCGATGTTGATGTACATCGTGTTGCTGTCCCCGGCGCGGTGGTCCTCTTCGAGCGGGTTCGCGTGCTCGCGGAGCGTCGCAATCTGCGGGCGGTCCTGGTCGTAGTCCAGCCCGAGCGGGTGACCCTGCCACGTCTCAGGCAGGAGGATGCGACGCAGGTCCGGGTGGTCCTCGTACTGGATGCCGACGAGGTCGTACGCCTCCCGTTCGTGCCAGTCGGCCGTCCGGAACACCGGTTCGGCGGACTGACTGACCGGGTTGTCCTTCGACGTAGGCACGACGACCGAGACCTCGTCGGTCCGGTCGTCGAACTTCGTCAGGTGGTAGATGGACTCGTAGCGGTCCTCGTACTCCTGTGCGGTCACACACGAGAGGTGGTCGAAGCCGGCCTCGTCGCGGAGCTTGAACAGCGCGTCTTGGACCTCGTCGGGACGGATGACGAGGCCGGGCGCGTTCATGTGCTCTTCGCGGCCGACGACGAGGTCGCCGAGCAGGTCGGCGAGTTCGTCGCCGCGGCTGACGCCCGATTCGAGTTCAGCGGGCTCGTCGGACTGTTGCTCTTCGAGACTCATGGCGAATCAGCCCAGTTGTACCGCATAACGAGGTCGTCTTCGTCGATCTGCGCGGCGAGTTTGTCGACGATTTCGTCGCGTTCGAGGTCGCCGAACTGCTCCAGTTCGTACGGCTTGACCGTCACCGGACTGGACTCGCCGTTCGCGATGCGCTCTTGGAGCTTCGCGATACCGTAGATGAGCGCCTCCGGGCGCGGCGGGCAGCCGGGGATGTGGATGTCCACCGGGATGACCTCTTCTGCGCCCTTGATAACGTTGTAGCCCTCCTGGAACGGGCCGCCGGAAATCGTACACGACCCCATGCCGACGACGAACTTCGGCTCGGGCATCTGGTCGTAGACGCGCTTCATGCGCGGGGCGAACTTCGAAACGATCGTCCCCGGCACGATAATCACGTCGGCCTGTCGCGGCGACGCGCGCGGCACACCCGCCGCGAATCGGTCCAGGTCGTGCTTGATCGCGTAGGTGTGCATCATCTCGATGCTGCAGCACGCGATACCGAACTGCAGCATGAACATCGAGGACCCGCGGACCCAGTTCATGAACTTGTCGAACTTCGTGAGGATGAACGGTGACGAGCCGAACGCCTCCCGAAGCTTCGAGTTGAACCGGTCGTCCGCCCCCGCCATCCGGGCGTCGCGAGTCTCGGTCTGTACCTGTGTATCGTCCGTGACGAATGGTTTCTGTTCGCTACTCATGCATCTTTCCTCTCTGTCTTACGACGACTGGCCTGCGGGCTTTTGACCCACTTGACTGCGCCGTTGCGCCACGCCCAGACGAGGCCGACGACGAGGACACCGATGAAAACGAGCATCGGCGTCAGAACCGTCGCCAGCGACGCGCCCTGTTCGAGGGCCGAGCGGTAAATGACCGTCCACGGGAAAATCAGGACGGTCTCGATGTCGAACACGAGGAACAGCAGCGCGACCATGTAGTACTGAATGTTAAACTGGACGCGCGCCGTGCCTGTCGGCACCTCACCACTCTCGTACGTGGCACTCTTTCCTTGTTCCGGTACGCTTGGGCGAAGCAGCGCCGACACCGCCATCATCGCGAGCGGTAAGCCGACACCGACCAAACCCATCGCACCGATTGCAATCCAATCACTCATGCCGTGTCTCCCTGACGTGCGGCGGTTAGAAGCGCTCCCCTATAAACATTGATTTGTGTGTTTCGGGCGCGAGAGAGCTTCTATTTGGAAAATACGCGAGAGACGCCCGGAACCCCGTGCGGGCAGGGTTTCGACGCCGAAAGCGGCCCCCGCTGGCGCAAAAATGACCCGGCGGTGACGGCCGGCGGACTACCGCGATTCGCGGAAGCCGTCGACCCCGAGGTCGTGGAGCGCGGCCGAGGTCTCGGCCACGTCGGAAACGAGGTCTTCGTGGTACTCGACGAGCCGGTCTTCGAGTTCGGGGTAGCCACGAGAGAGCGCCTGTACGGCCGACAGGGCCGCGTTGAACGATTTGCCGGCGTCGACCGCGACGATGGGTGCGCCCGTCGGCATCCCGATGACCGAGTCGACGGACTTCTCCTGAACGGGGACGCCGACGACCGGAATCGGGTACGCGATGGAGGCGGTCATGTTCGGAAGGTCCGCGGACTTGCCGCCCGCGCCGGCGATGATTACCTCGACGCCGCGGTCGCGCGCGGTGTCGCCGTAGGCGTACATCAGGTCCGGCGTCCGGTGCGCGGAGACGACGTACGTCTCGTAGGTGAACCGCTCCTCGGGCGGCGCGTCGAAGTCCGTCTGCTCGCCGAACCCGAGCGTGTCCAGCGCCTCGTGCGCGCCGGACATCACGTCGAGGTCGGAGTCGGACCCCATGATGATACCCACGTCGGGCGTCGTCTCGGGGTCGCGGTCGGCGTCGGCCTGTGCGTGCAGTTCGTCGATGAGGTCCCGTTCTGTCGTCATAGGTCGAGTAGTGTCGCAGTCGGTCGTCGGTCAGTCGAAGTGCAGTCCGTCGCGGAGTTCGCGTGCACGTGCGAGAAGCGTTTCGAGGTCGGCGTCGTCGTCGCCGACGGCGGTGAGGTGGCCCATCTTGCGGAGCGGACGAACCTCGTCTTTGCCGTACCAGTGCAGCGAGACGCCAGATTCCGCAAGCGCGTCGTCGAGGCCGCCGAGGCGCGCGGGTCGGCTCTCGTCGACCGTGCCGAGGACGTTCGCCATCACGGTGGGCGACCGTCGGGTCGTCGCACCGAGCGGCCACCCGAGGACGGCGCGAACGTGCTGTTCGAACTGCGAGGAGAGCGCGCCTTCGATGGTCCAGTGGCCGGAGTTGTGCGGCCGCGGCGCGACCTCGTTGACGAGCACGTCGCCCACCGGGGTCTCGAACAGTTCGATGCCGAAGACGCCGCGGCCGGGCAGGTGCGACAGCACCTCGCGGGCGACCCGGTCGGCCTCCTCGCGAACTTCGTCTGTCGTCCGCGCCGGGACGACGGTCTCGCGGAGAATCTCCTCCTCGTGGACGTTCTCGCCCACGGGGAAGGTCCGAATCTCGTCCTCGCCGCGGACGCCGATGACAGACAGTTCGCGCTCGAAGTCGACGAACGCCTCGGCCATCGCCGGGCCGCCGACCGCCTCGATGGCGGCCTCGGCCTCGTCGGGGTCGGACACGGGGACGTTCCCGCGGCCGTCGTAGCCGCCGGTCCGGGCTTTCAGCATGACCGAGCCGAACTCGTCGAGCGCGTCGCGGAGGTCGGCCGCGTCGTCGACGCGGTGGAACGGCGGAATCGGGATGCCCGCCTCGCCGAAGGTGTCCTTCTGGACCAGTTTGTCCTCGATGGTCCGAAGCGCGTCGGGCGAGGGGTGGACCGCGATTCCCTCCTCGGCGGCCAGTTCGTCGAGCAGGTCGGGGTCGGCGAGTTCGATTTCGAACGTCAGCGCGTCGGCCCGCGCGGCGAGTTCCGCCATCGCCTCGGGGTCGTCGAAGTCGCCGACGATTTGGTCGGCGACGGCCGACGCCGGGCAGTCGGGTGTCGGGTCGAGCACGACGATATCGACGCCGAGCGGTGCGGCGGCCTCGCCGAGCATGCGCCCGAGCTGGCCCCCACCGACGACGCCGAGCGTGGGTCCGGGTACGGTGACGGTCACAGTCGCGGGTTCAGTACGTCGGTGCATAAACGTTGCCACATTCGGTGTCGAGATGTGCACAGGCGTGGATAGAATGAGGGCAAAGCCGACGCCGAACGCGCCGGGCACTCGCGGCGCTCACCGATGTCGAACGCGAGGGGAATCAGGTCGGGTGAACGCCGCCGGCCGGCGTCAGACCTGCGTCTCGTTCGCGGCTTCGAGCGCGTCCTCGTCGATGAAGACGACCACGTCCTCGCTCCAGAGTTTGAAGGCGTGCTGGCGCGCGACGTAGCCGTCGAGTTCGGATTCGAGTTCGGCGCGGTCCCACTCGTAGGCGACGACGACCGGCGGGGCGTCGCCGGTCACTTCGGAGACGTTCGCGTCCGGCGCGCTACTGGTGTGTTCGACGCCCGCGCCCTCGAAGTACCACGGGAGCGGGAGCCGGCTGTGCCACGACGGCCCGCCGAGGGGGTTCGACTCGTTGGAGACGTAGAAGTGGGTCTCGTCGCTGTCCGGCGGGTGCGTGCCGTACAGGAGCACGTCGGTTCCGGGGTTGGCGGCCGACACGCGCTCCACGTCGTCGAGCGTGGCCTTGAGGTCGTTCTCGGGTTGGGCCCACTGGAGCACTTCCTTGTCCTCGTCGGTCGAGGCGTTCCAGTAATCGACGTTCACGGCCGCGACGCCGCCGACCGAGGCGACGAGCACGAGCGCCGCGAGACCGACGCCGACCGTGTCCTTGGCGTCGAACGCCTGCACGCCCGACCGGAAGACGAACGCCGCGCCGACGGCGGCGGGAATCGCCAGCGGGACGACCGCGTGGACGACGACCCACGGCGCTTGGATGTCGGTCGCCAGCGGGTAGCCGAAGATGCTCACGACGCCCCAGTAGGTCGCGAAGGCGACGAGCCAGCGGACCCGCCCGGCGACGACGCCGTACCGGTCCACGACGATGCCGACGAGCGCGAAGACGATGAGCACCGGCGCGCCGTAGACGAACGTCTCGAGGAAGTCCTTCAGGTACGGGAGATACTCGTGGGACTGGTGGCCGCCGCCGAGCCAACTACCGACCATCTCGGAGACTGCGCCGACGGTCCCGGCTTCGAGGACCGGGAGCATCGGGGCGGAGCCACCGAGCGCGTTCCAGAGGTCGGGCCGCGGCGCGTAGAAGAAGACGAAGACGGCGAGGAACGCGAGCACTCCCCCGAGGACGCCGACGGCGTACCGAATCGCGCCGTAGCCGAGACTGCCGGCCCCGCGTGCGCGGAGACGGTCGCGGATGGTCGCGGGAAGTTCCGAAAAGAGGATGTCGCGGGCGGATTCGCCGGACGAAGTACGGGCGAGCAGTCGGTGGTCGAAGACGAGAAACGCCGCCCCGAGGAAACACGCGAGGTAGACGACGTAGTTCTCCTTGGCGGCCGACCCGGCCGCGAAGGAGGCACCGGCGGGGATGAGGTACGCGAGGCGGCCGGTGTCGTACGCGCGGACGACGAAGCCGAGCGCGGCGAACGAGAAGGCCGCCACGAGCACGTCGTTGCGCATGAACCGCGAGTAGTAGACCAAAAGCGGGTTCGCCGCGAGGAAGAGCGCGAGCGCGACCATCTCGTCGCGGCGGAGGTGCTCGCGGAACAGCCAGACCGAAAGCGGGAGCAGGCCGCCGACGAGCGCCACGGGGAGCCGCGCCGTGAAGTCGGTCGCCGGGAGGACCGCAAAGAGGTAGTCGTTGACGACGGGGAGGAACGGGCCGTGGATGATGGGCCGATAGGAGAACTCGCCGGTCTCGTGATAGCGCAGAATCCAGTAGCCGACGCGGCCTTCGTCCCAGTGGAAGATGCGGCCGCCGAGGGCGACGAGGCGGACGAGGAGGGCGGCGACCGCCACGCCGAAAAGCGCCGGGAGGGCACGGGACCGAGCGACCGTCTCGGCCCCACTGTCAGTACTCATGCCCACCCATCGCGACGCCGACAATACAACTTTTGTGCTTGCCCGTCGCCGGAGGCCAAATTCGGTCGGTGTCGGTAGTTCTTTTATCCGAGACGGGGAGGGTCGGCCATGGTCTCTCTCGGACTCGTAGTGGCCCGATTCAACTCGTCGGTCACGGAGCAGATGGAGGAGGCGGCCCGCGACGCGGCCGCCGAGCGCGACGCGGAGGTGGCCGAAACGATTCAGGTCCCCGGCGCGTACGACTCGCCCCTCGCGGCCGACCGCCTCGCCCGCCGCGACGACATCGACGCCGTCGTCGTCATCGGCGCAATCGTCACCGGCGACACCGACCACGACCGCGTCATCGCCGACGCGACCGCGAAGTCGCTGACAGAGGTCTCGCTGGACCGCGACAAACCCGTCTCGTTCGGCGTCTCCGGCCCCGGCATGAGCGGCGCTGAGGCGCGCGAACGCGTCAGCAAAGGTGCGGAAGCGGTTTACGCTGCGACTGATATGGTGGAGGCGTTGGCATGAACTTCGATTTCAGCGACCGAGTCGGCCGCGTCGAACCGAGCGCGACGCTCGCCATCTCGAACCTCGCGAGCGAACTGGAAGCGCAGGGCGAAGACGTAGTCGACCTCTCGGTCGGCGCACCGGACTTCCCGACCCCGGACAACATCACGCAGGCGGCGAAGGACGCGCTTGACGCGGGACACACGAGCTACACCTCGTCGAACGGAATCCCGGAACTCAAGGACGCAATCGCGGCGAAGCTCCGCGGGAACGGCGTCGACGCCGAGGCCGACGAGGTCATCGTCACGCCCGGCGGCAAGCAGGCGCTGTTCGAGACGTTCCAGACGCTCGTCGACGACGGCGACGAGGTCGTTCTCCTCGACCCCGCGTGGGTCTCCTACGAGGCGATGGTCAAACTCGCCGGCGGCACCCTCAGCCGCGTCGACCTCGCGCAGCACGACTTCAGGCTCGAACCCGCGCTCGACGAACTCGCCGAGACGGTCTCCGACGAGACGAAGCTCCTCGTCGTCAACTCGCCGTCGAACCCGACCGGCGGCGTCTTCTCCGACGCGGCGCTCGAAGGCGTCCGCGACCTCGCGGTCGAACACGACTTCGCCGTCATCTCCGACGAGATTTACGAGCGCATCGTCTACGACGGCTTCGAGCACACCTCGCTGGGCTCCCTCGACGGGATGGAAGACCGCACCATCACCATCAACGGCTTCTCGAAGGCGTTCTCGATGACCGGCTGGCGGCTCGGCTACCTCCACGCCCCGTCGGACCTCATCGCGCAGGCCGGCAAGCTCCACTCGCACTCGGTCTCCTGCGCCGTGAACTTCGTCCAGCACGCCGGCGTCGAGGCGCTCTCGGAGCGCACCGACGACGACGTCGAGGAGATGCGCCAGGCGTTCGAGGCCCGCCGCGACATGCTCGTGGACCTCCTCGCCGAACACGACGTCGACGTGGCCGTCCCGAAGGGCGCGTTCTACATGATGCTCCCCGTGGACGACGACGACCAGGCGTGGTGTGAAGGTGCGATTCAGGACGCGAAGGTCGCGACCGTCCCCGGCAGCGCCTTCAACGCGCCGGGCTACGCCCGCATCTCCTACGCCGCGAGCGAAGAGCGTCTCCGCGAGGCCGTCGAGCGCCTCGCCGAACACGACTACATCTAACCCCCGCGGCGACCCGATTTTTGCGGCGACGTTCCGACTCCGAGAGCCCATACTGGCGACTAATTGGACAGTATGCTAGAGAAGAACGTGATTTTTGTTGTCGTGTCTTCGGTTAGATTTATGTCGTCTACTCTCTATGTACTACTCGTACATACCGCTCTTCGGGTGGGATTTCCGCGGACGGGCCGCGTATGTATGGAGTATTCAAATCATGAAATTAAGACAGCTTCTGGCAGACGATGGTGCGGTGTCCCCCGTTATCGGTGTGATTCTAATGGTCGCGATTACGGTGATTCTCGCGGCCGTTATCGGGACGTTCGTCCTCGGACTGGGTGGGCAGACTGCGACCGCTCCGCAGGCTTCGTTCGAATTTGACCTGAACGACTTGGACCAGTCTGGGACCATTGACGGTACTACGGTTACCGATTCGCTAACGATTACTCACGCGTCTGGCAACTCTATCGACGAAGACCGCCTCACGATCACCTCGACGGGTGACTTCACGGTGTCCAAAGATGGTGGTTCAGCAGCAGCAGATGCGGTCACGTCTTCAGAGTTACAGGCATTCGCGGGGATTAGCGAGGACGATGTCATTCAGGCAGGAACCAGTTGGACCATCTTCGGTTACAACGGAACTGGAGTGGATCTGGCATCTACCGACCTGAGCGACCAGACGTTTAGAATCGTCTGGACCTCTGAGTCCGGCGAGAACTCCGCGACGCTTCAGCAGTTCCCGGCCGACAACTAACGCAGCAGTCCCATTTTTCGAATCGAAACGTCGGCGTAGTCCCAACTACTTCCTGAGCGCCTCAACCGGCCGTTCGTTGGCCGCCTTCCACGCCGGGTACAGCCCCGAGAGGACGCTGGTGCCGACGCCGAACCCGACCGCGAGGACGATGTAGAGGAGGTTCGCCGCCTGGAAGGTCGCAAGCGGGTCGTTCAGGACGAACGCGTTGAGCGCGACGCCCGCGCCGACCGCGAGTATCGCGCCGATGACGCCCCCGGCGACGCCGAGCAGGCCGGCCTCGGCGAGAATCATGCGAATCACGTCGCCGCGCTGGACGCCGACGGCGCGGAGGACGCCGATTTCCTGGCGGCGCTCGATGGTGCTCATGAGCATGACGTTCAGGATGCTCACGCCGGCGACGACCAGCGAGATGGAGCCGATACCGATGAGGAAGGCGTTGAGGATGCCGAAGAACTCGTTGATGCCCGCCGTGATGGACTGGAGTTCGAACACCGAGACGCGCTCTTCGCGCTCGTTGAGGGCCTCGCGGATGGCGACCGCCGACTCGTTCGCGGCCTGTCCGGAGTCGGCGCTGACGACGACCTGCGAGTAGCCCGTGCCGTTCACGTCCTCGATGGGGACGATGACGGCGTTGTTCGGGCTGACGAGCGAGATGCCCTGCTGTTCGGCGAGCACGGCCGCGACGCGGTAGGTCCGGCCGTCCACGGAGATGGTGTTTCCGGGCTCGACGTCGAGGAGGCCGGCGGTGCCGGAGCCGACGAGCGCGCCCTGTCTGAGGCGGTCGGGGACGCGGCCCTGCTCGGCCTCGTAGAGCGCGCCGGGATTCTCCATGCCGTAGACCGTGGTGACGGTCTGTCGATCACCCCGCGAGACGAGTTTCGATTCCGAGCGGACGGGGACGACCGCGCCGTCGGTGACCGCGCGCCGAATCTCGTCGACGTCGCGCTCGGTGAGTTCCTCGATTCCCTCTTGGAAGTTGGGCGAGACGCTGATCTCGTTGCCGATGTCGCCGAGTTGCTGGGTCGCGCCGGTGCGGAGCGTCGTGCCGAACATGCCGAGCGACGCGATGGCGAGGACGCCGATGATGATGCCGAGGACGGCGAGCCCCGAGCGGATGCGGTTGCGCGAGAGGTTCCGACGCGCCATCAACAGCGCGGGGACGCGCCGGAAGAGGTCGTCGAGGACGCTCACTGTATCCTCCCGTCGATGAGTTCGACCGTTCGGTCCGCGTAGTCGCCGAGTTGCGGGTCGTGGGTGACGGCGATGACCGCCACGTCGTCCTCGCGGCGAATCTCGTCGAACAGGTCGAGGACGCTCCGGCCGGTCTTCCGGTCGAGGTTCCCCGTCGGCTCGTCGGCGAGGAGGATGCGCGGCTCGTTGATGAGCGCCCGCGCGATGGCGACGCGCTGTTTCTGCCCGCCGGAAAGTTGGTCGGGGCGGTGGTCGAGACGCTCGCCGAGGCCGACGCGTTCGAGGAGATGCGTCGCTCGGTCGCGGGCGGTCGGGTCGTCGCCGAACAGCGTCGGCATCTCCACGTTTTCCAGCGCCGACAGCGTCGGAATCAGGTGGAAGCTCTGGAAGATGAAGCCGATAAAGCGCTTTCTGTGGACCGTCATCTCCCGGTCGGAGAGGTCGGTCACGTCCTGTCCGTCGAGGGAGACGGTCCCCTCAGTCGGCGTGTCGAGGAGGCCGAGGACGTTCAGCATCGTGGACTTCCCGCTCCCCGAGGGCCCCATGACGGCGACGAACTCGCCGGGGTCGGCGTGGAAGTCAACGTCCTTGAGCGCCTCGACGACCTCGCCGCCGGTGTCGTAGCGCTTCCAGACGCGTTGGAGTTCGATGATGTGGTTCATCTCGAATCAGCGTCGTCTGTAGGCGTAGATTCCGACGCCGACCACGACGAGGAGGGCGACGAGGCCGCCGACGAGGAGGAGCGCGGTGCCGAGGCCGCCGCCGCCACCGTCGTTCGAGTCTGTGGGTTGCGAGAGGTCGCTCACGTCCACCGTCGTCTCGACGGTCTGTTCGCGGCCGTCTGCGAGGTACGTCACTTCGACCGGGACGGTCGTGACGCCGTCGTCGACGGTGGCGTAGAGGTCGAACGAGGCGAAGTCGCTCGCGGGCACCGAGCCGACGAAGTACTCCTTGTAGGGACGCTCGGGGACGACGCCGTCGGTCGGGACGACCCGAACGACGACGCTCTGGGCGTCGCTGAGGCCGACGTTGCTCGCGCTCCCGGAGATGTGTATCTTCCCGTCTTCGCGCTCCACGTCGACGCCGGTGAGCGAGATTCGCCCGGGAGCGGCGACGTAGTCGATGGTCGTCGTCGCGGCCCCGTCGCGGCCGCCGGTCTCGTAGTCGGCGACCACGTCGAGCGTCGCGCGGTCGACCGACGAGACGTTCAGCCGGACGGTCCGAGTGGACTCGGCGGCGACGGTGCCGACCGGGGTTCCGACGACGGTCGAGTCACCGTCGCGAAGCGAGAGGACGAGGTCTTCGAGCGGCGCGTTACCGAGGTTCGTCACGTCCACGACGACCGACGGGCGAGCCCCGGAGCCGAGAGTGGCGCCGAGGCGGACGTTCTCTCGGAGTTCCTCGGCGACGAGCGGCGCGGTGGTGGTCGTCGTCCGGGCGTTGCCGTCGGCGGTGGTGTAGCGAAGCGTCGCCGCCACCTCGGAGTCGGTCGCGTCGGGCGTCACGTCGAACCGGAACGTCTGGGCCTGCCCGGAGTCGAGTCGCGCGACGACGCGGGTGTCGTTTCTCACGGTCGCGTCCTCGGCGCTCACCGACAGTCGGAGGTTGCGCGCCACCTCGTCCTCGCCGTTCGAGACGGTGACTCGCACGGGCGTCTCCGTGCCGATGACCGCGTCGCCGACTTCGACGGTCACCTGCGGGCCGCCCTCGCGGACGCGGACGACGACGGGGTACTGGAGTCGCTGGACCTGTCCGTCGCTCCGGCCGACGACGGTCACGCGGAGGTCGTAGGTCCCCGCGTCGGCGAGTCGGACCGAAAGCGGGATTTGGAGGTCGCTCCCGGGCGGAATCGTCCCGAGGTCCTCCGCCCGCGCGAGGTCGTTCGACCCGCTGGCGGTGCGGACGTACACGTCAGTAACCTGAAGGTTCTCGGGGCTGTCCTGTGCGTTCTGCACGACAGTCGAGATGATGAACCGCTCGCCGGGCGTCGGCTGTGTCGGCGAGACCGAGACGTCGTCGATGTAAGCGGTCGCCTGCGCGCCGAGCGTCGGTGCCGGAAGACCGGCGAGCACGACGACGACGAGGAGGGCGACCGGGAGGGCACGCCTGCTCATGTTTATCGATTCATATATCGAGAAGCCGACGGAAATACCTGCCGTGCCGGAGAGTCGCACGAAGCCGAACGTTTCGGCTCGGTCCCCGAAGCGCCGGCGGGTCGGGCGTCCCGGTCGGTCGAGGGGCCGTCACCCGGCGAAGATACTTATGTGAGTCCGCCACCAGAACTGTGACAGATGCGCGTGCGTGACCTCCCGCTGTCGGCGGCCCTCGT
>NZ_LOPW02000001.1:0-214311 GCF_001469875.2 Haloferax marisrubri | reverse complement strand
CCCCGCCGCAGGTCGCCGCCGCCGAGGCCGGCGTCGCGGAGGGCGGCCGCGTCGTCGCCGCCATTCCGACCGCCAGCGGCAAGACGTTCATCGCGGAACTCGCCATGCTCACCGCCGACGGACCGGCGCTCTACATCGTCCCGCTTCGCGCGCTCGCCCGCGAGAAGTACGAGACGTTCGACCAACTCCCCGGCGTGAGCGTCGGCATCTCCACCGGCGACTTCGACGCGGCCGAGGAGGAACTCGGCGACCACGACATCGTCGTCGCCACGAGCGAGAAGGTCGACTCCGCGATTCGAAACGGCGCGCCGTGGGTCGAACGCCTCGCCTGCGTCGTCGTCGACGAGGTCCACCTCCTCGGCGCGCCGGGGCGCGGACCGACGCTCGAAGTGACGCTTTCGACGCTCCAGCGCCGCGTCCCCGACCTCCAACTCGTCGCCCTCTCGGCGACCGTGGACAACCCCGAGGCCATCGCCGACTGGCTCGACGCGGCGTTAGTCGAGAGCACGTGGCGACCCGTCTCGCTCCGCACCGGCGTCTACGCCGACGAGACCGTCGCGTTCGACGACGGCACGGACCTCGACGTGGCCGTCCCCCCGACCGGCCCGAACGACGACGAGGCCACGGAGGCGACCGTCGCGCTCGTCGAAGACGCGGTCGAGACCGGCGGGCAGTGTCTCGCGTTCGTCCGGTCGCGCCGCGAGGCCGAGGCGCTCGCCGACCGCCTCGCCGACGAGGACCTCTCGCCCGCGCCCGCCCTCGGCGACGAACTCGACGAACTCGGCGGCACCGCGACCGGCCGCCAGCTCTCGGAGTGCGCCCGCACCGGCGTCGGCTTCCACCACGCCGGGTTGCGGAGCGCCCACCGGGTCGCGGTCGAGAACGCCTTTCGGGACCGCCGGCTCGCGGTCATCTGCGCGACGCCGACGCTCGCCGCCGGGGTGAACGTCCCCGCTCGCCGGGTCGTCATCCGCGACCAGAAGCGCTACACGGGCGACGCGATGGAATGGATTCCCGTCCTCGACGTGCACCAGATGTGCGGCCGCGCCGGCCGCCCGCACCTCGACCCGTTCGGCGAGGCGGTCCTCGTCGGCGACGCGGACACGAAAACCGAACTGTTCGACCGCTACGTCACCGCCGACGCCGAGGCCGTGGACTCGCAGTTCGCCGACCCCGAGGCGCTCCGGACGCACGTCCTCTCGGTCGTCGCCTCCGGGTTCGCCGACAGCCTCGACGGCGTCGCCGACGTGTTCTCGGCGACCTACTACGCCCACCAGAACCCGAGCGTGGACCTCGCGGAACTCGTCGCCGACGTGGTCTCCGACCTCGAAGCGATGGAGTTGCTCGACGTGACGAAGGGAACGCTGTCGGCGACGACGCTGGGCGCACAGACGTCCAGGCAGTACATCTCACCGACGACCGGGGCGCGCATCGTCTCGGGCATCCGCACCATCGAGGAGATGGCAGACGAACACGTCACCGCCCGGACCGTCCTCGAAGTCGTCTGCGACACGCCGGACATGCACGACACCTACCTCGGCAACCGAGAGCGGGCGCTCATGTACCAGTACGCCCGGAGCCACGCCGCGGAGTTCACCACCGCGATGCACGACGCCGACCCCTTCGAGGAGTGGCTGACGGCGGTCAAGACCGCCCGCATCCTCCACGAGTGGACCGAGGGCTCGGACATCGAGGAACTCGTCGAGCGCTACCGAATCGGGCCGGGCGACGTGGAGTCCCGCGTGGAGCGCGCCGAGTGGTTGCTGGGCGCGGCCGACGCCCTCTGTACCGCCCTCGACGCGGACGTGCCCGAGTTCCGCGAGGTCCGGGCGCTGCTGTCGCCCTGACGCGGGGCCGACCACGTGAGACACCCGTGATGACTCCGCTACGCGTCGAACCGTCTTCCTTCGCATCGAGGGGCCAAAGGCGCTTCGGGATGCCGTTTTAAGCTTCGCGGGGGCGTAGGCGAAGCTATGGGTATCACGTACGAAGACTTCCTCGACCTCGAGTACGAACCGACCGACGAGGACCTCGTCTGCACCTTCCGCATCGACCCCGCGACGGGGATGTCGACGGAGGCGGCGGCGAGTCGCGTGGCCTCGGAGTCCTCCAACGGCACGTGGGCAGCCCTCCAGACCGGCGCGGACTTCACCGACATGGGCGCGACGACGTTCGACATCGACGGCGACCTGATTCGAGTCGCCTACCCCGCCGGCCTGTTCGAACCCGGAAACATGCCGCAGGTGCTGTCGTGCATCGCCGGCAACATCATGGGGATGAAGGCGGTCGACACGATTCGCCTCCTCGACTGCGAGTGGCCCGAGTCGGTCGTCTCGGCGTACCCCGGCCCGCTGTACGGGTCGTCGGTCCGCGAGGAGATATTCGGCGTCACCGACCGCCCCATCACGGCGACGGTCCCCAAGCCGAAAGTCGGCCTCTCGACCGCCGCGCACGCGCAGGTCGGCTACGACGCGTGGGTCGGCGGCGTCGACCTCCTGAAGGACGACGAGAACCTGACCGACCAGGCGTTCAACCCCTTCTCAGACCGCCTGACCGAGTCGCTGTCGCTCCGCGACGACGCCGAGGACGAGACGGGCGAGAAGAAATCGTACCTCATCAACGTCACCGCCGACACCCAGACGATGCTCGACCGCGTCGACGAGGTGGCCGCGCAGGGCGGCGAGTACGTCATGGTGGACATCATCACCGCTGGCTGGGCGGGCCTCCAGACCGTCCGCGAGCGCACCGAGAAACACGGGCTGGCGATTCACGCCCACCGGGCCATGCACGCCGCCTTCGACCGGCTCCCGTCCCACGGCGTCTCGATGCGGGTGCTCGCGCAGATAAGTCGCCTCTGCGGCGTCGACCAACTCCACACCGGCACCGCCGGCCTCGGCAAACTCGCAAACGAGGACACCGTGGGCATCAACGACTGGCTCACGGGCGACCTGTACGGAACGACCGACGTGCTGCCGGTCGCCTCGGGCGGTCTCCACCCCGGTTTGCTCCCCGACCTGCTCGACGCCACGGGGACGAACGTCTGCGTCCAACTCGGCGGCGGCATCCACGGTCACCCCGACGGTACCCGCGCGGGTGCGGTCGCGCTTCGCTCGGCCATCGACGCCTACGTGGAAGGGCGGCCTATCACCGAGGCCGCCGAGGAGACGCCGGAACTCGCCGTCGCCCTCGACAAGTGGGGGACGGAGACGCCGCGGTAGGGTCCGACGGGCGGTGTGGCTCTCCCACCGTCGCAATTGTTGCTGTTTCGTGACAATGGTTCGAAACGTGTTGAGTGATTACTGCAATATCGAGTGAGGAATCGACCCGCTATTTGACGGGGACTCGAAGTAGTTCGACGTTCGAATACCGCCGATGATAATTGGCGAGTGAGTTTTATACGGTTGTTTTCGCAGAGCTACACTCAGAGCAATTCGGCCACGAACCGGCTGTTCGGCGCGTATTGGGGGACGCCGGAATTCGCCGATATCAACCACACCATGAAAATACGAACGAAACTCATCGCGCTCTGTCTCGCCATCTCGCTGATTCCCGTAGCAGTCGTTGGCGTCGCGGGCGTCCAAGGAATGAATAGCATTGGAAATTACGCCCAAGACCAAAGCGAGGCCACGCTGGAAGGGCAGATCACCACCGACCTGAACCACACCGTCGCCGCCCGGCAAGAAGAGATACAGAACCTCCTCGACGCCCGCCGAATCGACGCCCTCGCGCTGGCTGACTCGGCACCGGTGCAGAACTACGAGGCCGCCCGCGACGGGGAGATGGAACTCGTCCAAGAACAGAGCCAAGCGCAGTTGGGCTACATGGCGCTTCAGATGCGCGCCACCGTCGAGACCACGAAAGAGACCGTTCTTGCGAACCAGTACGGCGGACAGGACTGGGACGAACTCACACCGACGGAGCAACAGCAGGTGAAAGACCGGGTCGAAGCGCGAATCGCCGGAACCGCCGGAGACGGCGTCCAACAGAGCGGGACGCTTTCCGACTCGTTCTACCCCGGCTACGTCGGCTCGACCGGCTACGCGTTCATCCTCGACAGCGACCTCGACTTCGTCGTCCACCACAGCCTCGAAGACGGGGTCAACGCCGTCGACGACGCCGGGATAGCGGCGTTCAATCAGGTGCCCGCCGAAATCGAGTCGAACGCCGCCGTCCGCAACGGCGAGGACTGGGGCAGCGTCGAGTACGAGTGGGAAGACACCACACAGGAGGGCAACCCCGTCGAGGAGAAGTTCGTCTCGTACGCCTACCACGAGGACTTCGACTGGGTGCTCGCGCCGAGCGTCTACTACTACGAACTGCAGACGGCCGCCGTCTCCGACGCCCGCAACCAGATTAACGACTCGTTCCGGAGCTACCTCGAAACCCGCGCCGTGACCATCGACGGCGAGGAACACCCCGCCTACGACGAGATTCTGTTCACCGACGAGAACGGACAGGGCATCGTCCAAGCGACGCGCACGGACGGCGGTATCGCCACCGAGTCGGTGTCCGGCACCTCGTTCGCGGACGAGGACTGGTTCCAGACCGCGACCGAGCTTCAGGAGGGCGAAATCCAAGTCAGCGAGGTGATGACCGTCGACGGCGAGTCCGCCGTCTACGTCACCGCCCCGGTCTACCGCGGGGGAGAACTCGCGGGGACTATCACGCTCCAGTTCAACTTCGAGCTCCTCAACACGCTCATCGACGACATCCAGGTCGGTGAGTCCGGTCACCTGACCATCGTGAGCGAGGATGGGAGCCTCCTG
The DNA here is from genome assembly GCF_001469875.2 of Haloferax marisrubri. GTDB lineage: Archaea > Halobacteriota > Halobacteria > Halobacteriales > Haloferacaceae > Haloferax > Haloferax marisrubri. Next base: position 209,545 of record NZ_LOPW02000001.1, on the reverse strand, counting down.
ACCGACTCGGAGGAGTCGCTCGGCTCCGCCGAGTCCGAAATCGCCGAGAACGTGACGGCAATCGTCGGCCAGAGCGGACTAACCACCCACGAGACGACCGGCCAAGGCGGCGAATCGGCCCGCTACTTCGTCGGCTACGCGCCGCTCCACTTCGGGAACGGTCAGTACGAACTCGTCGCCACCGTCCCCGAGTCCGACGTGACGGGCCCGATCGAACAGCTCGGTCAGGCGATGAACGACCGAGCAGACACCGCCCGGAACATCATGCTCCTGTTGATCGTCGGCCTCATCGTGGTCGTCGTCGGCGTCGGCTACGTCGCCGCGCGGTACTTCTCGGAGCCGATAGAGGCGCTTCGGGACCGCGCCCAGTCGCTCGCCCGCGGCCGGTTCGACGACGACGGCGACATCGACGCCAACGACGACGAACTCGGCGAACTCGTCGAGGCGTTCGACGACATGCAGGGGAACCTCCAACAGCAGGTCTCGGCGCTTCGAACCGCCGGGACGGAACTCGGAGACGGCAACCTCGACCAGAACCTCCGGACCGACCTCCCCGGCGAGTTCGGTGCCATCATGACCGACCTCGACACCGGGATTCAGAAGCTCCAAGACGGCTTCGTCGAGGTGCAGTCCGTCGCCGACGAGTTCGCGGCGGTGAGCAACGAGACGGTGTCGAGCGCGAAGGAAATCGAGTCCGCGAGCCAGGAGACCGCGCGGTCGGTCGAGGAAATCGCCCACGGCGCGGAACAGCAGACCGAACGGCTCCAGACGGTCGCAAACGAGATGAACGACCTCTCTGCGACCATCGAGGAGGTCGCGGCCTCCGCCGACGGGGTTGTCCAGTCGGCGAACCAGGCCGTGTCGCTCGCCGACGAGGGGCGCGAGCACGCCGCGGAGGCGACCGACGAGATATCCACCATCGAGAGCGAGGCCGACGAGGCCGTCGAGCGGGTCGAAGCCCTCGGCGAGCAGGTCGGCGAAATCAACGAAATCGTCCAACTCATCAACGACATCGCGGAGCAGACGGACCTGCTCGCGCTCAACGCCTCCATCGAGGCCGCCCGCGCGGGCGAGGCCGGCGAGGGCTTCGCCGTCGTCGCCAACGAAATCAAGGCGCTGGCGAAGGAGGCCAGTCAGGCAACCGACGAGGTGGAAGCGCAAATCGACGAGGTGCGCGACCGCGCCGACGACACGGTCGACGACATGCAGTCCATGCAGGAGAGCGTCGAGAGCGGGTCCGAGACCATCGGCGACGCCATCGAGATGTTCGACCACATCTCCGGAGCGATTCGCGAGGCCGAACACGGCGTCGAGGAGATTTCGCAGGCGACCGAGAACCAGGCCGTCTCGACCGAGGAGGTCGTCTCGATGGTCGACGACGTGTCGAGCGTGAGCGAGGAGACGACCTCGGAGACGGCGACCGTCTCCGCGGCGACCGAAGAACAGACCGCCGCGATAAACGAGGTGACGCGGAACATCCAGCAGGTGTCGGAGTCCGCCGAGTCGCTCAACGACCTCGTCGGTCGGTTCGACGTCGGTCAGGGCGGCCGCGGCGGCGACGCGCCGCCCGAGGCGACTCCCGCCGCGCAGTCGCAGTCGGGACCGCAGGCCGTCGCCGACGGGTCGGGTGAGGGGACCGGCCCCTCGCCGTCGGACGACTGAGCCGGCGACGACCGGCGGCGGCCGTCCCGCCGCCGACTACCGGTCTACTTCTCCCATTATCGTGTCGAGGCTCCCGAGCGCCGCGATGAGGTCCGGGATGTACTCGCCTTCGGCCATCTCGGGAAGCGCCTGCAGGTTCGAAAACGAGGGGCCGCGAATCTTGAACCGCGCCGGGGTGTCGGTGCCGTCGGCGCGGATGTAGATACCCAACTCCCCTTTCGCGGCCTCGACGGCGCGGTAGACCTCGGTGTCGTCGTCCGGTTTGATGGTGCGCGGGACGTTCGACTGGATGGTCCGCTCGTCGTCGGGCCAGTCTTCGAGCAGGTCGACGCACTGGGCGACGATTTTGGCCGACTCCTCGACTTCGCGGAGGCGGACGAGCAGGCGCGCGAAGTTGTCGCAGTCGTCCTCGACGGCGACGTCCCAGTCGAGTTCGTCGTAGTAGCCGTAGGGGTCGTCGCGGCGGAGGTCGTAGTCGATGCCGGAGCCGCGAGCGACCGGCCCCGTCACGCCGTAGTCCTTCGCCACCTCGGGCGGGAGGATTCCGGTCTCGACCGTGCGGGCCTGCAGAATCTCGTTCGCCGTCAGGAGGTCGTGGTACTCCCGCAGTTTCTCGGGGAGGCCGTCGACGAACGTCCGAGTCTTCTCGAAGAACTCTTCGCGGGGTTCGGGGAGGTCCCAGACGACCCCGCCGAGCCGGAAGTAGTTGAACATCAGCCGCTGGCCCGTGAGGTCTTCGAGGATGTTCTGGACGAGTTCGCGGTCCCGAAGCGCGTACTGAAACGTCGCGGTGAAGTCGCCGATGACGTCGAGGGCGTACGCGCCGACCGCGAGCATGTGCGAGAGGATGCGACTCAGTTCGGCCGCCAGCGTCCGGAGCACCTGCGCGTAGTCGGGCACGTCGATGTCCGCCAGCGCCTCTGCGGTGCGGGCGTAGGCCCACTCGTTCAGGAGACCGCCGCCGCCCCAGTCCCAGCGGTCGGGGTACGGCATAATCTGGTGTCGGTAGGTGCCCCGCTGGCACATCTGCTCCTCGCAGCGGTGGATGTAGCCGATGTCGGGTTCCACGTCCGCGACCTGCTCGCCGTCCAGCGTGACCTGCAGGTGCATCACGCCGTGGGTCGCCGGGTGGTGCGGCCCGATGTTGAGGAGCATCGTGTTCGTGTCGGCGCGGCCGTCTTCGGCAAGCGGGTTCGCGTTCTCGTCGTAGCGGACGACCTGCGGACGCGTCTGGTCGTAGTCCAATCCGAGCGGATGACCCTGCCACGTCTCCGGCAGGAGGATGCGACGCAGGTCAGGGTGGTCCTCGTATTCGATACCGACGAGGTCGTACGCCTCCCGCTCGTGCCACTCGGCCGTCCGAAACACCGGCGCGGCGGACTCGCTGACGGGGTCGGTGCGGGGCGTCGGGACGACGACGCTCGCCTCTCGGGTCGGGTCGTCGTACGACTTCAGGTGATAGACGGACTCGTAGCGGTCCTCGTACTCCTGTGCGGTCACACACGAGAGGTGGTCGAGGCCGAGGTCCTCGCGGAGGGCCGAAAGCGACGACTGCACCGCGTCGGGGCGAATCTGGACCGCGGGCGCGTGGACGTGCTCCTCGGTGGCGAGGACGGCGTCGCCCAACGCCCGCCGGAGCGCGTCGGCGTCGAGGGGACCGGAGGCGTCGTCGGCGAGCGCGGCGGGGTCGTCGTCGGACTCGGGGGTCTGTCGCGGGCGTTCGAGTGACATGGCGGCTGACACCCGTTCGTTCGTCCGGTCGGCCGTTCGGCGTTCTGCCTCACGAGTGCGGCCAGTTTTTATACTGCGGTCGAATCAATCCGCTGGCATGAAATCGGTCAGGCTTCGCTTCACGCCCGGGAACGAGCAGATTCACCCGATGCACGAGTTCGTCGTCGACCACGAGGCGTTCGAGCGGACCGAACTCCACCATTGGAACCCGACGGTGACCGACAGGAACACCATCGTCTTCGAGGTCTTCGGCTCCGACATCGAGGCCTACGAGGCGGCGCTCGCGGAGACCGAACGCATCCGGTCGTACGAGGTCTCACAGCTCCCCGGCGACTCCTTTTTCATCGTGGTGAACGAGCGGCTCGACGCGGCGGGCGCGAGACAGACGGCGGCCGTCACGCGGGGCGACCTCATCGTCGTCCCGCCGGTCGTCTTCGACGGCGACGGTACGGTGTCGGTGACGCTCGTCGGCACCGACGACGCCCTCCAGTCGGCGGTCGAGGAGCTACCCGAGGGGCGCGGTCTCGAAATCGTGCAGGTGCGAGAGTACACTGGTCCGGGAAGCGTCTCGGCCGGGTCGCTGTCGCCCCGCCAGCGCGAGGCCGTCGAGGTCGCCGTCGACTGCGGCTACTACCGCGAGCCGCGGACCGGGTCGGTCGCCGACGTGGCCGCTCGGCTCGACTGCTCGACGAGCACCGCGGCGGAGCACCTGCGCAAGGCGGAAATGAAGGTCATGGGCGACCTCGTCGGCGGGCCGTGACTAGGGTTCGACCCACGGCTCCGAGGTGCCCTCGCCGAACAGCTCCCGCATCAGGATGACGATGCTCTCCGGTGGGAACTGCCCTCGCTCGGTGACGATGGCGTCCACGTAGCGCGGCGGCGTCACGTCGAACGCGGGGTTCTTGACGGTCGGGTTGCCGAGCTCCGCGAGCGTCTCGTCGTCGATGACCTCCGCGGTGTCGCGCATCTCGATATCGACGGTGTGGCCGGTCATCGTCCCCGGGTGGAGTTTGAGCGTCTGCGCGGCGACCATGATGGGCGTCCCCCGGTCGCGGGCGTTGACCGCGAGGCCGCTCGTCCCGATTTTGTTGATGACGCTCCCGTCGGCCGCGACGGCGTCCGCGCCGACGAGCACGTGGTCCACGTCGTTGAGGTAGCGGCGGGCCGCCGAGTCGACGATGAGCGTGACGGGCACGCCCAGTTCGTCGAGCCGCTTCGCGGTGATGTGTCCCTGATTTCTGGGCCGCGTCTCCTTGACGACGGCCTCGATGTGCTTTCCCTGTTCGACGGCCGCCTCGACGCACGCCAGCGCGTCTGTCGAGTGGCAGTGGGTCATGATGGTGTCGCCGTCGCGGAGGCGGTTCGCGCCGACCTCGCCGAGGTCGGCTTGGGCCCGTTCGAGGCGGGCGCAGAACTCGTCTGCCGACTCGACGACGTTCTGCCGGGCTCCCTCGACGGTCGTACTCGACATGCCGCGGAGGACGTACCGGAGGGCGTTGGGGAGGCTCACGGCGGTCGGCCGCGTCTCGTAGAGCGTCCGGGCGGCCGCGCGGAGTTCGCCCCGGAACGCCTCGGCGTCGGCGGCGTCGCTCTCCGTGGCCTGCGTCCGGAGCGCCCGCGCGGCCGCGTCGGCAATGGTCGCCGCGCCGCGAATCTCCATCGTGTCGATTTCCGTCGCGGTGCGTCGGACCTCGGGATGTACGCGGTCGTCCATGCGAGAACTACGGGCGTCGAATGGAAAAAGGTCGCCGCGGGGGCGGCGGTCAGACTCGGTCGACGAGCGCCTCGTCGGGGTGTCGCACCCGGACGGTCTCGACGCGCTCCGAGAGCGCCTTCGCGTCGGCGAGTTTGTCCTCGGACTCGGCGTGGACGGTAAAGAGCGTCTCGCCGCTGGCGGCCATCTCGCCGACGCGGCGGTGGAGTTCGAGGCCCGCGCCGGGGTCCCTCGGCGCGCCGGCCCGGCGAGCGACCTCGTTGACGAGGCGGTTGTTGACGTGCGTGACCACGCCGTCGCGGTCGGCGCGGACCGCGACGGTGTGCCGGCCGGGCGAGAGGTCCGCGGCCTCAACGTCGGGGTCGCCGTTCTGCGCGGCGAGTATCTCGCGGAAGGTCTCCTCGGCCCGCCCGGAGTCGAGGATATCGGCGGCGTCGGCGTCGACGCCGGTGGACTCGAACAGCAGGTCGGCGAGGCGAATCGCTTTCACCCGCAGGTCGTTCGGACCGCCGCCGGCGAGCGTGGCGAGGACCTCGCGGGCTTCGAGCACGGGACCGACGCCGCGGCCGACCGGCGCGGCCCCGTTCGTGATGGCGCACTCGATGGCCATCCCGAGGTGGTCGCCGACGCGGTTGAAGTCCTCCGCGAGTTCGCGCGCCTCGGCGAGGCTCTCGACTTTCGCGCCCTCGCCGTAGGGGATGTCGACGACGACGTTGGTCGAGCCGGCGCTCTGTTTCTTCGAGAGGACGGAGGCGATGAGTTGGCCCTTCGGGTCGATGGAAAGCGGCGTCTCGGCGCGGATGATGCGGTCGTCGACCGGCGAGAGGTTCACCGCGCCGCCCCAGACGAGACAGCCGCCGGTCTCCCCGACGATGTCGCGTATCTCCGCGACGGAGAACTCCACGTCGCAGAGGACCTCCATCGTGTCGGCGGTGCCCGCGGCCGAGGTGACGGCCCGCGAGGAGGTCTTCGGAATCTTCAGCCCCGCCGCGGCGACGATGGGGACGAGAATCGGCGTGACGCGGTTGCCCGCGACGCCCCCGATGGAGTGTTTGTCGGCGATGACCGGCTCCTCCCACGCGATGGTCTCGCCCACGTCCGCCATCGACTCCGTGAGGTGCATCGTCTCCTCCATCGACAGCCCGTTCGTGTAGGTCGCGGAGACGTACGCCCCGAGTTCCACGTCGGCGAGACGCTCCTCGTAGATGTCGCGGACGATTTGGGACAGTTCGTCGGCTTCGAGTTCGATGTCGTCGAGCTTCTTGCGGATGTAGTACACCGAGTCGGGTTGCGGCGCGACCGACACCTCCACGTCGCCCTCGATGTGGCCGAGCCGGCGCGTCACGCCGAGCGTCCCCTCGGAGACGAGTTCGTCCGTCAGCTCCACGATGCCGATGGTCGTCCGCCCGTCTCGGCGCAGTTGGACGCGTTCGAGCGCGTGGACCCCGAGTTCGGCCGCGTCGCTCTCGTTCAGGAGGACCGTCGGCGACCGGGTGCCGATGTCGATGGGTTCGGCGACGAGTTGCATACCCGAAGGTCGGACGAGAACGCCAATAAACCGACCCCGAATCTCGGGGAGGGAGAACGCTTACGCGAGGTGGGCTTCGACGAGGTTCTTCAGGTCGTCGTAGCCGCGGACGCCGACGAGCTGTTCGACCGCCTCGCCGTCGGCGAACAGCACCATGGTCGGGACGCCCCGAACCTGGTACTGGGCGGCGAGTTCCTGGTTCGCGTCCACGTCGACCTTGGCGACCGCGGCGTCGGTGTTCTCCGCGAGCTTCTTCACCGTGGGTTCGAGCATCTTGCACGGTCCGCACCAGTCCGCGTAGAAGTCCACGAGGACCACGTCGTTGGAGGCGACGGCGTCTTCCAGCTCGTCCACGCCGCCGACGTGAATCGGCTCTGCCGGGGACGAGGCGGCTTCCTTCGCCGAACTTCCGCCGTCACTACGGAGCTTGGATTCGAGTTGTTCGCGTTTCTGCTTCCGGATGTCGTTCAGTTCTTCGTCGGACATACCTACCGATACCGGCCGCGACCTAATAACGGTTTTGCACAATTCGAGCAATAATATCGACAACCTCTGCGTCGTGATAACGGTGTGCATCGAGCGGCGCGACGCTGTGACTCACGATGAGTGTCCGGCGGGGAAACGACGGAAAACGGCGGTGGAGAACCGTGGCGGGCACGACCGCGGTCGGGATGATTCGAAAGCGACTCTGAGCGTCGAGGCGGGTCGGAGCGCGCGGTCAGTCGACGTACAGCGAGTAGGTGATGACCGCGAAGCCGATGAGCGTCAGCACCGAGTCGATGAGCAGTCCGGTGGCGAGGTCGACGTTGAGAATCACGTCGAGCGCGCCGCCGAGCATCGCACCGAGGGTGACGACGCCGAAACCGAGCGCGAGCGCGCGGAGCGACGCCGCCCCCGTGTTCCGGTACGCCTTGTAGCTGAAGTAGGTGATGAGCCCGCCGAGGACGAGGATGCCCGTCTTGACGACGATAATCATCGTCGTAATCGTCGGCGAGGCGCTGAGGTGCCCCATCAGGTCTCCCTCCGGACCCGCGACCAGATGTCCGCGAGGCGTTCGTCGGGCGTCTGCTCCGGGCGGCCGACCGCGACGTCGAAGTCGCGGTCCTCGTTGAGGGCGATTCGAACCTCGTCGAAGGCGACCTCGTAGGTCGTCGCGTGGTGACCGTCCGCGCGAATCTGGGTCCCCTCGGCGAGGAGCGCCGCGTCGGTGAGCAGGTCCAGCTTCCTGTACGTCGTCGAAAGCGGGATGTCACACGTGTCTGAAATTTCACTTGCCGTCATGGGTTCTTCGAGTCCTCTGATGATGGCTCGTGCGTCCGCGTCGTCGAGCGCGTCGAGCACCGCCGTCAGTTCGGCCGACTCCATCGCGGACCGGTCGCGCGCCATTACCCAGACTCACCGACGAGAGCCTTATTAACCCTCCGGGTCGGGCCCGTCTCCATCCGCCGTCTCGGGGGCTCTGTCGTATGCGCCCTCCATTCTGAGGGTTCCCGCGCGGGCCAACACCTCGGGCGTTCGACAGACGCCCGGCGCGCCCGTCGCCTGCGGCACCGCGCAGTTGTTGCAGTTCTCGCAGACGACCCGCGTGTCGGCCGAGACCTCGCGACCGAGCAGTCGCGCCGGGAGTTCCGGTTCGGCGTAGAACGGCCGGGCCATCCCGACGGCGTCGCAGGCGTCGCCGAGCAGTCGGTCGATTTCGCCGCGCTCGCGGATGCCTCCCTCGCAGAGCACGGGCACCGAGACGGCGTCGCGGACGCGGCGGCACAGGTCCGCGTTCCACGCCGGGTCGAAGTCGTACCACGCGGCCTCGATTCGGTTGCCGAGTTCGACGAGTCGCGCGCGAAGCGGGCCGCCGAAGGCCGCGTCGTAGCCGTCGCGGTAGCGGTCGTCGCGCCACGCGCGGGCCGGAAACGACCCCCGGACGATGCTCGCGTCCCAGAACACCGACCCCGAAACGGGGACGAGCGCGTCGTAGCCGGCGTCGTCGAGGCGGCGGCAGATGTCGACCGCGTCGTCCTCGGTCAGACGTTTGCGGATGCCGGGCGGCGCGGCCGTCTCGGCCGGCACTTTGGTCATGAGCGGCACGTCGCCCGCCCGTGTGCGGACCTCGTCGGCGACGACTTCCAGAAACCGGACGCCGTCGCCGAACTCGTCGTCCCGGCGGTTGTAGAACGGCGAGAGGAACTGGTGGACGATGCCCATGTTCGCGCCGGCGACGTGGACCACGTCGTAGCCGGCGTCGACGGCCATCGCCGCGGACCGGCCGAAGTCGGCCGCGAGGTCGTACACCTCGTCGGTCGTCATGACGTGGGCGTCGTAGTCGAGGAAGCCGAGGCTGTCGAGGAGTCTGAGGAGTCGCGGCGGCCGGGAGACGGCGAGCTGTCGCAGGTCGGGGTGGTCGCGCCGGTACGCGGCGTGCCACGTCTCCATACTGCGCAGGCCGCCGTACTCCAACTGGACCGCGACAGCCGCGCCGTGGTCGTGGATTCGCTCCGTCACCGCCGACAGCGACGCCGCGAACTCGGGGTCGGCGATTCGCGTCATCCCCGGCGCGGCACAGCCGCCCGTCTCGCGGACGATGGTCGCGCCCTGACAGATGAGGCCCGCGCCGGCCCGCGCCGCGGGTTCGAGTTCCGCCGCGAGGCGCTCGGGCGCGTCGGGACCGGTGCCCGCGCATTCGAGCACCGGCGCGCGGTAGAGCCGGTTTCGGAGCGTGAGCCCGCCGATTTCGAGCGGGTCGTCGAGCCGAGGAGTCGCCATGAGGACGACATGGCGCGCGAGCGACGTAAATCGACGCGGCGGTCGGTCGCCGCGTCAGTTCACCAACTGGTCCCGCCGCCGATATCGATAATCGCGCCGCAGCGCCCGCACTCCGAGACCTGCAGGGGGTCCGAGCCGGCGTGTCGGACGACCACGTCACCGGGACCCGCGGGGGAACCGCACCGCTTGCAGACCGGGCGTTTCGCCGTCATCTGTGGATACACATCTCTCGGGGAGACAGACGACTGCGGCGGAGATAGCCGTGTTGTCCCGCGTCTGTCCGGACGGGGCCCGAAGCCGGTCAACCTTCTTACCCGTCGGCTCCGATGACCGTCCCATGGACCCCGAACCGTTCAGGTACGACTCGGAGGTGCCGCCGGGCGAGGTGCGACACCTCAGGTACGAAATCAGCGAGACGTACCTCGGCGACCCCGTCGAGATTCCCGTCACCGTCATCAACGGCGAGCAGGGCGGGCCGTCGGTCTTCATGACCGCGGCGCTCCACGGCGACGAACTCAACGGCGTGAAGGTGATGCAGGAGGTCGCGAGCCGGTACAACCCAGCCGACATCCACGGCACTATCGTCTGCATCCACGTTGCGAACGTTCCGGGCTACCTCGCCCAACAGCGCTACATCCCCATCTACGACCTCGACCTGAACCGGTCGTTCCCCGGCCGCGACGGCGCGAACACGGCCGAGCGCATGGCGAACCAGATTTACCGCCGGTTCGTCGAGCCCTGCGACCTCGGCATCGACTTCCACACCTCGACGCGCAACCGGACGACGATGTACCACGTCCGCGCCGATATGAGCCGCCCCGAGGTCGCCCGCCTCGCGCGGTCGTTCGGCGCGAACCTCATCCTCTCGGGCGAGGCCGAGGCGAGTTCGCTCCGCACCGTCGCCACGAACGACGGGATTCCGACCATCACCGTCGAGATGGGCCGCGCCCACCGCTTCCAGCCGGCGATGGTCGACCGCGCGCTCGAAGGCGTCGAGAGCGTCCTCGCCGAGTACGGCGTCCTCCCGGACGAGGCGGTCAGCTGGCCGGGCTGGACGCGCGTCATCGACTCCGCGACGGACAAGACGTGGCTCCGCGCCGACGTGGGCGGCCTCGTCGAGATGCAGTACGGCGACGTGCCGCTGGTCCACGAGGGCGACACCATCTGCACCATCTCGGACCACTTCAAGACGAGAGAAAAGCGCGTCTCGGCCCCCTTCACCGGCCTCGTCGCCGGTGTCCTCCAGAACCCGGTCGCTGCGCCCGGCCACCCGCTGTGCCACCTCGTCAGCGTCGACGACGCGACGCTCCGCGAGATAGAGCGCGAAATCGAGGCCGGCGAGTTCACGGAACGCCCGTGGAGTTAGGGCGAACGTGGTGAACGCGTCGCCGAGGACGCCGCTCGGTCAGTCGTCCGCGCCGACCTGCTCGTGAGTGTGGTGGAAAAACCGGACGTGCGGCCGCCCGTCGCGTTCGACCGGTTCGAAGCAGACGCGCCGGTACCGCTCGTTGTCGAGGAGATTGACCAGCAGACCGCGGTCGTGGAGCGAAACAGAGTCGGAGGGCGTCGAACAGACGGGGCACAGTTCCGGGTCGGCGTCGCCCCCCGGCGGGTCCGGGTCGATCGCGTCGCTCATTTTCGCTCCCCCGTCTCCGTCCCGACCGCATCGGCGACCCGCGAAATCGTCTCGAACTCGTCGTCCGCGTAGGCGATGAACCGAACGTCGCGGAGCGAGATTGGCTCGAACGCTGCGAGTTCCTCGCAGATGAGTCGCGCGCCGTCGGCGAGGTCGAACCCGGCGACGCCACAGCCGAGCGCCGGAATCACGAGCGATTCACAGCCGCGCTCGTCCGCGGCCCGAAGGGCGTTTCGCGTGGCGTCGCGGATGCTCTCGGCGGTCGCCTGCCCGTCCCCGTAGTGAGGCATCGCCGCGGCGTGAATTACGACCTCGGCGTCGAGGTCGAAGGCGTCGGTGACGGCGACCGCGCCGAGGTCTATCGGTCCCTTCGCCATCGCCGCGTCGTTCAGTTCGGGACCGCCGCCGCGACGGAGCGCGCCCGCGACGCCCGAGCCCATCCGAAGGCTCGTCCCCGCAGCGTTCACCAGCGCGTCGGCCGACTGAGCGGCGATGTCGCCCTGCACGACGGTGAAGTTCATGTCAGGCGAGTCGGTCCATGTCCTCGTCGTCGAGGTCGATGTGCGAGGCCGCCACGTTGTCGCGGAGGTGCGAGACGCTGGACGTGCCGGGGATGGGGAGCATCACGTCGGCGCGGTGCAGAAGCCACGCGAGGGCGATTTGTTGGGTCGTCGCGTCGTGTTTCGCCGCGACCGCGGAGACGGCGTCGGCCCGGTCGCCGAGGTCGCCCGCGCCGAGCGGGTACCACGGGATGAAGCCGACGCCGTACTTCTCGCAGGCGTCGAGGCTGGCCTCGAACTCGCGGTCGCCGACGTTGAAGCGGTTCTGGACCGTGGCGATATCGACGATGTCGCGCGCCTCGTCGAGCTGTTCGACCGAGACGTTCGAGAGACCGACGTGTCGAATCAGCCCCTCGTCTTTCATCTCCGCGAGCGCGTGGACCGAGTCCTCGAAGGGGACGTGCGGGTCGGGGCGGTGGAGCTGATAGAGGTCGATGGTGTCCACCCGGAGGCGGTCGAGGCTCCCGAGGACGGCGTTTCGGAGGTAGTCGGGGTCGCCGTTGGGCTTCCAGTCGCCGTCGGTGTTGCGAAGCAGGCCGCCCTTGGTGGCGACCACGAGGTCATCGGGGTAGGGCGCGAGCGCCTCGCCGATGAGGCGCTCGGAGACGGCGGGGCCGTAGGAGTCCGCCGTGTCGATGAGGTCGATACCGTGGACGAGCGACTCGTGGAGGACCTTCCGCGCGTTCTCCACGTCGTCCGGCTCGCCGATGATGTCGTCGCCGGTGATACGCATCGCGCCGAAGCCGAGTCGGTGAACCGTGAGGTCGCCGCCGATATCGAACGTGCCGCTTGCATTTTCGAGTCCCATGAGTGACAGTTCGTCGCCAGACACCTGTGCGTTTCGTTGGGGGAAACCTGCCGCAGAGCGCGGCTCCCGCCGACTGCCGAAACTCACACGCATCGCCGGTCCTAACGGCCGCTATGAACCTCCTGTCGATGCGCTGGCGACACACGCTGTTCGCCCACTGGCCGGTCGACCCCGAACTCGTGGAGCCGCGACTCCCCGACCGGCTCTCGGTGGCCACCTACGACGGGCGGGCGTGGCTCGGCGTCGTCTCGTTCGACATGACGGACATCCGCCCGCGCGGGTCGCCCATCGGACTGGGGTTCCCCGAGGTGAACCTCCGGACCTACGTCGAACCCGCCGACGGCGGCCCCCGCGGCGTCTACTTCTTCACCCTCGACGCCGCGGACCGCCTCGGCGTGGCGATGGCCCGACTGGGCTACCGGCTCCCGTACCACTACGCGAACATCTCGGTCGAGGAGCGAGACGGCACGGTCGACTACGAGAGCTACCGGCCCGCGACGGCCGAGACGCCGGACGCGCGGTTCGAGGCGACCTACCGACCGACCGGCGAGGTCCGAACCCTCGACCCCGGGTCGCTCGACGCGTTCCTCGTCGAGAACTACCGCTTCTACACGGACGACTGGCCCGTCGTCATCGGCGACATCGACCACGACCCGTGGCCGATACAGGACGTGGAAGCGGAGATTCGCGCGAACACGATGTTCGAGGCCTGCGGCTTCGACCACCCCGGCGGCGACCCGATACTCCACTACGCGGCCGACCTCGACGTGACGGCGAAGCCGCCCGCGATGCTTCGCTGACTTCGTTCGCCTCGGGAGAAACCGCTCACACGAACGCGACGGGCGCGGCTGGGACATCTCTCTCGCCCGAGCGAAGGTGAAACCTTCAAGCATCGCTGAACTAACCCGACGGACATGGCACTCATCGACACCGTGATGGCAACGCTCCACCTCGTCGTCGGCGGTCTCTGGACGGGGAGCGTCCTCTTTTTCGCGCTCGCCGTGTTGCCGACCGCCCGCGCCGGGAACATCCGCGCCGCCGCGTTCGAATCGGTCGTCTCGCGCCTGACGATGTGGTCCCGCGGGGCCTCCCTCGTGATGTTCGCGACCGGCGGCCACCTCGCCGGCACGCGCTACACCGCCGAGAGCCTGCTCGGCACCGGCCGCGGCCACCTCGTCCTCGGGATGCTCGCGCTCTGGTTCGTCCTGACCGGCCTCGTCGAAGTCGGCCGCTCCCGCGCGAAGGACGGCCTCGCGGAGAAGAAGGTCCGCACGCCCGCCGAGAAGGCCGCACCGTTCTACCTCGGTGCCGCGCTCGTCGCCGTTCTCCTCCTCGTCGACGCCGGCCTGCTCCTCAACTGACGCCGGCCCCGACTCCCGAGGGCTCCGTAGAGTATCTATATCTATATTCAAAAATATATATTTTGTACGATATGTTTATCATCTCGGTCCGGGTGGGTCCACGTGTATGCACGGGGACGAGACGAGCGCCACCGAGTCGCCGCTTCGAATCGAGTTGTGTCCCGACACCGGGCGGATACGCGTCCACCGGGAGACCGCGCTGGGGACGTTCACGCGGACCATCGACCGATGAGTCCGGACGCCCCGCCGACCATCGGGGAGACGCCGGTCGGAAAGTCGGCCGAGCGAGGTCCCGGTCCCGTGCTCGCGCGCCTCGCACGACCGGTCTCGGAGACGCCGACCCGGCTCGCGGTCGTCGCCGACCCGCACGTCACGCCGACAGGGTCCGGCACGTGGAAAGTCTACCACCGGAGCGAGACGCGGCTTCGGACCGCCGTCTCGACCATCGCCGACCTCGACGTCGACGCGACGGTCCTCCTCGGCGATCTGACCCGCGACGGCCGCCCCGTGGAGTACGACGTGGTGGACGAAATCCTCCGCGACCTGCCGGGGCCGCGGGTCGCGGTCCCCGGCAACCACGACGTGCCGAAGCGCTGGGACGACTACGACGCCCCGACGCCGGCCGAGTTCGCGGCGCGCTACGCCGACGACGCCCTCCCGTTCGTCCGTCGGGTCGGCGGCGTCGATATCATCGGTCTCGACTCCGCCAGCGGCGGCCCGGACCTCGCCCTCACCGACACCCACGAGGGGGCCGTTCCCGACTCCCAACTCCGCTGGCTCGACACCGTCCTCGCTGACGCGACGACACCGGTCGTCGTCCTCCACCACAACGTCTTCCACCCCCGCCGCCACACCGGGCAGTTCCCCGACGCCGACTTCTACCAACTCCGCAACGCCGACGAACTCGCCGCGGTCCTCGCGCGCCACGACGTGCCGCTCGTGCTCTCCGGGCACATCCACTGGCCCGCGACGGCCGTGAGAGCCGGCGTCCGCGAACTCATCGCCCCGGCGACCTGCTCGTTCCCGCAGTCGTTCGTCGTGGTCGATATCGACCGCCGCGGGACGACCGTCCGACTCGTCCCGCTCGCGGGGCCGAAGGGCATGGCCGAGGCCTACACTCTCGCCGCCAGCGGGGCCGCCCACGGACAGGGCATCGCCGCGCACGCCGACCGCGGACAGCTGTCGGCGCTCCCGCTCGTCGACGAGCGGACGCCGCCGCGGCGGGTCGTCGGCTCGGACGTTCCGGGGGCGGTTCGATGGCGGTGAGTCTCGACCGCCTCGCCGACGCCCATAGCGCCCTCCGTGCCGAGCGCCGGCGCTGCGTGGACGAACGCGAGGCGTTCCGGGCGTTCCGCCGCGAGGTCGCCGCGTCGCAGGCGACGGTATCGACTCCGAATCAGGCCCCCGCGGCCGCGACGCTCGTGGGCCAGCGGGGTGGACGAGGTGGAACCGACGCCGCGCTCTCCGGCCTGCGCCGGAGCTACGAGCGGACAGTAATGTCCGTCCCGCACTACGACGAGGAGTACGGCGACGCCTTCGAAGACAGCCTCGCCGCCGAGTTCGGCCCGGACGTGGCGACCGCGTTCCGGTCGGCGAGCGTCCTCTCGCCGCCGCTCCGGCGCACGGTCGCGGCGGCGGCCGCGTCGTCGCTGGACGAGCGCGAGCAGTTCATCGAGGTCGTCGACGAGGAGGCCGAGTCGGTGGCGTCGATGCGCGGCGAGGTCGAAGCCCTCCTCGGGCGACTCGACGACCTCGACCGGACGCCGCTTTCCGAACGCGGGTTCGACGCGCTGTTGGCGCTCTACGAGGACCTCTCGGCGCTCCGCGAGCGGCTCGAAGAACTCGTCGCGGCGCGACAGGAGACGATTTCCCACCACCGACGGGCGCTCTCGGCGCTGGTGCCGGACGTGACGGAGTTCTTCTACGCCGCCCTGTCGGTGCGGTACCCGGTGCTCGCGACGCTCGCGGAGGTCGGCGCGACGCTCGACACCGCGACTCGCCGGGTCGAACGCCACCTCGCCGCCACACCGTAGGCCGATTCCCGCGGCCACAGTTATTTATCCGTTCAAGGAGACGCCGGAGTATACGATGTTCACGCGCTCGGAGGGATTCCCGTGAATCGCCTCCACCCCCGTATCCGTCTTCTCTGGGTCGCCCGAGCGGTCGTGTTCGCGCTCGTCGTCGGCGGCGTGGCGACCGCGGCGACGCTGTTCGCGCCCGTCTCGATACCTTCGTTCGTCCCCGTCGTGGTCGGCGGCGTCTTCCTCGTCGGCGGCGTCGCAATGGCCCTGCTCCGGTATCGAGCGTGGGGTTACGAGGTCCGCGACGACTCGCTGTATCTCCAGCGCGGCGTCCTCACCAAGGTCAACACCGTCGTCCCGTTCGTCCGGGTCCAACACGTCGATTCGACCCGCGGCCCGCTCGAACGGCTCGTCGGCCTCGCGTCCACCGTCGTCTACACCGCCGGTTCCCGCGGCGCTGACGTGTCGATTCCCGGGTTGACGCCGGAGGGCGCAGAAGACCTCCAAGACCGACTGAAGCGCCTCGCAATCGCGTCCGAGGGCGACGACGCGGTATGACCCGGCTGTCGCCGCTCTCGGTGCCCTACCGGGCGGTCCAGCGCAGCGCCAGCATCGTCTTCGCGCTCGCCTTCTTCGCGTTCACCGGCGGGACCGCCTTCGGCGGGTTCCTCGGCGGCCTCGGCTCCGTCGCACTCGTCGGCGTCGTGGTCATCGCCATCGCCGGCTACGAACTCGCCTACTTCCGCCGGTTCGAGTACGAACTCACGCCGGACACCCTGGACATCCGCTCGGGCGTGTTCTCCCGACGCAACCGCGAGATTCCCTACCGGCGCATCCAGAACGTCGACATCTCCCGCAACGTCGCCCAGCGACTGGTCGGCATCGCCGCCGTGAACCTCGAAACGGCGGGCGGCGGCGAGACGGAAGGCAGTCTCCGCTTCGTCAGCTACGAGGAGGCCCGGCGCATCCAGTCGGAGGTCGCCCGCCTGAAACGCGGCGGTACAGACGGCGACGCGCCCGAGCCCGAACAGGAACTGCTGTTCGAACTGACGCCGCGAGAGCTGGCCATCGTCGGCGCGCTGTCGTTCGACCCCCGACTGCCCGGGCTCGTCTTCGTGTTCGGGTCGACCGTCTTCCCCGTCGTCGCCTCGTACGTGGACGTGCCACTCCCCGCCGGGAGCGCCGCGGCTGCGGGGGCCGGCATCGTCGCGCTGGTCCTCCTCGTGGCGCTCGTCTCGTGGGCCGCCGGCTTCGCCTCAGCGGTGGTGAACTACTACGGCTTCCGACTGACCCGCGTCGGCGACGAACTCCAGTACGAGCGCGGCCTCCTCCAGCGCTACAACGGGTCGATTCCGCTCGACAAACTTCAGACGCTCACCATCGAGGACAACCCCCTGAAGCGCCGGTTCGGCTACGCGACGCTCCTCGTTGAGACGGCGGGCTACGCGCCCGGCTCCGACGGGTCCAACGGGTCGGGCCGCGCCGGCCGCGGCTCCGAGGCGGCCATCCCGCTCGCGACCCGCGACCGCGTGCTCGGTCTCGTCGCCGACCTCGAAGGCGTCGAGGAACCGACGTTCGAGGGGCCGCCGACGCGCATCCGCCGGCGCTACGCCGTCCGCTACTCGCTCGTCCTCGGGGCGGCGACGCTTGCGCTCTACGGGGCGAACCGGTTCCTCCCGCAGGAGATTCCGTGGTTCGTCCCGCTGGCGCTCGTCCCGGTTGCCGTCGTCGCCGGCGCGCTCCAGTGGCGGCACCGCGGCTACGCGCTCGCCGAGGACCACTTCGTCACTCGAAACGGCTTCTGGAAGCGCGAGATGCGCTTTGTCCCCTACTACCGGGTACAGACGGTCATCGAGCGCCGGACGATTTTCCAGCGCCGCTGGCGCGTCTCGACGGTCACGGCGGACACGGCCGGGAGCATCTCCCTCGTCGGCGGCGACGCGACCGCCGTGGACATCGAAGTCGCCGACGCGGCGGAGCTTCGGGAGACGCTGAACGGCCGTCTTCGCGAGGCGCTTTCGGCGCGCCGCGAGGCCAGACAGCAGTCCCGACAGGCCGCACTCGGCATCCGCGCCGCGGAACCGGACCGCGACGCCGACGAGTACGGCGCGGAGTCCGTCGCCGACGCCGAAAACGACGTGAGCGAAACGCCCGAGTTCGTCGAGGAGGCCGAACCAGCGGCCGCCGAGGCCGCCGAGGCCGAGGACGTGGTCGAGGATACTGACGACGCTGACGACGCTGACGATACCGACGACGCCGGCACCGACACCGACACCGACGCCGACGGCGCTGAGGACGACGAAGACGAAACGGAGGAGACGGGCGACCCCTTCATCTGGGGCGAGTCGGTCGAGTCCGGGAGCGAGGAGGGCGACGAAAACGCGGACGACCCCGAGGAATCGAGCGACGAGCGGGGAGCTATATAGACGCGGAGACGCAACTGACACCAATGACGCGAACAGTGCTGGAATCGCTCTTGGCCGGAAACGCGCGACACGTCGAGAGCCTCGGCGTCGACCACTTCGAGGGCGTCCGCGAGGCGCAGTCGCCGGCGGTCGTCTCGGTCAGCTGTTCGGACTCCCGCGTCCCCGCCGACGCGGTCTGGAGCGCCGACAAAGCCGGCGAGCTGTTCACGTCGGTCAACGTCGGCAACCAGGTGTGGACCGAAGTCGACGGGCGGCTCGTCGTCAACGACGCCGTCGGCTACGCGCTCTCGGCGCTCAGGACGACCGACGTGGCCGTCCTCGGTCACACGGGCTGTGGCGCGGTGACGGCGGCCTACGAGACGGCCACCGGCGAGGGCGTCAAGAACGTGCCTCCGGCGGTCGAAGCCGCCGTCTCGCGGCTCGTCCCGCTCGCCGAGGAGGCCCGCGAACTCGGCGTGTTCGACGCGGACACGCCGGGCGGCGAGGCGGTCAACCGACTCGTCGAGTACGCGGTCGTCCGGCAGGTGGAGTACCTCACCGAGAGCGACGAGGTACCAGAGGCGACCGACTGCTGGGGGTTCGTCTACGACTTCCAGCGCGTCTACGGCGACGACGACGGCGCGGCCTACCTCGTCGCGGCCAACGGCGAGTCTGACCCCGAGGCGCTCGCCGACCTGGTTCCCGAGGGGTTCGAAGAGCGCGTACGGTCGATTCGATAAAAGAGGTTGGCGGGCGGTTCGGTTCGGGTTCGGTTCGGCTTCGGATTTAGTCGTCCCGAGCGTCGTCGATGACGGTCGAGAACTCGCGGGCCGTCTCGGTGATGGCCTCGAAGTCGCCGTTTTCGATTGCCTCGTCGTCCATGAGCGCGCCGCCCGCGCCGACGACGACCGCACCGGCCTCGATGTAGTCCGCGGCGTTGTCGAGACCGACGCCGCCGGTCGGCATCATCGGAATCTGCGGGAGCGGCCCCTTCATGCTCTTGAGGTGGCCGGGACCGAGCGAGGAGGCGGGGAACACCTTCACGAGGTCCGCGCCCGCGGAGTACGCGTCGGTCGCCTCGGTCGGCGTCATGATGCCCGGCGCGACGAGCGTCCCGTAGCGGTTGCAGGTCTCGACGACGCCCTCGTCGAAGTTCGGTCCGACGACGAACTCCGCGCCGGCCTGGATGGCCGCATTGGCGGTCGGCGCGTCGAGGACGGTCCCTGCGCCGACGATGGCCTCGTTGTCCGAGAAGGACGCCGATACCTCGCGGATGAGGTCCATCGCGTCGGGGTTGTCGGCCGTGATTTCGTAGGCGGTGACGCCGCCCTCGTGGAGCGCGTCGGCCACGTCGATGATGGTGTCCGCGTCCGCGCCGCGCATCACCGCGACGACGCCGCTGTCGGCGAGTCGTTGCATGTCCTCGTGTACGTCGAGTGCGACCATTGCTGTCTCGACGTTTACTACAGATAGTATTAAATTGGGGGCCTCGCGGCATCGCTTCGCTCGCCGCCCACGGCCACCGCCTTCGTCCGGGTCGCCGCGGGTGACAGTCGTGTTCGTTGTCACCACACGACACGCTCAAATCCGCTGGGCACTAACCCGAGGTAAGCGACGCCCGAGCGGTATGTGCCGCCCCGTCGCACCACCATGCCAACGCATCCCGATTTCGAAGCGCTGTACCGCGACGTCATCCCCTCTGTCGTCTCCGTCTACGTCGGCGGCCGCCGCCGACTCGGCGGAGCGGGGAGCGCCTTCGTCTACGACGACCGGCATCTCGTCACCAACGAGCACGTCTCGCGGCTCGCCGACGCCAGCGACGCCGGCCGGGTCGAACTCCGCTTCGCCGACGGGTCGTGGCGTGTCGGCGAGGTCGTCGGTGCCGACGCCTACACCGACCTCGCCGTCGTCGCCGTCGACGACCTGCCCGAAGACGCCGTGGCGCTCCCGCTTGCGACCGAGAACCCCACTCCGGGGCGGTCGGTCGCCGCGCTTGGCAACCCGCTGGGCCTCGACGGCTCTATCTCGGCGGGTATCGTCTCCGGGTCGAACCGGTCGCTTCCCACCTCGAACGGCTTTGCCATCCCGGACGTGGTCCAGACGGACGCACCCATCAACCCCGGGAACTCGGGCGGGCCGCTCGTGGGGTTCGCCGCCGAGGATCCCGACGGCGACGACGCCGAGTTCGCCTACGAGGTCGTCGGCGTCAACCGCGCCAAACAGGGCGACAACATCGGCTTCGCCGTCTCGCCGGTCATCGCCAGCCGCATCCTCCCGGCGCTCGTCGCCGACGGTCACTACCGCCACTCGTACCTCCGGGCGCGCACCCTCGACGTGACGCCGACCGTCGCCGAGGCGAACGACCTCGACGCGCCCCACGGCGTCCTCATCGTCGACGCCGTGGGTCCCGACGGCGACGAGGGCTTTCTGCACGGCTGTCGCGGGACGACCGACTACCGCGGCACGGAAGTCCCCGTCGGCGGCGACGTGCTCGTCGCCATCGAGGGCAATCCGGTCCGCACCCACGAGGAACTGATGCGCTACCTCATCACCGAGACCCGACCCGGGGAACCCGTCGCCGTCGGCATCGTCCGCGAGGGCGACCCGCTGACGCTCGTCGTCGAACTCGACGAGCGCCCCGTCGTCGACCGTGACGACCGAAGCGAGGGGGACGGCGGCAGTCGTATCCCCGTGGAGTAAGCGGACCGCGGCCGCACGAGAGAATAGAATTTTGACAGTTCGGGACGAACATGCGACTGTGCCACCGACACCGACGATGCTGACCGACGGCGGCTCGAACGTCGTCCCGCCGGACAAGTCGCTGTTCGCCGAAATCGCCCCGTTCCGGCTGGCCGTCGGCGTCGTCTTCTGCGCCTTCGCCGTCGCCGCGGTCGCCTTCGGCTGGCTCCCGCCGATGAGCGCCGACGTAATCGGCATCGCGCTCCTCTGTGTCGTCTTCCTCGCGGGCGGCTTCGTCCCGTTCAACGGGACCCTCGCGTTCTACGTCGCGCAGGCCGCGGCGTTCCTCGTCTGGGGCGTGCTCCGGCTTGCGGTCGACGGCTTCGACGTGATTCCGCTCCTCTTGGGCGCGGCCGGGGCCGTCGGTCTCGCGGTCTACGGCCGGCGGGCGTTCCGCGACGGACTCAGGGCGCTGGTCTGAATCGGGTCGGACCGGGCCGAGTCCGGGCCTCACTCCCTGACGGTCAACACGGGCACGTCCGCGACTCTGATGACTCGCTCCGTCGTGCTCCCGAGAATCGCGTGTTCGAGCCCGGTCCGGCCGTGCGTCGCCATCACCACGAGGTCGGCGTCGCTCTCGCCGACCGCGTCGAGAATCTCCCGGTACGGCACGCCAATTCGGACCGTCGTCTCGCAGGGGACGCCCGCGTCCGCGGCGAGCGACGCGACCTCTTCGACCGCCATCTCGGCGGCGTCGCGGAGGCTCGCGCGCACTCGCTCGACTGGTACGTCGGCGGCCGTCCACAGTCCGAGGTCGCCGACGTCGATGACCGAGAGGGCGTGAATCGATGCACCGTAGGCGCTCGCCAGGTCGATAGCACGACGGGCCGCCGCACGGGAGCGGGCGCTGCCGTCGGTGGGGACGAGAACGGTGTCGTACATGTCATTCTATTGGTGTTCAGTCGATATCGCTTTTCGCCTTCGCGTCGGGGCAATCGGGCGGTGCGGTCGCTCAGCGGGTCGGGAAACGGAGAATGGAGGTCAGCGGAGCCGGTCGTGTGGTCGGTGCGAACGCTCAGACGCGGGTGCGCGGCTTGGGGACGACCCGCCGGACGCCCGCGGCGGCCGCGACGAGCAGACCGCCGAAGAGGACGGACACGAAGAGTTCCGGCGCGACGGTCAGGCCTTCGATGCCGCCGAACGTTGCGAACAGCGCGTAGCCGGCGACCGCCGTGAGGGCGATGCCGATGACGACCGCGAGGCCGATGCCGGCCTTCATCAAGTCGAGGTTGCTCATGGTCGCTTGAGCCTACGCGAGACTATCGAATATAAACGGAGACTGCTTCCCAGCGCCCGGGAAACTGACCGGGCGTCTCCCACGCTATCGTGGGGGTTTTATGCCGATACGCGGGTCGTCGCGTGGCGGGTTTCGCGGCGACGATGCGGAAAATCAGGCGTCGAAACGGCGTCCGAGTCGTCGGCTACGCCGCCGACTCCGACCCCTCGCCGTAGAGTCCGTACAGCACGAACAGCAGGGCGAGAAAGAGGAACTCGATGACCGCCACGGCGATGAGCGGGAGCTCCACGTTGAAGAAGCCCGCCACCGTGCGCAGTTCGATGGCGATGGGGACGCTGAACGCGATGAGGATGAGCGCCCGTGCCTTCGTGAGCTTCACGCGACCACCCCCCAGAGGGTGTTGAACGCGCTCGTGACCGTCGTCATCACGAGGTCGAAGCCGGCTGAGACGGTCGCCGGGACGGGGAGACCGCCACCGAACAGTCCGCCGCCGTTCTGGATGATGCCGGCCAGCGGGAGCGTGTACGCGAGCACGACGAGCACCGCCGCGATACCGGTCCACATCGCGAGGTTGTCGAGGATGCGCGGACTCCCTTCGGGCCCCGAAAGCGGCTCGGGGAGGTAGGAGTCGACCGGCCGGTCGGACTCCTCGCCGAGCGAGGTCAGGAGGATGTTGAACAGGAACAGCACCACCGACAGGAACAGGAGCGTCCCGCCGAGGGCAATCTGCACCCGAAGCTCGAAGATGCTCCCGATGGGCGTCAGGAACTCGAAGTTCTGGTACTGCGGTTCGGCGGTGCGCCGCGGGATGCCGGCGAGGCCGGCGCGGTGCATCGCGTTCGACATGAACACCATGCCGACGAACCACATGATGACCTGCAGGAGGCCGATGGGGCGGCTGTAGAGCTTCGTGCCCGTGACCTGCGGGACGAGCCAGTACGACCCGGCCATCATCGTCAGCGCGACGGCCGTGCCGACGGTGAGGTGGAAGTGGCCCGGAACCCACAGCGTGTTGTGGATGAGGTAGTTGATGTTCATCCCGGCGTTGATCATGCCGGAGAAGCCGCCGGCGGCGAACATCGCACCCGCGAGCGCCATGCCGGTGAAGGCGGGGTCGCGCCACGGGAGCGCACCGAGCCAGCGGAGGTAGCCCTTACCGCCGCGCTGGCGCGCGCCGTGTTCCACGCTGGCGACGACGGTGAACGCCGTGAGCAGCGACGGGAGGAGCAGGAACATCGTGTTCGTCATGGCGATGAACTTGAAGCCCTCCGCGATACCCGGGTCGAGGTACTGGTGGTGAATCCCGACTGGGGTCGAAAGCAGGAGGAACAGGAGGAACACCACGCGTGCGAGCGGGTCGCTGAACAGCCGTCCGCCCGCGAGTTTGGGGAGCACAGTGTACCAAAGCAGGTACGCCGGCATCAGCCAGAAGTAGACGATGGGGTGGCCGAAGTACCAAAAGAGCGTCCGCGTCAGAAGCGGGTTGACGCTCTCGATGAGGCCGAGCGACCACGGGATGAGGAAGAACACCACCGAGACGGCGACGCCGAGGGTGGAGATGTACCACATAATCATGGTCGTGAGGACCATGAACGTCTGCAGCGGGATGCGCTCGTCGGGGTGGTCCTGCCGCCACGCGCGGTAGGAGAGGAACCAGTCCGCGCCGGAGAGCCACGTCCCGACGATGAACATCGCAAGCCCGATGTAGAATATCGGGTGAGCCTGCAGGGGCGCGTAGAACGTGAACAGCACGTCCGCGCTCATGCCGAGGTTGGGGACGAAGCCGCCGAGGATGGCGACCGTGGCGAGAACCGTGCCCGTCGTCATCAGGCCGACCCACGCCCACGAGAACAGCGCGCTCTCGGCGGGGCGGTCGAGACTCCTGGCGATTGCCCAGTGGAACACCCCACAGAGGAAGAAGATGGTGAAGACGATGGCGAGCAACACGCCGTGGCCCGTCAGCACCGTGTAGTAGTCCGCGGAGTCGATGACGCGGAGCACGTCCGTCCGGTGGAGCGCCTGAATGAGTCCGAAGAAGGCGCCGATACCGAGCGAGACGAACGCGATGAGGAAACTCGCCTTGACGATTGCCGCCTCGTCGGGGAACTTATCGACGAACTCGCTGCCGCCGGATGCGGTCGCCATCAGTTCTCAGCCTCCCCTTGCGCCTGCTGTTGTTCGTACCAACTGTCGAATTCTTCCTGTTCCATAACCACAATCTTCCCTTCCATCACGTGGTGCCCGGAGCCACAGTACTCGTTGCAGAGCATCCCGTACTCGCCGGGCTCTTCGAACTGGACGGTGAACTCCGCGACCTGCCCGGGGATGGCCATCGTGTTCGCGTTCGTCCCGACGACCTCGAAGCCGTGGATGACGTCGGCGGCGGTCACGTGGAACGTGACCGTGCTACCGGCGGGAACGCGGAGCGGTTCGGTCGTGCCGGGTTCGAAGACGAACTGGCGAGCGACGACGTACACGTCGTAGCTGTTCTCACCGTTCTGTTCGATACCCGGGTCGCCGAACTTCGGATGCTGGTCGAGCGTCGCCGGGTCGACCGTGCCGCCCTTGTCGTCTATCATGTCGATACCCGCGCCCGCGGCCCCGTAGGTAATCGTCCCGATGAACCCGACGATGAGGACGAGCGCCAGCGCCAACCAGAGTTTCTCGTAGGCGTGTATCTCCATCTATCCCACCACCGTGAGACCCCGTCCGAGGAACTCGACGAAGTACATGAACACCCACATGCCGATGAGAATCGCCATGTAGATGAGAACGAGCACGAGCGTCCCGACCGGGTCGAAGTCGTCGTGTTCGAGTTCGCGAACGATGCCGTCGTCGGCCGTCCCGACGATGGAGTCGACCGGGGGGTCTGCCTGCCCGGAATCACCTTGGGAATCCGCGTTTGCTGGCACGCCTCCGTCGGTGGAAGTGCGCGCGGCAGAGGACGCGGCTCCCTCTGCTGTCGAATCAACGGCCATACCCGGTCATGAGGAATAACGGGACTTTAACGCAACACCCCATTCCAACGCGGTGGGAATAGGCGAAATCAGAAACACCGTGGTCGCGAATGGACCGGTATGGAACTCACGCCTCGACGCGCCGGAACCGTCGCACTGCTCGCGCTCCTGCCAGCGGTCATCTTCGGCGTGACGAAAAACCCCCTCGCGGGCGTCGTCACGGCCGTCAACGTGCTTCTCATCTCCGCGGTCATCTACTTCCTCATGAGCCCGACCGAGGGCGGACACGGCCACGACGGCGACGCCGACCCCGAGAACGACGCCGAACACGCCGCGTGAGATGGACGGCGGCATCTCGCTCGGACTGCCGGCCGCGACGCCCGAGGCCGTCGCGTTCCTCCTCGTCGGCCTCTTCGGCGGGGCGCACTGCCTCGGGATGTGCGGCCCGCTCGTCAGCGTCTACGCCGACCGCCTCGCCGACCGCGAGGGCGTCGATAGCCGGTCGCTCACGCTCCGACAGGTCCGCCAACACGCGCTGTTCAACGTCGGGCGGGCGCTGAGTTACGCGGCCATCGGCGCGGGCTTCGCCCTCGTCGGCGGCCTGTTTTTCGACGCGTTCGACTCGGTAGCCGCCGTCGGGAGCGGCGTCCGCGCGACGACCGGTCTGCTCGTCGGGGCCGCCATCATTCTCACGGGTGTCGGCTACCTCGTCGGCCAGTCCGCCGCCATCGACCGGTTCACCCCGACCGCGGTCACGCGCCTGTTCGGCCGCGTCAGCGGGTGGGCGACCGCCCGCGTCGATAGGCTCGTCGGCGGGCCGCGAATCCTCGGCCTCGGAGCGATTCACGGCCTGCTCCCGTGTCCCATCATCTACCCGGCGTACCTCTACGCCTTCTCGACGGGCGAACCGCTCCGGGCCGCCGCCCTGCTCGGCCTGCTCGGCCTCGGGACGATACCGACGCTGTTCCTCTACGGGACGCTTCTGGGCCGCGTCTCGGCGCGCCGGCGGGCGACGCTCCACCGGGCGCTCGGGGCGGCGTTCCTCGTCCTCGGCTACATCCCGCTGTCCCACGGGCTGATGCTTCTGGGCGTGTCTGTCCCGCACCTTCACGTGCCCTTCTACCAACCGTTGTGACGATGTCTACGACGCGGTCCCGCGGGTCTGCCGGCGGCGGAAGCGACGGCGGTGACGCCGAGGGCTGTGACCTCTGTGGCCTGCCGACGCCGACGCCGCCCGTCACCGGCGACGAGGTGGACGGCGAGTTCTGCTGTCGCGGCTGTCTCGAAATCACCCGCGCGCTCGGCGACGCCGCGAGCGCCGACCCCGAGACGGTCGAGCGCGAACTCGCGGGCGAGGCCGACGAGGTGCCCGACGACGCCGAGCGGACCTACATGGCCGTCGACGGGATGCACTGCGCCACCTGCGAGGCGTTCGTCTCGGGGACCGCGCGGACCTGCGAGGGCGTCTACGCCGCCGAGGCGAGTTACGCCAACGACATGGTCCGCGTCACTTACGACCCGGAGGCCGCCGACTTGGACGGACTGTCGGGGACGCTGGCCCGCTACGGCTACGGCACGCGCGACCCCGAGGAACGCGAGGCTGCCGAGCGGTCCGACAATCAGGTCGCCCGGTTCGTCATCGGCGGCGGCGTCTTCGGCATGATGGTGATGCTGTGGTACGTCCTGTTTCTGTACCCGACCTACGTCGGCTTCCAGTCGGTCGTCGAACTCGGCGTGTTCGACGGCATCTACATCCTCGGCAACATCTGGGTGATGACCTCCATCGTCCTGTTTTACACCGGCTTTCCCATCCTCCGCGGGGCGCTCGTCAGCCTCCGCGCCGGCCAGCCGAACATGGACCTGCTCGTCTCGCTGGCGGCGACCAGCGCCTACGTCTACTCGACGGCGGCCGTCCTCGTCGGCGAGACCCACGTCTACTTCGACGTGACCGTCGCCATCATCCTCGTCGTCACGCTCGGCAACTACTACGAGGACCGCATCAAGCGGAAGGCCGCCGGGATGCTCTCGGACCTCGCGGCCTCCCGCGTCTCGGAAGCCCGTCGGAGAGTCGCCGACGACGCTGGCGGCTCCGGCGACACCGCAGTCGAGATGGTCGCGCTCGACGCGCTCGAACCGGGCGACCTCGTCGAGGTTCGGCCGGGCGAACGCGTCCCGGTCGACGGCACCGTCCGCGAGGGGGCCGCCGCGGTCGACGAGGCGCTCGTGACCGGCGAGTCGATGCCGCGGACGAAGCGCCCCGGCGACGACGTGCTCGGCGGGACCGTCGTCACCGACCGCCCGCTCGTCGTCGCGGTCGGCGAGGACGCGACGAGCACGCTCGACCGACTGGTCGAACTGCTCTGGGACATCCAGAGCGCCCGCTCGGGGGTCCAGCGCCTCGCCGACAAACTGGCGACCATCTTCGTCCCGACGGTGCTCGTCCTCGCCGCCGTCGCCTTCGGCTGGACGCTCGTCCGCGGCGGCACGCCGACCGACGCGCTCCTCATCGGCCTCACCGTCCTCATCGTCTCGTGCCCCTGTGCGCTCGGCCTCGCCACGCCGCTGGCGGTCGCCTCCGGTATCAAGGAGGCCGCGAGCCGTGGCATCGTCGTCGCCTCCGAGGCCGTCTTCGAGGCCGTCCCCGACGTGGACGTGGTCGTCTTCGACAAGACCGGGACGCTCACCGACGGCGACATGGCGGTCCTCCGGGTCGTCGGCGACAGCGGAACCGCCGCCCTCGCCGCGGCCGCCGCGCTCGAACGCTTCTCCGCGCACCCGCTCGCGACCGCCGTCGTGGAGGCGGCCGAAGACCGAATCGAGGCGGCGGACGCGAACGCGTCGATTCCCGACGTTTCGGCCGACGACGTGACCGTCCACGACCGCGGCGTCTCCGGCCGAGTCGACGGCGAGCACGTCGTCGTCGGCCATCCCTCGCTCCTCCGCGACGAGGGCGTGACGCTCGCGCCGGCCCACGAGGACGCCGTCGAGGCCGCCCGCGACGAGGGCGCGGTGCCGGTCGTCGTCGGGTGGGCCGGGCGCTCTCGGGCGGTGCTCGTCGTCGGCGACGAACCGCGGGCCGCGTGGGACGACGTGGTCGCCGCCGTCGCCGACGACGGTCGCCGCGAGGTCGTGGTCCTCACGGGCGACTCCGAGCGCGCCGCGCGGCGCTTCCGCGACCACCCGGACGTGATAGACGTGTTCGCGGGCGTCCCGCCGGAGGCGAAAGCCGAGACGGTCGAGCGCCTCCGCGCCCGGGGCACCGTGGCGATGGTCGGCGACGGGAGCAACGACGCGCCCGCGCTCGCCGCCGCCGACATCGGTATCGCGCTCGGCACGGGGACGGACATCGCGGGCGACGCCGCCGACGCGGTGCTGGTCGGCCGCGACATCGACGCGATTCCCGAGGTGTTCTCGCTTTCGACCGGGGTGAACCGTCGCATCCGCGGCAACCTCACATGGGCGTTCGGCTACAACGCGGTCGCCATCCCGCTGGCCGCCCTCGGCGTGCTCAACCCGCTTTTCGCCGCCGTCGCCATGGGTACGTCGAGCCTGCTCGTCGTCGCCAACTCGGCGCGGTCGCTCGACTGAGTCGCCTTCCCGAGACGGTCGCCGAAAGCGGACCAATCAAGTCGCTC
Source organism: Haloferax marisrubri (assembly GCF_001469875.2). GTDB lineage: Archaea > Halobacteriota > Halobacteria > Halobacteriales > Haloferacaceae > Haloferax > Haloferax marisrubri. The sequence goes on along the minus strand of NZ_LOPW02000001.1, from coordinate 180,791 downwards.
CGCCCCGTCGGGAACGATAATGACAGACGACCCCTTCTCGCTCGCCGTTCCGGAGGGGTGGACCGTCGAGACCGACGTGGACACCGACGAAGCGAGCGCTAAGACCGTCTACGAGTCGCCCGACTCGGACCGACGCGTCACTATCACCGAGTTCGCGCGCGGGCTGACGCTCTACTGGTGGGTCGATATCTTCGCCTTCGCCGACGGCGAGTGGCACCGCCGCGAGGTGGGCCTCGGCGACTCCTACCGCGACGTGGGCGCGGTGAGCGACGCCGCGCAGGACGCTCTCGACCGACTCGCGTCGTCCAGCGAGCGAATCGAGTCGGTAGCCGACGACTGATTTATCACGGTCGCTACACGACCGGAATACATGTACCTCGTCGCCTACGACGGCTCTCGACTGGCGAAAGCCGCGCTCGACAGAGCCGCGCAGTTCGCGTCGGCCACCGACCGCGACGTGCTCACGGTCGCGGTCGTCCCCGACGATTCCGCGTACGCCGTCGAGGCGGGATGGGTCCCGTCGCGGGAGGATTTCGACCGGGAGACGGTCGTCGGAGAACTCCACGAGACCGCGGTCGACATCGCGCCGCCGGCGTCGTTTCAGGCGGTCTCGGTCGGTCAGAACCCCGCGCCGGGAAACATCGTTTCGAAGCTCAGGACGGTCGCGTCTGAGACGGACGCGACCGTCATCTTCGTCGGGAGCGAGAACGCGGGTCGCGTCGTCGTCCCGCTCGTCAGCGTCGGCGGGAACGTCGCGAGCGACGACGCCCACGACGTACATATCGTCCGCCACGCGCCCCCGGAGATTCACCGGCGGTTCCCGAAGTCCCATTTCTATCTCCCCTGAGGTCGCTCGGGGTCGGTGGCCGCCGTCGTCGAACCACCGTTTCATGTGTCGCGGCCGCGAACGTCAAGTATGCGAGATATCAGGTACGTCTACACCGTCGGAACCGACCCGGAGACGGTCGCCGAACGGCTGTCGAACGCCTCGTCGGGCGTGCTGTCGTTGGCCGACGGCGGACGCTCCTACGCGATTCCCGCCCACGTCAGCTACGACGCCGAGGAGGGCCGGCTCCTGTTCCGCCTCACCGACGACGGGCGAAGCGAGAAGTTCGCGTTCATCGAGGAGACCGAGGAGGCGACGTTCGTCTGCTACGAGGACGCGGGCAAGGACTCGTGGAGCATCATGGCCCGCGGGCCGATCCGCGTCCTCCCGGACGACGAGCGCCCCAACGCGACGACCATCAACGAACTGTTCGGCGGCGTCCGCGTGTTCGACGAGGAGGTCGACGACCTCGAATTCCACCTCGTCGAACTCGAACTCGACGAGTTGACGGGGCGCGAAACCGCCAGATGAGTCGCCTCGCGGGCGTCGTCCTCGCAGGGAGTCAGTAGAGCCCGACGACCGGCTCGTCGGCGGCGAGCGACGTCGCCACCACGCGGTCGACGCGGGGATGTTCGCTGAGCCACCGCGCGATTTCCTCGGCCGTCTCCGCCAGTCGCTCGTCGTCCACCATGTTGAGCACCGGGACGACCCGCGCCGTCTCGGGCACGCCTTTCATCCCGCCGCAGTCGTTCGACAGCACGGCGGCCACGTCCCACTCGGATATCGCGTCGCCGACCGCCGTCCCCGACACGTCGGAGACGAGTTCCGGCCGGTGGACGCGCTCGTCGGAGAGCGGTTCGCCGACGACCCGGACGCTGGCGACCGGGCAGACGAGGTCGGCCGTGTCGGGGAGTTGCGGTTCGTCCTCGCCGGGCGCTTTCAGCCAGCGCGACCGAGCCCCGTCGGCCTTGACGAGCACCACGTCGTCGGTGGCGCGCGCGATTCGGTCGACCGTCGCCGGGTCGTAGCCGCGGTAGCGGTCGGACCGCTCGCGCTCCGGCACGACGCCGAGCGGGCGGGTCGGCGTCTCCGCGACCGTGGTCTCGGGGTCGTCCGTGACGACGACCTCGGCCACCTCGTCGTCGAAGATGGGGATGCGGACGGTGCTCGTGACCACGCCGTCGAGGTCGCGGGCGAGTCGGTAGAGAAGCGACTTCTTGCCGCCCGCTCCGACGGCGCAGACGAGGTCGTCCGGGCCGATGCCGAGGGCGTCGGCGAGCGTCGGCAGCGACGCCGGTTGCTCAGTCATCGGCCGCCACCCCCGACTCGACCGTCACGCGGACGGCGCTGTGTTTGTACTCCGGTATCTTCGCGGTCGGGTCCAGCGCGTCGCCGGTCAACCGGTTCACGAGCGGCTCCGCGTAGTGGAACGTGGCGAAGGCGGTCCCCCGACGGACGGCGGGCGTCACCTCGGCCGCGACCGTGATTTCGCCGCGGTCGTTTTCGACGCGAACGGTCGCGCCGTCTTCGATGCCGCGGGCGGCGGCGTCCTCCGGGTGAATCTGCAGGCTGTCCTCGCCGCGCATCCGCATCAGCACGCCCGACCGGCGGGTGAGCGCGCCGCTGTTGAAGTGCTGGAGGACGCGCCCCGTCACGAGGACGAGTTCGCCGTCGGCGACGTGGTCCGCCGGGTCGACGTGTTCGACAACCCGGAACGGAGCGGTCTTCGACCCCGATGCGAACGCGTCGGCGTGGAGGATAGCCGTCCCCTCGGTCGCGCCCTCCGGGAACGGCCAGCGCTGGCTTCCCGTGCCGATGCCGTCGTACGACATGCCGGCGTAGATAGGCGTCACTCGCCGGAGTTCGTCGAAGACGCCCTCGGGTGTCGCGGGCGCGTCGAGGCCGGCCACGCGGGCGGCGAACTCCCGGAGGATGTCGAGGTCGGCGCGGGCGTCGCCGGGCGGCGCGACGTTCCGGTTCATGCGGATGACCTGTCGGTCGGTGTTCGTCACCGTCCCCGACTTCTCGGCCCAGACGCTCCCGGGAAGCACCACGTCCGCGAATTCGGCCGTCTCGGTCGGGAACACGTCGTGGACGACACAGAAGTCGAGCGCCTCGAACGCCTCGCGGACGCGGTTCGCGTTCGGCTCCGTCACGGCGGGGTTCTCGCCGAAGACGTAGGCCGCCCGCACCTCGTCGCCGAAGCGGTGGGTCGCTTCGACCTCCGTGAGTCCCGGGAGAGCGGGCGGTTCGAACCCCCACACGTCGGCGACGGCGGCGCGGGCCTCGTCGTCGGTAACGGGTCGATATCCCGGCAGGACGTTCGGGAGCGCACCCACGTCGCCCGCGCCCTGCACGTTGTTCTGCCCGCGGAGGGGGTTGACCCCGGTCCCCGCCTTCCCGACGTTGCCGGTCAGGAGCGGGAGGTTGATGAGCGCCTGCACGTTGTCGGTGCCGTAGTGGTGCTGGCTCATTCCCATCCCGGTGAAGATGGCCGCGCGGCCGGCCTCGCCGTAGGCTCGCGCGGCGGCGCGGAGGTCGGCGGGGTCGACGCCGGCGCGCTCGGCTTCCGCGTCGATATCGAGCCCTGAGAGATGCTCGCGGAGCGCCTCGAACCCCGTGGTCCGCTCGGCGACGAACGCCTCGTCGACCAGCCCCTCCTCGACGACGACGGCGGCCATCGCGTTGAGAAGCGGGATGTCGAAGCCCGGTTCGACCGGGAGATGGATGTCCGCCGCCTTCGTCGTCTGGTTCTCGCGGGGGTCGACGTGAATCATCGTCGTCCCCGACTTGAGCGCCGGAAGCAGGTACGACCGGAAGATGACCGGATGCTGTTCGGCGGGGTTCGCGCCGGTCACGAGGAACACGTCGGCCTCGCCGAGGTCCGAAAGCGAGTTCGTCATCGCCCCCGCGCCGAAGCGGTCGCCCATCGCCGCCACCGTCGAGGCGTGACAGAGCCGCGCGCAGTTGTCGACGTTGTTCGTCCCGAGCGCCCGCGCCGTCTTCTGGAGCAGGTAGTTCTCCTCGTTCGTGCAGTTCGACGACGAGAAGAAGAACGCCGAGTCCGGCCCGTGGTCGGCGACGATTCGGGAGAACTCGCGTTCGATGCGGTCGAACGCCTCGTCCCACGTCGCCTCGACGAGCCGACCGTTCACTCGCACCAGCGGGGTGGTCAGGCGCTCGTCGTGTTCGACCACGTCCCACGCCGCGGCCCCCTTGGGACAGAGTTCACCCCGCGTGTTGACCGGGCCGTTCCACCCGACGGCGCTCCCGCGGCCGGCGTCGTAGCGGATGCCGCAGCCGACGCCGCAGTACGGACAGACGCTCTCGCTCGATGCCGCTACCCGCTCAGGCACGCTGACACACCACACACATAGTCGAACGTGTGACCCGAACGATATTCATCGTACCGCCGGCTGCGGCGGGGTAAAAATCGCCGGTGGACATACGTCCGCTCGTGTCGTTCGGTCGAACTGTGCACGAGCAGGCAACCGCGCATCGAGAGGCCGAGGACGCGAGCGGACGCGAAGACGTCCCGTGGCACGCGCTCGAACGCGAGGCGGCGCTGGAGCGCCTCGAGTCGAGCCGCGACGGCCTCGACGCCGACGACGCGGCCCGCCGACTCGACGAGGAGGGGCCGAACGAACTCGCCGACGAAGACGGCGTCTCGACGCTTTCGCTCCTCGTCTCGCAGTTCACCGGGCCGCTCATCCTCCTGCTTTTCTTCGCCGCCGGCCTCTCGCTCGTCGTCGGCCTCCTACCCGGCCGCGACCCGGGTTACACCGACGCCGCGCTCATCCTGCTCATCCTGCTCGGAAACGGCCTGTTCGGGTTCGTGCAGAACTACCGCGCCGAGCAGGCGCTCGCGGCGCTCCGGGAGATGGCGACCCCCGACGCGACGGTCCGACGCGACGGCTCGATTCGGGCGGTCCCGGCGACCGAGGTCGTCCCGGGCGACGTGGTCGTCCTCGAAGCGGGCGACGCCGTCCCCGCCGACGCCCGTATTCTCACGGCGGCCGACTGCCGCGCCGACGAGTCGACGCTGACCGGCGAGAGCGCCCCGGTAGACAAGGCGGCCGACTCCGTCGAGGCCGACGCGGCGCTGGCCGACCGGAGAAGCGTCCTCCACGCCGGGACCACCGTCGTCAGAGGTCGCGCGGAGGCCGTCGTCGTCGCCACCGCGATGGACACCGAACTCGGGGCCATCGCCGACCAACTCGGACAGGCCCGCCAGCGCGAGACGCCGTTCGAAATCGAGGTCGACCGCCTCGGCCGCCGCATCGGCGTCGGCATCGTCGCGCTCATCCTGCTCATCGCGGCGGTCCAGCTGTTCCTCACCGCGACCGACCCGGTGGTCGTGCTCCTCGTCGCCGTCACGCTCGCCGTCGCGGCCGTCCCCGAGGGCCTTCCGGCGGTCGTCACGCTCACCCTCGCGCTCGGGTCGCGGACGCTCATGGAGCGCAACGCGCTCGTCCGCAACCTCGCGGTCGTCGAGAGCCTCGGCGCGGTGGACTACATCGTCACCGACAAGACGGGGACGCTGACCGAAAACCGCATGACCGTCACCCGCGCGTGGCTCCCCGACGACCGGACGGTCGAACTGGACGGTGGTTCGGACTCGACTGCCGCCGCGTCGGGAGACGGCGACGCGACCCCCGACGCAGGGGCCGTGTCGGACCCGGACCCGGCGCTCGCGGCGCTCCTGTCCTGCGGGGCTCGCTGTAACGACACCAAGGAACTCGACGACGGGGCCCACCGCGGGGACCCCACCGAAGTCGCGCTCGTGAACGCCGCCGCCGACGCGGGCCTCGACGGCTCGCGCGACCCCGACGACAGGCTCCGCGAAGTCCCCTTCACCTCCGAGCGAAAGCGCATGTCGGTCGTCGTGGACGCGTTCGACGCGCCCGGCGACGGCCCCGTCGCGCTCGTGAAGGGCGCGCCCGAGGAAATCGTCGCGCGGTGCGACCGCGTCCTCGTCGACGGGGAAATCGAGTCGTTCGACGACGAGCGCCGCGAACGCGTCGAGGCGACCGTGACCGCCTTCGCCGACGACGCGCTCCGCGTGCTCGGATTCGCGTACGCCCCCGAGGCGGACCCCGACGCCGACGACGAGACGCTCGAATCGGGACTGGTCTTCCTTGGATTACAGGGCATGACCGACCCGGCGCGCGAGGGCGTCGCCGAGGCGGTCGCCGACTGCCGCGACGCCGGGGTGCAGGTGACGATGGCGACCGGCGACACCCCGCGGACGGCCCGCGCCATCGCCCGCGAGGTCGGCATCGACGCCGACTCGGTCGTCACGGGCACCGAGGTGGCCGCCATGGACGACGAGGAACTCGGCCAGGTCGTCGAGGAGACCAACGTGTTCGCCCGCGTCGCGCCCGAACACAAGGTCCGCATCCTCCGGGCGCTCCAGGACGCGGGCTACACGGTGGCGATGACCGGCGACGGCGTCAACGACGCGCCGGCGCTCGGTAATGCCGACGTGGGCATCGCCATGGGCGACCGCGGGACGCAGGTCGCACAGGGCGCGTCGGACGTGGTGCTCCGCGACGACAACTTCGTCACCATCCGCGACGCCATCGCGGAGGGCCGCGGCATCTTCGACAACATCCGCAAGTTCGTCAACTACCTGCTGTCGGCGAACGCCGGCGAGGTGTTCGTCGTCTTCCTCGGGACGCTCCTCGGCGCGGCGCTGTTCCCCGCGGTGTTCGCGTCCGAGTCGGCGCTCGTCATCACGCCCGTCGCGCTCCTGTGGCTCAACCTCGTCACCGACGGCTTCCCCGCGCTCGCGCTCGGCGCGGACCCCAAGTCGAACGACGTGATGCGCAGGCCGCCGCGTCCCCGCGACGAGGGCGTCCTCGACCGCCGGACCGTCGCCTCGATTCTCGGTATCGGCGTCGCGCTCACCGGGGCCGGACTCGGCGTGTTCTTCTACGCGCTGTCTCGCTCCGGCGACCTCGTCGTCGCCCAGACGGTGCTGTTTACCTTCCTCGTCACCGCCGAGTTGGTCCGCACGCAGTCGGTTCGGCTCCGCTACCGGCTGTCGCCGCTTTCGAACCCGTGGCTCCTCGGCGCGGTCGGCCTGTCGCTCGCGCTCCACCTCGTGTTGCTCTACACGCCGGCCGCGGACCTCTTCGGCGTCGTCCCGCTGGGGCTTACTGAGTGGGGCTGGGTCGCGGGCGCGTTCGTCCCGTTCCTCGCCGCGAACCTGTGTCTGGTGTGGCTCAACGACCGGCTGTTCGACTCGTGAGCGAGCCGAGCGCGCCCATGAGTCGGTCGCGGTAGAGGTAGCCGAGGACCGACGCCGCGAGCAACGCGCCGACGAAGACCGCGGTGAGTTCGGCGTTGCCGTCGGCGGCGGCCGCGCCCGCGAGGTTCACGAGCAGGAAGCCGGGGAGCCGACCCACCGCCGCGACGAGGACGACCCTGCGAACCGGGATGTCGGTGAGGCCGGCGGCGAAGCAGATGGCGTCGTCCGGGAGCCCCGGTACGAGGAAGACGAGAAAGAGGACGGCCAAACCGTGGGTCTCCATCGCGTCGTCGAACACCGAGAGTGCGTCGGCGGTGACGACACGCTCGACGTATGGACGGCCGAGCGCCCGCGCGAGACCCACCGCGAGCGCCGTGCCGAGGACGATGCCGACCATGCTGTAGACCGTTCCCCAGAGCGCGCCGAACAGGTAGCCGCTGGCGAACCCGAGCGCCTGTCCGGGGATGGGTGCGACGAGGACCTGCGCGACTTGCACGCCGACGAACGCGAGAGGCGCGAGCGCGCCGAACCCGAGGAGCCACGCCCGCAACGCCGTCGGGTTGGCGAGAAACGGGAAGCGGTCGACGAGCGTCGTCCCGACGACGGCGACGACGGCGACGACGACGACTGCGAGCGCGAGCGTCCGCCACCGGTCGCGCGGCGATTCGAACAGTTCGGGGACGGATAACACGGGTGGCTACTCACACGCCGCGGAGAAAAACCCGGCGCGGGAGCGCTTTTGTGTCGAGACGACGTAGTAATAATCATGATGGATACGATTCTCGTCGCCGTCGACGGCTCGCCGCTGTCGAAGCGAGCGTTCGAACAGGCCCTCGCGCACGCCGAATCGACGGTCGTCGCCCTGCACGTCATCGACCCGACCGACCCCGGCTACAGCGCACCGCTCGACGTAGATATCAGCACGGAACCGCTCCACGGCTCCGAGGAGTGGTACGAGCGCGCAGACGAACTCGCAGAGGATATCTTCGACGAACTCGCGGCGCTGGCCGACGGGAGCGGCGTGGAACTCCGGACCGAGACCCTCCGCGGCGACCCCGCACGGACTATCGTCGACTTCGCGCGCCGGGAGGGCGTCGACGCCGTCTACCTCGGCGGCCACGGCCGCGCCGGCGAGACGGACCTGCTGTTCGGCAGCGTCGCCGAGTTGGTCTCCGGCCGTGCGCCGATGAGCGTGATGGTCGTCCGCTGAGGGTCGCCACTCGCGCTCGTCTCACGGCTCGTCTGTCGGTCCCGAGCGACGCACCTCACTCGTCGTCGTCAGCCGGCGGCACGCACAGCACCGGAACGTCAGAGAGCCTGACGACCCGCTCAGCGACGCTTCCGAGCAGATATCGCTCCAGCCCGCTCGTCCCGTGGGTGCCCATCACCACGAGGTCGATGTCGCGTTCCTCGCCGTAGTCGATGATGGTTTCGTGCGGCAGGCCGACCCGAATCTCCGTCTCGACGGGCACGTCGCGGTCGGCCGCGCGGTCGGCGACGACGCCGACCGCCGCCTCTCCGCGCGTCTGGGAATCGTCGTCGACGGGCGCGTCCGCGTGGCCGGTTCGGACGTCGACGACGTAGAGGACGTGCAGGGCGGCCCCGTAGGTCGCCGCGAGGTCGACCGCGTACTCGGCGGCGCGGACCGCGTGGTCGCTGCCATCGGTGGGGACGAGAATGTGGTCGAACATGCCCTCACAGACGCGCGCCGAGCGAATAAAACCGAACCCGGCCGCGCCGTCCGGACGCCCCCGACCACACCGTCCGGACGACCCCAACCGCACCGTCCGGACACCCACGCCCTCGGATTCGACCGCGTCACGCGTCGCCCGCGCGTTTCCGATTCCCGGTCGGCGGGAAGGATGAGTTCGGCTTATTCACCCCCCGAGCGTATCTGTTACTGGTGGTGAGGAGCATGCAGACCGATAGTGAACGGCGGGTAGAACTGTGGATTCGTCCGATTCGGGACGGCTTCGGCGAGGAACACCAGGCGCTTGTCGTCCGACTGGAGCGGCTCGCTGACGAGGGGCTCGTCGACGACGTGTGCGTCCGAACGTGGGACCGCGACGTGGACGTTGAGTCCGACACCGCGCCGACGAAGCGCGACGCGGTCGTCCGCGAGCGACTGGCCGAGTGTCGGCTGTGGGCGCGAAACGAGGGGGTCGCGCTCCCGACGCTCGACGAGCGGGCGACCGTCGGGTCGGGCCGGATGGGTCCCGAACACGACGCGGTCGTCCTTCCGCCGACGCTGGGAATCGTCTTCCGCGACGACGAAATCGAGGCCGTCTATCCCCACGAGCGAACCGAGGGGCGCCGAACGCTCGCCGACTGGGTCGAGACCGCGGAGTCGTTCCTCGGCATCGACCACGAGCACGTCGAAGTGTGAGTCGGAGCGTCGGGGTCGCCGCCCTTCGGCCGCCCGCCGCCTCTCAGCGACCGCTCGGTTCCTCCGAGGTCACGGTCGCCGAGACGAGTTGGCCGAGCCCCCGGCGAAGCCGCTCCGAGGTCGATTGCGGTGAGATTCCGAGTTCGTCGGCGAGGTCCGACAGGGCCACCCCGCGGGGGACCTCGAAGTAGCCGCGGGCCGCGGCGAGTTCGAGGGCGCGACGCTGTTTTTCGCTGAGTCCGTAGCGCTCCGCCGACGGGTCGTCGCCGCGGGAGAGTCGCCTGACAGTGACTTCGAGCCCCGACTGGCGACACAGCTCTCGGTATCGGAGGAGTCCCTCCCGACCGGAAAAGCGCATCCGCGCGTGGAGGCCGGCGACGGTGAACCGGGCGTCGAGCCGGGACGCGCCGACTTCGCCGCCGCTCGGGGCGACGACGACTTCGGGAGCCGCCGAGACCTGCACTCTGTAGAGCCGCCGGTCCGAAAGCGCCTCCATCAGCGTCGGGTCGCCGACGGTGTCGTCGTCTCGCATCGCGGCTTCGAACGCGTCGAAGTCGCCGCCGCTGGCCCACAGAAAGAACACCGGGCGGTCGGGGTCGGTCGCCACGGACTGTTCGACGTCGAGTCGCATTGCAGGCACGCGTTCGATGGCCGGGGTGAGCGGGAGGGCGGGACTCCGAACGACGAACTCAGCGATACAACTCATCCACCGACGGCTACGGCTTCGGCGTCGTAAAACCCCGTTAATTAGCCCGCGAATCAGGGGACCGAAAGTGGGCCCGGGCAAGGCCCAATGTGTCAGAGGCACGCCCACTCGAACGACGATTGTCGTCGAGAGTGTGGGCGAATCATCGTTTCCTCGCCACCCACCTATACGTGGTCCCTGACACATCAGGGGATTATATACCCGCCGCGAAGCGTCACGCTTACTCGGGACCGTGTAGTGGTGGGGATATGAACGTCCCCTGCGTCCGCGTGCCCCGCGAGTCGGGCGAAGCGGCGCGCCGACGCCTCGCCGACGCCGGCCTGCTCGACCACGACCACGAGATTACCGTCGCCGAGGGGACTCTCTACATTCCCGTCGTCGACGCCGACGCCGTCCCCGACGACTTGGCTGTCGTCGACTTCGAACCCCCGACCCGCGAGACGCAGACCACGCCCGCCGACCTCCTCGGCTTCGAACCCTCCTACGAGCGCCTCGGCGACATCGTCATCCTCGACGAGGACGACCCCGACCGCGCCCGCGAAATCGCCGACGCCATCGTCGCCTCGGACCTCAAGGCCGAGACGGTTGTCAACCGCGCCTCGAAGGTCAAAGGCGAACTCCGCGTCCGCGACTGGGACGTGCTCGTCGGCGACTCGACCGAGACGGTCCACCGCGAGTACGGCCACGAGTTCCGCCTCGACATCGACGCGGTCTACTTCTCCCCTCGCCTCGCGACCGAGCGCCACCGCGTCGTCGAGGCGGTTCGCGAGGGCGAGCGCGTGTTCGACATGTTCGCCGGCGTGGGCCCCTTCGCCGTCCCGGCCGCCGCCGCGGGCGCGGAGGTCGTCGCCTGCGACCTCAACGAGGTTGCCGTTTCGTATCTCCGCGAGAACGCCGAGCGGAACGACCTGGCCGACCGAATCACCGCGATTCACGGCGACGTGCGCGAGGTCGCCGCCGACTACAAAGGCTGGGCCGACCGACTCATCATGAACCTCCCGCACAGCGCGGGCGACTTCCTCGACACGGCGGTCCGCCTCGCGAGCGACGAGTGCGTGGTTCACCTCTACGACATCCAACACGAGGACGACCCGTTCGGGCCGGGACTCGCCGCCGTCCGTGCCGCCGCCGAACCGACCTACGAGGTCGACGTCGTGAACGAGCACGTCGTCCGGTCGTACGCCCCTCACGAGTACAACGTCTGTCTCGACGTTCGCCTGACGAAGCGGGCGTGAGGGGGCTGGTGCCGAACGGCAGACACCGGGTTGATTCGCAAGTCTTAATTACGTAACCGGGGTACGGAAGAATGCGTTCGAAAGCCCACCGCGCCGGTGTAGCTCAGCTGGCAGAGCGATTCCTTCGTAAGGAATAGGCCGAGGGTTCAAATCCCTCCACCGGCTCTTTCTACCGAACACAGTACGATTGAAGAGCCCTGCGTGGAGGGATTTGAGCCAGCGAGCAACGCGAAGCGTTGCGAGTGAGGTTCACAATCCCCTCCACCGGCTTCTACTGATTCCTTCACCATCCAACAACTCAACCCCGGAGACGAAGGTCTCCGGTTCGGGGGTGGTCTCGCGTGACCGTCGATTGGTGGGGTTCCCATGGATGAGCCACCGTCGCAGAGGTTCCCTTTGTCACCCCTTTTGCAGCGTGTTCGACGGGATGCTCATTGACGTCTGGAGTACCACGCTTCCGCCGAAACCCCGTTCTTCGTCCTCACCAACCGCTCTTGTGTCTCCACGCGTCGACACACAGCTCATCCGCGACGAGTTCGTTTGCTCGTATCACGGTGACCAGTAGGCGACCAGTATACCGCCGTTCGCGACGGTGCGGCGGCGACCAGACCGTCCCGGGAGCGGCTCAAAATCCGATGTGCGACGTCGAACTCGGGATATCGTCGTCTTCGTCGTCGTCCTCGTCGTCGCGCGCCGCGCCCTCGTAGAGATAGGTGTACTCGTCGTCGGTCAGGAAGACGCCGCCGTCAGCGACCGCGATATCCACGTCCGGGAGAGTGGTGCCCGCCGCCTCGCCGTTTTCGCACGCGCCGGAACAGGCGTCGAACATCGACCCGTGCTTCGGGCAGATAAGCTCGCCGTCGCGCATCGCCGCACCGGACCCCCGGTCGAACCGCTGGTTCTCGTGCGTACAGGTGTTCGGCCAGGCTTCGATACCCGGCTCGTCGTCGCATCGAACGAGGATGAGCTCTTTCGTCCGCGAATACGCGTCCGCCGCGGTGAACAGGTACGACCCGTTTTCGGGGACGTCGTCCACGGCCGCGACTCGTGTTCCGTCGACCATCGGACAGAGCTACCGACCGAGCGGAAAAGTAGCTACCGGCGACACCACGCCCTCGAATGGGGCGGAGAGGCCCGAACCGAGTCTTGCCGGTCACGCCGAGGTGAGCCGGTCCCACACCGCGTGACAGTCGCTACAGAGGAATCCCGTGAACTCGTCTACCGCGTGTCTCCGAACCGTCGTATCTCGCCCGCATCGTTCACACCACATACCCACTCGTTGGGGAGAATATCGTATTGTTATGAAGCTCATAGGCGCTGACTCGACGCTCGGCGGGTTCGGAGACGGAATTCGAGTCGGCGGGCCGCCGGATCAGCGGTTCTCGTCGAGGTTCACGCCGCAGACGCCCGCCTCGTCACCCATCTTCTCCACGCCGGGCGCGAACCGACCCAACTCCCACGTGGGGTCGTGTCCGGTCTCCGCGCGGTGTTCTTCGATTCGGAGACGCGCGTCAGCGAGCTTCGAGAAGCGCTCTTCGAGTCCGCACGTCGGACAGGAAACCGTCGCACGAGGAGTCGACATCACTCGAAGGGAACACGGCAGTCGAGATAGTTCCGTCGGGTCCGCCGCGAGAGACGTTCAAAAAAGCGGTCGCCGCCGTGTGGAAGTCAGCCCATAACGAGGCTCATCCACCGGTTACGCCGCACGAACTCCATGTTTTCGAGGTAGGCGTCGACGCCGAGGATGCGGCCCGCGCCGAACGCGCCGAGGCCGAACAGCAACACCGCGTAGACGATGTGGTCGTCAACGACCCAGCCGTGAGCCAGCGGAAGCCCCGCGAGGATGCCGCCCTCAAGTGCCGCCGCCCAGTAGAACAGCATCATGACCGCCCCCCAGAAGGCGCTGAAGCGAACGAACGCGCCGAGGATGAGCGCCAGTCCGGCCAGCGTCAACCCCCACATGTTCAACATGTCGATGAGGGGGCTCCCCGCCATCGAACTCCACAGCCCCATGAGGGGGTTGCCCTCGGGAATCGCGTTAGCGAGGTAGCCCGCCGCAGTCCAGTTGTTGGAGGGGTCCGAATCCAGATAGGTTACGAGCTTCGTGATACCGCCTTGGAACAGCGTCCATCCCATCACCACTCTGAGGAGGAACAGCGAGTAGCCGACCCACCGCTCTGAGTAGTCGAACCGCACCGCGCGTCCGAACATCTCCGTCTCCAGCGTACGACTATCGGTTGACATACGGAGGTAATATTTTCCTCCACTACAATAAAGTGTGCTGGGTAATCCCACACAATGGGTATCGGCCGTCTCACCGGAGGTCACACCGCTTATCACCGCCCGCGACAGAACACGGACATGCTCACTTTCATCGGACTCGGTCTGTACGACGAGCGCTCCGTCACCGTCGAAGGCCGGGAGGCGCTCGCTGACGCCGACCGTGCCTTCGCGGAGTTCTACACGAGCCACCTCGTCGGCGCGACCGTCGAGGAGCTCGAAGCCTACCACGACATCGACATCGAGGTCCGGGACCGGGCCGGCGTCGAACAGGACCCCGGGGCGATACTCGACGCCGCGGAAGACGAACACGTCGCGTTCCTCACCGCCGGCGACACGATGATTTCGACCACGCACGTCGACCTTCGTCTCCGCGCCGAAGACCGCGGTATCGAGACGCGACTCATCCACGGCGTGACCGCTCAGTCCGCGGCCAGCGGCCTGACCGGACTCCAGAACTACCGCTTCGGGAAGGCCGTCACGCTCCCGTTTCCGTACGTCCATGGCGGCGACCCGGTGCCGAAAAGCGTCGTGGACTCCCTCGAAGCGAACCGCGAACTCGGCTTGCATACGCTCGTCTACCTCGACATCAAGGTCGACTGGGAGGGTCGCCGCGGCGTCGAGGTCGACGGCGACCAGTACATGACCGCCGACTACGCCGCGGAACTCTTCGCCGAACACTGGGACGGCGACGCCCTCGGCGTGGCAGTCTGCCGGGCGGGCAGTCCGGACCCGGTCGTCGCCGCGGACCGCCTGTCGGCGCTCGCAGAGCGCGACTTCGGCGACCCGCTCCACATGCTCATCATTCCCGGCGAGGTCCACCACGTCGAAGCCGACGCGCTCTCGGCGCTCGGCGGCGCGCCTGAGGAACTGTTCGACGAACACTAACTGTTCGACGAACACTAACGCGACGCGAGACGGGAAACAGAGAGAACAGGAGCCGACTACGCTCGCCCGTCGAGCCCTAACTCGCTTCTGAGGTCGTACTCTTCGCCGGTCACCATGTAGAGCACGTCCTCGATGACCGTGAGGAGTTCCGGCACTTCGTGGACGACGAGATAGGTGATTCCCACGAGCGCGACGACCGCGAGCCCCTGGCTGATGATGCGGTCGGAGATGAAAAACGACACCATATACGGGTCGGACGACCCGAAGAGGAACAGAATCTCGTCGACGAACAGGTGGAAGTACTGCTTGCCGACCGAGATGGTGATGAACGTCGTCCGAAGCAGGTTCAGCGCGTAGATGATGGGGACGGCGATGGCGAGTCCGCGGAGCTTCCGGCGCATCGGCGCGTCGACGGCGGCGATGAGGCCGGCGAAGATGGCGATGCTCCCGAGGCCGGTGCAGGCGAGAACGACCGAGATCTCGATTCGGTGAGAGCCCTGCATCCACAGGAACGTGTTCAGGTAGCCCTCGTCGCCGACAATCATCTGCGGCGTGTAGCCGAGCGATTCGATGAGGAAGCGCGTCTGCGCCGCGACGGACTCCATGAGAATGCCGCGGGGTGCGGGGACGGTCGCCCCGAAGAGCGTGAACGCGGGAATCGTCTCGAACGGAAGGTAGACGACGCCCATGGCGGCGACGGCGCGCGAGAGGACGAACAGCGTGTCGCGGCCGTTGTAGAGGAGCCAGCCGGCGTACAGCGACGCCGGGACGGCCACGATAGTCAAAATCCCCTCGATGTAGCTCCTGTGGACGAGCGTGAAGTGAGGGATGAGTTGGAGCCAGAAGAGCGCGAACAACACCCACGCTGCGGACATCACCCGCCGCCCGAGGTCGCGGTTCCGCCCGTTGACGACCGCGCCGGCGACGAAGGTTCCGATGACCACCCACGCGAGGATGTCGGAGAGGAGACCGGGCATACGTAATGGATGCGGAGGACCGAATAAATCCCTTGTCGTTCCGGGTATCGAGCTCGTCCGACCGGTCCGGCGGCCCGAACGCACAGCACAGCGCCGCCGCTGTGGAGTCGATCAATAAAGAAGTGTTGAGGGGACCGGGACGAAGCCCGGTGGTATCAGTCGAAGTTAGTCGCGGCGGACGGCGAGGAGTGCCGCGGCGACGAGGGCGACGAGGGCGACAACGACACCGAAGCCAGGCGTGCTGGACTCGGTGGTCTCCTCGGTCGGCTCCTCAGTCGGCTCTTCGGTCGCGGTTGCCGTTTCCGTGGGCTCCTCGGTCGGCTCTTCGGTCTCGGTTGCCGTTTCCGTGGATTCCTCGGTCGTGGTCGTTTCCGCGGCCGTGGTCGTCTCCGTGGCTTCGCCGACGATACCGTCAGCGGTCGCGTCTTCGGCCGTGCCGGAGTCGACGGAGGCCTCTACTTCGAACGTGTCGTTGATGTTCTGCTCCGAGAAGTCGAACGCCGCGGCGAACGTGCCGTCAGCCTGCACGTACGCGGAGGCAGTCTTCAGGAAGCGCGGCTGGGTGTCGCCGTCGGAGGTCACGCGGATGGTGAGCTCCGTACCGGGGGCGACGCTGGCCGTGCCCGAGATGGACTGCTCGGCGGCGTTGGAGACCGCGAACTCGTCCTCGTCGAGGCTGAGTTCGGGTTCGACGACTTCGAACTCGTCGGAGGTCTCCTCATCGTCCTCGGCGAGGTCACCGTCTTCGAGGACGGTGAACGTCGCGTTGAACGCGTCGTCGTCCTCAACGGTGTAGAGCGTCGAGGTGTTGTCGTAGGAGTCCGTGCGCGAGGCAGAGACGTCGTCGAGGTCGTAGACGATGAAGTACGTGTCGTTGTCACCGTCAGCGATGATCGTGGCGCTCGAGCTGTTGATGCCCAGGACCTTCGCCTCGCGGTTCGGGCCGGGGTTCGTCTGCTCGATCGTGAGGTTGAACTGCGTACCCGAGAGGGCGTCGAAGTTCGACGCGTCGAACGCGCCTTCGAGGCCCGTCGCGGAGATCTGCGTGACGACGACGTCGCCGTTAGCCAGCGAGTCGCTCTGCGTCAGATTCTCGTTCTCGATCGCGTCGTAGACGTCTTCGGTCTCGGTGAGGTCAGCGCTCGTCGGTGCCGTCCAGGTGGAGACACTTTCGGTGCTGCGCTCTTCGATGACGAGCGTCGCGACGTTGTCGGCTTCGCCACCGGTGGCGATTTCGAGGTCGTAGTCGCCGGCGTCGAGGGGCTCACCGTCGATTTCCGTGGTGATGTCGTCGACGACGAGGTCGTCGTCGCTGTCGTCAACGTCGAACGAGGACGTCTTGTTCGGTGCGTACGTGTTGAACAGCAGCGTGACCTCACCGTCGTCGTTACCGTCTTCGACGGAGACGTTCGCGCTGTAACCGAGGTCGTTAGCGCCGACCTGAATCTCTGCTTCGTCAGTACCGTCGAGCGTGACGGTGATTTCGGCGATGTCGCCGACCTGTTCGTTGATGACGGACGACGCGAAGTCACCCGAGGAGTCCTTGGCCTTCGAGACGGTGACCGTGTCGGACTCGAGCGTGACGCCCGTGAAGGCGTCGGTCGCCTCAATCGTGTACTCGCCAGCGTCGACCGAGCTCAGGTTGAAGTCTGCTTCACCCTGGCCGTCGAGCGTGACGGTGGTCTCGGTGTCCTCGACCTCGTCGCCGTCGTCGTCAAGTGCGACGACGTCGACGGTGCGGTCGCCCGCGTTGGCCGAGACGGAGCCTTCGAGACCGTCCTTGGTCGTGACGTTGAGGTCGTCAACGGTGAGCTCGAAGCCGAGGTCGCGAACGTCGACCTGAGCCTGCTGCACACCGCCGATGGTGAACTCGTAGGTGTCGAGGGCCTGATCTTCGGTGTCGAAGATGAAGACCTGACTGTTGTCACCGGTGGAACCAGAGAACTGGTAGTTGTTGTCGTCGTCAACGCCCTCGACCTCGACGGAGGTGTCGGTCGTGCCGGCGACAACTGCAACGTTCGAGCCCTTGTAGGCCGTGTTGTTGGAGTTGTTCGCGACGTAGACGGGCGCGAAGGTCACGTCCTCGGTCGCCGAGGCCGTGTTACCGGACGAGTCAGACACGTTGTACGTGACTTCGAGGTCGTCCGTGTAGACCTGGCTGAGCGTGACGATGACCTGACCGTTGGAGACGGAGAGGGACTGCGAGAGGTTCGTCTCGCCGTCCGTGACGTTCATCTCGTTGACGGTGACGTCCTCGTCGAAGGCGACTTCGACCTTCGGCGTGCCGTCATCGTAGTGGGTCGCCGAGTTGAAGCCAGCGGGGTCAGCGGCAACGACATCGAGCGTGTCGTAAGCCTCCTGCTGGGTGGTACCGGCGGTCAGGCTAGCGCTCTCGGCGGCAGAGACGTTGTACTCACCGGTGGAGACGCTCTCCGGAATCGAGAGCGAGAGGGTTGCCGGGGAGCCTGCGGTTTCCGTGGTGTTCGGTTCCGAGGCGTTGTAATAGCCGTCGTCGTTCAGGTCGAGCCATACGTGAACATCGTTCGCTCCGCCAGAGTTAACGGTAACATCGACGGATGCAGACGGGCCTTTGTCGACAGTATCAGAAGATACCGTAGCCGACGTAGCCGCCGCAGCAGCAGTGCCCGTGAACGCGATGGACCCGGCGAAGACCGAGAAAACCATCAGCGCAGCGAGCAGAACCGCGCGAACTTGTTTGTTTGCTGTCATTGTTATAGATGGGTCTATAAGTGGCGAAACAGCTTTCTGCCCCGTACGCCCGTGGGTAGGTCGGGCGAGGGATTACTCGCTGGTTTTCACCTTGGGTAGGGGTACGAAAGCGACTCTCCGGAGATTGGATAAATACTTTGTGGAATATCTCTCCGAAGAGAGCGTCGCAACGCGCGTATTGTTCAGTAAATAAACAGGAACGAGGACGTGTTAGAACGAATACGTGTTATTCGGGTGACTCGAAGTCGGCCGGGATGACCTCGATTTCGTGGCCGTCGGGGTCCTTCGTGAACGCGAACATGTCGTCGCAGGACTCGGGGTCGCGGTAGTCTTCGGCCTCGCGCTCCATGAGCGTCTCCCAGTACTCGTGGAGGTCGTCGGCGCTGACCGCGAGATGGCCCCACGCGTCGCCCATCTCGTAGCTCCGACCGTCGTAGTTGTAGGTGAGTTCGACGGCCATCGCCTCTTCGGCTGCGCCCTCGGGCTTCATGAAGTAGTTCGCGAAGGTGTCGGACTCCCAGCGACCGGTGTGTTCGTAGCCGAACTTCCGGGTCCAGAAGCCGAGCGCCTCGTCGGCGTCCTCGACGCGAATCATCGTGTGGTCGAGGCTCCACTTCGCGCCGTGGTCGCGCTTGACGATTTCGACCTCGTGGCCGTCGGGGTCCTTGACGAACGCGTAGCGGCCGCCGCAGGACTCGGGGTCGCGGTAGTCCTCGACGCCCTCGTCCATGAGCTGCTGGTAGGACGATTCGAGTTCGTCCTCGGGGACGCGGACCGCGATGTGGCCCCACGCGTCGCCCATCTCGTAGGTGTTGTCGCCGTGGTTGTAGGTGAGTTCGAGGACCGCGCCCTCCTCGTGGAGGTCCTCGGGGCCGAGGTAGACGTTGGTGAACGTGTCGGCCTCCCAGCGACCCTTCTCTTCGTAGCCGAGATGGGTCGTGTACCAGTCGAGCGACTCCTCGAGGTCTTCGACGCGAATCATCACGTGGTCGAGGGTTCCGGACATACCCCAGTGATGTGTCGCGCTGGCGAAAAACGTACCGAACGCGGAACCCACCGTGGATGGTTGTCACACGCCGTCTACGGGAGTTTTCGGCCCGTTACGTGGTACATAAGTACCCCCCGAAGTTACGATTCAGCAGTGTCCCCGGTCCCCAACCCCGTTCGCCTCCTCATCCTCGGCATCGGGCTGGCGCTCGCTCGAATCGGTCTCCTCGACCGCGAGCGCGCCGTCCGCATCGCCGACCTCTCGTGGCCCCGCGTCGTCACCGGCATCGCCCGGATGTCCAAGAACGCCGTCGACGTGGCGATGGTGGGTATCGCCTCGGGGACCGTCGCCATCACCGGCGTCGGGTTCGCCGGGCCGTACTGGGGACTCGCCTTCGCGCTCGGCGGCGGTATCGCAGGCGGGACCATCGCGCTCGTCTCCCAGCGCTTCGGCGCGGACGCGATAGACGAATTGGGGCTCGCGGTCCGTTCGAGCGCGCTCTTGACCGTCATCGCCACGCTCCCGGTCACGGCCGTCTTCTGGCTGTTCCCCACCGAACTCATCTCCGTGCTGAGCAGCAACCAAGATGCCATCGAACTCGGAGCGGCATACCTCCGAATCGTCGGGCTCGGCGTCCCCTTCGCCGGCCTGAACCTCATCGGGAGCCGCGTCCTCGTCGGCAGCGACGACGCCTACACCGCGATGACACTCCGTGCGAGCGGTGCGGTCATCAACATCGTCCTCAACGCGGTGCTCATCTTCGGCCTCGACCTCGGCGTCGAGGGCGCGGCGCTCGGGACCGTCCTCTCGAACGTCGTCGTCGCCGGCGCGTTCGCGGTCGGCCTGTCGCGGGGGTCGCTCCCCGGCGTCGGCGCGTTCCCCGTCACCATCGACCCCTTCGGCTCGTTCGTCGACCCCGGGACGCTCGTCGACCTCGTGAAAATCGGACTGCCCGTGATGGGTCGCGGGCTCGTCTGGACCGTCGCCGAGTTCCCGATGCTGGCCATCCTCGACAGTTTCGGTCCGGACGTGGTCGCGGCGTTCGTCATCGCCCGCCGCATCTGGGGCCTGATGAACACCCCCGGCTGGGGCTTCGGGCTGGCGTCGTCGAGCCTCGTCGGGCAGGCGCTCGGCAAGGACGACGAACAGACCGCCGAGGCCTACGGCAACGAAGTCATTCGGTTCGCCGTCGCCACGTACCTCGTCTCGGCGGCGCTCGTGGCGATATTCGCCCGCCCGATCGTCCTCGGGTTCGTGGATAACCCGGCGGACCCGGCGGTCCCCATCGCCGTCGACCTCGTCTACGTCGCCTGTCTCGCCGTCGTCTTACAGGGCGTCTCCGGCGGCTCCGCGGGCCCGCTCGACGCCAGCGGCGACACCCGCTGGACGTTCGGCAGCCAGTTCGTCGGGATGTTCCTCGGGTCGATTCCGCTCACCTACATCGGCTCTGTCACCTCGCTCGGCCTCACCGGGCTCTACCTGGCGTTCCTCGCCGAGACGACGATTCCGGCGGCGCTGAACTACTACCGGTTCAAGACCGGGACGTGGAAGGCGGTCAGTCGGAACTACCGTCCGAAGACGGCCGCGGACGACTGAGAAGAGGAACGCATCGGTTCGGGCTGGTTCGTCGGCGGCGGCGGGAATCCTGATTACTCTCAGCGCGAGGAGCCGTCGGCGTCGCGCCCGCTCGCGCGTGACCAATACAAGAACCCCGCCACGGCCCACAGCAGGACCGTCCCGACCGGCCACGCGGTTCGACCGGGTTGGACAGAAAAGCCGCGGGCGACCTCCAACTGGGTCACGCCGGCGAGGAGGAGACCGGCCGCGGTGAGTCGAACGTCCTCGCGGCCGAACAACGCGCCCGAGAGCGCGCTTCCGAGCGCGACGAGGTAACAGGCGACGCCGACCGGCCACACGAGGATGTAGTCCGGGAGGCCCATCGTAAAGCGCAGGAAGAAGTCGGTGATGGTCGTCACGCTCCCGGTCGAAGGGCCGACGAGTCCCCACGGAAACAGGAACGTGGCGCTCCCGGTCGTGAACGTCTGGACGGACCACGGAACGAGACCGAGGACGAAGACGAGGAGTAGGTGGAGGCGGCGCGCGGGCGACCGCGAAGCCGACCGGGCCGCCGGGTCGGTCGTCACCGCTGGGCGATGATGCGGAGCACGTCCTCGTCGGCGAGAACGTGGTCGCGGCCGACCTGCTGGTCGTCGTGTTTGGCGCTCGGGCCGGAGACGCGGGCGAACCGGAACCGCTCGTCGAGTTTGGCACCGAGTTCGTGGATGGCGTCGTCGATGGTGTCGCCCTCGCGGAGGACGAGCGGTTCGTCGTAGTCGACGCCGCGGCCGGGTTTGTCCATGTAGATGCGGATGAGCCCGAGAGCGTCCCAGATTTCCTCTTTGAGCGCGTCGAGGCCCTTCTCGGCCTCGGCGCTGATGAACGTGACCTCGTCGGGGTCGAGGCCGACCTCGCGGAGGTTTTCCTCGACCGTCGGGAGGTAGTCCTTGTCGATGAGGTCGGCCTTGTTGACGGCGACGATAGACGGCAGGTAGACGCGGTTTTTCATGATGCCGTCGACGAGTTCGTCGATGGTCGTCTCGCCGCGGAGCGTCACCTCGGCGTTGACGAAGCCGTGCTCGCGGAGGATGCCCTTGATGGTCTCCTCTTCGAGGTCGACGCTGTCGCTTTTGGTCACGTTGATGCCGCCTTTGCCCTTCTTGTTGATAGAGAGGTTCGGCGGCGACGTGTCGAGCCGAATCTTGTTGTTGTAGAGTTCCTGTTGGAGCCGCTCGTAGCGCTCTATCTCGAACACCGAGAGCATGAACACGACGAGGTCGGCGGTGCGGACGACCGAGAGGACCTCCTTACCGCCGCCGCGGCCGCCAGCGGCCCCTTCGATGAGGCCCGGCACGTCGAGTATCTGGATGTTCGCGCCCTTGTATTTCAGCATCCCCGGGTTCACGTTGAGCGTCGTGAACTCGTACTCGCCCGTCTCGCTGTCGGCGTTGGTGAGCGCGTTGATGAGCGTCGATTTGCCGACGCTGGGGAAGCCGACGAGCGCGACCGTCGCGTCGCCCGTCTTCTCGACGGCGTACCCTTGGCCGCCACCGGCCGAACTCTGGTTTTCGAGTTTCTCTTTCAGCT
Source organism: Haloferax marisrubri (assembly GCF_001469875.2). Taxonomy (GTDB): domain Archaea; phylum Halobacteriota; class Halobacteria; order Halobacteriales; family Haloferacaceae; genus Haloferax; species Haloferax marisrubri. The sequence continues at coordinate 158,378 of NZ_LOPW02000001.1, read as the reverse complement.
CCGCGAGCTTCGCCTTCAGCCGACCGATGTGCGCCTCGGTCGACTTGTTGTACGGCGTGTTAGATATCTCCTCGCGGATATCTTCGATCTCCTCCTCCAGTCCCATCGTCAACAGTTCCGCCGCGTCCGTCGAAAAACCCTTTCCTTCCGCGCGGCAGATTCCGCCGCGCCGACGCGTCGGCTATCGTGGTGGTCGCGCGTACGCGGAGAGACAAGTATCGGCACGATTATACACGACCCCTTCGACCGCCCGATGAACACCGATGCCCGACCCCCGGACGCTTCGCGACAGCACGCAAATCGTGCTCCCGTGCGACCTGCTGGAGAGCGTGCGCGACGACATCGAAGCGGAGTTCGTCGTCTCCGTCCACCGAAAGGCCGGAGACACGTGCCGAATCATCGGGAGCCCCGTCGAGATTCGTGCGGTCAGCGACTTCCTCGCGCGACAGGGTATCTCTCTCCGCTAGTCTCGGTTCCGAAGGGCTTGTTACCACACAGTCCAACGGGCGGGTATGGACGAAGCGCCGGGACTCTCCGACCAGTACCGCACGGCCAGTCCGTGGCCCGTGTTCATCGCGCTCGGGATACCCATCTCCGAGTTGGGCCTGTTGTTCGGCCTGTTTCCACTCGCCGTCGGCGGGCTGCTCCTGTTCGGCGGGAGCGTCGTCGGCATCCTCAAGGAGTCCGGCTACGTCGCCTCGACGATTCGCGCGGTCACCGCGCTCGCGGTCATCTTCTTCGCGTTCGGCGCGGGACTCGCGTTCACCGACATCGCCCTCGTGACCCGGGGCTACGCGGTCATCGCCGCCGCGATTCTACTGGTGGTCGGCGGCGTCGTCTTCGAACTGTTCGTCCGCGAACAGCGACAGACCTTCTGACCGCCGCGGGCGACCCCACGGGAGACCCCGCGGCCGTCTCCACCCCCTCCGACCGAACGAGAAACCAACAATCTATTTGAACGGCGTCCCCGAGTGTCTCGATATGGCAACCAAGACGTTCGACAAGGACACCATCCTCGACCTCACGGTCAACATGGTTCCGCTGGCCATCATCCTGTTTTTCGTGGTGGCCTTCACCTTCGTCAATCCGTTTGGGTTCGAATCGCTCACCTCGGGGCTCCAGTACACGCTCCTCATCGCGCCGTTCGTGCTCCTCGCTGCCCTCACCTACCTCTCGGGGAAGGCCATCGCCGGCTCCGAGAAGGAAGGCACCGTCTACGCGCCGGGGCAGGCGACGGTTCCCGGTGCGAAGCCGATTCACGAAGAAGAGAGCGAGGAAGCGGCCGAACTCGAAGAATCGCCGGATGACGACGCCGTCGAAGCCGCGGACGAGACGGCTTAAAGCACCTCGAATCGCAGGGCAGTCCCGAATCTTTCATTACCCTGCACTACTCAGGCACTTCCATGGAGGTTAACGGACAGTTAGCACTGACGGTGCTTATGGGGGTCTTCCTCATCGCCGTCGCCGCGTGGCTCGCGCGGGTCGAAGACTGGCGGTCGTACACTCCGCTCGCGGGCGGAGGCACGGTCGGTGGTACCGCAGAGCAGTACGTCTCGGAGGAGAAACCATCCGGGGTCATCCGTTGGTTGACGACGGTCGACCACAAGGACATCGGGATGCTCTACGGCGCATACGCGCTCGTCGCGTTCGCCGTGGGGGGTCTCATGGTCGTCCTGATGCGGATTGAACTGGCGGACCCGTCGATGACGCTTATCTCGAACACGTTCTACAACTCGTTGCTCACAAGCCACGGGATTACGATGCTGTTCCTGTTCGGGACGCCCATCATCGCCGCGTTCTCGAACTACTTTATCCCGCTTCTCATCGGCGCGGACGACATGGCGTTCCCGCGTATCAACGCCATCGCGTTCTGGCTCCTGCCGCCGGCGGCGCTGCTCATCTGGGCCGGGTTCTTCCCCATCCCGGACGTCATCCCGGCGCAGACGGCCTGGACGATGTACACGCCGCTTTCCGCCGGTGTCGGCTCCGGCAACCAGATGAACGCCGGCGTCGACCTGATGCTCCTCGGCCTGCACCTCTCGGGTGTCTCGGCCACGATGGGTGCGATCAACTTCATCGCGACCATCTTCACGGAGCGTAACGAGAAGGTCTCGTGGGCGAACCTCGACATCTTCTCGTGGACGATTCTGACCCAGTCGGGTCTCATCCTCTTCGCGTTCCCGCTTCTCGGCAGCGCCATCGTGATGCTGCTTCTCGACCGGAACTTCGGCACGATGTTCTTCTCGGTCGACGGCGGCGCGATTCTCTGGCAGCACCTGTTTTGGTTCTTCGGCCACCCCGAAGTGTACATCCTCGTGTTGCCCCCGATGGGCATCGTGAGCCTCGTGCTCCCGCGCTTCGCGGGCCGTCGGCTCTTCGGGTTCAAGTTCGTCGTCTACTCCACGCTCGCCATCGGCGTCCTCTCGTTCGGCGTCTGGGCGCACCACATGTTCGCGACGGGTATCGACCCCCGGCTTCGCGCCTCGTTCATGGCCGTCTCGCTGGCCATCGCGATACCGAGCGCGGTCAAGACGTTCAACTGGATCACGACGATGTGGAACGGGAAGATTCGCCTCACGACGCCGATGCTGTTCTGTATCGGCTTCGTCTCGAACTTCATCATCGGCGGCGTGACGGGTGTCTTCCTCGCGTCGATTCCGGTGGACCTCGTGCTCCACGACACCTACTACGTCGTCGGACACTTCCACTACATCGTCATGGGTGCCATCGCCTTCGCCGGCTTCGCCGGGCTCTACTACTGGTTCCCCATCTACACCGGCCGGATGTACCAGGTCACGCTCGGTAAGTGGCACTTCTGGCTCTCGATGGTCGGGACGAACCTGACGTTCTTCGCGATGATTCTGCTCGGCTACGGTGGCATGCCGCGTCGCTACGCGACCTACCTACCGCAGTTCGCGACGCTCCACCAGGTCGCCACGGTCGGCGCGCTCATCCTGCTCGTCGGCCAGATCATCTTCGTCTGGAACTTCGTCCAGTCGTGGCTCGAAGGCCGCGAAGTCCAGGACGGCGACCCGTGGGACCTCGCCGACGACGACCTGGTCACCGCCGAGTGGACTTGGTTCGAGCGCAAACTGGAGACGGCCGTCACCGACGGCGGCGAAGACGAGACCGAACTCGCCACCGACGGCGGGCAGACGGTCGACGACACAGACGCGGACGCGGAATCCGCTGACGACGCGTAATCGACGCCGCTCGCCGGCGTCTCGGCTTCATTTTTCGGACGCTGTTTTTCGAGAGCGAACGCGCCCGACGCCGACTGTCCGTGCGTCCGCGCTCGCCGTAACTGCCGGTTCCGCTCGCTCGCGACGTTCACGAACCCGTCAGCGCCGCCGCTCGCGGGCGACGGTGGTCACGACTTGAGAGAAGCGGTCGCTCTCGGCGGCGGCGACGCGGAAAAGCGGCGGGACCTCAGACGACGAGGAGGACGCCCGTCGCGAACATCAGTATCGCGATGGCCCCGAGCACGAGTCCGAGGATATCGGTATCCGACATAGCTCACCCTTAGCGCGTGCGGCAAAAGGTGCATCGGTACGCGGACGCGGGCGACGCCGACGCGGCGAACGGAAACCCCTAACAGCGTCCGCCCCCCAACGTGAGCCGTGAGTTCGAACGTCGGCGGTCACCGCTTCGTCCTCGGATTGTACGCCGCCCTCGTCGCCGTCGCCGGGGTCGCGGGCTACCTCACGGGCACGTTCGTCTCGGGCCTCAGCGCGCCTCGGTTCCTCTTTCTGGTGCCGTTTCCACCCACGCCCGTCGGCTTCGCGGCCTACGGCGCGCTGACCATCGCGCTCGTCCTCGGCGTCCCGCTCGCGCTCGTCGTCTACGTCTCGGCCGGACTCGACGACGCGACCTAATTTAGCACGAACGTTCAGCACAAATACTAAGACCGGCGACTGGGACGTGGTAGTATGTATCACGTGGTAATCGGTGTCGATGACGACGCGGAACACGCGCTCGCGTGCGTCGAAGAGGTCGCGAAACTCCCCGGCGAACCCGACGAGAAGGAGGTCACGCTCGTCCACAGTTTCACCGACAACCCCAGCGGGGCGTCGGCGACGCAGATTCACTCGGTCCGGGAGGCCGGCGAGTTCCTCGAAGACCGCGGTATCGACTACGACGTCAACGAGTCGTCGGGCGACCCCGCGGAGGTCATCATCGAGTTCGCCGACGAGGAGGACGCGGACCTCATCGTCACCGCCGGGCGGAAGCGCTCGCCCGCGGGCAAGGCGCTGTTCGGAAGCGTCACGCAGACGGTGATTCTGAACTCCGACCGCCCCGTCATGGTGACGGGGTCGACGAAGCGGAAAAGCTAGTAGACTCGGTCGAGGACGGCCGCGACCTCATCTGGGGTCTGGCGGCCGGACGCTCGTTCTCGCAGTTCTCCATCGCGGACACACAGGAGCGTCGGCGCCGCGTCGACCTCGAAGCGCCGACAGAACTCGTCGGCCGCCTCGCCGTCGACGCCCGCGGCCGCGACCCCGTCTGGGACGCGGTCGAGGATGGCGTCGAGGTCGTCTTTCATCGCGTCGCAGGGGTCACAGAAGCGTCGCCACACGAGGACGACGGCGTCCGGATGCGCGTCGAGGTACGATTCGAAGGAGTCGTCGTCGAGTTCGTCGAGCGCGCTCGGCACCGGCGACGACGAGGTCATCTCGACGAGCAGGCCCGCCATGACCAACAGCGAGTCCTGTTCGACCGGCACGTCGAGGAACGACTTGGCCGCAAGATACGCGACCACGTCGGCTCTGGTGACGCCGAACTCGTCGAGTCGCGCCTCGACGTTTTCGGGTGCGACGCCGAAGAGGTCCGAGACGGTCTGGTGGAACTCCTCGGTCGAGACCGCGCCGTAGATGTCGTGGTAGACGGCAAGCGTCTTCTCGAACTCCTCCGTGGTCGAAAGCGTCCCGTCCGGCGCTTCGTCGACCGCGCCGGCTTCGATGAGCGTTTCGAGCGCCGTCTCGGGGTCGGCGTCGATATCGGTCGCGGCCATCGTCAGACCCCCAGATACCGCTCGCGGGTCTCGGCGTCATCGCGGAGTTCCTCCGCGGTCCCGTCGAAGACGATGCCCCCTTGGTCGATGACGTACGCGCGGTCGGCGAGTTTGATGGCCGCCGCGGCGTTCTGCTCGACGAGGAGGATGGTCGTGCCCGCCTCGCTGATGCGTTCGACCGCGTCCTCCACGTCCTCGATAATCTTCGGCGCGAGCCCCTCGTAGGGCTCGTCGAGGAGCAACAGGTCCGTGTTCTGCTTCAGGGCGCGCGCGATGGCGAGCATCTGCTGTTCGCCGCCCGAAAGCGTCCCCGCGCGCTGGTCTCGCCGCTCGTCCAGTCGGGGGAACTGGTCGTAGACCTCCTCGGTCGACATCCCCTTGTGGCCGAACGACAGCGACCGGCCCCACGTGTTCGACTTGTTGTTGACGACCTCCGCGAGGTGGAGGTTCTCGGCGACCGAGAGGTTCGGGAAGATGCGTCGCTCCTCGGGCACCAGCGAGATGCCCCGGACCGAGACGTCTTCGGCGGGGACGCCGGTGATGTCGTCGTCCTTGAACCGGATGTTGCCCTCCCGCACGTCCGGCGGCGTCGCGCCGGCGATACAGCGAAGCGTGGTGGTCTTGCCCGCGCCGTTGCGGCCGAGGAGCGCGCATATCTCGCCCTCCTCGACGCTCATCGAGAGGTTGCGGATGATGTGGCTCTCGCCGTAGTAGGCGTCGATGGCGTCGATTTCGAGGAGGCTCATAGCTCGACACCTCCGAGGTACGCCTCTTGGACGGCTTCGTTGCCCCGAATCTCGTCGGGGGTCCCCTCGGCGATGATGCCGCCGCGGCTGAGGACGACGATGCGGTCTGAGATGCTGAAGACGATTTCCATGTCGTGTTCGACGAGGACGAACGTGAGGCCGTGGTCGCGTTTGACCTGCTCGATGAGTTCGACCGTCGACTTCGTCTCTTCCGGAGACATGCCGGCGGTCGGTTCGTCCATGAGGAGCAGGTCGGGGTCGCTCGCGAGTGCGATACCGATTTCGAGGCGGCGCTTGTCGCCGTAGGGCAGGTCGGTGGCGACGGTGTCCGCGCGGTCCAACAGGCCGACCGAGTCGAGCGTGTCGCGGGCGACGCCGTGGACGTCGCTGAGACTGTCGCGGTGTTTCAGGAACTCGAACCCGAACGCGCCGCGTTCAGACGCCAGCGCCGCGATTTCGGCGTTCTCCCGGACGGTGAGGTCGGGGAAGATGGAGGCGGTCTGGAACGACTTCGAGACGCCGCGTTGGACCACCTGATGCGGTTCGAGGCCGACGATGGACTCGCCTTTGAAGCGGATGTCGCCGCTCGTCGGGTCGAGTCGCCGCGTGATGAGGTTGATGAGCGTGGACTTCCCCGCGCCGTTCGGTCCGATGATGGAGACGCGTTCGTCCTCCTCGACGGTGAGGTTCACGTCGTCGGTCGCGACGAGGCCGCCGAACTCCTTGACGAGGTTCTCCGTTTCGAGGAGCGTCATCAGCGACCACCTCCCTTGGAGCGCGAACGGAGTCGCTCCGCGGCCTTCGAGCCGAATTCGACCGCGAGTTCGCGGAGTCGGTTCAGGATACCCCACAGGCCGTCGGGGACGACCCAGACGACCACGACGAAGACGAGCCCCAACAGCAGGTGCCAGTAGAACCCGAAGTCCCTGATGAGCACGATGTCCGTGAAGGGAATCGTCAGCGCCTGGATGGTGCTGACGATGTTCTCGATGTAGAGGTAGAGCCCCACGCCGAGGACCGGCCCGAACATCGAGCCCGCGCCGCCGAGGACGGTCATGACGACGATGTCGCCCGACTCCGTCCAGAACAGCGACTGGAGGGGGACGTACGCCCCGTGGATGGTAAAGAGGCTCCCGGCGATGCCGGCGAACGCGCCCGAGATGATGAACGCCATGAGCTTGTAGCGCCAGACGTTGAGGCCGACGAACTCGGCGCGCTGTTCGTTCTCGCGGATGGCGCGGAACACCATCCCGTACGGGGAGTTGAGGATGCGGTAGGCGACCGCGACCGCGCCGACGAAGAAGACGCCGACGAAGGCGTACAGCCAGGTTCCGAGGAGCATCCCGCCGACGGACGGGATGTCGGATTCGAGGTGGATGACGCCGAGGAAACTGCCGACCTCGACGCCGGTCAGGCCGTTTTCGCCGTTGGTCAGGAACGCCAGCGGCGACGCGGCCATGTAGTAGAACATCTGAGCGAACGCCAGCGTCAGGATGGAGAAGTAGATGCCGCCGCGGCGAAGCGACAGGAAGCCGAGCACCCACGCGAGGAGCACGGCGAACAGCGTCCCCGAGACGACCATCACGATGGGGTCGCCGCTGACGTTCTTGGCGACGATGCCCGCGGCGTACGCCGCACCGCCCCAGAAGGCCGCGTGGCCGAACGAGAGCAGTCCGGTGTAGCCGAGCAGCAGGTCGAAGCCGATAGCGAAGATGCCCCAGATGAGGATGAGCGTCGCGAGGCTCTGGTACCCCTGGAGGATTCCCGAGACGACCGGCGCGCGGGCGAAGAGGTACGGGAACACCGCGACGAGGATGGCCGTGATACCGACGACCGTCCCCTCGCGGCCGCGGAGTTTCTCCCAGCGACCGAACAGACTACCGCCGACGAGCGCGTCCTTCGCGCTCGGGTTGGCGTCCTTCTCGCTCATGGCGTCACCTCCTCGTCACCGAGCAGGCCCTGCGGCCGCGTCAGGAGGACGATGGCCGCGATGGCGTACAGCCCGACCTGCGACCACGCGGGCGCGAAGGCGACGAGCGCGGCGGTCGTGAGACCGAAGACGATGCCGCCGACGACAGCGCCGGCGATGCTGCCGACCCCGCCGATGACGACCGTCAGGAACGCCGGGACGAGGATGTTCGTCCCGATGGTCGGGTTGACGACGTTCAGGGGGCCGCCGACGACGCCCGCCACCCCGGCGAGCGCCGCGCCGATGCCGAAGACGACGATGTACGGGCGGGTGATTTTGATGCCGAGGAGTCGGACCATCTCGGCGTCACGGGTGCCGGCGCGGACGACGAGGCCGAAGTCGGTGTACTCGACGAGCAGGTACACCAGCGCCACGAGGACGGCCGTGATGCCGATGACCCAGAGCCGCCACTGCGGGAAGTTGCCGACGATGGGAAGGGCGACCGGGCCGGAGACGGGCAGGCCGGCGAACGAGCCGAACGAGAGGATTCGCTCGGGCTGTTCGAACGGCAGGCTGTTGCTGCCGAACAGGACGCGGAACAGTTCCTGAACGACGATTGCGAGGCCGAACGTGACGAGAATCTGGTCGGTGTCGGGGCGGTCGTAGAACGCCCGCGCGAGGTACCGCTCCATCAACAGGCCGACCCCGAAGACGAAAAGCGGGACGAAAATCAGGGCGGCGAAGAAGCCGATGTCGAGCCCGAAACTCGAAAAGCCCCACTCGGCGAGCTTCCCGTTCGAGAGCGGGACGTTCAGCGCGACGAACAGCCCCGCGTACGTGCCGATGAGATACAGCGCACCGTGCGCGAAGTTGACGAACTTGAGCGTGCCGAGGATGATGGAGAGACCGACCGCCAAGAGGACGTAGATTGCCCCCTGCTGGAGGCCGTTGAGCAGGATGACGAGTACGTCCGACAGGAGGCTCATCGCTCGTCACCTCTGGGCCGGGCGTTCGGCGCGTGAACTACCATGGGTATGCTAATCTTACTCATTTACGTGTGCGTGGTTGTCTGCGATTAACTTTCATTAAGATAACGGTGGGACGAGTGTCTACTCGTAGGACCCGAGTTCACACTCGGCCGCTGGCCCGGCGTCGCACGCGTAGCCGAGGTCGTCGCGGCTGGTGATGTTGACGATGTTGAAGTACGTCCCCTCGCTCTGCTCGGAGGCGGGAAGGCCCTGCACGACCGGCACGTCGCGCTGTGCCTGGTGGTCGCACCCGCGCATCGTCTCCGCGCCCATGCCGATGTTGTCGTACTCGTAGTCTTCGAGCTGTCTGATGACCTCCGGCGGGTAGAACGTCCCCGCGCGCTCGACGGCGGCGGCGTACTGGAGCGTCTGGGCGTACGCCAACTGAGCGGGGCCCGAGGGCGTCCGGTCGTACTCGTCTCGGAACGCCTGCGTGAACTCCTGCGACGGCGTGTTGTCTATCTGGGAGTCCCACGCGACGGTGCCGTAGATGCCCTCTATCGCGCCGCCGGCCGCCTCCGCCATCGGGCGGTTGTACAGCGGAACGATGATTTCCATCTCCTCGTCGATGCCGGCGTCGATGGCCTGCTGCATGGAGTTCGCGCCGTCGAGGCCGTAGTGGTTCAAGATGAGCACGTCCGCGCCCGAACTCTGCGCCCCCGAGAGGTACGTCGAGTAGTCGGAGGTCCCGAGCGGGGTCGCGACGGACTCCACCTGTTCCCAGCCGGCGACGTCGGTCATGAACTGCTCCATCGACGCCTGCTGGGTCTGGCCCCAACTGTAGTCGGCGTAGAGCTGGTAGAACTGCAGGTCCTCGCCGTAGGCGTCGCGGACGACCGGTGCGAGCGCCTGTCCGGTCATGTACGCGTTGAACATCTCTCGGAAGGAATAGCGGACGCAGTCGGTCCCGGTGGTGTCGTTCGAGTGCGTCAGACAGCACATGAACATGACCTTCTCGTTTTGACACAGCCCCTGCACCGCGATGGCGACCGCCGAGGACGACCCGCCCGAAATCATGATGGCGTCGTCCCGCTGAATCATCCCCGACGCGGACTGCCGCGCTTGGTCCGCGTCCGTGGCCGTGTCGCCGTCCACGTGGTCGATGGTATAGCCGAGGACGCCGTCCCCGGAGAGGTCGTCGAACTGCGAGTCGACCCAGCCGCCGCCCTCGTTGAGGTGCTTCACCGCGAGTTCGTAGGCACGAAGCTCGTCTTCACCCTCCGAGGCGTACGGCCCCGACTGCGGGACGTTGAATCCGAACGTGGCCGTGTCGCCCTCGATGGGATAGTTGCCCAGCGCCGGATACTCGTCGTCTCCGCCGCCACCACCTCCGCCGCCGCTGTCGTCGCCGCCGCCGGTGCACCCCGCCAGCCCTGCCAAGCCAGCGGTCCCAACAGCACCAGTCGCCTTCAGCACGTCTCGTCGATTTAGAGACTTGTTATCCCGTGCCATAGACAAATCGGTGGATACATCGTTAATAATAGTTATGTATAGATTCCCTATTATCTGTATTATCAATCATTATGTAAATACGCTGTCTACACCATAATATAAGGTTCTCGTCGGGAACGAGTTCCAACCGACGCTCGAAACGAGTCCCCCGCGTGGCGGGACGTGTCACCGACACAAAATACACGCCGGGGTCGGACTGGCCCGCCGCGTCCGTTCGACCTGTTCGGACGTCGCCGCCGACGAGCCGGCCGCGCGCTTCGTCTCGTCGCGAAGCGTGACGCCCCGCTCTCCCCCACGTCGGCGGCCGCGTGAGCGGGTCGAACAGTCGGTTCACAACTATCAGAATACTAGATATATATCCCCGGATTCGGCAGTTTCAACGCGGATTCCACCGGGCGACAATCATCGTTAAGTTCCCCGCTTTCTGAATGTCCGATTTATAACTAACCAGACAAAGCGCAAATAACGATTCAGCCACACACGTGGCAGCCACTATGACAGACGACACGAACGACGGATTCAAACCGACAAGGCGCTCCGTACTCCGACTCGGTGCGATGTCGGCGCTCGGCATCGGTATCGGTATCCCCGCGGTTTCCGGCTCCGTGGCCGCGACTATCGATTGTCCCAAGACGCCCGGCTACTGGGCGAACCACCCAGAAACATGGCCCGACGAAAACCTGACAATCGCGGGTAAAGAGAGATCGAACGAATACTGGCGGGGGATTCTACTCGACCCGCCGAAGGGAGACAAGGCGAAGATAATGCTGAAGCACTACATTGCCACCGTCCTCAACCTTCGGACGCTCGAATCGGGGTGCACCAGCGCGGAAATCAAGTATGGCTACTACGAGGGCTACACCATCGAGCAAGTCAAGAATATGGCCGGTAAGTGGCTCAGACACACTTCATCATGGCAGAACGGTAGAAAGCAGACGAGATGGTACGTCAAAGTCGACCGCGAGATGGTCGACGGCGAGAAGCTCAAAGACACCCTCGACGCGTTCAACAACAACCCGGCCTCACTCGGCCTCGACTGCGGCTGCGACGACCGCTGAACCGCGCACGCCCTCCAAACGAGACCCCTCAGCCGCGGTTAAGTCCCTGCTACCCGCAGAAACGCGGGCTTAACGCGGTCGTTCCTATCCTTCCCCGACCATCCGCCCTTCGTCTTCCCACTCCCGCTCGCGCAGTTCGTACTTCTGAATCTTCCCGGTCGCCGTCTTCGGGAGTTCGGCGACGAACTCGATTTCCTTCGGCACCTTGTACGTCGCGATGCGCTCCCGACAGAACTCGATGAGCGCCTCGGCGGTGACCCCCGGCGCGTCGGGGTCGCCGCTCGTCGGCACGACGAACGCCTTCGGCGACTCGCCCCATTCATCGGACGGAACGGGGATGACCGCCACGTCGGCGACCTCGCCGTGGTCGAACAGCGTGTCTTCCAGTTCGATGCTGGAGATGTTCTCGCCGCCGGAGATGATGATGTCCTTCTTGCGGTCCTGGATGCTGATGAAGCCGTTCTCGTCGACGACCGCGAGGTCGCCCATGTGGTAGTAGCCCTCCAACCGCGCCGAGAAAGCCTCCTCAGTCTCCTCGGGTTTGTTCCAGTACTTCTCCATCACCTGGTTGCCCGCGACGACGATTTCGCCGATGGTTTGGTCGTCTCTCGGCACGTCGGTTCCGTCCTCGTCGACGACGCGAACGTCGGTGCCGAGGTAGCCGATGCCCTGTTTCTTCTTCACGCCGAAGCGGTCGTCGCCGTCACTCAGGTAGCGTCCGGCCTCCGAGGTCGTGATGAGCGGGCCGGTCTCGGTGGCCCCGTAGACGTGCATGAGCCGCCAGCCGAACTTGTCTTCGACGGTCCGAATCGTCGCCTCCGGCGGGGCCGCACCGGCGGTCGCCGCCCGGACGGGGCTCGCACCTGTCGTCTCGACGCCGCCCTCCTCGCGGTAGTGTTTCATCAGGATGTTCAGCACCGTCGGCGCGGCGCAGAGATACGACACGTCCTCGTCGCGGATGGCGTCCAACACGGCTTTCGCCTCCACCCCGCGGGTGCAGACGTGTTTCGCGCCGTGGCCGGTAATCGCGTAGATGTGACCCCAGCCGTTGACGTGGAACATCGGAAGCGTCCAGAGATACACGTCGTCGTCCGCGATGTCCTGGTGCATCGAGATGAGATAGGCGTGAATCGTCTCGGCGCGATGGGTGCGGCAGACGCCCTTCGGGTCGCCGGTCGTCCCCGACGTGTAGTTGATAGTGATGATGTCGTCTTCGTCCATCTCGGGGCGCTCGTAGTCGGTCGATTCCGCGACCAGTTCGTCGAAGTCGAGCCACTCCCCGTCGGTCGATTCGGCGGCCCTCTCGGGGTCGTTCGTGACGAAAATCTCCGTCGGAATCTCGTCGCGGACCTCGTCTATCTTCTCGGCGAAGGCGTAGTCGGCGTAGATGGCGGTCACGTCCGCGTCGTTCAGCATGTACTCGAAGTCGGCCGGGACGAGCCGGTAGTTCAGCGGCATGTGGACGGCCCCCAACTGCATCGACCCGTAGGCGGCTTCGAGGTGGTAGTGCGTGTTGGGGTCGAGCACCGCGACCCGGTCGCCCTTCTCGACGCCCCGGGACTGGAGCGCCGCCGAGAAACCGTCGGCGCGCTCGCCGAGTTCGTCGTAGGTAAAGCGCTCACCCGTCGTCGCCACGACCGCCTCCTCGTCCCCGTAGTACCGCCGCGCGCGGTCGAGGAACTCCGTCACCAGGAGTGGTTTCTTCATACGCCGTATCCTTCACTAACGTTCAAAATAAATGTGCGGGCTGATACCGCGGCGCGCATCGTTGAGAACAATTCGCACACCGAGAGACAATATCCCACGACTCGGGCCGCGAGAGACTATATTACTACACAAACTATGCAGGAAAATACCATATTCGTGGAGTTCGTACCGCGCGTATGGCGCTTTCAGACTACACCGGACGCTCGCCGACGGGGCGGGACGAGACCATCGTCCGCGTCGTCCCCCATCGGCTGTGGCGGCCGGGCGACGAGCGAATCGAACCGTGTACCTACAGCGGCGAGCAGATTCGGCTCTCCGAGAAGCACCTCCTCGCCGTGGTCGAACGAGACGGCGTCCGCGAGCGACGCTACTTCCGCGACGAGCAGTCGCTGTCGGCGTGGATGGAAGAGAATCCGCGATAAAAGCGGAAGCGGGCCGACGGCGGCGGAAGCGGGAGTTACTCGTTTTCGACCTGCCGCTGAATCGACTCGACGATTTCGGGGTTCCGAAGCGTCGTCGTGTCGCCGAGTTCCTCGCCGTTCGCGATTTCTTCGAGGAGCCGACGCATAATCTTGCCAGACCGCGTCTTCGGCAGTTCCGGCGTGAACACGACCATCTCGGGGCGAGCGATTGGGCCGATTGCGTCCTCGACGCCCTCGATGATGCGCGCTCGCATGTCGTCGTCTTCGTCCTGTCCCTCCTCGGTGATGACGTAGGCGTAGACGGCCTCGCCTTTCACCTCGTGGTTCCCGCCGACGACGGCGGCCTCAGCGACGCCCTCGACGCCGACGATGGCAGACTCGATTTCCATCGTCCCGAGGCGGTGACCGGAGACGTTGATGACGTCGTCCACCCGTCCGAGGATGGTGATGTAGTCGTCGCCGTCGATTTTCGCGCCGTCCTCGGGGAAGTAGACCCAGTCGTCGGGGTCGTTACTGTCCACGTCGGAGTACTCCTGCCAGTACTCCTGGATGAAGCGCTCGTCGTTCTTGTAGAGCGTCCGGAGCATGCCGGGCCACGGCTTGTTCACCGTGAGGTAGCCCGCCCGTCCGGCGTCGACCCGTTTCCCGCTCGTGTCGACGATTTGGGCGTCGATACCCGGCAGCGGCGGCCCGGCGGACCCGGGTTTCATCTTCTTGATTCCCGGTAAGGTCGTTATCATCATGCCGCCGGTCTCGGTCTGCCACCACGTGTCCACGACCGGACACTCCTCGTTGCCGATGTGCTTGTAGTACCACTTCCACGCGCGCGGGTTGATTGGTTCGCCCACGGTGCCGAGCAGGCGGAGGCTCGACAGGTCGTGCTGTTCGGGGAATCGGCTACCCCACTTCATGAACGCGCGAATCGCCGTCGGGGCCGTGTAGAAGATATCGACCGCGTACTTCTCGATGATATCCCACAGGCGGTCGCGGTTCGGGAAGTCGGGCGTCCCCTCGTACATCACCGTCGTCGTCCCGAGCGCCATCGGGCCGTAGACGATGTAGGAGTGGCCCGTAATCCAGCCGATGTCGGCCGAACACCAGTAGGTGTCTTCCTTCTCGATGTCGAGGACGGCGTGAGAGGTCCACGCGGCGTACGCGAGGTAGCCGCCGGTGGTGTGTTTGACGCCCTTCGGCTGGCCCGTCGTACCCGAGGTGTACATCAGGAACAGCATGTCCTCGGCGTCGCGCTCGACGGGGTCGATGCGCTCGCCCGCGTGCTCGTCGAGGAGGTCGTCCCAGTCGTGCTGGTTACCCTTCAGGTCGTGGCCGAAGCCGTCGTCGCCGAGGCGGTCGACGACGACCGTGGCATCGACGCCGTGGTCGACGCCGTCGAGGCCCTCGTTGGCCTTGTCGAGGTGGTCGAGGGGGTCGCCGCGGCGGTAGTAACCGTCGCAGGTGACGAGGAACCGGGAGTCGGCGGAGTTCATCCGCGTCGCCAGCGCGTCGGCGGAGAAGCCGCCGAAGACGACCGAGTGCGGCGCGCCGATGCGGGCGCACGCGAGCATGGCGATTGGCAGTTCGGGAATCATCGGCATGTAGAGCGTGACCACGTCGTCCTCCTCGACGCCGAGGTCGCGCAGCGCCGCCGCGAACTCGTTCACCTCGCGATACAGGTCCTGATAGGTGTACGTCCGCGTCTCGCCGTGTTCACCCTCCCACTTGATGGCGACGCGGTTCTTGTCCCCGTTTTCGACGTGGCGGTCCACGCAGTTGTACGAGACGTTGAGTTTGCCACCCGTGAACCACTTATAGAACGGCGGGTTCGAGTCGTCCAGCACCTCGTCGTACTCTTCGTCCCAGTCGAGCATCTCGGCGGCCCGCTCCCAACACTCGGGCCAGTTCTCCTCGAACTCGTCGTAGACGGCCGGGTCGGAGACGTTCGCTTGCGCGACGAACTCCTCGGAGGGTTCGAACTCCTCTTGCTCGACCAGCCGTGCCTCCAGTTCGGTGTCACCGTCTGCCATAGTACGTGCTAACTACACCAATCCTCCATGATAAATCTATGTAGTCAAGCAGTCCGATCGGGGACTCTCGTCGCGGGTAGTCGCGGTGACGTCGGTCGGTTACGCGTGTCACCGTCGCACACACCAGTCAGCGAAACTTCATGTCAGCCCCGACGTTTCGGGCGGAGTCACCGCGTCGGCGACCACTCACATCACGCCGATGGTCTCGCGGTAGGTGCCGTACTCCTCGGCGAACACGTCCATGATTTCGCCCATCGTGACGTACTCCTTGACGGCGTCGACGAGCACCGGCATGACGTTCCCGCCGTTTCGGACCGTCTCGCGGAGGTCGTCGAGGGCGGCCTCGATCGCGTCGTCGTCGCGGTCTTCCTTGACGGATTCGAGACGCGCGAGCTGTCGGTCCTGCACCTCGTCTTCGACGTGGAGCAGGTCGGGCCGGGTGTCGTCGTCGGTGTCGTACTTGTTGACGCCGACGACGACCTCCTCGCCGTCTTCGACCCGAGACTGGTACTCGTAGGACGCCTCGCCTATCTCGCGGTGGTAGTAGCCCTCGTCGATACCGGCGAGGACGCCGTCGCGGACGGAGCCGTCGCCCATCTCCCGAATCTCCTCGATGTAGGCCATCGCCTCGGCCTCGATTTCGTCGGTCAGCGTCTCCACGAAGAAGCTCCCGCCGAGAGGGTCGATGACGTCGGCCGCGCCCGACTCCTCGGCGATTATCTGCTGGGTGCGGAGCGCGACGGTGACGGCCTCCTCCGAGGGGAGCGCCAGCGCCTCGTCGAAACTGTTCGTGTGGAGCGACTGCGTGCCGCCGAGGACGCCCGCGAGCGCCTGAATCGTCACGCGGACGACGTTGTTGAGCGGCTGTTGGGCCGTCAGCGACTGTCCCGCGGTCTGGGTGTGGAACTTCAACTGCTTCGAGCGCTCGTCGTCGGCGTCGTACCACTCCGACATCACGTCGTGGTAGATGCGGCGGGCGGCGCGGAACTTCGCCACCTCCTCGAAGATGGAGTTGTGGGAGTTGAAGAAAAACGACAGCTGGGGGGCGAACTCGTCCACGTCGAGGCCGCGGTCCACCGCGTCTTCGACGTAGGCGAAACCGTCGGCGAGGGTAAAGGCGAGTTCCTGTACCGCCGTCGACCCGGCCTCGCGGATGTGGTAGCCCGACACCGAGATAGGCCGGATGCGCGGGGTCTCCTCGGCGGCGAACTCGACCGTGTCGGTGACGAGTTTGAGCGACGGTTCCGGCGGGATGACCCACTCCTTCTGCGCGATGAACTCCTTGAGCATGTCGTTCTGGAAGGTGCCGCCGATTCGGTCGCGGGAGACGCCGCGGTTGTCCGCGAGCGCGACGTACATGGCGAAGACGACCGGCGCGGAGGGGTTGATGGTGAAGGAGGTCGTCACCTCGCCGATGTCGATGCCGTCGAACAGCACCTCCATGTCGCGGAGGGTGTCGACCGCGACGCCCTCCTTTCCGACCTCGCCGTCCGAAAGCGGGTCGTCGGAGTCCTTGCCCATGAGCGAGGGCATGTCGAACGCCGTCGAGAGCCCGGTCTGGCCGTTCTCGATGAGGTAGTGGAAGCGCTCGTTGGTCTCGCTCGCCGTGCCGAAGCCGGCGAACTGCCGCATGGTCCACGTCCGCCCGCGGTACATCGTGGGGTACACCCCGCGCGTGTACGGGGACTCGCCGGGGAAGCCGAGGTCCGACTCGTAGTCGAGGTCGGCCACGTCGTCGGGCGTGTAGAGGTCGTCTACCTCGTGGTTAGAGACGGTGGCGAACCGGTCTTTGCGCTCGCCGCCCTTCTCCAAGAAGGGGTCGCGGGTCTCCGATTCCCACTCGTCGCGCGCCTCGCGAATGGACGCCAAATCCTCCTCGTCGTACATGCACGTGAATCAGTATGGACGATGATTAAGGATTCGGGTCGAAGTCGGCCACTCGGTCGGTTCGACCCCGGCCGCGAGGCTTCGACGCACAGACCATCGCGCATATCATCCCCGGCCCACCTAGCCCTCGCCATGCACGACCGCGCGACAGACACGGGGCATCCCGACGCGGCGGCTCAGTCCGCCGTCGTCCCCGCATCCGTCGGAGTCGGGCGCTGACCGATGGCGCTCGTCACGCCCGAGACGACCCGCTGGGTCGCCGCCGCGACGGCGCTCGTCTTCGTCCTCGCCAGCGTCTCCTTCGTCGTCCCCGCCTCCGGGTCCGTCTCGCCGGTTCCCTTCGACGACACGGTCAAGACCGGCGGGACCTCCGTCGACGTTCGCACGGCCGAAGTCGAGGGGTTCGAGGTCCCGCTCGCGCAGGTCCACTTCTCTCGGTACCGCTACATCATCGGCTACTACGGCGTGACCACGGCCGCTGCGGACGTGTCCACCGCCGAGAGCGCCCGCCAGTTCGGCGACCCGCTCGCGGTGTTCGTCACCGACTACGCGACCGTCTCGCCTACCCTCGACGACGACGGCTACCTCCGAACCGAACACAACCGCAACCCCGGCTGGACGAAGGCGTCCGAGGCGTCGTTCGTCGTGGACTCCGGCGCGCGAGTCCCCTCCGGCCCGATTGCCGTCCCGTTTTCCGACGCCGACGCGGCCCGCTCGTTCGCGGACGCCCACGGCGGCGAGGTCGTCGATTGGGCGACGCTCCGCGACCGCGCCGGCGACCCGCTTTCGTCCCGCCTCGCCGCCTTCGAGTCGTCGGTCGCCGCCCACCACGAGTGGGCGAACCAGACCACCGTTGCGAGTGATGCGCTGTTCGACAGGCCCGTCTCGACCGTCGTCGGCGAGGACGCGCCGACCGTCGAAGCCGCCGTCGCGTCGGCCCCCGCGAACACGACCGTCTACGTCCCCGCGGGCACCTACTCGGTCGACGCTGTCGAACTGAACCGCTCGGTGACGCTCCTCGGTGCGGGAAGCGACACGCGACTCGTCGGCGACGGAAACGGGAGCGTCGTCCACCTCCGCGCCGACCAGAGCGCGGTCGGGAACCTCTCCGTCTCCGGCGTCGGCGAGGTGGGGACTCGCCGGGTCCGCGCCAGCAACGAGTCCGTCGACTGGGACACCCGCGTCGAACTCGCCTACGGCCGCGGCGACGCCGGTATCGTCCTCGACGGCGCGAACGAGTCGGCGGTCCGCGGCGTCGAAATCGATACGCCCGCGAGCGGTATCATCGCCCGCGAGAGCGCCGACGGCGTCATCGACGGCGTGACGGTCCGCGGGGCCGACGAGCCCTCCGACGGCTTCATGGGGGTCGTCCTCATCGGCGAGCGGTCGGTCGTACAGGACTCGACGTTCCTCGGCGGCCGCGACGGCGTCTACACCCACCGCGCCGACGGGAGCGTCATCCGCGACAACCACATGGAAGACGGCCGCTACGGCGTCCACCAGATGTACACCTCGGACGCGCTCGTCGCCGACAACGTCGTCCGCGGGGACCGCATCGGCGTCGTCCTCATGACGCGGCCCGTCGGCAATCTCGTGGTCGGAAACGACGTGCGCGAGTCCGACTTCGGGTTCATGCCCGCCGGGAGCGACACCTACGTCGCTGACAACGTCTTCGCCGGCAACGACTACGGGATGGACGTGAGCGGCGACCGGCAGGTGTACGTCGGAAACGTCGTCGCCGGAAACGGCGTCGGCGTCCGCGGGAGTTCGACGTTCCCGACGAACGTCGTCGTCCGAAACGACATCGTCGGCAACGACGTGCGCGTCGAGTCGTCGCTCGGCCCGATGCGAACGTGGACCGTCGGCGGCGAGGGCAACTACTGGGGCGACCTGCCGCTCGAAGACGCGAATCGCGACGGCGTCTACGACCGGGCGTACCAGCCCTCCGGGGTGGTCGACGCCGAACTCGGCCGCGAACCCGGCGCGCTCGCGCTCTCGGAGTCGCCCGCGGTGCGCGCGCTCCGTCGCGCCCGCGACGCGGTGTCCGGCCTCCGCGGGTCCGGCGTGGTCGACGCCGCGCCCCGGACCGAGCCAGTTCGACCGGAGACGCTCGCCGCCCTGAACGCGACGGAGGAGACTGATGACTGACGAACCCACCACGATGCCGAACCCCGAACCCGCGACGACCGCCGAGACGGATTCCGACGAATCGACGGGCGAAGCCGCCGTTCCCGCCTCGAACGGACCAGCTATCGCCGCGACCGACCTCAGCCACGCCTTCGGCGACGTACGCGTCCTCGACGGCGTCTCGCTGTCGGTCGCGCCCGGCGAAATCGTCGCGCTCGTCGGCCCCAACGGCTCGGGGAAGTCCACGCTCTTACGGTTTCTCGCGCGGGTCCGCGCGCCCGACGAGGGGACCGTCGCCGTCGGCTCCGAGAGCGGGCGCGCCCGCGTGGGCTATCTCCCCCAGCAACCCGGCTTCCGCGCCGGGTTCACCGCGGCCGACACGCTCGAATTCTACGCGCAGTTCGTGGACGAGGACGTGGACGTGGCCGGCGTGCTGGAGCGCGTCGGCCTCGCCGACGCCGCTGACCGCCGGGTTGACGCGCTCTCCGGCGGGATGACGCGCCTACTCGGCCTCGGGCGGGCGCTCGTCGGCGACCCGGCCGTGGTCGTCCTCGACGAGCCTGCCAGCGGCCTCGACCCCGGCATGGTCGAACGGCTGTTCGGCATCGTCTCCGCCCTCGCCGACGCGGGCGTCGCGGTCGTCCTCTCGTCGCACAACCTCGGCCCCGTGGAGCGGACCGCCGACCGGGTAGTCGTCCTCGACGGCGGGCGGTTCGTCGCCGACGGCGACCCGCGGGCGGTGGTCGAGTCGGTCGGCGCGACCGACCTCCAGACCGCCTTCGGCGACCTCGTGGCGACCGAGGAGGTGACGGGCAGATGAGCGGCAGCGACCTCGACGGCTTCGGCGACGTGTTCGCCATCGCGGCGCGCGAACTTCGGACGGTCGTCAGGACCCCCGCGGTCGTCGCGCTCTCGGTCGTCTTCGGGCTGACGGTCGTCGCGGTCGCGGCCGCGGGCTCCGGCGCGCGCGGTGGCTACGTCCCGCTGGTGCTGGATTTAGTCCCGTTCGTGGAGGCGCTCGTCCCGCTTCTCGCCGTCGCGCTCTGTTATCGGGCGGTGCTCTCGGACCGCAAATCGGGCGAACTCGACGTGCTCCGCACCTTCGACGTGTCCCGACCGGCCTACGTCGGCGGCGTCTACCTCGGCCGGGGACTCGCGCTCGTGTTCGTCGTCTTCGGGTCGCTCCTCGCCGCGGGGGCGACCGTCCCGGTGCTCTCGCCGCCGGACCCGACGTTCCTCGCGCTGAACGAGGCCGCCGACTCGCCGGTCGCGTTCCTCCGCTTTTCGGTCCTCGCGGTCCTGTTCGCCCTCGCGGTCGCGGCCGTCGCGCTCGCCGTCTCGGCCGCCGCGCGGACCGCCCGACAGGCAATCGCGCTCGCCGTCGGCCTGCTCGTCGCCTTCGTCGTCGGCGTCGACGCCGCCGCCGTCGCCGGACTGGCCTCGGAGACCCTTGGTATCGACGCGGTCCCGCTCGCGCTCGCGGTGAGTCCGAACGGCGCGTTTCGGTCGCTCGTCCTCGGCGTCGCCGTCGAGACCGGCGGGGGAGGGTCGCCGACCGCGGCGCTCGCGGGGCTCGTCGGCTGGGTCGTCGTCGCGCTCGCGGTCGCGGTGCTGACGGCGTGGCGACCGGTAGAATAGTGGTGTCCGGTGTTAGGCGGGCGAACGGGGCGAACGGGGCGAACGGGGCGCTCGAAGCGGTTACCCGAAGTTCTCGACCTTCGCAGCGTCGGCGTCGCCGCCGGCGGCCTCGACGGCGTCAGTCGCGCTGGCGACGAAGTCGGCGAAGCCGTAGACGAAGACCTGTTCGCCCTCGTCGCCGGTGAGGGCGTCGGAGACGGCGTCTGCGAGGTCGGATTCGTCGCCGGTGACGACGACGCTCGCGCCGTCGTCGCGGAGCGCGGAGAGCCGGTCTTCGTGCGCGGGCGCGTCGTCGAGATAGACCACGGCGGCCTCGTTGCCGTCGGCGACCGCGGCCTCGGCGATGCCGACCGCGGGGCCGACGCCGGGGCCGCCCGCGAGGACGACCACGCGCGACTCGCCGTCGTAGTAGCTCTGTCCGAACGGCCCGGAAATCTCGACGTCGTCGCCGGCCGCGAGCGAGTCGAGGTGCTGGCTGAACGGCCCTGCTTCCTCGGGGTCGATGCCGACGGTCACCTCGAAGGTGTCGCCGACGCCGGGCGACGAGAGCGTGTAGAACCGCGCGTACGACTCGCCGTCGACCTCGGCGGAGAGCTTGACGAACTGGCCCGGCTCCGCTTCGAAGCCGTCGGGCGTCTCGAACTCGATGGCGACCGTTCCGGGGCCGACGTCGCGGGCCGCGGCGACAGTGACGATTGCGTCCATGCGACCGGGTTGGTCGCAGGCTCACAAGGGCCTTGCCTTCCCGGTCGCGCGCGCCGGAGACCGGGGTGAACCGTGCCGAGTGTGCACATAGTGTGAACCGGAGATAATTGCCACGAGAGGGCAAAACACACCACAACTGAACGTTTGAACTATTCTAACCCCTCAATTCGCATATTGGTTGGGTACTTCGTTCGTTTTAGGGAGCTATAGAACATATCTATCAAATTCTCATTTATTATCAGTACCATCGTTTAACACCAATTTTCAGAAGGCTTTTGACCCGGCTATGGGTAGATTTCACCCAGCATGCCTGCGGACTTCAACTGGGCCATCGGCGGCGAGGCTGGCGATGGCATAGACTCCACGGGGAAGATTTTCGCTCAGGCACTCTCCCGGGCTGGACGCCACGTGTTCACCTCTAAGGATTTCGCTTCGCGAATCCGGGGCGGATACACCGCGTACAAGGTTCGGACTGCCATCGACCCCGTGCAGAGCGTCGTCGACCGACTCGACGTGCTCATCGCGCTCACACAACGAACAATCGACGAGAACCTCGACGAACTGCACGAGGGCTCCGTCATCATCTACGACGGCGACCGCTCCACCATGGCGGACGTCGAAATCCCCGAGGGAATGGTCGGGCTGGACATCCCCCTCAAGGCGCTCGCCGAGGAGGCGGGCGGCGCTATCATGCGCAACGTCGTCGCGCTCGGCGCGGCGTGCGCCGTCGCCGACTTCCCCATCGAGAACCTCGACAGCGCGCTGCAGAAGCGCTTCGGCGGGAAGGGCGAGGCCATCGTCGAGAACAACAAGAAGGCGGCTCGCGCGGGCCTCGAATACGTCCACGACGAGTACGACCACGAGTTCGACTACGACCTCGAGACGACCGACGAGGACTACGTGCTCATCAACGGCGACCAGGCCATCGGCATGGGCGCCATCGCCGCCGGCTGTCGCTTCTACGCCGGCTACCCCATCACGCCCGCGACTGACGTGATGGAGTACCTCACCGGCCGCATCGAACGCTACGGCGGTCACGTCGTGCAAGCGGAAGACGAACTCGCAGCCATCAACCTCGCGCTCGGTGCGGCACGCGCCGGCGCGCGGTCGATGACCGCGACGTCCGGGCCGGGTATCGACCTGATGACCGAGACGTTCGGTCTCGTCGCGACCTCCGAGACGCCGCTCGTCATCGTCGACGTGATGCGCTCGGGTCCCTCGACTGGGATGCCGACCAAGCAGGAACAGGGCGACCTCAACATGATGCTGTACGGCGGCCACGGCGAGATTCCGCGCTTCGTCGTCGCGCCGACGAGCATCGACGAGTGCTTCTGGAAGACCGTCGAAGCGTTCAACTTCGCCGAGAAGTACCAGGTTCCGGTGTACGTCGCGGCCGACCTCGCGATGGCGGTCACGGAACAGACGTTCTCCCCCGAGACGTTCGACATGGACGAAGTCGAAATCGACCGCGGCAAGGTCGTCGACGACGACTCCATCGACGAGTGGCTCGACGAGGAAGGTCGCTTCCAGCCGCACGCGCTCACCGACGACGGCGTCAGCCCGCGCGCGTTCCCCGGTACGGAACAGGGCGCGCACATGTCGACGGGTCTCGAACACGACGAACTCGGTCGGCGGACCGAAGACCGGTCGATGCGCGTCGAGCAGGTCGACAAGCGCGACCGGAAGGTCGAGACCGCAAAGGAGACCGAGGACTTCTCGCCGCGCGAGTTCGGTGACGCCGACTCGGACACGCTCATCCTCTCGTGGGGCTCCAACGAGGGCGCGCTCGTCGAGGCGCTCGACTTCCTCGAAGAGGACGGCATCGACGTGCGCTTCCTGTCGGTCCCGTACATGTTCCCGCGTCCGGACCTCACCGAGGAAATCGAGGCGGCCGACGAGGTCATCGTCGTCGAGTGTAACGCGACGGGGCAGTTCGCCAACGTCGTCGAGCACGACACATTGACCCGTGTCAAGCGCATTAACAAATACGACGGCGTCCGCTTCAAGGCGGACGAACTCGCAGACGAAATCAAAGCCACCCTCGACGCAGAGGAGGTCTCAGCATGAGCTCAAACGTCCGTTTCACCGACTTCAAGTCAGACAAACAACCGACCTGGTGTCCCGGCTGTGGGGACTTCGGGACGATGAACGGCATCATGAAAGCCCTCGCCAACTCCGGCACCGACCCCGACAACACGTTCATGGTCGCCGGTATCGGCTGTTCCGGCAAAATCGGGACGTACATGCACTCGTACGCCATCCACGGCGTCCACGGGCGCTCGCTCCCGGTCGCCGCCGGCGTCAAGCTGGCGAACCCCGACCTGACCGTCGTCGCCGCCGGCGGCGACGGTGACGGCTACTCCATCGGTGCGGGCCACTTCATCCACGCCGTCCGCCGCAACGTGGACATGGCGTACACCGTCATGGACAACCGCATCTACGGTCTCACGAAGGGGCAGGCCTCGCCGACCTCGCGAGAGGACTTCGAGACCTCGACGACCCCCGAGGGTCCGCAGCAGCCCCCGGTCAACCCGCTCGCGCTGTCGCTCGCGGCCGGCGGCACGTTCATCGCGCAGTCGTTCGCGACGGACCACAAGCGCCACGCGGAAATCGTTCAGGAAGCCATCGAACACGACGGCTTCGGCTTCGTGAACGTGTTCAGTCCCTGTGTCACGTTCAACGACGTGGACACCTACGACTACTTCCGCGACAACCTCGTGGACCTCGCCGACACCGACCACGACCCGACCGACTACGACGCGGCCAAAGAGAAGATTCTCGACTCGTCGAAGGAGTACGAGGGCGTCATCTA
This sequence comes from Haloferax marisrubri, assembly GCF_001469875.2. Classification (GTDB taxonomy): domain Archaea; phylum Halobacteriota; class Halobacteria; order Halobacteriales; family Haloferacaceae; genus Haloferax; species Haloferax marisrubri. Next base: position 133,852 of record NZ_LOPW02000001.1, on the reverse strand, counting down.
CAAAGACGAAAGCTCCGTCTCCTACGAGGAGAAGTTCGGCGTCGACCAGGACATGTCTGACATCCCGTCGGGCGCGCCCGACGACGCGATGGACCTCGTCCGCGAGTTCTACTAACACCGCCGAACTCGCGTTCGACGCCGCGCCGACCGCTCACCGAACTTCGACCGTTCTTTCGACCGTCCCCGGATGCTCGACAGCGCCCGCGAGCGCCGCGACCGCCTCGGTCTCGTCCACGTCGGCCCCGTGGACCGCGAGGACGACCACCACGTCCCCGTCGTGTTCGACCGTCGCGAGGTGGAGTCTCACCTCGACCGTCCCGCCCTCGTAGGCGACCGTCTCGCCGTCGACGGCGGTCTCGCCGGCTTCGACCTCGACCGTGCCCGCGTAGGTGACGAGTTCCGTCTCCGAGCCGAGCATCGTCACGTTCCGCGTGCCGACCTCGCGGACGCCGTTGACCTCGGGGACGTTGCCGAGCGCCTGCGCGTCGGCCAGCACGTCGAGACCGGCCGCGACGAGTTCGCGGTTGCCGAGGTTCGAAAGCGGGTTGACCGACTGCCCGGCGACCTCGGCGTTCGGCGACGAAACGACCACGAGGGCCGTGATATCGTCGTCGTCGGTCGTCTTCGAGTACCCGGACACCCAGACCTCCGCGCCGACGGAGCGAGAGGCGGGCCCGACGCCCACGTCGTACGAAAGCGGGACGACGGTGCTGTTGCCGTGGACGTAGCCGTGTGCCTCGTAGGCCGACGCGGGAATCGTCGCGGGCTGGGCCGCGAACGTGGTCGAACCGCCGAGCCCGCCGAGGCAACCGGCGAGGGCGACGACGAGCGCGAGCGCGAGGGCTGTGCGTAGTTGAGGCATGCACTCTAGAGGCGCGCAGAGACCATGACAGTCTCGCCGCCGCGAAAAAGCGCTGAGTGACCGACCGAGTCGGACCGTCGCCGGGTCCCGCCGACGCGCTCGCTACGCCACCGTCTCGATGTTGAGCCGGTAGCGCGTCCCGCAATCGAGACACCGCGCGTCGTCGGACTCGATGAGTTCCGTCACCAACACCTCGCCGAACTCGCAGTTCGGGCACTCGTAGACGAGGGAGTCACCCGCGATGCGGTGCGCGAACGCGTTCGTGTTCTCTTCTGTCAACGGCTCTGATGCGGACGACATTCCTGACCACCAGTCAGATATGCTACCACATAGCACATAAACTATCCGCCGCCAAACGTCGAGCGGCGTCGGGCGACAGCAGAGAGCGAACACCTGAGACACCGTGTGACACTTTCTCAGGCCTCGAAAGCCGGAAATTCGCCCGCCCTTCCGGAACGTCTTTTCAACTCGCGGCCCACCACTCACCCATGACGGAGAACCCCACTTCAGCAGACGACGCACCACGAGCGAACGGGATGCCGATGCTCGGACTCGGGACGTGGCAGAACACGAACGCCGACGAGTGTCGCAACGCGGTGCAGACGGCGCTGGAGATGGGCTACCGCCACATCGACACCGCCCAAGCGTACGGGAACGAGGCGGAGGTCGGCGCGGGAATCGCCGCCGCCGACGTCGACCGCGACGAGGTGTTCCTCGCGACGAAGGTGTGGATCGACGAGCTCTCTTACGACGACGTCATCGAGAGCACCGAAGAGAGCCTCGAAAAGCTCGGCGTTGACTACGTCGATCTCCTGTACGTCCACTGGCCGTCCCGCGAGTACGACGCCGAAGAGACGCTCGCGGCCTTCGACGAACTCGTCGACCGGGGGCTGACCGAGCGCGTCGGCATCTCCAACTTCGAGCCCGAACAGGTCCGCGAGGCCGTCGAACTGTCCGACTCCGGCGTCTTCGCCAACCAAATCGAGATGCACCCGCTCCTCCAGCAGGAGGAACTCCGCGAGGTCTGCGCCGAGGAGGACATCGAAGTCGTCGCGTACTCGCCGCTCGCCCGCGGGAAGGTCTTCGAGGTCGACGTGCTGTCCGACATCGCAGAGAAACACGACGCGAGCGAGGCGCAGGTGTCTCTGGCGTGGCTCCGCGAGAAGGGCGTCACCGCGATTCCGAAGGCGACGAGCGAGGGCCACATCCGCGACAACTGGGAGTCGCTCGCGGTCGAACTCGACGACGAGGACGTGGCCGCCATCGACGCCATCGACGTCGAAGACCGCCGCGTCGACCCCGGCTTCGCGCCCTGGTAAGCGACTGAACCCGCGTTTTTTCCGGTTCGCCTCTCGATTCGCGGGGCGGAGCCGCAACGGATTTGTCGAACGAGTCCCGACAGAATCTCATGGAGTTCGACCTCCCCAAGACAGTCGCGTTGCTCGTCGCGCTCGTCGTCGTCGGAACCGCGGCCCTCGTCGGGATGGGCGTGATGGCCACGAGTACGGTCCTGATGATGGTGACGCCGGCCATGCTCGTCTTCGGGGCCGTCTGCCTCGCCATCGGCGTCAAACACGGCGAGTACCGAGCGTCGAACTGACGGCGTAGAACGAAGCGAAAAAGCGGAACGGAAGGCCTCAGCCCTCGTTTTCTCGCGGCTTGTCCACCACGTCCTCCAGCGTCTCGTCCGAGACGCTCGCCGAGATGCGGACGCCCACGACGCTGACGACGATGCCGGCGACGATGAACATCGCCAGCCGCTGGACCGGCGTGAGCACGAGCCGCCCGAGCAGTTCGAGGTTCGCCAACTCGCCCTGTCGTTCGAGGAGGAAGCCGGCGAAGCCGCGGACGACGAGCCCGATGGCGACGACGCCGAACGGGAGATTCATGTACGACGTGGAGACGCGCTCGCTCCCGATGAGTTCGTCTAAGAGACGCCCCGCGCTGGCGGTCAGCGCGGCGAGCGCCAGCCACGGGACGCTGTGGTAGGCGAACAGGAGCGACGGGACGAGCACCTCCTCGCCCCCGCCGACGCCGGGCGACCGGATAGCGAGCGCGCCGAGGAACAGCCCGACGATTGCCAGCCCCGCGGCGACCGCGTAGGTGACGACCGACACCTGCCCGGAGTAGAGCGCGTCGCGAATCTGGTCCGGGGCGTCCGAGAGGAACTCGTCGATGGCCAGCCCCTTGTAGAGGAGCACCGCACCCATCAGGGCGGCGAGACCCGCCATCGCGACTGCGGGCGTGAACTGGACGAGAAGCAGCGGGACGAGAAGCAGGCCGACGCCGAGCGGGACGAGTATCGTCGAGCGAAGCTCCTCGTCCCCGAGGAACTGCTTGAGCAGGTAGTACGTGGACTCGATGTCGTGGGCCTGCCGGACGACCACGCGGTCGACCGCGTCGACCCGGAGCCTGCTCTCGACGACGGGGACGAGTCGCTCGTCTTCCGCGCTGTCGATGACGACCACCGCGGACTCGACGTCGTACCGCTCGACGAGGTCGTCGAGCTGTCGCGCGACGGCGCGGTCTGCCCCGACGGCGCTGTCGCTCGTGCCCGAGACGACCGCGATTTCGGCATCCTCGCGCTCGTCTCTGAGTTCGCGCGTCGTCTGCAACGCCGCGAGAAGGCAGTTGACGCTCGAATCCTCGGGGTCGGCGAGCCCCACGTCGGTGACGAGCGACCGGACCGCTTCCCAGCCGACGACGGGCGTCGAGAGCCCGGTCTTGCGGCCGATGTCGTTCGCCCGGTCGACACAGAGGACGAGCGTTGTCACGTGGAAGACGAACGGGGGCGCGGGCTAAAAAGCCTCCCAGTCGTCAGAACCGAAACGAGAAGCCGTCGTCCGGTTCGACCGACGAGGCGACCCCCGCGCCGAAGGCGTACGCCGCCCCCTCGACGCCGCCGCGGAGCCGGTCGGTGAGACCGACCTCGGGGGTGAACTCTCGCACCGAGACCTCGTCGCGGCCGAGGAGTTCGGCGAGCCGGGCTTCCACGTCGTCGCGGGTGCCCAGCGAGTCGACCAGCCCGAGTTCGTGGGCCTCCTCGCCGAGATAGACGCGGGCTTCCGTGTCGCGGACGACCTGCGGGTCCATGTCGCGGCCCTCGGCGACGCGCTCGACGAAGTCGTCGTAGTAGTCGTCGATGAGGCCCTGGAGGTACTCGCGTTCGTCCTCGGTCGGCTCTTTGAGGGCCATCCCCGCGTCCTTGTACTTCCCCGCGGCGAACCGCTCGTAGGAGAGGCCGACCTTGTCGGCCAGCTCCGAGGCGTTGACCGACGAGCCGATGACGCCGATGGAGCCGACGACGCTCACGTCGTGGGACCACAGTTCGTCACAGCCGCTGGCGATCCAGTAGCCGCCCGACGCGCAGGTGTCCGTGGCGTAGGCGACCGTCGGCCCGTCGAAGTCGGCGGCGGCCCGGCGGATGTCGTCGCTCGGCAGGACCTCGCCGCCGGGCGTGTTCAGTTTGACGAGGAGCGCGTCGACGTTCTCGTCGTCGGCCGCGGCGTCGATCTGTTCGACGATGTCGTCGGCGGGCGTCCCACTACCACGACCCGGAACCGGGCCACCGCCGCCGTTGCGGGAAATCGGCCCCTCGACGGCGACTTCGGCCACGTCGTAGTCGGGGAACGCCGAGGCGGCGAGCCTGCCGCCGACGCGGAGCGCGGCGACGACGGTCCCGATGACCAAGAGGAGTCCCGCGAGGTCCGCGAGGGTGTCGGGGACGCGGTAGAACAGAATCCAGCCGACCGCCGCCGCGACGACGGCGAAGACGACCACGATAGCCAACCGGGAGACGCGCGTGAAGCTGTCGGTCACGGTGAATCACTCATGGCTGTCGCTGGGGCTTCGAACGGGATAAAAATGATACGTCGCAAGCGCGACGAAGAGAGAGAAAGTGACCGAAGTTTAGAGCAGACCGGACTTCTGGAGCTTCATCAGGTCCTCGGTCTCGAGGGTCTCGCCTTCCTTGAACTTCTGGTAGATTTCCTCGGCCTCGGCCTTGGCGGCTTCGCGCTCCTCGGCGCGGGAGTCCTTGCGCTGGCGCTCTTCCTTCTTGTCCAGCTCGCGGAGGCGCTTCTGGACGCGGACGAAGTCCTCGTGGTGACGGTCGGCCGCTTCCTGGGCTTCGACGAAGAGCTCGTGCATCTCGTCGGCCTTGTCGCGGATGTCGTCGGCCTCGCGGTAGGCCTCGATCATCTGGTTGTGGTGTTCCTGGGCGTCGTCGGCCAGCTCGGTCACCTTCTGGTGGTGCTGGGACGCCTCGGAGCGGACCTCTTCTGCCTCTTCGATGAGTTCTTCGAGGTCACCGCTCTCTTCGACCTTGTCCTTTTTTTGGCGAAGTTCTTCGCGCTTGTTCTCGATCTTCTCGATGAGCTCGCGCTCGTCTTCTGTCGAGAGGACTTCGGTCTGCTGGCGGAACTCGAGTTGCTCGATCTCCTCTTTGAGCTCGTCGATGTCCTTGCCGTCGTCGAGCTCGAGGTCGCTTTTCATCTCGTCGACCTCGTCGAAGAGCTCGTTGGCCTTCGCGTTGAGCTCGTTGCGGCTCTGCTTGTGTTCCTGCACCTGCGAGTTCATTTCGTCGCGCTTCTCGCGGTGCTTCTGGGCTTCGTCGACCTTCTCGCGAGTCATCGCGTTGAGGTCGTCGCGCTTGGATGCGCGCTCAGAAGCCATCTGGTTTAGTTCATTGCGGCGGTCACGGAGTTGACCGGCGAGTTTGATGAGTTCGCCTTTCGAGCCGCTCTCGAGCTTTTCGTCTGGGAGATCGATGTTTCGTGCCTCGTCGAGTTCCTGCACGTCGAACTCGCTAAGTACTTCCTGCTTCGTTACCATGCGTAATCAATCCTCGATACCATCACCACTCCGTGCGTGGCGGCTGCTCGTGGGAGTGCGACCGACCGTGGATAAGAATTCCCGATCATTCTGCGTGCGATGCCGCCGGAACGCCGGAGGCGCTCAGGTACATACACATACAGGCGACCAGTTAATAAATACTTCGGTGGAAATTCGGGTGAAAACAGTTACCACACCGCTCGTATCGACCGTATTCGCTATGTTAGTCGTTGCCATGGTCGTATATAAATGGGATGCGAATCGAGGGGGCTAAACCGAGTCGGGTCGGATGCCACGTCATGAGAGAGGTCATCCGCGCACGCGGCCACGAACACGTGCGCGCCGAACACGCGAGCACGTTCGAGGTGACGACAGACGACTGGCTCACCCCCGCGGGCGACTGTATCATCGGCGTCGAGGCCGACCGCACGCCCGCCGACTTCGACCCGGCGTTCGTCGAGGCCTGCCAGTCCCACGACGCGACTATCGACGTGCACGTCCGCGTGGACGCGGGCGACGACGCCCACGAGCAGACCGTTCGCGCACGCGGACACCCGGACCTCACCTTCGAGGGCGACCGCAGCGTCGTCTTCCGCACGAGCGACTACGTGGACGACCGGACGGGCGCGGTCGGCGCGGCCCACGCCGCTGCGGGCTTCGACCGCGACCTCGTCTCGGCGCTCGCCGACGGCGCGGAACTGACGGTCACCATCGAAGTCGAGTAGTCCCGCGCGGGCGGCGAGCCGGTCGACCGACGGAATGCGCTTTTTACCGCGCGGTCGTAACCTCCGGCCATGGCCGAAGAACCCTCCGAGAACATCAGCGGCGGCGCGAGCGGCGGCGGCCGAGAGTCGGCGTTCGACCCCGCCGACCCCGAGACCGCGACGCGCGCCGAGGTCGTCGTGGACCGCCTCGGCGAGCGCTACTGGCGGAAGGCCTACGGCGGGCAGGGCGGCTTCGAGTGTCTCGTCCGAACCATCCTGAGCCAGAACACGAGCGACAAGGCGAGCCAGCCGGCCCACGACGAACTCATGGCGCAGTACGGCGGCGGCGACCTCGCCGAGTCGCTGGCGGCGGCCGACCGCGAGGGCATCGTCGACGCCATCCGCTCCGGCGGGCTCTACAACCAGAAGTCGAAGCTCATCCAAGGCGTCGCGGAGGACGTGCTGGCCGACTTCGGGAGCGAGGCCGACTTCGACCGCTACGTCCGCGAGGAAGCGCCCGCGACGGTCCGCGACCGCCTCTTGGAGATGAAGGGCGTCGGCCCGAAGACCGCCGACTGCGTCCTCCTTTTCGCGGGCGGGCGCGGCGGCGTCTTCCCCGTCGATACGCACGTCCACCGCATCGCTCGGCGAATCGGTCTCGCGCCCGCAGACGCCGACCACGAAGGCGTTCGGGCGGCGCTCGAACGCGACATCCCCGACGAGAAATGCGGCTTCGGCCACACCGCGATGATTCAGTTCGGCCGCGAGTTCTGCAAGGCGCGAAAGCCCGCGTGTCTCGACGGCCCCGAGGCGTGCCCGATGGCCGACGTGTGCGACATGGTCGGCGTCGACGCGGCGGCGCAGTCGGTCACCGACCCCGCGGCCGCGGACGACTGACTAACAGGACTTCGTTTCGAGCCCGCTCACCGGCGAGCCGTCGTCCTCGTAGTTCGATTCGACGCCCGAGTCGGCGAACATCGGGAGGTTCATCGAGTAGTCGTAGACGACGCTGAACCGCGAGAAGGGGTTCGAGAGGAACGCCGATGCGGGGCCGACGCCGTCGAAGGCGACCCCCGCCCGGAGTTGGACGATGGAGTCGTTGCCGACGGAGCCGCCGGCTTCCATCCCGAAGCCGCCCTCGCCGCCGAGGTTCTCGAACATCGAGAGGAAGACGACGAGGTCGATGGCCGCGCCCTCGCCGCCGATGTCGAACTGGTGGCCCTCGCCGGGGAAACACGGCGATGTCGGGCCGGTCGCGGCGGCGACCGGGGCGGTCGCGACGGTGAGAATCACGGCGAGCGTCAGGGACGCGCGGGTCGCGGCGTTCATACCGTCGCCTCCGGCGCGCTGCTAATTAAGGATACGCCGCGATTCTCAGGGGTGATACCGTATCTCGAAGCGACACGAGGGAGTGAGCGCGCGGGTCCCGGCACGGTTCGGTCCCAACGCGGTCTGGTCCCAGCGGTTACTCCTCGCCGTCGAGCTGTCGGATGAGTTCGTCGAGGACGGCGTCCGCGCTGGCGAGGTTTGTCGCCAGCGGCGTCTGGTGAACGTCACAGATGCGGAGCAGGGCGGTGATGTCCGGTTCGTGGGGCTGGGCGGTCAGCGGGTCGCGGAGGAAGATGACGCCGTCGCAGGTCTCGCTGGCGATCTCCGCGCCGATCTGCATGTCGCCGCCGAGCGGCCCGGACTGCTTGCGCTCGATGTCGAGGCCCGTGGCGTCGATGAGTCGCTGACCCGTCGTCCCCGTCGCCATGAGTTCGAAGCGTTCGAGGTCGGCCTGCCGCTCCTCGGCGAACGAGATGAGGTCCGGCTTCTTCTCGTCGTGCGCAATAAGTGCGAGACGCATGGCAAACACTCGTTCGAGCGTCGTGATTAATCTTCGCCCGGACGCCGTCCGTGAGAAATCGTCGCGCGGCGGCGGTTGGCGCGCCGGTGAGGGTCGCCGTGACTGCGAGTCGTTACTTGAAGCGGAACGTCTCGAGGTTCTTCGGCGCGAACGTCCGCATGTTGTAGTCGTGGTAGAGCGCCGACGAGAGGTCCTGCACGGAGCGCTCGTCACCGTGGACGCACAGCACCTTCTCCGGGCGCGGGTTCATCGTCTTGACGAAGTTCTCGAGGCCCTGCCGGTCGGCGTGACCGGAGAAGCCGTCGACCGTCTCGACGTCCATCTTGAGCTTCAGCGTGTCCGACCGGCCCATGCCGTCGCGGCCGTTGACCGGAATCTCGTCCCAGCCGTTCTGGATGCGGCGACCGAGCGTCCCCTGCGCCTGGTAACCGACGAAGACCAGTCGGGACTTCGGGTCGGGGCCGACGTGGCGGAGCCACGACATGATGGGGCCGCCGGTGACCATCCCGGAGGTCGAGAGAATGATGGCTTGGTCGCCGTCGGCGACGTCCTGGCGCTCCTCTTCGCCGCCGTCGATGTGGTTGAACTCCTCGGCGAGGAACGGGTTTTCGTCCTCGTGGAAGATGCGGTCGCGGAGGTCGTCGCGGAGGTACTCGGGGTAGGTCGTGTGGATGGCCGTCGCCTCCCAGATCATCCCGTCGAGGTGGACGGGCATCCTCGGAATCTTGCCCGAGCGCATCGCCTCTTCGAGGACGAGCATAATCTCCTGGGAGCGACCGACGGCGAACGCCGGGATGACGACCTTGCCGCCGCGGTCGTACGTCTCGTTGATGACCTCGATGAGGCGCTTTTCGGAGTCCTGCTGGTCGGTCTGGTAGTCGTTGCGACCGCCGTAGGTCGATTCGAGGACGAGCGTCTCGACGCGCGGGAAGTCGTTGACTGCGCCGTTGAACAGGCGGGTGTCCTCGTAGTGGATGTCGCCGGAGAACGCGACGTTGTAGAGGCCGTCGCCGATGTGGAAGTGCGAGACGGCGGAGCCGAGGATGTGGCCCGCGTTGTGGAAGGTGAGCTTCACGTCGGGCGCGATGTCGGTCACGTCGCCGTACTCCAGCGGGATGGTGTGCTTGATGGCCTCGCGGACCATCTCGGACTCGTACGGCGGGGTGCGGCCTTCCTTCGAGGCGACGTCGAGGTAGTCGAGCGTGAGCAGACCCATGAGGTCGCGGGTCGGCTCAGTCGTGTAGATGGGTCCGTCGTAGCCGTACTTGAACAGAAGCGGGATGAGCGCCGAGTGGTCGAGGTGAGCGTGGGTGAGGACGACGGCGTCGAGCGAGTTCGCGCCCGACCCGAGCGCCTCGGGGACCTGCAGATACGGCACGTCGTCGGAGCCGGGCTTGTCGCCGCAGTCGACGAGGATTCGGGTCTCGGGCGTCGAGACGATGAAAGACGCGCGGCCGACCTCGCGGCAGCAGCCGAGGGTCGTGATGCGGACCCACTCGTCGTCCGAGAGCTGTTCGCGGTGAATCTGCCGACCGGTCCGTTCGAGAATGCGGCGGCGGTCCTCGCGTTCCTGCTTCAGGAAGTTGCGGACGTTCGAGACCGTCGAGGACTCGATGGGCGGGGTGCGGACGACTTCGGGCGTCCAGCCGACTTTCTGTGTGATTTCGCGGAGCGTCGAGCCGTGGCGGCCGATGACCATGCCCGGTTTCTCGGCCTCGATGACGACTTCCCCGGTGTCGATATGAAAGTCGAGGTCGGTGACGCCGGCCTCTTCGGGGATGACGCTCAGAATCTTGGGTTCGGCCTCTCGGGGGTCGGACAGCACGTCCGGGTCCGGGCGAACCGTGATTCGCTTTCGGAGCTTACTCGCGAGTTTCCGGATAAGGTCGCCGTTCTGAGCGAACTTCTTCGGGTCGCGCGTGTAGACGACGAGTTCGGGACCCTCGTACTTGACGTCGGAAACCGAGATGTCGCGGGGGAGTTCGTTCGTAATCTCTGCCTTCAAATTCTCGAGTTGTTTATCTACGGAGCTCATAGTTACGAGCGACCCGTCCGGTCCTGCGCCGGCAGGTCTCGGGAACCCCTACCTCAGGAGCGTCGACACGAGACGGTCCACGTGTACGAGTGCCAGTCTCGGCCAACTGCGGAGAGAGCATAGTGAACTGAATACGGTGGTATCTCGACTGCGGGAAGAGGCAGGGAAAACCCGCTTACCCGACAGTACCATGTCGCCAGTATAAAACCCTTCGCAAAGCCGAAGCGTCTCGGGGTCGACCGACGACCATGGAACTCACACCGGCGGCTGTCTCGGCGGAGCACGACTGGGTCCGAGACCGCGCGGACGTGGTCGTCCCGCTCATCAACGAGACGCGACGGCGACTCGGCGAGCAGTTCGACACCCGCGTCGGCGAGGTCGACGAGGCGACCTACCTCGACGCAGTTGACGCGGTGTTCGCCGACGGGGAGGTCGGCGTCAACGTCGCGGCGTACGTGCGCATCCTCAAGCAGTTAGACGTGCAGGACGACTATCCGGGGTTCGTCGTGGACGAGGTGCTCGGCCGCGAACTTGCGGCGACCATCGCCGGCGGCGAGCCGCTCCGACTCCTCGCGCAGGCGACGTTCCACTTCGCGGACGTGGCCGTCCACACCGACGGTCCCGCCGGCCGCGACGACCTCGACGCCGCGCTCGCCGCGGGCTTTCAGACGCGACTGCCGGGGTGGTCGTGGCGCGAAGGGGATTCCCCGTTCGACAGCCGGCGCTGACCACCGGGCGGTGTCGCGTGAAAAAGGTCGAGTCGTGTTTTACCACTCGATTCGGACGCGCTCCGACGACCGCTCGGACTCGGTCGCCGAACCGAGTTCGCGGAGCCGTCCGCGGAACGCGCCGACGCACTCCTCGCACGCGGTCACGTGCTCGAGAATGCCGTTCTCGTACTCCGCCATGACCGCCCGCGGGGTCCGCCGCGTCAGCCGCTCCGGGCCCATCCGTCCGACGCCGCGCACTCCGGGGTCGCCCAACCCCGTCAGTCGGTCGCCGCGCGCCGCCGCCCACCGCGCGTACGACGCGAGTCGGTCGCGGGCGCGGCGCTCGCGCGGGCTCAACTTCCCAGAGAGGTCCACGAACCGGTCCCACGTCTCGACCGTGTACTCCGAGACGAGGCCGCGCTCGACAGCGTCGTCCAGTCGCTCGATGACCGGTGTGAACTCCGCGCGCCGCCCGCTCGGAACCCACAGTTCGATTCGGACCGTCTCCTCCCGAGAAGTCGGCCGCTCGCCGCTCACAATTGTGTCCATTGCTAACACGCCAACCACCACGCACAGGTAGGGCAGCCGACGATATGTATCTATGCGTCCGCCGGACCCGCCGAACGTCGTCGGCCGGAGACGGTCCGCACGGCGTGCCGGCACGCCGGCACCTTCGGGGCGTTTAAGGGTTCGCTACGGCTACCGATGGGCAATGAGCGACGAGCAGGAACTCGGTATCACCGAGTCGAAGCAGTACAACACCGGCGAGTGGTACGCCGAGGTCGTCCAGAAGGCGGGCCTCGCGAACTACGGCCCGGAGGGCATGAGCGGCTTCATCGTGACTCGCCCGCGCGGCTACGCGCTGTGGGAGTCCATCCAGAACTACCTCGACGGCGAGTTCAAGAAGACGGGCGTCCAGAACGCGTACTTCCCGCTGTTTATCCCCGAGAGCTACCTCGAACGCGAGAAGGACATCGTCGAGGGCTTCGACCCCGAGGTCGCGTGGGTCACCCACGGCGGCCACGAGGAACTCGAAGAGCGCCTCGCCGTCCGCCCGACCTCCGAGTCCATCATCGCGCCCTACATGGCCCAGTGGGTCCGCAGTCACCGCGACCTCCCGCTCCGCGTGAACCAGTGGGCCTCCGTCGTGCGCTGGGAGGCGACTGAGACGAAGCCGTTCTTCCGCACCAAGGAGTTCCTCTGGCAGGAGGGCCACACGGCCCACGAGACCCGCGACGGCGCGTGGGACGAGACGATGACCCGCCTGTCGCAGTACCAGTCGCTCTACGAGGACGTGCTCGCCATCCCCGTGCTCCGCGGCGCGAAGCCGGAACACGACAAGTTCCCCGGCGCGGACACGACGACGACCGTCGAGGCGCTCATGCCCGACGGCAAGTCCGTGCAGGCCGGCACCTCCCACTACCTCGGCACCTCCTTCGCCGAGGCGTTCGACCTCACCTACACGACCGAAGACGAGGACGAAGAGCCCGCCCACACGACTTCGTGGGGGCTGTCGTGGCGCTCGCTCGGCGCGCTCATCATGACGCACTCGGACGACCAGGGGCTCGTCCTGCCCCCGACCATCGCGCCCGAACAGGTCGTCATCGTCCCCATCTGGCAGGCCGACACGCAGGAGAAGGTCCTCGAGTACGCCGAAGACATCGCCGAAGACCTCGAAGACGCCGGCGTCCGCGTCGAACTCGACGCCCGCGACGAGCGCAACCCCGGCTTCAAGTTCAACGAGTGGGAGCTCAAGGGCGTCCCCGTCCGCTTCGAAATCGGCCCGAACGAGGTCGACGACGACGTCGTCACGGCCGTTCACCGCCCCGACGGCGAGTCGGTCGAACTCGACCGCGAGAACATCGCCGAGGCCGTCCAAGCGCAGTTCGACGAGGTCTACGCGAAGCTCTACGCCGCCGCGGAGGAGAACCTCGAGGAGAACGTCCGCGAGGCGTCCGCCCGCAACGAGATTCTCGGCACCATCGGCCAGCACGGCGGCTACGTGAAAGCGCCGTGGTGCGGTGACGAGGCCTGCGAGGACGAGATTAAAGACCAAATCGCCGCCGAAATCGTCATGGTTCCCCTGAACGACGAGGACGCGGAGATTCACGACGGCGAGGACTGCGCGGTCTGCGGCGACGACGCCGAGGAGACGGCGTACTTCGCGAAGTCCTACTGAACCGGCCGTCGCGCCGTTTTACACGGTTGTTCATATTTTTCGTCGCGCGTCGAATCATCATTAGTCGACATACTATGTATGGATACATCCTTATATGATATTGTAACACCCTTATGGTTTCAGGAAAAGTTGCTTATGGTGGTAGCTGTATCATTGGCGTATGACCAAGCCACACATAGACGCACCCTTCGCTCAGGACGGGTTAGCCGACCCGACCGACGAGCGGTCGAACTGCGGCGTTGGGGCCGTCGTAGACCTTGAAAACGGCGCCTCGCACCGAGTCGTCGCAGACAGCCTCGAACTCCTGGAGAACCTCGAGCACCGCGGCACCACGGGCGCTGAGGAAAACACCGGAGACGGGGCGGGTATCCTGTTCCAACGACCCGACGAGTTCTTCGAATCCGTCCTCGACGGGGAGCTTCCGGACCTCTACGCGGCCGGTTCGGTGTTCATGCCGACCGACGACGAGGTTCGCGAGCGCGTTTCGGCGGTTGTCGAGGACTCGCTGGCCGACCACGGGCTGTCCGTGTTCGACTGGCGCGACGTGCCGACCGACAACACCGACCTCGGCGCGACCGCGCTCGAATCGGAGCCCGACGTCTGGCAACTGTTCGTCGAGCCGACCGACGAGATGTCCGAAGACGAGTTCGACCGGGCGCTGTACGTCGCGCGTCGAGCCGCCGAGAAGGCGGTCGATACCCTCGCTATCGAGGGTGCGGGACGATTCTACGTCTGCTCGCTCGACCGCAAGACCATCGTCTACAAGGGGCTGCTCACGGCCGAACAGCTCCCGAACTACTTCCCCGACCTCGGCGACGAGCGGATGGTGACCGAACTCGCGCTCGTTCACGCGCGGTTCTCAACCAACACGCTGGGCGCGTGGCACCTCGCCCACCCGTACCGCCAGGTCATCCACAACGGCGAGATAAACACCATCCGCGGTAACGTCAACTGGATGCGCGCCCGCGAGACGGACCTCCAGCACGAGGCGTTCGGCGACGACATCGAGACGCTCAGGCCCATCACGAAGGCCGACCAGTCCGACACCGCGAGCGTCGACAACGCGGTCGAACTGCTCCTCAAGGGCGGCCGCGAGCTCCCGCACGTCCTGCGGATGCTCATCCCCGAGGCGTACCGCAACGACGACGCGATGGACCAGGCGCGCCGCGACTGGTACGACTTCCACGCCTCGCTGGTCGAGCCGTGGGACGGTCCCGCGCTCGTCGCGGCGACCGACGGCGACCGCATCGCCGCCGTCCTCGACCGCAACGGCCTCCGGCCGTGCCGCTACGAGGTGACGACCGACGGCCGCCTCATCGTCGCCAGCGAGGTCGGCGCGCTCGACACCGACCCCGCGGAAATCGAGTCCCGCGGTCGCCTCCAGCCCGGCGAGATTTTCATGGCCGACCCCGACGAGGGTCGCGTCATCCCCGACGCCGAGGTGTTCGACTCCCTCACCGACGACAAGTACGGCGAGTGGGTCGACCAACAACAGCGCCACCTCGACGACATCGCCGGCGACGTGGACTCCACCTCGCGCGGACAGGTCGAGTCGCTCCGCGCGACGCAGGCGGCGTTCGGCTACACGCACGACCAGCTCAACCACATGATAGAGCCGATGGCCCGCGACGGCAAGGACCCCGTCGGCTCGATGGGCGACGACACGCCGCTTTCGGTGCTGTCGGACCTCAACCGCCCGCTTTTCACCTACTTCAAACAGCTGTTCGCGCAGGTCTCGAACCCGCCTATCGACTACATCCGCGAGAAGCTCGTGACGAGCCTGGAGTCGCGGCTCGGCTTCCAGCAGAACCTGCTCGACGAGTCGGCCGACCACGCGCGCCAGCTCGTCCTCGACTCGCCCGTCCTCACGGACGCCGAGACGGCGGCCATCAAGGACCTCGACGACGACATGCGGAGCGCCGTCGTCGACATCACCTACGAGCAGGGCGGCGACCTCCGCGAGGCCATCGAGGCCGTCCGCGACGAGGCCAAGGCGGTCATCGAAGACGGCGCGGACATCGTCGTCCTCTCCGACCGCGACATCGGCCCGGACCGGGTCGCTATCCCGAGCCTGCTCGCGACGGGCGCGGTCCACCACAGCCTCG
Organism: Haloferax marisrubri; assembly: GCF_001469875.2. Taxonomy (GTDB): domain Archaea; phylum Halobacteriota; class Halobacteria; order Halobacteriales; family Haloferacaceae; genus Haloferax; species Haloferax marisrubri. The sequence continues at coordinate 118,575 of NZ_LOPW02000001.1, read as the reverse complement.
TCCGCAACGGCCTCCGGAACCACGCCGGCCTCGTCGTCGAGTCCGGCGACCCCCGCGAGGTCCACCACCTCGCCACGCTCGTCGGCTACGGCGCGGGCGCGGTGAACCCCTACCTCGCCTACCAGACCATCGAGGACGTCGTCGCCGGCCCCGACGGGGCCGACGAGGGCGAGGCCATCGACGCGTACGTTCACGCGCTCGAAGACGGCCTGCTCAAGACGATGGCGAAGATGGGCATCTCGACGGTCGAGAGCTACCGCGGCGCGCAGATTTTCGAAGCCGTCGGTCTCGACTCCGACTTCGTCGCCGAGTACTTCGAGGGCACCGAAATCCGCACCGAGGGTATCGGCCTCGACGTCATCGAAGAGGACCTGCTGACCCGCCACGCCGCCGCCTTCGGCGCGGACCCGAAGCTCGAACGGCAGGGCGAGTACGAGAATCGCTCGGCCGGCATCCACCACGGCTGGAACCCCCAGACCGTCGGCACGCTCCAGCAGTCCGTCCGCGCCGGCGACTACGAGAAGTACCAGGAGTTCGCCGAACTGGTCAACGACCAGTCGGAACAGCTGAAGGCGCTCCGCGGTCTCCTCGAGTTCGACTCCGACCGCGAGCCCGTGGACATCGACGAGGTCGAACCCGTCGAGGACATCGTCAAGCGCTTCTCGACGGCCGCGATGTCGCTCGGCAGCCTCTCCCCGGAGGCCCACGAGAACAACTCCATCGCGATGAACCGCATCGGCGGCAAGTCCAACTCCGGCGAGGGCGGCGAACCGCCGGAGCGCTTCGGCACCGAAAAGGAGTGTAACGTCAAGCAGGTCGCCTCCGGCCGCTTCGGCGTCACCTCCCACTACCTCTCGTCGGCCGACGAGATTCAGATCAAGATGGCGCAGGGCTCGAAGCCCGGCGAGGGCGGCCACCTCCCCGGCAAGAAGGTAAACGAGATGATCGCCCACGTCCGCTACGCGACGCCGGGCGTCGGCCTCATCTCGCCGCCGCCGCTGCACGACATCTACTCCATCGAGGACCTCAAGCAGCTCATCTTCGACCTGAAGTCGGCCAACCCCGACGCCGACATCAACGTCAAGCTCGTCTCCGAGGCCGGCATCGGCACCATCGCCGCCGGCGTCTCGAAGGCGAAAGCCGACGTGGTCCACATCTCCGGCCACGACGGCGGCACCGGCGCGTCGCCGAAGACCTCCATCAAGAACGCGGGCCTCCCGTGGGAACTCGGTCTCGCCGAGGCCAACCAGATGCTCCGCGCGACCGGGCTTCGCTCCCGCATCCGCGTCTCCGTCGACGGCGGCATGAAGACCGGCCGTGACGTCGCCATCGCCGCCCTCCTCGGCGGCGAGGAGTACATCTTCGGGACCGCGTCGCTCGTCACCTCGGGCTGTGTGATGGCCCGCCAGTGCCACGAGAACACCTGTCCGGTCGGCGTCGCCACGCAGGACGAGAACCTGCGCCGCCGCTTCCCCGGCGAGCCCGACCACGTCATCAACTACATGACGTTCATCGCGCAGGAACTCCGCGAGATTATGGCCGACCTCGGCTTCACCTCGCTCGACGAGATGATCGGCCGTCCCTCCCTGCTCCGGCAGGTCGAGACGGACCACGAGAAGGCCAAGCACCTCGACCTCTCGTCGGTGCTGGCCGAACCCGAGACGGGCGCGCGCCGCAAGACCGAAGACCAGGTCCACGCGGACATCGGGACGCACGTCGACCACAAGCTCATCGACGAGGCCGCGGAGGCCATCGAGAGCCGCGAACCGGTCGTCATCCGCCGCGACCTCTCGAACGTCGACCGCGCGGTCGGCGCGATGCTCTCGAACCGCATCTCCAACGCCCACGGCGGCGAGGGCCTGCCGGACGACACCATCCGCTGCGAGTTCGACGGCATCGCCGGCCAGACGTTCGGCGGCTTCCTCGCCCGCGGCGTCACGATGCGTCTCACCGGGGCCGCGAACGACTACGTCGGCAAGGGCCTCTCCGGCGGCCGCGTCATCGTCAACACGCCCGCCGAGGCCAACTACGAGGCCGCGGAGAACATCCTCATCGGCAACGTCGCCCTCTACGGCGCGACGCAGGGCGAGTGTTACGTCAACGGCCTCGCCGGCGAGCGCTTCGGCGTCCGCAACTCCGGCGTGAAGGCGGTCGTCGAAGGCGTCGGCGACCACGGCTGTGAGTACATGACCGGCGGCGTCGTCGCCGTCCTCGGCGAGACGGGCCGCAACTTCGCCGCGGGCATGTCCGGCGGCGTGGCCTACGTCTACGACCCCGACGACGAGTTCGCCGCGAAGGCGAACACCGAGATGGTGACGCTCGAAGACCACCTCGGCGACAAGGACGAGGCGATGATCACCCGACTCGTCGAGAACCACCTCACGTACACCGACTCCGACCGCGCGGCCGAACTGCTCGACGACTGGCAGTCGGTCCTCGGCGACTTCGTGAAGGTGATGCCCGACGCGTACGCCGAGGTCATCGCCGAAGACGGCCGCGAGGACGTTCGGAACGAACTCCCCGCGAAGGCGGGCGCAATCGTCGACGCCGGTGCCGACAAGGTCGGCGCAGCGACGACGAGCGACGACTGAGGCCGGCGCTCTCGGACCGTAAGCGGGTTCCCGGCACCCGCCACCGATTCTCCCACGTTTTTCACCGCGCGCGCCCTCGACCGAGACATGGACAACGCACTCGTCATCGGCGGCACGCGATTCATCGGCCGCCACCTCGTCTCGGAACTCCTCGACAGCGGCTACGCCGTGACCATCTTCAACCGCGGCAACCACGACAACCCCTTCGAGGACGACCCGCGCGTCCAGCACGTGCAGGGCGACCGAACCGACGACGAGGCGCTCCGGACCGCGAAACTGACCGTCGACCCCGACGCGGTGTTCGACTGCGTGGCGTACAAGCCCGCAGAGGTCGCCTCGGCGGTCGATATCTTCGCCGACGTGGACGCCTACGTCTACATCTCCAGCGGCGCGGCCTACGGAAGCGAGGTCATCCCGAAGCGCGAGGGCGAGACGCCGCTTTGCGACTGCACCGACGAGCAGGCGGCGGACAACTCGGGCGCGAGCTACGGCCCGCGGAAGGCCGAGGGCGACCGGGTCGTCTTCGAGGCGGCCTCGCGGGGCATCAACGCGATGTCGGTCCGCCCCTGCATCGTCTACGGCCCGGAGGACTACACCGAGCGCCTCGACTACTGGATAGACCGCGTGCTGAACTACGACCGCGTCGTCGTCCCCGGCGACGGGACGAACGTCTGGCACCGCGCCTACGTCGAGGACGTGGCGAGCGCGATGCGCGTCGTCGCCGAGGAGGGCGAGGCCGGCGAGGCCTACAACGTCGGCGACCGACGGCTCGTGACGCTCGAAGAGATGGTCGAGGTCATCGCCGACGCCGCGGGCACCGACGTCGAAGTCGTCCACGCGGGCGAGCGCGAACTCGCCGCGACCGACCTCTCGATGGACGACTTCATCCTCTACCGCGACTATCCCCACGTCCTCGCGACGGACAAACTCGCCCGTCTCGGCTGGGAGTCGACCCCCGTCGAGGAGGCGATGCGCCGGTCGGTCGCCGACCACCGCGACAGCGACCGCGACGGCTCCGAACACGACCCCGGCCGCGACGCCGAAGAACGCGTGCTCTCGATTCTCGACACGCTCTGAGGCCTCGACGCTCCGCCTCAGCGGACTGACGTTTGCGTTTGTCCGATGCGCCGACAGCGTCGTCGCTGGAGAAGCAGAGCGCTTCGCTGAGTCGTTTTCTTCGAAAAACGAAGACGACGACCGTGCCGTCGCTCAGTTGAACTGGCCGTCGTGGTCCATCTCGGGGACCTCGTCTTCGAGCCACTCGCGGAACCACTTGACGCGCTTGAGCCGCTGGTGGGCGAAGCTCTGGGCGGTGTCGGTTTCGAGACGCTCGGAGGCGTCGCGGCCGCGTTCGAAGACGCGTTCGACCATCTCGGCGGCGTCCATGTGCGTCCGCGCCTCGTAGCCCATCCGCAGGAGCATCAGCGCGGTGCCGTTCGCCCCGATTTTGTCGAGGATGTCGGCCTCGATGAGACAGCGCGTCTCCAGCGACACGTCCGTCAGCGGCCCCTGATACGAGTGGTCGGAGACGACCTGACACACCTGTTCGAGGAAGGACTCGGGGTAGTCGCCGTGGGTGCTGAGGAACTCGCGAGCGACGCGAGCGCCCTCCTCGGCGTGGACCTCCTGGTCGGCTTCGAGCTTCGAGATGTCGTGAAAGAGGGCGGCGACGCGGACGACGTCCACGTCCGCGCCCTCGCGGTCGGCGATGCGCGTCGCGAGGTCGACGACGTTGAGGATGTGGTTGAACCGGTACTCCGCGGAGTGCCACGGGTACCAGCGCATCCGCCCGCCGTCGTCTTCGTTTTCGACGCTCGCAGAGAGATAGTCCGAGACGAAGCGCTTCATATCCTCGAACTCCGCGTCAGAGACGGCCGACTCTTTGATTTCAACGCCCACGGCAGAACCTCCGTAGGTGTTGGCACGTGCGTATTCTCATTACACGGAATGAGGGTCGTTCCACTCTTAGGCGTTACGACCACCCTGAGTCGCCGGAAGCGGACTCTCGGGCCAACAGACCGGGTCTCGTGGCCGGCGATGTGACTCGGTGCCACATCGGAGAGAGTTAACTCGCCCGGCCGCGTCGTCTCCGCCGTGACCGACGCACGATACCTCGACGACGCGGCGACACACAAGTTCGAGGCGACCGTCGAGACGGTCCGCGGAAGCGACCGCGTCGTCCTCGACCGGACCTACTTCTACCCCACCGGTGGCGGCCAACCGCACGACACGGGGACGCTTTCGGTCGAGGGTGAGCGGTTAGCAGTAACGGACGTACGGAAGCGCGACCGAATCGAACACGTCGTCGCGGGCGACGCGCCCGAACCGGGAACGACCGTCACGGGACGCGTCGACGCGGTGCGGCGGCGCGCCCACAGCCGCTACCACACGGCCCAACATCTCCTCTCTGCGGTCCTCCTCGACGAATTCGACGCCGAGACGACCGGCAACCAACTGTACGCCGACCACGCGCACCTCGACTGCGCCTACGACCGCTTCGACGGCGACGACCTCCAGACCATCGAGACGCGCCTGAACGGCCTCGTCGCGTCCGACCTCCCCGTCCGGTGGTACAGCCTCGACCGCGAGAAGGCCGAGGCGACGCTCGACCCCGAGCGTACTCGACTGCACCTGCTTCCGGACTCGATTCGAGAGGTCCGAATCGTCGAAATCGGCGACGCGGACGACCCCTTCGACCGGACCGCCTGCGCGGGGACGCACGTCTCGGCGACGGGCGACATCGGCGCAGTCTCCGTCACCGGCCGAACGACCCAAGGCTCGGCTCACGAGCGCGTGAACTTCGTCCTCGAATAGCTGTTGGCCCAGGCTGACCGCCCGCGACTACGCCGACTGGGGCGCTTCCGTCCGCGCCCGCGGCTCGCACACCCAACCCTCGCGGACCGGGACTAGCTCGTAGCCCGAATCCCGGAGCAGGGCCTTCGCCGCCGCCTCGTCGTGGCTCCCGCGAGCGTCGTGCAGTTCGAAATACACCGTCGGCCGGTGTTCGCGGAGGACCGCCTCCGCCCCCCGGAGCACGTTCAGGCCGAACCCCTCGACGTCTACCTTCAGGTGGTCCGGCGGTGGGACCGTCCCGGAATCGACGAGCGAGTCCAGCCGCCGCATCGACACCGACGCCGTGTCGACGACCCGCGCCTCCCACGCGCTCGCGTGGTCCCGCGAGAACGAGCCCAGTTCGTCGTAGCTCGACAGGTGGAACTCCCGGGATTCGTCGGCGTCACCGAGGCCGCAGTCGAGCAGGTCCACCCGGTTGTCGAAGTCGTTGACCTCGACGTTCGCCCGCAACTGGTCGACGACCCCGGGGTGCGGTTCGACGGCGACCACCCGCGCGGAGGGTTCGCTGGCTGCGACCGCGAGGGAGTAAGTCCCCGTGTTCGCGCCCACGTCGACCACCACGTCGCCGTCGTCGAGACCGAGCAACAGCGCCTGTAGGAGCACGTCGTTGCCGTGGCGATTGTACAGTTCGTAGCTCCTGAAACTCGTCCGCCCGACGTGTTTCTTCGTGGCGACGAGTCGTCGCTCGTAGTTCGCCCGAACGAGCGCGTAGTGGAGGGAGTACGCGAGGTGACGAGCGGCCGACACCGGGTGCAGCAAAGACACGTTAGTATACTGTCATTGTCCGGTACTAAAAAACGCTCGGCGGGGACGCGACTCGGCGTGTCGTCTGACCGACGCTTCGAGCGTCGAATTGTGGCTACACCACGCGCTCTTCGGGTCGTTTGTCGGAGAAGTTTGAGTAGTCCCGGGCGGATTCGAACCGCCGTCAGCGGCTGTCTTCTCGGCACGCATTGAACCGTGCCAATCCAAAGGCCGCTATGATTGGCCACTACACCACGGGACTGCGCACTCGTCGGTTGTCCGCTGGTAAATGAAAACGCTTCGGTTCCGGTCGGGCGGTGTCGGCGATTAATCGGCGGCTTCCGTCTCCGTCTCGGGTTCTGCGCCGCAGACGTCGAGATATTCGCAGGCGTCCGTCTCGGGGTCGAAACAGTCGGGACACTCGGAGTTACGGTCGATGATGGTGTCCAGTCGCTCCGCGATCATCCCGTCGATGACGGGTTCGAGTTCGCGGGCCTCCGCGCGGAACTCCTCGACGTCGAGGACGTTCGAGAGGAAGCGCTCGATGATGCAGTAGGTCTGGAGCGCGTCGCGGGCGCGGACGATGCCATCGTCCGTGAGCGTGACGCCCTTGTACTTCTCGTGTTCGGCGAGGCCGCGGGATTCGAGTTTGCCGATCATCTCGTTCGCACTCGCGGGGCTCACCTCCATCATGTCCGCGAGCGCGCCGGTGGCCGCCGGGCCGTTCTCCATCTCCTGCAGCAGGTAAATCGCCTTGACGTATTGGTCTGCCGTGTTCATCGTTTCACTCGCGTTCTTCCATGATTCGCGTCACTTCTTCTACGCCCTCGGCTTCCTCATCGCGAATCGCCGACAGCGTCGCGACGAGTTCTTCGCGGTCGATAGAGAACTGTGCGTCGCTCGCCTCGATAGCCTCGATGACGTCGTCGTAGAACTTGTAGGCGGTCTCCTCGTTACAGAGTTGATCGTAGAGAACGCCGTCGAAGTCCTCGGGTTTCGTCTGGCCGTACTGAGCCTCGACGAGCGCCTCGATCTCCTCGAAGGGGACGCTGTCGACCTCCAGTCTGTCGATGACGGCTTCGAGGCGTTCGCGGTGGTCCGCGGACTCCTCGGCGGCGTGCGAAAGCAGGGCTCGAATCTCCTCGTCGAGCGCGTCTTCGTCGAGTTCCTCGTGGTGGTGGTAGGCGCGCGCCTCCACGACCTCTTCGAGGACGATACCGATCTGGAGGAGTCGGGCGAGTTGGTGGTCCGAACTGACCTGGTACCCGACGCTCATGGGCTCGTCCCCCTCAACGTTCGAAGACACGGTCCCGCGGCGTACATACACACTTCTCCGAGAGTAACTGACTTAAGCGGTTCCCTCGCGGGTCGGCGAGACTGCGAAAAAACGGCGGGCGAAGCCGCGCCGCGGAGCGGTCGGACTACCGCAGGCGGGCCGCGATGAGTTCCTCGAGGTCGTCGCGGAACTCGTCGACTGCAATCTCTTCGAGGACGGGCACGAAGAAGCCCTCCACGAGCATGTTACGGGCCTGTTCTTCCGGGATGGACCGAGAGACCATGTAGAAGAGGTCCTCGGCGTCGACCTGCCCGACGGAGGCGGCGTGCGACGCCTCGGTGTCGTGGTTGTTGATGATGAGCTTCGGCGACGCGTCTGCCTCGGACTGGTCCGAGAGCATCAGCGTGTTCTCGCGCTGGTAGGAGTTCGTGCTCCACGCGTCGCGGCCGACGTCCTGGACACCCTCGTACACCGAGCGTGCCTCGTCGTCGAGGACGCCGCGGGTCACGAGGTCGGCCGTCGTGTTCTCGGCTTTGTGCCAGACGCGGGCGTTCACGTCGAGGTGCTGGTCGTCGTGACCGAAGAACGCGCCGACGATTTTCGTCTCCGACGCCTCGCCGTTGAGTTCGGTCTCGACGTCGCTGCGGGTGAGCCGCGAGCCGAGGTTCCCCTCGATCCAGTTGACGGTCGAGTAGGTGTCGGCGTCGGCGCGCTTGAGCGAGTACGTGTACGTCTCCTCGTCGAGGTTCTGCAGGGAGCCGTACTGGACGTACGAGTTCTCGCCCGCGTCGATTTCGACGAGGTTCGAGAAGTACCGCGCGTCGTCGACGCTGTCACCGGACTCGATGGCCTCGAGGATGGTGACCGACGAGGACTCCTCGGTGACCACGAGCGTGTGGCTGAACAGCGACCGAGAGTTCATCTCGGCGCGAATCTTCACGTCCTCGGCGTCGACGCCCTCGGGGACGTAGATGAACGTGCCCGTCGTGAACAGCGCCGCCGAGAGGGCGGTGAGGTAGTTCGACTCGGGGTCGACGACGGAGCCGAAGCGCTCCTCGATGAGGTCGCCGTACTCGGAGAGCGCCTCCGTGAAGGGGAGGACGACGACGCCCTCGGGCGACTCGCGGGTCGTCTCGTCGGCCTGGTTCAGCGGGTCGACGAGCGACTCGAAGTCGAGCGCTTCGAGGTTCGTCCAGCGGCGACCGGGCGTCTGGATGACGTCCGGCAGTTCGAGCTCGTCGAGTGCTTCGAGGGCTTCGAGGCGGGCCTCGAGGAGCCACTCCGGCTCGTCCCGTGCGTCCGAAATCTCTCGTACCGTCTCTGCGGACAGGTTTGCGGGAAGTTGCGCACTCATTGGTTATCCGAGGCTACCCTCCATCTCGAGTTCGACGAGTCGGTTGAGTTCGACCGCGTACTCGATGGGCAGTTCCTCCGTGATGGGTTCGATGAACCCGGAGACGATCATCTGCTTCGCGTCGTCGTCGTCGAGACCGCGCGACTGGAGGTAGAAGATGTCCTCGTCGCCGATCTTGCCGACGGTCGCCTCGTGGGCGACGTCCACCGTGGACTCGTTGATCTCCATGTACGGCATCGTGTCCGAGGTGGACTCGTTGTCGAACATGAGCGCGTCACACTCGACCGCGGTCGAGGAGTTCTTCGCGCCGTTGGCGATGTGGACGAGACCGCGGTAGTTCGTGCGGCCGCCGTCCTTCGAGATGGACTTCGACTCGATGGTCGACTTCGTCTCGGGGGCGTTGTGGTACACCTTCGCGCCGGTGTCGATGTTCTGACCCTCGCCCGCGAAGGCGATGGTGATGTGGTTGTCGGAGGCGCCGCGGCCCTTCAGAATCGAGGCCGGGTAGAGCATGGTGGCCTTCGAGCCCATCGAGCCCGAAATCCACTCCATGCGGCCGCCCTTCTCGACGATGGCGCGCTTGGTGTTGAGGTTGTAGGTGTTCTTCGACCAGTTCTGGACGGTCGAGTACTGGACGTGGGCGTCCTCGCCGACGAACACTTCGACGCCGCCGGAGTGGAGGTTGAACGCGGAGTACTTCGGGGCCGAACAGCCCTCGATGTAGTGGACTTCGGAGCCCTTCTCCGCGACGATGAGCGTGTGCTCGAACTGGCCCATGCCCTCGGAGTTCATGCGGAAGTACGCCTGCACCGGCATCTCGACCGTCACGTCCTCGGGGACGTAGACGAACGAGCCGCCGGACCAGATCGCGCCGTGAAGCGCCGCGAACTTGTTGTCGCTCGGGGGGACGCACTTCGTCATGAAGTACTCCTTGACGATGTCTTCGTGCTCCTGGACCGCCTGGTCCATGTTCATGAAGACGACGCCTTTCTCCTCCCAGCGCTCCTGCATGTTCTGGTAGACGACTTCGGACTCGTACTGGGCGCCGACGCCCGAGAGGGCGTTCTTCTCGGCTTCCGGGATACCCAGTTTGTCGAAGGTGTCCTTGATGTCGTCCGGCAGGTCGCGCCAGTCGTCGACGCCGCCGCGGACTTCCACGTCGGGTCGGATGTACGGGACGATCTCGTCCACGTCGACCTCGGAGAGGTCAGGCTGGCCGGGCCAGTCGGTCGGCATCGGCATCTTCTGGTACTGCTTGAGCGCGCGAAGGCGGCGCTCGAGCATCCATTCGGGCTCGTCTTTGTCCTCCGAGATGACGCGGATGGTCTCTTCGTTGAGACCCTTCTCGGCCACGAACGCGGCCTTCTGCTCCTTCTTGAACTCGAAGCGAGCTTCCGTGTCTGTCTCTTTGAGGTGGTCTTGGTCGGAACTCATGATGTTGGGGGATTACGCGGCTTCGTACACTTCCTCACGGACCCAGTCGTAGCCTTTGTCTTCGAGTTCGGACGCGAGCGACGCGTCGCCGCTCTTGACGACCTTGCCGTCCAGCATGATGTGAACGTGGTCCGGCTCGACGTATTCGAGGATACGCTGGTAGTGAGTGATCTGGAGGATACCCGTGCCCTGCTCGTCGCGCAGCGCGTTGATACCCTTCGAGACGTCCTGCAGGCGGTCGATGTCGAGACCGGAGTCGATCTCGTCGAGAACCGCAATCGACGGTTCGAGAATCGCGGCCTGAAGGACCTCGTTTTGTTTCTTCTCGCCGCCGGAGAAGCCGGCGTTGAGGTAGCGCTGCATGAACTTCTCGTCCATGTCGAGAAGCTCCATCTTCTCTTTGAGGAGCTTCTGGAACTCGGCGACGCCGACTTCGCCGTCGTCGACGTTACCCTCCATCGGGGAGGTGTCGTAGCCGGCTTCCTCTTCTTCTTCCTCGTCGTCCTCGCCGAAGAGGAGCTCCTCGCGCTCGTCGATTTTCGCGTTGAGCGCGGTGCGGAGGAAGTTCGTCATGGTGACGCCCTCGATTTCCGCGGGGTACTGGAAGCCGAGGAAGATACCGAGCGCGGCGCGCTCGTTCGGTTCCAGTTCCAGAAGGTTCCACGTGCGGACGTCGTCCGGAATTTCGAGGTCGCCGAAGTCGTCGTCCTCCAGGTGGAGGAGGATTTCGCCGTCGGTTACTTCGTAGGCGGGGTGGCCGGCGATGATTTTAGAAGTCGTAGACTTGCCGGACCCGTTGGGACCCATCAGTGCGTGGATCTCGCCGGATTTGACTTCCAGGTCGACACCTCGCAGAATCTGCTCACCGTCTTCCTCCGCGACTCGTGCGTGGAGGTTCTTGATCTCGAGAGTTGCCATCGTTGGTTCGTTGCCTCGTACTCGAAGGGTGGGGAGTATCGCCCATAATGCTTGCGCATTCACCCCCGCCACCTTTTGTAGAAAGAAAATTTGTTTTCAAATCCGCAAAAAATCACGCCGGTTCGCGACGCGCGTCCGGGTTTCGGACAGCCGAACGACGTTACGGCGCCGCCACCTATGTAACCGAATATAGTTTCGTTAGTTGTCGGCGAGAGCGGTCACATGAAGCTCCCGAGACCGGTCTGTTCCTGCCCGCTTTTCACCTCGTCCCACGACATCCCGAGCGCCTCGATGACGCGGGAGATGGGCCCTTCGAGCGTTTTGTTGAGCATCGTGTCCCAGTCGACTTCGAACGCCTCGGGAATCTGGTCTGCGTACTCGAAGCAGATGACGTCGGGGTCGCGCTTGAACTCGCGGTAGAGGTCGTCGACCTGCGGGTCGAACTCGCCGGTCTCCATCTCGCGGAACCACGACGGGTGGACCTTCTTGAGATAGACCCGTTTCGGCTTCGACCCGCGGCCGAAGTTCGTCCCGAGGAAGGCGTTTGCGTACTGCGCCCCGCGGACGTGCGCGGTCGGCGTCTCGTACGCCGAGAGGCGCTTGCCGATGCCGCCGGGGATACCGGCCTGTTCGAGCGGCAGGTTCCCCGCCTCGAAGTCCGTGATGATGCCGTGGAGGTAGTCCTTGATGACTTCCGTCTCCTCACCGTGGACGATCATGTCGATGACGTTCTTCTGGACTTCTTTGGTTATCTGCGCGATGTCCGACCGTTTGTACTCGAAGCCCGTGATGTCGATGTCGTCGACGTCTTTGCCCTCCTTCCAGACGATGTGGCCCGCGTAGCGCTTCTTTTTCCCCGCCTGGAAGAACCGCCGGTAGAGCTTCTCGAACTCGATTTGGAAGCGGTGTTCGTCCGCGCCCAACTCGTCGCGCGCGAAGTCGTCGTAGGCGGCGTTGATGTGCTCCTCGATGTCGAACGACTGCTCGATGGCTTCTTCTTTCGACACGTCCGGGCCGAGTTCGAGCATGACGCTGTCGGTGTCGCCGTAGGCCACGTCGTAGCCGATTTGGTTCGCGGCCTGCTCCGTGAACTCGATGACCTTCCGCCCGGTCGCCGTCACCGCCGCGCCCATCTCCTTGTCGTAGAGGCGGAAGCGGTCCCAGCCCAGCACGCCGTACAGCGAGTTCATGATGACCTTCACCGCGGCCTGCTGGCGGTCGAACTGCTCGTACTGCGACGAGCCGGGGTTGTGGGAGTTCCGAAGCGACTTCTTTTCCTCCCGCTCGGTGAGGAGTTCGTCGACCATCTCCCGAATCATGCCGTCGGGCTCCTGCTGGAAGTGCGTCCCGTTGGGCGCGCGGAACATCTCGCCGTCGTAGCTCTCGGGGTCGACTTTCGTCTCCGGCGAGGCGTTGATAGTCACCATACACATCGGGTACAGCGACTTCAGGTCGAGCACCGTGACGTTCTCCTTGACGCCGGTGATGGGGTCGAAGACGGCACCGCCCTCGTAGTCTTCCGACTCCTGTTTGCCCTTCGAGGGGAGCGCGAACTCGCCGTGGACCTTGTGGAGGACGTAGATGTCGACGGTGTCGCCGGGCGTCGGCGCGTCTTCGAGCTTACAGCCGACGAACGTCCGCACCTCGTCCCAGAAGGCGATGATGTCCTGTTTCCGGTCGATTTCGACGCACAGTTCCACGTCGCGGAGGTTGTACTCGAGCAGGCGTTCGGGGTCTTCCTCCCAGAGGTCGCCGATGTCGCCCGAGTAGCGCTCTTTGCCCGCGTCGAGTTCGAGTTCGCCCACCGCGTCGAGCCGGTAGGACTCGAGTTCGGTGAACTGGGTGCGCTTGTAGGCGTACAGCAGGTCGAAGACGACGCGGCCCTTGATGTCCGGGCCGCCCCAGCCGCCGCGCCAGACCTCGCCGAGCCGCGACATGCGGTTGTAGTCGAGGTTCAGGTCGGTCCTCCTGTCGACTTCCTCCAACCGGTCGAGGAAGTACGGCGCGTCGAAGTCCTCGAAGTTCCACCCCGTGAGCACGTCGGGGTCGGTCTCCTCGATGTACGAGAGGAAGGCGTCGAGCATCGCGGCCTCCTCGTCGAACGTCCTGACTTCCACGCCCGCGTCCTCCCCGAGGAACTCGTAGTTCGGCAACGAGTCGGGGCGCTTGCCGAGGCCTTCTTCGGCAACGGCGTGCCAGACGACGTACTCGTCGCGGTAGGAGTCGTGGCTGGTGAGGCAGATAATCGGCTCCTCGCCATCTTCGGGGAAGCCGTTCCGGTCGTTGACCTCGATGTCGAAGGTGTTCACCCGGAGGTTCGCGTCGACCTCCGCGGGCGTGACCTCCTGGTGGGGAATCTGAATCGTCCCGTCGTCGAGGCGGCGCTCGGGGACGCGGACGCCGCCTTTGATGTCCTTGTCGATGAGTAGCCGGTTCGGAAAGAGGATGTCCGCCTCGTAGTGGTCGAACTCGTCGCGAATCTGGCCGACGTCGCGGGGAGTGCGGCCGAAAATCTTCGTCAGTTCCTCGCCGCGGATGCTCTCGTAGCCGTCCTCGGTACCGGTGATAACGTCCTTGTCGAGCGCATCGTCGTCGAGACTGGCGGTGGGCGCGTAGAAGTACGGCCGGAAGCCGAGCACGCGGACGTGTTCGGTCTCGTCGTCCGCCGTCCGACCGAAGATGTGAATCACCGGGTACTCGTCTCGGCCCGCGCCCTCGATGGTGTAGTCGACCTGCGAGACGGCCAGTTCGACCGTCCCGTCCGGGTCGGGAAACCGCACCTCGTCCGTGTCGATGACGTCGGAGACGTGCTGGCCGGCGTCGCCGGCGACGATGGCGGCCTCCTCGTCAGGCCGCGCGTCGCCCGCGCCGTCGGCGTCGTTCCCCCCGAAGTCGGTCAGACCCGTCTGCGTCATGCCAGTCGCTTCGATGGCGCGGCTAAAAACCCCGGCGTTTCCACGAACCGCACCCCGAACCACGGAAAGACATTTATCCATGTGTGACATTCCTTGTCACACGATATGACCGACCACGCAACTCCGGAGCGGTGGGATGGCACGATCGACGGCGACGGACCGACTGGTCCGACAGGAGCCGAGACGATCGAATCCTACGATATCGACGGTGGCGTGGTGTTCTACGACGCGGAGAACCCACTCGCGTGGGTCGAGGCCTCGCGCTCGATGCGCCTCGACGACTGCGCCTGACTCGGCCGAAACGGACACTTTTTCTCGGCACGGCGTCTCGACGCGAGCGTGACGGACGACGAGTGCCGCGAGGGGACGCCCGCCGACGCGACCGACGGGAACGACGACGCGGAGCGTCCCTCGTCGGACATGGCCTCGAAAATCGACCCCGAAAAACGGTGGGGCGACCCCGAGGCCCGCTGGGACCCGGAAACCCGCTGGGGGAACCCCGAGAAGGAACTCCCGACGATTCCCCGCGTCCGCATCCCCGGCGAAGACGCCGACGACGGCGACGACGACCCCGATGGCGATGGTGACGACGCGCCGGAGTTCTCTCCCGACGTGAACCCCGAGGTCGCCCGGTTATTCTGGGCGAGCGTCGTACTGGCGAACGTCGGCCTCGCGGGAATCACGGTCGGCCCGATGCTCGTCTACTTCCGCGGCGACACGCTTCTCGGCGGCGGCCTGTTTCTGTTCGGCGCGGTCGTGCTCGTCCGCGTTTACTCCATTTATCGGGAGTTCAAGCGAGGGGAGTGGCGGGACGGCGAGGACAGCGACGAGAGTGACGACGGCGACGAGGACGACGGTGACGTGAGCGCTCCCGACGAAGACGCTCCCGAGCGCAACCGCTAACAGTCGCCGCGCCCTTCGCCGAGACATATGCGAACCGTCCGCGGGCCAGACGGCCGGACGTACCTCCTCGTCAAGCAGTCGAGCGACGCCAGTCGCGTCCGCGACCCCAAGACCGGCGAGGAACGGTACCTGCCGAACGACGACCTCGAAGCCGTGAGCGGCGAGTCCCCGCTCGAAACCGCCGCGCGCGCCGTCCCCGAACCGGTCCGGAAAATCCTCGTCGCGGTCCCGACCGAGCGCGGACTGGGCCTGCTCGTCGACCTCGTCGACCGCGGGCCGCTTCCCGTGGTCGACCTCCTCGGGGCCTACGACCTCTGCGAGAGCGACCTCCACGGCCTCCTGACCGAGTTCCGAGTCGCCGGTCTCGTCGCCGAGACCACGGTCTACGGGGAACGCGGCTACGAGGCGACCGACGCCGCGAAAGAAGGGGTCGAATTACTGCGGGCGAGCGAATAGCGAGCGAATAGGGTATCGCCGCGGACACGAGCGACCTCAGTCGTCCGCGAGCGCGCTCTCGACGGTCGGCGCGTCGGTCCGCTCGACCGTCGAGCGGTTCGTCGTCGGGTTCTTCTCCACGCGGACGAGGTCGTCGGCCGCGCCGACCAGTTCGTTGTCGTGGCTGACGATGAGAATCTGCTTGACGCCGCGGTTCTGCATGTCCTCGACGAGGTCGACCAGCCGCGAGACGTGGCCGTCGTCGAGGAAGACCGTCGGCTCGTCGAGGATGAGCGGCGGGAGCGGGGCCGCGCCGTCGATTCCCTCCGCGAGGAGCCGATAGATGGCACACCGGAGGCTGAGGTTGAACAGGGCGCGCTCGCCGCCCGAGAGCTGTTCGGGTTCGAGTGCGGTGCCGTCCTTCTGGAACACCGTCAAGCCGTACTCGCCGTCGAGTCGGATGCGCGAGTAAGCGTCGTTGGCGTAGACGAGGTCGAACGTCTCGTTGAGCATCCGTTCGAGCACCTCGACGTTGCGCTGGCGAAGCTCCGCCCGGAGGTCGCCGTAGGTCGATTCGAGCGTCGAGACCTCGTCGTGGAGCGATTCGAGGGCGTCCACGCGCTCGGCGAGGCCGTCGCGGCGCTCTCGGAGGTCGCCCAACTGTTCGAGTTCGGCCTCGACGCCACCGACGCGGCTCTGGAGGTCGTCGCGCTTCTCACGCAACTCGGGCAACACCTCGTCTTCGACCCGTTCGAGGTACTCCGCGGCGTTCCGTTTGCGCTTCTTCGCCCCCTCGACCGCCTCCTCGTCGACCGTCTCGCGGAGTTCGTCGCGGCGCTCGCGGCGCTCGCGGAGGTGTTCGCGGCGCTCGCGGTTCACCTCTGCGAGCGTCTCGCGTTTCTCGCGGAGGCGGTCCCGAGCGTCGATTTTCTCGGCCCGCGTCTCGACCAGCGATTCGACGCGGTCGAGTCGGTCGCGCCGCTCGTCGAGGGATTGGAGGTCTGATTCGAGCGATTCGACCGTCTCAGCGACTTCCTCGGCCCGCTCGGCCTGCGTCGTCGCGGCCTCGCGTTTCTCCTCGGCTTCGGCTTCGAGTTCCGCGGCCGCCTCGCGCTTTTCTTCGGCGGCCTCGCGGCGGCTCTCGACGGTCTCCTCGCGGTCGGCGATGCGTTCTTCCACGAGGTCGAGTTTGTCGCGCTGGGTGCTCGCGCGGTTCTCGATTTCGACCAGCGCCTCGGCCGCCTCGACAGCCGCAGAACGTGACTCGACGTCCGATTCGAGCGATTCGCGGTCGGCCTCCAGCGACTCGACCGCGGCCTCGCGCTCGCTGATGGCGTCGACGTGGGGCGACCCCTCGACCGGCTGCCCGCACTCGGGACACTTGCCCGCGTCGCGGAGACGCTCGGCCTCGGCGAGGCGCTCGCGCGCGTTCTTCAGTTCGGTCTCCGTCTCCGCGAGCGACTCGCGGGCGTCGGACCGCGCCTCACGCCGTTTTTCGAGCAGGTCTGCCGCCTCGCCGAGTTCGACGGGGGCGTCTTCGAACCGGGCCTCGGCGTCGTCGAGCGACGACCGAAGCTCCGCGCGCGTCTCGCGGAACGATTCGAGTTCTCGCTCGGCGTCGGCGGCGGCCTCCGCGTCGGCGGCGGCGGCCTCGCGTTTCTCCTCGGCGCGCGATTCGAGGTCGTCGGCGCGCTCGGCGAGCCGCTCGGCCTGCGTCTCGAACGCCTGCGTCCGCGTCCGCGCCTCCGAGAGGTCGTCGCGGAGTTCCGCCTCGCGCTCCGAAAGCGCCTCCCGCGCGTCGGCTATCGCCTCGTCGCTCGCGTCGTCGAGGTCGGCCCGGGCGAGGGCGTCGTCGATGTCAGATTCGAGGTCGTCGGCCGCAGCGTCGAGTTCGCGGATACGCTCCGAGAGGTCGTCGCGCTTCGTCTCGTCGGCGGAGATTTTCGCGGTCAGGTCCTCGATTGCCGCTTCGACCTCGTCGAGGCGCTCCCGCTTTTCGGCGTGTTCGTCGAGCGTCGCCTCGGCGGCGTCGAGCGCCGACTTCGCCTTGTCGCGCTGGCCCTCGTAGTTCGAAATCTGCTCGTCGAGGGAGTCGAGTTCGGATTCGAGCGCGTTGAGCGTCGCGTGGAGGTCCGCGTCCTCTTTGGCCTCGATTTGCGACTCGACGTCTTCGAGGACGCTCCGTTTGCTCGTCAGCACGTCTTCGACCCCGAGGCGGGCGTTGCCGGCCCGCTCGCGGTACGTCTCGAGCTTTCCGAGTTGGAGGAGGTCGTCTATCATGTCCTGCCGCTGGCTCGGCGTCGCGTTGATGAGCTTGTTGACCTCGCCCTGCTGGACGTACGCGCAGTTCACGAACGCCTCGGCGTCCATCCGCAGGAGCGACGCGACGTGCCGGCGAACGTCGCGCGCGCCCTCGACGGTTCCCTCGGGACCTTCGAGGACGCACTTGGCGGTGGTCGCGCGGTCGCCGGAGACGCGAATCCGGCGGTCGATGCGGTACTCGCCGCCGTCGTGAACGAATTCGAGCGCGATTTCGGCGTCGTCCGCGCCCGTGGTCACCACGTCTTCGAGCGTCCCCGCGAGCGCCTTCGAGCCGTAGAGCGCGAAGAAGCACGCTTCGAGGAGCGACGACTTGCCGCTGCCGTTGACGCCGTGGATGACCGTGACGCCGTCTCGGAGGTCGAGTTCGGCGTCCTCGTAGGGCTTGAAGTTCCGGATGGCGACGCGGGTGAATCTCACGCGAAATCACCCAGCGAGCTGTCGCGGCTCGCCGCCGGGTCCGCGGCGGCCTCCGAGTCGGATTCGGTCGTCGTCTCGGCGTCGGATTCGGCCGTCGTCTCGGCGTCGGATTCGGTCGTCGTCTCGGCGTCGGATTCGGTCGTCGTCTCGGTCCCAGACTCGGACACTTCTTCGGCAGCTTCAACGTCTTCAGCGACCGCCGCGTCTTCGACGCCCTCCGAATTCTCGTCCTCGCCCTGGGCGTCGCCGTCGCGCTCGGCGGCGACGAAGGCGTCGGGGTCGTCCGAGAGAAGCGACGCGACGCGCTCGCTCACTTCGTCGCGGACGTTCGAGTCGGCGACCTTGCTCGCGCGGACCGTCTCGTCCACGTCGAGGGCGGCGCTCGACAGACCCATCTCGCGGACCCGCTCGCGCACCGCGTCGTCGGGGTCGGCGAAGGTCACGTCGGTTGCCAGTTCGCCGTCGTCGTCGATGTCGCGCTTGTCGTTGACGCGGGCGACGAGCGCGCCCTCCTCGACGGCGAACGACTCGACCGCCGCGGGGGTGACGGTCTCGCCCTCGCCCCGCAGTTCGACGATGACGACCGCGTCTTCGAGGTCGAACTCGCGGACGCGCTGGCGGACGCGCTCGATGCCCTCGTCGCCGGCGAGGTCGACCTCGACGAAGGCGAACGGGCGCGTTTCGAGGGTTCGACGGCGGATATCGACCTCGTCGGGCGTGAACTGGACGAGGTTGTACCCGCGCGGTTCGCGCTCGCTCGCGCTCGCGCGCTCGGTCGACCCGCAGTAGGTCACCCACGTCCCGTCGAGTTCGGCGGTGTCGGGGACGTGGTTGTCGCCGAGGAGGACCGCGTCGAAGTCGACGTTCGACTCGGCGAGAACGGTTTCCGTCTCCCAGTCGGCGTGCGCGAAGGGCGTAAACAGGCCGTGGGCGACGAGCACCGCGCGCTCGGCGTCGACGGGGTCGAACTGGTAGTCGAGTTCGTCGCGTCGGGAGCGCGGCACGTGGTCGAGGCCGTAGAACGCCACGTCGCCGACGACGTGCGGGTCGCGCCCGAGTCTCGTCGCCAGTCCGAGGCGCTCGAAGAGGTCGAGCCACTGGCCCCCGCGGGTCGACTCGTGGTTGCCGACGATGGCGAGGAAGGGAATCCCGGCGTCGTCGAGGCGGCGGAGCGCGGCGAGCGTCCCGAGGAGGTCCGGGAGTTCGGGACGGCGGTCGTGGTAGAGGTCGCCCGCGTGGACGACGGCGTCCACGTCCCCGTCGAGCGCGTCCGCGACGACCCGTTCGAAGGCGTCGAGGAAGTCCTGGCGGCGCTCCGGCGAGTGGTACTGCTGATACCCGATGTGGGTGTCGCCGGTGTGTATCACCCGTGTCATCTATCAACCGGTTCGCCACCGCCGCTGAAAACGGTTGTGCGACCGGAGCGAAAGTGGTCTGCGTCCCGCGGTCGTCCCCGAGCGGCGCGGAAACCCCGCGCCGACTCGTCGGCCGCGCCGCCGAGCGCGCCGCGTAGCCGGTCGAGGGCTGCGAGGAGTGACCGCCCGCTACGCGCGCAGTCGTGGTGTCCGCGTCGCGCGGCCTCGCCGACCGCTCGACGGAGCGTCAGTTCGCCACCATCGGAGAGAAATCGCGCGGCAGAGTGGAGCGATTGAAACGCGCTTCGCGCGTCGGCGACGACCTCGGCGGGCGGGCGCGACCCGGACCGGTCGTCGACATCGGCATCGGCGTCAGCGTCGGCGAGCGCGGAGAGGGCGCGGCCGACGTCGTCGGGAGCGGGCGAAGACATGCGACGACGTGGCCGCGCGTTCGGATTTAAATGTTGAGCGTGTAGAGGCGCTTGCGCGCGTCGGAGAACGAAAACCGGGAGTCGACCGCGCCCTCGTCTTCCAGCCGGGAGAGCGCGTAGCGGACGGTGCGCGGGGGCAGAAGTGACTCCTCGGCGATTTGGCTCTGGGTGAGCGTGTCCTCGTAGTCGAGAATCTTCGCGACCAACTTCGCGCTCGGGGGCATGTCCCGAACCGATTCCCACCGGTCGTCTGACTGGGGCTCGGACTCGCGTTCGACTGCTTCCGTAGTGCTCATCGTACGAGACACCATGCAATGCTATTAGATAATATTTGCTATCCAGATTTATTACTGTGAGAAATTTATGTGACGCACGTCAGACTCGTCATCCGGGCGGGAGACGCCCCCTAGGCGGCGAATCCCTCACACACCCGAAGCCTCTTATGAACCTGCACCCTATGCCGGATGATGACCGATACTGTGGACGACGTCGATCTCCCCTACGATAAGGACTCGGCGTCGCAGCAGGAGAAGATCACCGCCCTTCAAGAGCGGCTCGAAGTTCTCGAAACGCAAAACGAGGAGATGCGCGACAAGCTCCTCGACACGAACGCCGAGAACAACAAGTATCAACAGAAGCTCGAGCGGCTTACCCACGAGAACAAGAAGCTCAAGCAGTCGCCGCTCTTCGTTGCGACGGTTCAGGAAATCACCGACGAGGGGGTCATCATCAAGCAGCACGGTAATAACCAAGAGGCCCTCACCGAAGTGACCGACGAGATGCGCGAGGAGCTCGAACCCGACGCGCGCGTCGCCGTGAACAACTCCCTTTCCATCGTCAAGCGACTCGACAAGGAGACGGACGTCCGGGCGCGCGTGATGCAGGTCGAACACAGCCCCGACGTGACCTACGAGGACATCGGCGGACTCGAAGAGCAGATGCAGGAGGTCCGCGAGACGGTCGAGATGCCGCTCGACCGCCCCGAGATGTTCGAGAAGGTGGGCATCGACCCGCCGTCCGGCGTGCTCCTCTACGGCCCGCCGGGGACCGGGAAGACGATGCTCGCCAAGGCCGTCGCCAACCAGACGAACGCCTCGTTCATCAAGATGGCCGGCTCCGAGCTTGTGCACAAGTTCATCGGCGAGGGCGCGAAGCTCGTCCGCGACCTGTTCGAGGTCGCCCGCGAGAACGAGCCCGCCGTCATCTTCATCGACGAGATCGACGCCATCGCCTCGAAGCGCACGGACTCGAAGACCTCCGGCGACGCCGAGGTCCAGCGCACGATGATGCAACTGCTCGCCGAGATGGACGGCTTCGACGAACGCGGGAACATCCGCATCATCGCGGCGACCAACCGCTTCGACATGCTCGACCCCGCGATTCTCCGCCCCGGCCGGTTCGACCGCCTCATCGAGGTTCCCAAGCCGAACGAGGACGGCCGCGAGATAATCTTCCAGATTCACACCCGGAAGATGAACGTCTCCGACGACGTGGACTTCGTCGAACTCGCCGAGATGGCCGACAACGCCTCCGGTGCCGACATCAAGGCCATCTGTACGGAGGCCGGGATGTTCGCCATCCGCGACGACCGCACGGAGATATACATGCAGGACTTCCTCGACGCCTGGGAGAAGATTCAGCAGGAAGCCTCGGACGAGACGGAAGTCTCCCGCGCGTTCGCGTAATCGACGCGAGTCGCGATTCGTTCCGTTTCGGCTTTCGATTCCGTATCTCACTTTTCGCGCGACGCCGACCGCCGAGTGACTACGCGGCGAACGCGACGTACGGAAGGACGAACAACGCGAGGAACATCGCAGTAAGGATGAGACCGTACCCGCCGAGCGTCGCGGCCGCGGTCAGCCACGATTCGCGCCGGCCGGGAAGTTCGAGCGTGGACATGCTCGGTCGGTCGCGGTCGTGTATCATAAATCGTCGGGTTCACGCGGCCGCGTCGGACGCCTCACCGGGCGGCGTCGGTCAGGCGGCCGAGTCGGTCGAATCGCTCGGCTCGGCGGGTGTCGTCTCCGACGCGGGCCCCATCAGGTAGCCGCCGAACCCGATGAACCACAGAAGTACCGGGTAGGCGACGTAGCGCTCGATACCGCCCGCGCCGAGGAACGAAAGCGGGTGCGGGAGACCGAGGAGGCCGAACGCGAAGATACTCACCAAGAGGGTGAGGACGAAGCCGCCAACCGCGACCGAGAGGTAGCGGAACGGCGTCTCGATGACCCGCGCGGCGACGACCGCCGAGAGACCGCCGGCGAAGAACGTCAGGAGCGCGGACAGCCCGTGCATCGGGGCTTCGCTCCCGTCGAAGATACCCACGCCGAGGACGCCGAGGCCGAGCGCGGCGATGGCGGCGGTGACGACACGGTCGCGGAACGCCCGGTGTGCGAAGTAGCTCGCGCCGAGGACCAACAGCCCCGAAAGTATCATCGTCGCGTTGAAAATCGTCGCCGACGGCTGGAGGATGACGCTGTTGGGCGGCCTCGTCGCGCCGAGGTCGCTTATCTCCTGTACGCCCGCGTTGTAGCTGGGGTAGAACGCCTCGGCGGTGATGATTCCCATGAGCGCGAGCAGGCCGAACGCGAACAGCATCGCGCCGGCGACGTACCGCTCGCGCTGGGAGCCGTGTGCGCCCGGCGTCTCGGTGATTCGTTCGGTTCGCGTCTCGGTCGGCGGACTGCCGTCCCGTCGGGACTCGGTGGTCGGTGTCATCGTACTCACTCCGTTCTTTGAGACGCTTGACGCGTCGATAACACCGACCGCTGGCTCTTAGACCGCGAGAATCCGGAGAGTCAGGAATCCGCACCCCTCGCCCCAACCCGAACGACTGAAACCGACCGGGTCGCACCCACAGGTATGGGCACGCCACTCGAAAGCCGCGAGGCGCAAGCCGAGGAGGTCCTCGACCGACTGTACGAGGAGTACCCCGACACCACCATCTCGCTTTCCTACTCGAATCGCCTCGAACTGCTCATCGCCGTCATGCTTTCGGCGCAGTGTACCGACGAGCGCGTCAACAAGGTCACCGCGGAGCTGTTCGAGAAGTACGACGACGCCGCGGACTACGCCGCCGCCGACCAAGAGGAGCTGGCCGACGACATCAGCTCCATCACCTACTACAACAACAAGGCGAAGTACATCCGCTCCGCGTGCGCGGACATCATCGAAAAGCACGACGGCGAGGTTCCGGACACCATGTCCGCGCTGACCGACCTCGCCGGCGTCGGCCGGAAGACCGCGAACGTCGTCCTCCAGCACGGCCACGACATCGTCGAGGGCATCGTCGTCGACACCCACGTCCAGCGGCTCTCGCGTCGCCTCGGCCTGACAGAGGAGGAGTACCCCGAGCGAATCGAGGAGGACCTGATGCCGGTCGTCCCCGAGCGCGACTGGCAGCAGTTCACGCACCTGTTCATCAGCCACGGGCGGGCCGTCTGCGACGCGCGCAACCCCGACTGCGACGCGTGCGTGCTCGAAGACGTCTGTCCCTCGTCGAAGCGCGACCACGACGTCGACCTCGCCAGCGGCGAGGCGTGGTGACCGCTCAGACGAACACGTAGCCGCTCAGGTAGCGGTAGATACCGAGCAGCCACGCGAACACCCAGAAGATGACGTAGCCGAAGACGCCGACGCGGAGGCGGCCGCGCCACGCGCCCATGTTCTCGTGGAGGTCGTCGAGTGACAGGTCTTGGTCCGGGTCGCGGTAGAGGTCGGCCTCCCACTTGGCCTGGAAGATGCGGACGATTCCCGTGAGCGCGAAGACGAGCATCGCGTACGCCTGCAGGCCGAGAATCGCGTGCAGGGCGCTGAGGCCGTTGAGTTGCTGAAAGAGCCGCGGGAGCATCCACGTGACGACCGGGACCGTGTTCAACACGAGCCCGGGGAAGATGATTTTGAGGTGGTAGACGAGGACGTCCCACGACACCGTCTCGGCGTCGATCATTATCCACGCGCCGTAGATGTAGAACGGAAAACTGGCCGTGACGGTAATCGCGGCGAGCGTGGCGAGCGTCGTCTCGTCTGCCATCGCACGGCGTTAGGACCCGGCCGGCCTAAAGGGACCGATGCGCGGCGTCCCGTTCGAGCGCTAGACCACGCGACGGGCCCCGAACGTCGGTCGCGACAACTAGAATTCGAGCTTCGAACCACAGTTTTCGAGCGCCGAACCAACTGACGCCGCGTTTCGGAGCGGCGCGCGGCGAGTCGCCCGCGACGAACGCGCTCGGGGTCGGAACACGTTTACCGGCGTGGACCCTACTCCGGGGCGATGTCAGACTCGTCTTCCGCCCCGGCCGACGACGGCTCGTCACCGGACGCGGACGCCGACGCCGCGATGTCCGACGCGGAGCTCGCGGCCCTCCGCGAGGAGGTCGAAGCCAAGTACGACTTCGAGAACTTCGGCCCGGCCGACATGGCGAAGATGACCCCCGAGGAGTGGGACGCCGCGTTCGACCCCGACTCGTGGATCGTCGGCGAGGAGCTACTCGACCGCGTCGAACAGGAACTCCGCTACCGGGTCGCGATTCGCGAGGTGTTCGCCGTCCTCGAACGCGTGACCGAAGACGGCGAGCCCCGGATTCTCGCGTACTCCGACGAGGGCTACGCCGTCGTCTACCCCGACGGGAGCGTCGAGGGCGAAGGGACCGTCCTTCGCGACGTGAAGCCGACCGTCGCGCTCTGTTCGATGGAGGACTTCGAGGTGAACGACGCGCCCGAGACCGTCAGACTCCCCGAGCCAGAAGACGTCGCACAGGGCACCGGCGACTTCGGGAATCGGATGCTCCAAATCGTCGCGTTCGGCCAGTTGCTCGGCGGGGTCGCGCTCATCGGCGCGTGGCTCGTCCTCCCCGACCTCGAGTCGATTATCGCGCCGCTGGCCGGCCTGGGCTTCCTCGTCATCGGCTTTTTCCTCTTCGTCGTCGTGGCGAACGCTCGGCTTTCGGACCGCTTCCGCGCCGAGGAGTACCGAGACAGGCTCCGCGTCATGGGTCTCGAAGGCGGGTCGCGCCCCGAGTTCGTCCCGACGTTCGACGGGGACGAGAACGTCGCGTCCCTGGTGGAGCCACCCGAGGGAGACGCCCTCAGTTCTGAGGGCTGAGAGCGGCGGCCGACCACCTCGCGAAACCCCCTCCGTGACGGCATAGTCGGTGGGTTTAAGCGCATCCCATCCTGACGAACGACCGTATGAAAAGGCGGGAGTTTCTCCGAACGGCTGGCGGTGCGACAGCCGCCGCGACCGCTGCCGCCGGGACCGCTGCTGCGCAGGAAGGCGGCGGTGGAGCGCAGGTTCAACCCGACTTCGGTGGCTACCTCGACGGCGTCGACGGAGGCTACGAAGACCTCCGCGGCCAAAGCGAGGTCACCATCGAAGTTGGCGCGTCCGGCAACGGAGGTAACCTTGCGTTCGCACCGGCTGGCATCTGGATCGACCCCGGCACGACCGTGACGTGGGAGTGGACCGGCGAAGGCGGCGGGCACAACGTCGTCGCGAGCGAGGGTGCGTCGCTCGACTCCGGCGCGGCCGTTTCCGAGGCCGGAACCACCTACGAGTTCACGTTCGAGGACGGTGGCATCACGAACTACCACTGTGTGCCGCACGAGGCGCTCGGCATGCTCGGCGCGGTCGCCGTCGGCGACGACGTGGCGACTATCAGCACCGGCGGTGGCGGCGAGAAGGAACTGCACGAACTCGGCGTCCCGATTCAGGCCCACTGGGTCGGCTCGGCGACGATTCTCGGCATCCTCGTCACCATCATCTACACGTTCTTCATCTTGAAGTACGGCGAGTCCCCAAATACGGGTAACACCGGAGGTGGCGAATAATGTCTTCGACCGGCAGCACATACGGCGACATTCACCGATACGAACCGGCACGAGAGAGCACCGCAGCGGCCATCGCAATCGTCCTCCTGACGATTATCGAGGTCGTGTTCGTGTTCCTCTTCACCTACGGCTTCGTCTCGGGCTGGGGACTGACGGACACGGGGAACATGTTCCTCGGCGGCGTCCTCGCCGTCATCTTCGTGGACCTCGCGTTCATCCTCGCGCTGTACCGCAAGGAGTTCCTCCCCGACGTGATGATCGTCAAAAAGCGGCGTCGCAAGTGGGAAGACCTCTACGTCCGCGAGGAAGACGTCGACGGAGTTACCGTCAGCAGCGACGACGCGTGGGAACAGGTCAAGCGCGCGGTGTACCCCTACTACAAGCGATAAACCATGAGTCTCGAACGCAAAGACGACTACGACCACAAGGCCTGGATGAAGAAGAAGGACCTCACTCCGGTCGAGGCCACCTTCCTCACCACGCTCATCTGGCTGGATAAGCGACTCCGCATCGTCGATTATCTGGAGCTTCTGGAGACGCTCTACTACCGAGTCAACCTCCAGATGCCGAAAAGCCACACCGAGCAGTACAACCTCGACAACAAGTTCTGGTACTGGTACCCCCTGTACACCCTCGGCTTGTTCTCGACGCTCGCGTACGTCGTCGCGGCGATTAGTGGTGCCCTCCTCGGGTTCTACTACTCCCCCGCGACGACCGGCGACCCGACCACGGCCTACAACAGTATCGAGTTCATCATGCGCGACCTGCAGTTCGGCTTCATGCTCCGCTCCGTCCACCGCTGGGCGGCGCAGGTCATGGTCGCGGCCGTGTTCCTGCACATGCTCCGTGTCTACTTCACGGGGTCGTACAAGGAACCCCGCGAGCTGAACTGGCTCCTCGGCATCGTCCTCATCAGCCTGACGATGGTGTTCGGATACACCGGATACCTCCTGCCGTGGGACCAGCTCGCGTTCTGGGCCGGCCAAATCGGCGTCGAGATGGCGCTGTCGGTCCCGCTCGCCGGCGAGTGGGTCGCACAGCTCCTGTTCGGTGGCTTCTCGCTGGGCCAGTCGACGCTACAGCGCATGTACATCATTCACGTGTTCCTGCTCCCGTTCGTCGTGACGACGCTCATCGCGATCCACATCGGCATCGTGTGGGTGCAGGGCATCGCGGAGCCGCACTGAGGTGACAACTATGAGCGACAACGAACCCGAAAACGAGGAGATTCGATCCGACGGCGCGGGCATCGTGGCCCCGGACGACGAGACGCCGACGTGGAGCGAGCGCAAGGCTCGCAAGACCGGCCTCTCGCGGCTTACCTACGAGTACTTCGAGCGCGCACGTCGTGAAGACCAGGACCTCCGCACGGAGTCCGACTACGTCGAACGCGACGTGCTCGCGTTCCCCACGTGGCCTCACGAGACCGTCCGCAACCTCTCGATTGCGTCGTTCTTCGTCGGGATGATTCTGTTCCTCTCGGCGACGATGCCGCCGCACATCGGCAACCCCGCGAACCCATCGACCACGCCGGCGGTCATCCTGCCCGACTGGTATCTCTACTGGTCGTTCGGCCTGCTCAAACTCGGTCCGCTCAACCCCGAAATCGCCATTCTGGGCGATCAGATGCTGATGGCCGACCGCACGTACGGCGTGCTGGCGAACGGCGTCGTCGTCGGCTTCATCGCCATCGTGCCCTTCCTCAACAAGGGCTCGGCCCGGCGACCCGTCGAGCAGCCGTTCTGGTCCGCAGTCGGCGTCTTCGGCGTGGTGTTCGCATTCACCATCTCGCTGCTGGCCATCAAGAACCTCATGCCCATGAACGTCGACCTGCTGTTCGACCTGACGTTCCTGTTGCCGTTCGTCTTCGGGACCATCACCTACGCGGTGCTGAAGACGATGCGCGAGGGGTACATGTACAACCTCAACCGCCGCTACTACCGGCTTCGCCCGCCGAAATAGAGCGGAACCACTACCACCCGTCACTTCTTAGCGTCACTGATGACAGACAGCGACGCAACCGGTCGGACCGGCGAGCGCGACGGCGCGCGGCGCGGACGTCGCGGCCGGCGCGACATCGTCGTCCCCATGCGACTCTACAAGACGATTACCGTCTTTTCGACGCTCATCGCCGTCGTCAGCGTGGTCCTCGGCTTCGTCTTCCTCGACGCCGCGACGCTCCAAGTGAGCGCTCTCCGCGCGGTCGTCGCCGGCGCGCTCGGCGCGCTCGGCATCGGCGTCGCCGACGGGCTACTCAGCACGGCGCTCGCGGTGGTCGGACTGAGCGTCATCGCGTTCGGCGCGGTCGTCTACACGCTCGGGACTCGGTTTCGCGCCCAAGGAATGGGAAAGTCTCAAGAGGACTCCGGCGAAGACTCGAACAATGGCTGACGAATTCATCAAGGGACTGGGTATCCTGACCGGGTCCGGACTCGCGTGGCTGGTGCTCGCGTCGTGGTACCGGACGAGCAGTTTCGAGAGCAGTCAACAGCTCATCGAGCCGCTGTCGTCCGGTGCGACCGAGGGACTGTTCAACATCATCGGCGTCACCCTGATGGACGTGTTCCTCTGGTTCGCGCTCCTCGGCGCGCTCACCTTCTGGGTGCTCATCCCCGCAGGTCACCAAATCATGTCCGCGCTCGAAGAGCGCCGCAACGCGCAGTAAATCGACCGGTCGACGCGGTCGCTTCTCCTCTCATCTCGATTCGAGCCGCCGAAAAGACCCCCACGATAGCGGGTGCGCTCGGGGCGGCCCGCCGCGTCGGATTGGAAAAACTCTAATGAGTCTCGCTCCGACGGTCCTGTATGCACCCACTACAGTTCCTCGTTCCGCTCGACCAGTTGGCGGCGGTCGAACCGGTCGTCCCGCACGTGGCGCTCGTGCTCGTGCTTGCGAACTTCGCGACGCGCTTCCTCGGTCACCGGTCGCACGTCAAGCAGGCCGAGGAAGGCGGAGAGGAGGCCATCTCCCGATATCTCCCGCATTCGATTAGTTCGGGCGCGCTCGTCCTGACCTCGTTCCTCTACCTGCTCGTCGAGCCGCACGGCGGCATGGTGCTGACCGTGCTGGTCGTCGGGATGTTCGTCACCGACTTCTTCGAGTTCGAAGCGCGCAAGGTCGAAGCCCGCACCGACAAGCCGCTCGAACGCCCGAACGGCTCGCTCGTCGCCGCGACGCTCGTGCTCCTGTACGCGGCGTTCCAGAGCCTCTTCTTCCTCGTCTCGGACTACTGGAACCTCATCGTCTAAGCCCGCGACGCACTCTTCTCCGCGTCGCCGTCTCGCACCGCTCACGAGGAACAGGTATTTTTCCGTCGCGTCGAGCGCCGCCGCTCGGAGTCCGAAATCACGGCCGAGCGAGGCGCTCACTCGACGAGAAGCGGAACGCTCCCGTCGCGGTCGATGACCACCGACTCCGACGGGGGAACCTCCCGGACGACCTCGTCGTCGGCGACGAGCGAGACGGGCGCGTCGTCGCGTTCGACCGACAGACGGACGGGCGGCTGGAGGACCCACGAGTTCGTCTGGGTCGCGTACGGTGAGACGGGTACGACGGCGAGCCCGGCGGCCGGGCCGACGACCGCGCCACCCGCGGCGCGCGCGTAGCCCGAGCTCCCGAGCGGGGTGGCGACGACGACGCCGTCGGCGCGGAACTCGTCGACCGGCGTCCAGCGCGCCGCCGCGCGCGACTCGTCGGTCGGTTCGGACGAGAAGGGGACCGCGGCCTCCGCGTGGGCGACACCGTACTCGGAGATGTGCGCCGGCTCGCTCGTGACGAGCATCGCGTCGAGGAGCGCGCGGCCTGCCGCGTCGCCGCCGACGCGGAGCGAGAGCGTCGGGTGGTCGACGACTCGACCGTCGCCCGCGGCGACCGCGGACAACCGCGCTTCGAGGTCGTGCCGCGGCGTGGCCCACGGCGCACCACAGTCGACGGGAAGGACCGGACACGTCCACTCTGAGCCGAGGGCGACCGTCGAGAGCGCCGACTCGCCGACCGCGACGACGGCGTCCGCGTCGGCCGGCTTCGGTTCGACCGACGCACCGGCCGCTCTGACGGCGGTGGCGACCGAGTCGTCACCGACGATACCGAATCTCATCGTCGTCCACCCGCGGCGAGCCCCCGTAGCATCGTCCCGTGCTACGCCGCCGCGAATAAAAGCCCTCGTGGTTCGGTCCGGCGATGGGCGGCGCGGGCTGGGCGGACCGGACGGGTACTGTGAGTCGCCGACGCCTCAGAACGGCCAGTCGCCGGTGACTTTCATGCCTTCCGCTTGGTCTTCGGCTTCGAGCGCCGCCGCGATGTCCGCGGGGTCGGCGTGGGGTATCTCTCGGTCTGCGTCGGCGAGTTCGACGGTCAGTTCCGTCAGGAGAATCGCCTGCTCGCGGAGCGTCCGCGACTCCAGTTTCTCGATGGTGTCGGCGTGGGTGTGGCCCCAGCCGCGGCCGCGGCCTTCCTTCTCGCTCCCGACCATGTACGCCGGGACGCCGTGGGCGACGAACGGCCAGTGGTCGCTGTGTGGGAGCTGTTCGGGGAGCGTCGAAACGTCGTGGTCGAACCGCTCGGCAACCGTCTCGGCGGCGGTTCCGAGTTCGTCGAAGCCGTGAGTCGTGAGCTTGAGCGTCCGCCCGGCGACGACGCCGTCGTTGTTGACGATGGCCTTCACGTCGCTTCGGGCGTCGCCGAGGCGGTCGGCTTCGTACTCGGAGCCGACGAGGCCGACTTCCTCCGCGCCGAAGCAGACGAAGCGGACGCGGGTGTCGAGTTCGTCCTCGCGGGCGGCGAGCGCGCGGGCGACTTCGACCACCATCGCGGTGCCCGCGCCGTTGTCCATCGCGCCCTCGGCGATGTCGTGGGCGTCGAGGTGGCTCGTGACGAGCACCTCTGCGTCGGTGTCGGGACCGAGTTCGGCGTGGACGTTCCCGCTTTCGGCCGCGGGCGTCTCGCAGGTCACGTCGACGGTCACCTCGTCGCCGTCGAACCGGCGGCGGAGGCGCGCGCCGACCTCTTTGCTCACGCCGACCGCGGGGATGTCGCCGATGGGGGCCTCCGCGGTGCCGACGCTCCCCGTGGGCGGGAGTTGGCCGGGGACGTGGTTGGCGAAGACGAACGCGGCCGCGCCGGCCTCGACGGCGTAGTAGTACTTCTCGCGGCGGTGGATGAAGCGGTCGTAGTGGTCGGGGACCGTCGTAGAGACGACGACGACCTTCCCCGAGAGGTCGCGGTCGAAGTCC
The DNA here is from genome assembly GCF_001469875.2 of Haloferax marisrubri. Classification (GTDB taxonomy): domain Archaea; phylum Halobacteriota; class Halobacteria; order Halobacteriales; family Haloferacaceae; genus Haloferax; species Haloferax marisrubri. The sequence goes on along the minus strand of NZ_LOPW02000001.1, from coordinate 87,566 downwards.
TCGGGCAGGCCGTAGCCGAGGTCGACCAGTTCGCCGCTCGCGGTGCCGGCGGGACTGCGCGGGAGCGCGATGCAGTCCTGCGTGGTGTCGGCGGCGTAGAGGGCGCTGTCGCCGCGTTCCCAGCCCTGAATCTCGAAGGGGTCGATGCGGGCGTTGCGCGCGCCGACGCGTTCGAGGGCGTCTCGGGTCGCCTCCATCGCCTCGCGCTCGCCGGGCGAACCGGCCATTCGGTTGCCGATGTCGACGAGCGTCTCCAGGTGGTTCCAGCCGACCTCGCTGGTGAACGTGTCGCCTATCCAGTCACTCATAGTGGACCGTCTCGCGGGGCCGTGGTAACCGTTGCGATGGGGCGAAAACACGGCGGTGATGAGGCGGAGAAATCGGCCGACTCCGGCGAGACGCTCGCGTCGGAGCGTCGCGGCCGTGACGGCGAGCGAACGGGACCGAACCGCGATTCGACCCACGGGCGAACGGCAGGTTCAAGGACCATCTATCACGTACGTTCATTCATGACTGACGTGCGAATCGCCGGGGTCGGACTGACGAAGTTCGGCAGTCACCCCGAGCGAACCGGCCGCGACCTGTTCGCGGAGGCCGCCCTCGCCGCCCGCGAGGACGCCGGCGTCTCCCGCGACGACTACGAGGAAATCTTCTACGGCAACTTCATGGGCGAACTCGCCGAGAAGCAGGGCCATCAGGGGCCGGTCATGGCCGAGGCCGCCGGCCTCGACTGCCCCGCGACCCGCTACGAGCAGGCCTGTGCCTCCGCGGGCGTCGCCTTCCGGCAGGCAGTCGCGACGATTCGGAGCGGCGCGGCCGACGTGGTCCTCGCCGGCGGCATGGAGCGCATGAACAACCTCGGGACCGCCGAGGTGACCCAGTCGCTCGCCATCGCCGCGGACGAGTTGTTCGAGGTCCGCGCGGGGGTCACGTTCCCCGGCGCGTACGCGCTCATGGCCCGCGCGTACTTCGACGCCTTCGGCGGCGACAGCGAGGACCTCGCGCACATCGCGGTGAAGAACCACGCCAACGCGATGCAGAACGACTACGCACAGTTCCACCGCGAAATCACCGTCGAGGACGCGCTCGAGAGCCCCGTCGTCGCCGACCCGCTCACACTCTACGACGCCTGTCCCATCACCGACGGCGCGAGCGCGGTCGTCCTCGTCAGCGACGACTACGCCGAGCGCCACGGCCTCGACGCGCCCGTCTCCGTCACCGGGTCGGGACAGGGCGGCGACAAGGCCGCGCTCCAAGACAGACCCCACCTCGCGCGGACGCCCGCCGCGACGAAAGCGGCCGACTCCGCCTACGCGGACGCCGGCATCGGTCCCGACGACGTGGACGTGGCCGAGGTCCACGACTGCTTCACCATCGCCGAGGTGCTCGCGCTCGAATCACTCGGCCTCTACGACCACGGCGAGGGGGTCGGCGCGGCCGCCCGCGGCGAGACGACCCGCGACGGCGACCTTCCGGTGAATCTCTCGGGCGGTCTCAAGGCGAAGGGCCACCCCGTCGGCGCGACGGGAACCGCCCAAATCGTCGAGATGACGAAGCTCCTCCGCGGCGACCACGGCAACAGCGACGCCGTCCCCGACGCTCGGGTCGGCGTCACCCACAACGCGGGTGGGACCGTCGCCAGCGCGGTCGTCCACGTCCTGGAGGTGGACCGATGACCGAAACCGGCTACGACGAGTGGCTGGCCGCAATCGCGGACGGCGAGGGCTACTACCTCGCGTGTCCCGACGGCCACGGCTCGCTCCCGCCGCGGCGCTCCTGTCCGCACTGTGGCGCGGCCGAGTTGACGGCGGAACCGCTCCCGGAGACGGGCGAGATACTCACCTTCACCGAGGTGCACGTCCCCGCGCCGAACTTCGCCGACGAAGCGCCTTACGTGACGGCCATCGCGTCGTTCGGCCCCGTCAAACTCACGGGCGTCGTCCGCGACCTCCCCGCCGACGAGGTGGACCTCGGCACGACCGTCTCGGTCGGCGTGGGCGAGAACGCGACGACCGACGAGCAGTTGCTCGTGTTCCGGCCCGCGAGCGAGTAGCGCCGCGCGGCCAATTACTCGTCGCGCGCCTCGACGGCCTCCAGCGGTGAGCGCCAGCCGAAGACGTACGAACCGAGGAGCCACGCCCAGAAGCCGGCCGCGAGGAGCGCGATGGCTCCGTACAGGAACAGCGAGAACAGGGAGAGGGAGTCGAGCATCGGTTCAAATCACGGATTGTGTTGCGGTCGGGACGCGTCGCTCAGTCGAGGGCGTCGCGGACGGTGTCGACGAAGGCGTTCGGGAACTCGACGTGCGGGAGCAACATCGCGTCGTCGAAGACGACGAGCGTGCAGTCGGCCGCGTCCGCGAGGTCGCGGCCCCGCTTCAGCGGCGTGATGTCGCTCTCGCGGCCCCAGACGAGCGTCGTCGGCACGTCGAGCGCCGACAGCGCCTCGCCGAGGTCGATGTCGGTGTTGAGGTAGCCGGAGATGAACGACGCCGGCGCGAAGCGCGCGCCCTCCTGATGGGCGGTGCGCCACTCGTACTCCTGCCACTCCTCGCCCGCCTTCTCGGGGTCGTAGTAGCCGTGGTCGGCGTTGAAGTAGCGAATCGACGGCCGGGAGGCGATGACGTTGAACAGCGCCTCGCCGACGACCGGCGCGCGGACGAGTTCGCGGAGCCACTCCTTCGGGTCGGGCCCGCCGCGCGACGTGGGACAGACGAGGACGAACCGCGAGACCGACACGTCGTCTCGCTCCGCGGCGGCGACGGTGTAGGCCGCGGTGAGCGACGAGGCGACGACCGCCGGGTCGTCGTATTCGGCGAGGAAGTCGCCGACGAAGTCCTCGTAGAGCGCGGGCGAGTAGTACAGCGCCGGTCGGTCCGACAGGCCGAACCCGGGGAGGTCGGGCGCGACGACGTGGTAGTCCTCGGCGAGGTCGGAAAACACCTCGCGGAACTCGCCGGACGACCCCGCGGCGTTGATGCCGTGGAGGAGGACGAGCGTCGGGTCGTCCTCGGTTCCGGCCTCGACGTACGACACGTCCATGCCGCGCCAGCGATACGTCCCGTGGGCTCCGGAGAGCGGCGGTTCGAGCGGACCCACGCGTTTCGAGAGGGCGGCGTTGGTCGCGGCGGTGAGACCGACACCGGCGGCGGCCAGTCCGATGGCTCGTCGGAGTTTCATGTCACGTAGATGGTGCGCGGTGGCCTTAATTCGCCCGCCCGTGGCGGGGTGGTCGGCGGCGGGCGTCCCGCCCGAACCGCGGCCGCCGCAGTCGCCTCGGCGTCAGTCGTCTCGGTCGTCCAGACACTCCCGAAGCGGTTCGAGCACGTCCTCGGCGACCGCGTAGGGGTCCGTCTCCTTTTCGACGACGGCCTCGGCGAACTCCTCGACCCCGCCGCGTCGGTCGAGTTCGGCTTCGAGGAGTCGGTTCACGTCGCTTCGGAGGAGCTGTCGAATCTCCTCTCCCGCGCGCTTGCGAGCCTTCTCCGCCAACTCGCCGGAGGCGTCGAGGTAGTCGCGGTGGTCGTCCAGCGTCTCGACCAACTCGTCGATTCCCTCGCCGGTCGTGGCGACGGTTTCGAGGACCTGCGGCGTCCAGACTGGCGGTTCGTCGGTGTCGGCGTCGGTGTCGGCGTCAGCGTCGGCGTCGTCGGGACCGTGCCCGTCGTGCCCGCCGTGTCCGTGCCCAGCGTCGTCGAACGCCTCGACCCCGTGGTGGCCCGTATCGAGGTTCGCCCGCGGGTCGTCGCGGAGGTGAATCATCTCCTGCAGTTCGGCGACGGTGCGCGACGCGCCCTCCATGTCGGCCTTGTTGACGACGAACAGGTCGCCGATTTCGAGGATGCCCGCCTTGAGCATCTGCACGTCGTCGCCGCTGCCGGGTTGGACGAGGACGATGACCGTGTCCGCGGTCTTCACCACGTCCACCTCGTTTTGTCCCGCGCCGACCGTCTCGATGATGATGCGGTCTTTCCCGAAGGCGTCGAGCGCCTTCACGGCGTCCGCGGTGGCGGTCGAGAGGCCGCCGAGCTGGCCGCGGGCGCTCATCGACCGGAAGAACACGTCCATGTCGCCGACGTTCGAGGCCATGCGGATGCGGTCGCCGAGGACGGCCCCGCCGGTGTACGGCGAGGAGGGGTCCACGGCGATGACGCCGACCGTCTCGCCCTGGTCGCGGTAGTACTTCGCCAGTTTGTCCACGAGCGTCGATTTGCCGGCACCCGGACTGCCCGTGATGCCGACCACGGACGCGTCGCCCGTGTGGGCGTGGAGTTCCGAGACGATGTCTCGGTAGCCCGGCGACTGCGACTCGATTTTCGTGATGGCCCGCGCGAGCGCCCGGTGCTCGCCGTCGAGGAGGCGCTCGACGAGGTCGGATTCGACCGCCCGACTCATCGTCACGCTCGCTCGGGCGCGTTTTCCTTCACGAAGTCGATGGTCTCCTGCATCGGCGTCCCGGGGCCGAAGATGGCGTCGACGCCCTGTTCGAGGAGCCCCGGCCGGTCTTCTTCGGGGATGATGCCGCCGACGATGACGAGCGTGTCGTCGAGCGCGCCGTACTCTTCGAGGCCGGCCATCACCTTCGGGACGAGCGTGTTGTGCGCGCCGGAGAGGATGGAGATGCCCAGCACGTCCACGTCCTCTTGGACCGTCGCCTGGATAATCTCGTCCGGAGCGCGATGCAGTCCCGAGTAGATGACTTCGAATCCCGCGTCGCGGAAGGCGCGAGAGATGACGTGTGCACCGCGGTCGTGGCCGTCCAGTCCCACCTTGGCGATGAGACACCGGATCGTTCGCTGTTCGGAGTCCGCGCTCATAGACGGGGATTCGATGTCCCGCGCTTTGACTCTAACGGAAAATAAGGCAGGTCCGAGTTCAGTCGTCCGCGGCGGGCGCGCTCCGGACGTACTCGTCGAGGAAGTCGGCTATCTGGGAGTACGCCTCGATGCGGTTCTCCAGTTTGGAAAAGCCGTGACCCTCGTCGTCGAAGATGAGTTCGCGGACGTGGGCGTGTTCCCTCGCCTCCTCGACGAGTTGGTGGGCCTCGCTGACCGGCACCCGCGGGTCGTTCTCGCCGTGGAGGACGAAAAGCGGCGCGCGAATCTTCTCGACGTTGTTGATGGGCGAGATGGATTCGAGGAACTCGCGGTCGTCTTCGAGCGACCCGTACTCGGCCTCGCGGAGTTCGCGCCGCCAGTCGCCCGTGTTTTCGAGGAACGTCACGAAGTTGGCGATGCCGACGATATCGACGCCGGCGGCCCAGAGGTCGGGGTACTCGGTCATCGCCGCGAGGACCATGAACCCGCCGTACGAGCCGCCCATGGCGACGATTTTGTCCGGGTCGACAGCCGGGTGGTCGTGGAGCCACTCGACGGCCGCCTCGATGTCGGCGACGGAGTCCATCCGGTTTTCCACGTCGTCGAGGTGGCCGTAGGCCTTCCCGTAGCCCGCGGAGCCGCGGACGTTCGGCTCGAAGTAGGCGTAGCCCCGCGAGAGGAAGTACTGCTTGACCGACGAGAACGACGGCCGGCGCTGGGACTCGGGTCCGCCGTGGATGTCCACGATGACGGGGGTCTCGCCCTCGGGCGACTCCTCGGGGAGCGTGAAGAACGCCGGGATGTCGCGGCCGTCGAACGTCGGGTACCGGACGAGTTCGGGCGGGACGAACGTATCGCGGGGGATGCCCGCCGTCGCCGCGAGCGTCCACCTTTCGGCGTCGCCCGTGGCCAACTCGACCACGTAGACGTTGGCGGTGTCGGCGCTGGCGGTGACGGTGACCGCGGCGCGCTCGCCGTCCGGGGAGAACGAGACGCCGCCAGCGACGCCGTTCGGCAGGTCGGGTTGGGGGAGCGCGTCGATGCGGTCGGGCGCGGTGAGTTCGCCGAAGGTGAGTTCGGTGTACCCCTCGACGTTCCGCGAGTAGACGAGTCGCCGCGAGTCGTGGTCGATGCTGATGCCCTCCAGTTCGTGGTCGCCGCCGGTCTCGACGGTCGTGAACTCCCCGGAGGCGAGTTCGTATCGGACGAGTTCGAGCGTGTCGCTCCCGCGGTCGGTCACCATGTAGACGTTCTCGCCGTCGGGACCCCACTCGGGGCTCTGGAAGCGGACTGTCCCCTGATGCGGCGTGAGGTGGGTCAACTCGCCCGTGGCGAGGTCGAGGACCGACACGTCCTGGTCGAAGTTCGAGTACGCCTCCTGGACGATGAGCTTCGAGTCGTCGGGCGAGAAGCCGCCGACGGTGAGCCAGCCGTCGCCCTCGTGGACGAGTTCGGCGTCGGTGCCGCTCCCGTCTCGGGCCTGCACGTACACGTCGAAGACGGCGTTGTCGCGGCGGTTCGAGGTGAACGCGAACCGCTCGCCGTCGTGGCTCCAGCCGCCCCAGCGGTGCTTGGCGTCCGGGTGTTCGGTCAGGTTCTCGATGACGCCGGTGTCGGGTTCGAGTCGGAACAACTGCGCGCGCTCGTTGCCGCCTTTGTCCATGCCGAAGGCGAGTTCGGGGCGCTCGGGCGACCACGAGGCGAAGGTGACGCGCTCCTCGTAGAACGTCCGCTGTTCGGGCCACGCGCCGGGCGAATCGACCGTCCAGACCTGCGGGACGCCCGTCGTGTCCATGAGGAACGACAGGCGCTCGCCGTCGGCCGAGAAGGACGCGCCGTAGGCGCTCCTGATGTTCAGGTAGCGCTCGATGTCGTACGTTCGCATACCTCGAATTGCCCCGGCGACGAGAAATCGGTTTGGGTGTCAGAAGTCCGAAAGTCGGGTGTCCTCGCGGTCGGTCCAGCCGCGCATCTTCGCGTAGGCCTCGGGGTTCGTCGGCACGCCCTCGGTGTTGAGCAGGCGCTCGGGGTACAGTTCGAAGGCGATGCCGATGAGTTGGTACTCCAGTTCTTCGAGGTACGGCCGCGTGTCGGGGTACGGCCCCTCGGTGCCGACCCCCCACGGCTCGACCCAGAAGTACACCGGTTCGCGGAGCCGCGGCGGGTCGGTCGAATCGAACAGCGCGTCCAGCCAGCGGTCGTACTTCCCCGGCCCGTCGTCGCGGAAGGCGGCCGACGAGAGGTCACCGAAGTGGTAGTAGTTCCCGTAGCCCCAGCGCGCGAGTTTGCCGTCGTTGGTATCGACGTTCTTCAGGTTGCTGTTGAGGTCGGTGCCGGACGCGCCGAACTTCCCGCACTTGCCGAGATATCGGGGGACGACCTCGTCGCCGTCGAGGGTGTACATCATGTAGACGAGCCCCTCGTAGCGGCCCTCGCGGCGGTCGTAGTCGGCGACGACGCGACCCCCGGCCTCGCGGAGCCGACGCTCCATGCGCTCGCCGCGGCGGAGCGTCCGCCGGCCGGAGCGACCGTACGCGACGGTCTCGACGGTCCCGTCGGCGTCCGTCTCGAAAAGTGAAATCGGGTCCGCGGCGTCGACGAAGCGGTCGACGAAGCGGTCCCAGAGCGCGCGTTTCGTCTCGGTCACGCGACGACCGAACTCAGATCATGTCTTCGGCCTTGAGGCCGGCGATGATGTCGTCGACGAGGCTCTCGGGGTCCTCGTACGGGAAGTCCTGGTGCTTGCCGAGCTTGGCGGCCAGCTCCATCGCCGTGATAGTCACGTCGTCGGCCTTGAACTTCGTGCCCGGACCGTTCGGGAGCGCGGGGACGAGAGACATCTGGTTCTTCACGGGGAAGTCGGCGTTCGCGAAGGCGTCCATGAACTGCTCGCGGAGCTGAGATTCGGTGTCGGACATACCGTGTACCTACGTAGAGAGGTGGAAAAGGGTTCCGGAACAATAATGAATATATTTAGGGTTCTTTGCGAGACGGCGCGGCGGGCGGTCGAGTGTCGGCACGGTCGCCCGGGACTGATGGACTTATCTACAACGGCAATTCATGCACTCGCATGGACTTCGACTTCGACCGCCTGAAGCAACTCACGGAGACCAGCGGCGTCCCCGGCTACGAGGACCGAATCCGCGCGCTCGTCCGCGAGGACCTCGAGGAGACGACCGACACCGTCCGGATCGACGCGATGGGCAACGTCGTCGGCACCATCGAGGGCGAGGGCGACTACGAGGTCGCCGTCGCCGCCCACATGGACGAAATCGGCTTCATGGTCCGCCACGTCAACGACGAAGGCTTCCTGCAGCTCGACGCCCTCGGCGGCTGGGACCCCCGCGTCCTGAAGGCCCAGCGCGTGACGGTCCACACCGAAGACGAGGACCTCACCGGCGTCATCGGCTCGGTCCCCCCGCACACGCTGACTGAAGAACAGAAGCAGAAAGAGCCGAAGGTCGAGGACGTGTACGTCGACCTCGGCCTGCCCGCCGAGACCGTCGAGGAGACCGTCTCCGTCGGCGACCTCGTGACGATGGAACAGACGACCGTCCGCATGGGGAACCACGTGACGGGCAAGGCCATCGACGACCGCGTCTGCCTGTTCGCCATGCTGGAGGCCGCCCGGCGCATCGAGAACCCCGAGGTGACCGTCCACTTCGCCGCGACGGTCCAAGAGGAAGTCGGCCTCCGCGGCGCGCAGGCGCTCGGCGTCGACCTCGACCCCGACCTCGCGCTCGGCCTCGACACCACCGTCGCCAACGACGTACCCGGCTTCGACCCCGCGGACCACGTCACGAAACTCGGCGAGGGCGCGGGGATCAAGCTCAAGGACTCCAGCGCCATCGCCAACCCGAAAGTCCACCGCCGCCTCCGCGCCGTGGCCGAGGACAACGACATCGCCTACCAGATGGAACTGCTCCCCGCGGGCGGCACCGACACCGGCGGCTTCCAGAACACCTACGGCGCGAAGCCCGTCGGCGCGATTTCGATGCCGACGCGCTACCTCCACACCGTCACCGAGAGCGTCCACGAGGACGACGTGGTCGCCTACATCGACCTCCTGACGGCGTTCTTGGAGAGCGAGACGGGCGAGTTCGACTACACGCTGTAAGCGACCCCGGAAGACGCCCACGGGAGGCGACCCCCAGCGGCGCGCCCGACATCGGGTGGACACCCCCCTATATCGAGGCGCGGCACCCCCGACCGGCGGACGAGAACCAAAGTATTCACTACAGGCCCACACCAAGCGGCGGACATGACCGACGGCAACGTGGATATGTCTCGGCGGGCGTTCCTCGGGGCGGCCGCTGGCGGCGCGGCGGTCGCCGCCACTTCCGGAACGGCCGCGGCGCAGACGGAAGAACCAGACTTCGGCGGCCACCTCGACGGCATCGACGGAGGCTATGAAGACCTCCGCGGCCAAAGCGAGGTCACCATCGAAGTGGGCGCGGAAGGTAACGGCGGCGCACTCGCGTTCTCGCCCGCCGGCGTCTGGATAGACGCCGGAACGACCGTGACGTGGGAGTGGACCGGCGAGGGCGGCGGCCACAACGTCGTTGCGAGCGAGGGCGCGTCGCTCGACTCCGGCGCGGCCGTCTCCGAGGCCGGAAGCACCTACGAGTACACCTTCGAAGAGGGCGACGCGGGCATCACGAAGTACCACTGTGTGCCCCACGAGGCGCTCGGCATGCTCGGTGCGGTCGCCGTCGGCAGCGACGTGCCGACCGTCAGCACCGGCGGCGGCGGCGGTTCGAGCCTCCCCCAAGTCCCCGACAGCGCGAAGTCCCTCGGCGTGGCGACGACGTTCGCCATGGTCGCGACGCTCGGCCTCGCGTACTTCTTCATGAAGTACGGCGGCGACTACGACGTCCAGGACTGACGCGGTCGTCACTCCTCTCGATTTTCACCAGCCCGGAGCGGCCGCGCTCGGCCGGCTTCGGTCGCGCCGGTCGCCGCCGCGCCGGCCGAGTCAGAAGAAACCGTAGTCGTCGCGCTCGGTCTCGTAGACCGACTCGTACTGCTCGATGACCCGCCGGTAGTCGTAGCTCGCGAAGTCGTCGTCGACCGTCTCGTGGTCGTACCGGCGGGCGGCGACGATTTCGTCCGCGAGTTCCTGCGGACTCGTGACGAGCGACCCGCGCTCGCGGCCCTCGACGAGTTCGTGGGCCGACGACCGAGCCTGATACTCGACGATAGACACACAGCCGCAGGCGAGCGCCCACAGCAGGTTCGTCGCGAAGGGCTCGACCGTCGCGGTCTGTGCGAAGACGTGCGCGCCCTTCATGATGGGCACCGCCTCGTCCGCGGGGAGTTCGCCGAGGAACTCCACGCGGTCGTCGATGCGGAGGTCGCGGGCGGTCTGTTCGGCCGTCGAGCGCTCCGGGCCGTCACCGATGACGGCGGCGGACCAGTCCTTGTCGCGGAGTTCCGCGAGCGCGAGGAGGAAGCTCTCGACGTTCGCGTGCTCGTCGAGGTCGCGGGCGTACACCACGTCCGCGCGCTCCTCGGCGTCGGCGCTCCGGACGAGGTCCATGCTGATGGGCTCGGGGACGAGATGGGTCGCGTCGACCGACGTACCGAGTTCGCGGACCTGCGTGCGGACCATCTCGGAGGGGACCAAGACGGCGTTCGGGGCCTTCGCCGCCCGCCGGTAGGCCCGCGAGCCGCCGCGGTCGTCGCGGGTCCACCAGTCGGCGACGACCGGCGTCCGGAGGAACCGCGCCGCGGTCCTGACCGCCGTGACGTGCGACGGCGGGTAGCTCGCGACCTGAATCACGTCGGGGGCGACCTCGCGGAGGGCGAAGGGGACGCGGGAGGCGAAGCCGCCGACGGAGGGCGCGTCGGTCACGCGGTGATAGGTCACCTCGTTCTGCTTGAACTCGACGACGTCGCCGTCCCACCACTTCGCACAGAGCACCGTGACCTCGTGGTCGCGCTCGGCGAGGAGTTCCGCCGTCCGTCGGAGCCGTCTGGTCGCTCCCGTCTCCTCGTGGTGCGTCGTGTACATCGAGACGAGCGCGACTCGCATATTCGCCGCCACTACGCCGCGCAATAAAAATCCACAGTTTTCGAGGACGTGACTCGGGCGGCCGCCGGAGCGTCGAGGGAACGGGGCGCGGTCCGGCGACGCGATTCAGAACCCGACGGCGGGGGCGACGAGCGCGCCCGCGGACTCGACGGCGGTGACCGTGTACTCCCAACTGTAGATGTGGTTGAGAAGCAGGTACGTCACGACCCCGAGGGCGAGCGAGACGAGCCACGCGCCCGCCGCGATACGGCCGACCTTCCGGTGGGGCGTCTCGGTCCGGAGTTCGCGCTCGGAGTGGGTTATCCCGAGGATGAGCGCGTAGAGGACGACCGGCACCGAGACGATAGAGAGGATGATGTGAATCGCCAGCATCGCCAGATACGGGTAGTACGCGAACGCGGGGCCGACGAACTCCTTGGTGCCGCCGCCGCCGATTTTCGTGAGGTACATCACGAGGAAGACGAGGATGAGACCGAACGACGTGACCATCGCGGCCGCGTGCTTTCGGACCTCGTCGCGGCGAATCCAGCGCCACCCCGCCGCGATGACGAGGACGTTCACCGTGTTCACGACGGCGATGGCGTCGGAGAGGAGGTTCACCTGTGGGAGCGACAGGTCGGGAAAGACCCTGCCGGGGACGACGCCGAGGAAGGTCCCGATGACGAGGGCGTACCCGACGACCGAGAGGACGGCGGTCGCGGCCGCGGGGTGTTCCTTCAGGGGGTTGTCTGCGCTCGCAGTTGCCATGGGCGGGGGTTGGGAAGACGGCGTATTCCGTCTTCGGGTTCCGGACGGCGTTTGAGAATGGTACTACCAAGGCTCGACTCAGTCCAAGAGCTGTGCGAAGTCGACTGGCTTCTGTCGGAACCCCGTGTCACAGAGTTCGGAGAGTACCACGTCGTGTGACACGAAAGCGCGGTACCACGAGGGAGGCCGGAGGCCGAGTCTCGCGGCTTTTCCCGCCAGATTTTTGCGCCGAGTGGTCGCTCCGCGACCCGAGGCGTAAAACGGTGGGCTTAGATGACGCCGGTGATGGTCGCGGCCTCGATGGCCGCCTCCTCGCTGACGCCGTTGCCGAGAATCGTGTAGCGGTCGCGAATCTCGTGAGCGGTCGTGAGCGCCTCGATAATCGTCTCGTCGTCGATGCCGAGTTCGTCCGCGGTCGTCGGCGCGCCCATCGTCGACAGGGCGTCGCGGATGTCGGTCCACTCGCCGCGCGCGCCGCTGTGGAAGTACTCGGTCATGATAGAGCCGACGCCGACCTGGTGGCCATGGAGGGCGCTCCCGGGCGCGATACGGTCGAGCTGGTGCGAAAAGAGGTGCTCCGCGCCCGACGCGGGTCGCGAGGAGCCGGCGATAGACATGGCGACGCCCGAGGAGACGAGCGCCTTCGTCACTATCCACGCGGACTCTTCGAGCCCCGGCTTGATGGAGTCGGCGCTGCCGACGAGCATCTCGGCGGTCATCTGCGAGAGCGCGCCCGCGTACTCGGAGTACTCGACGTTTTTCAGCCGGTGGGCGAGTTCCCAGTCTTTGACTGCGGTGTAGTTCGAGATGATGTCGGCGCAGCCGGCGGTCGTGAGTTCCCACGGGGCCTCCGCGAGCAGTTCCGTGTCTGCGACGACCGCGAGCGGCGGGTCGGCGGCGACCGAGTGGCGGGTGTCGCCCTCGGGAATCGACGACCGGCCCGAGACGATGCCGTCGTGGCTCGCCGCCGTCGGGACCGAGATGAAGCCGCAGTCGAGGCGGTCGGAGGCCATCTTCGCCACGTCGATGGGTTTGCCGCCGCCGAGGGCGATGAGGTAGCCCGCGTCGGCCTCGCGCGCCGCGTCGACGACGCGCTCGACCGACTCGAAGCTCGCGCGGTCCAAGGAGACCGAATCGATGTCGTCGAACTGGTCGCGGACCCGGTCGCCGGCGATGCGGTTCGGCGACGGGCTCGTGACGAGAAACGGGTCGCCAGAGAGGTACAACTCGTCGACCGCGGCCGAGAGGTCGTCGAGCACGCCGTGGCCCTGAAGCACGTTCCTCGGTAGCTTAATCCACGTCGATTTATCGAACATACGCGGAAGTCGGCCACGGCGGTTCATAGTGTTTCTCGTCTCGGTGGCCCGAACCCCGCCGGCTCGGCCGCCCCGACCGCGAGACTGTCGCCTCGTGGGACAATATCTCAACGTACCGAACCGTAGTTTGATTTATCACGTTTCGCTTCGCACGAAAGACACCCGCAGACGCGCGGGTAGACAACCCATGGCACACAGACGGCAGTTCCTCGCGACGACAGCAGCAGCGCTCTCCGGACTCGCGGCCCTCGGAAGCGGCTCCGCGGCCGCCGCGTCGGTCCCCCGCGTCTCGACGCGCGACCACTTCGACGACGACGGCTCGCTCGCGTCCGGCCACACCGCCCGCGGCTACGACACCTCCGGCGACGTGCCCGGCGTCGACGCCGGGTGCGCCGCCGACCTGACCGTGTTCGTCCACGGCTGGGACAAGGACGGCGACGACCCCGAAGCGGCCGCCCTCGACAAGATAGCGACGGCCGACGCCGAACTCGACGCCGCCGGCTACGGCGGGACGGTCGTCGGATACACGTGGGACAACGACAAGGGCGGCGGCTGGGACTACGGCTGGGGCGAGTCGCAGGACATCGCCCAGGCGAACGGCCGCAAACTCGCGCAGTTCGCCGTCGACCTCAAGGCGGCCTGCCCGGGTGCGACGCTCCGATTCGCCAGCCACTCGCTCGGCGCGCAGGTCGTCTTCAGCGCGCTCCGCACCCTCGACGGCCGAAGCGACTGGACCGACCCGGGCCACGAGGTGGCGACCGTCCACCCGTTCGGGGCCGCGACCGACAACGAGGTCCCCGGCGAAGAAGAGGGGCGAGCCACCTACGAGGCCATCCGCGACCGAACCGGCCACGTTCACAACTACTACAACGAGGCCGACGACGTGCTCCAGTGGGTGTACAACACCATCGAGTTCGACCAGGCGCTCGGCGAGACCGGTCTCGAAGACGGCGACACACCGCCCGCGAACTACACCGACCACGACGTGGAGGGGCAGGTCGGCGACGACCACAGCAACTACCTGAACACGATTGCCGACGACATCGTCGGCGACATGTAGCGGGTCAGAATCTCGTTTTTTCGCGCGTCAGAGCACGAGCGACTGCACCGCGTCCCAGATGAAGACGACGCCGAAGCCGCCGAGGACGACGGCGCTGACGGCGGCGACGGCGGGCGCGAAGGAGTCGACGCGCTGTTCGGCCGCGACGAGCGCCGCGGGGAACCCGGTCACCCAGAGCGCGATGCCGCCGAAGAAGCCGAGGATGAGCGCCGGGCTTCCCGTCTCGACGATGAGCAGGTTCGACAGCGACGCGCCGAGATACGGCGTGTGAGCGAGCACGTCCACGGTGCCGGTCTCCAGCAGGCCGACGCCGATGGTGAGCCAGAACAGAATCTGGTAGGGGTTCGTCAGCGCCAGCACGAACGCCTTCGTGAAGCCCGCGCTGTCCTCGTCGGGGTCGGCGGCCTCGCGGAACGTGGTGCTCGTCTCCTGGGCCGCGCCGTAGGCGAAGTAGAGCATGAGGACGCCGCCGGCACCAACCATGGCGGCCTGCGCCGTCGGGAACTGCTCGACGAACGCGACGAGGCCGAGCGCCGCGAGGACGAAAAACAGCGCGTCGGCGCTCATCGCGCCGAGGCCGGCGCGAGCGCCCGCGGTCCACCCGCGGACGACGCTCTCCTCGGCGATGACGGCGTTCATCGGGCCGGGGGGCGCGGCGAGCGCCAGGCCGAACACCAGCCCGGCACCCAGGGACGGAAGGAGGGTAGACATGGCTCTCTCTTGGGCTCGATTCCGTGAAAAATGGCGCGGAAGCGACGGCGCGGGGGAGTGAGACCGTCCCGCGTCGAGTCGGCTGACCGGGCGAGGAGGGCCGTCCGCCGCCGGTCAGACCAGCGTGAGGACGGCGTCGCTGGCGGTGCCGACGAGCGTCTCCCAGATGGAGAAGCCGGTTCCGATGGCGAGGAGGGTGTCGAACGCGAAGAAGCCGAACAGGGCGGCCGCGCCGAGGTACGCCTTGCGCGTGTCGAATCGGTGGGAGAACCGGTGGAAGAAGTACGCGTTGGCGATGCTCACCGGGATAATGGCGAGCATCTCGCCCGCCCAGATGGCCGAGGTCGCGCCGTACTGCACGGCCAGCCCGATGGTGACGAGCTGAGTCTTGTCGCCGAACTCGCCCGCGGCCATCATGGCGAAGATGGGCAGGAAGCCGCCGAACCCCTGCGTCGATAGCTCGCGGCCGAACACCGTCGGCGTGTCGTCGAACGCGGAGACGCCGCCGTCGGTGGTCGCGGCCTCGCTCTCCGCGGACGCGTCGGGTGCAGCGCGATAGAGCAACACCGCGAACGTGGCGAACAGGACGGCGGTGATGGCGTCGAGCACGACCGGCGGGAGCGCGTTCTTGAGCGCCTGCCCGAGCATGATTTCGAGCGCCGTCCAGATGGCGAACGCCGAGCCCGCGGCCGCGACGACGACCTTCGGGTCGAAGCGGGTCGAGAGGCCCGCGATGATGAACTGGACCTTCTCGCCCGGCAGGACGGCGAGTTGGGTGACGAGCGCGATGACGAGAATCTCCCACCAGCCGGTCACGCCGGCGACACCTCCTCGCTATCCGGCTCGTCGGGCGGCCGGACGCGAATGGTTCGGGCCACCGACTCCGGGAGGCTCTGCTCGCGGCCGCCGTCGCCGACGCGGACCGTCACCATCCCGAAGGGGGCGATATCGGTCACTTCGATGGTCGTGCCGGGCGTGACGCCCGCCTCGGAGAGATACTCCAACTCCGCGGGGTCGCGGTCGCTGACGCGGGCGACGACGAGGTGGTCGCCTACCTCGCAGTCCGAGAGCACCGACAGCCCCGAAGAGTCCGGCGGCGTGAGGTCGGCGCTCGGGATGGGGTCGCCGTGGGGGTCGACCTCGGGTTCGCCGAGGGCGGCCGCGACCCGCTTTTCGAACTCCTCGCTGATGTGGTGTTCGAGCGCGTCGGCCTCGTCGTGGACCTCGCTCCACGAGTAGTCGAGGTGCTCCGTGAGGTACGCCTCCAAGAGGCGGTGGTGTCGGAGGACTTCGAGCGCGACGGTCTCTCCCTCCGTGGTCAGCTCGACGCCCTTGTACTTCTCGCGGTCGACCAGTCCGCGGTCTTCGAGCTTGCCGACCATGCTCGTCACGGTCGGCGGCGTCTTCCCGAGGTACTCCGCGATGTCGGAGGTCGAAACCGGCGGTCCCTGCTCCATCTGGAGCGTGTAGATAGCCTTCAGATAGTCCTCCATCACGTCGCTCAACATACCACGGATTAGATGCGTCTAAAGTAAAAGTCTGATGGAGGCAATGAGGGCGTTCGAGCGAGGAACCAGCCGGTTGTGGGGCCCTCAGACGCCCTGTCCCATCAGGTGACTGCGGAGGATGTCGGCGTTCTTCGTCCCGGATTCGGTGTTGACGACGACGACCGTGTCGTCCTCGTCGAACTCGTCTGCGAGTTCCCACGCGCCGGCGAGCGCGACGCCGCCCGCGGGGCCGACTTCGACGCCCGCGGTCTGGGCCGCGGTGACGGCGGATTCGAGCGCGTCGTCGTCGCTGACGGCGACGGCCGTGCCGCCGGACTCGCGGACGGCGCGGAGTGCGAGCGACCCGCCAGCGGGGTCGGGAATCTCCAGTTCGCCGACGATGGTGTCCGGTTGGTTCCACGCCTCGTGGTCGTCGCTGTCGGCCTCCCACGCGGTGGCGACCGGCGAGCAACCGACGGACTGCGCCGCGACGAGCTTGGGCACCGACTCGACCAGTCCGAGTTCGACGAGGTCGGAAAAGCCCTTGTAGACGCCGTAGGCGAGTTCGCCGGTCGAGACGGGGACGACGACCCAGTCGGGGACCGACCAGTCGAGGCGCTCTGCGACCTCGTAGGCGATGGTCTTCGCGCCGTCGTGGCGGTAGGGGTTGTCGAACTCCTGTAGGGTGTACCAGTCGCTCTTGAGCTGTTCGTGGAGCGCAGAGAGGGCGTCAGGGTAGCGCCCGCCGACGACCTTCATCTGGCCGCCGTGGACGTTCACCATGGCCTTGTTCGGGAACGGCGTCCGCGAGGGGACGAAGCCGTAGGACCGAGCGTCCACGAGGCCCGCGTAGGAGGCCGCCGACTGCGCGCCGTTGCCGGGCGAGGCGTGCGCGACGACCTCGGCGTCGGCCTCGCGCGCGGCGGTGACGGCGAGCGAGAAGCCGCGGTCGAGGAACGTGCCGGTCGGGTTGCGGCCCTCGTCTTTGATGAGGAAGGAGCCGACGCCGGCCTCCTCGCCGAGCGCGTCGGCCGGGACGAGGGGCGTCGCGCCCTCGTTGGCCGTCACCGGCTCCGCGAAGGGGAGCAGTTCGCGGTAGCGCCACATCGTGTCGAAGGGGCGCTCGGCGAGCGTCTCGGCGTCCCACTCGACCGCGTCGAGGTCGTAGGTGGGGTCAAGCGGCGCGTCGGCGTCGCTCACGCCGGTTGCGTCCGCGTCGTACTCGTCGCCGGTCTCCGTACACACCAGCCCGGAGAAGGTGTCGGACGTCTGCATGGGCGGGGCTTACGGGGGGAGGGACTAAGCCCTTCCCGTCGGCCGATGGCCGCCACCCGTAGCGGCTTTGTGTCGCCCGTCCGAGAGACGAGATATGGACGATAGCCACATCGCGGTCGTCGGCGCGGGCCTCGCGGGCCTCGTCGCCGCGCGACACCTCGCCGCCGACGGGGCCGACGTGACCGTCGTGGAGCGGCGCGACGACGTCGGCGGGCGGGTCCGGACTCGGACGAAAGACGGCTTCACGCTCGACCGCGGGTTTCAGGTCCTCTTCACCGATTACCCAGCGGTCCGGCGGGAACTCGACCTCGACGCCCTCGACCTCCGGCGGTTCACGCCCGGCGCGACCATCTGCCGGCCGAGCAGACGCGCGGTGCTCTCTGACCCCCTCCGCGACATCGGGAGCCTGTTCGAGTCCGTCCGCAACCCCGAGGTGACGACGAGCGACAAGCTCCGGACGCTGGCGCTCAGACAGGACGTGAGCACCCGCGACGAGGAGGAAACCTTCGCCTCGGCGGACCGGAGCATCCGGTCGTACCTCCGCGACTGGGGCTTCTCCGAGGACTACATCGAGCACTTCGTCGCGCCCTTCTACGGCGGCATCACGCTCGACCGCTCGCTCTCCTCGTCGAAGCGGGTGTTCGAGTACACCTTCAAGATGCTCTCGACGGGGAGCACCGCGGTCCCCGCGGCGGGGATGCAGGCGGTTCCCGAGCAACTCGCCGACGCCGCCCGCGACGAGGGCGCGACCGTCCGCCTCGGCGAGCGCGTCGAGTCGGTCCAGTCCGATGGCGACGGTGCGGTCGTCACCACGGGCCGCGAGTCTCTCGAAGCCGACGCGGTCATCGTCGCCACCGACCCCAAGGAGGCGCGCCGACTGACCGGCGTCGGGTCGATTCCGACCGAGGCTCACGGCTGTGTCACCCAGTACTACACGCTCCCGAGCGGGAGCGGCCTCGACGCGGGCAAGCGCATCATGCTCAACGCGCCGAGCCCCGACCCCAACACGGTCGTTCCCCTATCGACCGTCGCGCCGGAGTACGCCCCGCCGGGAACGGAACTCCTGAACGCGACGTTCCTCGGCGCGGCCGCGCAGGACGAGTCCGAGGAGGAACTGTTCGAGAAGACCCGCCGGACGCTCGAAGCGTGGTACCCCGAGCGCTACTTCGACGACCTCGAACTGCTCCACACCGACTACATCTCCTTCGCGCAGTTCGCCCAGCCGCCGGGAGTTCACGAGTCGCTTCCGGACGCCCGCGACGCCCCCGGTCGCGCGTACCTCGCCGGCGACTACACCACGTGGTCGTCGATTCAGGGCGCGATGCGGAGCGGGAAGGAGGCCGCCGACGCCGTCCGCGACGACCTCTCGTAATCGCGCGCTTCGCCGTCGCTTTTCTGTCCATCGTCTACTTCGACAGTCAGAGCAAGCGTCGAAGCTCCCCCAACGGCGGGAACGTGAGCGTCTCGGCCGCCTCCACGTCGCGGACGAGCGGTCGGAAGTCGTCGGCGTCGGTGACGAGCGGCGACTGGAAGTCGGACGCGCGCATTCGATTGACTTCGACCCCGGCCGCGAAGCGGGTGAACGCCGGGAGCATCAGCACGTCGCCGCCGCGGTAGGCGTCGGGGCCGTAGAGGACGCAGGGCCGCCGCCGACCCTCGATGGAGAGCGTCGGGTGGTCGTGGCCGACGACGTAGCGGTCGGCGTCGCCGTCGGGTTCGCGGTGGCCGTGGCAGACGAGCGTCCCGTCGGCGAGGCGGTACTCGTCGTGCACGTCGCCCGACCAGACCTCCGCGAGCATCGTGTCGTGGTTGCCGGCGACGAACACCGGGTCGGCACCGGCGTCGTCGCACGTCTCCGCGAGGGTTTCGAGGGCCGCGACGTGGCGCTCCGAGACGCGGTCGAACCGGTGGAGCACGTCGCCGGCGAAAACGACCTCGTCGGGCGCGAACTCGCCGCAGTAGGCTCGCAGGCGCTCGGCGAGGTCGGTTCCCTCGCCGAGCGGGAAATCGACCGCCGAGGCGTCGGCTCGGCCGACGTGCAGGTCCGCGAGGACGAGCGCGGCGGCGTCGGGGAGAAAGAGAGCGCGCTCGCGGACGGAGACGCGTGTCACGACCGAGTGGACGGCCCTCGAAGACAAATCACCACCGGAGGCGCGCGCCGCGCTGCGGGCCGGCGAGCGGGCGGCGAAACCGGGGCCGGTGCCGCCGCCGGAGCAGGGGCCTTTTTAGTCGGTGCGTCCCACGTTCGGCACATGAGCGGCGCACTGGAGGACAAGCGCACCGCGACCCGCTTTCGCATCCTCGCCGAGATAGCCGACCGACAGCCGGCGGTGAGTCAGGGCGAAATCGCCGAGGCGGTCGGGGTGACGAGTCAGGCGGTCTCCGAGTACATCCGCGACCTCGTCGAAGACGGGCTCGTCGAAAAGCAGGGCCGGTCGCGCTACCGCGTGACGAAAGAGGGCGTCGACTGGCTGTTTCAGGAGGCGCGCGCCCTCCAGCGGTTCGCCGAACACGTCACCGACGACGTGCTGGAGAGCGTCAACGAGGACGCCGCAATCGTCACCGACGACGTGGCGGCCGGCGACACCGTGACGCTGTCGCTCCGCGACGGCCTGCTCCACGCCACGCCCGGCGACGACGGGCCGGCCATCGGCGTCGCCACCACCGACGCCGAGGCGGGCGACGCGGCCAGCGTCACCGGCTTCGAGGGCGTCATCGAGATGGAACCCGGCTCGGTCCGCGTCCTGCAGGTGTCGCCCGCGCGACTCGCCGAGTCCGACGCGGTCGACTCGGACGCGCTCGCGGCGGCGTGCGACGAGGCCGACATCGTCGTCGCCGCGGGCGTCGAGGCGGTCGTCGCCTGCCGCCACGCGGAAATCGACGTGCGGACGTGGTTCGCGCCGGGCGAGGTCGCCGCCGACGCCGCGGCCCGCGGGCTCGACGCCGCGGTCGTCGCCAGCACCGACACCGCCGGACGCGTGACCGACGCGCTCCGCGACGCGGGCGTGCTGTTCGAAGTGACGGAGCCGTAGCTCCGCGCCGGGTTCGGTTTTTCAAGTCAGGTCGCCGCTTAGCTCTCGGCGTGTTCTCGCGCCATCGTGTACGCCTCCCGTAGCTCGCGGAAGCGCTCTCGGTCGCCGCCGTGGTCGGGATGGACGTCTTTCACCCGCGCTCGATAGGCGTCTCTGACGGCGTCCGAGGAGGCGTTCGCGGGGAGGCCGAGGCGGTCGAACGCGGCCGACACCGGGTCGTCGAGGTCGGCCAGTTCGGGCTCGATGTCCGGCACGTCGAAGGGGAGCCGTCGCCCGAGTTGGCCGCCGGGCATCTCGTGTTCGCAGAGGACGGCGTAGACCCCGGCGCGTTCGAGGCGGAAGAACGCCTGCGCGTCGAAGGTGATGGCGACGCCGCGGTCGGGGAGGAAGAACGCAACCGTCTCGCCGCGGACCGGGCGGTCCTCGACGAACCGCTCGTCGATGGAGGTGAGGTAGTCGCGGATTTCGAGGCGACGGCGACCCGTCCCGTTGACGCGGGGGCCGCGGGAGACCTGCCGCTCCGGGAACACACGACCGCCGACGACGAAGACGCCGGCGACGACGACGGAGGCGACCGCGCCCGCCACGAGGCCGACGAGGAGCCACGGCGGGAGCAGAAAGACCCACTCCGGAAGCACGCTAGAAATCACGGGGCGAGCGATTATGAACCCCTCGCTGTCCGTAATGGTTTGCCGGCGGCGGCCCAAGCGTCGGTATGCGACCGATTCGCTTCGAGGAGGCCGACAGCGCGGAGCGCACGCAAATCGGCGAGGGACTGACGCGTCCGGCCGTCGCCGCCGGGCGACTGGAGACGGGCCGCGCGGAAGGGAAGTACTTCCTCCGGCACGACGACGGCTGTGCCGTCTGCGGGACGCCGGTCGAAGCCGGGTCGCCGTTCTACCTCGACCCGGACACCGGCGAGGTGCTCTGCGAGGAACACGGGCGGGAACGACGAGAGGCCTGAGAACGTCCGTCTCCGGGACGACGACACAATTTCATACTCGCCTTCGAGTGAGTTTTCATTCATACTTGTTTCGTTCGCAAACTTCTTTATCGGGGTGCGGGACCATACGAACATCACATGGCTGTAGTCTGGCTGGACGACGTACGGGCTGACGACCTCGACTTGGTCGGTGGGAAAGGCGCGTCGCTGGGCGAACTAACCGGTGCGGGGCTTCCCGTCCCGCCGGGTTTTGTCGTGACGGCGAGCACGTATCGCGCGTTCATCGAGGACGCGGGCATCGACGACGAGCTATTCGCCGCGGTCGAGGTCGACCACGAGGACTCCGCGGCACTACAGGCGGCCCACGAGACCGCGCACGACCTCATCATGGAGACGCCGATGCCGGACGACGTTCGGGAGGAAATCCTGGACGCCTACCGGAGCGTCGGCGAGGGCGACTCCTTCGTCGCCGTGCGGTCGTCCGCGACGGCCGAAGACCTGCCTGACGCCTCCTTCGCGGGCCAGCAGGAGACGTTCCTCAACATCACCGAGGAGGACCTCCTCGACCGCGTCAAGGAGTGCTGGGCCTCGCTGTTCTCCGAGCGCGCCATCTACTACCGCAACCGGAAGGGCTTCCCCCACGACAAGGT
The DNA here is from genome assembly GCF_001469875.2 of Haloferax marisrubri. Classification (GTDB taxonomy): domain Archaea; phylum Halobacteriota; class Halobacteria; order Halobacteriales; family Haloferacaceae; genus Haloferax; species Haloferax marisrubri. The sequence goes on along the minus strand of NZ_LOPW02000001.1, from coordinate 65,495 downwards.
CGACATCGCGGTGGTCGTCCAGCAGATGGTCGACGCCGAGAAGTCCGGCGTGATGTTCACCCGTCACCCCTCGACCGGCAAGAAAGAGATTATCATCGAGGCGGCGTGGGGTCTCGGTGAGGCCGTCGTCTCCGGCACCGTCTCGCCCGACAACTACGTGGTCAGCCGCGAGACCGGCGAGGTCGAGACGGCGACCATCGCGGACAAGAAGACGATGTGCGTCCGCGACGAGGAGACCGGCGAGACCGTCATGCGCGACGTGCCGAACGACCACCGCCACGAGCGCGTCCTCACCGACGACGAGGTGTCCCGCCTGCTCGAACTCGGCGAACTGGTCGAAGACCACTACGAGTCGCCGCAGGACGTGGAGTGGGCCGTCTACGACGGCGAGGTGTACATGCTCCAGTCGCGCCCGATTACGACCATCGCAGAGGGCGACGACGGCGAGGAAGGCGAAAGCGACAGCGGGAGTTCGCGGGCGGCCGCGACGGGCGACGACGTGCTCATCCGCGGTCTCGGCGCGAGCCCGGGTATCGCCTCCGGCCGCGCCCGCATCGTCACCAAGCTCGACCACCTCGACCAGGTCGCCGAGGGCGACATCATCGTCACCGAGATGACCATGCCGGACATGGTGCCCGCGATGAAGCGCGCCGCCGGCATCGTCACCGACGAGGGGGGCATGACCTCCCACGCAGCCATCGTCTCCCGCGAACTCGGCGTGCCGGCGGTCGTCGGCACCGGCGACGGGACGAAAACGCTCGAAGACGGCGAGATAATCACCATCGACGGCGACAAAGGAACTATCCGCGAGGGCGAGGAGCCCGAAGAGAAACAGCGCCAGCCCGTCGAGGAGGCCCGCCCCAAGACGCCCGTCAAGCCGATGACCGCGACCGAGGTCAAGGTCAACGTCTCCATCCCCGAGGCGGCCGAGCGTGCGGCCGCAACGGGCGCTGACGGCGTCGGCCTGCTCCGAATCGAGCACATGGTCCTGACGCTCGGCAAGACCCCCGAGCGGTTCATCGAGCAGAACGGCGAGCGCGCCTACGTGGACGAAATCGTCTCGGGCGTCCGCGAGGCCGCAGAAGAGTTCTACCCGCGGCCGGTCCGCGTCCGCACCCTCGACGCGCCGACCGACGAGTTCCGACAGCTCGAAGGCGGCGAGAACGAGCCGCGCGAACACAACCCGATGCTCGGCTACCGCGGCATCCGCCGCGGCCTCGACAACCCGAGCGTCTTCCGCCTCGAACTGCAGGCGTTCCGCCGCCTGTTCGACATGGGCTACGACAACCTCGAAGTCATGTTCCCGCTCGTCAACGACGCGGAGGACGTGCTGCGAGCGAAAGAGCACATGCGCGAGGCGGGTATCGACCCCGAAAAGCGCGAGTGGGGCGTCATGATAGAGACGCCGGCCGCGGCGCTCTGCATCGAAGAACTCGCCGACGCCGGCATCGACTTCGCCTCGTTCGGCACGAACGACCTGACGCAGTACACCCTCGCGGTGGACCGCAACAACGAGCACGTCGCCGACATCTACGACGAACTGCACCCGGCGGTGCTCAAACTCATCGGCGACACCATCGAGACGTGCCGCGAGGTCGGCGTGAAGACGAGCATCTGCGGGCAGGCCGGCTCGAAGCCCAAGATGGTCCAGTTCCTCGTCGACAAGGGCGTCAGCTCCATCTCGGCCAACATCGACGCCGTCCGCGACGTGCAACACGAGGTCAAGCGCGTCGAACAGCGACTCCTCCTCGACTCGGTCCGCTGAGGTCCGTCGAGGTCGAGGGCCGTCCACCCGCGTTCCGCCTTTTCTCGTCTCCGTAGCGGTAGCCGTCGGCTTGGCGCGGCGGCGCACCGGAGCGGAACCGATATACTGGGTGTGGTTATAATGGGATACATGCAGCGCGCGGCACCGCAGGAGTTCGACCGCGTCCTCTCTTCGATGTGCACCCGACCGCACCCGGCCGCCCGGAAGGCCGCAGAGCGGTTCTTTGCCACCAACCCCGGCGACCCGGCGACCTATCAGGCCGTCGCCGCCCTCGAAGAAGACGCACTCTCGTACCTCGGCGATATCACCGGCCTCTCGGCCCCCCACGGCTACGTGACAAGCGGCGGGACCGAGGCCAACATCCAGGCTATCCGCGCCGCGCGAAACCACGCCCGCGACGACGACCCGAACGTCGTCGCCCCCGAGAGCATCCACTTCAGCTTCCAGAAGGCCGCCGACGTGCTCGACGTAGAACTCCGCATCGTGCCCGTGGACGACGACTACCGCGCGAACGTCGCGGCCGTCCGCGAGGCGGTCGACGACCACACCGTCCTCGTCGCCGGCGTCGCCGGCACGACCGAGTTCGGCCGCGTCGACCCGATTCCCGAGTTGACGGCGGTCGCCCACGACGCCGGCGCGCTGATGCACGTCGACGCCGCGTGGGGCGGCTTCATCCTCCCCTTCACCGACCACGAGTGGTCGTTCGCCCACGCCCCCGTCGATTCGATGACCATCGACCCCCACAAGTACGGGCAGGCGGTCGTCCCCGCCGGCGGTCTGTTGTTCCGCGAGAAGTCGGTCGTGGACTCGCTGGCGGTCGATACGCCATACCTCGAATCCGCGTCGCAGGCGAGCCTCACCGGGACCCGAAGCGGCGCGGGCGTCGCCTCCGCGGCCGCCGCGATGCGCGAACTCTGGCCCGACGGCTACCGCGACGTCTACGAGCGCCAGCAGGCGAACGCCGACTGGCTCTACGACGAACTCCGCTCTCGGGGCTACGACGCCGTCGAGCCCGAACTTCCGCTGGTCGCCGCGAGCGTCCCCGACGGGCAGTTCGAGTCCCTTCGGGACCTCGGCTGGCGCATCTCGCGGACCGCGAGCGGCGAACTCCGCATCGTCTGTATGCCGCACGTCTCCCGCGAGTCGCTCCGGGCGTTCCTCTCGGACCTCGACGACCTCCGGTCGGGACCGGCGCGCAACTGAGCCGGTCCGAACCTGAAAACTTACAATCGACTGGCTTCGACCCTCTCGTGTGTCTCTCACCGCGTTCGCATCGCTCGCAGACCTGACGCTCAGTCTGTACCCCGACTTCTCGTGGCTCTCGTCGCTCGTCGAGACGGCCACCGGCTGGGTCGGGCTGGTCATCATCTTCGCCTACTCGTTTCTCATCGCCTTCGCCCTCCCGGGCGTGAGCGAAATCGTCCTCGCCGCGCCGCTCGACCTCGGGCTCCCCTACAGCGCGAAGTTGGCGGTCATCATCCTCGTCAGCGGCGCGGGCAAGGCCGCCGGGAGCGTCTTCGCGTTCCACATCGGCCGACAGACGAAGGAGTCGGGCTACGTCGAGCGGGCGCTCGAACGGCTTCCGGTCGACGTGATGGGCTGGACCGAGCGCAAGGCCGTCCAAATCGCACAGAACTGGGGCTTCGCCGGGCTCGCGGCCGCGCTCTGCGTGCCGGGGTTCCCCGACACGCTCTCGATTTACGCGTTTTCGGTCCTCGAAGACGACTACCTCAAGTTCGCCGCCGCGACGTTCGTCGGCTCCTGCGGCCGACTCGTCGTGACGGTCATCGGTATCGAGGCCGCGCTGGCGTTCCTCTGAGCGGGGCGCTCGCGCGGGTCAGCCGCTCGTTTCCGAACCCGTCGCCGTCTCCGACGTCGCTTCGAACGACTCGAAAGACGCGTAGTTGACGACGACGAACGCGACGAACAGAACGACCGCGAGCGCCGCGAACGACAGCGAGAGCGTCCGGCACGTGGCCGCGGACAGCCCGAGGCGTCGGCCGACCGACTCGATTGCGAAGAGTCCGGCGAGCGCGAGCGAGACGCCGATGGCGAGAATCCAACCGCCGCCGAGGGGCGACTGCGGGACGACGAGGAGGCCGTAGCCGGCGACGAACAGTCCGACGAGGACGGCGAACACGGCGGCGAGGCCGACGCTCCGAGCGGGCGAGGAGGCGGTGGTCGTAGTCACGACGGAGAGAGCGTCGGCCGACGAGATAGCGATTCCGTGACTCGTGCTGGCGCGTCGCCGCCGCGGGTTCCCGCGGTCGGTCCGGGGCGACGGGACCGGGCGGGCCCGAGCGGTCCCGATAATTTATACGCCCGCTCGGCTTCAGTACCGGTGTGACCGCGACGGGTCTCCCCGACAACATGCGTATGCGCGCTCCCTTTTAGCCGCGGGTGGACCCGCCTTCGGCCGTCGCCTCGGTAACGTGAGACGACGGTCGGACCCGGCGAACCTCGGGGCAGAATCGCACCGCCAGACAGACGCATCCGAAGCGGCGGGCTTTAGGCCCGCTTCCGAGATACACGACATATATGAGTCACGAGGACTTCCCCACGGAGAACCCAGCGGTGGTGACGTGTGGACTGCCGTACGCGAACGGCGACCTCCACATCGGCCACCTCAGAACGTACGTCGGCGGCGACATCTACAGTCGCTCGCTGCGAGCACTCGGCCAGCAGACGGCCTTCGTCAGCGGGTCGGACATGCACGGCACGCCCGTCGCCGTCAACGCCGAGAAGGAGGGCGTCACGCCCGAGGAGTTCGCGCTCCGCCACCACGAGAAGTACGAGGCGACGTTCCCCCGCTTCAACATCGAGTTCGACAACTACGGCCACACCCACGACGAGACGAACACCGAACTGACGCAGGAAATCGTCCGCACGCTCGAGGCCGAGGGCTACGTCTACGAGAAGGAGATTCCGGTCGCCTACGACCCCGACGCGGACCAGTGGCTCCCCGACCGCTTCGTCGAGGGCGCGTGTCCGTACTGCGGCGCGCACGCCCGCGGCGACGAGTGCGACGAGGGGTGCGGCCGCCACCTCGAACCCGGCGAAATCGAAGACCCGACCTCGACGCTCACCGGTAACGCCGCGGAGTACCGCGAGCGCGAGCACAAGTTCTTCGCCGTCTCCGACCTCCAGGACTACCTCCAGGAGTTCATCGACCGCCTCGAAGGCACCTCGAACGCCCAGAACCAGCCCCGCGAGTGGATTGAGGGCGAACTGCAGGACTGGTGTATCACCCGCGACATGGACTGGGGCATCGACTACCCCGGCGTCTCCGAATCCGCCGAGGATTCGGAGGCAGACCGGACGGAGTCTGGGCGTGACGAGGGCGACGAGTCGGACGGCAGTTCGTCGCCGTCCGACACCTCCGACCTCGTGCTGTACGTCTGGGTCGACGCGCCAATCGAGTACGTCTCCTCGACCAAGCAGTACACAGAGCGCGTCGGCGCCGACACGTTCGACTGGGAGGCCGCGTGGAAGGAGTCCGGCGACATCGTCCACATCATCGGCCGCGACATCATCCAGCACCACACCGTGTTCTGGCCGGCGATGCTCCGCGGCGCGGGCTACGTCGAACCGCGCGCGGTCATGGCCTCCGGCTTCATCACGCTCAACGGCAAGGGCTTTTCCACCTCGCGCAACCGCGCCGTCTGGGCCGACGAGTACCTCGACGAGGGCTTCCACCCCGACCTGCTGCGGTACTACCTCGCCACCAACGGCGGGTTCCAGCAGGACGTGGACTTCTCGTGGTCGAAGTTCAAAGACCGCGTGAACAGCGAACTCGTCGGCACGGTCGGCAACTTCCTCTACCGGTCGATGCTCTTCGCGTACCGCAACTTCGAGGGGACGCCGGACGCCGAGGTGTCCGAGGAAGTCGAAGCCCGCATCGAGGAGGCTATCGACGAGTTCGAAGCCGGTATCAACGACTACTCGGTCCGGAAGTCCGGCAACGCCGCCGTCCGCCTCGCGCAGTTCGGCAACGAGTACATCCAGCGCAACGAGCCGTGGAAGCTCACCGACGAGGACCCCGAGGCCGCGGCGCAGGTCATCCGCGACTGCGTCCAAATCGCGAAGGCCATCGCCGTGCTGTTCTTCCCCGTCGCGCCGGGCAAGATGCAGGCGCTCTGGGAGCAACTCGGCGAGGACGGCTCGGTGGCCGGCACCGGCGTCGACGCCGCCTTCGAGGCCCCGCCGGCGTCCTTCGGCGAGCCCGAGGCGCTGTTCGAGAAAATCGAAGACGAGCGCGTCGAGGAACTCAACGAGAAGCTCGAAGCGCGCGTGGCCGAGACGGAATCCGAAAGCGACGAGTCCGACGAGGACGCGGAGGAAGATATGGACGCTGACACCGACGCCGACATCGACTTCGAACCCATCGCCGACGACCGCATCAGTTTCGAGGACTTCCAGGAACTCGACATCCGCGTGGGCGAAATCGTCGCCGCCGAGGGCATCGACGGCGCGGACAAACTCGCCAAGCTCACCGTCGATATCGGCGTCGAAGAGCGCCAAATCGTCGCCGGCATCAAACAGCTCCACGACCTCGACTCGCTCGCCGGGTCGAAGGTCATCATCGTCGCCAACCTCGAGAAGGCCGAACTGTTCGGCGTCGAGTCCAACGGGATGCTGTTGGCCGCGGGCGACGAGGCCGACATCCTGACGACCCACGGCGACGCCGTCCCCGGCACGAAAGTTCAGTAGACGGCCGCCCGTGACCCGATAAACGACTCCCCACGACCCTATTTTTCGCCGCGCTGTTTTCACCCCACACCGTCCCCGTGTCAGACGCGGACCACAGCGCCTAACTGCGCCGACCCCCGAGCGTCGCCCATGCGAATCGGAAGACGGGAAGCGGTCGGCATCGTCGTCGCGCTCGCGGTGTTCGCGGGCGTCGTCGCCGCGGTCACCGGCGGGGGCGCGGGCACGCTGACCGTCGAACGCGTGGACGAACTCCCGCAGGGACAGGGCGCGGTCGCCTTCGGCAACCTCGACCCCGACCAGCGCGAGACGTTCGAGGAGGCAGTCTCGACCGGCGAACCGACGGCGATACCGAACGAAGCCGCGAGAAACGAGTTCGTCGACCCCGGCTACGTCCGGTACGACGGCGGCATCTACCGGACGACCGTCTCCGACTGAACCGGCGTTCGACGCTCGAATCCCGCGCCGTAATCGGAGTCGATTTGAGCGGTGACGCTGGAGCGCCGCCCATGCGAGCCAGCGTGCTACTCGCCGTGGCGCTCGTCGTCTCGACGGGCTGTCTCGGCGGCGGAAGCGGGACCGCGAGGCTGAGCGTCACCCAAGTCGACGACCTCCCGAAGGGCGAGGGGGCCGTCTCGTACCAGAATCTCGCGCCGGCCCAGCAGTCGGCGTTTCGGGAGGCGCTCGGGGGCGAGACCGTGACGCTTCGGGAGGGAACGGACAGAAACGAGTTCCGCGACCCCGGTTACGTCCGGTACGACGGCAAAATTTACCAAACAACCATTATAGTTCCGTGAGGCCGACCGAGCGGTCAGTTCGATAGGCGAACTATAGAGAGTACGTATGCGAACCCGTTACTCGGCACCGAGTTCATCATCGGGCTTTTTTATCAGTCACTCGTAGGCGACGCCATGAGAAACGCAAAAATCGTCTGCACCCTCGGTCCCGCGTCCTTCGACCGAGAGACGATTCGCGGGCTCGCCGACGCCGGCATGAGCGTCGCTCGGATGAACGCGAGCCACGGCAACGTCGAACACCGGTCCGACGTCATCGACAGCATTCGCGCCGTCGACGACGCGACCGACGAACCGCTCGCGGCCATGCTCGACCTGCAGGGCCCCGAGGTACGAACCGCCGACATCGACGAGGACATCTACCTCGAAACCGGAAGCGAGGTCCGCTTCTACGAGGGCGACGACGCCACGCCCGAGGCCGTCGGCCTGTCGTACTCCATCACCGCCGCGGAGGCCGGCGACACCATCCTCCTCGACGACGGCCGCATCGAGGCAACCGTCGAGTACGTCGAAGACGACGCGGTCCACGCGACCATCGTCTCCGGCGGGAAGCTCAGTTCGCGCAAGGGCGTGAACGTCCCCGGCGTCGACCTCGATATCGACCTCATCACCGACTCCGACTACGAGAACCTGAAGCTCGCCGCGGAGAAGGAAGTCGACTACGTCGCCGCCTCGTTCATCCGCGACGCGGAGGACGTCTACACCATCAGCGACACCCTCGAGAACCTCGGCGCGGAGATTCCCATCATCGCCAAAATCGAGCGCGCCGGCGCGGTCGACAACCTCGACGAAATCATCCAGGCGGCCCACGGCGTGATGGTCGCCCGCGGCGACCTCGGCGTCGAGTGCCCCCTCGAAGAGGTTCCCATCATCCAGAAGCGCACCATCCGCAAAGCGCAGGCCGCGGGCGTGCCGGTCATCACCGCGACCGAGATGCTCGACTCGATGGTCCGCTCGCGCCGCCCGACCCGCGCGGAGGCGTCCGACGTGGCCAACGCCGTCCTCGACGGCACCGACGCCGTGATGCTCTCCGGCGAGACCGCCGTCGGCGACCACCCCGTCCGCGTCGTCGAGACGATGTCCCGCATCGTCGAGGAAGTCGAGGAAAGCCCCGAGTACGACGAGAGTCAAGAACAGCGCGTCCCGACCGCCGACGAGGGCTCCCGCACGGAGGCGCTCGCCCGCTCGGCGCGCTACCTCGCCCGCGACGTGAACGCCGCGGCCGTCGTCGCCGTCTCCGAGTCCGGCTACACCGCCCGGAAGACCGCGAAGTTCCGCCCCGGCGTCCCCGTCGTCGCCGTCACGCCGAACGACCGAACGCGCCGCCAGCTCGCCGTCTCGTGGGGCGTCTCGGCGCAGTACGCCGACTACAGCCCGAGCGTCGAGGGCGTCATGGACGACGCCGTCACCGCCGCGCTCGACGCCGGCGTCGCGGAGTCCGGCGACACCATCGTCGTCCTCTCCGGCATGATGACGGAGCTCGAAGGCACGAACACGACGAACATGCTCAAGGTCCACGTCGCCGCCGAGCCCGTCGCCACGGGCCGGAAAATCGTCAGCGGCCGCGTCGCCGGCCCCCTCTACCGCACCGAGGACGGCGACCTCACGGACGTCCCCGAGGGCGCGATTCTCGCGCTGTCGGCCGAGTTCGACGGCGAGTTCAACGGCGACGCCGACAAGCTCGCCGGCATCGTCGACGCCCGCGCGGGCATGACCGGCTACCCGGCGCTCGTCGCGCGCGAACTCGACATCCCGATGGTGTCGGGCGCGCCGCTCCCGAAAACCATCGCGGAGGGCGCGACCGTCACGCTCCACGCCGAGCGCGGCATCGTCTACGAGGGCGACGTCATCAGCCACGACCGCGGCAACCGGCAGTAGTGCGGTAGCCCTTTCCCGCCGCGACGCCTAGTCACGAATCGATGTCCCGCGCACCCTCTCCCGAGGCCGAAGACGACCGCGATGGTGACGGCGACGGCGAGTGGCGCTTCGGCGTCGACGACGTCGGTCCCGACGGCATCATCGACGACGAGCCCGAGATCGAACAGCTCCCCATCGAGCCCGAGTCGCCGCGGGCGGAGAACATCGCGTTCGTCCTCCTCGGCGTCCTCCTCGCGGTCGGGCTCATCGCCGTCACCGTGTTCCCGGGCGCGTTCTGACCGCCTCGCCACACGCCGACCGCGACCCGCCGCGAGGACCGATTTCGACCCGTCCGACTTTCCGTTTTGATAATCGGGACTGTTGATTTATGTGACCCCGAGGGGAACCACCGTCAACCCCCCGACCGGGACATACGAAATGAGTTACGCAGTCCGCGCACCCTCCGTGTTGCTCGCCGCGTCGATTCTCCTCGCGGCGCTCTGGGTTCCGACGCCCGCAGTCGCCGCCGACGAGCCGACCGCGTCGTTCGGCGAGGACGTCACCACCGTCACCCGCGGCGACGTCGTCGAGATACGTGTCCAGCACTCCCAACCGGGCACGCTCCACATCGGCGGCGACGGCTACGGCTACCACCTGAGCGTCGCCCTCGTCGGGTCGGGGACGACCACCCTGACCATCGACACCTACAACTCGACCGGCGCGCCCGAGACGTACGTCTCCGGCGGCGGCAACAAAACGCTCCACACCGGCCAACTCAGCGAGCCAATCGAGCCGGCGACGTACATGATGAACGTCACCATCGACGGCGTCGAGCGCGCCATCGGCCAACTCGACGTCGCGGAGCGCGGGAACACGTCGGCGACGACCAACGTCGCGCCCGCGAGCCTGAACGACTCCGACTCGTCGCTGTCGCCCGGGGACATCCGGGACGTGGTCACAGAGCGAACGACCGTCGCCAAGGGCGACCTCGCGGTCATCCGCCTCAACGAGAGCGGGCTCGAATCGGCGCTGAACCCGGAGGACGTGACCGGCGGCGCGAACGCTAACGGCATCGAAATCACGCTGAATCAGCTCGAAGTCCGACCGAACCGGGAACAGCAGACGTTCCTCGCGACGCCCGAAAACGGGACGACCGTCGTCACCGACTTCGAGAACGACGAGGTGTTCCTCGTCTGGGACACCGCCGACCTCCCGCTGGAAGGCGACGCCGAGGACTACGAACTGCAGGTGACGCTCCGCGGCGACCACAGCGACTTCGTCGAGGAGGACACCATCACGGCGCGCTCGCGGGTGCGACTCGTCGAGCCGATCGTCTCCATCGAGGTGCGAAACGAGACGGTGTACCCGTGGGAGTCCCTGCGGGTGAACGTCACCGGCGAGACGACGCTCGCGCCGAACAGCGTCGTCGAACTCCGGGCGCGCGCCCCCGGCCAGCCGTTCTTGAAACTCGTGCCGATGACGGTCACGGCGAACCGGACCGTCTCGCAGAACCTCACGTTCGCGCCCGAGGACCGCGGGCTCACGTTCCCCCTGTGGGTGCGCGACTACCGCGACGAGACCGAACACACGATGCGCATCCTCGACTCCGAGGCGAACCTCCGCTTCCTCGACCAGGAGACCGACGGGACGTTCGTCACCGTCAGCCGGGTGAACCTCTCCGTCGGCGGCTTCGTCGCCGTCGAGACCGCCGACGAGGAGCCGCTGGGAACGAGCGCGCACCTCCCGCCGGGGACGCACCGAAACGTCGTCGTGGAGTTCGACCGGCGGCAGTTGGTCGACGCGGAACTGCTCGCCATCGCCTACGCGGACCGCGACCGCGACGGGAACTTCTCGGTCGCGGTCGATGCACCGTACCGGACCGGAGACGACAGTACCGACACCGACGGCAACGCGACCGACGGCAACCAGACGGCCGGCACCATCGTCGCCGACGACGCGATGGTCCGGCTCGAACCCGGCGCGAAGACGCCGACACCGACGCCGACGGCCACGCCGACCGGGACCGCGACGGAATCGACCCCGGCGACGACGACGGAGACGCCGTTCCCGGTCGTCGAGCGGACGCCGCTGGAACCGGCCGCCGCCGGAACGAACACCAGTATCCCGTTCTCGCCGGGGCTGGCCGTCGTCGCGCTGGTCCTCACCGGACTGGTCGCGCGGCGACTGCGGCGCTGACGAACACCGAGGCGACAAGATGACACACGACCGACGCGGACACGACCGACGACCCGCCCCCGACGGCCCGGAGGGACGCGAACAGTGACGAGACTCGTCGAACTCGAACCGACGAAGTTCGTCCGCTTCCTCTCGGACCTCTGGACCCAACGGAACTGGCAGACGAACGCCCAGCCCCGCGGCGAGGGACGCTACCTCGTGCAGGGCCAGCGCGGCGACGGGACGAAGGGGCTCATGCTCGTGCTCCCGGCCGTCGAGACGACGGTCGGAAAGGGACACGTCAAGGGCTTCGTCGCGCACGCGAAAAAGCGCGGCATCGACACCGTCGTCGTCGCCACGCAGGGCGAGTTCGACGACGCAGTCCGCGGGTTCGCCACGAACCACGACGTGACGCTGCTCGATCGCGACGAACTCGGCGAGACCGTCGCCGAGGAGGGCCTCGAACAGACGGTCAAACAGTACACCGACGGCGACGTGTTCGAGACGGCGGAAGTCGAGTTCGGCCTGCCGTTCGACCTTCCAGAGCCGGTCGAAGAGGCGCTTTCGTCGCTTCCGATAGCCGCCGTGCGCGAACGCCTCGCCGGACTCACCGGCGGCGACGGCGACGGTGACGGTGGCGAAGACTCCTCGGGAGGCTCGCTCCGCGACAGACTGCCGTCGTCGGTGGACGACCTGAAATCGGGGTCGCCGCCGAGCGTCCGCGTCGTCGTCGTCGCCGTCCTGTTGCTCGTCCTCGCGCTCGGCTCCGTCGCCGTGCTCGGACCGATGGTGGACGGTCTCGGCGGGGTGGGCGGTGGCGGAAGCGGGGTCGCCGTCTCCGCGCTCTCGGGCGCGACCGCCGACTCGGCCGATCTGGTCGCGCGGTGGAACGCCCGGACGACCGACTCGCTTCAGGTGGGCAATCAGACGTACGCCGCGCCGGACGGAGAGCAGTTCGTCGTCGTCGGCCTCAACGCGACGGCCGCGAGCGGCTCGCCGGGAACCCTGCCACAGTCGGCGCTCGTGTTCGAGTCCGACGGGGTCAGCTACGGCCACCAGCCGCTTTCGAACGTGACCGGCTTCGACAACGGCGCGCTGTTCGCCCCCGGCGAGAGCACGCACGTCTGGACCGTCTTCGCCGTGCCGAGGAACGCGACCACCGGGACCGTCCTCGTCCAGCCGACCAACGAGGACACCGTGGCGTTCGTCCACGACGACACCGTCTCGACCGACCCCAACGACGACGACTGAGCGCGGGCGACTCCGACCGGCCGCGGGAACCCCGCATCGACCGCGGCCCTCGCGCCGCGTTCGACCCTCAATCCTTAATCGGGCGACGGCCCTAGACCCGGTATGGCACACCCGCCGTTCCTGTTACAGACCGGTCTCGTCAGTCCCGAGACGCTCCCGCTGTTGCTCGTGCTCGCGGGGCTCGGCCTGTCGCTCGCGGAGGCCATCGCCCCCGGCGCGCACTTCGTCGTCCTCGGCGTCGCCCTCCTCGCGGCGGGACTGGTCGGCCTCTTTATCCCGCCGCTGGCAGGCCCAATCGTTCTCGGCCTGCTCGTCTTCGTCTTCGGCGCGCTCGCGCTCTACGGCTACCGAGAACTCGACATCTACGGCGGGAAGGGAGAAGGAAAGACGAGCGACTCGGACGCGCTGACGGGCAAGATGGGGCGCGTCACGGAGCGCGTCACGCCGACCAGCGGCGAGGTCAAACTCGACGAGGGCGGCTTCAACCCCTACTACGCCGCCCGGTCGGTCCACGGCGAACTGGAAGAGGGAACCGAGGTCATCGTCGTCGACCCCGGCGGCGGCAACGTCGTGACCGTCGAAGGCGTCGGCCCCGGCGAGGACGAAATCGACCGCGAACTCGCCCGCGAGCGGGCGCGGCAGCGACGCGAGGAGTCCGCAGAGCGGGAAGAAGAACTCGAACGAGAGGGCACGGAAGGTGTCTGACCGTCGGCGACGGCCCAGTTCGGAGTAACTGAGCGTCATTCCCCCCGAAATCGTCCGACGTGACGGCCGGACCACACGAATACTTATCATTCTGCCAACCCAAGGCGGGCTTATGGACCTACTTGCCCTCCAGGCTGGGCTGGGCATCGGAGGCGTCGTCGCCGGCCTCCTCGTGCTCGTCCTCGCCATCGTGACGGTGTACCAGATGGTCGAAATCGTGGACGCCTACGAGAAGAAGGCGCTCACGGTGTTCGGGGAGTACCGACGCCTCCTCGAACCGGGTATCAACTTCATCCCGCCGTTCGTCTCACGGACCTACGCGTTCGACATGCGGACCCAGACGCTCGACGTGCCCCGGCAGGAAGCCATCACCCGCGACAACTCGCCGGTGACCGCCGACGCCGTCGTCTACATCAAGGTGATGGACGCCAAGAAGGCGTTCCTCGAGGTCGACAACTACAAGCGCGCCGTCTCCAATCTCGCCCAGACGACCCTCCGGGCCGTCCTCGGCGACATGGAACTCGACGACACGCTCAACAAGCGGCAGGAAATCAACGCGCGCATCCGCAAGGAACTCGACGAGCCGACCGACGAGTGGGGCGTCCGTGTCGAGTCCGTCGAGGTCCGCGAGGTCAACCCCAGCGCCGACGTGCAGCAGGCGATGGAACAGCAGACCTCCGCCGAGCGCCGCCGCCGCGCCATGATTCTCGAAGCGCAGGGTGAGCGTCGCTCCGCCGTCGAGACCGCGGAGGGTGAAAAGCAGTCGAACATCATCCGCGCGCAGGGTGAAAAGCAGTCGCAGATTCTCGAAGCGCAGGGTGACGCCATCTCGACCGTCCTCCGCGCGAAGTCCGCCGAGTCGATGGGTGAACGCGCCATCATCGACAAGGGGATGGAGACGCTCGAACGCATCGGTCAGGGCGAGTCCACGACGTTCGTCCTCCCGCAGGAACTCACCTCGCTCGTGGGTCGCTACGGCAAACAGCTCACCGGCTCCGACGTACAGGACATGGAGGGGCTGTCGAGCAAGCAGTTCGACGAGGAGACCCGCGAACTCATCGGGCTCGACGACATCGAGGAGATTCTCGGCCAGATAGACCAGGCCGCCGAGATGGACGTCGAACAGCTCGAACAGGAGGCCGAGGCCATCAAGGCCGGCGCGGAGGTCAACGACATCAAATCGCCCGACGAGGTCATCGCCGAGGCCGACGAGGACGAAGAACCCATCAAGTCGTCGGACGAGGTCGTCGCGGAAAGCGAGGGCGCGGGCGACGCGGCCGCGACCGACGAATCGGCGAGCACGAACACCGCGGGCAACGGCCAACCGGCCACCGACGCTGACGACGGCGACGACGACGAAAACGAGATGTCCTTCGAGAAGGACCTCGAATAGTCGCGTCGGCGGACCGTCCCGGATTCGGACGGTTGTAAATGCCGAAGCCCTTTTCTTCGCGCCGTCTCGTATGTGGGAGTAGATGTCGAATCGCCGGGTAGACGAAGACAAGCGCGCGACCCTCCGTCGGTTCGCCGCGCTCGGGGCCGCGACGCCACTCGTGGGCCTCGGGGGCGGCGACGACGGCGAGGACGACTCCTCCGGGTCGAGCGACGCGCGGGACGCCATCGTCGGCTACGTCGCGTCCACGCCCGGCGCGCACTTCTCGAAGGTCCGCGACGACCTCCAGTTGGGAACCGGCGAGACGCAGTACCACCTCCGGAACCTCGTCGACGACGACACGCTCGAAGTGCGCCGCGACGGCGACTACAAGCGGTTTTTCCCCGCGAGCCGGTTCTCGGAGTTCGAGCAGGTCGCCCTCGGCTACCTCCGCCGGGACACGCCGCGCGGGATGCTCGTCCACCTGCTCCGCGACCCCGACGCGACGGGGAGCGAACTCGCCGACCGTCTGGGCGTCTCGCGGGCGACGGTGAGCACCTACGCGAAGGAACTCGACGCCGTGGGCCTCCTCTCGCGCGAGGACGGCTACGCGGTCCGCAACCCCGAGACGGTCATCACGCTCCTGATTCGCTACGCCGACTCCTTCGGCTCCGACGCCGCGGCGTTCGCCGACGACGCAGCCGAACTCATCCGCTTCGACCCCTGACGGGAGCGGACGAGTTGAAGTCGGCGAGCGAGACGTGCGACTGACGCTGTACCTGTGACGGTTCCGTGTCTATTCCGACTCGCAGCGGCGGCACTAAGACGCGAGAAAACCGGAAAAGCGGGGTGGAACGACGTAGGGTGGGAGACGACGGCGTTCCGGGTGGGGTGGCGCGAGGGAGGACGCGCCGGGGTGCACGCCGGAGACGGCGTGCGGCGGGGCCGGAGTGAAGCGTCAGCGGGAGTTCAGACGGTCACCTTCCACGTGGTACCCGAGGAGTAGCCCCACTTCTCGACGCTCACGTCGAAGTCGCCGTCGAGGATGGGACGCATGTTCGCGCCGACCTCCTTCGCCGAGAGGTCGAGGTCGTCGGCGATGAGCCGGGACTTGAAGTACGTCTTCGCCCCGGCGTTGGAGCGGAGGTAGTCGAGGATGCGGCGCTGTTTCTCCGAGAGGCTGCGGGTGGTGTCGAGGACCTCGCCCTCGACTGCGGTCGCGGAGGCGGTCGTGCTCATACCTACACAGAGAGACGAGACGCCTATCAGGGGTTTGGTACGGGAGCTTAACACGTCGCTGTCTTGCGGTTTTTACCAAAATCGGGGCGTCGGGGCGGCCCCACCGTACCGTCGCAGGTACAGTCGCCTAACACCCACGCGACGCGGACACACCAACCGGGGAGACAGTCGGAGCGGCGAGACACGTCGGGACGCGTCGGGGCGCATCGAGACACGCCGGCGCGCGACGGCCGGCCGCCGAACACCCGAACGTTCCGAACTGTCCGTCTCACGGACCGTACCTGTTCCAAGACAGAAAATTCATACGCGGATAGCGGCCATACGACGACAATGGGTCGCCCGACAGAACGACGCCCGACCGCCGCGACCGCGGCCGGCGTCGAAGTGAGCGTCGTCCTCCCCGCCTACAACGAGGCGCGGACCATCGAGAACACGGTCCGCGTCACCGTCGAGACGCTCGAATCGTTCCTCCCCGCCGACGCCTTCGAAGTCATCGTGGCCGAAGACGGCTGCGACGACGAGACGCCGGAGATAGCCGATCGGTTGGCCGCCGAGGACGACCGGATTCGCCACTATCACAGCGACGCTCGCCTCGGCCGCGGCGGCGCACTCGAACGCGCCTTCGAGGCCGCCGACGGCGACACGCTCGTCTACTTCGACACGGACCTCGCCACGGACATGCGCCACCTCGAAGAGTTGGTCGAGCGCGTCCGCTCAGGCGAGTACGACGCCGCGACCGGGTCGCGCTGGATGCCCGACCGGGTCGCCGACCGCCCGCGGAAACGCGGCGTGCCGAGCCGGGCCTACAACGGCCTCGTCCGCCTGTTTCTCCGCTCGGACCTCCGCGACCACCAGTGCGGCTTCAAGGCCTTCAGCCGCGAGACGTTCGAGGCGCTCCGCGACGACGTGGAGGACAACCACTGGTTTTGGGACACGGAGATGCTCGTCCGCGCCCAGCGCGCCGGCTTCCGGGTCGCCGAGTTCCCCGTCGACTGGGAGCCGAAAGGCGACACGAAAGTCGACCTCGTCCGCGACATCCTCGGGATGGGAAGCCAGATTCTGCGGACGTGGTGGCAACTCACGGTCCGGCCGCGCATCACCCGCCGGGTGACCATCGTCGCCGGCCTGCTCTTGACCGTCTTCGCGCTCGCGCTGATGACGCTCTACATCGACCCCTCGGAGGTCATCGAGGTCCTCGGCGACGCCGACCCCGCGCTCGTCGCGGCCGCGGCGCTCATCTACGTCGTCTCGTGGCCGCTCCGTGGGATTCGCTACCGCGACATCCTCGCCGAACTCGGCTACCGCGAGAAGGCGGGCTTCCTCACGGGGGCGATATTCATCAGTCAGACCGGGAACCTCGTGTTCCCCGCCCGCGCGGGCGACGCCGTGCGCGCCTACGTCGTGAAGGCGCGCCGGAACATCCCGTACCCCTCGGGCTTCGCGTCGCTCGCGGTCGAGCGCGTCTTCGACCTGCTCACCATCGCGGGGCTCGCGGGACTCGTCCTCGTCGGTCTCGCGGCCACCGGCGGCCTCGACGACATCGCCACGGTGCTGGCGACCGGCGTGAGCGGCGGCTCGGTCGACGTGTCCGCCGACGACGTGCGCACCGTCGCCTACGTCGCCACCGGCGTCGGCGTCGTCGCCATCCTCGGCGTCCTCGGCATCGCGCTGTCGGCCCGCGCGGACCGGAACGTCGTCCGGGCGTTCGTCGGCCGGTTCTCGTCGGACTCCTACGTCGAACTCGTCGCGGGCGTCATCGAGCAGTTCGTCTCCGACCTGCAGGCGGTCGCCGGCAACCGCGCCGCCTTCGGCCGCGTCGGCCTGACGAGCCTCGCCATCTGGACCGTCGACGTGGTGACGGCCGTCGTCGTCCTGCTCGCGCTCGGCGTCGACATCGACCCCGTCGTCCTCGTCGGCGTCTCGTTTTTCGCCGTGAGCGTCGGGAACCTCGCGAAAGTGCTCCCGCTCTCGCCCGGCGGCGTCGGCCTCTACGAAATCGCCTTCACCGTGTTCATGGCCGCGCTCGCGCCGATTACGCCCGCCGCCGCGCTCGCCGCGGCGGTCCTCGACCACGCGGTGAAAAACGCCGTCACCATCGTCGGCGGCGTCGGCTCGATGCTGTCGCTCAACGTCTCGCTGACGACCGCGGTCGAAGAGAGCGCGGACGTGCGCGACCGCGACCGCGAACTCGCCGAATCGGAGTGACAGAGCGACTCAGTACAACTCACACCGGAAGGGCGCGAACGCGCCCGTCACGGCGGATTCGAGCGCGTCGGTGCGGGTGAGTCGGCCGCCGGTGAACACGCCGGCCGCGCCCTCGTTTTTCGCGATATCGTCGGTTCCGAGCACGTCGTCCATCACCGGACCGAGTTCCTCGCCTGCGTCGATGCGGTCCGCGATGCGGGCGGGGAGCGCGAGGCTCGGCCCCGCCGCGCGACCGACGCGCTCGCCGTCGGTTACGGCCGCCCACATCACCAGATACGTGTCGCGTTCGTCGGTGCCGTCGCCCGAGGAGAACGATGCGACACCGCCCTCGATGCCGACGCCGAAGTCGTAGTCGCCCGCGGCGAGCGCCCGCTCCGCGCGGGTGACCGCGCCCTCGATGGTCTCGTCGTGGCCCGTCGGCTGTTCGGAGACGCCCGAGTCGACGGCGACCGCCGTGACGGCCGCGTCGGGGCAGGTTCGTTCGACCGCGCGCCGCTTCACCGGGTTGCCGCTTCCGACCGCGATGTCCATGTCGGAAGCGCGTCGCCCGGTTATTTCCCTTCGTCGGATTCGGTCGCGGGCGCGGTCGCAGTCGCGGCCGCCCACGGCTCGGGGAGGTCGCAGTCGGGATGCAACAGTCGCGCGAGGCGGTCGACGCCCGAGACGACGGCGGGGCTCGGCTGATTGAGAAGCGAGTCATCGACGGCGTGGACTGCGGCGTCGAGGTTCCACCCACGGGCCTCGAACGCCTCGGGGTCGCCGCGTTCGCCCTTCCCGCAGGGGTGGAGAATCACGTGGTGGGGGTCGGCGGCCGCGACAGTCTCGGGGTCGACTTCGGCGGACCGCTCGCCGGGCGCGACGAACGGGGCTGAGCCTCCTGCGGCGCGGACGAGGTCGGGAACCCAGTTGCCGGCGGCCATCGGCGGGTCGGCCCACTCCTCGCAGTAGACCGTCGGGCGGTCGCGACCCGCAACCGCGTCGGCGACGCGGGCGAGGTGGTCGCGGCAGTCCTCGGCGAGCGTCGCGCCGGCGCTGGCGTCGCCCGCGGCGGCACAGACGACGGGAAACGAGTCGAACACCTCGTCGAGCGTCGTGGGCGCGACGTGGACCACGTCGTAGCCGCGCTCGCGGGCCGCCGCCGCGACGTCCGACTGGAGGTCGTCGCAGGTGCAGACGGCGTCGGCGTCGAGTTCGTCGACTCGGTCGAAGTCGGGGTTCAGCCAGCCGCCGACGACCGGCTTGTCGGTCGGCGAGTGGACGGTCGCCCCGACGACGTGGGCGTCGAGACCGGCGGCGTCGAGGATAGCCGTCGCGCTCGGCGCGAGCGAGACGACGCGAGGGTTCGCGGCCATGCGTGGTCGGAGCAACGTCCCTTCGCGAAAAGTATGTATCGCGTCACCGGTCGCCGGGAAGCCGCCGGGAGTGACCGGCGAATCGCCGAATCCCTCACGAACCTCAATTACCCGTGCGACGGCCTCACACAGCCAAACGAGGCCGCTCGCCGAAAGCGATACCAAACCATTTATGCGGTCGTCTGCGGTTGCTGGTGTTACGGACAGCATCCGGGTTCTAGCCGCCTCTAACCACCCCATCCCGGAGCACCCGCCGTCGTATCCATGAGTGAACGAATCTGGACCCGAAACCCCGGCGCACAGGAGCAGGAACGAGACACGCAGAACGGCCGACAGGAGGCCGAGACCGAACAGGAAGACACGAAGGGCGACACGCTGCAGTGCCCCGAGTGCGGCGGTCACGTCGTCACCGACGACGAACACGGCGAGACAGTCTGTAACGACTGCGGCCTCGTCGTGACCGCCGACTCCGTCGACCGCGGCCCCGAGTGGCGCGCGTTCGACGCCCGCGAGAAAGACGAGAAGTCCCGCGTCGGCGCGCCGACGACCAACACGATGCACGACAAGGGTCTGTCGACGAACATCGACTGGCGCGACCGCGACGCGTACGGGAACTCCCTCGGCGCGCGCCAGCGCCAGAAGATGCAGCGCCTCCGCAAGTGGAACGAGCGGTTCCGCACCCGCGACTCGAAGGAGCGCAACCTCAAGCAGGCGCTCGGCGAAATCGACCGCATGGCCTCCGCGCTCGGCCTGCCCGAGAACGTCCGCGAGACCGCCTCGGTCATCTACCGCCGCGCGCTCGACGACGACCTGCTCCCCGGCCGCTCCATCGAGGGCGTCGCCACGTCGTGTACCTACGCCGCCGCCCGCATGGCCGGCGTCCCGCGCTCGCTCGACGAAATCGCGGAGGTCTCGCGCGTCGAGAAGAGCGAGGTCGCCCGCACCTACCGCTACATCGCGCGCGAACTCTCGCTCGAGGTCAAGCCCGCCGACCCCGAGCAGTACGTCCCGCGGTTCGCCAGCGAACTCGGCCTCTCCGACGAGTCGAAGATGCGCGCGCGCCAGCTCCTGAAGAACGCCAAGGAGAAGGGCGTCCACTCCGGCAAGTCGCCGGTCGGCCTCGCCGCCGCCGCCGTCTACGCCGCCGCCCTCCTCACCAACGAGAAGACGACGCAGGCCGCCGTCAGCGACGTGGCCGACATCTCCGAGGTCACCATCCGCAACCGCTACCACGAACTCCTCGAAGCCGAGGAGAACCTCGGCCTCGTCTGAGGACCGATTCCGATTCGGACGCCCGCGCCGGACGACGGTTCGAGCCGGACGAAGCGACTCAGTTTTCGGTTATTCGCCCGCCAGCGGCGGCGCTGGTCGGGACGGCCGGCCGGAGGTAGTCCCGAAAGCCGTTCGACCGAGCGACCCGACCGGCCTCCCGCCGAGGCGAAGGGTTTTGTTTCGGGGGGAACACGTCCGTACGATGCGCACGACTCACGCCCTCACGGTGGGCGACGCCGCCGACACCGGACTCGCCGACGAGAGCGTGAACCTCGTCGTCACGTCGCCGCCGTACCCCATGATAGAGATGTGGGACGACCTGTTTTCGGCGCGCGACGACGCCGTCGCGGCGGCGCTCGATTCGGGCGACGGCGACGCCGCCTTCGAGGCGATGCACGAGCAACTCGACGCCGTCTGGGACGAGGTGGCTCGCGTGCTCGCACCCGGCGGAATCGCCTGCGTGAACGTCGGCGACGCGACCCGGAGCCTCGACGGGTCGTTTCGCCAGTACGCCAACCACGCCCGCGTGCTCACCGCGCTCGGTGAGCGAGGGCTGACGCCACTTCCCGACGCCATCTGGCGGAAGCCGACGAACCGCCTGACGAAGTTCATGGGCTCGGGGACGCTCCCGACGAACGCCTACGTCACGCTCGAACACGAGTACGTGCTGGTGGTTCGGAAGGGCGAACCCCGGTCGTTCCCGCCGGGCGACGACCGGCGCTACGAGAGCGCCTTCTTCTGGGAGGAGCGCAACCGCTGGTTCTCCGACCTCTGGGAGTTCGGCGGGACCGGCCAGGGCCTCGATTCGGGCGACAGAGAGCGCTCGGCGGCGTTCCCCGTCGAACTGCCGCTTCGCTTGATTCGGATGTACTCCGTCTACGGCGACACCGTCTTCGACCCCTTCGTCGGCACCGGCACCACGACGCTCGCGGCCATGCTCGCGGGGCGGAACTCGGTCGGCTACGACCTCGACGCCGACCTCGTCTCCGGGTTCGAACGCCGACTCGACGACCTCCCGGCGCGCTCGCTCGCGGAGGTCGAACGCCGACTCGACGACCACCGGGAGTTCGTCGCCGACCGCGACGAGCGACCCGGCCACGACGCCGAACACTACGACTTCCCGGTCGTGACTAAACAGGAGCGACGCATCCGCCTGTACCGCGTGTCGTCGGTCGAGGCGTCGGCCGACGGGGCGGACCGCGAGTTCACCGTCGAACACGAACCGCACGACGGGGCGGAGGCCACCAGCGCCGCGGGGACGTCGCCGACTTCGGAAGACGTGCAGACGACTGACTAACCTCGGAACGGTCGAACACGGGGCGTTCGGGCGGGTATCGACGTCCTTCAGTACGCATTGGCTGACTGTCCGACAATCCAGACGTTTAAGAGCGCGGACGACGACGCCAACGAACAATGCCCGATGCTCGTCGTCGCGCCGTCGTCGCCGCCCTCGTCGGCGTGGTTGGTGCCTCGCTCGGAATCGCCGGGGCTGGCCACGTCTATCTCCGCGAGTGGCGACGCGCGATCGCGTGGTTCACCTTCGTCGTCGGCGCGGGGCTGGTGTTGCTCTCGACGTTCGCCGACCCGGCGACCGTGACCGTGGACTCGGTTCCGAGAGAGGTGATGCTCCCCGTCCTCGGACTGCTGTTCCTGAGCGCGTTCGACGCCTACCGCGTCGGAAGTCGCCCGCGCGGCCGCAACGCGAACGGGGAGCCGACCTGCCCGGTCTGCGGCGGTGAACTCGACCGAAACCTCGACTTCTGTCCGTGGTGTGCGACGGAACTCGAATGGTACACGGTCGAAGAATAACTCGCTCCCGTCGGCGGTTCGCCTCGAAAAAACGGTTCTCCGGGACTACTTCTCGATGATGCTCTCTTCGACGGCCTCGCCGAAGTGACGAGCCGTGTCCTCGTAGTAGATGAGCATCTCGTCGCCGGGTTCGAGATCGGTGACCGCGGTCCGACCCTCTCGGGTGTGGACCTTGATGGTCTCGGCGTTCTGCAGGAGCGTGGTGACGCGGTCGCCCTCGTAGTCGGCGGAGATGCGGAACATCGGTCGCTTTTCTATCTTCACGCGCCCGACGATGGCCTCGCGGGTGTTCCCGTTCGTGTCGATGAGCTGCACCTCGTCGCCGCTTTCGAGTTCGGAGAGATAGACCGTGCCGCCGTCGGGGGTCCGCGCGTAGGCGTGGACCGCGCCGGCGTTGACTCTGAACGGCCGAGACGCGACGTACGGGGACTTCGCCGTCTCGGCGTGGACAAAGAAAAGGCCGCGTGCCATCGAGCCGACGAGCATCCCCTCGTCGTGGTCCATGATGGTTCCCGTGTCGACGCAGACGCGGTCGGCCATACCCGTGCGTTCGACCTCCGTGACCTCGGCCCAGACGAGGTCGAGCGACTCGCGTTCGGCCTCGTCGCGGACCTCGACGGTCTTTCGAATCTCGTCGGGGTCGTCGCTGTCGAGGAGGACGCCGTCGGAGCCGAGTTCGAGCGTCTCGAAGGCGGTCTTGGCCTCCTCGGCGGTCGTGACGCCCGCGATGAGGTCGGTCTCCTCGCCGATGCGGGCGATGAGATTCTCCAGCGGGATGATGGTCCAGTCCTCGCCGATGACGATGGTGTAATCGCCGTCGCGGGCGGCCTCCTCGGCGAACGCCTCGTAGTCCTTGCTCAGGATGCGGACGTACGACCCGTTTGCGAGGTCGTCGCCGCGGCGGAGCGTCGTCAGGTCGGCGGACCCGGAGAAGTCGGAGGGGAGTTCGACGGTCGCGTCGCCCTCGCCGTCCTTGCCGACGATGTAGGCGTCTGCGAGCGCCTCGGGCTCTTCGTCGCCTTCCTCTGCTTCCATCACGTGGACGTCGGCGTCGGTCCGGAACGCGGCGATGTTGACGTCGCCGAGTTCGCGCACCTTCTCGACGTCGGCCTCGTCGACGAGAACCCAGTCGACGCCGGCTTCCAGTCCGGCCGTGATGCGTCGCTTCCGCGTCTCCCAGTCGCCGACCGCGTCGTCGGCTTTGAGCCAGACGCTTCGTGTCATTATCGACTTCACTCGGTGGGTGGGCTTGAACGTGGCGGATGAATCAACGGACGGCGAACGGGTCGCGCCGGGACGACGAGGCCGGAACCCTACCAATTCTATATCGCGCCATAGAGTTTATTTCTGTAATGCGGGTCGAAATGCGGCGATTGAACGACCGATTCGAACGCGCTGGCGCGAGTCGAAGACTTCGATTGGGGCTGTTGAGTCTGAGACACAGGCTTGGGAGGGCGCGGTGATTGCGACGGAGTTCGGAGGACAGCACCTGCGGTCGAGTCGAAGGCTTCGACACGGGTGTTCGAGAACGACACTTCGACGGGACGGTGATTGGGTCGCAGTTCGGAGAGAGTTCCCGGCCGAGACTGGTCAGCCGTGGCACTTGGTCGAGAGGCGAGTCAACTGCACACCGTGGAATCGATTGTGAGTCCGCCCTCTGGCGAGTTCGCCCGGGCTATCGAGGATAACTGACTCGCAGATGTAGAACCGGTCGGCACACGTGCGACCCGATATCCCGTACGAAACCCCGGGGGGTAACGGTCGGGAAGACCGACTCCGTCAACCGCCATCGACGCGGTGGGTCGGTGATCTAGTTCGCTTTCCGAGGGTGGACGCTGTCGCCGACGCAGGCCAGTGGGCGTCAATCGAACGCGAAGTTCGAATCCCACGGGCCACTCGGCGAGCAGAGAATCAAGCGGAGAGCCGAGTGTGTGGTCCAGCCGAGTCGTCGAAAAACACCGACCGGTCTCCAGCAGGCCGTCGTCTCGTCTGAATCGGTAGCCGATAAACCAATTACGGCGATATGAAAACAGTCAGAACGCGTCCAGCCCCGTCTGGACCGTGCCGCCCTCGTGGTCGAGGAGCGCGCGCTTCAGGTCGACGCCGCCGGCCGCGGAGAAGCCGCCGAGGGAGTCCGCGCCGACGACGCGGTGACACGGGACGACGAGCGGGACCGGATTCCGCCCGCAAGCCTGCCCGACGGCGACCGCGTGGCTGTCGAGTTCGGCCGCGACCTCGCCGTAGGTGCGCGTCTCGCCGTGCGGAATCGACGCCATGACGCGCATCACGTCGCCGGTAAAGGAGTCGGGAACCGCACGTCCACGTCGAACTCGCGGCGCTCTCCGCGTTCGTACTCGGCGAGTTGCTCGCGAAGCGACTCGGGAGAACACCCGAGGAGTCGTTCGTCCACGTCGACCGCGAACTCCCACATCGTGACGCGCATACTTGGAGTTCGCGCTCGGCGGGTATCTATCTGTAGGCCGGCGATGTGGAGAAAACAGAACCGTCGTCGGAAAGCCGCGAGCCGCGTTACGCCTCGATACCGAGACCGGCGCGTTCGAGGGCCGTATCGGCGTCGGCGTCGTCGTGGATGACGGCGCTCACGGCGCGGGTGATGGCCTCGGGGTTCTCGTGTTGGAAGATGGAACGGCCCATCGAGACGCCGGCCGCGCCGGCGTCCATCGTGCCGCGGACCATCTCGACCGTCTCGCGGTCGGTGCCGCGACTGCCGCCGGCGATGACGACCGGCAGGCGCGTGGCCTCGACGACGCGACCGAAGGACTCCGCGTCGCCGCTGTAGGCCGTCTTCACCACGTCGGCACCGACTTCCTCGGCGAGGCGGACGGCGTGGGCGAGCGCCTCGGGGTCCTGTTCGTCGATGCCGGGACCGCGGGCGTAGGACATCGCGAGGACGGGCACGCCGAAGTCGGCGGCGCGGGAACAGAGGTCGGCGAGTTGGGTCATCTGGTCGGGCTCGTAGTTCGAGCCGACGTTGATGTGGAAGGAGACGGCGTCGGCACCGACGCGGAGGGCGTCTTCGACGGTGCCGGTGAGTCGCTTGTCGTTTTCGTCCGGACCGATGACGGTCGAGCCGTTTACGTGAACGATGTAGCCTTTGCCGTTCTTGTTCGGGTGGACGCGCGGCGCGGTGCCCTTGTGCGTGAGGACGGCGTCCGCGCCGCCGCGGGTGATGCCGTCGATGGTGGATTCGATATCGACGAGGCCCGTGACCGGGCCGAGGGTGATGCCGTGGTCCATCGGGACGATGAGGTATCGCCCGTCTGTGGAGATGCGTTCGAGTCGTGCGGAGAGTCCGATGTCGGTGTTCATGTATGAGAAAGGGTGGCAGAGTGGTTATGTGCGTTCCGGATGCGGTGGGCGTTGCGACGCGCCCGCTACCGCACCGTCTTTCAGCTCGCGGGCGAGCGTTTCGAGGCGGTCGGCGACTGTTTCGGCGTCGTCGCCGTTCTCGTGGCCCTCGGCGACGATATCCACGAGCGCGCTCCCGACGATGATGCCGTCGGCACCGCTGGCGACGATGCGCTCGGCGTGGTCGCCGCTACTGATGCCGAAGCCGACCGCCTTGGGCACGTCGTAGTCGGTGAGTCGTTCGAGCGACGAACCGGTCTGGTCGGAGACGCTCGACTGCGCGCCCGTCGTGCCGAGGCGCGCCTGCACGTAGACGTAACCCGAGACCTGTTCCATGATGCGGTCGAGACGCTCGCCGCGGGTCGTCGGCGCGACGATGAAGACGAGGTCGAGGCCGAACTCGTCGCAGGCCTCGCGGAGCGGGTCGGCCTCCTCGGCCGGCAGGTCGGGGACGACGAAGCCCTCGATGCCGACTTCGGCGGCCTTCTCGACGAACGGCCGCGGGCCGTTACTCACGGTTTCACCGCTCGTGTTCGAGGCGCGTTGCGCCTCGCTCTCGTCGCCGTAGCGGTAGATGAGGTTGTAGTAGGTCATACAGACCAGCGGCACCGACACGTCGAGGTCCTCGACGAACTCGAAGAATCGCGTCGGCGTCATCCCGCCTTCGAGCGACCGAACCACCGCGTTCTGGATGGTCGGCCCCTCGGCGATGGGCTCCGAGAACGGAAGCCCGAGTTCGATGACGTCCGCGCCGCCGCGTTCGAGCGCCTCGACGTATTTCAGCGAGGACTCGTAGTCGGGGTCGCCGGCGGCGAGGTAGGGGACGAACGCCGGGCCGTCGGCGAAGGCGTCTTCGAGCGACATCACAGGCCCCCCGTGAACTCGTCCATGTTCGGCGCGATATCGATGTCGCGCTCGTAGGTCTCCTCGATGGCCGATTCGAGGTCTTTGTCGCCGCGGCCGGAGACGTTGACCACGACGTACTCGCCGAGGCCGTCCGCTTCCTCGGAGTCGGGCGCGTCGGGACCGGCGACCGATTCGAGGTAGCCGAACGCGTGGGCCGACTCCAGCGCGGGGATGATGCCCTCCATCTGGGAGAGCCGGTGGAACGCGGTCAACGCCTCGTCGTCGTCGACGTTGACGGCGGTGACGCGACCGGTGTCCACGAGGTGTGCGAGTTCGGGGCCGACACCGGCGTAGTCGAGGCCCGACGACACCGAATGCGACTCCATAATCTGGCCGTCGCGGTCCTGCAAGAGCCGGGTGCGCGCGCCGTGGAGAATGCCCTCCGTGCCGGTCGTGAGCGACGCCGAGTTAGGTGCGACGCCGGCTTCCTCGTCCACTTCGAGCGTCGAGCCGCCGGCCTCGACGGCATAGAGCGCGGTCTCCTCGTCGTCGACGAACTCGGCGAACGCGCCCATCGTGTTCGAACCGCCGCCCGCGCAGGCGACGACGGCGTCGGGGAGCCGTCCGAGCTTCTCTCTGGCCTGCGTGCGGGCCTCCTCGGAGATGACCGACTGGAAGTCCCGAACCATGCTCGGGAACGGGTGCGGGCCGACGACGGAGCCGATGACGTAGTGGGTGTCTTCGACGTTAGTCGCCCAGTCGCGCATCGTCTCGGAGATAGCCTCCTTGAGCGTGCCGCGGCCGACGGTGACGGGGTTCACCTCGGAGCCGTTGAGCTTCATCCGGAAGACGTTGGGGCGCTGGCGGTTGATGTCGCGCTCGCCCATGTAAATCTCGCAGGGCATATCGAGGTGGGCGCAGGCCATCGCCGTGGCGGTGCCGTGCTGGCCCGCGCCGGTCTCGGCGATGATGCGCTCTTTGCCCATGTACTTCGCCAGCAAGACCTGTCCGAGGGCGTTGTTGAGCTTGTGCGCGCCGCCGTGGAGGAGGTCCTCGCGCTTAAGGTAGACCTCGCGGTCGTAGCGCTCGGAGAGTCGGTCCGCGCGCTGGAGGGGCGTCGGCCGCCCGCCGAAGTCCCGCAGTCGCGCGCGGAAGTCGTCCATGAACCCGTCTTCGTTGTCGAGGACGTACCGCTCGTACGCGTCGTTCAGTTCCTCGATGGCCGGCATGAGTGCCTCGGGAACGTACTGTCCGCCGTAGTCGCCGAATTTGCCGTCTGCGCTCATTGTGTAAGTGTCTCCGTGTTCTGTCGCACGTCGCCGTCCATGATGGCCGTCCCGACGAGGAGGGCGTCGGCACCGGCCTCGCGCATCCGTCGCGCGTCTTCGACCGTCTTCACGCCGCTTTCGGCCACGAGAAGCACGTCCTCGGGCGCTTCGGGCGCGAGTTCCTCGAACGTGCCGAGGTCGACTTCGAGCCGTCCGAGGTCGCGGTTGTTGATGCCGACGATGTCGGCGCCGGCCGCGAGCGCCGCCGTGAGTTCCTCGCGCGTATGGACCTCCACGAGCGGCTGGAAGCCGCGGTCGCGAGCCGCCTCGACGAGGTCCGGGAGGTCCTCGCCGACGAACCGCGCGATGAGGAGCACGAGGTCGGACTCGACGACGTCCAGTTGAGCCTCGTTCATGATGAAGTCCTTGCGGAGGACGGGCACGTCGACGGCCTCGCGGATGCGCTGCAGGGACTCGGTCGAGCCGCCGAAGTGCTCGGGTTCGGTGAGAACCGACAGCGCCGTCGCGCCGCCGGCGACCATCTCGCGGGCCAGTTCGACCGGGTCGTCCTCGCGGACGCCCGCTGTCGTCGGACTCGTGGGCTTCACCTCAGCGATGACGGGGACCCGGCCCGCGGCCTCCGTCTCGGCCACGGCCTCGGGGAACGACCGCGCGTCGACCGACACGCGCGTCTCCCCGCCGGGTCGCTCCCGCGCGCTCTCCAAGATGGCGCGCACGTCGGGAGCTAATTCGTCTCCACTAGCGTTCATTGATGTACACTAACGCACGTATCTGTACATAAGGCTTGCGTCGGCGGGGACACTCACCGTTTGGCGCGTGCGCGCGGGCGAGAGCGCGCCGTCGAAGGGGGCGGACTCCACGCCGTCGCCGGAAGGGTCAAGCGTCCGGCGACGGGAGCCGAACGTATGCCCGTCTCGGGAATCTACGCGCGCGAATCGTCCACGCTCGGCCGCCCGGTTCAGGTCGGCGTGGTCAGCGGAAAGGTCATCAACGTCTCGTTCCCGGACTCGCTACCGGCGGACGCCGAGTCAGAGCACGACCACCTCGACGCCGTGTTGGCCGCCATCGACCGGGGCGAGACGGACCTCTCGTCGGTCCCAATCGGTCTGACCGTCCCGACCGACCAGCGAAGCGTGCTGGAGTCGCTTCGAAACGTCCCACAGGGCGACACCGTCGACGTGGCTCTGCTCGTCCGCATGTCCGGGCTCGACCCCGAAGACGACGACTCCGAGCGCGTCGTCCGGAAGGCGCTCGCGGCCAATCCCGTTCCGGTCGTCGTCCCCGACCACCGCGTGACAGACGGTCCGAGCGCCGCGCCAGACGACGTGGTCGAGGCGCTCCGGAAGTCGGAAGGAATCTAGTTTTCGGTCGTCGCTGTCACCGTCACCACCGCAGTCACCGGAGTTCAGAAGGGCATCGCGTCGGTCTCGCGCCGGAGCGCGAGGTAGCCCAGCAGGCCGCCGACGAGGAACAGCGTGCTCGCGAGTCCGACCGACTGCACGCCGGTGGCGAGTTCGGCGAACTGCGAGAGGCCGGCGAGGACGAACCCGCCGCCGGCGACGTACTTGAGTCGGCTGTCCACCGGAATTCGAAGCGTGACGACGCCGAGGAGAACCGCCGTCAGTCCGAAGGCGGCGTCGGCCGCGAGCCGGAGCGTCGGGTTCCCGGTGGCGAACGCCGCGACGACGAGCGCCAGATAGCCGATGAGCCCCGCCTGCGTCAACTGCCGCGTGTCGAGATCCATACTGGCTACGCGTGATGCGGACACTTGAACGCATCCCCGCGCCGCGGCCGCGACGGCGGGCGGTTCGGCAGTCGTCGCCGATGCGGCGAGGCCCCGCTACCAGCCGAACAGCTCGTGTCCCGCGAACTCCAGCGCGTTCACGAGATAGTGGGCGACGATCACGACCAGCAGGCTCTCGGTGAGGACGAACGCCGCCGCGAGAACGAACCCGAGGAGGCCCGTGACGATGATGCCGAGTCGACCCTGTGCGCCGTGACCCGCACCGAAGGCGGCCGACGACACGGCCGCCAAGAACCACGGCGACACGTCGAAGCCGGCGGCGACCGCCCCCACGAGTGCGCCCCGGAACAGCAGTTCCTCGAAGCCGGCGATGAGGGGGAGCGCGACCGCGAACAGGAACACCCAGCCCGCGGTCGTCCGCGGCGTCAGCGACTCGCGGACCGCCTCGTCGGGCGCGATGCCGAATCGCTCGCTGACCGTCGAACCGACCCGGTTGGCCCCGTAGAGCGCGATGCCGAGCCCGACGCCGATAGCGAGCTTCGTCGGGAGGTCGGTGACGGAGAGCCCGAGCGCCGCGGCCGGTACGCCGGCGTACCACGCGCCGAGGCCGAGAAAGCCACCGAGGAACGCCTGTGAGAGCGCGACGTTGGCGAGGAGGAGATGCGGCGGGAGGTCCCCGGCGGACGCGGAGCGCTCCGAGACGGCCGAGACGGGGGCCGTAGTGACGCCGTGAGAGGTCGCCCGGCTGGTGTCGGGTTCGGAACCGGCTTTCGCGTCGGGGTCGGCGTCGTCCCCAACGTCGCCTTCGGCGAGCGTCGGCGACTCGGGTCGCGGCGACGCGCCGGTCGAATCGACCGAAAAGGAGGCCAGCGAGACGGTGTCGGGGGCAGCCGATTCGTCGGAATCGGTTGGTTCGGTGGGAGGCGAAACGGAGTCGTCCGGCGTATCGACTCGGGTGTTTTGGGAGGGGTCGGAGTCGGCATTGTGGTTGGAGTCGGCATCGTCGTCGTCGGGAGCGACGGGCGCGTCGGAGTCGGTCCCCTCAGCGTGCGGGACGCCGCGAGAAAAGTGCGCGAGAGAGAGTAAGACGACGAGGACGAGGCCGGTGAAGCCTGCGAACGCCGCCCAATCGGTCATCCGGCGTTACTGCGGGCTGGGGCTGGAGGGCCCCTTGACGCCCTGGCCCTTGTTGAGGGCGGAGCCGGTGATGCTCTTGAGGCGGTCCACGAGCGAGTCCTTCTCGGGTTCGCCTTCGAGGGCGACGTCGAGGACTTCGCTGATGTGCGAGACGGGGATGATGTCGACCATCTCCTTGTACTCGTCTTCGATCATCACGTCCTGCTCGTTGGCGGCGGGGATGATGACCGTCGAACAGCCGGCCTTCGCGGCGGCTTCGATCTTGTGGGTGACGCCGCCGACCGGGAGCACGTCGCCGCGCACCGACAGCGAGCCGGTCATGGCGACCGACTGGTCGATGGGGATGTCCTCCAGCGCGGAGATGACGGCGGTCGCGACCGTGATGGACGCGGAGTCGCCGTCGACGCCCTGCTGGCCGGTCTGGACGAACTGCACGTGCACGTCCATCTCCGAGAGGTCCTGGTTGGAGAACTTCTTGATGATAGCCGAGACGTTCTGGACGGACTCCTCGGCCATCTCCTTGAGCTGGCCGGTCGCGATGACCTGTCCGGGGCCCTGCGAGGGCGTGACTTCGGCCATCACGGGGAGCATGATACCGGAGTCTTCGCCCATGACGGCGAGGCCGTTGACGCGGCCGGTGACGAAGCCGTCGTTGACCGACAGCTCGTAGTCCTTGCGGCGCTCGATGTACTGGTCCGCGATCTGCTGCTCGATGGAGCGCGCGCGGCGCTTCGCCTGCAGCACGTGGTCGCGGGTGGTCAGCTCGGCGTTCTCGCCGCGAGCGATGTCGCCCGCGACGCGGACGAGGCCGCCGAGGTTACGGAATTCGAGGGTGAGGTGACCCTTGCGACCGGCGCGGCGGCGGGCTTCGAGGATGAGCTCCTCGACCGCCTCCTCGGTGAAGTGCGGGAGCCGGCCGTCGTTGGTGACCTCCTGGGCCACGAAGCGCGCGTACTTGCGGCGCATCTCCGGGGTGTCCTCGATGGTGTCGTCCATGTACACCTCGTACCCGTAGCCCTTGATACGGGAGCGGAGCGCGGGGTGCATGTTCTCCATCGCGTCGAGGTTACCCGCGGCAATCATGATGAAGTCCGTCGGGACGGGTTCGGTCTGGACCATCGCGCCCGAGGAGCGCTCGGACTGGCCCGTGATGGAGAACTCGCCCTCCTGGATGGCCGTCATCAGGTGCTGCTGGCTGCGCACGTCGAGGGTGTTGATCTCGTCGATGAACAGGACGCCCTTGTTCGACTTGTGAATCGCGCCGGGTTCGACGCGGTCGTGGCTGGGCGTCTCCATGCCGCCGGACTGGAACGGGTCGTGGCGGACGTCGCCGAGGAGCGCACCCGCGTGAGCGCCCGTCGCGTCCTGGAACGGCGCGGACTTCTGGTCGGCGTTGTTCACGATGAGGTTCGGAATCATCGCGTCGCTGCCGCGCGAGCCGTAGCGGAACGCGAGGTAGATGATACCCGCGGCGAGGATGCCGAGCAGGACCTGCTGGGCGATGATGAGCGAGTAGCCCAGCACGACCGCGATGATGATCCACATGAGGAACGAGCGCATCTGGTTGCGCTTGCGTGCCTCCTCTTTGTGCGCCTCGACGATCTGGTCACCCTTGCCCGCGGGGACCGTGCGGACCTTGGGGCGATTGCCGTCGTCGGGGTTGTGGTAGACGAGCACGTCCTGAAGCTCCTCGCGGGGGAGAAGCTCGGACATCGCCTTGGCGAGCATCGACTTCCCCGTCCCCGGGGAGCCGATCATCATGACGTGGCGGCGCTGCTTGGCCGCCTTCATGATGACGTCGCGGGCGTGCTCCTGCCCGATGACCTGGTCGACGAGGCGGTCCGGGACGGGAATCTCGTCGGTCGTCTCTATCTGGAGACCACCGAGGAGGTCGTCCTCGTCCACGTTCTCGGCCACGTCGGCGTCGATTTCGACATCGCTCCCGAGGTCGTCGATCGTCTTCTTATCGACCTCTTCGGCCTCGTCGTGCTGGAGCGTCCCCCCGTCGTCGATACCCTCTTCCGAGGGCGCGTCGTCGGGTGAATCCTCCCGCTCGTGGAGGCTGTCGTCGGTGTTCGTATCGTTACTCATAGAACTGTCGTCGCTACTTCTAACGTAGGCCCTGCGACTGATATACTTTCTCCCCGGGTGCATCCGGCGTACCTTGCCGTAACCTCGGGTTTCGACCGTCCTACCACCGGAATACCGGAATTCTCGTAACTCGGCGTATTTATAAGTAATCCGGACTAACGCCCGACGCATGCGGGGGTTCTACATCGGCCGATTCCAGCCGTACCACAACGGCCACCACCGAATGGTCGAAGAGATTGCCACCGAAGTCGACGAACTCGTCCTCGGCATCGGGTCCGCGGGCGATTCGCACTCGCCGCGGAACCCGTTCACCGCGGGCGAGCGAATCATGATGGTCAACAAGGCCGTCTCCGACTTCGACATCACGACCTACGCGGTCCCCATCGAGGACCTCGACCGCAACTCGGTGTGGGTCAGTCACGTCCAGTCGATGTCCCCCGCGTTCGAGGTGGCGTACTCCAACAACCCGCTCGTCATCCAACTGTTCAAAGAGGCGGGCGTCGAGGTCCACCAGTCGCCCATGTTCAACCGCGAGGTGCTGGAGGGCACGGAGGTCCGCCAGCGCATGATAGAAGACCGCGACTGGGAGTCGCTCGTCCCCGACGAGGTGGCCGACGTGGTCCGCGAAATCGACGGCATCGAGCGCCTCCAGCGCGTCACGGCCACCGACGGCTCGGAGCGCCTCGGCGACGACGAGGACCGCGACCCGAACCCCTGTTGAGATGATTACCCTCGCGTCCGACTTCGGACTGGCGTACCCGGCCGCGATGAAGGGCGTCGTCCTCTCGCGGACCGACGCCCGACTCGTGGACGTGGCCCACGACCTCCCGCGGCAGGACGTGCGCGCGGCCGCCTTCTGGCTCCGCGAGACGCTTCCGTACTTCCCGCCCGCGGTCCACCTCGTCGTGGTCGACCCCGGCGTCGGGACCGACCGCCGCGCGGTGGTTCTCCGCGTCGGCGACCACGTCTTCGTCGGCCCCGACAACGGCGTCCTCCGCCCGCCGGCGCGACGCGTCGCCGCCGAACTCGCCGACGGCGCGCCCGCCGAGGCCTACGAAATCGACGTTCCGAACCCCGATTCGACGACCTTCCACGGACGGGACGTGTTCGCGCCCGCGGCCGCCGACGCCCACGTCGCGGGCGCGTCGGCGCTCGGGTCGGTCGACCGCTTCGACCCGATTGCGCTCGACTCGCTCGCCGAGTGCCGTCTCCCCGAGGCGACCGTCTCGGCCGACGGCCGCGAGGCGACGGGCGAGGTGCTCGTCGTCGACGACTTCGGCAACTGCATCACCAACGTCCCGGGCGAGTTCGTCCGCGACGCGGCGGTCGAGGCCGTCTCAGTAAACGGCGAGTCGGTTCCGGTCGGTCGCACGTTCGAGGCCGTCCCGCGCGGCGAGAAACTGCTCACCGTCGGCAGTCACGGCAACGTCGAGTGCGACGTGAACCACGGCCGCGGCGACGAGGCGTTCGGCCTCGCGCCCGGCGACCGCGTCGAACTCCGGGTCGACTGATGGGCGTTCTCGTCTCCGTCCCCGCCCTCAGTTCCGCCGTCGCCCCCGCCTCCGTCGTCGTCCCCGAAATCGACCCCTTCGCCGTCATGAACGTCGTCGGTCTCCTCGCGTTCGCGGTCGCGGGGGCGCTCAAGGCCGCCGAAGCCGGTCTCGACGTGTTCGGCGTCTCCGTCCTCGGCGTCGTGACCGCTCTCGGCGGCGGGACGACCCGCGACGTGCTGGTCGACCGGCTACCGGCCTCGCTCGCGGGGACGTGGGACATGAGCGTCGCGCTCGTCGGCGTCGCCCTCGCAATCGTCCTCATCCACTCGATAGAGGGGCGCGTGCGCGACCATCCGGCGTTCCTGACCACCGACGCGGTCGGGCTGTCGGCGTTCGCGGCGACCGGTGCGCTCGTCGGCGTCGACGCCGGCGTCACGTCGTTCGGCGTCGTCGTCCTCGCGACCATCACGGCCGTCGGCGGCGGCTCCATCGCCGACATCCTCATCGGGCGCGTGCCGGTCGTCCTCCGCGACGACTTCTACGCGACGCCCGCCGTCGTCGGCGGCCTCGCCTTCCTCGCGGCCCGCGCGGTCGGCGCGCCGACCGGCGTCCCCTCGGGGCTGTGCGCCGCGGTCGTCTTCTCGGTGCGGTTGCTCGCGCTCCGCTACGACTGGCGGTTGCCGCGGGTCTGAGCCGGCGCAGCGGAGGATAGAAACCGATAGCCGATTCTCGCTCGCTCGTGTCACAGGTGCCGTTCGACAGAGCGGCCCGCGTCTGCGTTGGCTTCGCACTCGGTGTCGAACAGGTGCCACAGGAACGCAAAACGACGGAAAAAGCGACACGAAGTGGCCCGGCGGCAGAACGCACCGCCGGTGGGTGGGGGAGAGTGTTCTGCGGGCGGTTCGGTTACTTGGCGGCGATGACGTCGTCGATGCGGACGATCATCGTCGCGGCCTCAGTCGCGGACTCGATGGCTTCGCGCTTGACCGCGACGGGGTCGATGACGCCGAGTTCGACGGGGTCGCCGATTTCGCCGCTGCGGCCCGAGGAGATGATGCCGGCGATGCCCTCGTTTTCGTAGCGGGCGCGGAGGTCGACGAGCGCGTCGATGGGGTCCATGCCGGTGTTCTCGGCGAGGGTGCGCGGGAGCGCCTCCACGGCGTCGGCGTAGGCCTCGACGGCCAGTTGCTTGCGGCCCTCGATGCCGGCGGCCTCGGAGCGGATGCGGTCGGCGATGGCGATTTCGGTCGCGCCCGCGCCGGGGACGACCCCGCCCTTGTCGATGGCGGCGACGACCACGTCGACCGCGTCTTGGATGGCGCGTTCGAGTTCGTCGACGACGTGTTCGGTGCCGCCGCGGAGGAACAGCGTGACGGCCTTCGCCGCCGAGCCGCCCTCGACGAACGCGAGGTCGTCGTCGCCGAAGGTGCGGATGCTCACGGAGTCGACGTGGCCGAGGTCGGACTCGTCGAGGTCGGACAGCGAGCCGAGGCGCTTCGCGCCGGTCGCGCGGGCGAGAGCGCGGGCGTCGGACTTCTTCACGCTCTTGAACGCGAGGATGCCCGCGTCGGCGAGGTAGCCCGCGACGCGGTCGTCGATGGACTTGGTGCAGAACACCACGTCGACGCCGGCGTCCTTGAGGGCCGCCGCGTAGCCGCGGAGTTCCTTGTCCTCGGCGTCGATGGCCGCGGTGAGCTGGTCGACGGAGGTGATGTTGTACTCGGTGTCGACCTCGCCCTTGCGGACGTCGAGTTTCATGTCGAGGACCGCGACGGTCGCGTCGGAGACGGCCCGGGGCATGTTCTCGTTGACGGGTTCCTTGTCGAGGACGACGCCCTCGACGAGTTCGGTCGCCGAGGAGGACGCGCCCGTGCGGGTGAGCACGCGAACGTCGTCGCGGTGGAAGGCCCCGTCGCCGTCACCGTGGACCATCTGGACCGCCTTGACGACGTGTTTAGCGAGCACGTCGGCGGTCACGTCGCCGGTTCCCTTGCCGGTCATGGAGGATTCGGCGACCTTGCGGAGCAGGTCGTCGTCGAGCGTCACGTCGAGGACCATGTCGTCGATGGCGTCTTGGGCGATGCGGGCGGCCTCGGTGTAGCCCTCGACGATGACCGTCGGGTGGAGGTCGTCGTCGAGGAGGTCCTCGGCGTGCGCGAGGAGTTCGCCGGTGAGGACGGCCGCGGTGGTCGTGCCGTCGCCGACTTCCTCCTCTTGGGTCTGGGAGACTTCGACGATCATCTGCGCGGCGGGGTGCTCGATGTCCATCTTCTCGAGGATGGTCGCGCCGTCGTTCGTGATGACGACCTCGCCCGAGGAGTCGACGAGCATCTTGTCCATGCCGCGCGGGCCGAGTGTGGTCCGTACGGCTTCGGCGACAGCCTTCCCAGCGCGGATGTTGGAATCCTGCGCGGAGCGGCCGTGCGTTCGGTTCGTCCCCTCTGCGAGAATGTATAACGGTTGCTGCATTCGTGAAGCCATGTTGAAACCTCAACCGCTATCAACGATTGCAGTTCTATAAATACGTTTCGGCGAGAGTGAGCTACGAAATCGCACGACAGGGCGACGGTTTTCGGATTCGAATGCGAGGCGACCGTGGTTCGAATCGCCGGCTGAACGAGGGCGCGTTCGGGAGCACGAGGTCACGCTGGAGTGGGCGGTGTGCGGACGATGGTGGCGGCTGGACGACGAGACCGTTGGACGACCGGACTCGGGCGACGACGCGCTCGGACGGCGCTCGATTCGGACGCGTCGCTAGTCGTCGAGCGGATCGACGGTGAGCGTCCCGTCGCCGAACAGCGAGACGAGATGGCCAGCGTACTGGAACGAGAACCGTCGAGACGGGTCGTGAGAAGGGTGAAAGAGAACGTCGAGAGCTTCGGGGTCAACGCCGATCTCCGAGAGCGGCGGGAGTTCGAGTGGGCTGAGTTCCGTGGCCGTCGCGACCGCCGAGGCGATGGCGACCGCCACCTCGTCGTACCGTTCGACGGAGGTGGTTACCACGGACCCGGCTCCATCTTCGAGCGGGTCGTCCATACAGTCCGAATCGGTAGTGTAGTACCTATTGGTGTGGGTTGACTATGTAACCCGTTATTGTGGGGGTCGCTCGTCCCGAATCCGCTCTGCGAGCGTCCGGTAGGCGCGTTTGAGGCGGGCGGCGACCGCCTGCCGCGAGATGCCGAGTTCCGTGCCGAGTTCGTCCAGCGAGGTGTCTCTGTGCTCGTCGAAGTAGCCGCGTTCGAGCGCGAGAAGCAGGGCTTCCAGTTGCGTGTCGGTCAGTCCGTCGCTCGCCGGGGCTTCCTCGGCCGCGACCGACGTGATGCGGTCGAACTCGGTGTCGATGCCGTGGGCCGCCCACTCGCGTCTGAGGTCGGTCAGCACGCGGTGCGAGGAGACCCGAAGTTTGAGCCACCACGAGTCGGCGGTCGAGAGGCACTCCAGGAGAACCGCGTCCCGCGCCACCAACGCCGCCAGAATAGGCGTCTCGGAGACGTTCCACGTGACGCCGTAGAGCGCCCGGTCCGAGACGGATTCGACGAGCGTGAGGTCGTCGACGCTCGGGAGCGACCGCACCGCCTCTCCGAACGACGCCGCCTCGGGGCCGCGAACCCAGACGAATGACGCCGCCTGCGAGGCGGTCGGGACGGAGCGTTCCAGTTCGAGTTCGACGTCGTGTTCCTCGACCGCGGGCCCGAACGGGAGCGCGGACAACGGCGCGACGACCTCGACGATGAGGCACACGCGTTGAAGATGCGCGGGGTAGGCCAAAAAACTGCGTCTCAGCGTCTCTCCGTACCGTCGTGAAGGAATGAACGTCACGCGTCGGTGAACGAACGACCCGGAACTGTGGGCTCGGTGAAACGACGGCGGCGGATTCTGCAACCTATTTGGCGCACACCGGTGAGTGACTCGACAATGCTGGAGTTGGAACACGGGTTCAGGGTCGTGGACGTGAACGCCCGCCTCGACCCCGACGAACAGTCGGTCGCGGCGCGCGGGCGGGAGATTAGCCCCGAGCGGTTGGAGCGCGAACTGCATCAGGCGGGCGTCGTTCGCGCCGTCGTCTCGCCGGGCGCACAGCGGGTCGAGGGGAGCTACCTCCGCCCGAACAACGCGGTCGCGCGGATGAGCGTCGACCGGCCGTTCCTGGCGTTCGCCCGCATCAACGGCCCGCGCGACCCGAGCGGCCGGGCCTCCGCGCGGCTCCGGAACCTCACGTCGTCGCGGGCGGACCACCACGCCGACCCCGACGACATCGAGCAGTACGCCTACGACGACCGCTTCCACGGGTTCTCGCTCGCGCCGGCGGTCGACGGGCTCCCGGACGACGAGACGCTCGCGATGCTGGAGGACGTCGGGCTTCCCGTCTTCGTCGAGGGCGGACAGGTGTTCGAGCCGAGCGCCGTCGCCGAGTCGCTCCTCGGCCGGTTCCCGGTCATCCTATCGAGCTTCGGCGGCTTCCCGCTCGACCGCGGGCTGATGGACGAGGCCATCGACCTCCTCGACGACCACGACGACCTCTACCTCGACACGAGTTTCGTCCGCTATCGGAGCGTGCTCGAACGCGCGCTCCTCGAACACCCGGACCGCGTGCTGTTCGGTAGCGGCGCACCGGAGACCCACCCGAACGTGGGCGTCATGGAGATTCTGACGCTCGACGTGTCGGAGGACGCGCTGGCGAAGGCGTTCTCGAAGAACGCGGCGCGGGTCATCGAGGCGCTCGCTCCCGGAGAGCGGTAAAACGAGTCAGCGCCAGTCGTATCGGGCGACGGCGCGGTCGGCGCGCTTCGACTGGCCGTGGGGGTTGCGCGCTCTGGTCCGGTCGCGGGCGCGGGCGACCAACCCGTCTGAGACGCCCGTGGCGATGCCGCCGACCACGTCGCGGCCGGTCCCCGCCCACCCCGAGGGCGTCACGTCGCCTTTCACGACGCCGAGGGCGGCGTCGACACCGTCCGAAATCGCGTGTTTCGCCGTCCGCTTGACCGTCCCCGGTCTGACCCCGTAGTTCTTCACGAGTCGATAGGTCAGAGAGCGGTACTTCCAGCCCCAGTCGCGCTCGGAGATGCCGCCGTCGGCCTCGAACTCGCGGCGGACGCACATCTCGGGTGCCCACGCGACGGAGCGGTCGAAGCCGGCGAGGCGGTGGGCCGCGTCGCGCGCGCCGCCCGTCTGGAGGTACTCGTCGAAGCCGTCGAGGGCGTCGATTGCCTCGCGGCGGAACGCGACGTTGCCGCCGTTGAAGTACGTCACCGTGCGACCGCCGATGGCGTTCCGTTCGAGGGATTCGGTCGTCATGCCGTTGCGGAGCGTCTGGTGCATCGGTCCGGTGACCACGTCGGCGTCGCCGATGCCGTCTTCGAGTGCCGACAGCCACGACGACTCGACGGAGAGGTCGTATCGGAGAAGCGCCACCACGTCGCCGCCGGCCACTTCGAGGCCGGCGTTGCGGGCGACGTTGAGGTTGCGGTCGGAGATTTCGACCAGCACGTCCACGTCGTCGCGCTCTCTCACCATCCCGGTCGTGCCGTCGGCGGAGGGGCCGTTGACGACGACGACTTCCGCGTCGGGGGCGTGCTCGGCCAGCGCGTCGAGGCTGGTGGCGAGCCGGTCCCGACCGTTGAGCGTCGGGAGCACAACCGAGAGATCCATACCCGACAGTTGCGGTGGACGTACTTAAATGTGAATCGAGAACCGTGTTAAAATCTGCCGTGAGAACGGCTCACTCGGCGTCGCTCGCCCGAGTCGCCGCGCGGGACGGCTCGTCGGCGGACTCGACCCGCGCGTTCCAGTACGACACGGACGCGAGGTCGTCGCCGACCGGCGAGTCGCCGACGGCGAGATCGAGCGAGCGGAAGGGCTGTGCGATGCCGTTGGGGACCTTCCGGTAGAAGCCGAACGGGATGACGAAATCGTGTTTCGCGTCGGCGAGGTCGAGTCCGGCGTCGCCGAGCAGTCGCCGCACGTCGCCTTCCGAGTAGAGCCGCGACCCCATCGGGAGCAGCCAGTTGTAGGCCACCCGGAGGCTCCCGTCGTTGAAGGTGTCGAAGAACACCTGTTGTTTCGAGACGCGGGCCATCTCGGCTAAGAACTTCGCCGGGGTGTCCGCGAGGTGGAAAAACCGCATCGCGAACACCGCGTCGAAGTGGTCGTCCGGGAACGGCAGCCGCGCCGCGTCGCCGCGGAGGAACTCGATGCGGTCGGCGACGCCCGCTCTGCGGGCCTTCTCCCGCCCCTGTACCATCATCGCCCGCGAGATGTCCAGTCCGACGACGTTCGCCCCCTCCTGGGCGAGCATCACGGTGAACCGGCCGGTCCCGCAGGCGATTTCGAGGATGTTCTTGTCCTCGACGGGGCCGAGTGCCGCGAGGACCGCCTCCTTCTCTCGCCGGTCGATGAGCCGACCGCCCTTGGAGAACCGCTTCGAGTCGTACTCCTGGGCGACCTCGTCGGCCTGGTACCACTCCTTTCCTTTCACGCTACGCATACTCGCGGGGGGGAGCCTAAAACGGTACTGGATACGCGGTGCGGAAGCGGGGTTCGGCGGGCGGCGAGAGAGAGGCTTTCCTCTACTGAGCGCGTAGCATGTTATATGCCAACATGTAGAAACTGCGGCGTGACCTGCGAGGCCGACGAGTTAACACGGCACGTCAGCGAAGGGTGGCTCGTCGTCCACTGCCCGGAGTGCCACGCGCCGCTCGGGAGCTATCGACTCGGCACTCCATCGGTCGATACGATGCGAAACGTGGAGTGAGAAGCCCACTCGCGGGCGATTTTCCAACAAACGCACGATATTAATATGTGTATTATGTGTCTGGATTCTTTTCACACACTTGTAGCTAACCCTTAACACGGAGCAACCGACTGTGACGGGTATGAGCACCACCACTGCAGAGCCAGATACTGAAGACCTGCTCTCGGAAGCCGAGTTCCGAGAGCGCCTCCGCGAGCTTCCCCCGAGCGCGAAGCTCGTCGCAAAAGTCCTCGAAAGCGACGCGCCCCTCTCGCAGGGCCAGCTCGCGGAGGAGTCGCTGCTGCCGGACCGCACCGTCCGCTACGCGCTCAACCGTCTCGAAGAGTCTGACCTCGTCGGCTCGCGTTACTCCTTCAAGGACGCGCGAAAGCAGGTCTACTTCCTCAACACGTAAGCGCGCGGTCCACCGATAGCGCGACAGACCACCGCCCGCGGGGGCGCACTCCCGCAGACCAAGCCACCACTTCTCTCGAACCACCTAACCCAGCGGCGAGCGTAGCCGCCGCCATGCACGTCACACGCGTCTCCGTCCCCGTCGCCACCCGCGCGCCGACCGGCGCGACGAACGCCTATCTCGTCGCCGACGGCGGCGACACGTTGCTCGTGGACCCCGCGGCCCGCACCGACGACCTCGACGAACTCGTCGCGCGCGAGGGCGTCGACCATCTCGCGGTCACCCACACCCACGCGGACCACGTCGGCGCGGTGGCCGCCTACGCCCGCGAGACCGGCGCGACGGTCTGGTGTCGTCGCGGCCGCGAGCGCGCCTTTTCGGCCGCGACCGGAATCGAACCGGACCGAACGTTCGCGGAGGGGACGACCGTCCCCGTCGGCGCGGGCGTCGAGGTGCTGGACACGCCGGGGCACGCCCGCGACCACGTGAGCTTCGTCGCCGGCGAGGACGTGCTCTGCGGCGACCTCGCGGTCGCCGAGGGGAGCGTCGTCGTGGGCGCGCCCGAGGGCGACGTTCGCGCCTACCTCGTCGCGCTCAGGCGACTCCACGCGCGCGGTCCCGAGCGACTGCTTCCGGGTCACGGCCCCGAAATCACGGACCCGCGGGCGACGCTCGCGCGACTCGTCGCGCACCGAAACGACCGCGAGCGGGCCGTCCTCGACGCGGTGCGCGCCGGGAACGCGACCCCGGACGATGTGACCGACGCCGCCTACGACAAGGACGTGTCCGCCGTGCGCGACCTCGCCCGCGCGACGGTCGTCGCGCACATCGAGAAACTCGCCGCAGAGCGTCGGGTCCGCTGGGACTCCGAGGCCGAACGAGTCGAACCGCGATAGGGCGCGCGCCGATTCGGAGTCCGCTCCCCCGCGAAAAACCGCGCCCCTCTTTGGGCTCGCGCCCGCATCGCGGGTATGGACCTCGACGCCGAACTGGACCGCGCCCGCGACCTCGACGTGTCGGAACTCGCCGACGCCATCGAGTCCATCGGCTTCGAGTGCACGCGCTGCGGGGCCTGCTGCAAGGGCTACGAGGGCGACGACGGCCCCGAACCGCACACGGCGACCGTCTTCCCAGACGAGGTGCGCGCCCTGCAGGACGCCGGACCGGAACCGATGGAGTGGCGGGACGTGGCCCGACCGATGCCCTACGGCCTCGCCGAGGGCGACGACGGCCCCGAGGGCGAGACGTTCGAGTGGGCGCTCCAGACGACCGCCTGCGGCGACTGCCGATTCTACGAGGAAGACGACTCCGGGCGGGGCGCTTGTCAGGTTCACGAGGACCGCCCGCTCATCTGCGAGACCTACCCGTTCAGCGTCGCCCTCGGCGGCACGAGCCAGCCGATGGGCGAGGCCGTCGACGAGGAAGGCGTCGTCCGCGCGCACGAGTGCGAGGGCCTCGGCCGGGACATCTCCCGGGAGGACGCGGAGGAACTGGCACGGGCGCTGAAAGAGCGGGCGATTCGAGAGCTCCGCGAGGCGCGAGGCGTCACCGACGCCTACGAACCGGTCGAGACCGGTCCGGGCGAGGTCGTCGTCCACGACTCGGAGGGCGCGAAACGGCCCGACGGGACGCGGGTTCAGTAGTCGAATCCCGGTGACTGCGGTACATCTTTAACACTCCGGCCTGACCACATATTGGAGGTCTTACGGTGGAAATCTCAGATAAACTCCTGTGTCTGTTCAATGCTGACGTTCGCACCGAGGACGACCGCTACGTCGTCGAAATTCCGCGCCGCGAAGTCGAGACCGGGACCGTCGAACCCGGCGAGACGTACCGCGTCGCGCTCATCTCCCGCGAGTCGAACGAACCCGCCGAGTCCGAACCGAACGCCGGACCGACGCCCACGAACGAGCCGCAACCGCCCGTCGAAGCCGGTGAACTCCGCTACGTCGAAATCGAGGACATCGGCAAGCAGGGCGACGGTATCGCCCGCGTCGAACGCGGCTACGTCATCATCGTCCCCGGCACCGAAGTCGGCGAGCGCGTGAAGGTCGAAATCACCGAAGTCAAGTCTAACTTCGCCGTCGGCGAAGTCGTCGAAGACGACTTCTGACGGCGCTCTTTTCGTTCGACGCGGCTCGCCTCGCCGGGACGTGTCT
This sequence comes from Haloferax marisrubri, assembly GCF_001469875.2. Classification (GTDB taxonomy): domain Archaea; phylum Halobacteriota; class Halobacteria; order Halobacteriales; family Haloferacaceae; genus Haloferax; species Haloferax marisrubri. The sequence goes on along the minus strand of NZ_LOPW02000001.1, from coordinate 21,719 downwards.
CCCGCCGCCGACAGACCACGACTGCAAGTGAATCACGCACCACGCTTGCGAGTGAACACGCCGGTCGCGTCAGGCGCACAGAGAGAGCGCGATTGCACGTGAAGAATGAGCTTCTGAGTCCTGAAGCGACTACTGAACGTACTTCGTCACGTCGGCGTCGACGCCCACGTCGGCCGCGTCGGCGTAGGGACGGTTCACCACGATGTCGCCGGCGGTCGAGCGACCGATGCCGGGGATGGCGGTGAGTTCGTCCATCGACGCCTCGTTGAAGTCCAGCGGGTAGGGAACCCCGGTGACAGAGCGGTAGCCGTGGTCGACGACGGCCACGTCGATTGTCTTCCCGAGTTCGCGCTCGCCCGGAATCCCGACCAAAAGCGGGTAGGTGCCGAGTTGGCGACCGAACGTCCGGCCGTCCTGGTGGTATTCGAGGTGGACGTTCGGGAGGACCGTCCCCGCGGGCGCGACCCGGCGGAGCATCGGCCGGTCGATTTCCTCGCGGACCTCCTTTTTGTACGTCTTGAACAGCTGTTTGTGGTCGCGGGCGATGTCGGCACCCGTGTCGGACATGTCGGTGCCGTCGAACGCCATCACCTGCCGGATGTTGATGCGGCGGACCATGAGGCCCTCGTCGTAGACGCGCTGGAGGAACTGCTTGTTGTGCTCGAACGTCTCCTCGCGCTCGCCTTTCAGCCCGTGGAGGAGGTTGATGCCGGGGAGGAGCTTCGGCAGTCGGTTCGCGGCGTCCGAACCGTGGGTCGGCGCGTCCGCGGGGTCGTCACCGGGCCGCCAGCCGGCGACCTCGTTGACGATTTTGACCGCCTCGAAACACTCGTCTGCGGAGACGTTGAGGTTGTTCTCCTCTTGGACCAGCGGGTCGGCGGATTCGAGGCCGAACGCCGCGGTGTCGCCGGCCGTGTTGTGTTCGGCGATGATGCGGAGCGCCTCGCGGGACTTCTCGGGCCAGCCGACGATGGTGATGGGGTTGACGTTGTCGAGGTGGAGCGTGCCGAGGTCCGGCGCGACCTCTCGGATGCCGCCGTAGAGCCGGCGGAGCGCGTCGGGGTTCGGAGCCTCGCCGTCGCCGCCGAACGCGAGAATGTCGGCCTGCCGGCCGAGCCGGAAGTGTCGCGCGCCGCGGTTGTAGAGGTTCTCGACCTCCTTGACGACGGAGTCGGCGGTGCGGAACGCGGGGTTGCCGTACAGCGGTTCGGTACAGAACGAACAGCGGTAGGCACAGCCCCGCGAGGTCTCCATCTCGCAGATGAGGTGGTCGGGGTGGTTCGGGTGCTGTTCGACCACGAACGCGCCCATGGCGGCCCAGCGGTCGAGTTCCTCGTTGTCGCGCATGCGGTTGCCGAAGCCTTCGAGCCCGGAGTCGACGAGGTCGTAGGCGGCCGCCTCGATGTCGCCCTTGGCGACGAAGTCGTAGTCGAGGTTCTTGCGCTCCATGTCCTGGCCGCCCGCGTTCTCGTCGCCGACGCCGAAGCGAATCGGCCCGCCCATCAGGGCGGTTCCCTCGGCGACCCACGCGAGTTCGCGCACCTCGTCGGGTTCGGCGGGCGTCCCGCCGACGTACTTGCCGGGGACGGTCATGCCGCCGATGTAAATCATGAGGTCGGCGTCGGCCACGTCGCGCCACTTCTGTCTGTCCTCGCGGAGTTCGTCGATGGTGTGGTAGACGACGTTGGACTCGGGGACGCCCGCGTCGACCACCGCACCCGCGGTGAACCTCGGATACGTCGAGATGTACGGCGGCACGCCGAAGTGCGCCGGCTCGTCGACGTATCCGTCGACGATAGTCACGGTGAGGTCGGCGGGGTCAGTCATCGGTCGCGGTTCGGGTTCGACGCGGAAAACGCAACCGGTCGGCGGTCGCGGCCCCGCGCCGCGTCGTGGGGCCGCTTCCGCCTCCCGCGCGTTTATGAGCGTGGGAGCGTAACTGACGGCCATGCCCGCGACCCTCGAAGTCAAGTGCGCCAATGAGGACTGCGAACTCGACATGTTCGAGCTGCACTACACCTACGACATGCCCGACGACGTGACGGTGGCGGACTTCTCCTGTCCGTACTGCGGCGAGTCCCGCGACCTGGAGGAGATACAGCTATGAGCGACCTGCGGAAGTACGGCGAGTCGGCGGCGAACGCCGTCCTCGAACGAGTCGGCCGCGGCGTCAGCCAGATGCAAGAGCGCAAGCCGCTCGCCCACGACCTGCTCGAATCCGAGGACGCCTACCTCGTCGTCTTCGACGCGCCCGGCGCCCGCGCCGAGGACGTGCAGGTCCGCTTCCTCGACGGCGAAGTCGAGATTCGCATCGACCGCTTCCGCGACTTCCACGAGGGCTACGAGATGCGGTTCCCCGGCCGCGGTCTCACCCTCTCGGGGAAGGCGACTATCCCCTCCGACGCCTCGGTCGAAGCCGCCGAGGGAACCGCCACGGTCGGCAAGAACGGCACGCTCCAGATTCGGATTCCCAAGGACGAACGCGCGAGCGACATCGCCGTGACCGAAGAAGAAGACGACGGCGAGGCCGAAATCGAGTCCGACGTGGACGACGAAGCCGACGACTTCGGCGACGTGGACGACCAAGACGCCTGAGCTACGTTTCGGCGGCGACGCCCGCGACGCGCCTCCTTTTCTCGTTAGTCGTCGAGCGTCATCCCCTCGACCACCGCGAACTCCTCGTCGCCGTCGAAGCGACGGGGGTCGAACGCGTCCGGAATCGCTTCCTGACCGTCGCCGAGCACGGCCTCCGCGAGTCGCTCGCCGATTGCCGGAGCCCACATGAAGCCGTGGCCGTGCCAGCCGGCGGCGACGTAGACGCCCTCGGCGACCGCGCCGACGAGCGGGTTCCGGTCCGGGGTCGCCCCGCAGAGGCCGGCCCACGCGCGGTCGAGTTCCGGGTCAGTCGCACTCGGAGGCTCTGACTCGCCCGCGTCGCCGACCGCCGTCCGGTGTCGAACCGCGTCGAGGGCGTCGGCGACGAACCAGTCGTCCGCGGTCGGGTCCCAGTCGTCGGGGTCGGGTTCGACCGGTTCGACGCCGTCGCCCGCGAGGACGCCCGCGGGGTGCGGCCGCAGGTACGACTCGTCGGTCGCGTCGTAGACGGTCGGCCCGCGGTAGTCGCAGCCGGCGACGAGCGCCTGCGCCCGGTAGGGTTTGAGCGCGATTGGGTGGCCCGCCTCGGCGAGCAGGCGGCGCGAGTGGACGCCGGCCGCGACGACGACGGCGTCGAAGCGAGCGGTCACCACGTCGTCGACGGCGACGCCCGGCGGGTCGGTTCGGAGCGTCACCGCGTCGCCGACGCGGAACTCGACCCCGGCCGACTCGCACTTCTCGGCGAACAGGTCCACGTAGGCCGCGGGGTCGGCCCAACCGGCGTTCTCGGCGACGCCCGCGAGGAGCACGTCGTCGGTCCGAATCGGGAACCGGTCGGCCAGTTCGTCGGCTCCGACGAGCGACACCGCGCGGTCGTGGACGCGCATTCGCTCGACCGACTCTTCGAGCGCCGCGGCCGCCGCGTCGTCGCCCTCTCGCGCGAGAAAGACGTACGGCGTCTCGTGGAGAGTGAATCCGCCCTCGCCCGAGAGACGCCGGAATCGAGCCATCGCGCTATCGGCGACGGCCACGTCGATATCCTCGGCATAGGCGTCGTAGCAGATGCCTGCAGCGCGGCCCGTCGACCCGCCGCCCGGGGTGTCGCGCTCGAACAGCGTGACTCGCGCCCCGCGCTCGGCGAGGTCGAAGGCGGTCGTCAGGCCGACCGCGCCCGCGCCGACGACGGCGACGCGCGCTGGTGTGTCCATACCTCGTCTGGGTCGGCGACCGACTTGAATGGCGGTTGCTCTGGGTCTCGTGGTCGTCGTCAGTCGCCGCCAGTCGTCGGGCGCGTAGTCGGTCGATGCGCGCGGCGCAGTCGCTCAGGATGTGTAGAGAGACGGGGTAGGTCAGCCGGCCGTGGCCCACGTGGAAACCACGTGGGTCCGAAAGGAGCCACCTGACCGTGCCGTCACCTGTCCTCTCCGGCGACCGCGTAAAAGGCCTCCGGTGCTCGGTTCGGAGACGGGACGAGCGCGGGCGGCGCGACGGACTACTCGGCGAACTCGTCGACGCCGCGGGCGGGGTACCCGACCACGAGGTCGATACCGGCGTCGCGGAGGTCGTCGATTCGCCGCCGCACGTCGGCCACGGAGCCGATGAGGGCGTAGTCGCGCGCGGCCTTCAGGAGCACCTCGCGGGCGCGACCCTGCGCCGAGGCGTCGGTCGCGGCGTCGTCGGGGAGCGCGCGAGCGACGGGGCGGCGACGTGAGACGTACGCGCCGACGGCGTCGAGAATCTCGTCGTCGTCGTCGGTGAGAGCGGTCGGGGCGTAGAGCGCGACCTCGCCGTCGAAGCCGGCCGCCCGGAGCGCCCGGACGTCCCTGCGGGTCGACCGCGAGAGGAGTTCGTACTGCGTGCCGCCGGCGGCGAGGGCGATTCGCTCGATGCCCTCGGTGCCGACCCACGCGTCGGGCGCGCGCTCTCGGGCGGCGCGGAGCCGGGGGGCGACCGCGCGGCCCACCTCGTCGTCAGTCAGATACGCGCCGTGGCCGGCCACGAGCACCTGCCGAATCCCGTCGGGGAGCCACTCGTACAGCGAGTCGTCGCCGAGGGGGTCGAAGCCGTCGGCGCGGACCGGCGTGGTCAGACGGACCTCTTTTTCGGCCGTGAGTTCGCGCAATACGTCCTCGTCGGGGAGTCGCTCGCGGCCCTCGTAGTCGATAGCCACGATGTCGAGCGGGACCGACAGCGCCTCGCGCACGTCGCACTCGGCGGGTTTGAGTGCGACGGCGTCCAGACCGGCTTTCGAGACCGCACGCTCGGCGGTCAACATACTATCACCACAGAAATTTCAGTACCGTCGCGGAACGCGATCCATCGTCTGTGCGACCATGTGAGAACGAGTAGCGCGGAGGAGGCCAAAACCCTGTCGGTGACGGCGATGCTGGCTCTCCCGTCGGCGTTTATATACCCCACATCGAGGGCAGCGAAGAGCCACGTCGAACCGTGCGACAACGTATCTCGCGGTGAAATCCCGCCGTGTTCACCGCCGTGCCAACACGATTGTATTTAGGACACAATTCTAGACCTCGATTAGTAGTCGAAAACGAATCGTGACAGTCTCAAACGCCCGTTTTCGGTGATTCCCAGTTCTATAGATTCGGAAATCGCGTCGCCGTTATATGGGGTTCGCGGCCGACGATTCAGATGTAAGGTGAACCGAGATGCCCGCTAACGCACAAATCGAGATGCTGGGGAACAGAATGGACTTCGACTACTCGCGGGGCGTCACGGGCTACGTGCTCGTGCTGACCCGCCTCATCACCGGTTACTGGTTCCTCCACGCGGGGTTGGGGAAGATAACCGGTGAGCCGTTCAGCGCCGCGGGCTACCTCGCGAACGCCCCCGCCGCCTCGCCGTTACAGGGCTTCTTCGCGTGGGCCGCCGCGACTCCGTGGCTCCTCGACCTCACGAACTTCATGATTCCGTGGGGCGAGTTCCTCATCGGCCTCGGGCTCATCGTGGGTGCACTCGTCCGGCTCGCCGCCTTCTTCGGCGGCGTCCTGATGGTGTTCTTCTACCTCGGGAACGCCGACTGGGGCCACGGCGTGGTCAACGGTGACCTGTTCGGGCTGATGATGTTCGCCATCGTCGGCACCCTCGCCGCGGGCCGCATCCTCGGCCTCGACGCCATCATCGAGAAGATGGAGTTCGTCCGCCAGCGCCCCGCGCTCAAGTACCTCCTCGGCTGAGGGGGTACTCGGGGGGCAGAAAGGGAGTTGCCGTGGGGACGACGACACGCTGACGCGGTTTTGTTTTTCGGAACTGACTCAGACACCGTGGGCGGGCGCGCTGGGGGCAGTACGCCGAGGAGAACGAGACGTCGAGTGGGGACGCTACACCGGGTAGTCTGCGTCGGGGTCGACCACGCGGTCGACCTCCTCGGGGACGCGCCAGTCGGTCGTGAGTTCGAGCAGTTGCACGAGCATCCGCCCGGTCGCGCCCCAGACGGTGTAGCCGTCGACGTGGAAGAAGTGGAGCCGAATCTCGCCGTACTGCGGGTGGTCCCGGCGCTCCGACTCGTAGTTCGCGCGGTCGGTCAGGTCGTCGACCGCGAGCACCGCGATTTCGGCCACCTCGCGCTGGTCGGGTTCGTACTCGCGGTCGGGCACCGTGGCGACGAACGGCGAGACGGCGTAGTCGGTCACGGTCCGGATATCGTCGAGTCGGCCGTGAAACGCCGCCTCCTCGGCTCGAAGGCCGATTTCCTCGTTGGACTCGCGGAGCGCGGTCGCCCGCAGGTCGGCGTCGCTGGGTTCGCGCCCGCCGCCGGGGAAGCTCATCTGTCCCGGATGCTCGCCGAGGTGGTCGGCGCGCTTGGTAAAGAGGATGTGCGGCCGCTCGTCGCGGAACACGACGGGGGCGATGACGGCCGCCCGCCGGCCCGCTTCGACGGTCACCGGTTCGTGTCGGGTGACACCCGCGAGGTCCATCGTCACGATTCGTAAAGCGATGCCGGGACTTAGGCCTGCCCCTCCGCGTCCAGCGCGGCGTCGAGGCGCTCGCGAATCGACCCCACGTCGGTGTCGGCCCACGCTTCGAGGTCGTACGTCACGTCCAGCAGACGCTCGATTTCGTCGGCGTCGCCCGTCTGCACCGCGCTCGCGGCCGCCGCCCGGAGACGCGATTCGACCTGCGTCGCCAACTCGTCCCGCGGCACCTCGCGGGTCGGGTAGTCGAGGATGTGCGGCAGGTCCTCCGCCCGGTCGGGGAGCGTCGGAAACGCCATCGGACCGACCGTCAGGAGTTCCGCGTCCGTCTCGTCGTCCTCGTAGGGGACGAGGTAGTAGGCGTCGACCGCGTCGGAAATCGCGCCCGAGAGGGCGTCACCGTCCGTCTCGCGGCCCTGCTTGAAGGCGAGTTCGTCGAGCGCGGTCTCCAGTTCCTCGCGGGTGAGCGCGCCGAAGAGGTCGACGACGCCCGCGAGGTCGTCGTAGGTGGCCTCGCTCATCGGCCCGCAGCCTCCCGGACGTCGTCGAGGTCGTCGCTCGCGGCGGAAAGCACCTCGTCGGGCGACAGCGAGGTGTCCCGCCACGCCGGGAGCCGCGTGTCCTCGCCGGGCTTCGAGATGGCCTCGGCGTAGGTGGCGACCTGCTCGCGCTCGTCTCCCCGGTCGTAGTCGAAGCCGTTGAACGCCGCGTCGGCCGCGTACTGCTCGACCAGTCTGTTCCCGGCCTCGCGGTAGCGGTCGGCGAGCGTGTCGAACTCGACGCTTCCGCCGTGTTCCACGACCGCTCTGAGGAGCGTCCGCCCGACGGACTCGCTCATGTCCGAGAGGCCGGTCGGCCCGCTCACGGAGCGGTGGTCGTGTTCGTACTCGCCGAGGTCGACCTGCGCGCTCCGGTCGAAGCCGGCGTGGGCGAAGGCGTCGCCGAGGGTGCCGACTTCGAGGCCCCACTTCCGCGGCGACCGCATCTGCAACGCGAGGTCGGACGTGGCCGCGAACTCCCCGGCGAGGGCGTACCGGAACGAGTCGAGATACCGGACGATTGGTGCGTCGGTCTCGTCCTCGAGTGCCCGGACGAGCGGGGCGTAAAACAGCCTGAACAGCCGGCCGTAGAGCCGCCCCTCCTCGACGCGGGCGTAGTAGCCCTTCGAGAAGTCGTGGCCGTGCGCGAGCGGGAACAGGAGCCGCGGGACGTAGCGCTCGTCGTAGGTCTTCGTGTCCGCGTCGTGGACGACGACGTACTCCTCGCGGGCGGCGCAGCCGAGCGCGAGCCACACGTCGCGGCCCTTGCCGCGCTCGCCGTCAAGGTCGTGGGAGTCCAGCAGGTCGGCGACGCGGGGACCGTCGCACCACAGCACGTCGAGCGGCAGGTCGTACTCGTCGAGCCAGTCGGCGAACGGGGCGACCCGGTCGGCGGGCGCGCGGAGGGGGACGACGACCCGCGCGGGCGAGAGCGACTCCAGCGTCGAGAGCACCCGCTCGGCGGCGAGGCCGGCGTACTCCCGCTCCGTCATCGGCACGACCACGGCGGCGCGGTCGGTCGGGGCGTCGGGGACCGCGCCCGAGAGGTCGTGGAGCGTCGTGACCCGCTCTTGTACGTACTCCATCGTGTCGGTCGTGGGACCGGGCGAGCAAAAGTGCGGCGAGAGCCGAGTCGTCTGCCGACTTCGTTCGACCGCCGCCGGGCCGCTCAGTTCGGGATGCGCCCGGCGCGCTGGAAGGCGATGAGGCCCGTGACGACGACCGCCAGCCCAACGGAGAACCAGAAGAACACCTCGTCGAACGCGTAGCCGAAGTCGGTCAGGGTGCCGACCGCGCCCGACCCGCTGGCCTGGAATATCATCATGCCGAACGAGTACACCGAGTAGGCGCTCCCGCGGCTCTCGTCGGGGAGCGTGTCGAGCAGGTAGGCGTCGAGCGCCGGAAAGAGGCTGTGGATGACGTAGCCGACGACCGCGGTGACGACGAGGAGGCCGACGAGGCTCGTCGTCATCGTGAGGACGAACACCGAGACGACGAAGGAGACGAGCACGCCGAGGATGTACGGGATACGCGGGAGTTTGTCGGCGAGTCGCCCCGAGAGGAAGAACGCCGGCACGCCCGCGCCGAAGATGACCGTCAGCATGTTGCGCGCCGTCGTGGCTGGCAGCCCCTTCGACACCATGTACAGCTCGTAGAAGTTGAACAGGCCCTGCCAGACGAAGCCGGTGAAGCCGAGGATGACGATGCCGGTGAGGATGACGCGCCACTCGGTGCGGGCCGCGCCGAGGAGGTCGCGGTCGGCCGCGCCCGCGTCGGGGAGGTCCGTCGAGCGGGCCGTGAAGAACAGCGCGAGAGTCACGGCGGCGGCCGCGAGGCCGACGCAGACGAAGACGAGCTGCCACGCCGCGGAGACGAACGGGAGGCGCGGAACGAGGTCGGGACCGACCGCGAGGACGAGCGTGACGAAGGGGGCGACGCCGACGGCCGCGAGCTGGCTGGCGGTGCCGTGGATGCCCATCGCGCGGCCGACGCGGTCGGGGAACAGTTCGCTCACGAGCGGGTTGGCGGCGACGAAGTACGCGCCCGAGGCGAGACCCATCGAGACCGCGCCAATCATCAGCGTCTCGACGGTGGTCGCGCTGGCGGTCACGCCCGAGGCGACGACGAGGACGACGCCGGTCCCGAGCACCACGCGGTGTCTCGGAACGCGGGTGAGGAGCCAGCCGGTCGGGACGCGGAGGGCGGCGCTCCCGAGCCAGACGAGGGTGGCGACGATGCCGACGGTGGCGCGGTCGACCTCGAAAAACGTGATGAACTCCCCGAGAAGCGGTGCGAAGACGACCCGTGCGAGGTTGACGAGCAGCACCATCCCACAGAGGGTTCCGAAGAGGCGGCCACGTGACACGGACGAAAGCGCGCGCCGCGAGGTGACAACACTTTCGACTGAACGAGGCCGTCGGGGCGTCGTGCGGGACGAAAACGGGGGGTCGTCGTCGGGTTTTTATGTTCGTTGCACAAACGGACGCTTATGAAGACAACGCGGAAGGGGCTTCGAGACGGGGAGTTGGAGAAGGATACCTACGGACGACTGACCTGTTCCGAGTGCGGCGAGTCGCTGAAGAAGAAGAACGACCCGGACGAGGTGTTTTCCCTTCGCATCTGCGCCGACTGCGGGCGCGAGTGGAAAGAGCTCAGATAAGACGAACCGACCGACTGCGGGCGCTCGACGGGCACCGGCGTCCGCTCACTCGAACACCGAATCGAACGTCCGCGCCCCGAGGGGGTCGAACGTGCCGGCCGCGATGTTCTCCGCGACGTGTGCTACCGACGACGCGCCGACGAGCGCCGCGGTCACGCCGGGCGCGCTCCGCGAGAAGTTGAGCGCCCGCTGGGCCGCCGTGTCGCCGGCGAGCACCGAGTTCACCGACGCCGGAATCTCCGCCGCGAGGTCGCCCTGCGCGAGGCTGGCGCTCGTGAAGGCGTGCAGGCCGTGTTCGTGGGCGTACCAGAGCGCGCTCATCGCCTCGCCCGCGTCGGTGTCGTGGGCCTCGACGGTGAACGCGTCGGCCATCACGACGTTGAACGGGAGCTGAATCGCTTCGAGCGAGTGTTCGTCGTTGCCGACGGTTTCTGCCGCGCGCTCGGCCCGATGGACGAGTTCGGGGAGCGACAGGTACGCGTCGTGGTCGGGCGCGACCCGGAGCGCCTCCCACGTTGCGACGCCGTAGCGACCGATGTCGTCGCCGGCGACCCGGCGTTCGAGGACCTCGAAGGCGGCCTCGACGCGGTCGTACACCGTCTCGCGGTCGGCGATTGCCAGTTGCGTCTCGGGGTTGTGGAGGTAGTAGCAGTCGACGTGGTCCAGTCCCGTCAGGTCGAGCGAGCGGTCGACCATCTCGTCGACGAAGGCGGGCGCGATGGTGTGACTGCCGTGGGCGAGTTCGTCGGCGTCGGCGAGACCGGCGTCGAGGACCGTCTCGCGGACGTACGCGCCGGGGTCGTCGGGGCGCTCGCGGTCGAAGGGGACGAACCCGGCCTTCGAGGCGACGACGACGGCGTCGCGGTCGACGTCGGCCCCGCGGACCGCGTCGCCGACGACTCGTTCGGCGCGGCCGTGGCGGTAGTTCGACGCGGTATCGATGAGGTTGACGCCGTGTTCGAGCGCGGAGACGAGCGACTCGCGGTAGCGGTCGTCGACCGCGTCGGTCGGCTCGCCGAGGTAGGTTCCGATGCCGATACTGGAGACGACGCCGGGGCCGAACCGGCGGTAGAAGGTGCGGCCGAAACTGTCGCCGAACCGGTCGCGGTAGGCCCACGTCGCCCGTCCTGTAGCCATGGGCGGGCCTATGGCGGCCGACGGTTAAGGGCCACCGGTCCGGGTCCGGGACGGCGGTCTGCGGATTAGATATCGCCCGACAGCGCCTCGAAGATGTGTTCGAGGAGTTCGTCGCGGGCGATGGACTCGCCGTTGCCGCCGTCGGTGACGGCGTCGGGGCGGATTATCTGGCCGCCGCCCATCCGGGCGTGGCCGCCGGCGCTCGCCCCGCGGTAGTGGTCGAGCGCGGCCTCCAGCGTCCGGCCCATGTGGACTCGGTCGTCGCGGGAACGCCCCGAGAGGTAGACGTTGCTCTCGCGCTCGCCGCAGACGACCGCCGCGGTGACGCCTTCGAGTTGGATGAGTTCGTCGGCCGCCTGCGGGATGGCGTCGACGTTCGAGATGGTGCCGATGTCGGCGACGGCGAAGGGACCGCGCACGTCGCGGCCGGCGATGGCCCGCGCCTTCGCCTCCAGCACCTCGCGGGAGACCTCGGGGTTGGCGATGCGGTCGAGGTGGTCCTCGTTGACGCCGGGGAAGAGGAAGCCGGCGGCGTCGAAGTCGGCGGCCGAACAGCCCGCGGTGAGGTGTTTGGTGTCCGTGAGAATCCCGTAGACGAGGCCCGTCGCGACCTGTGACGGGACGGTGTACGAGGCGTTCACCTCGCTGGCGTGCATGTCCGGCGGGACGGGTTTCGCGCCCACGTCGCGGAAGTACTCGGCGATGATGCTCGAACACGCGCCGTAGTCGGTCCGCACGTCGGTGAACGCCTCGCCGGTCCCGTCGCCGGGGTGGTGGTCGACGACGGCGTAAGGGAGGACGCCCTCGGCCCCCGCGAAGCCGCGGGGGGAGTTGTGGTCGACGAGGACGACCGCCTCGGCGGCGAGGTCGCTCACGTGGTCGATTGGGTCTAAGTCGAGGTCGAGAACGGTGCGAAACGCGCGGTTTTCCTGGTGTCGAATCTGGCCGGCGAACTGGATTGTCGGTGTGGTCCCGACCTGTTCTGCGAGACAGGCTACACCGATTGCCGCGGCCATGGCGTCGGGGTCCGGGTTCGGGTGCATGAGGACGGCGACCTCGTCGACGTCCTCCAGCGCCTCGGCGAAGCGCGTGCCCATCGGCCGCTTGAACCGAATCGCGGCGTAGACGACGAGCGCGAGGGCACCGAGCGCGACGACGAGCGCCGCCGCGATTTCGGGGTGCGAGCGCACGAACGAGTCGATAGACTCGAAGATAGCACCCGTGTCGAACTGCCCCACCGGACCGAACATACACAACACGACCGGGGCCTACCGTATGAATATTCCCCCTAATCGAGTTGTCCTGATTGACAGAATTTCGGCGGTTCGAACCTATCGAGCCGCGAATACGCTCAGTCGTCGCCCGCCCGGTAGGCGTCGATTGCGGCCCGGTAGCCCTCCCGATACGTCGGATACGAGAACGAATAGCCGAGTTCGCGGAGGTAGTCGTTCGAACAGCGCTTGCTCGTCAGGATGCGGCGGCGAGCGGCCTCCGAGAGGTCGCCCGCGTCGAGGCGTTCTTCCTTCGTGCGCTTTTCGGGGCGCGGGACGCCGCACTCGTCGGCCAGCCAATCCGCGAACTCGTGTTTCGAGACGGGTTCGTCGTCGACGACGAGGACGGTGTCGTCGCGGGCGCGGCCGGTTTCGAGGAGGTACGCGACGACGCCCGCGGCGTCGTCCCGGTGGACCATGTTGAGGTAGCCCGCCGTGACCGGGCCGGTCAGGTAGCGGTCGAGTCGGTAGCGGTCGGGACCGTAGAGCCCGGCGAACCGAGTAACGGTCCCCTCGATTCCCCGCTCGGCGGCGTGCTCGCGGGCGACGCGCTCGGCCTCGGCGAGGACGCGCGTCTTGTCGGTCGTCGGGTCGAGCGGTGTGGACTCGTCCACGAAGTCGCCGTCGTGGTCGCCGTAGACGCCCGTGCTCGACGTGTAGACGAGGCGCTCGGGCGGCGAGTCGCGGGCGGCGAAGTGGTCGATTGCCGTTCGGAGGCCATCGACGAAGACGGTCCGGGCGGCGTCGGCCCCCCGCCCGCCGGAACTCGCGGCGAAGACGATGTGGTCCACGTCGGGGACCGCCCCGAGGGAGTCGGCGTCCGTCACGTCGGCGCGGACCGCCTCCGCGCCGGTCGCTTCGATGGCGGCGAGGCCGTCGTCGGAGCGGCGGACGCCCCACACGTCGTGGCCGTCGGCGACGAGCGTGCGGGCGAGTTCGAGGCCGACGTAGCCACAGCCGAGGATGGCGACGTTCATCGTTCGTTTCGGACGGCGATGACGTGGTGGATGGCGGCCAGTTCGTTCAGCGTGGCGGCGGTGCGACCCTCGATTGCCTGTTGAATCTCCTGTCCGGAGAGGTCGAGGTCGACCTCGGACGCGAGCGTGTCAACGTCGAGGATGCCGCTCGTCATGCCCATGAGGAGGTGGTCGCGGAACTCCCAGACGATGGCGTCGGCGTCGGGGTTGTCGTCGGCGAGTTCGAGGACCGCGGCGGCCTGTTCGAGCGTGAGGTCCAACACGCCGTTCGAGAGCGCGGCTTCCGAGACGCCGGCGGCCTCGGCGGCTGTCTCCGGCCCTGTAGCGTCGACTGCGCGGCGAATCTCGTCCTCGTAGGCGGCTCGCAACTCGTCGGCCGAGAGGGTTCCGGGCTCCGCGGCGGCGTCGTGCAACATATACCGCGGGTTGGGCGTTCCGGCGGCAAAACGGTTGCCACTCGGGTCGTATTGGCGGCTACTCGGTCGCGCGGCAGTCGGCCGCGACGGTACAGCCCGGACCGCCCGCCCAGCCCTCGGAACGCTCGTCCGCGTCGCCGTCGATGTCGCCGACGCCGACGCCCGACGGGGGTACCGCGACGACGATTGCCGTCTCCACGTCGAACGCGACGCGGTCGCCGCGGCCGAGCGTCTCCGCGACGCCGTCGTCGTCCCAGTCGAGGGCGACGGTCGAGCCGTCGCGGGCGTACGTGAGGGATTCGGCGTCGCCGCGGGCGTGGACGCGGAACTGCGCGAACTCGCCGGCGACCGACACGTCCCAGACGTTGACCGTCGCGTACCAGTACCCCGGGACGGGCGCGACCGGCATCCCGGCGGGGACGCGCTTGAACGACTTCCCGAACCGCGAGTCGAGCGTGTCGTTCACGCGGTCGGCGACCGCATCCTTAGTGGCGTTCATCGCCGCATCGGTCGCCATGTCGGCGAGGGCCTGCTGGCGGGCGGTTCGCGTCGTCTCGACGGTCCGGTTCGTGAGCCGCTGTGAGACCGTCGTCGAGCGGTCCCGGCGGACGGTTCGGAACGCCTCGTCGAGGCGTCGTTCGAGGAGGTCGGCTTCGACGGTTCCCGCCCCGGCAGTCTCGACGGCGATTGCGCGCGCCGCGGAGCCGTTCGTGACCGCCAGCGCCCGGTGGGCCGGGTCGTCCCACGCGCCGAGCGAGCGCTCCAGAATCCGCTGGCGTTCCGTCACCGAGCGGTTGGTGTGCACGCGGAGCGCGTCCTCAGCGGCCTCTTCGGCGGGGACGGTCGAACGGTCGACCGCGGTTTCGAGCCTGTCGCGCCGGTCGGCGAGCGTCTCGTTCGTCCCGTTCGTCGCCGCGAGCGTCGAGTCGGCGGCGAGCAGCGCGCGGGCCGCGACGCGGAGCGGGACGCGGCGGTTCGCGCCGAACACCGGTTCGAGGACGGTGTCTGCGGCATCGCCGTAGGGAAGCGTGAACAGGTTGGTGTTGCGGGCGACGAGCGAGTGGTAGGTGCCGCCGCGGGAGACGGTCGGAATCGCGGCCCCCGAGAGACCGCCGAGCGAGAGGTACATCGGGTCCGCGTCGGGGACGAACCGGACGCCGGTTTCGTTGCCGGTTCCGTTCGCGCCGTCTGCTCGCGTCTCACCGAGCGCCGCGCGGGCGACCTCCTCGGCACGGACCGCCTTCGAGAGCGACCCGATAGCTGCGTCCGTGCTCGCGTCGTCGGCCGCGCCGGTCGCCGCCGCGGTCCGGTTCGCCCGGCGGTCGAGCGCCGCCAGCACGCGGTCGAGGTAGGCGGCGCGAACCGCGACTCGCGCCCGGTCGGCGACGCCGTCGTAGGCGGCCGGTGCGCCGACGAGCTCGCGGCGGTCGGCGCGCAGGTCGGACGCGAGCTCTGCGGCGGGATTCAGCTCGCCCGCGGCGACCCGCCGGGCAGACACCGTCACGCTCCGGTTTTTCACGTGGTCGGCGAGCGCGACGAGGTCAGCGCGAATCCAGCCGTCGAGGCCGGGAGCCGTCGGTGCGGTGGCGTAATTCGATTCGGGCGCGTCCCCCTCGGCAACGTCGCGGGCGAGGTCGTCGAACCCGCCGCGGGTCGCTACCGCGTCCTCGGCGGCGGCGGCGGCCGCGGCGAAGTTCTCGCCGTCGAGCGCGCCGCCGGGTTCGACCGCCGGGTCGATGGGTCGCGCGGGGGCGGACAGGTCCGTCGGGTCGACGACGGCCGCGAGGTCAACGCGCGTCTTCGTCTCCGTCGTCTCGTCGGTGTGGAACGTCTCGTTACCCCGCCGCCACGTTCGGGTGGTCGTCTCGCTCGTCGTCACGATTCGGGAGCCGGCGACGACGACGGTTGTGTCGGCTTCGAGCGCCGGCGTTCGCGTCGCCACCGTCTCGACCGACGACGCCGTCTCGGTCGTCGTCTCGACGAGGTCCCACTCGCGGCCGAGGTCGACCGGCGGGTCGTCGCTCCGGGCGACGACGGTCGCGTCGGCTTCGACTGCGACTGCGGCCCGGTGCGCGTCCGCGACCACGTCGTCGTAAGCGGGCGCGTCGCCGTGGCCGTCGAGAAGGCCGACCAGCGCGTGGTCGGCCGCGGAGCCGACGGAGGCGTTGATGGTCCGGTTCGTCGGAACCTCGCTCGCGGCTGACTCGGCAGACGGATTGGGTGCGGGGAGCGCGTTCGCCAGTTCGGGCGCGGCAGGGACGCCGGTCTGCGAGAGCAGGCTCTGGGCACCGGCGTGGACGGCGGCGCGACCGGTCGCCCCGCGGGCGTCGGCGTCAGTCGCCCCGAACGCCTGCTGTTCGGCGAGCAGGACGCCGGCGTTCGTCGCCAGCGCGGCGTGGTCGTTCGAGACGACGTTGTCCACGGGCGCGCCGGCGTACTGGCTCCAACCGCGAGTCCACGCCGACGCCCACAGCGCCGTCGTCACCGTCGCGTCGAGCGTCCCGCCGTCCAGCGCGTTCGCGTCGAGACGGTACTCGAAGGACTCGGTTCGGTCGTGGAGCGCGAGGACGGGCGTTCGGACGCCGACCGTCGCGGTGACGGACTCGGTGGCGACGGTGCGACCGCCGCGAACGACTTCGACCGAGACGTTGTCGACGGTCGCGACGAGGACGGTGCCGTTCTCGCGGCCCGAGATGGAGACGCGGTCCATCGCCTCGCGGAGAGCCGACTCGTTGGTCGGTCGCGGCAGGCTCGCGGTCGCGTTCACGCCGCCGCGGGCGACGGAGACGGCCCGAAGTCGCTCCGTCGCAGCGAGAGCGATGCGGAGCCTGAGATAGTCGCGGAAGGGGCGCTCCTCGGAGAGCAGTCGTCCGACGGTCGTGTTCGCGGGCGAGGTGACGGGGTTCGCCGCGGCCTCGCGCGCCGCGTCGCCGACAGCCGCGCGGACGGCGGCGTCGGCCTGTGCGGTCGCGCGGTCCATCGCGTCGTCGACCCGGCGGTCGGCCACGGGGTCGTGACCCGCGAGCGCGCCGGAGAACGTCGCGCTCCCGACGAGGAGCAACACGCCGAGCAGGGCGAAGGGAACCCGACCGCGGTCGTCGTCGGCGAGCCTCACGCCGACCACGTCCTGACGACGATGGTGACGCGTCCGACCGAGACGGCCTCGGCGGCGGCGCGCGGGGTGTCGTACCGGGCGCGCATCGCGTCGGCGAAGCGCGGGGCCAGCGCCGCCGCGAGGTCGGCGTTGGCGACGCGAGTCTCCTCGCGGGCGACCTCGGGCGCGACGGAAGCGTTCACCAGCGCCCCGGCCCGTTCGTACCGATGGGTCATCAGCGTCGAAACCGGTTCGTCGCCGCGGAGCGCGAGGCGAGCGAGCGCGGGCGGAAACAGCCCCGAGACGGTTCGATTTGCGACGACGCGAGCGACGGCGTCGAAGCCGTCGTCGCTGGCGGCGACAGCGTCGTCTCGCGCCGCGGGGAACCCGCTGGGCACGTCGAGCGTCGCGGAGTGGACCGTCGTCGAGGACGGCGGTTCGGGACCGAGCGTGTCGGTCGCGCGGACCGGCGCACCGGGGAACGGCGTCCATGCGACGGCGACGGAGACGCCGCGGGTCGGGAGTTCGGAGGCGACGCGAGCGGCGGTCCGCGTCCGGAAATCGTCGCGGGCGCGGGTCAGGCGAACGCCGTCGATGGTGGTCGCACCGAGCGTCGCGCGGGCGAGGAGACCGGCCAGACTGCCGTGGGCGGTCCGGTCGAGTTCGCGGGGGTCGACGCCGCCGGCATCGAGGAGCGACGGGTCCGCGACTTCGACGCCGGGGGCGAGCGAGTAGTTGACCGTGGCGGTGCTCGTCGCCAGCGACGAGGCGACCCCGTCGGCGTCGATAGCGGCGTGGTCGGCGCTTGTACTCGCGCCGGCGTCCGCGGTGACGACGAGGCCGACGCTCGCACTCACGAGTAACAGACACACCGTCACGTCGAAGACGAGGTCGGTCATCGCCACACCTCGACCCGGAGCGTTCCGAAGCCGACGCGACCGGGTTCGACGCGGACGCTGACGCGAGTCGAATCGGCGTCGGCGTCGGCGTCGGTTGGCGAATCAGGGCCGACAGCGCGGCGGTCGCCGTCGACCGCGACGACGACGCGACACGAGAACCCGTCCGGACAGGCGTCGAGCGCGTCCGAGAGCCGCGAACTGACGACCACGCCCGAGTCGTCGGCGAGGGCGGACTCGACGTTCGACAGCGTCGCGGGCGCGAGGTCGCGGTCGGCGGTCGGTAACGAGTCGTCGAGGACCGTCGCGTAGCCCGAAATCGCCGCGCAGACGACGAACAGCGCGGTGAGCGCGGCGACGGGCGAGGTCTGCGCCCTACGCCGAGACGACGGTGACATCCGTTCCCTCCCAACTGATGTGGCGGACGACAAGCGGTTCGCTGACGGGGTGCCACGAGGCGTTCCGGTCGCGGGCGGTCTCGGCCGCGGCGGCGAACGCGGCGGGCGAGTCGAAGGCGGCGCTCGGGGACGCGCCGGCGGCGACCGACCCGAGTCGGGAGTCGGGCGTCGCCGGCGTCACCGGGCCGAAGGCGAACGTGGCGTGTGCCGCGCCGCCGTCGTTTCGGAGACCGATTCGGTGCGCGCCGAGGCGGACAGCGTCGGCTTCGAGGTCGTGTTCGGCGGTCGCGTCGTACTCGGCAACGGCCACGGCGTCGACGGCGTCGGCGACTCCCGAGGCGTCGGGCGCGGGCGTCGTCGGGAGGCCAGCGACCGCCCCGACGAGGACGGTCGCGGCCAGCGAGAGCGCGGCCCACGTGTAGAGCGTATCGAGCGGTGCGTCGAGCATAGACCGGGGTGGTCCCGTTCGAGTATATAAACCTCAGCACGAACTCGCTGCGGCTCAGACGAGTGTTCCCGCGGCGGCGAACGCGAGCGCGAACGTCGTCGTCGCCGACACGAGCGCGCGGCCGACGCGAGAGGCCACGAGATGACGGTCGAGGCCGTGTTCGACGCCGACCGAGAGCGTCGTCAGGATGACCGCCGAGAGGAGGACGTACGCGCCGACGGCTAGCCCGAGGTCGGCGGTCGAAAGCGGCGCGGCGACGGCCGTCTGGTCGAGCGACTTCGCGGGGCCCATCCCGTCGGCGAGCGCGACGGTCGCGCCGGCGACGAGCGGCCCGAAGACGGCGGCCGTGTTCGACAGCGTCTCCGTGACGGACGCGAGTTCGCGGCGGGCCTCGGCGTCGAGTCGGGAGAGCGCCGAGAGCTGGTCGGCCATCGAGACGATCGCGCGACCGGCGGGTCGGCCCTCGCTGGCGGCGAGTCCGAGAAGCGTCGCCACGCCCGCGACGCGTGGGCTCGGCGTCGATTCGAGGACGCCGTACTCGCCGCAGAACGACTCGACGACGCCCACGCGGAGGCGGCGCTGGACGCCGACGGCTTCGTCGAGCAGGTCGCCGGTTTCGCCCGGGACCGAGGTCGCCGCGCGGGCGAGCGCGGATTCGACGGCTTCGCCCTCGCTAACGGCGCGGCCGACGAGGTAGAGCGCGTCTGAGAGGCCGTCTTCGACCGCGCGGACGCGGGCTCTGAGCGCCACGACCGGGCGGGCCGCGACGAACAGCGCGGTCCCGGTTCCGAGGCCGCCGGCGGCGAGCGGCGCGAGCCACGGCGCGACGAGCGCGTCGGCGGCGACGAAGCCGACGACACCGGCGACTGCGCCACCGACGATGCCGACGTGGCGGTGGTCGTCGACCGCGGGGTGAGACGCATCGACCGAGAGCGGCGCGAACGCGACCGGCCGGCGGACGAGCACCCACCCGACCGCGGCGAGGAGACACGCGGGAAGCGCCACGTCGTAGACGAAGGCGACGTGTGCGGCGGTGACGCCGACGCCGGCGACGCGGGCCGCCGGGAGCGCGCCGACCAGCGCGAGCGGGAGCAGGACGCCGAAGGCGTAGACCGCCGTCACCGGCCCGCGGACGGAGCCGACGAAGTCGGCGAGGCGGTCGCGGGTCCCCTCGCGGACGACCTCGTGGGCCCGGTCGAGCGCCCGGTCGCGCTCGCCGGCGGGAACGTCCGCGGCGGTCTGCAGGAGCGCAGTCGAGCGGTCGAGCGCCGGGAACCACGCGCGCCACGCGTCGGCGAACTCGGAGAGCCCCGCGGTCGGCGTCCCGCGGGCGCGGTCGGTGTGCGCGGCGAGTGAGGCCGAAAGCGGGTCGTCCCCGCCGCGCGCGGCGAACGCGCTGGCCCGCTCGACAGAGGGTTCGACGCGCATCCGGAGCGCGATGCGACCGACGAGTTCCGGCGCGTTTCCGAGCGCCCGCGTCCGGCGGAGGGTCGCCAGCCAGACCGGCAGCGTGTGAATCGCGTGCGCCGCACCGAGCGCGGCCGCGAGCGCGACGAAGACGACCGTCACGGTCGGAAGCCGAGCGAGGAGGGCGACGAGTCCGCCGAGCAGTCCGGCGGGGGCGGCCGCGCCGTAGCCCGCGGCGACGACCGTCTCGGGGGCGAGGTTCGAGCCGAGGAACGCGAGCGACCGGCAGAGCTCGTCGCTCGGGTCGGCGTCGATGGAGTCGGGCGAAAGCCGCGTGAGCGTCGTCGCGGCCGAGTGAAGCAAGTGGTTCGCACCGGAGTCCGCGCTCGCGCTCGTGGTCGTGTCCGGGTTCAGCATCCCGAACCACGCTCCGCGCGGGCCGCGGCGAGGTCGTCTGGCGTCGTCCGTTCCGTCGCGGCGAGCGAATCGAGGTGGGCGGCGCGGGCGTCGAGCGCGTCGAGCACGTCCGCGTACGACTCGCCGGGGCGGGCCACGGATTCGACCGCGAGACTGTCGCCGCGCGCGACCGACCCCGTGGGTTCGAGGGCGCGACCGTCGTGTTCGAACAGCGTCTCGAACGCCGCGTCGTCGCCGACGGGGCGGACCTCCTCGACGCGGGCGACGCGGTGTGCGTCCGCGTGTTCGCAGGTGACGACGAGGTCGGTGGCGGCGAACGACGACGCCGGGACGCCGAGGTCGGAGACGACGCGCTCGCGCACGTCGGCGGCTCCGTCGCCGTGAATCGTTCCGAGGACCGCGTTGGCGTTCGCGCCGACTCGCATCGCCTCGTAGAGGACGGCGGCCTCTGCGCCGCGAACTTCACCGAGCGCGAGCGCGCCGTCGCCCAGTCGGAGCGCCGCGTGGAGCGCCTCCTGCGGCGTCGGCTCCGGGCCGCCGGTCGTATCGGTTCGGAGCGTCTGCACGTCGCGGCCGGCGTCCAGCAGGCTCGACGCCGGAAGCTCGGGCGTGTCCTCGATGAGAACCGTGCGAACGTCGCGCAGGAGCTCCCACAGGAGCGACCCGAGGAACGTCGTCTTGCCGGCCCCGCGGGAGCCGGCAACGAGGACTGACGCACCGCGTTCGACCGCGAGCGAGCAGAGCGCCGCGGCGTCGGCCGACAGCGTTCCGTTGGCGACGAGCGCGGGGAGCGTCAGCGGCGTCTCGTCGTGACGGCGGAACGCGAACCCGAGACCGTCGCTGGCGGGCGCGGTCACGCCCGCGACCCGGACGCTCGCGCCGCCGGCCTCGACCACGGTGTCGAGCGTCGGGTCGGCGCGGGAGAACGACGCGCCGCTCACGCGCCGCAGGCGAGAGGCGAGCGACTCCGCGCCGTCGGGCGCGAGGCGGACGTTCGTCGGCATCGAGACGCCGTCGGCGACGACGCGAATCGGATTCTCGTCGGCGGGCGTCGAGACGTACACGTCCGAGACCGCGGGGTCCGAAAACAGGTCGTCGAGGACGCCGTGGCCCGCGGTGTGCTTCGCCAGAATCGCCGCGAGCGTCTCGACCGGGTCGTCCGGCTCTGCGACGAGTCTGACGGCGCGCCCCGGCGCGCGCGGGCCGGCATCGACAGCGCCGCGGGCGAGTTGGTCGTGGGCGGCTTCGAGCGTGCGCGCGGCGCGCTGGTCGAGCGTCGATTCGGGCGGCGTGAGGTGGTAGACGGGGCCGCGCGGGCACTCGTACCGGCGGGCGACTGCGCCGGTGTCGAGGTCGGTCGTCCCGACGAGTCGCCCGTCGGCTGGGGGGCGGGGGTCGACGCGGGAGCGCGCGAGCGTCGGGCCGACGACCGCCCGGAGCGCGTCGCCGTAGTCGGCGCTTCGAGACGCGCCCTCCGCGAGACCGGTTTCGGCGGCCGCGCGGCGGACCGGTCCCGCGCGCCCCGTCGCCTCG